>NZ_BMPZ01000038.1 GCF_014647855.1 Shewanella gelidii | reverse complement strand
TGTAACGGATTTAAATGCACTGCCAGCAGAGCTACCGCTATATCAAATAACCTTGACTGGTCCTGTAGTGGATTATCAGCCGTTAGCGCAATTCCAATCGTTAGGTAGTCTTCGAGTGATTGGGGAGGGGTTCTCGGATGTGAGTCTGCTGAGTGGTTTGAGTGATAAGTTGTATTACTTGGCATTTGAGTCCACGCAAGTGACGGACTTTAGCGCGCTGGCAAACTTCACGCAGCTTAACCAATTACAGATTACTCGTCATGATGGGCTGGACAATGCAAACTCGCTCGCGGGTCTCAGTCCGGTTCAGCATCTTGAGCTTTCAGACAACGCAGGCTTGGTGGATATCAGTGCGCTGTCGAATCTGACGAATTTGTATTATTTAGGCCTGAACTATACCCAGGTGAATGACTTAACACCGCTGTTTGGTCTGACGGCGCTGCAGAGTTTAAACATCGAGTATATTCCGCTTACAGATACGAGTCAGATTGACACGTTGCGAGCGAATGGTGTGGAAGTGTGGGGCAA
>NZ_BMPZ01000037.1:232-529 GCF_014647855.1 Shewanella gelidii | reverse complement strand
TTCGACGGAAGAGGTGCCTTCCAATACTGAGCCCGTAATCGGCGTATCTTCAGCGGTGCTGACCACTTCGTTCGCATCCACAAACGGATCGGTTTCTGGCGTGACCGAAATGGTTAAGGTTGAGGTGTCATTGCTGAGGCCATCGGTGAGCAGATAAGTCACCACTGGCACCGGCCCGTTATAGTTCAGAGCCGGGGTAAAGCTGTAGCTGCCATCGGTGTTTAAGATCAACACCCCAATACCGGCGATGGTGACGCTATCGCCTGCATTGTAAGTGCTGTTATCGCCGGCGACCGT
>NZ_BMPZ01000037.1:0-222 GCF_014647855.1 Shewanella gelidii | reverse complement strand
GCTGTAGCTGCCATCGGTGTTTAAGATCAACACCCCAATACCGGCGATGGTGACGCTATCGCCCGCATTGTAAGTGCTGTTATCGCCGGCGACCGAAACGGATCGGTTTCTGGCGTTTTTTTTTTTGGAAGATGTGCCTTCGAGCACACTGCCCGTAATCGGCGTATCTTCAGCGGTGCTGACCACTTCGTTCGCATCCACAAACGGATCGGTTTCTGGCGT
>NZ_BMPZ01000036.1 GCF_014647855.1 Shewanella gelidii | reverse complement strand
TCATTAAAGTGTTTGAGAACTCATTTGTTATCAATGCTTTCGCATTAACAACAGAGATTTTGCAATTTAAACAATCAATAAATTGATTGCTAAATTACTATCAGCTTTCCAAATTTTTAAAGAACGGGCTTAAAAAAGCCAAAGATAAATTCACATTTATCTTTGGCATCTCTAACCGAATCGCATGCTACTTTCTTCAATCAAAGAAGTAAATGGTGGAGCTATGCGGGATCGAACCGCAGACCTCCTGCGTGCAAGGCAGGCGCTCTCCCAGCTGAGCTATAGCCCCATTTACATGCAGTGAACAAAAATACGTACCAATAAATTGGCGAAGCCAATTCGAGGTTAGTCAAGACAACCTGTTGCGACGTTTAGCAAACTAAACGAGTAACGAGTTAACGAGTTAACGAAGAATTGGTGGGTCAGAGTGGACTTGAACCACCGACCTCACCCTTATCAGGGGTGCGCTCTAACCAGCTGAGCTACAGACCCATTTTTGTTCTTTTCTTTTGACAAGCAATCTGTGTGAACACTCAGCATGCGCTAAGTTAGTCGTATAGGTAAGGAGGTGATCCAGCCCCAGGTTCCCCTAGGGCTACCTTGTTACGACTTCACCCCAGTCATGAACCACAAAGTGG
>NZ_BMPZ01000035.1 GCF_014647855.1 Shewanella gelidii | reverse complement strand
TCGAGTGATTGGGGAAGGGTTCTCGGATGTGAGTCTGCTGAGTGGTTTGAGTGATAAGCTGTATTACCTGGCATTTGAGTCCACGCAAGTGACGGACTTTAGCACGCTGGCAAACTTCACGCAGCTCAACCAATTACAGATTACTCGTCATGATGGGCTGGACAATGCAAACTCGCTCGCGGGTCTCAGTCCGGTTCAGCATCTTGAGCTTTCAGACAACGCAGGCTTGGTGGATATCAGTGCGCTGTCGAATCTGACGAATTTGTATTATTTAGGCCTGAACTATACCCAGGTGAATGACTTAACACCGCTGTTTGGTCTGACGGCGCTGCAGAGTTTAAACATCGAGCGCATTCCGCTTACAGATACGAGTCAGATTGACACGTTGCGAGCGAATGGTGTGGAAGTGTGGGGCAACCCGTTTATCGACAGTGATGGTGATGGCATTGCAGATGAACATGATGTGTTCCCGAATGACCCCAATGAGCAGAACGACAGCGATGGTGACGGTGTTGGCGATAATGGGGATGCCTTCCCATGGGATGCGAGTGAGCAGTTAGACTCGGATGGGGATGGGGTTGGTGACAACCGTGATGAAATGCCATTGGATGCGACGGAGGTGTATGACACCGATGGCGATGGCATCGGTAACAATGCC
>NZ_BMPZ01000034.1 GCF_014647855.1 Shewanella gelidii | reverse complement strand
AAATGTGCCGCTGGATACCGAAAAGCGGGATTACAAAGTCAATATGGCCTATCGCATCAACAGCGATTACCGCGTGCAAGCGGGTCTAGAGCGCAAAGAAGTGGAGCGCAGCCATGGTGACCGAGAGCAAACCCAAGACACAAGGCTTTGGGGCAAGGCAACAATCAATTGTTGCTACAACGCCAAGCTTAAGCTGAAAGCGAGTGTGGCAGACCGAGGTGGCAGTACGTATCAAGCTGTCAGTGCGACATCAACACTGACCAACCCACTACTGCGTAAGTACGACTTGGCTGACCGTAAACGTCACGCGTTTGAAGCACAATTTATTCACAACCCTGCCCCTTGGTTAAATGTGAACCTTAAAGCACGTTATGCCAAGGATGACTATGACCAATCCGAGCTTGGGCTCATTGATGCCACCGATTATGGCTATGACCTGAATCTAGGCATGACCTTTAGCAAGCAAATGAGCGGTTATGTCTTTGCTGGTCAGCAATGGATTGACTCGCGTCAACTGGGCAGCCAGAGCTTTAGCAGCGCAGATTGGTCGACGGACATCGAAGATGAATTTATTCACTTGGGTGCAGGCGTGAACTATGCGGGCTTAATGCAAGACAAGTTGAGCCTTGGCGCAGACTACCTATTTGCCAATTCTGGCAG
>NZ_BMPZ01000033.1 GCF_014647855.1 Shewanella gelidii | reverse complement strand
AAATGTGCCGCTGGATACCGAAAAGCGGGATTACAAAGTCAATATGGCCTATCGCATCAACAGCGATTACCGCGTGCAAGCGGGTCTAGAGCGCAAAGAAGTGGAGCGCAGCCATGGTGACCGAGAACAAACCCAAGATACAAGGCTTTGGGGCAAGGCAACAATCAATTGTTGCTACAACGCCAAGCTTAAACTGAAAGCGAGTGTGGCAGACCGAGGTGGCAGTACGTATCAAGCTGTCAGTGCGACATCAACACTGACCAACCCGCTACTGCGTAAGTACGACTTGGCTGACCGTAAACGTCACGCGTTTGAAGCACAATTTATTCACAACCCTGCCCCTTGGTTAAATGTGAACCTTAAAGCACGTTATGCCAAGGATGACTATGACCAGTCCGAGCTTGGGCTCATTGATGCCACCGATTATGGCTATGACCTGAATCTAGGCATGACCTTTAGCAAGCAAATGAGCGGTTATGTCTTTGCTGGTCAGCAATGGATTGACTCGCGTCAACTGGGCAGCCAGAGCTTTAACAGCGCAGATTGGTCGACGGACATCGAAGATGAATTTATTCACTTGGGTGCAGGCGTGAACTATGCGGGCTTAATGCAAGACAAGTTGAGCCTTGGCGCAGACTACCTATTTGCCAATTCTGGCAG
>NZ_BMPZ01000032.1 GCF_014647855.1 Shewanella gelidii | reverse complement strand
TGCCAGAGACCGTTTCTACCGTGCCTGCATCGCCATCGGTCGCGCCATCTTCTGTGACGGTGCCGGCATCGCTGTCGCCGTTGCCGAGGTTGACGGTAATGTCAGCAGGATCGTTGGCGCCAGTGATTGTTATGGTCAGTGTTTCTGTTTCTGGTGCAGTACCATCGGTTGCAGTGTAAGTGAAGATAACATCAGCTGTAACACCATTAGGCAAGGCTTCAGAAGCCGGGCCGTTCGCTATAAAGGTGTAACTACCATCTGCATTGATGGTGAGCGTGCCGTAATCATTGGTTACAACGCCAGCTTGTCCTGCAGTCACGGCCGCAGTATCTCCATTGGCATTGGAGACGATAGAGCTTACGGATAACGTATCACCATCTGTATCTGAATCGTTCGCCAGAACGCCATTCACCTCATCAACAGTGAGTGTCGCGTTTTCATCAACACTGCCGGTATCAGCAACAAGTGTTGGTGCGTCATTACTGCCACCAACATCGATTGTTAGCGTTGCGGTATCAGTGCCTGTGCCATCCGTTACAGTGTAAACAACGGTATCAATACCATTAAAGTTCGCTGGAGGCGTATAAACGTAACTACCATCGGCTGCAATGACAATGGTGCCGCCTTCGGTTGTGTTAAAGGTCCCTGCAATAACACTGAGTGCATCTCCGTC
>NZ_BMPZ01000031.1 GCF_014647855.1 Shewanella gelidii | reverse complement strand
GTTAATTAGGAGTGAATGTTATGCGTTTTCAATTAAGTCTCATCACTCTGTCTTTGATGGCTGCGACAGGGGCAGCCACTCCAACCTCAGTGCTTGCTGCTGACTTTGGTGTCCACAAAGCCAACATCAGTACCGTCAAAACTCGCGATTATCAGTGCAAACGCTGCACGGTGACGACGGGCTATCAAGGCGAGCTCAGTGTGGGCGTAGCTTATACCGATGCTGATGATATCCACGCCGCCAATGCGCTCAATAGTGAAGATGGCACCAGTGGTGTACTCAATGGGGATATCCGTTATCAGGATGATGCTGGTTATCAAGCCAAGCTATACGCCAAAGACATGGGTCTTGCCAATAGCAGCGCGCGGATAGAGGCGGGTCAGTCCGGCAGTTTTGAGGTGGCCGCGGATTATCGTCAGCTCACTCATTATCAAGCCGGTCATGCCCAAAGCCAGCTTTGGTACAGTGATGGCACTCTGACCCCAGATGTCGCGACACAAATCCAGGAGTTGTCTTTGCAACGCAAAAAAGTGGGGGTTGAGGCCCTGCTGCAAACACGTCTTGGCAGTCAGGACTACGCCGCCTTTGCTCGTTATCACAGCGAGCGCAAGCAAGGCCATCAAAGTCGCAGTCTTGTCATGCCAGCGCCGGTGAACTTTGGTCTCCCAGTGGATAGCCAAACCGACACCCTACAGAGTGGGATACAGGTAAAAGGCCAAGACTGGCTTAGCGAATTAAGCTATCAGCTCAGTCAGTATGACAATGACATCAACCGCTTGAGCCTGCCTTATCTGGATGATGTGTATCAAAGCGCCCCAGACAATCAAGCACACCAAGTTGCTTTCAAAGGTCAGTATCGACTTGAGCAAACTGTTGTAAGTGCTCACTTATCCCAAGGGCGCATGATTCAGGATGAACAGCTGGTGCAGATGGCGGGCAATCCGGTGCAAAACTGGGATGGCCAAATCGATACGCTCGACGGCCAGTTGCGTTTGACATCTCTGCTGTCAAACAAGCTACGAGTCGGCGCCAGTGTTAATTATAGCGAGCGAGATAACCAAAGCTCGGTTTGGGATTTTGCCCAGCTC
>NZ_BMPZ01000030.1 GCF_014647855.1 Shewanella gelidii | reverse complement strand
GAGCTGGGCAAAATCCCAAACCGAGCTTTGGTTATCTCGCTCGCTATAATTAACACTGGCGCCGACTCGTAGCTTGTTTGACAGCAGAGATGTCAAACGCAACTGGCCGTCGAGCGTATCGATTTGACCATCCCAGTTTTGCACCGGATTGCCTGCCATCTGCACCAGCTGTTCATCCTGAATCATGCGCCCTTGGGATAAGTGAGCACTTACAACAGTTTGCTCAAGTCGATACTGACCTTTGAAAGCAACTTGGTGTGCTTGATTGTCTGGGGCGCTTTGATACACATCATCCAGATAAGGCAGGCTCAAGCGGTTGATGTCATTGTCATACTGACTGAGCTGATAGCTTAATTCGCTAAGCCAGTCTTGGCCTTTTACCTGTATGCCACTTTGTAGGGTGTCGGTTTGGCTATCCACTGGGAGACCAAAGTTCACCGGTGCTGGCATGACAAGACTGCGACTTTGATGGCCTTGCTTGCGCTCGCTGTGATAACGAGCAAAGGCGGCGTAGTCCTGACTGCCAAGACGTGTTTGCAGCAGGGCCTCAACCCCCACTTTCTTGCGTTGCAAAGACAATTCTTGGATTTGCGTCGCGACATCCGGGGTCAGAGTGCCATCACTGTACCAAAGCTGGCTTTGGGCATGACCGGCTTGATAATGAGTGAGCTGACGATAATCCGCGGCCACCTCAAAACTGCCGGACTGACCCGCCTCTATCCGCGCGCGGCTATTGGCAAGACCCATGTCTTTGGCGTATAGCTTGGCTTGATAACCAGCGTCATCCTGATAACGGATATCCCCATTGAGTACCCCGCTGGTGCCATCTTCACTATTGAGCGCATTGGCGGCGTGGATATCATCAGCATCGGTATAAGCTACGCCCACACTGAGCTCCCCTTGATAGCCCGTCGTCACCGTGCAGCGTTTGCACTGATAATCGCGAGTTTTGACGGTACTGGTGTTGGCTTTGTGGACACCAAAGTCAGCAGCAAGCACTGAGGTTGGAGTGGCTGCCCCTGTCGCAGCCATCAAAGACAGAGTGATGAGACTTAATTGAAAACGCATAACATTCACTCCTAATTAAC
>NZ_BMPZ01000029.1 GCF_014647855.1 Shewanella gelidii | reverse complement strand
TGCAACGTTTTATTTTCAGCGTAAATGACGTATAACAAGCTAATTAATAAGGACAAAAAACAGTTGGCTGTTTTCGTTCCTCAACATTTTAGCCAACAATTTTTTGCCCATTATTAGGGCGTTATAAGCCAAGGAAAGTATGAGTATATCTAGGGAACAATTAGCCAAAGTCAGAACTCCATTCAGAGTGCTATCAGGCTTTATCTTTGTACTGTCACTCTTGCTAGTCCCAATGATAATATTTATTGCTTTCACAGAGCCGTATGATCACTTTATATGGATTATTACTGCGGTTATTTTTTTAATGGGTTATATATCTGGTCATGTAACAGTCACAGGGTATGCCCCAAAATTCTTACTGTTTACGCATGGTGCTAAAGATGGCTTATAACAAGTTGCTCAAGTTCGTTCGTAAACTCACTGGGACGATTAACAGCTGGCTTGGCGCTTCGCGCAAGTATAGCCAACAGTCAATTGCTCCTTAGCAAAGCGTTAGAAAACTTATATGAATTTGGCATTAGCGCACATGTCTCTTAGCAATAGTTTAGGGTGGCATGACAAAGAAACCAGAGATGATAAGGCTAGGACTTTACTTAGTATTCCGTTTTGGTTCGCTGCTTGGTTGGCAGTAATTTACCTAACTTTATACTTAGGTTTAGATCTTTTTGCCAATGGAGAAGCTGTAGCAATATTTATTGGTTTGCTATCTTGGTTCCCAGTTATTGCTTTTATTAATACTCAAACACGAAGCTTGCAAAAAGTTAAAGCTGCCGAAGTTACATATAGAAAACTATCTAAATTTAAACGGTTCTTACTAAATTCAATTGTAGTTTTAAGTATTTTCTTAAGTATCCCTGCATTTATAGTCGGGGCTACGTGGCAGCACGTTTTCTAACAAGGCATTCAAACGGACAAAATACAGTTGGTTGTTTTCACTCCGTTCAACATTATAACCAACTATATTTAGCCGCTTAATGTGGCGTTGGTATGACTCCCCACGTCAAGCAGAACGTAATAATATCGGCCTAAAGATTTAAGCCTAGTTTTGTTCTCTACTCAAAATGAATTGAGTTAACGCAGTAGATGAAGCAAGTAAGTTCGTCGGTTGTCATGCTGATATCCGTGGATTACTTACCTTTCGATAAGCAGCGCCTACCTTACATAATCCGTCGTGACACCTGTC
>NZ_BMPZ01000028.1 GCF_014647855.1 Shewanella gelidii | reverse complement strand
AATGTATTGAACCCGTAGCTTCGGTGGTATGTTTAGCCCCGTTACATCTTCCGCGCAGGCCGACTCGACTAGTGAGCTATTACGCTTTCTTTAAATGATGGCTGCTTCTAAGCCAACATCCTAGCTGTCTAAGCCTTCCCACATCGTTTCCCACTTAACATACACTTGGGGACCTTAGCTGACGGTCTGGGTTGTTTCCCTTTTGACAACGGACGTTAGCACCCGCTGTCTGTCTCCCGTATAGCACTCATTGGTATTCGGAGTTTGCAAAGGGTTGGTAAGTCGGGATGACCCCCTAGCCTTAACAGTGCTCTACCCCCAATGGTGTTCGTACGAGGCGCTACCTAAATAGCTTTCGAGGAGAACCAGATATCTCCCGGTTTGATTGGCCTTTCACCCCCAGCCACAAGTCATCCGCTCATTTTTCAACATAAGTCGGTTCGGTCCTCCAGTTGATGTTACTCAACCTTCAACCTGCCCATGGCTAGATCACCGGGTTTCGGGTCTACACCTTGCAACTAAACGCGCAGTTAACACTCGGTTTCCCTACGGCTCCGCTATTCGCTTAACCTCGCTACAAAATGTAAGTCGCTGACCCATTATACAAAAGGTACGC
Organism: Shewanella gelidii; assembly: GCF_014647855.1. Taxonomy (GTDB): domain Bacteria; phylum Pseudomonadota; class Gammaproteobacteria; order Enterobacterales; family Shewanellaceae; genus Shewanella; species Shewanella gelidii. Next base: position 583 of record NZ_BMPZ01000028.1, on the reverse strand, counting down.
AGTCACGGTCTCAAGAACCGCTCCCACTGCTTGTACGTATACGGTTTCAGGTTCTATTTCACTCCCCTCACAGGGGTTCTTTTCGCCTTTCCCTCACGGTACTGGTTCACTATCGGTCAGTCAGGAGTATTTAGCCTTGGAGGATGGTCCCCCCATATTCAGACAAGATGTCACGTGTCCCGTCCTACTCGATTTCACATAAAGTTAGTTTTCATGTACGGGGCTATCACCCTGTATCGCTGTGCTTTCCAACACATTCCACTAACACCCTCTATGCTTAAGGGCTAATCCCCGTTCGCTCGCCGCTACTAGGGGAATCTCGGTTGATTTCTTTTCCTCCGGGTACTTAGATGTTTCAGTTCCCCGGGTTCGCCTCCTGCAGCTATGTATTCACTACAGGATAATTGCTTATGCAATTGGGTTTCCCCATTCGGACATCGTTAGCTCAAATGCTTGTTACTAGCTCGCCAACGCTTTTCGCAAGTTACTACGTCCTTCATCGCCTCTGACTGCCAAGGCATCCACCGTATACGCTTAGTCACTTAACCATACAACCCAAATGAGTTTCATCTGTGTCGTATCG
>NZ_BMPZ01000027.1 GCF_014647855.1 Shewanella gelidii | reverse complement strand
GACGAGGTTCTACGGAACTGAAGTAGTTGATGCCATGCTTCCAGGAAAATCTTCTAAGCTTCAGGTTAACAGGGATCGTACCCCAAACCGACACAGGTGGTCGGGTAGAGAATACCAAGGCGCTTGAGAGAACTCGGCTGAAGGAACTAGGCAAAATGGTACCGTAACTTCGGGAGAAGGTACGCTCTTGGCGGTGATGAGACTTGCTCTCTAAGCTGCTGGGAGTCGCAGATACCAGGTGGCTGCAACTGTTTATCAAAAACACAGCACTGTGCAAACTCGCAAGAGGAAGTATACGGTGTGACGCCTGCCCGGTGCTTGAAGGTTAATTGATTGGGTTATCTTCGGAGAAGCTCATGATCGAAGCCCAAGTAAACGGCGGCCGTAACTATAACGGTCCTAAGGTAGCGAAATTCCTTGTCGGGTAAGTTCCGACCTGCACGAATGGCGTAATGATGGCCACGCTGTCTCCAGCCGAGACTCAGTGAAGTTGAAATTGCGGTGAAGATGCCGTATACCCGCGGCTAGACGGAAAGACCCCGTGAACCTTTACTATAGCTTGGCACTGAACATTGACCCTACATGTGTAGGATAGGTGGGAGACTTTGAAGCGTTGTCGCTAGATGATGTGGAGTCGACCTTGAAATACCACCCTTGTAGTGTTGATGTTCTAACCTGGCCCCCTGAATCGGGGGTAGGGACAGTGCCTGGTGGGTAGTTTGACTGGGGCGGTCTCCTCCCAAAGAGTAACGGAGGAGCACGAAGGTTAGCTAAACACGGTCGGACATCGTGTGGTTAGTGCAATGGCATAAGCTAGCTTAACTGCGAGACAGACACGTCGAGCAGGTACGAAAGTAGGTCATAGTGATCCGGTGGTTCTGAATGGAAGGGCCATCGCTCAACGGATAAAAGGTACTCCGGGGATAACAGGCTGATACCGCCCAAGAGTTCATATCGACGGCGGTGTTTGGCACCTCGATGTCGGCTCATCACATCCTGGGGCTGAAGTCGGTCCCAAGGGTATGGCTGTTCGCCATTTAAAGTGGTACGCGAGCTGGGTTCAGAACGTCGTGAGACAGTTCGGTCCCTATCTGCCGTGGGCGTTGGATGATTGAAGGAAGCTGCTCCTAGTACGAGAGGACCGGAGTGGACGAACCGCTGGTGTTCGGGTTGTTATGCCAATAGCATTGCCCGGTAGCTACGTTCGGAATCGATAACCGCTGAAAGCATCTAAGCGGGAAGCGAGTCCTAAGATGAGTCATCCCTAGGAATTTAATTCCTCTAAAGAGCCGTTCGAGACTAGGACGTTGATAGGCATGGTGTGTAAGCGTTGTGAGGCGTTGAGCTAACATGTACTAATGACTCGTGAGGCTTAACCATACAACCCTGATGGGTTTTACCAGCGATGGTAGTGGTTGGT
>NZ_BMPZ01000025.1 GCF_014647855.1 Shewanella gelidii | reverse complement strand
TAACGCCCGCATTTGCGGCTGGTTTGGAGCGCAGCGGAAAACCAGTCCGACAACATGCGCTTGTTAGGCTTTGACTGCATGATAAAAGACTCCCAGCCCCTTGGGATTATAAAACTCCCAGCTAGCATTTTCATACCGAACGAAAACTTCATTGGTCTGGAGAGCATTCCACCACTTATTCAATGTTTCGAAAAATAGCGATGTAGTAAATTCACCGCAAAGATCGTTTGGAAAATACGATATTTCAACAGCTATTTTTTCATCTTCAGGCCAATCGAGAAACAGATGAACTTGGCTTACAAAACTATCACTAGACTTCAGCTGACCATGAATACAACCTTCTTCGCGTGCTTTAATGTAAGACATCACGCTTTCAGCAGACAATTCAACAATTTCACCGTCTTGATCCAGTAGCTCACCATTGTTAAATGCTTCGAGAAAGAGCTTTGTGAACACTTCAACACAATCCAAAGCGGCCGGAGTAAAGGTGATATCCCTAGTACTACCATCGCTGTCGGTTAAATATTCGAGTATTTCAGCTTCATTCATACGAGAGCCTAACGCCGCACTAAGCGGACTAAAATTGTGGGTTATAATGTGTAGCGAAGCGAAACTAACCCACTGCTTTAGTTCCGTTTAAGTGCCTTGTTATGTGATGGTATGTGAACGTGCAAAAGCTAACGCCTTTTTTGCTTTAGGGGTGCAGAACAATTCATCAAGGCTAACAAATTCCATCCCAACTCCATCATCTGTCCATTCAGATACTGTATGTGGGTATGTTACAGCCCAGATTGAGGCTATGTTCGCTATTGTTGCATCCAGAGCTTTTACAATGCGTTCAAATTCCTTTTGATTGTATTCACCTGCCTGGTTCAACATATTCATTGAATTTGTACCTTCGCCATCTTCTGGCGAAAAAGCTCGACTATGAGTGAAGCTACATAAATACTTAAAATGACTATGAGCCTCTTCTATGACACAGAAATCATTTTCATCTTTAAACTTTTTAACTAAAAGTGAATTTTGTAATCGAGGTTTTGTTGTACCCCAATTTGGGGTTGAAGAAATACCTCCATCCCATTTGGAAAAAGCTTCATTATAGCCACCTTGAATAGGGCTTTCATTTTCAAGCCTTTGAAAATAAAGCGATACAGAAGCCATCTCTAAAGATCCTCGCTGACAGGATGCGGATGTCTTATAAAACCCTGTCCCTAAATTCCAAATAGCAGCACTTAAATCGTCAACGACATCAACGATTGTCCAGTTTAATATTTCATCATCTGTATCAAATGATTCATCATATGTAAGCACATATCCATATATAAAAGAGAGAATAGAATTAGCTTTTTTACTCAAGGTATCAAGAGCACTATTGATACCAATATTTTTAACATCATTGGCTGTTTGGAGTGAAACATCCATTATTTCTAGTGCGCGACCGCCTGCACTTGAACTTATTCTTGGCATCTGACTTCCTATTTAATCTGAGCTGTAAGTTGAATCACATAACGCCCGCATTTGCGGCTGGTTTGGAGCGCAGCGGAAAACCAGTCCGACAACATGCGCTTGTTAGGCTTTGACTGCATGATAAAAGACTCCCAGCCCCTTGGGATTATAAAACTCCCAGCTAGC
>NZ_BMPZ01000024.1 GCF_014647855.1 Shewanella gelidii | reverse complement strand
AAACGTGGTGGCGCGTGGATGAACGCATTCGTAGGCCAAAACCACTTACTCGGCAAAAAGCCAGTCATTGTGAATGTAATGAACATTCCTAAGCCAGCTGAAGGCCAACCCGCACTGGTTAGCTTTAATAACGTGACCACCATGTTCCATGAAATGGGCCACGGCATGCACGGCATGTTATCAGATGTGAAGTATCCAAAGCTTGCTGGTACGGCTGTCTCGCGCGATTATGTTGAGTTCCCATCACAGTTCCAAGAAGATTGGGCAATTCACCCTGATGTATTGGCAAACTACGCCAAGCACTACCAAACGGGAGAATCAATTCCGCAAGATCTACTGAACAAAATGCTCGCCGCAAACAAATTCAACCAAGGCTTCGATAGCCTCGAATATGTTGCTGCAGCTTTGCTAGATATGGAATGGCACAGCATCGCACCCGGCACTAAAATTGAGTCACTCGCTGATTTTGAAGACAAAGCGCTCCGTAAAAATGGCGTAAAATCTGATTACGTGCCACCACGTTACAAGTCTAACTACTTTGCACACGTATTTGCCGGCGGCTATTCTGCGGGCTACTACGCCTACATGTGGAGTGAAGTGCTTGCCGCAGATGCATTTAATTACATGGCAAAGAATGGCGGTTTAACCCGTGAATATGGCGACAAAATTCGCGAAACCATCTACTCCAAAGGCAACTCAATCGACCCGAACCAGCAGTACCTAAACTTCAAAGGCGCCAAGCCTGAAGTTGCCGGACTGCTGATCCGTCGCGGCCTACTATAATCAGCACAGTTTGACGAGCCAAAGCCAATAACGCATCTGGCTTAAAGCAAAAAACCGGAGGTATTAACCTCCGGTTTTTTATTATTGAACTCTTCAAAGTAACTAAATGAAACTTGATTGAAACCTCATTTAAAACAAAATATTATACAGACATAGAAGCGATTCAGCTAATTCATTTAGGGATGTTTATGTTCAGTGATTTCAATATTCAGTTAACCACATTCGACTGGAATGGTGTTTCTGGAATAACAAATATCTTAATGGTAGTTCTCACGGGTTTACTACTATATGGATTAAAGCAAGGCTCGAACAATATTAAAGAATCAGCTCTATCAAGAGACGCAGACATTCTGCGCTGGGCCATGAGCGAAATGGATAAACTAAAGCCCGATATACGCCTGATAACTGATGCACACAAAAAGCATAACTATTGTAATTGCCCTAACGCTCACCAGAAGATTCATGAGTGCAATTGGGATATAGAGGAGCTCGCGGCAGCACAACGTGTAAGCATCACGATGCAAAGAATCGGATATATGGCTTTACACAATCTAATATCCAGAAATCACTTTACCAACCTCTGGGGGCCAATGTACTTATCCACTTGGTATGCACTAGAGGCTTGGGTCAAACACAAGCGCCTTGATTTAGATGAACCTTTGTCAATTAAAGAAGGGGCATACTCAAGAATGTATTTAGAGCAATTTGCAATCTATTGTGAAGAAATGCTTCCTCTCGAACTCGTCAACAATGAAAGAGAGCGTTTTAATCTGCCAATGTTGACTCAAAATGACCGAAAAAGTTACCAAAAACTAGTCGATAAATTGGGGGCTAGAAAGGAGAAATTAGATATCTAAAGCTCTAAGCAGAAATCAGCTCTAATACTGGATGCAATAAACCGGCAATCATGACAATCCACACCACAAAACCTGTGATACTGGCGCTGGCAATCAGCCAGCTTTTTAGCGTTGATAGTTGCTGAATCACATCGAACTTAGCAAGTGCCAATCGCAGTAGCTTTGCCCGCGCTTGAATCTGGCTTGCAGGCACAGACTCATCCCGACAAGAGTCCTATGGTTTGCTCAAATTGTTGCAACTCAGCCACGCCATGCACGGCGGCCAAATCACAACTCAGCTCAATCTGAACATTGAAATCCCGCCGAATGAGATGCTTCAAGCCCTTTGGCCAGTGCAGTGTTAACCAGTGCAGCAAAGACTTACGCAGATTACTTTGCCCGTGAAGGTAAACGTGGTGGCGCGTGGATGAACGCATTCGTAGGCCAAAACCACTTACTCGGCAAAAAGCCAGTCATTGTGAATGTAATGAACATTCCTAAGCCAGCTGAAGGCCAACCCGCACTGGTTAGCTTT
>NZ_BMPZ01000023.1 GCF_014647855.1 Shewanella gelidii | reverse complement strand
AACGGTATCAATACCATTAAAGTTCGCTGGAGGCGTATAAACGTAACTACCATCGGCTGCAATGACAATGGTGCCGCCTTCGGTTGTGTTAAAGGTCCCTGCAATAACACTGAGTGCATCTCCGTCAGGGTCAAAATCGTTTGCATCTAAATCCACCACTGACGAAAATGGTGTGTCTTCTTGCACTGTTATTGAATCATCAACGGCTATAGGAGCATCATCCACCGGAGTCACGGTGATATCAAGGTTGGCTGTGTCACCGGTGTTGGTGGTGTAAACCACGGTCGGTAACGTGCCGTTCCAGTTCGGTGCTGGCGTGAAGATATAGCTACCATCACTGTTGAGTACCAGCGTACCGCCTTCAACTGGCGCGCTATCGCCTGCGGCGTAATCGGTGCCGTTGACATTAAAGCCGGTAACCGTCAGTGCAGTATCGATGTCGGTGTCATTGGCCAGAACGTTGCCGGTGGCTGGGGTGTCTTCAGCGACGGTATTGCTGTCATCTGCAAGGATGGCGGCATCATCTACCGGAGTCACGGTAATATCAAGGTTGGCTGTGTCACCGGTGTTGGTGGTGTAAACCGCGGTCGGTAACGTGCCGTTCCAGTTCGGTGCTGGCGTGAAGATATAGCTACCATCACTGTTGAGTACCAGCGTACCGCCTTCAACTGGCGCGCTATCGCCTGCGGCGTAATCGGTGCCGTTGACATTAAAGCCAGTAACCGTCAGTGCAGTATCGATGTCGGTGTCATTGGCCAGAACGTTGCCGGTGGCAGGGGTGTCTTCAGCGACGGTATTGCTGTCATCTGCAAGGATGGCGGCGTCATCCACCGGAGTCACGGTAATATCAAGGTTGGCTGTGTCACCGGTGTTGGTGGTGTAAACCACGGTTGGTAACGTGCCGTTCCAGTTCGGTGCTGGCGTGAAGATATAGCTACCATCACTGTTGAGTACCAGCGTACCGCCTTCAACTGGCGCGCTATCGCCTGCGGCGTAATCGGTGCCGTTGACATTAAAGCCAGTAACCGTCAGTGCAGTATCGATGTCGGTGTCATTGGCCAGGACATTGCCGGTGGCTGGGGTGTCTTCAGCGACGGTATTGCTGTCATCTGCAAGGATGGCGGCATCATCTACCGGAGTCACGGTAATATCAAGGTTGGCTGTGTCACCGGTGTTGGTGGTGTAAGTGATCACCGGAAGCTCGCCATTCCAGTTCGGCGCTGGTGTGAAGCTGTAGCCGCCATCAGGATTGATGACTAAAATCCCGCCTTCTACTGGCACCTCAGTGCCCGCTGGATATTCGGTACCACCTACTGTAAAGGTGACGACACTGAGATCGCTATCCGGATCTTCATCGTTATCTAACACATTACCGGTGGCAATTTCATCTTCCGCAATGGTGGTGCTGTCATCTGCAAGCACGCTTGGATCATCGACTGGGGTAACGCTGATGGTTAACGTGGCTGTTTCACCAGTGTTGGTGGTGTAAGTGATCACCGGAAGCTCGCCATTCCAGTTCGGCGCTGGTGTGAAGCTGTAGCCGCCATCTGGGTTGATGACTAAAATCCCGCCTTCTACTGGCACCTCAGTGCCCGCTGGATATTCGGTACCACCTACTGTAAAGGTGACGACACTGAGATCGCTATCAGGATCTTCATCGTTATCTAACACATTACCGGTGGCAATTTCATCTTCCGCAATGGTGGTGCTGTCATCTGCAAGCACACTTGGATCATCGACTGGGGTAACGCTGATGGTTAATGTGGCTGTTTCACCAGTGTTGGTGGTGTAAGTGATCTCCGGAAGCTCGCCATTCCAGTCCGGCGCTGGTGTGAAGCTGTAGTCGCCATCTGGATTGATGACTAAAATTCCGCCTTCTACTGGCACCTCAGTGCCCGCTGGATATTCAGTGCCGCCTACCGTAAAGGTGATGACACTGAGATCGCTATCAGGATCTTCATCGTTATCTAACACATTACCGGTGGCAATTTCATCTTCCGCAATGGTGGTGCTGTCATCTGCAAGCACGCTTGGATCATCGACTGGGGTAACGCTGATGGTTAACGTGGCTGTTTCACCAGTGTTGGTGGTGTAAGTGATCACCGGAAGCTCGCCATTCCAGTTCGGCGCTGGTGTGAAGCTGTAGCCGCCATCAGGATTGATGACTAAAATCCCGCCTTCTACTGGCACCTCAGTGCCCGCTGGATATTCGGTACCACCTACTGTAAAGGTGACGACACTGAGATCGCTATCAGGATCTTCATCGTTATCTAACACATTACCGGTGGCAATTTCATCTTCCGCAATGGTGGTGCTGTCATCTGCAAGCACGCTTGGATCATCGACTGGGGTAACGCTGATGGTTAACGTGGCTGTTTCACC
>NZ_BMPZ01000022.1 GCF_014647855.1 Shewanella gelidii | reverse complement strand
CATTGTGCGCAGTTATGTGGATATGGATGAGTGTGGATGCCTGTAACTGTTTTAGCCTTGCTGTGTTGCTTCTCCTGCGCTCAGGCTTCGCTCGTCGTCGCATCAGCAGCATGGCTTAACGTTGTTATTGTAAACCCGATTTAATAGAAATGGCTTTGCAGGATTAACACTTCCTGTGTGGCGCAGCACTCTCACGAGGCTGAGCCGCACATTGCGTGTCAGATAAGATTAGGTTTCTAGAGGCTCTTGTTCTGTAACGGCGCGCAGTTCTCCGTGGCATTTTTGGCACACGATAAATACGTGCTTATCTAATTCATCTTTCCACCAAGGCTTGTAGCATTGCTTACATTGGTAATCAGGATCATCATCGCGATCAACAAAGCTTATTCCACCTTTATAAGCTACTGGCCGCAGCTTAGATAAGCTGTTTAAGATTGAGTCTTGCATAATCGTTCCTTACGCTGCTTTGGATTCAACGATATTTAAAGAGTTAAAAACAGCTTGTTGATGACTCTCTAGTTGCTGCTGTAAGTTGACTGATAGCAAATTTACTAGTGCATATTTACAATCTTCTTCACCCCAGTCGTCTGCCACATCAGAGAAAGCTTGAGCTGCGAGCTTCAAAGTATTTAAAGACTCATAAACGGATTCAAAATTAATAAGTACCTCAGTTCCTTGTGCTGGCATTACATTTCTCCCTATTTAGCTATCTTTACTGCATCGCTGCTTGCATGCTTTTCCACTGGTGAGATTGTTAGACCAAAGCGCTTAAGCTCAAGCCCACCAAAGTTGTTTACGATAAAGCTTGAACTGTCGATTTGATATTTTCCCGCAGGATAAGCATCCGCAGGACTTTCAACTTGAAGTTTCATTTCTACAGGAAACTTGCCGCCTAAATACGCATAAGCTATTTGCTCATGAATAGCGCGACCAGGTTTACCGTCTTTGCCTGGCATAGATCTAGATTTAACACCAAGATGCTCTGGAAAAACTTCTATGATTAACATCGCTGCACTCCTATGCATAAGCCTTAAAAGACAACACATTTGATTGCTCTACAACAGGCATTTGGTACCAGTCAGGTACAACTAAAGGTCTTACTTCAATTGCATCTGATCTTTTTAATGTTGGGCACATTCGTGACACGTCAAACTGTTGGCCTATATCTATCCCAATAGTTTTTAAACGTGATTTATGTTCGTAGAATTGGCTACTAGACAAGGTTTCACGCAAATCAGCTCCATGCTGCCACAGAGTAAAATAGTTCATTGTTGTATTAGCTTGTCTTAGTGACTTTACTGCTCCTGCGGCAAGTAGTTGATGCGCTATTGATTGGTGCTCATCGTAGTTGATTTGAATTGTATTCATAGCTGCCTCGATATCTTTTAAATGTGGATAGAAGTCAGATTCAGTTACGCGGCCATATAAGTGGAGACTGTGTCTTTTCAAAAATTTTTGGCGCAGACTATGTTCTTCCCGTATCACTCCACGCTCTTCACAGTAGTTGATTAAATTTTCTATATAAGTAAGTTGGCCGCTTTTTTCGTTAGTTTTCCTTCTTTGCTCTTTCAATAAATGTCTCTTAAGTTCAACAGCTTTGTTGTAAAGCTTAGTCATATTCCATTCGGAACCTTCTCCCCAATTGCATGTATGTCCATCGGGATAAAGCTTTGGTTTGCGCCCTCGTCCAATTTGCATAGAAGATAAGCCACGGATAAAAGACTGCTCCTTGCCCTTGCCTACTTCGTGGTTCACCGTCCAATCAATGGAAGTTATTTCAGCTCCATTTCCAAATAACTCTAGCTTTTCAGTACGGGTAGACTTCCGGAAACCGATATGAGTATTTTTTGTGAACGGCGGTAAATTATGTTTAACCAAAACACTATTAAATACTGCAACGCATTCATCTAATGTTTGTAGTCCAAACAAGTTATCCATACGCTGCCAACGCGATGGATTTCCCTCAACTCTTACACGGTGGCCATCACAACGAATCGTCAATTTGGTGCTGTAAGAGCCTTCAATTATTTTTTGGTTTACAGAAGGCGGAAGCAGTTCACCTGTTTCGAGTTCGATTCGTTCGATTACATGCTTACCAACCAGAGGCAAATCTGCATCTGGATGGTCTTGTTGCATGAATAAACGGTCGATAAAAAACAAGTGAACACAAAACCCTGTCAAGTACATTTATCTATACCTTAGGGTAATGTTTTGTTTATTTCAACGATGAGGTGTAAAAAAGTAGTGTTATAGTTAAATTAAATTGTACCTATTGAGATTTGAGATGCTTAAAGATGTACTTAGAGAGGCCAGAAGCAAAAAGAACCTTAAACAAGAAGATGTGGCGAACATTTTGAATATTACTAAGCAAACCTATTTAAAATGGGAAAATGGCGCTACGGAGCCTAAAGCTTCTCAAATTGCAGCTTTAGCCAAAGCTCTCGATATAACACCTAATGAAATATGCCAAGGTGAGCTTTATACAAGGTACTCGCTAGATCAATTTATAATAGAGTTAACTGCGACTAACGCTAGAAGTGAACTGGAAACGCTTGCATCTTGGGAACATATACCAGATCACAAAGCCTACCTTGAGCGACTTAGTATCCCTTCTGCAGAAGACTTTGCTGATGAAAAATATACTCATGATTTACAAGCTTTAGCTGGTAGGCGCTAAGCCTTAAAAAACTAAAATATTCCGGAATTCCGGAGTTAGTTCGGGTGTAACAGGAACCCAAACTGTTTAAGGCCAGATAATACGTTCCAAATGGAGAAGTGATCGCATGGAAAGTGAATGTACTGTTCTGCTTAGCAGTGATGTTTTTAAAGTTGCAATAGGTGCATTAATTGGTCTGACGGGCTCGCTCATTGTTACGATGATGACCTATCGGATTGAAACAACAAAAATGAGAGCAAACCATAGAGCATCAATAATCAAAGAGGCTCAGTTAGCAGCTCACGACCACTTTTCTGCTCTTTCTGACATGATTAATACATTACAAAAATATCCGACTCCCCATACAGTTCCTCAAAGTGTTGTTTTAGAAGAAGAGCTAAACCCTATTTTTGAAAAGATGCACTTATGCCAAAAGGAAATGCATCGAAAGTCTTCTCAATTAAAATCAATTGGATTAATTGAACTAGCTGACAAGGCGACAGATTGCGTGAAACCTATAGAAAGCTTTGCAACTTCATTTTCTGAAAGCGGCCATTACTCTGACTTATTAAGTGTGGCCGGTAAAATGAATTCCTTGGAAGACGTATTTCTTGAAAGCGTTAATAATGAATACAAAAAATTAAAGCTGTAATTTAAAGTACCAATACGGTACTAGAGTCCACTGTTAAAGTATGTGGACTCTTCCCTTCTAAATCGCTCGCTTCGTTCACTACCTCGCTTAAGGCTCGTCCGTTCTCTCCCAACCCGCTAGTACCAAAAATGGTACAAAAGTGCAGTATTACTGTAGTGCACTTTGTAACAGTGCCGGCTGGTTTTGCCTACGGCCTTCTGGCCGCGACGAAACGGAAAGCGTGTTGCATGAAAAGCGTCTGGCAGGGAAAGTCAGGGCGCAAAAAAAGCGCCCTTTTAAGAGCGCTCTGCATTAAGGGGCAAGCCCCTTAATAATCCCTAATTTGAAGAATCGGACTGACTTAGGAGGGATGCTGCAAATGTTCTGGTCGTCTCATTGTATTTATCACTATGCAAAATAGCTGATAATTCAGCCTCTATCTTCTTGCTAGTCTGCTTTGATGTTTTGCTTTGAGCTAAAACACTGCCAGCAAGGTGTTTTTGTATTTTAGATGATTTGTTGTCTCTAAGGGTTTGCGCAGCCAATTTGGCGACTGATTTGGAGGTTTTTTTTGAATTTGCCATTATTATTGTGCCTTCTATTGAGTTAAATAATTATTCACTCGGCTAATCTCCTCTTAAAAAACCTATTAAACCGCAGATTGTCTTAGCAACCTGTCTAATTTATCGTCAATTATACTGTGATTATATACAGCGCACAAGGGTTGTTGTTGAAACTTCGCACAACAGAGATTATGCAAAAAAGCCAACCGGTCACCTTTATTCTACCGATTGGCTTAGATACATAATCGCATCTTCATTGTGCGCAGTTATGTGG
>NZ_BMPZ01000021.1 GCF_014647855.1 Shewanella gelidii | reverse complement strand
ATTGAGTACCGATACCTCAACCTTAACCATTTCGGTCACGCCAGAAACCGATCCGTTTGTGGATGCGAACGAAGTGGTCAGCACCGCTGAAGATACGCCGATTACGGGCTCAGTATTGGAAGGCACTTCTTCCGTCGAAGGCGATGTCACCGTGGTCAGCTTCACAGTCGCGGGCGATAACACCACCTATAGCGCCGGCGATTCAGTGACGATTGCCGGTATTGGTGTGCTGGTGCTCAACACCGATGGCAGCTACAGCTTTACCCCAGCTCTGAACTACAACGGTCCGGTGCCTGTGGTGACTTATCTGCTCACCGATGGATTGAGTACCGATACATCCACGCTCACCATTAGCGTGACGCCAGTAAACGATGATGTCGATATTTTTGCGATTGCTTCACCGCTAAATGTTTATGAAACTGCGTTACCAAATGGCACGGGGGGCAACAGTTTAGTTGATACCGGAACACTCAATATACGGGCTAACGATGGCCTAGATCGAATCGTACTTTCAAACAGCTATAGTGGTTCGATTACGCTAACGCTTAGCCTACTTATGAGTGCTACGGCCTTAAACCCAATCATACTACAAGGTGAGTTTGGCACCTTTGAAATTACCGGTTACAGCAATGGTGTCTTGAGTTATCAATACATCTTGGAGCAGGCACAAACCCACAATGCACAGGGCAATGATCAACTCACAGATTTGTTTACCGTAACCGCTTTTGATATTGATGGTGACAGTGACACAACCAATATTCTTGCCAACGTGCATGATGACCTTGCGACGGCGAATGATGATACCGACACCCTAGAGGTTTCTGTCGATTCCTTTAGCGTGAGTGGCATTGAAGCAGTATGGAACGGCTATACTGGCGGGCAAAATGTAAATACCTTTGATGGCCCGGATAACGACACCGCCCACGACCAAATCCGTTGGGGTACCACGAATGGCAATCAATCAGGGTATGGGTTTGTCGATAATGACATTTCTCTCAATGGCTCTATTCCAATAAATCAAGAAATTATTTTAGGTACCTTTACCCATTATAACTTTGTGATTGGCTCAGGCTCTGCAATTACCTCTGCGTCCATGATGATTAGCTTCACCGTAATTGACGCTCTAGGCAACATCACTCCTGTGGAACTCAATATTGATTTTGACCACAACGAAACGCCAAATGATGGCGCAGATCCTCGCGATATCATCACTATAGGTCAAACAGTTTCAGTATTTAGCTTCGAAAATAACTTATATTCTATCCAAGTCATTGGCTTCAGAGATATCAACACCGGAGAAATAGTAACAACGATATACACTGATGAAAATGCAGCGACTAGCTATGAGATTGTCGTCAGAATTGTAGAAGGCACAGGGTTCGAACTTCCTTCGACAAGTGGCAATGTTCTAGCAAATGATATTTCCGGCGCTGACGTCGATATTATGGTCGTATCAGCAGCAACAAATAATCAAACGCCAATAGATATGGATGCGAGTGGAAGTATTACTCTGGTCGGTACATACGGCACCCTAACACTTCACGCTAATGGCGACTACGAATATCAACTAACCTCGAATGCCAATGAAATTCCAGAAGGCGCAACAGAGCAATTTAATTACACCATTGAAGACGCCGATGGCGACCAATCTAGCGCAATACTAACCATTAATGTAAATACAGTTACGCCAGAAAACCAGCCGCCTCAAATCAACCATATTGAAAACCTCGTCATATCTGAGGAGGGTCTGATTCAAGGTATCGCAGATGAAATGGGCGACCCACAAGATCTCTCCAATAGCAATATTGTTACCGGTACTATGAGCTTTACCGACACAAATCCTGAAGATTTTGAACAATTATCTATCACCCTAACAGGGCCAGAATCGGATTCATATTATTCGGCGGGACAGCTCATCTCCTGGAGTTGGAACGGTTCGGTATTGATCGGAAGCATCCTCGAAGCAGGAGTGCAAATACCCATTGTAACAATATCTTTAAGTGATATTACTGGCAATGTTGCGGGCTACCAAGTGGACTATACCGTTGAAGTTTTACAAGCGATAGACCACCCTGAAACCAATGCTGAAGATGTGCTAAATATTGATTTTGGAGTGCTAGTTAGCGATGGTATTGATGCCGCATCATCAACTTTAACCATTAGTATTGAAGATGACTCGCCTGTGAGCCAATTAGATGAATCAACTCCAATACATATTGTGAATAGCGCAGGTGCATCTGTAACAGGTGATCTATTTAATCCCGGAGCCGATGGCCTAGGTAGTACACAGTTCTCTGTGCTAACTTCTGGACTTCTACATAACGGAATAGCTCTTACCTACCAAATGGTGGGCAATACATTGATTGCAAGTGCGGGCAGCACAACTGTATTCACGTTAACCGCAATAGAAGATCCAAATGGACATATTGATTATCAATTAGAAATGCTTGAAGAAATTCAACTAAGCAGCTCAGTTTCATATGATATCAGTAGCGCACCTGCAGGAAATAACTCAGCTTACTTTGTCGCTGATGATGGCCTGATTTATTCCCATGGATTACCAAACGCCGAACTGTTAGCCACAATAACAGGTTATATTAATGGCACCGCCTCAACCGTCAATTCAAATGCTCATGGTATAGGCGTTGGTCCACAAACATCCATTTCAGCTGGAGAATCAATTCATATCAACTATGGTGCTACCGGCACTGCTGCACTACAAATAAGCCTAGGAACCAATAATAATGGTGACTTTAGTGACACCAGCCAAATTCAATATCAAGTATTTTATTCCGATGGTAGCTCTGCACTATTTAACGCGACCATTAACGGCACACTTGATCTAACCGAGCAGCCTCCACAGGGGCAAAGTATTCTGGCTATCGAAATATTTTATATTGGCGGAGAGGACTTCCAGGTAATTGATTTGTCGTCAAATGCCGTTGTGGATCAAGAACCAATAGACATTGAGTTTTCATATACAGCAAACGACTTCGATGGTGATATGGTTGTTTTTGAAGACTCAAATTCAGGCCAGTTTATTGTTACTGTTTCTCCAGAAAATGACAATAAAGATGACAAGGTTATTAATCAAATTAGTTCTATGGAAGTTACTGACCTATCGGACATTTTATCAAATGAAGATAACCAAATTTCATTATTCGATGATACGGATTTAATTGAACAGGCACTCATCGCTGAATCCTTCAGAGGGAATATTGCAAATCAATATTTACAATTAGATCTAAGCATAGAAGAAGCCGCGTTAGTTCAAATAAAAAATATAGATTTTGATTCAATACGCATGGAAGATTCAACGCCAAATAATTCTAAGTATTTTGCTGAAGATTTAGAGTTACTGAACGTTATTTCTAATGACGAATGGATGAGCAATAACCACGTTATTCCTTAAAAAATTCTACCCACAGGATATAAACAACGATAGCGGTCACAATTCATTGGAGTAAGCAGGTCTGACATGTTAAGCAGAAGAATAAAACAGCCACTTTTCTTCTGCTTTAACAATCAGTTAAAATCATATTTGTCACAATTTTTTAATCCTCTCAAGCTATACTCATTTGCGCCGATAAATTGATATCGATGAGTAGATAAGTTACACTTTATAACTATTTGCTAAATTTAGGATTATTCTATTTTTAGCCTTATTTTAAGTTTAATAACTCCTAGTGGCTGAGGAAGTAACAATATGGGCAAGATGATTGCGTCGCAAGATGGTATAATTAAGGCAGTAAAAGGGGATGCAACCCTTGAAGGCAAAGAAGCAGTATTACAAGCAGGCGATGCAATAAGCCAAGGAACCGTAATCGAACTCGCAGCCAATGCAACGCTTGAAATCGAGCTAGCAGACGGTTCTATCGAAACAAATACCCAGCAACAAAATGAGCCTACAGCAGACCTACAAGCTTTAGCTGAAATTGAAGCTCTGCAACAATTAATCGAAAGTGGCGAAGATCCAACTGAAGAATTACCAGAAACCGCAGCAGGCAATACGCCTAGTTCGCAAGGTACTTCCAGCTTTATCAATGTAGATCGTAGCGGCTCTGAAACCCTCGCCGATGCCAAACACGATACAGCCGCTGTAACCCAAGCCCCAGTTTTAACTAGCATCCAGCCACAAGATGCATTTGAAGACTCACCAACCCTTACGGCCAATGACTCGCAAACTATCAACGAAGACGGTGTTGCTACTGGTAATGTTTTAGCAAATGACAGCGACTTAGATACTGAGCTTACTGTCGTAAGCTTCGAAATCAATGGTAGCGACTTTCCTGCAGGCACAGAGGTTACACTAGAAGGCGGTGTTTTAGTTCTCAACCCTGATGGTAGTTACACTTTCACGCCAAACCCAGACTGGAATGGCGATCTTCCGGTAATTACCTACACCACGAATACAGGAGCAACAGCCACGCTCACGATCGTGGTCAACCCCGTTGATGACCCAAGCGTGCTTGCAGATGACAGCACCACCATTGCGGAAGATGAAATTGCCACCGGTAATGTGTTAGATAACGATGAAGATCCTGATAGCGACCTCAGTGTCATCACCTTTACGGTAGGCGGTATCGAATATCCAGCGGGCACTGAGGTGCCACTAGAAGGCGGTGTTTTAGTTATCAACCCTGATGGTAGTTACACTTTCACGCCAAACCCAGACTGGAATGGCGATCTTCCGGTAATTACCTACACCACGAATACAGGAGCAACAGCCACGCTCACTATCGTGGTCAACCCCGTTGATGACCCAAGCGTGCTTGCAGATGACAGCACCACCATTACTGAAGATGAAATTGCCACCGGTAATGTGTTAGATAACGATGAGGATCCTGATAGCGATCTCAGTGTCGTCACCTTTACGGTAGGCGGTACTGAATATCCAGCGGGCACAGAGGTGCCAGTTGAAGGTGGGATTTTGGTCATCAATCCAAATGGCGGCTACAGCTTCACACCAGCGCCGGACTGGAATGGCGAGCTTCCGGAGATCACTTACACCACCAACACCGGTGAAACAGCCACGTTAACCATCAGCGTTACCCCAGTCGATGATCCAAGCGTGCTTGCAGATGACAGCACCACCATTGCGGAAGATGAAATTGCCACCGGTAATGTGTTAGATAACGATGAAGAT
>NZ_BMPZ01000020.1 GCF_014647855.1 Shewanella gelidii | reverse complement strand
TACAATAATCTCATTTGTGGTTCTGTTGGCACTTTTCATCATTAGTGGTGCACTAAGCAGCTAACAAGTCGCTCAAAGTGGACGCAAAACAGTTGGCTTGCGCTCATTCTTCGCTAATTTTAGCCAACAATTTGCGCCCGTTAGCGAGGCGTTATGTATTCAAGGAAGTCCTGTGAAAATACAAATTAATCTAGTAGTGATACTTTTGTCTTTAGTCTTAGTTGGTTGTAAAACAACAGCTCCTGTCCCTATGCCTAAAACAAGTTTTAAGCCAGCAGAAAATTTAAGTAATGAAAAGGTGTTAGTTGTATTTGAAGATAATTTTGCCAAGCACCTTCATAATGAATCACAGTTAATGATGATTTTTCAATACGATTTAGGTCAATACCTTTCTTACGCGATAAAAGATAGTTTAGACTCTTCATATGCAACTGTGGATATTGGCTCTACGACTGCAGACAAAAGTAACTATGATATTGTGATTACACCTCGTTTAGTTCGCTTTGAAGCGCCTGTGCCAATTCAAGTATATCTTCGAACAAAATCTGAAATAGAAATTGAATATACCGTAAATACTAAAGCACCTCTTAAGCCTTTTATTATTCAAGGCTTTGGAGACTACGAGATAGATTCTGATGAAGAAGAAAAGATATATGACAGCTTATCCGTTAGTGGTCCAGACATTTACTATTACGATGTTAGTACTGGAATCGGCATGAATATTCCAAACTATGCGTATGTCGCGGGTCGTGATTCAGCAATTGCGGTAAGACAGAGTTTAGTATCACTTTTGTCTCAACTTAAAAAGAAGCTAAAGAATACATAACAAGAGGTTCAAGAAGGTCTCGTAATAGCTTGCTCGAGCCTTCGGCAAACAGTTTAGCAAGCTAAAACTCGCCTCTTAACCAGGCGTTATGTGTTTTCGAGATATCTATGAACTCTGAGAAATTTGTGTCTTTATTAAAGTCTGAATTAGACATCTCATTTGAGCTTTATGCTAGTGAGAAATCTTACATTGGCAGTAAACTTGATTCATTAGATTTATCCCCTGAGAACAAAGACGAAGTGTTAGCACTTATCAAAGAGGCTGTAACAGAAAACTTATATGTTTTGCTAAGTGCACTTGAGGGAAGTGGCTCTCTTGCAGGTAATCAGCAAATCTATACGGTTGCAGACGAAAATAATTCTATTGTTAGTGGTGAGTTAGATTCAGAGTTTTATATGCAAGTTATTGAATCTAGCGTATAAAACACATAACAAGCAATTAAAGTGGGACTTTTTACAGTTTGCTCGGTTCCGCTTCGCTACACAATTTTAGCAAACTAATAAAAAGCCCCTTAATGTGGGCGTTAACAGGCTTTATGGAGTAGGTGTTGGATAAACTATTGGATGTCCAAATTGAAAATTATCGTGAATCGCTAAAATTAACACAGAGAGCGGTATTCTTTGGCTTACTTATAGCAGGAATTTCTTATTCTTTAGCTTATATTGGTAAAGGAGAAAAGTTACCTAAAGTACCTTTTCTTTCAATTGAATTTACTTCAATAATTTCATTACAAGTTACTTTACTTGTACTCTATTTAGGTTCAGGTTTTCTTTCTTGGTTCGCAATAAATAATGCTTATAAAAACCTTAACAGTATTCAAAATATAGAATTAGCAATTGCAACTTCAAAATATCCATGTTTAGCCGTTACAAACCCATGGTTTGGATCATTATTGGCAGGAGCATTACTTGGGATTGGCGCAATGCTTTTAGGTTCTATTTACGAGTTTAATAATAATTATCAAAAGTCACTTTATTTCATAGCTGCACTACCATATTGGTCAACTCTAAGAGTCGGTGGGATTATAAACTCATGGGACAAAAGAATTGAAAGTCGAGAATAGCCTGTTAACAAGGCATTCAAACGGACAAAAAACAGTTGGTTGTTTTCACTCCGTTCAACATTTTAACCAACAATTTTTTGCCGCTTAATGTGGCGTTATGCACCCTAGTATTAGCACAAGGATATATAGTGAAAAATATAGGCTTTAACTTTACTACTAATGATTTTAGATATTGTGTAATTGAAAAAGATGGTGACAATGTGGCTCTCTTAGATAAAAACAAGATTGTTTATCCTAAAGCGCTTGATGTAACAAGCATGTCTGGTTGGCTTGAAACTCAAATATGTTTGTTGCTTGATAATCACAATCCAAATCAGGTGGGCTATAAATTGCCGCTCGTTTTGAAATCAACCAAGCCAATTCAAAATTCATTATTCCCTCTTGGTATTTTGAATCTTTGTTGCCACAAAAGAAATATCTCAGCAAGTCACTTTACTAGCCAAGGAATTAATGCAACTAAGTTTGGTCTTGCGAAAAAAGATGATGTCTACAAGTATGTAGACGACAATCTTGGGATGCATCCCCCTTATTGGGACAAACCAACGAAAGATGCTGCACTGGTAGCATGGTTTTTACTATGAAAAAGCCAGATAAAATCAGAAAGTTTAAGGTTATCGATTTTTTAGGTAATGGAAATTTTGGCTTTGTATTCCAAGCTTATGACCCATTACTCAAGGCAGACAGGGCGATAAAACTAATCAAAGTCGCCAATCCGGATAAATTTGTCGAGGCCGTAAAAGAGGCTCAGACACTTGAGGCTTGCCGCCACAAGCATATCGTTGACGTTAAGGAAGTTGATGTTTTTGTATATGAAGGTACTCCATGTGTCTACATAGCAATGGAGTACTTAGCCAAAGGCTCTATTCAAAAACATCTCGAAAATCGATTTATATCGATCCAAGAGTCACTGAAAATTGTATCTGAGGCTCTTTTGGGATTAGAGCACGCCCACAATAGTAACGTCCTGCATAGGGATATAAAACCCGGAAATATTCTTTTTGGAGATAATGCTGAAGCAAAGTTATCAGACTTCGGCTTGGCATTGGATTATCACGTAGACCCATCAGATACAATGGGCTATAAGCCACATCAACCTTTAGAGGTAATTGATGGCAACCCAATGGACAAACTAAGTGATATATACGCAATGGGAATTACTCTCTATCGTCTAATAAATAACGTCCCAGATATGGCTTTTAACTTTTCAACGATGGATGAATGGAGGGCTGCGGTTAAAGGGAATAAGTACCCTGACAGAAAATATCTACCGCACGTCCCGAGAAAAATTAAGACCATAATAAATAAGGCAATTAATAATAGTCCTGATAAGCGCTATCAAAGTGCTAGCGATTTTCGACAAGCTCTTGAAAAATCAGTGCTATCGATAGACTGGAGTCCATTAAGCGCTACTACATGGGTTGGAACAGCACTAAATGGTGATAAGTTTGAAATTGAAAAGACACATAACAGAAGTGGCTGGACAATTGACTACAAAAGAAATGGCAGGCGCCTGAAAGTTCATTGCGTAAAAGGTCTTTCAGACGAAGAAGTCGATGAAGAGTTCTTCAAAAGAATCGTTGCATCATATGCATAACAAGCAGCTGCAATCTGACTCCGCAGTTGAGCTTGGCGTTAGGCTTCTAGGGAACGTATGAAGTTAAATCCAGTTTTAGAACAATATTTCTATCATGAAGGTAGGGGACCCGAATTACAAAATGTTCGTTGGAAAAACAACGGGGTTGTTCTATTTGGTTTCGAATACTACAACCCCGACGATACATACTCTGCCGAAAACCTTAAGCATATAATATTAAATAAGGTACAAACATTTTCTATGGCCAGTGATGAAGTACACGGCTGTATAGTTGCAAATCGAGATACTAATGCTGCAATACATGAAATTTTGGACTCAGATTGGTTAGCTTCGTTTAATCAGGCACATATGTCTAACTCTAAACATTATCAAATCATGTTTTATGACGAAATATATGATGTAGTTTGTGAAAGTATAAAATTTGGTTTGGGCAAAATCGAAGCCTAACAAGTCAATAAAGCGGGACTGCTAAAGCATGGCTCGGTTTCGCTTCGCTACACAGTATAGCCATGCATTTATCAGCCCCTTATTGGGGCGTTAGTTGCCCATAGTTTTTAAGCAACTATCTTTTGATACATTTATCGTGCTTAGTCATATTCTTAGCACGCTGTAAGTGAACATGGAGTAAGTTCTCGTTTTATACTCTTCTCTCATGTTTACATTTATAAGTTGGTTATAACACATCAGGTAAATAGCAAAGTTCTATGCTTCGTTTAGGTCTTGGTGTAAGTTATAACTTTAGTTAAATCAACTAGTTTGCAGTAGGGCAAACTAACAAGTGGTTCAAATCAGATTTGTCACACTTGTCTCGGTTTTTGCAAAAAACGCAAAAACACCAGCCAAGTATGTCAAACAGGTTAACCAAGCGTTAGGGTTACAAGGATAGTATGTCGCATATTGAACAATTCTGTGAGTCAGCTATAGCCAAAGGAGACGGCACTTCTCTAAATGATTCTGAGCATTTTGATAAAATGCAGGAAGCGATTACTCATATTAAAGAGTTGCCTAATTTAATTCCTTTACTCAATCATAAAAATGAGTGGGTTGTATGTTGGACTGCTAGTCATTTGCTTGCTAATGGTTATTCTTCTGAAGCACTAAAATCATTAAATAAACTAGCCACAGGTAGTGGTATAGCAAGCTTCAGTGCTGACATAACAATTCAAGAGTATAAACGTGGTTGCTTTAAATCACCATTTGGGTAAAAGTAACCCTAACAAGCTAATAAACAAGGACAAAAAACAGTTGGCTGTTTTCGTTCCTCAACATTTTAGCCAACAATTTTTTGCCCATTATTAGGGCGTTAGGTATCGTATGAGGTTTGAGTCTTGGATTTCACTTTCGAGCAAATAAAAAGTAGAAAGCCTGTATGGATAGCATTTTCTGATCTGTTCTTAGATACTGATGTAACTTTGATTTATGATGAAATTGCCCAAATTTGTTCAGAGTCTGAGTATTCCATAGCTGAGTTAAAAGAAATTTTAACTGAAGAAGTAGCGCCAGTTGTTTCAGGTAACCTTCTTTCTATAGCAGGTGAATGGGCGGGCTTTAATGAGGAATGGTTAGTGAAACAAATAACTAAGCCAAAAACTATATTCAAATCAAAAGCTTTCTACTTTTTTAAACCTCGGAATTTTGGATTGAATGGATATATTCGAGGTCACTGGAAAGTACTAGAACCCAAGATTTTAGCGTGTCGAGGCGATACCTAACAAGCAAATAAATCAGGACAAATAACAGTTGGTTTTTGCTCCTGCGTCGCTTATTTTAACCAACTGATATTTGCCCATTATTGTGGGCGTTATGTGTCGTTTTCGGGTTTATGGGCAGTAAAGCGCACGGTGTTAAAAGTGCAGTTTCATTAAGTGGTTTTTACTTGTAAACTGGCTTTCAATTAATCAGCTTTAGTGTTTACAAAGCCGCTGATAATAACAATAAAAAAATGTGGTTAAACAAACGCTGAAGTCCTGCTTTTCTATTTCTTCGCTAGGTTCTTCTCGTCACCTTATGGTTTGTCTTAAAGTGGTTTAATCTGGTGTTTAATGTGTGGGTTTGCCACGCTAGCTTTGGTGCATGGCCACATAACAAATAAATCAAGAACGGACGCATAAAGGTTGGCTTGCGCTCATTCTTCGCTAATTTTAGCCAACCATTCTGCGCCGCTTATTAAGGCGTTATGTGTAATCGATGAATGATTCGGATATAAAGTCAGCCATAGTAAAATTTGACATTGCAAAAGTAGCCATGATGAAAGCTAAAGTATTAGAGTTGTTTCTTGCAATGGATGATGGTCTAGACATGGGCGAGGAATTTAACAAATCGTCTTCCAAAGCTCTGTTAGATAGAATTCTCGCTAAAAAAAAGATTTATCTTTTATCATCAGAGGCTGATTTTATTCGCAATGAGATGCCTCAAATAGTTGTTGAAGTTATCTATGAAAATCAGGACTGTGTTTAAATACACATAACAAGCTGTTTAAGCGCGGGACTGCTAAAGTTTGGCTCGGTTTCGCTTCGCTTCACAAGTTTAGCCAAACATTATCAACCCCTTAACAGGGCGTTAGGTAACTAAGGAAGGTTATGCGTAAATATCTAGTGTGGATTTTAATGCTTCCAGCATTTAGCTCGTATGCTTCGAATGGTTGTTTTGATATGCAAGGCTTTACTCTTAAAGCTGGTGAAAAAAATTCACTCGGCGTAGAAGCACTAATGTCCTGTGGTCGTCTTACCGACTTGTGTGATTTATATATCAGAATCCCTTCGGAGTACGACACGGCAGCTATTATTTATGATCTTGAAGATACCGAAGATTCAGAATTATATATTCCAACCCCTGTCTATGACTGGGATGAAAAATATGTAAAAAAAGTGTACCGTTCACCTAGCGATATAGTTACTTTCTTAAGTCCTAAATTTCATGGTGTGCATATTCAAATAAAAAAGGACTACGCAGTGCATTCTACTCTTCATATAACTGAGTCAAATGGTTGTGAGTTCATAGATGTAGAAAGTTTGTCAGGTTGGTTTAAATAGTTACCTAACAAGTCAATAAAGTCGGACGCCTTACGCTTGGCAAGTGTTCGTTCCTCACAAAGTATAGCCAAGCATAATTTGGCCTCTTATTGAGGCGTTAGGTAGCCATTCTGGGATTGAGTTTTAAATGAGAGATCCGCAAAGAATTAACAAATTTTTAGAACTAATAAATCAACTTTGGACGAAAAATCCAGATTTAAGATTTAATCAGCTTATCTATATTTTACAAAATGGATATTCTCAAATTAACTCTGGCGTGGGCGAAGTGGAAAGCGCGGAGAATGATGGGTTTAAACAAACAGGTTTTGACTTGTTCAACGTCGAAGATGATGACTTTCTTGAGTATCTAAAAAGCAAAGTACAAAATTCTGAGTGGTAAGGCTTACCTAACAAGCTGTTAAAGTGGACAAAATTACGTTGGCTTGGTTTCGCTCCGCTTCACATTTTAGCCAACATAATTTTGCCCATTAACAGGGCGTTAGCTGTTTAAGGAGTATGTCGTATGATTCTAGTAGTATTACTAGCCTTAGGCTGTGCAGTTTTTTTCAATGTTGAGTATTATTCTGATCTAAAACGGATCCGTTCATATCTTAAAAGTAA
>NZ_BMPZ01000019.1 GCF_014647855.1 Shewanella gelidii | reverse complement strand
ATTCATTTCCAGGCGCCTAATTATTCTCGTAAGAGAAATGAGAAAGCCCGCTGCACTGCAGCGGGCTTTTTTGTGCGTGTTGTTTTTAACGGGTCATCGATTTAGTGCAATGCATGCAAGTGAGCAAATTCTACTGTTTAATTTGACCATCCACGGCCACTAGAGTCCGTTTAGAGAAGCATGACACTTAGTCGAGCTAATCGTCGGTTCAAACAACGCTTATAGGGTTGTATTTAAAATATGATTGACGATGGCACTATTGGCTTCTGGAAAGTCAAAGTTTGGCAGCTGTTCTTTGGTTACCCACTTGATTGGTTGGCCTTCTCTGCCTTTTGCAAGACCTTGAAAATTGTGAACCCAGTGAATATCTAAAAGTACATTTTTGTCGGGATAGTCATAGGAAATATTCATTAATGGCGTTGTTGACTGAACGACTAGATTTACTTCCTCAAAGAGTTCCCTTGTTAAAGCCTGTGAGACGGATTCGTTTGCTTCAACTTTACCTCCTGGGAATTCCCATTTTCCGCCTTGGTGAAGGTTAATCGGTCGTTGTGCAATTAAAATCTTTTTTGCAGGATTAACGATGACGCCGACTGCAACATGGATTCTTTTCAATGGGAGTCATCCTTAAAGAAATCTGCTTCTTCGAATCCTATTTCATCAAGTGCTTCAATATCGAACTCAGGCTTTACTGGTATGGCATGTTTCTCTGAAGCCCAATCTCCTAAATCTATGAGTTTGCAGCGCTCACTGCAAAAAGGCTTGAACTGAGAGTCATGAGACCACTCGACTTCTGATTGGCAGTTGGGACATTTGACTTTGAGAGACATAATCGATTGAGGTGTCGCTAGAATAAATCGCTATTTTAGAGGGTTTAGACGCAAGTAGCTAGCTCAAAACTAATCGCGTTATCCGAATGTCTTTGTTGCTCAAACATCACGAAGTGAATTGCGTAACGATTGCGGTGCCCACTAATAGTTGGGTAACAGCCCTGATTAGCATTGATTTTTACACGTATGAGTGACAAGGGTTCAGAACTGCCACCTTGAAAAAATCCGGCGTGAGCAGTTTCTTGGCGAAAAGACGAGGTTTCTCGAGTAATTTGTAGCAGTAATTGGATTGGATTTAGAATTGCTTCAAATGCTGAAATCCATTGCTGGAATTCTCGTTGTCTCTGCTCTAATGGTTTCGCTAGCCAGAAATGAAGCTGGGGCAGGTCAAAGTTACAACTAGCACCAGGCATGCTAAATCGCTGTCGTAATGCTGATAAAAAACGATTTTGCTTGAGATGAGTACCCAAGCGTTCAGAGCTTTGCAAAGACTCTCTATATTCCTTCAACCGATTGATCTGCTGCGTTGTTGTTTGAGTGTCGATATGGGGTTGTTTGGTATTAGTGAGAGAGAGGATCTGCCGGTCTATATCTTTTAATATTTCACCGCGATAATCACAGCGCTCTGTTAACTCGCAAAGCGAAAATAACGGGTAAAAACAGCGGTGCTTTTGATCATGTAGCAGATTATCGTGCAATTGCTCTGCAAGATGCTCCAAGCGCAAGTAGCTCCGTGTTTTCTCATTCAGCGGCTGTTCGTAAATCAATTCAGTCATAAATGTTCTTATTATATTTTTGACAAATGCAGATACTTTTGGTGTAGCGCAAAAACTTTTTGCTCTAACGCAGATATCTGTCCTTGATTATCTATGACGTCGTCGGCTTTTGAGAGCTTCTCTTGGCGACCCATTTGCGTTGCAATGATGCTATCAATGACTTCTGGGCTACTATTATCTCGAGCTAACACTCTTTTTCGTTGATTCTCAGGCGAAATATCAACCACTAAAGTCCGATTGACTAAGCTATCTAACCCATTCTCAAATAGCAAGGGGACAACCATAAGAACATATGGCGAGTTCGCATTTTCGACGTCTTTTAGCATTTTAGTTCGAATTAACGGGTGAAGTAGTTGATTTAGCCACTCAAGCTCGCTAGGGGAGTTGAAAATGATGTTTCTTAGCTTTTCTCGGTTAAGGGTTCCTTGGGCAGTGAGTACGCCCGTACCGAAGTGATGGGTAATTTGTTGTAAGCCAAGTGAACCGGGTTCTACGACTTGCCTAGCCACAATGTCAGCGTCAATAAGTTCGATGCCTTGCTCAGAAAAAAGGGTTGCCACCGTGGTTTTACCGCTCCCAATTCCTCCGGTTAATCCAACAATAAATTTTGCCATAAAGTCGCTACCGATTCGAAGATGTTATAAGGTCGCTAAGTATGAATTGACGATGGTATCGCCCCAGACGAGTGCAATCCAGCCAGCAGCAGCGAGATAGGGGCCGAACGGAATTGGGTTACCTTGATTTAGCTTTTTAAAAGCAATTAACGTGATACCAACAACTGCACCAACGAGTGAGGACAGGATAATTACAAGTGGAAGCATCTGCCAACCTAGCCAAGCGCCAATAACTGCGAGCAATTTAAAGTCGCCATAGCCCATGCCTTCTTTCCCGGTTGCAATTTTAAAGAGCCAAAATACTGACCACAATGAAAGATAACCAGCCATCGCACCTATAACTGCGTCTTGTAGGGTGGTAAAAGCCCCAAAGTAGTTTACCGCTAAACCTATCCAAAGGAGAGGAAGAGTTAATTGGTCAGGGAGAAGCATCTCATCTAAATCAATACCAGTGAGCGCAATCAGAGCGAATGTAAAGATTGCTGCCAGTAGAAATTGTGAGGTCGGCCCTAGCTTCCAGGCCAGCACTGAAACTAGTAAACCTGTCGCGAGCTCAATAATAGGATATCTAGCGGAAATAGCATTGCTACATTCTGCACATTTTCCTTTGAGCATGACCCAGCCTAGTATAGGCAGGTTATGCCATGGCTTGATTTTGGCGCTGCATTTTGGGCAAGCTGATGTTGGCACAACTAAATTGTATTTAGCGGGGTAGGGATCAATCGGCTTTTCTAGTGCTGTTTTTCCTAATTTCGTTAGTAATTCAGTATGGTACTCATTGAGATATTGATTGCATTCTTGTTGCCATTCTCTTTTCAACATCACTGGAAATCGATGAATGACTACATTAAGAAAACTACCAACTGTCGCGGCAAATATAAAAGTAACAAAAACGAACAGCCATAAATTTTGACTAAAAATATTAACAATTTCGGACATTAGATACACTTCTTATTCATTGAGTTTTTATAGTATCAATAGCCATTACTAGATGGGCTAACCAACGACTTTACCGAGTTGGAAGATTGGCAAGTACATACCGACAATTAAGCCGCCGACTAAGATTCCTATTACAACCATCATGATGGGTTCGATCAGGCTTGAAAGCCCATCAACTGCATCATCAACTTGCATTTCATATATGTTGGAAACCTTATTGAGCATATTATCAAGAGAGCCCGATTCTTCGCCAATCATCACCATCTGAATGAGCATGTCAGGAAACAATCCTGTGGTACGCATAGCTACGTTCATTTGCATTCCAGACATCACTTCAGCCCGGATCTTCATCACCGCATCGCGGTAAACTGCATTGCCTGATGCTCCAGCGGCGGATTCTAGTCCGTCGATTAATGGGACGCCTGCTGCAAATGTAGTCGCTAAAGTACGTGCAAAACGTGCCATGGCGCCTTTATGTAAGATAGGGCCAATAGCAGGAATTTTGAGAACAAACGCGTCGACTTGATCCCGGAATTTCTGCGAGTTGCGGTGGGTTTTAACAAACATATAGCCCGAGACAACTATACCTATAGCAAAGAAGTACCATGAAGATTGTAGCCAGCGAGATAGATTAATAATAAGTTGTGTAAAAGCAGGCAATTCTGCACCAAATCCAGCAAAAATTTCTTCGAACTGAGGAACAACTGCTAAAAGTAATAGAGCCGTTACACCGATAGCAACAACTACAACTGCAGCTGGGTAGAACATAGCTTTTTTTATTTTCGATTTCAGAGCTTCGGCTTTTTCTCTATATGTGGCGATGCGGTCAAACACGATATCTAAAGATCCTGAATGCTCACCAGCAGCAACTAAATCAACATAGAGTTCATCAAAATATAATCGATGTGGTCGAAGGGCATCTGAAAGGGGGATACCTGATTGAACATCGTTGACTATAGCTCCTAAGAGCTCCCTCATTTTTACTTTTTCGTGTCCCTTTCCTAATAGTTCGAGTGTTGTGACCAGAGGTACTCCAGCTGTCAACATTGTTGCAATTTGTCTTGTAACCATGGCTATATCCATGGCATTTATTTTTTTTTCAGACTTAAATAATGGTGCGGACTTCTTTCTTACAAGCTTAGGGTTGACGCCTTGAGATTTTAACTGGCTTTTTATCTCTGTAATGGAAGCGCCACGAAGTTCACCTGCGGTTTTTTGCCCATCCCGGTTGGTACCTTTCCACTCAAAGGTGTAAATTTTAGGCTGACTTTTTTGAATTGTTTTGTTGCTTTGCTTATGTTTATGGACTTTCTTTTTGGATGCGAGCGCCATAGCCATTCCTTGATTCGGTTCTTGCTCTTCAAGTTCGCCATGAGCTTAACGTGGTGAACTAGTTCGTAATTTCGTAGTTAGTCAGTCAGCACAGTGAAGAGCGCTAAAAACTGGTTACGCGGTCGATTTCAGCGATACTGGTCACGCCTTGAATGACTTTTAATAAGCCTGACTGACGTAAATCTTTCATACCCTGTTGTTTAGCAATAGTGGCAATTTGCAGAGAGTTGCCGCCTTCCATAATGGTTCGTGCTATTTCATCTGACATTTTCATGACTTCGTAGATACCGACGCGCCCCTTGTAGCCGCCAGAACATAGCTCGCATCCAACGGCCTTATATACTGTAAAACCATCACTGATTTGTTCTTCAGTAAAGCCAAGCTGGAGTAATGCGCTGTCCAATACTTCTTCAGGTTGCTTACATTCGCTACATAAGCGCCGTGACAGGCGCTGAGCAATAATTAGATTGACTGAGCTAGCGATATTATAGCCGGGAACACCCATGTTGATTAATCGCGTCAGCGTTTCTGCTGAGGAGTTTGTATGCAAGGTGGATAAAACGAGGTGACCGGTTTGTGCTGCTTTAATGGCAATTTCAGCTGTTTCTAAATCGCGGATTTCACCGACCATCACTACATCCGGATCTTGACGGAGGAACGAGCGCAGTGCAGCAGGAAAGGTGAGTCCAGCTTTGAGGTTAATATGGACTTGATTAATGCCTTCTAAATTAATTTCAACAGGGTCTTCAGCGGTTGAAATATTTCGCTCTTGAGTATTGAGGATGTTTAGACCGGTATACAGGGAAACGGTTTTCCCCGAACCCGTCGGGCCAGTCACCAAAATCATGCCTTGCGGCTTAGAGAGCATTTCTTCATAAAGTGCGCGTTGCTCATCTTCATAGCCAAGCTTCTCAATGCCGAGTTGCGCTGACGAAGAGTCAAGAATACGCATTACAATTTTTTCGCCAAACAAGGTTGGTAAAGTACTGACACGAAAATCGATGGACTTTGAGCGAGACAATTTCATTTTAATACGGCCATCTTGCGGGACTCGGCGCTCGGCGATATCGAGTTTTGACATCACTTTTAATCGGGCTGCGATACGTCCTGCTAGATTAATTGGTGGCTCGGATACTTCATGCAAAATCCCATCAACTCGGAAACGAATTCGGTAACGCTTCTCATAGGGCTCAAAATGTAAGTCTGAGGCACCTTTGCGAATCGCGTCAGTGAGAATTTTATTAATATAGATGACGATGGGCTGATCATCGGTTCCATCACCAACATCTTCATCGTGCCTTTTATCAGTATCTGTGACTTCTATATCTGCTAGGCTTTCTTCGTCAATATCGCCAAGCTCGAGAGCACTGATATCTTCTTCAAGCATTTTCTCAAGAATGATAGATAGTTTATCATCTTCGACCAGAATGGCTTCTGCGTGCAGCCCCGCACTAAATTGAAAATCTTCTAGCGCGGCGATATTAGTTGGATCTGATGTAGCTATATAAAGACGGTTACCACGTTTGAAAAGCGGCAAGCATTTATGTTTGTCGATGAGTTTTTTGTTGAGAAACTCTTCGGGAATACTTGCTGTATCATATTCGTTAAGATCTAAAAGCGGCGTGCCATATTCTTCATAACACAACTCTGCAATCTCACGAGCGGAAATCAGCTTTTGATGGATAATAGTTGAAACGAGGGATTGTTTGCTTTGACGTGACTTTGAAATAGCCGTAGCCATCTGCTCTTCACTGAGCAGCTTTTTACGTATAAATAGAGTGGATAAGCCTAAATGCAGGCCAGTCGTTGGCATAATGATTACTAAAAATGTACACACTCATGAAATTGAGTGTGTACATATATTAGCTTTAGTCAGTTCAGCAAACTCCAGCAGCTACACATGAACCGCTTTTAGCCCAGGTTACTTTACCATTGGCAAGAGTTGGCGATAAGGTATACGTCTCTCCCGCAAGACCATTTCCGGTTATAGCTGTAGCAGTAATGACGCCATCTGATGTTGCAATTCCACTAATGTTTCCTGCTGTGGTTACAGCGGCAATTTGCCAACCATTACCATTTTGGCCGTCGCTGCAGCCTGTAACAGTTGCAAGATCCAAAGCACAAATCTCTACCTGAGTTTTTAGCCCTGAAGTACCAACAACCACTTCTGAAAATTTGGCTTTCTTGGTGTAGTCTTGGTAAGCTGGCAATGCCACTGCAGCCAAAATACCGATAATCGCAACAACGATCATTAATTCAATCAAGGTGAAACCTTGAGATTTGTTGATACCTTTCATATTTCTCTCTCCGAATTACAAGTTTGGTTTACGCTTGATACGTCCTGTGTCGCGCAGTTTCATCCTTTGGGAAACTGGTTTTCACCTAATCAGTTGCTTCAACCTGCGTGTTTGAGCTTTAACGTTTTGTTAACGCTTCATTCAAGCCGATACGTTACCGTATTTTGTCTCAGCAAACCTCACCATCAATTTATAGTTATATGATGTTTGCGCTCGATATAATAAGCGAAATCTTATATAGATCAAGGCAAACATTAAACTTAGCTTTCTTTTGATTACTGTTTTTGCAAAGTAGATTTGCTACAACAGTTACCCAAATGAAAATATCTTCTTGAACATTTCAATTGGTATACCAAACGAGCGCTTAACTGTTAGATGAGCAATTAATCTAATTTTTATCTAAATCAGAATTGATGCTATCTAACATTATAGGTGAGATTAGCTAAAGCAGCCTACTCGCCTAGGCATTAAGGTAGTATAAACTGAGCTTGAATGGAACCACCATTAACTACAAAGTGTTAATTTTATGCGATATTTGTCTAAAAAATGGCAACTTTAACCGTATGTAGTTCTAACAAATTTTTGGCTTCGTCCGTTTCGTTGACACTATTGGGTAGGGTGTCAATTTATAGTCGCGTTTGTTTGTCATACTTTTGGTTTACGCAAGAGGCAGAGTTTACATAAAACCAAATAGGTCATCGGAGAAGGTATTTTGGTGTAGTGAGAAGTGAATGACAAATGTAACCTTAAACCTTAAAAGTTGCTAGTATTGTATTTTTCTTTTAAATCAATGCGTGAATTAGATTTTGAAATTCATTCGTCAATCTTTGTAATTCTGAAACCACTATTTTATTGAGATTAATTTTTATTAACAAATCTGGCTCAACCTTTCTCTGGGTGCAAAATACAAGCTCTTTAAATTCAATGTTATCAGGTTGTTAATTTGTGGCGAGAGTTCCTCATTACTTCAGAACGCAACGTTTTGCCAGAGTAAGGCCGTTTGTGACACACATTTGTTGACGATTAACGGGTTAGTATTTCCCTTAGGCTCGCTGGATGATAGTCGATGGACTTAAGGACTTTCCCTTGTTTGATTGTCTTTGCATCTACCGTGGTGTCTCTTGCGCATTTGACGATATGGTAATCCCCTTTAGCATTGCCAGAAGCTGCAATGCCTTGGTTGGCGTAATGTGCAATGGTTCTATTTACTGTATCCTGGTCCGGGCACGCTTTACTCATATTGCTTGAGTGGATTTCCTTCCAACAAGCAAGGAAGTCAATTTGCTTTGTTTCGGCAACTTGCAATAAAACATCAATAAAATAGCAGATGCCGATGTTATCGGATATTTGGTGAGCCCCTATATGCACCTGACGGCCCATCAGGACATACACACTGTCAATAATCGCGTCGGCTTGTTCTGTTAAATTGTCAGCATCTGCAAGTTCTGTAAGCTCTTCGACGATAAGTGAAGTATGAAGGGTATCGGTCACAGCCCCCATCGAATTGGCATCTTCAGTGGGGAGGTCAAATGTTAACCGGAACTCTAATATATCTTGATAAAGCACATCATAAAGTTGCTGATTAAGAAATTGAAGCGCAAACATATTCGTTAACTTCCTTTTGCTCAATTTGATTTTAGCTTGCTATAGAACTAGTTAATTCGTGTTACTTGATAAATGCAAAGGCGTCACCGTATAAGTGTGCTTCATCAATATTTAAATTTCTAAACAATTCCCGAGCGGCCGCTGCCATATCAAACCGGCCTGCAATGTAGACATCGAACTCATTCAGATCTCGAAAGTCTGCATTTATTTGTGCTAATAGATTTGCAGTCTTGCCATCCCAGTTTGCGGTTGATTCTTCGATGATGGGAACAAATGTCATCCAGGGATATTGTGCGTGCCACGTTCTCGCAATGGATTCATAATACATCGCATCGCGATTACGGCAGCCCCAATACAAGGTGGTAGGGGTCTGATCTTGTGTTGCAATTTGTTGCTCCACAATACTCTTGATATACGAAAAGCCCGTTCCGCCAGCAATCAGTAGCCGCGCGCGTTTCTGCTCGCTTCTAAGATATGCATCTCCAGCGGGTGCTTCGATATCAATACTCGCTCCTGAATCTAAACATTCCTTGAGTCGCTCGACCACTTGCATTGGGTAGCTCTCGCTCACAGCTGCCCCTATGTGTAATTCAAGCAACTCGGAATTTGGTGCGCTGCCGATGGAAAAAGGGCGTTTATCTTGCTCATCCATCACAATACATAAGTATTGCCCAGCTTTAAAATTGAGTGGTGTGTTAGGTCGTAGCACCACCTTGAACACCGCGTCATTAAAGGGTTCAAGTGCTTCAACACGGCATGAGATTTGTTTCATGTTACTTCCTTTATACCCTTCTTTGAGGGCTTTGTTCTTTGGCTAGGTTGGTATCAAGGTGGCGATAGAGTCAAATTAGTCTACGCCGCCCACAAATTTACTCGATGCCGAGCTCATTCCAAATTTGATCTACTTTTTCTTTCACTGACTCATCCATCACGATTGGTGTACCCCATTCTCGGTCTGTTTCACCGGGCCACTTATTGGTCGCATCGAGACCCATTTTAGAACCAAGACCTGCAACGGGAGAGGCAAAATCTAAGTAGTCAATCGGCGTATTGTCAATCATCACGGTATCGCGCTTAGGATCCATTCTCGTCGTGATCGCCCAAATGACATCTTGCCAATCTCTACAATTGACATCTTCATCGACGACGATAATAAACTTGGTATACATAAATTGGCGTAAGAAAGACCATGCGCCCATCATGACGCGCTTAGCATGTCCCGCATACTGTTTGCGAATGGAAATCACAGCCATCCTGTATGAGCAACCTTCTGGCGGCAAATAGAAATCAATGATCTCTGGATACTGCTTGCGTAAAATCGGGACGAAGACTTCATTGAGTGCCACACCAAGCATCGCTGGCTCATCAGGTGGGCGGCCGGTATAAGTGCTGTGGTAGATGGCATCTTTACGTTGGGTCATATGAGTAACAGTGAAAACAGGGAAGCTGTCAGTTTCATTGTAATACCCTGTGTGGTCGCCATAAGGCCCTTCTTCCGCCATTTCTTCTGGGTCAATATAACCTTCCAAAATGATCTCACTGGTCGCAGGTACTTCTAAATCACAGCTGATAGCCTTGCAGACCTCGGTTCTTTCTCCGCGTAATAGGCCTGCAAAAGCATATTCACTCATTGAGTCAGGCACTGGCGTGACGGCACCTAAAATAGTGACAGGATCTGAACCTAATGCAACAACAACAGGGTAACGCTCGCCTGGGTGCTTTTCTTTAAAGTCCTTAAAATCAAGCGCTCCGCCGCGATGATCAAGCCAGCGCATGATCAGCTTATTTTTGCTCAAGAGTTGCTGGCGATATATACCAAGATTTTGCCGCTTCTGCCGAGGTCCTTTGGTAATGGTTAATCCCCAGGTGACTAAAGGAGCGACATCTCCCGGCCAACAATGTTGAATTGGAAGTTTCGTTAAATCGACATCGTCGCCGCTGGTCACCACTTGCTGACAAGGAGCACTTCTCACCTTTTTCGGGGGCATATTTAAAGCTTGTTTAAACATGGGCACTTTGGCGATAGCATCTTTAAAACCACTAGGCGGCTCAGGTTCTTTTAAAAAAGCCAATAGCTCACCCACGTCTCTAAGGGCGATGGGATCTTCTTTGCCCAACGCCATTGCGACCCGTTTTGGGGTGCCGAACAAATTGGCGAGAACCGGCATGTTATTGCCTGTGGGGTTTTCAAATAGCAAAGCAGGCCCACCAGAGCGTAATACTCTGTCGGCGATTTCTGTCATTTCGAGATGAGGGTCAACGGGATAAGCAATGCGTTTCAGTTCGCCATTTTGCTCTAAATGGTCGATAAAACTGCGTAAATCCTTAAAACTCATATGGAAATAACCTTACTGCTAAAATGTGATGTGGAGCGCACTATAGCATTAAAGTCATTTTGGGTTAAGGTCAAAGGAGTGGACTTTGCTGAACAAATTCATTGTTTGGAGTAAGTGCATGGAGTTAATAAAGCTTGTGAAATGCGCCGGATAAATTGGTGCCGTGTGATAAAGGTAATTTAATTCGTCTGTTCAGCCTTGTATCAGGTTTGCCGACTATACTAAATACACGCTTATCACTGCATTTATGGCAGTCGATGATACTGGACTGGTGTGAATTGGTAGGAGAAAAGATGCCCCGTTTTGTGTCAATTGCTATTCCGACCATGTTGTTAGTAGGGGTCACGTTGATAACACTGCCGACAACGGTTTGGGGAGCAAATAAAAGTAAAGTTCAGCAGCCAAAGCATTTATCAAAGCATTATTCAAAAAATAGGCACTGGCATGATCCATGGCGCTGGCGTGACCCCTATTGGCGATATGGCTGGAACCGCCATTGGTATGGTGGATGGGGCAGTTACTACTGGAACCGTCCATATTCTGGAATCGGAATATCAATCCCACTAAATTCTGTTAGTCGAGAAAGAAAGCAGCCTGTTCCGTCACAATCAACACAGCGAACCACAACACATGTCGCTATTCAAAGCGGCTTAAAGCGTTTGCCTGCCAACGCTCGGGTTAAGCAGGTGAACGGCGGCACAGTATATGAGTGGCAAGGGAGAGAGTATAAATTTGATTGGCAGAGTCAAACATATCAACTACAAGAGAAAGATTAGCAGCAGTTGCGGGTATGAATTGTGGATTCTATCTTCGATGGTTTGATTCGTTAATCACTGGCAGTTAGGGCAAACTCTACAGCGGCTTTGGCGTGGATTAGCGTTGTGTCAAACACTGCGATATCAACAGAGTGCGCATTTATCAGTAGTGCGAGTTCGGTACACCCTAAAATGATCCCCTGAGCGCCCTGTTGTTGCAGCTGATTGATGATCTTGATAAGTGCAGACTTCGACTCTGGATTGATTATGCCGTGACATAACTCTTCAAATATTATCTGATGAACAAGCTGCCTTTGTTGAGGAGTCGGAATTAAAATGTCGAGTTCTAAACTACAAGTCTCGTCCGCCGTTTGGGCATAAGCCTGTTTGAGTCGCTGTTGATAAAAGGGTTGTTCCATGGTGAATTGAGTCCCCAGTAAAGCAACTTTGTTGAGTTTCGAGACTTGAATTTGTTTTGCTGTGCAATCCGCAATATGGAGAAGCGGTATACGAATTTCTTGTACGACTTCGTCAGCGATTTTGTGCATGGTATTTGTGCAAATTAGTAAAATATCTGCGCCAGCAGACTCTAGCTGTTGTGCATTTTGGGATAGGAGTTCAGCGGCTTGGTTCCATTGGCCTGCAACTTGTAACTGTGCGATGGGTTCAAAGTTGACGCTGACCAGCACGATTTTAGCTGAATGCAACCCGCCAAGAATACGATTCACTTCCGTGTTAATTGCTTTGTAGTAACTTGTTGTGGATTCCCAGCTCATACCGCCAAGTAGGCCAATCGTTTTCATAATACTCTATTTTTAATTTGTAAAGTTATGATAATCATAGAGGAATAAACAAGAAATAAAAGCCATATAATAAATAGCACTTTAAATTCTATGGGTAAATTGGCGTGGCGTCATCCCTGTTGATTTTGAGAAGAAACGACTAAAGGTTGATAAGTTATCAAACCCGCACTCATAGGCAGAGCGTTTAATATTCCCTTGGTGTTTTTGTAAACTATTTTTTATTAAATTTACTTTAATGTTATTTATGATTTTATTTGGTGATGTGTTTTCTTGCTTTAAACTTCTTTGCAAGGTGCGTGGCGTCATCCCAATCGTATTTGATAAGGATGTTAAATTTAGATTCTGTGGTGGAATATTATTTGCTGCAGCGCGAACTCGGTCGGAAAACTTTAATTCCTGCATATTTAATGGCTCTAATTGATCATAGTCCATTTCATTTTTGGTGACGCAAACTTTCATACTTTGATTGTCAAATTCAACTGAATCAAATAAGTCTATGTTTTTTCCATAAAATGCCCTTTCAAAGGGGAGTTTTATGTTGACATTGTTCTTTTCTCCGAACGATGACCTGAATAAGTTTGTAGCGCAGAAATATAGGAATAGGTCGTCATATTGCGATGCGTATTGACGAGGATTCCTTTGAGCATCAAGGCATAAGTTGTCTTCACTCTCTTGGGTTCCCCAGTTGAGATCGGACACGTGATTATAGTAATTGACAAAGTTTAATAGGTTTTGTGCGGGTGTTTGATCGAGATCTACGTGCTCTTTAATAAATTGAATGAGTCGCCGTTCAAAATAAGGGATTAAATCGATAAAAAAGTGCCGGTTATCAGAATTACTCTCAATAAACTTGAGTAAGTTGGTGATGGTATAAAATCCAATTGAGTCTTCATCATTCAATGTCTTATAGTGCTCGAATGGTTCAGGCACTGCAAACCCAATATCTTCACAGTATTCCAAAACTATTTTGGTATGTATTGCCTGGCGGCATTTATAATTAATCATAATTTAAATTCACTGTCTTACTTATAATCATTGCCGATGTGTGTCTCTGGATTGTGATCTGTATCACTCATGTCGTTTTATGCAAAGCAAACATCATTCAGACTATTTCGAACTGCCTATAAAATACTACTAATTGGTTAGTTTTACTATTCAATTTTATTTATCCCATAATAAATAGGTACTCTTATGAGTTGGCATCGAAATATACAAATGTCTTTGGGCATTTTGTTTTTTATAAGTTTTTACGGTTTAGCCACCCCTTGGGACACTCTCACCCCAGAACAACTGGAGCAGCAACTTGAGCAGAAGTTTGCCGAAGGCAAATATTCTAAAAAAGGCGCTGATACCTGCTTGATGTGTCATAAAAAAAATGAACACGTGATGGCAATTTTTGAGGGAACCCACGGTCAAGCCAGTCACCCACAATCCCCCATGGCAAATCTACAGTGTGAAGCTTGCCATGGCCCCATCGGTCAACATAATCGTGGCGGTAAAGAGCCCATGATTGCCTTTGGCCCAAACAGTCAATTGCCTGCCGCAAGTCAAAACAGTGTGTGCCTTGGTTGCCACAACGACGCTGAACAAATGGCCTGGCATGGCAGTAGTCACAACCTTGATGAAGTCGCATGTAGCGATTGTCACCAAGTGCACGTGGCTCAAGACCCGATTTTAGCCAAAGAGAATATCAACACCGCTTGTACATCGTGCCATTTAGATGCCAAAGCCGACATGAACAAGCGCTCATCTCATCCAATGAAATGGGATGACATGACCTGTATTGATTGCCACAACCCCCATGGCTCCATGGGCGAAAGCGCCTTAAACCACACCACTATCAATGACACCTGCTACAGCTGTCATGCCGATAAGCGTGGCCCTGTACTTTGGGAGCATGCACCGGTGACGGAAAACTGCGCCAATTGCCAC
>NZ_BMPZ01000018.1 GCF_014647855.1 Shewanella gelidii | reverse complement strand
AGGTATCAATGAGTATTCACTCCCTTACGGAGTCTAAACGTAAGACCGGCGTCCCATTCGTCTAGAGGCCTAGGACACCGCCCTTTCACGGCGGTAACAGGGGTTCGAATCCCCTATGGGATACCATTTATTTATGGTTTGTTGTTGATAAAACAGCAAATGGGGCCTTAGCTCAGCTGGGAGAGCGCAACACTGGCAGTGTTGAGGTCAGCGGTTCGATCCCGCTAGGCTCCACCAAACAACCTGTGATTTACATAGGTTAAAGAAACCACCGTAAGGTGGTTTTTTGCGTTTAGCATTGCAAGCTTTCCTTGATTAGTGTTGTTCATCACCTATGTTTGTTCGTGTTTTATCTTCAACGTGCGCCCAAGCGTCATTCTTTTACTGCCCGCATATTTGTGAATATATGCTTTGAAACTACAATATCGAATGCCTTTCAGTTCCTACTTTTGTTGCACATTCACCACAAGCCTGATGCTATTCCAAACTTTGCTTGAAGCAGGGGAAGCATGCCTTTAACCATCAGTTCCGATTTCCGCTAGTTGCCAACACAAGAAATGGTTACAGTAATACAACCTTCTGCCTAGTGATAATTAGGAACGGTATATTAATGAAGAATGATGAAAGCGGCGAAGAGCAAATGGAAATGACGAGAGGTTTGCTTTCGCCGGATATTTGCAGAAAGGCACGCCTTGCTCGTGACGCTCGTTTTGATGGCTTATTTTTTACTGGCGTCACCAGCACAGGGATATATTGCCGCAGTATATGTCCTGCCGTTCCACCGCTAGAAAAAAATGTCCAATATTTTTTTTCAGCGATAGAAGCTTCAACCGCTGGGTTGAGACCTTGCCTGCGCTGTCGACCAGATAGTGCCCCGCATTCAAGTGCATGGAAAGGGAAAAATACGACGCTTGAGCGAGCCATGTACATTCTTGAGCAGGGAGAGCCACTAAATCGCTCCGAAGCTAATGACAAGTCATCACGAGGGAAGGGGACTGTTGCAAACTTATCTGAGCGATTAGGGATCTCTGAGCGTTATCTGCGACAGCTATTTGCCAAATCTCTTGGTGTTTCGCCGAAGCAATATGAAACATATTGTCGCTTGTTGCTAGCGAAGAGCCTGTTACATCAGACGAGTTTACCCATCACCGAAGTTGCGTTTGCATCTGGTTTTAGTAGCATCCGACGTTTTAATGAAGTCTTTCAACAGCAATTGCAGCTATCACCCACTCAACTGCGCCGAAACGCCCGTGTGGATGAGCGTTCAAGAAACCTAGATGCAAGCCTGAGTTTTTACTTAAGCTATCGTCCTCCGCTGGATTGGATGTTACTCATATCGTTTTACCAGAAACGTCTTGTTGAAGGCATGGAGTGGACCTTTTGCCCGAATAGAGAACAAAGTGAAGCCAAAGGGAGGCAAAACCATGAGTACCGAGATTCAAGCTCAGAGGTTTTGGGATATGGCCGCAGTTTCTCTACCCAAGAGGCCTCTGGGTATTTTGAGGTGCTTCCTATACTTTCGGAAAATCGGGTCAAAGTGACCTTGTATCTTGCAGAGCATCCACGTGCGAGCTTGATGCCGGTTATCAATAAAATTAGACGTTTACTGGATCTCGATGCCGATATGATGCAAATAGAGCAAGCGATTACTCGTTGTACAGGTTTGCAAAAACCATTTATTCCTGGAGTGAGAATTCCCGGTGTTTGGTCTGTATTTGAAGCAGGCTGTCGCGCGATACTGGGTCAGCAAGTCAGTGTTGAGCAAGCTGTAAAACTGGTAAACATATTGGTGGAACGCTATGGGCAACCTATAGAAGTAAATGGTCGTCAGCTGAAATTATTTCCAAGCCCTCATCGCTTAGCGAATGCCACTTTAGAAGAACTGAAAATGCCCCAAGCGAGAAGGGATGCTCTAATTGCTTTGGCTACCAAAGTCGCGTTAGAGCCTGATGCAGAAGTATCGACTTGGTTATCTGTGAAAGGAATTGGTCCGTGGACGGTTGCATATGCCAGAATGCGTGGCAATTTTGAGTCTGATGTTTTTCTAGCCACTGATTTAGTGATTAAACAGCAATTGAAATCAATTTACTTTAACCCTGAAGCAAGCCAAACGAGTGATACGATACAGAGCGTCAGCGAGCGGGTTGCACAACACATTTCCCCCTGGGGGAGCTATGTCACCATGATGCTCTGGCATCGAGCGAGTATGAGCGTTCTTCGATAGTTTGATAATGCTTATGGCGATGAATATTAAGGAGGAAATCGAACGTGTTTAATCAAAAGTCTTTCTGTGTCAACAAAAGTGAACTGGCAGCGCTGTCTCAAGACGTACTACCTTCTCCTTGGGGAAATATATTGATTCAAGCGAATGCCTATGGCGTG
Source organism: Shewanella gelidii (assembly GCF_014647855.1). GTDB lineage: Bacteria > Pseudomonadota > Gammaproteobacteria > Enterobacterales > Shewanellaceae > Shewanella > Shewanella gelidii. The sequence continues at coordinate 12,849 of NZ_BMPZ01000018.1, read as the reverse complement.
TGCCGACTGGCTATCGTTGCTGAAGATGTGTGCGACTTAGTTCTCCCCGATAATCAAAAGAGGTTAAGCTACTTAGTTGAAGCGCAAAGGCATGTTGAGCAAGCAAAAGAGGAGCTTTCTCAATACCTGAACGGTCAGCGTCATGAATTCTCTGTCGCTTTGGCGCCATGGGGCACGGAGTTTCAGCGTCAAGTCTGGCAGTCTCTTTTAAAGGTGCCTTATGGTGGAGTTTGCAGTTATGCCGATATTGCTGAGGATATCGAAAATCCCAACGCGGTTAGAGCTGTTGGCGCTGCAAATGGCCGCAACCCCATCGCGATTATCGTACCCTGTCATCGGGTTATCGGAAAAAATGGGAAATTAACTGGGTATGCCTATGGTTTATCGATGAAGCAGGCATTGTTGCAGTTAGAGCAGAGTGCTTAGTTTGCGCAAATAGTAGTAAGGCTTTGTGCTGTGATGGGGTAGAATAGCCGCTAATATCGTTTCCTAGTGTGCCGTCATGACCCAACATTTACCATCCAGCCAAGTAGCCCAAGTTGAATTTAAATCTTTCGCATTGTCAAAAGCCCTTATAGAGCGGATTGATGCATTGGGATATCGCCATCCCACAGCGGTTCAACAAGCAAGTATTCCTATTATTTTGGATGGTGCGGATTTGCAAGCCCACGCCAAAACTGGCTCGGGTAAAACGGCTGCGTTTGCTTTACCTTTGCTGCATTTAATGGAAAACAATGAGACAACGTACGATGCTCGTGAAGCCCGTTGTTTGGTGTTGGTGCCAACTCGCGAGCTAGCTCAACAAGTCGCGGATAGCTTTATGAGTTACGGCGCAGGTTTAAATGGCGTTATCAAAGTTAGAGCCGTATTTGGCGGTGTTTCTGTTAATGAGCAAATGCAAGTGTTAGGGCGTGGTGTGGATGTGTTAGTCGCCACTCCCGGACGTTTACTTGATTTGGTCAAGCAAAACGCAGTTCAGCTAAGCAAGATACAACATTTAGTTTTAGATGAAGCGGATCGCATGCTGAATTTGGGCTTTCAAGAAGAGCTTGCGGAGCTGTTGGATATGCTTCCGAGTCAGAAACAAACTTTGTTCTTCTCTGCGACCTTTCCAGAAGACGTTGCTGAGCTCTCACATCGTTTACTACAAGCACCACAGGTTGTGTCGGTAGAAAATCAAGTGAGTGCTCAGCAGTTAGTGCAGCGAGTGATTGAGGTGAATCGCAATCAGAAAACTGCGTTGTTGATGCATATGCTGTCTACGGAGCCTTGGCGTCAGGTGCTTGTTTTTGCGAGTGCCAAAGTAAGTTGTAATCGTCTCCAGACCAAACTGAAACAATCTGGGATTGAAGCCAAAGTATTCCATGGTGATCAAGCTCAAGGCAATCGAACGAAGGTGCTGGAAGATTTTAAAAATGGAGATATTCGGGTTCTGATCGCAACTGATATCGCTGCGCGTGGTATCGATGTTGAGAGCCTTGATGTTGTCATCAATATGGAGTTGCCACGCAGCCCTGCTGACTACATGCACCGGATTGGTCGTACAGGCAGAGCAGGAAAATCTGGTTTAGCGATTTCTTTGATTAGCCATGATGAGTACCAACATTTTCAGCTGATTGAAAAGAAAAATAAATTACGCTTAAAACGAGAGCATATCCCTAATTTTGAACCGGATCTAGAAGCGCCGGCAGACTGCCCATCTCGGAAACCTAAACCTGTCGCCAAGCCAGCTGGTACCGGTAAAAAGAAACGAAAGAAAAACGAGCAACTTAATGCTGAGGTTTGGGGTAAAAAATAGTTTTAACAGCCCCCATCGCGGACTTTTTTTGGTTTTAAGATCTGACTGAGTTCTGAGTTTGTTCTTAAACGTTGTCGTTCGTCGCAGTATTAAACGTAACAAGTAAAATAGGTAAAGTAACATGCAACACCTTTTTTGGTTAGAAGAGGGAAAGATTGCTGGGCGCAGTGGCCCAAACAAGGAACCGTGGAACCTCGCTGAATTGAAAGCTGCCGGAATCGATTCGGTGCTTTCTGTCAATGATGGCGAATCATGTGATTTAACAGACTTTGTGGCCAATGATATTCATTACGCGTGCGTGCCCTTTACGAGTAATATTCCGCCACTGGAAGGTGATTTAGAGGATTGCGTAAGCGCTATGCCGACTGCTTATGCATTTATTGAGCAACAATTAAATTTGGGGCGAACCGTGTTAATCCATTGCCGTTCAGGCAAAGATAGAACCGGTTTAATGATGGCCTATTATTTAATGAAAACGGGTACCGCGCCGCTGCATGCGGTCAGCCAAGTGCGGAGTGTTCGCGATATCGCCTTTAGTGCTGAAGGTTGGGACCAATTCGCATTTGATGTGCTTTATGCACTGCAAGACTGATGCTTTTATGGCTTGAGTTCAATTTATTATTGTTTTTAATCTCTTTATATTAAAAATTACCAATGATGGCCGATAGTTAAATGTGGTTATGACATAACACAGCATTTAGGAACCCTTGGTTATCTTGCTTCTATTTAGGAGTTGTTGCTCATTGAAGTTGCTCACTGCTTTTTGAGCGTGGTACACAAACTCTGTGAAATTGGAATGATTACCTAATGAATGCAAGTGTTAAAGTAATGAAAACTTTTTATTTAATGAGAAGCGAATAGTTTTATGAAAAGTAAGGCAAGTCAATCCCAAGGGTTACTGTTGTTTAAGCTCTCTCAAAGACAGACGTTTGCATTAGGAACGTTAAAAATTAGAGAGCTGGTTTCGTATACGCCGCTAAATGCAATTCCGCAATCTCATCCGACAATTCTTGGCGCTGCGACGATAAGAGGGCATACCATTCCGGTAATCGATATGGCTGCTGCAGTCGGTTATCCGCCAATACCTAAAGAAGAGCTTTCACAGAGCTATATTGTGATTACGGATTGCCAGCGTATGGTGATTGGCTTTCTAGTTCGCGCCATCGATAAAATCATAGAGTGTAATTGGCGCGATATTGAGTCTCCACCGGAAAATTTGGGGACGAGTGCCTATTTGACAGGTGTGACTCGTTATGAAAATGAGTTAGTGCAACTCCTTGACGTCGAATTACTGCTTTCAAAGGTCTTCCCCGATAACCCTGAAACGAATCGAGCAATTTTGACCGATGTTCAAAGGGAAAAGCTAAAGCCTTTGAAAATTCTATTGGTCGATGATTCTAAAGTTGCAAGAAAACAGCTTTCTGATGCTTTAGATTCAATTAATATTCCTTATTTAGTGACATCAGATGGCAAAGATGCTTTGGAAATGATGGCTTCGCTGGCGGAAGAACATGCACCTATTGACCTCTTAGTTAGTGATATTGAAATGCCTGGGCTCGATGGTTATGAACTTGCTTTTGAAGTAAAAAACACCCCAGCACTAGCGGGTGCGTACATTATTTTACATACGTCTTTATCAAGTGAGATCAGCGTCAGTCAAGCACATCAAGTGGGGGCAAATGAAGCGTTAACTAAGTTTGATGCGCATGAACTCATTAGTGCAATGTTGCGTGGCGCGGAGGCGCGAGGGAAAATGTAGTTTAGAATATTGCCTTTTTACCTATCGCTCACCCATGTAAATGTGGTGGGCTTTTTTATGTGATTACATTTAATGTCTGGACAATTGCGAAGTGATTCGATACAACCTAGATATCAAATAAAAGTAGAAAAATATCTACTACTCTCAACAAATTAAATGGGTTGCGCAATGAGTAAAAAATCTAATGTGCTTGCAAAAATTGCAAGTGGCAGTCTAGTGCTGCAAATTCTCGTCGGAATTGTTGCTGGTATTTTATTGGCCGTATTCTCAGAAACCACGGCCTTACAGGTGGCATTTTTAGGGAGCTTGTTTGTTGGTGCACTAAAAGCCATCGCTCCAATTCTTGTCTTCGTGCTTGTTGCTTCATCGATTGCCAATCAAAAGATTGGTGCGCAATCAAATATTCGACCAATTATTTCACTGTATCTTGTGGGAACATTTGCCGCGGCATTAACGGCAGTCGTCATGAGTTTTGCATTTCCAACAGCATTAACACTAGTCACGGAAGCACAGGGTACCAATCCTCCGCAAGGGATCGGTGAGGTTTTGAATACATTACTCTTTAAAATGGTCGACAACCCGGTGAATGCTCTTGTGACGGGTAACTACATTGGTATTCTAGTTTGGGCGGCAGGACTCGGTTTTGCGTTACATAACGCATCAGACAGTACCAAACAAGTGTTGCATGATGTGAGTCATGGTGTGACTTTTATGGTTAAGTTTGTCATTCGACTTGCACCGATTGGTATTTTTGGCCTTGTGGCAAACACAATCGCTCAAACAGGGTTTGAGGCGCTAGCTGGTTACGCACAGTTATTGGCGGTACTACTCGGCTCAATGTTGTTTATTGCTCTTGTCGTGAATCCTTTGATTGTATTTTTAAAGATTGGCAGAAACCCTTACCCCTTGGTGTTGACCTGTTTACGCGAAAGTGGCGTCACTGCGTTTTTTACCCGTTCGAGTGCTGCGAATATTCCTGTAAATATGGCGCTGTGTGAGCGTCTTGAATTACATGAAGATACTTACTCTGTGTCAATTCCTTTGGGCGCGACCATCAATATGGGTGGCGCGGCGATTACCATTACGGTGCTTACATTAGCGGCCGCCCATACGATAGGTATTCAAGTGGATATGCTAACAGCGTTACTATTGAGTATTGTGGCATCAATCTCTGCATGTGGGGCATCTGGTGTTGCTGGAGGCTCTTTGTTACTTATCCCCCTTGCCTGCAGTCTATTTGGTATTTCCAATGACGTGGCGATGCAAGTTGTCGCCGTTGGTTTTATTATTGGTGTTGTTCAGGACTCTGCAGAAACCGCTTTAAATAGTTCAACTGATGTTATATTTACTGCTGCAGCATGTGAAGCTGCGGACACAAATATGGAGTAAGTTTGAAGATAGAGAGTCTTATTTGTATATGGGACTCTCTGTTTTATATTGATTTCGATCAAATAGTTTTTAAATAAATTTTTATCGGTGTTACTTTCCCCTTTTTATATCACTCGGCCTTCTATTCTTCTTTTTATTTACTTAGTGAACAGTTTTTTGTTGAAATTGTTTTGCGTTGAACTTAATTCATTCCAAAGTATTAAATACTCATTTTTGAGACTTCAACAAATATGGTCGTGCTTGTCATTCAAAATCGCTGTGCCCTTTGTTTTGACTGGTTATGCAAGAGTCTGATGTGCTATTTTTTCTGTAAGTTGAAGTATTCGACAGCCTTATAATTCCTCACTTAGATTTCAAAATCTATATCTGGGAAAATAATCAAGATCAAATTACCAACCATAGTTTCTTAAAGATCTGTTGTATTCAGTATAGCATTCGCCTCAAGTGGAAAAATATATTTTCTATGCTCCTTTAGTTTGAGTATGGCTACTTTTCGTTAGTAATTGATGGATTTTGTTTAAAAGGGACACTTCATGAAACTCAGATCTTCTTTAATTGCAAAGAATGTTCGTGCTGCACTTTTTTTGATGCCTGTCGGTTTACTTGTTGCTTGTGATTTAGTTGATAATGATGATGCAAACGCTGTGGCGACGGAACCCACCACTCCCCCAAGTGTTGCTGAGGTAATCGAAATTGGAGGTGGCGGCGTAAAAGGGCCGATGGCTTCTGCAGAAGTTCATGTATATTTAATTGACCCTTCTGCTCCCAGTTTTAAAGGGCAATTGGTTACCAGTGCTGTAACTAACTCCCAAGCCAAAATTGAAGGTTTAAGCTTAGTTGCGCCATACACACCACCTTACTTACTTGAGATTGTCGCGACGGACCATTCTGTTGATATTACGACGGGTCATTTACCCGTTATTCGAACGCTACGTACCGTTATTACTCAAGAAACACTAGATTCTGGACAGGAAATATTTGCAACGCCTTTAACTACGATGGCAGTTGATTTGGCATTTTCCAACGCAGATTTTGCTGAATTGCCATTTTATGGAAATGGTGATGGTTTAGTATCCACTCCGGAAATTTTATCCGCACTTTCTGGTGCGGCAGAGCAAGTGAAATCTACAATGGGCTTTGGCATTGGTGAGGATGTGAATATCTATGATACGCCTCCAATGTTGGTCCAAGAAACTCAAACTTCAGAGCAACAGGCTTCAACTGCGGCCTATCGTAGTGCGGTGGAAGCATTTAGTGCCGTTGTCTATCAAATGCAGCAAGCTGCGGGAGAGTCAGATTCAAGTACTGATGACATTATCAGTGGTATGGCGTCGGATTTATCCGATGGCATGATTGACGGTAATGCCGGTGACGAACCAGTAGAAAGCTATTCCCCTAATTCTTTAGATGTTTTGCAACAAGATCCTGCCACATTACCGATCCCAAATGATCCTGATGGCCGTACTGTTGAAGATGTGAAAGCAATCGTCATCAACGAAACTGAGCAAACAGGCAATAGTGACATTGATACAGAAGAGTACCAGCAGGAAGAGTCTAACGTTGAACTTCAGCCTGCCGAGTCGTCTCCAGATATAGACGGAGATGGTGTTCTGAACAGCTTAGATTTGTTTCCTGAAGATGCTAGTGCAGATAGTGACCATGATGGTGATGGTTTGCCGGATATTGCCTGGATTTTGTCTGACGGTGCTCGAACTAACCAAATTGATCCAGAGAAGTCTGATGCTGATGATGATAATGATGGTGTGGCGGACCAAACGGATGCTTTTCCATTTGATATCAGTGAGCATACAGATACCGATGGCGATGGCATCGGAAACAACCAAGATACAGATGATGATGGCGATGATGTTTTAGATTCAGAAGACGACTTTCCGTTAGATGCCAGTCGATCTTCTGCAACGGATCAAGACAATGACGGTTGGGAAACCGAGCAGGATCCAAATGATGCAGACGCTTCGGTACCGGGGATTTCTTTTATTGATACGGATCAAGACGGTCTCGCTGACTCTGGTGGTAATACGCCTGATCAGGATGATGACAATGATGGTGTTATCGATACTGAAGACGCGTTTCCATTAAACCCACAAGAAACCGCAGATATGGATGGTGACGGTATTGGCAACAATAGTGATCCTGATATTGATGGCGATGATGTTGCTAATGATGAAGATTTATTCCCACTGAATAGTGATGAAACCATAGATACCGACGGGGATGGTACAGGTAACAACGCTGATCTTGATGATGATAATGATGGTTTAACCGATGAGCTAGAATTACTCACCGGTTCAGATCCCCTGAATGCCGATTCCGACGGCGACGGCGTATTTGATGGCGCTGATGTTGCACCGATGGATCCCTCGCAACGGTTTGACAGTGACAGTGATGGAATAGCGAATAGTATTGATAACTGTCCTTTGATAGCCAATTTTTATCAGGTGAACAGCGATGATGATTCATTTGGTGATGTGTGTGATCTTGATGATGATAATGACGGCGTGCTTGATGGCGATGATGACTATCCTCTCGATCCGAATTTATCTGAAAACAATGATGTAGATAATGATGGTTGGCCTGCTGAGCAAGATGTCGATGACAATGACCCAAGTCAGCCAGGAACGATCTTCATTGACTCTGATCAAGATGGTGTTGGGGATACGACTGACCCAGATGATGATAACGATGGTGTCCCAGATGTGGATGACCAACTGCCACTCGATCCCTTTGAATGGCTCGATACCGATGGCGACGGCATTGGCAATAATGCTGATACTGATGACGATGGCGATGGTATACCTGATATTGCTGATGCCTTTCCGCTTAATGCGAACGAGGATATGGATACCGATGGTGATGGCATTGGAGACAATGTTGATACCGATGATGACGGTGATGGCGTTATAGATACACAGGATGCCTTCCCGTTGAACCCCAACGAGAGTGTGGATACCGATGGGGACGGTACAGGTAACAACGCTGATACCGATGATGACGGTGATGGCGTTATAGATACGCAGGATGCCTTTCCGTTGAACTCCAATGAGAGTGTGGATACCGATGGGGACGGTACAGGTAACAACGCCGATACCGATGATGATGGCGATGGTGTTGCAGATACCCAAGATGCTTTCCCGTTGAATGCCAACGAGAGTATGGATACCGACGGTGATGGCATCGGTAACAATGCTGACAACGATGATGATGGTGATGGCGTTGCTGATAATCAGGATGCTTTCCCGGTGAATGCCAACGAGAGTGTGGATACCGACGGTGATGGCATCGGTAACAATGCTGACACCGATGACGATGGTGATGGCGTTGTTGATACGCAAGATGCCTTCCCGTTAAATGCTAATGAGAGTGTCGATACCGACGGTGATGGCATAGGTAACAATGCCGACACCGATGACGATGGTGATGGCGTTTCTGATACGCAAGATGCCTTCCCGTTAAATGCTAATGAGAGTGTCGATACCGACGGTGATGGCTTCGGTAACAATGCCGACACCGATGACGATGGTGACGGCGTTGCTGATGCGCAAGATGCCTTCCCGCTGGATGCGAATGAGAGTGTCGATACCGACGGTGATGGCATCGGTAACAATGCCGACACCGATGACGATGGTGACGGCGTTTCTGATATGCAAGATGCCTTCCCGCTAGACGATAGTGAGAGTGTCGATACCGACGGTGATGGCATAGGGAACAATGCCGACACCGATGACGATGGTGACGGCGTTGCTGATGCGCAAGATGCCTTCCCGCTGGATGCAAATGAGAGTGTCGATACCGACGGTGATGGGGTTGGCGATAATGCAGATGCATTTCCAAATGATGAACTTGAGTGGCTGGATACCGATGGGGATGGTATTGGTGACAATGCTGACATAGCGCCAAACAACCCTAACGTGAGAGTTGGCGGTTTAATGGATTCATTCTACCAAGGTCCGGTTTTCGCGCTATATCAAGATAATGACAATGGTTCACTGAAGTACGGATACGAAAGGTTTGATTTCGACGCGACTGATGGAAGCATGGTTTTTTCCTATTATGCTTTAAATGCAGATTCTTTCATTTTTGAATTACAAGATTCGAGTGACTTTGATGATGAGTTGCTACTGACAGATTCTGGGTGGCAGCACCAAACAAACGACTATCAACTTTCGGAAGTTAACATTGAAGGTGGGATTAAGTTTGTCAACTCATTAAATGACCAAGTGTTGATCAATAGTTTAGCGGTAGATTTAACTAATAGGCCAATTGCCAAAATTTTAGCTGAGCATTCAGAAACCGAATTTAGTCAATTACTTGAGAATGATATTACGTTCGAGCCGACTGCGAACTTATATCAAATATCCTTTACTCAGCTTAATGATGTTTATCGAGTTAAAGCATGTAGTAGAGAGTCCTTGGCAAGCAATGATTGTGATTACGCATATCTCAATGTTGATTCAGCTGACAATAGCTTGGTTAGCCTGACTAACTTAGATGATTTGTTTGTTCCAAATGCTATTAAAGGGACCAACATTGATGAACTTATCTCGATAACACTCTTAAATGAAAGGGGAGTAACGCTTCAAGCTGAGCTGGTAGAATCAGCGGCAGACTATGGTGAAGTAAACTTATTTGTGGTGCCGCAAAGTGATTCTGGCGCTGAAAATGCCAGACGACTCGCATTTCAAGGTCAGTGGGTTCGTAGGCTGGTTTTAGGTAAAGAAATTGTTGAAATTGAACTGCCAGAAAATATTGCTGAAATATCTGGAATGAATCGAGATGAAGCATGGTCAAATCCAATTTTTGCCCTAATCGATGGCCATGTTCAATTAGGCGTGCATATCGCTGCAGGAACATTAGAAAAAGGTCTTGATCTTTGGCTCGACGAACCCGCATTAAATCAAATTGAAGCAGCACTTAGTGTTCAAGATACCGATGGAGACGGTGTTGTCGATGCGTTTGACAATGATGATGACAATGATGGCTTCAATGATTCGGTAGATGCCTTCCCAAGGGATGTGACTGAATGGTTTGATATCGATGGAGATGGCATTGGAAATAACGCAGATAGCGACGATGATGGCGATGGCGTTTTAGATGCTGATGATTTGCATGATCGGAATGCCGAAATTGGTGCGGCTCAACTATTTACCGAAAGCGATTTAGCGTCAAGCTACATAGGTATTTCGCGACAGAGTGTAATTGAACCCCACATAGCCGTTGGCCGTGATGTTAGCCAACTCTTTTCTTTTGCTAGTGATGGTTCGGGCAATCAAACAGGAATTTATGGTTCTAAGCCGTTTACATGGCATATCTCTAACAATATGTTATCGATAGATTTGGCTGAAAAACAAGATGGTTATTCGACAACCAGTGTTCAGCTGCTTGTAAATACCGGTGTTATTACACAACAAAAGGCCAATGTTTATAAAGCGAGCTTTGGAAAAACGATTCAACTGAATAGGGCCGTTACTGGCTATCAATGGTACAAACTTGCAGTTGTTGATGGTCAAGAACGTTTTGCAGAAGTTGAACTCCTTCAATATACACCTTATAACTTTGAGCAATGGGATTCGCTATTTGGTAGCGACGTACCGAATGTTGACGGTCAGATAAGGTCCCTTAAGCAATATGCAGCAGTAGAAAGGCTAGATAATATTCCTTACGCATTTGAAGACGTTTCTGGTCATTGGGTTTTGCCAATTACGCTTTCTTACCGCAGTTTAGTTCCAGATATAATCCACTTTAATCAAGATGGCACGGCAGAAAGTCAGATCGAATCAGCTTCTTTTAGCTGGACTATTTCTCAAGATGGTGCTCTGGAGTTAATGGGGCTTGATGTAAACAACCCAATTTCGATTCGATATCAACAAGTAGAACAGTTTGATGTTGGCTACGGTGTGCACACAGTCGTTGAAACCGCTGATAATGTTTATTCAAGTTATGGCTTAGCTATGAAAACAAGCGGTTCCCTTCCACCCTTCAATATGGTTGATTTTGATTTTGAAAATCAATTTATGATGGGAGCCTGGGCACTATCAGACCCTAATGCTTATGATGATAACGGTCAGATTTATCTTAAGGAATATTATGGCTTCAACTTAAATTCGGGCGGAGTAGCTCAGCGTGTTTGGGGTGAAGATATTCTAAATGGTGTACCAGCAGAAACATGGTTGTGGCAACAGGGAGTGGAAGGTGTTCAAGGCTTGATGCAGTTAGATGCTAATGCTATTGAAAATGGATCTGAATATAGTGGTTGTGATTCTAGTTTAGATAACTGCAATACTTGGCGTCGACGCTTCTGGGTCCCAATTTTACAGAAAAATGAACGTTTGTATGTATTGGAATGGTCAAAATTTAATTCGAATGGTTTTAACTTCCCAAGTCAGCAGGAAAACTGGACTGATTATATTCTTGCTCGAGTGACTTATTATCAAGCTTATCCGCTTGAACTGGATAATGACGGTCTAAGCGGAACTGAGGATTCTGACTGGGATAATGATGGTGTCGAAAATGCCTTAGATGCTTTTCCTAATGATAATCGCGAGTGGCGTGATTCTGATGGAGATGGTCTTGGAGATAATACAGATGTTTTCCCTCAAGATCCTAGTGAACAGTTAGACAGTGATGGAGACGGTGTTGGCAATAACACCGATGCATTCCCATGGGATGCGAGTGAGCAGTTAGACTCGGATGGGGATGGGGTTGGTGATAATCGAGATACTTTCCCGAATGACCCCAATGAGCAGAACGACAACGATGGTGACGGTGTTGGCGACAATGGGGATGCGTTCCCATGGGATGCGAGTGAGCAGTTAGACTCGGATGGGGACGGGGTTGGTGACAACCGTGATGAAATGCCATTGGATGCGACGGAGGTGTATGACACCGATGGCGATGGCATCGGTAACAATGCCGATGACGATGATGATGGTGACGGCATTTTAGATGTTGATGACCCGATGCCATTTGGTGACTTATTGGCGGGGACGATGATTGTTGATCCGGCATTAAGGCAGTGCATCTATGCTTACACCACTGGGATGGTGTCACTCTCACAGCTGAATTATCTTGATTGTTTTGGTACAAGCTATCCGATTACTGATGTAAGTGGAATTGAAGCATTGACGCATGTTGAATGGCTGTCTTTGCAAGAGCAAACTGGCTTGACCGATGTGTCAGCGCTCAATGGCATGGTGCAGCTACGCAGCCTGTCTTTGCATAATTCAGCCGTTTCAGACATTTCCATGTTAACGGATCTGGTTAACATATATGAACTAAATCTGATGGGTACAGGGCTGACTAATATTGATGTGCTCGCTAACTACCTACAGCTCAACTACTTATACTTAGGTGAGCACGTGCGTGATTTAAGTGCCTTACCTGCTGAGTTGCCGTTGTACCATCTGGTGCTGACAGGCCAGCTGGATGACTATCAACAACTGACTAGCTTTGCATCATTGGGCTCATTACGTGTGAATGACCCTAATTTTATTGATGTGAGTCTGCTGAGTAGCTTAAGCGGCCAACTTTACAGCTTATCGTTTGAATCTACGCTTGTGCGCGATTTCAGTGCACTGGCAAATTTCACTCAGTTGAACCAGTTGCAAATCAACCGACAAGCGTCGCTGGTTGATGTGTCGTCTTTAGCGGGACTGACGCAAATCCAATCATTATATCTTTATGATAATCGTCAGTTAACGGATATCAGTGGGCTTGCTGGTTTAGACCAACTGTCTTACTTAAGTCTTGATTACACGGGGGTGAATGACTTAACACCGCTGTTTGGTCTGACGGCGCTGCAGAGTTTAAACATCGAGTATATTCCGCTTACAGATACGAGTCAGATTGACACGTTGCGAGCGAATGGTGTGGAAGTGTGGGGCAA
>NZ_BMPZ01000017.1 GCF_014647855.1 Shewanella gelidii | reverse complement strand
ACCATCGGTCACGTTGACCATGGTAAAACAACTCTTACTGCAGCAATCTCAGCAGTATTGACTAAGACATATGGTGGTGAAGTTAAAGATTTCGCTTCTATCGATAACGCTCCAGAAGAGCGTGAGCGCGGTATTACAATTAATACTTCTCACATCGAATATGACACGCCAGCACGTCACTATGCACACGTAGACTGCCCAGGTCACGCGGATTATGTTAAGAACATGATTACCGGTGCAGCACAGATGGACGGTGCAATCTTGGTTGTAGCTTCTACTGATGGTCCAATGCCACAGACTCGTGAGCACATCCTACTTTCACGTCAGGTTGGTGTACCTTTCATCATCGTATTCATGAACAAATGTGACATGGTTGACGATGAAGAACTACTAGAACTAGTAGAGATGGAAGTTCGTGAACTTCTTTCTGAGTATGACTTCCCAGGTGATGACCTACCAGTTATCCAAGGTTCTGCGCTTAAAGCCCTAGAAGGCGAGCCAGAGTGGGAAGCAAAAATCATCGAACTAGCTGAAGCTCTAGATACTTATATCCCAGAGCCAGAGCGTGCAATCGACGGTGCATTCATTCTTCCAATCGAAGACGTATTCTCAATCTCAGGCCGTGGTACAGTAGTAACAGGTCGTGTTGAGCGTGGTATCATCAAGGTTGGTGAAGAAGTAGAAATCGTAGGTATTAAAGAAACTACGAAGACAACTTGTACTGGTGTTGAGATGTTCCGTAAGCTGCTTGACGAAGGTCGTGCAGGTGAGAACTGTGGTGTACTACTACGTGGTACTAAGCGTGATGAAGTTGAGCGTGGTCAAGTATTGGCAGCGCCTGGTTCAATCAACCCACACACAACTTTCGAATCAGAAGTATACGTACTTTCGAAAGAAGAAGGTGGTCGTCACACGCCATTCTTCAAAGGCTACCGTCCACAGTTCTACTTCCGTACAACTGACGTAACTGGAACTATCGAGCTTCCAGAAGGCGTAGAAATGGTAATGCCAGGTGACAACATCAAGATGGTTGTTACGCTAATCTGCCCAATCGCGATGGACGAAGGTTTACGCTTCGCAATCCGTGAAGGTGGCCGTACAGTAGGTGCGGGTGTTGTAGCTAAGATTGTTGAATAATCGACAAGCTTAACAGCACATTGAAAAAGGAAGCTTCGGCTTCCTTTTTTGTTTTCTGCTTTAGATTGGCCGAATTTTATTGTTATAGAGTGCCCAGCAACCTTGCTTACAGCGCTGAATAAGAATACAATCTATGGCCGATTTTTTACCTCTGAGCTTAGCTGTTCCAAGGGTGAGCTCGGATATATCCGATCTAACACTTGTTTAGATCATGAAATTTTTATTGTGTTTAGCTAGCCATATGGTTAGTTGTACAGGTCGTAGTGAGTAACGGAATCAACCGATGACAACGAATACTGAAGACCAGGGTAGTAACTCTCTGGATATCGTAAAGTGGGGCTTAGTAGTAATCTTGCTAGCCGCTGCGATTTTTGGCAACCAGTACTATAGCGATGAAAGTGTGCTAATTCGCGCAATTAGTGTTGTTGTCACATTTGTGGTTGCAGGTTTTATTGCTTTGCAAACCGAAAAAGGTAAGCAAGCAATGAGCTTTGCTCGCGAGTCGCACATTGAAGTACGTAAGGTTGTATGGCCGACGCGTCAAGAAGCATTGAACACAACGTTTGTTGTGCTTGCCGCGACCGGCGTTATGGCTTTGGTCCTATGGGGACTCGATTCATTACTAATGGTTATTGTTAACCTCATCACCGGCGTATAGGCGACACCAATGACTGAAGCAAAGAAAAGATGGTATGTAGTTCAGGCGTTTTCAGGTTATGAAGGCCGCGTTTGTAAATCTCTGTTAGAGCATATCAAGATGCACGGCATGGAGCACTACTTCGGTGAGGTTCTAGTACCAACGGAAGAAGTGGTCGAAATGCGTGCTGGTCAGCGTCGTAAGAGTGAGCGCAAGTTTTTCCCTGGCTATGTACTTGTTCAAATGGAAATGAATGATGAAAGCTGGCACCTAGTGAAGAGCATTCCACGGGTGATGGGGTTCATTGGTGGCACGTCAGATAGACCTGCACCGATTTCAGATAAAGAAGCGGATGCTATCTTACAGCGCCTACAAGAAACAACAGAGTCACCAACGCATCGCGTGATGTTCGAGCCTGGTGAGGTTGTTCGAGTGACTGATGGTCCGTTTGCTGACTTCAACGGTACCGTTGAAGAAGTCGATTATGACAAGAGTCGCGTAAAAGTTTCTGTGATGATTTTTGGTCGCTCAACGCCAGTTGAACTTGATTTTGGTCAAGTCGAAAAAAGTTGATTAAATAAAACACAAAATGTGTTTGGAATTGGGTGTGGATTTTATTATAATCCGCACCCGTTGTTTTAAGGGGAGCAGGTCGACATGAGGTCGGCGGGCGTTTGAACCCAAATAGAGGAAATGTCTCATGGCTAAGAAAGTTGATGGTTACATCAAACTGCAAGTAGCGGCCGGTGCTGCTAATCCGTCTCCACCAGTTGGTCCAGCTCTGGGTCAAAAAGGTGTGAACATCATGGAATTCTGTAAAGCATTCAATGCTCGTACTGAAAAGTTCGATAAAGGTATGCCAATTCCAGTTGTTATCACGGTATACACTGACCGTTCATTCACTTTTGAAACGAAGACTCCACCTGCGTCTTTCCTACTGCTTAAAGCAGCTGGTCTGAAGTCTGGCTCTGGTCGTCCTAACACTGAAAAAGTGGGTACTATCAAGCGTAGCGCTGTCCAAGAAATCGCAGAAACTAAAGCTGCTGATATGACTGGTGCAGATGTTGAAGCAATGATGCGTTCGATTGAAGGCACTGCGCGTTCAATGGGTTTGGTAGTAGAGGACTAATATAATGGCAAAGCTAACTAAACGCGCGCGTCTTATCCGCGAAAAAGTTGAATCAACTAAAAACTACGAAATCAATGAAGCTATTGCTTTGTTGAAAGAGCTTGCAACTGCTAAGTTCACTGAAAGCGTAGACGTTGCTGTTAACTTGGGTGTAGATCCTCGTAAATCAGATCAAAACGTACGTGGTGCGACTGTACTTCCACACGGCACAGGCCGTGAAGTTCGTGTTGCAGTATTCACACAAGGCGCTAACGCAGATGCTGCGAAAGAAGCTGGTGCTGAGCTTGTCGGTATGGACGAGCTAGCTGCACAAGTGAAAGCCGGTGAAATGGACTTTGACGTTGTGATTGCTTCTCCAGATGCAATGCGTGTTGTTGGTCAACTAGGTCAAATCTTGGGCCCACGTGGTCTGATGCCTAACCCTAAGACTGGCACTGTAACGCCAAACGTTGCTGACGCAGTGAAAAATGCGAAAGCAGGTCAGATCCGTTACCGCAATGACAAGAACGGTATTATCCACACGACTATCGGTAAAGTGGATTTTGAACCAGTTCAACTTCAAGAGAACCTAGAATCTTTGATTGCAGCACTGAAGAAGGCAAAGCCTGCTTCTGCTAAAGGTGTTTTCCTGAAGAAAGTTACCATCTCTACCACTATGGGTGCAGGTGTAACTGTCGACCAGGCAACTCTGAACGAAGTTAAGTAATTTTACAAGGCGCACGCGTTAGTCTATAATGCGCGCACCTTGAGGGTTGAAGCCTGTTTTTCAATGAAAAACTAGGCTTCCGTCCAAGACCGTAGGTGTTAACTGTTTCGGGTTAACTTAATTTCCTGCGTAGACGGTGTCGGACCCCAGATAGATTTATTTCTGCTGGATATACGCGCCGTAAGTTACTAAATATTATACTAATATTTAGTTTGGTAAAGACTAGGGATTCCCTAGATAAAATCCAGGAGTAAAGCCAATGGCATTAAGACTCGAAGACAAAAAAGCGATTGTTGCTGAAGTCAACGAAGCTGCCAAAGGTGCGCTATCTGCAGTTGTAGCTGATTCACGCGGCGTAACTGTAGGTGCAATGACAGCTCTTCGTAAGACTGCTCGCGAAAACGGTGTATTTGTACGTGTAGTACGTAACACACTGGCTAAGCGTGCTGTCGAAGGTACTGATTTTGAGTGCCTTGGAGAGACTTTCACTGGCCCAACTTTAATTGCATTCTCAAATGAGCACCCAGGTGCTGCAGCGCGTCTATTAAAAGACTTCGCGAAAGAAGAAGAGCAGTTTGAGCTGAAGGGCGCAGCCTTTGAAGGGGACTTTATCCCTGTAGCTGAGATTGATCGTTTGGCGAAACTGCCAACATACGAAGAAGCACTAGCACAGTTCATGATGACTCTAAAAGAAGCATCTGCTGGCAAGCTTGTACGTACATTGGCCGCATTGCGCGATCAGAAAGAAGCAGCTTAATTTTATTAGCCGCTTAAACAAAATTGAATTCAGAACAATAGGAATTATTTCTAATGTCTATCACTAAAGACCAAATCTTAGAAGCCCTTGCAGAAATGTCTGTAATGGAAGTTGTTGAACTTGTAGAAGCAATGGAAGAGAAGTTCGGCGTATCTGCTGCAGCTGCTGTTGTTGCTGGCGGAGCTGAAGGCGGCGCTGCTGCTGAAGAGAAAACTGAGTTTGACGTAGTTCTTACGAACCACGGTGCAAACAAAGTTGCTGTAATTAAAGCTCTACGTGGCGCTACAGGTCTTGGCCTGAAAGAAGCTAAAGGTATGGCTGAATCTGCTCCAGTAGCAGTTAAAGAAGCTATCTCTAAAGAAGAAGCTGAAGCACTTAAAGCTGATCTAGAAGCAGCTGGCGCTGAAGTAGAAATCAAGTAAGTTAAACTTTAACTTACTCTCTCCCGAGTCATCGGGTGGAGGCTGGCGGTTTTTTAACCGTCGGCCTTTTTTGCGCTGTAAGCGTAGGCGATTTTTTATTCACCGTTTGTCGCCACATATTGCAGTCCCTAGCAGAGATTACTGGCTAGGTTCTTGCCATCAACGGTGATGGGCAAACGTGCTGTTTAACAATAGTGTTATTCAGTCTTGGTCACATCTCGCAATCAGAGGAAACCCATGGTTTACTCCTATTCTGAAAAGAAGCGTATTCGCAAAGACTTTGGTAAGCGTCCACAAGTTTTGGATATCCCTTACCTGCTGTCAATTCAGTTGGACTCATTTAAGAAGTTCACCGATCAAGATCCTACGGGTGAGCGTGGTTTAGAAGCCGCTTTCCGTAGCGTTTTTCCCATCAAGAGCTTTTCTGGTTATTCAGAGCTGAACTACGTCAGCTACAAACTAGGCGAGCCAGTATTTGATGTGAAAGAATGTCAAATTCGTGGTGTTACGTACTCTGCACCATTGCGCGTGAAGTTGCGCATGGTACTGTATGATCGTGAAGCTGCCGCTGGTACAGTAAAAGATATTAAAGAACAAGAAGTCTACATGGGAGATATTCCTCTCATGACGGACAATGGTACCTTTGTCATTAACGGTACCGAACGTGTAATTGTTTCTCAATTACATCGTAGCCCTGGTGTATTCTTCGACCATGACCGTGGTAAGACGCACTCTTCGGGTAAAGTTTTATATAATGCACGTGTCATTCCTTACCGTGGTTCTTGGTTAGACTTCGAATTCGATCCAAAAGATTCTCTTTTTGTTCGTATTGACCGTCGTCGTAAATTACCGGCCACCATCATTCTTCGTGCACTTGAGTATTCCACACAGGATATTCTTGACTTATTCTTTGACCGCGTTGATTTCCGCATCAAAGATGATGTCTTGGTTATGGACTTGGTTCCAGAGCGCCTACGTGGTGAAACCGCAAGCTATGACATCAAAGACTCAGAAGGTCAGGTTCTGGTTGAAAAAGGACGTCGCATTACTGCGCGCCACATTCGTCAACTAGAAAAAACCAACACCACTGAGCTTGAAGTACCAGTTGAGTACATTGTCGATAAAGTTGCTGCGCAGGATTACATTGACCCAGATACGGGTGAAGTGATCGTTTCTGCTAACCACGAGATTAGCCTTGAAGATCTAGCGAAGCTTTCTTTAGCTGGCATTAAAGAAGTGGGCACCCTGTACATCAATGAACTTGATTCAGGTGCGTACATTTCTGACACATTACGTATTGATTCAACAACCAACCGCCTAGAGGCACTGGTTGAAATCTATCGCATGATGCGTCCTGGCGAGCCGCCAACCAAAGATGCTGCAGAAGCATTGTTCCAGAACTTATTCTTCAGTGAAGAACGCTATGACCTATCGAAAGTAGGTCGTATGAAGTTCAACCGTCGTTTGGCGATTGCAGACGATGAAGGTACCGGGGTTCTGTCAAAAGAAGACATCGTTGCTGTGATGAAAAACATCATCAATATTCGCAACGGTTTCGATGAAGTTGATGATATCGATCACTTAGGTAACCGTCGTATTCGTAGTGTTGGCGAAATGGCCGAAAACCAATTCCGTGTTGGTTTAGTCCGTGTAGAGCGTGCAGTACGTGAACGTTTATCTCTGGGTGATTTAAATGAATTGATGCCACAGGATTTGATCAATGCGAAGCCGATTTCGGCTGCAGTGAAAGAGTTCTTTGGTTCTTCTCAGCTTTCTCAATTTATGGATCAAAACAACCCGCTATCAGAAGTAACGCATAAGCGTCGTATTTCTGCATTAGGCCCAGGTGGTTTGACCCGTGAGCGTGCTGGTTTCGAAGTTCGAGATGTTCACCCAACGCATTACGGTCGTCTATGTCCGATCGAAACGCCAGAAGGTCCAAACATTGGTTTGATTAACTCGCTAGCGAGTTTTGCACGTACCAACTCATACGGTTTCCTAGAAACGCCATACCGCAAAGTTGTTGATGGTGTGATTACTGATGAAGTCGAATACTTATCAGCAATCGAAGAAGGTCGTTATGTGATTGCACAGGCGAATATCGAACTTGACTCTGAAGGCCGCATGCTTGAAGAGCAAATTGCTTGCCGTCACAAAGGTGAATCTACCTTTATGAAGGCTGCGGATATCCAATATATGGATGTATCGCCACAGCAAATTATTTCGGTAGCTGCGTCATTGATTCCGTTCCTAGAACACGATGATGCTAACCGTGCATTGATGGGTGCAAACATGCAACGTCAAGCTGTACCAACACTGAAGGCGGATAAGCCGCTGGTTGGTACCGGTATTGAACGCACGCTTGCTGTTGATTCTGGTGTTGTTGTTGCTGCAAAACGTGGTGGTTATGTTGATTATGTCGACGCTAGCCGCATCGTCGTTAAAGTAAACGAAGCAGAATTGACTCCAGGTGAAGCTGGTATTGATATCTACAACTTGACCAAATACACCCGTTCTAACCAGAACACCTGTATTAACCAACGTCCATGTTGTAGCGTCGGCGACCCAGTGGTTCGCGGTGATGTACTGGCTGATGGCCCTTCTACCGATCTTGGTGATTTGGCGCTTGGCCAAAATATGCGTATCGCATTCATGCCTTGGAATGGTTACAACTTCGAGGATTCAATCCTAATCTCTGAGCGTGTTGCTCAAGAAGATCGTTTCACAACCATTCATATTCAAGAGCTTTCTTGTATTGCGCGTGACACGAAGTTGGGTAGCGAAGAGATTACGGCTGACATTCCTAATGTTGGTGAATCTGCGCTGTCGAAGCTTGATGAGTCAGGTATTGTTTACATCGGTGCTGAAGTGAAGGGTGGCGACATCCTCGTTGGTAAAGTGACACCTAAGGGTGAAACTCAGCTGACGCCAGAAGAAAAGCTATTGCGTGCTATCTTCGGTGAAAAAGCTTCTGATGTGAAAGACAGCTCACTTCGTGTACCGAATTCAGTAAAAGGTACGATCATCGACGTTCAGGTCTTTACCCGTGACGGCGTTGAGAAAGACAAGCGTGCCGTTGAAATCGAAGAAATGCACATTACTCAAGCAAAGAAAGATTTGACTGAAGAGTTCCAAATCTTAGAAGAAGGTGTACTCGGCCGTGCTCGTAACCTCCTGTTGAACTCAGGTTACAGTGAAGCACAGCTTGCAAGTATTCCTCGTTCGCAACTGCTAACGCAAGTCATCGATGATGAAGCGAAGCAAACTGAGTTAGAGCAACTTGCTGAACAGCAAGAAGAGCTAAAAGCTGATTTCGATAAGAAGTTTGAAATTAAACGTCGCAAGATCACTCAAGGTGATGACTTGGCACCAGGCGTACTGAAAATTGTTAAGGTTTACCTAGCAGTTAAACGTACGATCCAACCCGGTGACAAGATGGCGGGTCGTCACGGTAACAAGGGTGTAATCTCTAAGATTTGTCCTGTTGAAGATATGCCGTACGACGAAAAAGGCAACCCAGTGGATATCGTATTGAACCCACTAGGTGTTCCGTCGCGTATGAACATCGGTCAGGTACTTGAAGTTCATATGGGTGCAGCAGCGAAAGGTGTGGGTAACCGCATTACTGAGATGCTGGAAGAGCAACGCGAACTTGCAGAGCTGCGTGACTATATCAAGCAGGTTTATGAGTTAGGTGATGAAGTACTACAGCAAGTAGATATTGATTCATTTACCGATGACGAAGTCATTCGCCTTGCGAAAAACCTAAAAGGCGGTATCCCGATTGCTACGCCAGCATTCGACGGTGCAAAAGAAAAAGAGATCAAGCAAATGCTTGAACTCGCAGGTCTGCCAACTTCAGGTCAGTTGACACTGTTTGATGGCCGTACAGGTAACGAATTTGAGCGTAAGGTAACCGTAGGTTACATGTATATGCTCAAACTGAACCACTTGGTTGATGACAAGATGCACGCCCGTTCTACCGGCTCGTACAGCTTGGTTACGCAGCAACCTCTGGGCGGTAAAGCTCAGTTCGGTGGTCAGCGTTTCGGTGAGATGGAAGTGTGGGCACTAGAAGCATACGGTGCCGCTTATACGCTTCAAGAAATGCTTACCGTGAAGTCTGATGATGTGAATGGTCGTACACAGATGTATAAGAACATCGTCGACGGCAACCATCAGATGCAGCCTGGTATGCCTGAATCCTTCAATGTATTGCTGAAGGAGATCCGCTCACTCGGTATTAATATTGAGTTGGATCAAGAATAAGACCTAGCCTAGGCTATGTATGGCAACCTCATGGTGCTCTGCGAGAGCGGAGCACCCGGTTTAACTCCTTCAGGAGAGAAACGTGAAAGACTTATTAAAGTTTCTGAAACAGCAAAGCAAGACTGAAGAATTTGAAGGTATCAAGATCGGCCTTGCGTCGCCTGACTTGATCCGTTCTTGGTCATTTGGTGAAGTTAAGAAGCCAGAAACCATTAACTACCGTACCTTCAAGCCTGAGCGTGAAGGTCTATTCTGTGCACGTATTTTTGGTCCAGTTAAGGACTATGAATGTTTGTGTGGAAAATATAAGCGTCTCAAGCACCGTGGTGTGATTTGTGAGAAGTGTGGTGTAGAAGTAACCCAAACTAAAGTACGTCGTGAGCGTATGGGTCACATCGATCTGGCGAGTCCAGTTGCCCACATTTGGTTCCTTAAATCATTGCCGTCTCGTATCGGTTTAATGCTTGATATGACACTGCGTGACATTGAGCGTGTCCTGTATTTTGAATCTTTCGTGGTAATCGAGCCTGGCATGACCAGCCTTGAGCGCGGCCAAATGCTAACAGAAGAAACTTATCTGGATGCATTAGAAGAATACGGTGATGAGTTTGAAGCCAAGATGGGTGCAGAAGCCGTACTTGAGCTACTCCGTGCAATCGATCTAGAAAAAGAGATCGACCAAATGCGCGAAGAACTGCCATCAATCAACTCAGAAACTCGTCGCAAAAAAGTGACGAAGCGTCTGAAGCTGATTGAAGCTTTCTACAACTCAGGTAACAAGCCTGAGTGGATGATTCTGAAAGTCTTGCCAGTTCTGCCACCTGATTTACGTCCACTAGTACCACTAGATGGCGGTCGTTTTGCTACGTCTGATCTGAACGATCTATATCGTCGTGTAATTAACCGTAACAACCGTCTGAAACGTCTATTAGACCTAGCAGCACCAGATATCATCGTACGTAACGAAAAGCGTATGTTACAAGAGTCTGTTGATGCGCTATTAGATAATGGTCGTCGTGGTCGTGCGATTACAGGTTCAAACAAGCGTCCTCTGAAATCTCTTGCTGATATGATCAAGGGTAAGCAAGGTCGTTTCCGTCAGAACCTACTTGGTAAGCGTGTTGACTATTCAGGCCGTTCGGTAATTACCGTAGGCCCAACTTTACGTCTGCATCAGTGTGGTCTTCCAAAGAAGATGGCGCTCGAGCTATTTAAACCATTTATCTATGGCAAGTTAGAAGGTCGTGGTCTAGCGACGACGATTAAAGCTGCGAAGAAAATGGTTGAACGCGAAGTTGCAGAGGTTTGGGATGTACTCGACGAAGTAATTCGTGAGCATCCAGTGATGCTTAACCGTGCACCAACACTTCACAGACTTGGTATTCAAGCATTTGAGCCAGTTCTGATTGAAGGTAAAGCGATTCAGCTTCACCCACTCGTTTGTGCGGCGTATAACGCTGACTTCGATGGTGACCAAATGGCTGTTCACGTACCACTAACACTGGAAGCCCAGTTAGAAGCGCGTGCGTTGATGATGTCTACGAACAACATTCTCTCGCCTGCAAACGGCGAGCCGGTCATCACGCCTTCTCAAGACGTGGTACTCGGCCTTTACTACACCAGTCGCGAATGTGTGAATGGTAAGGGTGAAGGAATGGCGTTTGAATCAGTACATGAAGCTGAAAAAGCTTACCGTACAGGTGCTGCTGAACTGCATGCACGTGTAAAAGTGCGCATCACTGAAACAAAAACAGATGTGACTGGCGAAAAAGTGAAAACGACACGTATCGTCGATACAACTGTGGGTCGTGCACTTCTGTCAATGATTCTGCCAAAAGGCTTGTCATATGATCTAGTAAACCAGAACATGGGCAAGAAGCAGATCTCTAAACTGTTGAACACTTGCTATCGTCAATTGGGTCTTAAAGATACTGTTATCTTTGCTGACCAATTGATGTATACCGGTTTCCACTTCGCTACGATCTCTGGTGCATCGGTAGGTATCGATGACATGGTGATCCCAGAAGAGAAATACACGCTTGTTGCAGATGCAGAAGCGGAAGTTTTGGAAATCCAAGAGCAATTCCAGTCTGGTCTTGTGACCGCTGGTGAGCGTTACAACAAAGTCATTGATATCTGGGCAAGTGCGAACGAGAAAGTTTCGAAAGCGATGATGGAAAACCTGTCTTCAGAGACAGTCATCAACCGTCAAGGTGAGCCAGAGAAGCAAGAATCGTTTAACAGTATCTACATGATGGCCGATTCGGGCGCTCGTGGTAGTGCTGCTCAGATCCGTCAGCTTGCAGGTATGCGTGGTCTGATGGCGAAACCAGATGGCTCTATCATTGAAACGCCAATTGTGGCGAACTTCCGTGAAGGTCTAAACGTTTCTCAGTACTTCATCTCAACCCACGGTGCGCGTAAAGGTCTAGCCGATACCGCATTGAAGACAGCAAACTCGGGTTACCTAACTCGTCGTTTGGTTGACGTTGCTCAAGATCTTGTTGTGATTGAAGATGATTGTGGCACGTACAAAGGCCTTGTCATGAAGCCGCTGATTGAAGGTGGTGATGTTGTAGAGCCGTTGCGTGAACGTGTTCTAGGTCGTGTTGTCGCTGAAGACGTATACTACCCAGGCACAGAAGACGTATTTGTTCCTCGCAATACACTGCTTGATGAAGCATGGTGTGACAAGCTTGAAGAGAACTCAGTTGATGAAGTTATCGTTCGTTCGGTAATTACTTGTGATACTGACTTCGGCGTTTGTGCGAAGTGTTACGGTCGTGATTTGGCTCGTGGTCATATTATTAACCACGGTGAAGCCATTGGTGTTGTTGCAGCACAATCAATTGGTGAGCCAGGTACACAGCTGACGATGCGTACGTTCCACATTGGTGGTGCGGCATCAAGAGCGTCTGCAGAGAACAATGTTCAAGTTAAGACTGCTGGTAAACTGAAACTGCATAATGCGAAGTTTGTTGAAAACAATGAAAACAACTTGGTGATCGTTTCTCGTTCATCTGAAGTTGCCATTATTGATGAACTTGGCCGTGAGAAAGAGCGTTATAAAGTTCCTTACGGTACCGTACTTGTGAAGCATGAAGACTCTACAGTGGCTGCTGGTGAAATTATCGCAAGCTGGGATCCACATACTCACCCAATTATCTCTGAGGTAGCGGGTAGTATTAAGTTCGTTGATATGATTGATGGCGTCACCATGACTCGTCAAACTGATGAACTGACGGGTCTATCTTCAATCGTTGTTCTTGACGTCGGTCAGCGCCCAACTGCGGGTAAAGAAATGCGTCCGATGATCCGTTTGGTGGATGCCAATGGCGATGACTTGATGATTCCAGGCACCGAAGTGACTGCACAGTACTTCTTGCCAGGTAACGCGATTGTAAATCACGATGATAACTCTGCGATTAGTGTTGGTGATGCGCTTGCTCGTATTCCACAAGAATCGTCGAAAACTCGTGATATTACCGGTGGTCTACCACGTGTTGCTGACTTGTTCGAAGCGCGTAAACCAAAAGAGCCTGCGATTCTTGCTGAAGTATCAGGTACGATCTCATTTGGTAAAGAGACTAAAGGTAAGCGTCGTCTAGTGATTACACCTGCTGATGGCGGTGATCACTATGAAGAGATGATTCCTAAGTGGCGTAACCTGAACGTGTTCGAAGGTGAGAAAGTCGAACGCGGTGAAGTGATCGCTGATGGTCCAGAAGCAGCACATGACATTTTACGTCTACGTGGTATTCACAATGTTGCGAACTATATCGTGAACGAAGTTCAGGATGTATATCGTCTACAGGGTGTAAAAATCAACGATAAGCACATTGAAGTGATTATTCGTCAGATGCTACGTAAGTGTGAAATCATTGATGCTGGTGACAGTGAGTTCCTAGAAGGCGAACAAGCTGAAGTTTCACGCGTGAAGATTGCAAACCGTGAGTTAGAAGCTCAAGGTAAGCAGCCAGCACGTTTTGAGCGTGAGCTATTAGGTATTACCAAAGCATCGCTTGCAACTGAGAGCTTTATCTCAGCGGCATCGTTCCAGGAAACAACCCGTGTTCTTACTGAAGCTGCGGTTGGTGGTAAGAGCGACAAACTACGTGGCTTGAAAGAGAACGTCATTGTAGGTCGTCTGATTCCTGCTGGTACTGGTTATGCACATCATAAGAGTCGTAATGAAGCGCGTACTCAGTCTGAAGAAGAAGTACCAACTATCAGTGCTAGTGAAGCTGAGCAAAACTTGGCTGACTTGCTAAATCTGACTTAATTATTGTTAGGTTTTAGTAAATAGAACTGAAAAAAGGCGCCTTTGGCGCCTTTTTTATTGGTTTTTGCAGGAAAAGTTGTCTATTTCTTGACAGGCAGGCATTACCTTTCTAAAATTCCGCGTCCCACCATTGTGGGATATAGATTTTTCACACCTTAATGTTGATTTGATCAACTGATTCGGAGCTATACATGGCAACTGTTAACCAGTTGGTACGTAAGCCACGCCAGCCAAAAGTCATGAAGACTAATGTGCCAGCGTTAAATGCGTGCCCACAAAAACGTGGTGTTTGTACTCGTGTGTACACTACAACACCAAAGAAACCTAACTCTGCACTACGTAAAGTAGCGCGTGTTCGCCTAACTAACGGGTTCGAAGTTACTTCGTACATCGGCGGTGAAGGCCACAACTTACAAGAGCACAGCGTGATTTTGATCCGCGGTGGTCGTGTAAAAGATTTACCAGGTGTTCGCTACCACACTGTACGTGGCGCCCTAGACTGTGCCGGCGTAACTGCTCGTCGCCAAGGTCGCTCTAAGTACGGTGCTAAGCGTCCTAAGTCTTAACGCAATCCGTTAAGTAAGGCCAAGCTAGTTTAATTGTTGGAAATCCCTGAAGCATACGGAGAATTGTTATGCCAAGACGTCGCGTTGTAGGACAACGTAAAATCCTACCTGATCCAAAGTTTAATAGTGAGTTGCTGGCTAAGTTCATCAACGTCATTATACAGGACGGCAAAAAGTCGACTGCTGAAAAAATTATTTACAAGGCACTAGATGTTGTCGCTGAAAAGAAAGGCGCTGAGCATTTAGCTATCCTTGAGTTAGCCCTGGAAAATGTACGCCCATCAGTCGAGGTTAAATCTCGTCGTGTTGGTGGTTCTACATACCAGGTACCATGTGAAGTACGCCCAGTCCGTCGTAACGCATTAGGTATGCGTTGGTTGGTTGAAGCGGCTCGTAAGCGTGGTGAAAAATCTATGGCTTTACGTCTAGCCGGTGAAATGCTAGACGCTTCAGAAAACAAAGGTACTGCTGTGAAGAAGCGTGAAGACGTGCATCGCATGGCAGAAGCAAACAAAGCGTTTGCTCATTACCGCTGGTAATGTCCTGGTGCAGGTGATTGCCTGCACCTCGTTTTATCTATTCAAGACTTAGGTCTTGGCTAAGAGGGTGTAATCGTGGCTCGTACAACTCCAATTGAGCGATATCGAAATATCGGTATTGTCGCTCACGTTGACGCAGGTAAAACCACAACGACCGAACGTGTTTTATTCTATACCGGTATGTCTCATAAAATCGGTGAAGTTCATGATGGCGCAGCTACCATGGACTGGATGGAACAAGAGCAGGAACGTGGAATTACCATTACCTCTGCCGCAACCACTACTTTCTGGCGTGGTATGGATGCTCAGTTTACTGAGCACCGTATCAATATCATCGATACTCCTGGCCACGTTGACTTCACTATTGAAGTTGAACGTTCACTCCGTGTACTAGATGGCGCTGTTGTCGTCTTCTGTGGCTCCTCAGGTGTTGAACCCCAGTCCGAGACTGTTTGGCGTCAAGCTGATAAGTATTCAGTGCCTCGTGTTGTATTCGTCAACAAGATGGATAGAGCCGGTGCTGACTTTGATGGTGTGATCGAACAGATCCGTAATCGCCTTGGTGCAACCTGTGTCCCGATTCAAATGAATATCGGTGCAGAGGATGAATTCAAAGGTGTTGTCGACTTAATTAAAATGAAAGCGATTAACTGGTCTGAAGAAGATCAGGGAACGACTTTTACTTATGAAGCTATCCCAGCAGAACTCGAAGATAAGGCCGCAGAAATGCGAGAGTACCTTGTTGAAAGCGCTGCTGAAGCTTCTGAAGAACTGATGGATAAATACCTTGAGGGTATTGATCTAACAGAAGAAGAAATTAAGCAGGCATTACGCACGCGCACGCTCAACAATGAGATTGTGCTAGCGACTTGTGGTTCGGCGTTTAAAAACAAGGGTGTTCAAGCAGTGCTTGATGCTGTTGTTGACTACCTGCCTTCTCCAATCGAAGTACCTGCAATTACAGGTATTGATGAAAAGGAAGAGGAAGTATCACGTCCTGCAGATGATGAAGCTCCTTTCTCTGCGCTTGCCTTTAAAATTGCAACGGACCCTTTCGTGGGCACGTTGACCTTTATACGCGTTTACTCAGGGGTGCTGGAAACCGGTGCTGCTGTCTATAACTCGGTAAAGCAAAAGCGTGAGCGTATCGGTCGTATGGTGCAAATGCATGCAAATGACCGAAAAGAAATTAAGGAAGTTTGTGCAGGAGATATTGCAGCAGCAATTGGTTTAAAAGAAGTCACGACAGGTGACACGCTTTGTGATGCAAACCATAAAGTGATTCTCGAGCGTATGGAATTCCCAGAGCCCGTCATAACCATTGCTGTTGAACCAAGATCCCAAGCCGCACAAGAAAAGATGGCGATCGCGCTACAAAAGCTAGCTGCAGAAGACCCATCATTCCGTGTGGAAACCGATGAAGAGTCAGGTCAAACCCTGATTTCAGGAATGGGAGAGCTGCACCTTGATATTATCGTTGACCGTATGCGTCGCGAGTTTAGTGTTGAGTGTAATGTGGGTAAACCTCAGGTAGCGTACCGGGAGTCTATTCGCAAGGCAGTCGAAGTAGAAGGCAAATTCGTGCGTCAATCTGGTGGCCGAGGTCAATTCGGACACGTTTGGTTGAAGCTTGAACCTCAAGAAGAAGGTTTTGGCTACGAATTCGTTAACGAAATTGTTGGTGGTGTGGTTCCTAGAGAATACATTCCAGCAGTTGATAAAGGTATTCAAGAACAGATGAAGAACGGCGTTTTAGCTGGCTTCCCCGTCTTGGATGTAAAAGTTACCTTATATGACGGTTCATATCATGATGTGGATTCGAATGAGATGGCTTTTAAAGTTGCAGGTTCTATAGGCTTTAGAAAGGGTGCGTTAGAAGCGTCTCCAGTATTGCTTGAACCATGCATGAAGGTTGAAGTGACTACCCCAGAAGATTATATGGGTGATGTAGTTGGTGACTTGAATCGTCGTCGTGGCATGATCGAAGGAATGGATGACGGCATTGCCGGCGTCAAAATTGTTCGTGCAACAGTACCTTTATCAGAAATGTTTGGTTATGCAACAGATTTGCGCTCAGCGACACAAGGCCGTGCTTCTTACTCGATGGAGTTTTTGAAGTACGCTGACGCACCGCAAAATGTTGCCAATGCGATTATTGAGTCCCGCGGTTAATAGCCGAAGTGGATGACATCATCGTTTAATTGATTGATACTGTCTGGGCAAATCCCGGACAATCCTGAATAGAAAGGAATATATCGTGGCTAAAGAAAAATTTGAACGTAGCAAACCGCACGTTAACGTAGGTACCATCGGTCACGTTGACCATGGTAAAACAACTCTTACTGCAGCAATCTCAGCAGTATTGACTAAGACATATGGTGGTGAAGTTAAAGATTTCGCTTCTATCGATAACGCTCCAGAAGAGCGTGAG
>NZ_BMPZ01000016.1 GCF_014647855.1 Shewanella gelidii | reverse complement strand
CGCAGTATTCATTTCCAGGCGCCTAATTATTCTCGTAAGAGAAATGAGAAAGCCCGCTGCACTGCAGCGGGCTTTTTTGTGCGTGTTTTTTCAGTCTTCGTCTAGTGTGAACCTTCGTAGGGTGTTCCGCTTATCCCCAAAACTATGAGTTTGCGCTATCAGCTCTATAGCTAGTTTTATTTATTCAACTCTTGCTGGGCTTTGTAAATGCCGGACTTCCTTGCCGCAGGGTGAATTGTTTTGGTGGAGGATGTACAATGCTTACACTTTACTCATAGCCTAGCCTTTTCATGACCACTTCCCTGCAGCCTTTCAATACCTTAAACCTAGCGCAATCCTGTTCTACGCTGATCCGAGTAGATACTTATGAAAAGTTAAAAGAAGCGTGCTTATCCTATTCCTCAAAAAATGTTCCATTCTTCATTCTCGGTGGCGGAAGTAATATCGTGCTAACGGAAGATTTTCAAGGTGTGGTTATTCGGATAGAGACGCGGGGTGTTGAAATTCGGGAAACCAATGAGAACTATCATGTCAGTGTCGAAGCTGGCGAAAATTGGCACCATCTGGTCTCCACTCTCCTAGACAAAGGGGTTCCTGGTCTAGAAAATTTAGCATTGATCCCCGGTGTTGCCGGCGCAGCTCCGATCCAGAACATTGGTGCATATGGGGTCGAGTTTGATCAAGTTTGCGAGTGGGTTGAATACCTAGATTTACAATCTGGGGAGTTGGTTCGATTATCTAATCAAGAGTGTTGTTTTGGGTATCGTGATTCAATTTTTAAGCAATCACTACGCGACCGGGCCGTGGTTGTTCGCATTGGATTAAAATTGACTAAGTCATGGCAGCCAAATATCGATTATGGCCCTCTACAGGGGCTTTCAGGGCAGCAGATAGAGCCAAAACAGGTGTTTCAAGCTGTCTGTGATATTCGCTCAAATAAACTACCTGATCCGCGCCAGTTAGGAAATGTTGGCAGTTTCTTCAAAAACCCTATCGTATCGATCGCAGAATATGAGCGCATTAAAGCTGTGTATCCTAGCGTTGTAGCATACCCCCATGGGAGTGACATAAAACTTGCTGCAGGTTGGCTAATTGATAATGCGGGTTTGAAGGGGAAGCGGCTGGGCTCGGTCGGTGTTCACCAAGAACAGGCATTGGTACTCGTCAACTATGGTGGAGCGAGTGGCCAAGATATATGTCAGCTAGCGCAGTTGATTATGAAACAAGTTTATGAGTTCTACGGTGTGAAGCTTGAGGTTGAGCCTCGTGTACTAACAGCGTTTGGCGAAGGAGTACTTGAATATGAAGGATAGTTGGCTGCGAAAGCGTGCAATATTGAAGTACTTGGCCGCTGGAGATTTTGTTTCAGGTGAGTGGTTAGCAACAGAGCTTGGTGTGAGTCGCGCCGCAGTGAGTAAAAACATAGCAGGTTTAGAGCAATATGGCGTAGAGATTTATAGCGTAAAAGGCCGAGGTTATAAGTTAGCATCCCCCTTGTCTTTAATCGATGAGGAGCGATTGATTGCAGGGATTGATAATCGCAGCTTCTATTTCGATGATTTAGATAGCACGAATGCTTTTATGCTCAAACATGCGGGAGAGCTGGCTAGTGGCGATATTTGTGTCGCAGAATATCAATCGGCGGGGCGTGGTCGTCGTGGTCGGCGCTGGCAATCCCCTTATGGAAGTCACCTATATTGCTCGATGTACTGGTGCTTTCCGCAAGGAATGGCACAAGCCATGGGATTAAGTTTGGTGGTCGCCTGTTCGTTAGCAACGGTGCTAGAAAACAATGGGGTAACTGAAGTTGGCTTGAAATGGCCAAATGACATTTATTATCAACATAAAAAACTAGCTGGCGTCTTAATTGAAATGAGCGGTCAAGCGGACAGTGAATGTAACTTAGTGATCGGTATCGGGATGAATCTTGCGATGCCAAGCCAGCAAGCAGAACATATCAATCAGCCATGGAGTGACTTGTCTGAATCGGGGATCGATCTTGATAAGACCGAGCTGGTCATTGCACTGCAAAAACAGCTGCAATTGGATATCCGATTATTTGAACAACAGGGGCTCTCGGCCTTTATGGTGCGATGGCAAGCCTCAGATATATTCTACGGCCAGCCAATTCAGTTGATATTAGGGGACAAAGTTATCAAAGGCTTATGTCGGGGGATTGATTCTGCTGGCGCCGTAATACTTGAAAATGATGAAGGTATACAGACGTTTGTGGGTGGTGAGATCAGTCTTAGAGGGATGTCGTAACAAAGCAGGCAAAAAGGCCTGCTTTGTTTGTGACGGGCTGAACCTATTTACGCAATAAGACCTGCTTAATGAGGTGATCTTGTCCTTTATTCAAAATAAGGTTGGCTCTTTCTCTGGTTGGCTTAATATTGAGTTGTAGGTTAGGTGCATTAATAGTGTCCCAAATGTGGGAAGCGATCTTACGGGCCTGACCATCAGAGAGGCTTGCATAATGATGAAAATATGAATTTTCATTGGCGAAAGCGCCACTCCTGAATTGCAAAAATCGTTCGCAGTACCACTGTTTTAGTAAGTTTTCATCTGCGTCAACATAAATTGAGAAATCAACAAAATCGGAAACAAATGGGCTTTTGGTATCTACAGGAGCGTCAAGTCCAGTTTGTAATACGTTCAGCCCTTCTAATATGAGAATGTCAGGCTGATTGATGGCCTGTTTTTTGTCTGTTAGCCGATCGTAAGTGACGTGGGAATAAAGGGGAGCTTCAACATCGGATTTCCCTGATTTAAGCTCTGCGATAAAGTCGAGCAACATCTTTGAATCATAGCTCTCAGGGAAGCCTTTACGCTGTAATAATCCTCTTTGCTTAAGCTCTACTAATGGGTAGAGAAACCCATCCGTTGTAACCAAGTCGACTTTAGGGTGCTCTGGCCACTGTTGAAGGAGAGCCTGTAATATTCGAGCTGTTGTGCTTTTGCCAACGGCCACACTTCCTGCAATGCTAATAATATATGGGCTTTTTGTTGGCTTTTGCCCCAAAAACTCATTGAGAACGAGCCCGCGGCTTTGTTTGGCTTCTACAATTAAGTTAAGTAAACGGCTTAATGGTAAATAAATGTCTGTAACTTCTGAGAGAGAGACTTGCTCGTTGGCGCCTCGAAGCGCAACAAGTTCTGCCTCATTCAATGTCAGTGGCACTGATTCACGCAATTGTGCCCAGTCGGTTTGAGAGAAGCTATGATAAAGCGCATGTTGCAGTGAATGTTCAGATTGCATTGGTCTTCCTTCGGCATGAGCCGAAACATTACACCATGACTTTAGGGGGAACAATAGAGAATGCAAAAATGTCATAGGCTTGTGTATCTCCTGTTGCTCTAATGCGCAGATCTCACATGAAAGGAGCCTTTTACGGGCAAAAAAGCGCCGTTTAACACTTTTTTTTAGTTATTTTTGATTTTCCTATTGCACTCAAGCCGACATTTACCTAATATCCGCTACCGAAATGACACGCCGGCATAGCTCAGTTGGTAGAGCAACTGACTTGTAATCAGTAGGTCCCGAGTTCGACTCTTGGTGCCGGCACCATTTTACTGGAGGGGTTCCCGAGTGGCCAAAGGGATCAGACTGTAAATCTGACGGCTCAGCCTTCGAAGGTTCGAATCCTTCTCCCTCCACCATATTCTAGGTAGTTAGGTAGCCTAAGTAGGTTGCGCGGATGTCGTATAATGGTATTACTCCAGCCTTCCAAGCTGATAACGCGGGTTCGATTCCCGCCATCCGCTCCAAATTTGTTCGCTGATATGGCTCAGTTGGTAGAGCGCACCCTTGGTAAGGGTGAGGTCGGCAGTTCGAATCTGCCTATCAGCACCAGCCGGCTTAACCTTTCCTAAGTACCTGTTAATCGATTCGATGCCATGAGGCGTCGGATTTTTGCTATATGATTTTTGAATCACCAACAATCTTGGATTGGGGCTAATACCATGGCTAAAGAAAAATTTGAACGTAGTAAACCTCACGTAAACGTGGGCACCATCGGTCACGTTGACCATGGTAAAACAACTCTTACTGCAGCAATCTCAGCAGTATTGACTAAGACATATGGTGGTGAAGTTAAAGATTTCGCTTCTATCGATAACGCTCCAGAAGAGCGTGAGCGCGGTATTACAATTAATACTTCTCACATCGAATATGACACACCAGCACGTCACTATGCACACGTAGACTGCCCAGGTCACGCGGATTATGTTAAGAACATGATTACCGGTGCAGCACAGATGGACGGTGCAATCTTGGTTGTAGCTTCTACTGATGGTCCAATGCCACAGACTCGTGAGCACATCCTACTTTCACGTCAGGTTGGTGTACCTTTCATCATCGTATTCATGAACAAATGTGACATGGTTGACGATGAAGAACTACTAGAACTAGTAGAGATGGAAGTTCGTGAACTTCTTTCTGAGTATGACTTCCCAGGTGATGACCTACCAGTTATCCAAGGTTCTGCGCTTAAAGCCCTAGAAGGCGAGCCAGAGTGGGAAGCAAAAATCATCGAACTAGCTGAAGCTCTAGATACTTATATCCCAGAGCCAGAGCGTGCAATCGACGGTGCATTCATTCTTCCAATCGAAGACGTATTCTCAATCTCAGGCCGTGGTACAGTAGTAACAGGTCGTGTTGAGCGTGGTATCATCAAGGTTGGTGAAGAAGTAGAAATCGTAGGTATTAAAGAAACTACGAAGACAACTTGTACTGGTGTTGAGATGTTCCGTAAGCTGCTTGACGAAGGTCGTGCAGGTGAGAACTGTGGTGTACTACTACGTGGTACTAAGCGTGATGAAGTTGAGCGTGGTCAAGTATTGGCAGCGCCTGGTTCAATCAACCCACACACAACTTTCGAATCAGAAGTATACGTACTTTCGAAAGAAGAAGGTGGTCGTCACACGCCATTCTTCAAAGGCTACCGTCCACAGTTCTACTTCCGTACAACTGACGTAACTGGAACTATCGAGCTTCCAGAAGGCGTAGAAATGGTAATGCCAGGTGACAACATCAAGATGGTTGTTACGCTAATCTGCCCAATCGCGATGGACGAAGGTTTACGCTTCGCAATCCGTGAAGGTGGCCGTACAGTAGGTGCGGGTGTTGTAGCTAAGATTGTTGAATAATCGGCAAGCTTAACAGCACATTGAAAAAGGAAGCTTCGGCTTCCTTTTTTATTGCCGGTGATAAAGCTGGTAATTGAGTCTTGAGTGGGTATAATAGCCGCCACTTTGTTCAGACCGTATTTTTGCGGATGAATTGAACAACGGGGTTGTAATCCGTTAGCGGATCAGTATAATACCCGTCTCGCTTACATAGATAAGCGAAAAAAAACAGCTTAACCAATTGGGTTAGGTATAAACAGCGGCTCCGATTTGTGAGTCGAACGGTTAAATCATCTCGCTCTGCTTTTCCAGAATGGAAGAAGCTAGAGGGTGATTTTTTATGTGTTAATTTTAGGAGCTCTGGTCAATGCAGAACCAAAGAATCCGTATCCGCTTGAAAGGCTTCGATCACCGCTTGATCGATCAGTCTACTGCGGAAATCGTTGAAACTGCTAAGCGTACTGGCGCTCAGGTACGTGGTCCAATCCCACTACCAACGCGCAAAGAGCGTTATACCGTTTTGATCTCTCCGCACGTCAACAAAGACGCACGTGATCAGTACGAGCTACGTACTCACAAGCGCTTAGTTGACATCGTAGAACCAACTGAAAAGACTGTTGATGCTCTTATGCGTCTCGATCTAGCAGCTGGTGTCGACGTACAAATTAGCTTGGGTTAATTGAGATCCTTAGAAGAGGTTTGAGAGATGGCTATCGGTCTTATTGGTCGTAAAGTAGGCATGACGCGCGTCTTCACAGAAGACGGCGCATCAATACCTGTTACTGTAATTGAAGTAGCTGCGAACCGCGTTACCCAGGTGAAAACTCTGGAAAATGACGGTTACCGTGGTCTTCAAGTCACAACAGGTACCAAAAAAGCCCATCGTGTCACTAAACCAGAAGCAGGTCACTTTGCTAAGGCAGGCGTTGAAGCCGGCCGTGGTTTGTGGGAAATGCGTTTGGCAGATGGTGAAGGCGAAGGCATTGAAGTTGGTGCTGAGCTTAACGTAGATATCTTCGCTGAAGTAGCGAAAGTAGATGTTACTGGTCAGTCTAAAGGTAAGGGCTTCCAAGGCGGTATTAAGCGTTGGAACTTCCGTACTCAAGACATGACTCACGGTAACTCATTGGCGCACCGCTCGAATGGTTCTATCGGTCAGAACCAGACACCAGGTCGCGTATTTAAAGGCAAAAAAATGTCAGGTCACATGGGCGCTGAGCGTACAACGACTCAAAACCTAGAAGTTGTGCGTGTAGACGCAGAACGTAGCCTGCTATTAGTAAA
The DNA here is from genome assembly GCF_014647855.1 of Shewanella gelidii. Lineage (GTDB taxonomy): Bacteria > Pseudomonadota > Gammaproteobacteria > Enterobacterales > Shewanellaceae > Shewanella > Shewanella gelidii. The sequence continues at coordinate 22,921 of NZ_BMPZ01000016.1, read as the reverse complement.
AGGTGCCGTACCTGGCGCTACTAATGGCGACCTGATCATCAAGCCTGCAGTTAAAGCTTAGGTCTGAGGAGATAGTAATGGAATTGGTATTGAAAGACGCTCAGAGCGCTCTTGAAGTTTCCGAAACTACCTTCGGCCGTGACTTTAATGAAGCACTGGTTCATCAGGTAGTTGTAGCATACGCTGCAAACGCGCGTCAGGGCACTCGTGCTCAAAAGACTCGCGCGGAAGTGACTGGCTCTGGCAAAAAGCCATGGCGTCAAAAAGGTACTGGCCGTGCACGTGCCGGTAGTGTTAAAGGCCCAATCTGGCGTGGCGGTGGCGTAACTTTCGCTGCTAAAACACAAGATCACAGCCAAAAAGTGAACAAGAAGATGTACCGCGGTGCTCTTAAGAGCATTCTTTCTGAGTTGGTACGTCAAGAACGTCTAGTTGTTGTTGAGCAGTTCGCTGTTGACGCACCTAAGACCAAAGATTTGAAAGCGAAGCTTTCTGCGATGGACTTAGAAGACGTGCTAATCGTAACTCCAGAAGTTGACGAGAACTTGTTCCTAGCCGCACGCAACCTTTATAAGGTTGATGTTCGTGACGTAGCTGGTCTCGATCCAGTAAGTCTTATCGCGTTTGATAAAGTGCTTGTCACTGCAGACGCTGTGAAGCAAATCGAGGAGATGCTGGCATGATAAGCGAAGAACGTTTGCTAAAAGTTATTCTAGCTCCACATATCTCTGAAAAGAGTACTGTTTGTGCAGAGACTAGCAATACTGTAGTTTTCCGCGTAGCAATTGATGCGACTAAAGCAGAAATTAAAGCGGCGGTAACTAAGCTATTTGAAGTTGAAGTTGAGTCTGTTCGCACTTTGGTTAACAAAGGCAAAACTAAGCGTCACGGTGCCCGTATGGGTCGTCGTAGCGATTGGAAAAAAGCCTATGTGACTTTAGCTGAAGGTGCTGATCTCGATTTCGTCGGCGGCGCTGAGTAAGCAAAGGAGAATTATCATGGCAGTTATTAAGTGTAAGCCAACCTCTCCAGGTCGTCGCCACGTAGTTAAAGTGGTGAACAGCGATTTGCATAAGGGTAAACCTTTTGCAGGCCTGTTGGCGAAGAAATCTAAGACTGGTGGTCGTAACAACACTGGTCGTATTACGACTCGTCACGTAGGTGGCGGTCATAAGCAGCACTATCGTTTGATTGACTTCAAACGTAACAAAGATGGTATCCCAGCAAAAGTTGAGCGCTTGGAATACGATCCGAACCGTACTGCGAATATTGCATTGGTTCTTTATGCTGATGGCGAACGTCGTTACATTCTTGCTGCTAAAGGCATGCAAGCTGGTGACAAAGTTCAATCAGGTATCGATGCAGAAATTAAATCAGGTAACGCTTTACCTCTACGTAACATCCCTGTCGGTAGTGTTGTACACGCCGTTGAAATGAAGCCAGGCAAAGGTGCTCAAATTGCACGTTCTGCTGGTGCTTACGTTCAGGTTGTTGCTCGCGATGGTGCATATGCAACTCTACGTCTTCGCTCTGGCGAAATGCGTAAAGTTCCAGTTGATTGCCGCGCGACAATAGGTGAAGTAGGTAATGCCGAGCACATGCTACGCCAACTTGGTAAAGCTGGTGCTAAGCGCTGGAGAGGCGTACGCCCTACAGTTCGTGGTGTTGCTATGAACCCAGTTGATCACCCACATGGTGGTGGTGAAGGCCGTACTTCTGGTGGTCGTCATCCAGTTTCACCTTGGGGTATGCCTACTAAGGGTTATAAGACCCGTAGTAACAAACGCACCGACAAGTACATTGTACGTCGTCGCAATAAATAGTAAGAGGATTCGCCATGCCACGTTCTCTCAAGAAAGGTCCATTCATTGACCTGCACTTGCTGAAGAAGGTAGAGAAAGCGGTGGAAGCCGGTGACAAAAAGCCTATCAAGACTTGGTCTCGCCGCTCTATGATCATCCCGAATATGATTGGGTTGACCATCGCTGTCCATAATGGTCGTCAGCACGTACCTGTGTTCGTAACTGACGAAATGATCGGCCACAAGCTTGGTGAATTTTCACCAACTCGCACTTATCGCGGCCATGCTGCAGATAAGAAAGCGAAGAAGCGTTAATACGGGAGGATTAGATGGAAGTTTTAGCTAAACATCGTTTTGCCCGTACGTCGCCTCAAAAGGCTCGTTTGGTTGCAGATCAAATTCGCGGGTTGCCTGTTGCTAAGGCTCTCGAAGTGTTAACTTTTAGCCCAAAGAAAGCAGCTGTACTTCTTAAGAAAGTACTAGAGTCTGCTATCGCAAATGCTGAGCACAATGAAGGTGCTGACATTGATGAGCTGAAAGTTGGCAAGGTTTTCGTTGATGAAGGCCCAACAATGAAGCGTATCATGCCTCGTGCTAAAGGCCGTGCTGATCGTATTTTGAAGCGTTCGAGCCACATCACTGTGGTTGTATCAGATCGCTAGGAGAGAGCAATGGGACAGAAAGTACATCCTAATGGTATCCGTCTGGGTATCACCAAGCCTTGGATCTCGACCTGGTACGCCGATAAGTCAGATTATGCAAATAACCTGAGCAGCGACTGGGAAGTGCGTAAGTTTCTTGAAAAGAAGCTAAAAAGCGCATCAGTATCCAAGATTGTTATTGAACGCCCAGCGAAAAGCATCCGCGTTACGATTCACACTGCCCGTCCAGGTGTTGTGATTGGTAAGAAAGGTGAAGACGTTGAAGTATTGCGTGCCGAAGTTGCTAAGTTAGCTGGCACTCCTGCGCAAATTAACATCGCTGAGATCCGTAAGCCTGAGCTAGACGCAAAATTAGTTGCAGACAGCATCGCATCACAATTAGAGCGTCGTGTAATGTTCCGTCGCGCTATGAAGCGTGCTGTTCAAAACGCAATGCGTCTTGGTGCTAAAGGTATCAAAGTTGAAGTTAGTGGCCGTCTAGGTGGCGCTGAAATCGCACGTTCTGAGTGGTATCGTGAAGGTCGTGTACCTCTACATACTCTACGTGCTGATATCGACTATTCTACTTCTGAAAGTCACACGCAATATGGTGTGATTGGCGTTAAAGTTTGGATCTTCAAAGGTGAAGTTCTAGACGGTGTATTGCCACAGAACGAAGAGCCGAAGCAGCAGCCTAAGCGTAAGCCTCGCGGTAAATAGGAGAGCCTACAATGCTGCAACCTAAACGTATGAAGTTTCGCAAGATGTTCAAAGGCCGCAACCGCGGTCTAGCGAACGGCACCGAAGTTAGCTTTGGTGAGTTTGGTTTGAAAGCTGTTGGACGTGGTCGTCTAACTGCTCGTCAAATCGAATCTGCGCGTCGTGCTATGACACGTCACATTAAGCGTCAGGGACAAATTTGGATTCGAGTTTTCCCAGACAAGCCGATTACCTCTAAGCCACTTGAAGTGCGTATGGGTAAAGGTAAAGGTAACGTTGAATACTGGGTATGTCAGATTCAACCAGGTAAGGTTCTTTATGAGATGAATGGCGTTTCTGAAGAGTTAGCTCGTGAAGCTTTCACTTTAGCAGCTGCTAAGCTACCGATTAAGACTACCTTTGTAACTAAGACGGTGATGTAATGAAAGCGAGCGAACTGAGAGAAAAGAGCGTTGAAGAATTGAACGCTGAACTACTTGGTCTGCTGCGTGAGCAGTTTAACCTGCGTATGCAAAACGCTACTGGCCAGTTGAGTCAAACTCATCAACTGAAGCAAGTGCGTCGCAACATTGCGCGCGTTAAGACCATTATTACTTCTAAGGCGGGTGCATAATGTCTGATAAAATCCGTACTGTTCTAGGTCGAGTCATTAGCAACAAGATGGACAAGTCCATCACTGTTGCTGTTGAGCGCCAAGTTAAACATCCTATCTACGGAAAGTATGTTAAGCGCACGACTAAGATCCATGCACATGACGAAACTAATCAGTGTAATGAAGGTGACGTAGTTTCTATTAAGGAATGTCGTCCTCTTTCTAAGACTAAGTCTTGGACTCTGGTAGAAGTAGTAACAAAAGCCTAATACAATTAGGCTTATAGTTAGGCGGCCCCTTTATTTGGGGCCGTTTGTTTTTAAATACTACCTATTCTTAAATCTTGGTGTTATACTAGCGCGCCTTTTTGTCGAAATACGGCAAAAAGATGTGTAAATATTGCCCTGATTTAGGGTGTGTGTAGTAACGATAGCGGAGCACTTGAAATGATCCAAATGCAATCGACTCTAGAAGTCGCCTGTAACAGTGGCGCTCGTAGAGTTCAGTGTATTAAGGTCTTGGGTGGCTCTCATCGTCGTTATGCCGGTATCGGCGACATCATCAAAGTTTCTGTAAAAGAAGCAATTCCTCGCTCTAAAGCGAAGAAAGGTGATGTGTATAACGCGGTGGTAGTCCGTACTAAGAAAGGCGTACGTCGTCCAGACGGTTCTGTCATTCGCTTCGATCGGAACGCAGCGGTATTGCTTAACGCAAACCTTGCACCGATTGGTACTCGTATCTTTGGACCAGTGACACGTGAATTGCGTACTGAGCAATTCATGAAAATTGTCTCGCTGGCACCAGAAGTACTGTAAGGAGCTTCAAAATGGCAGCAAAAATACGTCGTGAAGACGAAGTAATTGTACTAGCAGGTAAAGACAAAGGTAAGCGCGGTAAGGTTACCCAAGTACTTCCTACTGGTAAATTGATTGTTGAAGGCATCAATCTTATTAAGAAACACCAGAAGCCAAACCCACAACTGGGTGTGACTGGTGGCATCGTAGAGAAAGAAGCACCGATACAAGCATCAAATGTAGCGATCTTTAACCCTGCTTCTGGCAAGGCGGATCGTGTTGGTTTCCGATTTGAAGACGGCAAAAAAGTTCGTTTCTTTAAATCGAACAGTGAACTCGTTAAGTAACTGGAGTAAACGATGGCGAAACTGCATGATAAATACAAAGAGACTGTTGTCACTGAACTTGCTAAAAAGTTCGGTTTTACCAGTGTCATGCAAGTCCCTCGGATTGAAAAAATCACCCTTAACATGGGTGTAGGCGAAGCTGTTGCAGATAAGAAAGTTATGGAGCATGCGCTTCGTGACATGACTGCAATCGCTGGTCAAAAGCCTGTTGTAACTGTTGCACGTAAATCAGTTGCAGGTTTTAAAATCCGTGATGGCTACCCGATTGGCTGTAAGGTAACCCTACGTGGTGAACGTATGTGGGAATTCCTTGAGCGTTTAGTTGATATCGCAATCCCTCGTATTCGTGATTTCCGTGGTTTGAGCGCAAAGTCGTTCGATGGCCGTGGTAACTACGCGATGGGCGTGCGTGAACAGATTATCTTCCCGGAAATCGATTACGATAAAATCGATAAAATCCGTGGTATGGATATCGTTATCACTACAACTGCTAAGAATGACGAAGAAGGTCGCGCTCTTTTAGACGCTTTCAACTTCCCATTCAAGAAATAAGGGTAGCGTAATGGCAAAAAGTTCAATGAAAGCACGTGAAGCAAAGCGTGCCAAGCTCGTAGCAAAGTACGCTGAAAAGCGTGCTGCACTTAAAGCAATCATCAGCGCACCAGCAACTTCTGAAGAAGATCGTTGGGACGCGGTTCTTAAGCTACAGGCTCTACCTCGTGATTCTAGCGTAGCGCGTAAGCGTAATCGCTGTAGTCAAACTGGTCGCCCACATGGTTTCCTACGCAAATTCGGTCTAAGCCGTATTAAATTGCGTGAAGCAACCATGCGCGGTGAAGTTCCTGGTCTGCGTAAGGCCAGCTGGTAACCACTGTCACGGAGTAAGCTAATATGAGCATGCAAGATCCTATTGCGGATATGTTAACCCGTATTCGTAACGGCCAGGCTGCTAACAAAGTATCAGTTACTATGCCTTCTGCTAAGTTAAAAGTTGCTATTGCACAAACACTTAAAGAAGAAGGTTATATCACTGACTACGCCGTAGCAGGTGAAGCCAAGCCAACATTGGAAGTAACACTTAAGTATTTCCAAGGCAAACCAGTCGTTGAGACTATCCAGCGTGTAAGCCGTCCTGGTCTTCGTATTTACAAAGGTAAAGACGAACTTCCTAAAGTGATGGGTGGCCTGGGTGTCGCAATTGTTTCTACTTCAAAAGGCTTGATGACTGATCGTGCCGCCCGCCAAGCTGGCATGGGTGGCGAAGTTATCTGCTACGTAGCTTAAGGAGTTAAGATGTCTCGTGTCGCAAAAGCACCAGTCACTCTCCCAGCAGGCGTAGAGGTGACTTTGAAAGATCAGGAAGTTACTGTCAAAGGCAGTAAAGGTAGCCTGACTCGAGTAATCAACAGTGCAGTTGAAGTTACCGTTGAAGGTAACGAAGTTAAGTTTGGTCCAGTTGATGGCGTTGCTAACGCTTGGGCACAAGCTGGTACAGCGCGCGCTTTGATCAACAACATGGTTGTTGGTGTTACTCAAGGTTTTGAAAAGAAGCTACAGTTAATTGGTGTTGGTTACCGTGCAAAAGTTGTCGGTAATGGCGTTGATTTGACTTTAGGTTTTTCACACCCTTTAGTTCACGAACTATCCGCTGGCGTAACTGCAGAATGTCCTTCTCAAACTGAAATCGTACTGAAAGGTATGGATAAGCAGTTAGTTGGTCAAGAAGCAGCAAACATTCGTGGCTACCGTCCACCAGAGCCTTATAAAGGTAAAGGTGTTCGCTATGCAGACGAACAAGTACGCCGTAAAGAGGCTAAGAAGAAGTAGGTAACGCGATATGGATAAGAAAACATCTCGCTTACGTCGCGCTACTCGTGCACGTAAGAAGATCCAAGAGCTGGGCGTGAACCGTCTGGTTGTACATCGTACACCGCGTCACATTTATGCTCAGGTGATTAATCCTGAAGCTCAGGTGGTGGCAGCTGCTTCTACCGTTGAAAAAGCGGTTAACGAGCAACTGAAGAGTACCGGTAACGTAGACGCAGCGAAAGCAATTGGCAAAGTCATTGCAGAACGCGCGATCGAAAAAGGCGTAACATCAGTTGCGTTTGATCGTTCTGGTTTCAAGTATCACGGTCGTATTTCTGCGTTAGCAGATGCTGCTCGTGAAGCTGGCCTCCAGTTCTAAGGGGTTATAAAAATGGCTAAATTTGAAGCTCAGCAAAAAGACGATTTACAAGAAAAGCTTATTGCAGTAAATCGTGTTTCTAAAGTAGTTAAAGGCGGTCGTATCTTTAGCTTCACTGCACTTACAGTAGTCGGTGATGGTAATGGTAAGGTTGGCTTCGGCTATGGTAAGGCGCGTGAAGTTCCAGCTGCTATTCAAAAAGCAATGGAAAAAGCTCGTCGTAACATTGTTAACGTAGAACTTAACAACGGTACATTACACCACCCTATTAAGGGTCGTCACTCAGGTTCGCGTGTTTACATGCAACCAGCAAGTGAAGGTACTGGTGTAATCGCTGGCGGTGCAATGCGCGCTGTATTGGAAGTTGCTGGCGTACATAACGTACTGTCTAAAGCTTACGGTTCTACTAACCCGATTAACATCGTACGTGCCACTGTTGATGCATTGGTACACATGAAATCACCATCTCAAGTCGCAGCGAAGCGCGGCCTGAATGTTGATGAAATTCGGGGGTAATGCACCATGGCTAAGAAAACAATTAAAGTAACTCAGACTAAAAGTGCAATTGGTCGTTTACCAAAGCACCGCGCCACGTTAACTGGCCTAGGTCTGCGCCGTATTAACCATACAGTTGAAGTTGAAGATACTCCTTCAGTTCGCGGTATGATTAATAAAGTTTACTACATGGTTTCGGTGGAGGAATAAGCGATGCGTTTAAACACTCTATCTCCAGCAGCAGGTTCTAAATCTGCGCCAAAGCGTGTAGGCCGTGGTATCGGTTCTGGTTTAGGTAAGACTGCAGGTCGTGGCCATAAAGGTCAAAAATCTCGTAGTGGCGGCGGCGTTCGCGTCGGTTTTGAGGGTGGTCAAATGCCACTTAAAATCCGTCTACCTAAGTTCGGTTTTACCTCGCGTCGTGCATTGGTAACTGCTGAAGTTCGTTTACTCGAACTAGCAAAAGTTAACGGTGATGTTATTGACCTGAACGCACTGAAAGATGCGAATGTTATTACTCGCAATATCCAGTTTGCGAAAATCGTTCTTTCAGGTACCATTGAGCGCCCTGTGACTGTAAAAGGTCTGAAGGTAACCAAAGGTGCTCGTGCAGCTATTGAAGCTGCCGGCGGTAAGATCGAGGAATAATAGTCGATGGCAAAACCAGGACTTGATTTAAAAAGCGCGAAAGGCGGTCTTTCGGAGTTAAAGGCTCGTCTCCTGTTCGTGTTTGGTGCAATTATCGTCTTTAGAGCCGGTTCGTTTGTACCAATTCCTGGTATTGACGCAGCTGTATTAGCTGAAGTGTTTGCTAAGCAAGATGGTACCATCTTGAGCATGTTTAACATGTTCTCTGGTGGTGCCCTTGAGCGTGCTTCTATCTTTGCATTAGGTATCATGCCGTATATTTCGGCATCGATTATTATGCAGTTAATGACTGTTGTACATCCAGCACTTGCCGAATTGAAAAAGGAAGGCGAGTCAGGACGTAAGAAAATCAGTCAATACACTAGATATGGAACGCTCGTGCTTGGCACATTCCAGTCAATCGGTATTGCAACGGGCTTACCTAACCTAGTCCCTGGCCTTGTGGTCAACCTGGGTATTGGGTTCTATGTCGTTGCAGTGATTAGCTTAGTGACAGGAACAATGTTCCTGATGTGGCTAGGTGAACAAATTACCGAGCGAGGCATTGGTAATGGTATCTCGATTCTTATTTTCGCAGGTATTGTTGCAGGTTTGCCATCAGCTATCGGCCAAACAGCCGAGCAAGCGCGTCAAGGCGATTTGAACGTATTAGTGTTGTTGTTATTGGCAGTCATTGTATTTGCCGTCACTTATTTTGTGGTATTTGTGGAGCGTGGACAGCGTCGTATCGTTGTAAACTACGCCAAGCGTCAGCAGGGTCGTAAGGTCTTTGCTGCTCAAAGCACACATTTACCCCTTAAAGTGAATATGGCAGGTGTAATTCCACCAATCTTTGCGTCGAGCATTATTTTGTTCCCAGGCACACTGGCTCAGTGGTTTGGTCAAAATGAGTCTATGACTTGGTTAAGTGATTTTTCACTTGCTGTGTCACCAGGACAGCCGCTTTACTCATTGTTATATTCAGCAGCAATTATCTTTTTCTGTTTCTTCTATACTGCGTTGGTTTTTAACCCGCGCGAAACAGCAGACAACTTGAAGAAGAGCGGTGCGTTCATTCCTGGGATTCGTCCTGGAGAACAGACTTCGCGTTACATTGATAAAGTGATGACTCGTTTGACATTAGCAGGCGCGTTATACATTACCTTTATCTGTTTAATTCCGGAGTTCATGTTAATTGCATGGAAGGTACAGTTCTATTTTGGCGGTACCTCACTACTAATTATGGTAGTTGTAATCATGGACTTCATGGCTCAGGTTCAGACTCATATGATGTCTCATCAATATGATTCTGTAATGAAAAAAGCAAACCTTGTGAACAAAGCGAATTTAGATCGCTTTGGTAAGTAAAGTGAGCTTTTACGGAGTGATGAAATGAAAGTTCGAGCTTCCGTGAAGAAGATCTGCCGTAACTGCAAGATCGTAAAGCGTAGCGGCGTTGTACGCGTTATCTGTGTTGAACCAAAACACAAACAGCGTCAAGGCTAAAAAAAACCTTTGACCAGTCTAAATGTTAGGCTGGTCAAAAATTTATTTGCTAAATCGTCATCTGTCGAGTATCCTACCGGGCTTTTCACAGATGACCTTTAACTTGAGGAGTGCATAGTGGCCCGTATCGCTGGCATTAACATTCCTGATCATAAGCACACTGTAATCGCATTGACTGCGATTTTCGGTATCGGTCGTACTAGCGCCAAAGCAATTTGTGCCGCTTCTGCGATCGCTGAAGATGCTAAGATCAAGGAATTGAGCGAAGCTCAAATAGACACACTACGCGAAGAAGTTGCCAAATATGAAGTAGAAGGTGACTTACGTCGTGAGATTTCAATGAACATCAAGCGTCTGATGGACCTTGGTTGTTATCGTGGTCTCCGCCATCGTCGTAGCCTGCCCCTTCGTGGGCAACGTACTAAGACCAATGCGCGTACGCGTAAAGGTCCACGTAAACCAATTAGAAAGTAACGGGAAGGTAAACCAAAATGGCTAAAGTTCCGTCACGTTCTCCGCGTAAGCGCGTACGTAAACAGGTTGCGGATGGCATGGCTCATATCCATGCGTCTTTCAACAATACAATCGTTACCATTACAGATCGTCAAGGTAATGCACTGTCATGGGCTACTGCCGGTGGTTCAGGTTTCCGTGGTTCACGTAAATCTACTCCATTCGCTGCACAGGTAGCTGCTGAGCGCGCAGGTAATGCTGCTCAAGATTATGGTGTTAAAAACCTAGAAGTTTTCGTTAAGGGTCCTGGTCCAGGTCGTGAGTCAGCCATTCGTGCGCTGAACGCTGTTGGTTATAAAATTACCAACATTACCGATGTGACGCCAATCCCTCATAATGGTTGTCGTCCTCCTAAAAAGCGCCGCGTATAACGCCGTTTTAGATAGGATAGTTGGAGAAAGAACATGGCAAGATACTTGGGTCCAAAGCTCAAGCTCAGCCGCCGAGAAGGTACTGACCTTTTCTTAAAGAGCGGTGTGAGAGCAATCGATTCGAAGTGTAAGCTTGAAGCTGCACCTGGTCAACACGGCGCTCGTAAGCCGCGTTTGTCTGAGTACGGTTTACAGCTACGCGAGAAGCAAAAAGTTCGTCGTATTTATGGTGTGCTAGAAAAGCAATTCCGTAACTACTACAAAAACGCTGCACGTCTAAAAGGCAACACAGGTGAAAACTTGTTGCAACTTTTAGAAACCCGTCTTGATAACGTTGTTTATCGCATGGGCTTTGGTGCGACACGTGCTGAAGCACGTCAGCTGGTTAGCCACAAGTCAATTTTGGTTAACGGCAGTGTTGTAAACATCCCTTCATTCAAAGTGTCTGCGAATGATGTTGTTAGCATTCGTGAGAAGTCTTTGAAGCAGGCTCGTATTAAAGCTGCTTTAGAAGTGGCTGGTCAACGCGAAAAGCCTACATGGGTAGAAGTAGATGAAGCTAAAATGTCTGGTGAGTTCAAACGCCTACCAGAACGTAGCGATTTATCTGCTGAAATTAACGAACAGCTGATCGTCGAACTTTACTCTAAGTAAAGTTAATTTAAAAGAGAGGACACAATGCAGGGTTCTGTTACAGAATTTCTTAAACCGCGTCTCGTTGATATCGAGCAGGTTAACCCAACACGTGCCAAAGTTACTCTGGAGCCACTAGAGCGTGGGTTCGGACATACGTTAGGTAACGCGTTGCGTCGTATCCTTTTGTCATCTATGCCCGGCTGTGCGGTTACCGAAGTCGAGATTGATGGCGTACTGCATGAATACAGCAGTAAGGAAGGCGTACAAGAAGACATCCTTGAGATCTTGCTAAACCTTAAAGGCCTAGCAGTGACAATCGAGGGTAAAGACGAGGCTATGCTCACGTTGAGCAAGTCCGGCGCAGGCCCTGTTACCGCAGCAGATATCACTCATGACGGTGATGTTACCGTTATGAATCCGGATCATGTTATTTGTCATTTGACAGGTAACAACGACATTAGCATGCGCATTCGTGTTGAGCGTGGTCGCGGTTATGTACCAGCTTCGGCTCGTGCACAAACTGAAGACGATGATCGCCCAATCGGTCGCCTGTTGGTAGATGCTTCTTTTTCACCTGTAGCGCGTATTGCCTACAATGTGGAAGCTGCGCGTGTTGAACAGCGTACTGACTTAGATAAGCTCGTTATTGATATGACCACTAACGGTACTATTGATCCTGAGGAAGCAATTCGTCGCTCTGCAACTATTCTTGCTGAACAGCTTGATGCGTTCGTAGAACTTCGTGATGTTACTGAGCCAGAGCAAAAAGAAGAGAAGCCAGAGTTCGATCCAATTCTGTTGCGTCCTGTCGACGATCTAGAGCTAACTGTACGTTCAGCCAACTGTTTGAAGGCTGAAGCGATTCATTACATCGGTGATCTGGTACAACGCACAGAAGTTGAGCTGCTTAAAACTCCGAACCTTGGTAAGAAGTCTCTTACTGAAATTAAGGATGTTTTGGCTTCTCGTGGACTGTCATTAGGTATGCGTCTCGAAAACTGGCCTCCAGCCAGCCTAGCAGACGACCTATAAGTCCCAGAACAGTACAGATTTAGGTAATAAGGATTAGGTCATGCGCCATCGTAAGAGTGGTCGTCAACTAAACCGCAACAGCAGCCACCGTCAAGCTATGTTCCGTAACATGGCAGGCTCACTGGTTCGTCATGAGATCATCAAGACAACCGTAGCTAAGGCGAAGGAACTGCGTCGCGTAGTTGAACCTCTGATAACACTTGCTAAAAGTGACAGCGTTGCAAATCGTCGTTTGGCATTTGCTCGTACCCGCGACCAAGAAGTCGTAGGTAAATTATTTACTGAATTGGGTCCACGCTTCCAGGAACGTCCTGGCGGTTACACCCGTATCCTAAAATGCGGTCTACGTACTGGTGATAAAGCACCAATGGCGTACATCGAATTAGTAGGACGCCCTGAAGAAGCTGAAGCTGTAGAAGACGATTCTGAAGAATAAGCTAGGGTAATTCATTTAAAAAACCGGACTTAGGTCCGGTTTTTTTATGCCTGCGACAAAGTAAGTTTGCAATTAATCAACCCAGATGACGCGAGTTAAAATATTGTCTGGCACAACCAAACGCCATTTTTTGATCCCTGAACGGCTCATGATGTATCGGCCCGTACTATCCGTTTTAGGAAAGATACGATTTGGAGGAGTCCCCTGCAAAATTTTCCGAGCGATAGCTGCTGCTGTTACGCCATGCACATATCCATCGAGCACATATCCACCAATGTTTCCTTGAGGGGAAATACTAAAGCTCCAAAAACCAAAGTGAGGTACCGTTGCATTTTTTTGAGTCCAGCGTAAAACATCTGTATCACTAATATGGTTTCCATTTTTGTCCTTTATCGTATGATAAAGGCCGACAAAAACCGCATCGTACTTACGGTCACTCGCGGTTAGTATGCGTTGTTGCCAGTCTTCAAATTTATCAACACTTCGAATATCAACTTGGGTATTGCCAATGAAGTTATTTGTTCTAATTTGGCGAATGTAGTCTATTGAAGCTTTTGATGTAGTTCCGGAATCAAACAACACTAAAACTTTACGATTAGATTTTTTAGGAAGAAGTTGTTGCGCTAGAACGATAGAACGCTTTAATAGAGGTCTTTCAAAGATTCCGGTAAAATTTTTGGCTTGATTAAGGTTGTACTCACGCGAAGCAGTGTTCAAACCCAAGAAGACAACCGGTGTCGTCGTCTTCCTCAGGCGCTCGTGAAGGTATTTAACCGCATTGTCGTCACCTAATATCACGATATCTGGCTTTACCTCTAAATAGGTCTCCCATGCGCTATCTGCACGTGCTGCGTGTTCACTGACGGGTAGCCGTTTCGTGTCCATTTGAAAGGTGTGATAGACGTGTTCGTCACCTAATGTATCTATAATTCCCTGATAGTACCTGCTATCCCATGAGTACTCTGAATGGTAACTCTCGACAATGAGGATCTTTGCAGCATTTGCATAGCAGCATGTCATACATAACAGCACTGCTAATAGTACTCTCATAATAATACCCACATTAAAAATACCTATACTATTTATAGTAGATGATGGGTTGGAAATATAGTGACAGATACAAAAAAACCTCCGAAGAGGCTTTTTATTTTATCTTTTTGCTAGAGCTAGTTAGCGGCTTCAGACTGGGTCTCGCTATAGTCTAGTTTTTCATGGGTTTGCCCCATTGCTTCAGCAACTTCCGGTGGCATATAGTTCTCATCATGCTTTGCTAAAACTTCAGTCGCTTCTAGCTTGCCAGACTCTATAAGTACACCTTGTGCAACAATTCCTTGTCCTTCGCGGAAAAGGTCTGGGAGTAGGTCGTCATAAGTTACGACAATTTCCCCGCCAAGTGAGTCGTGAACTGCAAATTCAACATACAAGCTATCGGGGTCGCGATTCATTGAGCCGATGGTGACCATGCCGCCCACCCGGATCCGTTGACCAACTTCTGGCTTAACCCCTGTGTCGCTCTTGCCTTGAGTAATTTCAGTGGGTGTGTAAAACAAATTTAAATTTGAATTCAGCGCGTAAAGTAACAACGAGGCCACCGCCGCGACGCCACCAATCAATGCGACTGCTAAAGCGAGTCTTTTTTTGCGTCTTGGGTTCATGATTTATTACTCCGGTTATTTTTAAGTCTTTCTTCCCGAACCATCTTTTTCGAAATCTCGGTAAGGACTTTCTTTTTTCTTTTAGCGCTAACAATTATCAAAATGCTTAAACTACTAAACGTCACGCCGTAGGCAAGCCAAACATAAAAAGCATAGCCACCCATGTTAAAAAAATCAGCAATTGAATCAAATTGCATTACGAGACTCCTTCTTGCTTCGCGAGTGCTCTAACCCAAGGGCGCATACCGTTACGTGCCAATATTTCAGATTTAAAACGAACAATCGTAATTGCGCCAATCATTAAACCAAAACCAACGATATTGATGAGCAATGGATACAGCATTTCCGAAGACATTGAAGATTTCTCGGTAATTTTAATCGTTGAAGGTTGATGCAATGAACTCCACCAGTCTACCGAGTACTTGATAATAGGAATGTTTATCACGCCAACAATCGCAAGGATCCCAGCAGCTCGGGCGGCGAGAACTTTATCTTCAAAAGAAGCATAAAGCGAAATCACGCCTAAGTAGAGAAAAAGCAACACCAATTCGGCAGTCAGGCGTGCATCCCATACCCACCACGTGCCCCACATGGGTTTGCCCCAAGTCGCACCGGTGAAAAGAGCGATAAAGGTAATGACGGCACCAATCGGAGCAATGGAAGCTGCAACCCAATCTGCGGCTTTAATTTGCCACACTAAGCCAATAAATGCGGCTGTTGCCATGCCCATATATGCGGCCATTGACATGGATGCTGCAGGAACATGAATAAAGATAATTCGGTAGCTATCGCCTTGTTGGTAATCCGTAGGTGCAAACATAAGACCCCAAATGGTGCCAACGGATATAAATAACAACGCTAATAAACTGAACCAAGGTAGTAACTTACTGGATAAGTTGTAAGCTTTCTCGGGATCAGCATATGAATGTAACCATTTCCACATTTTAGTTAGTACTCACTCTTAATGAGGCGCCTATTGCAAAAGGTGCCAATACTAATGAACCAACAAGCATCGCAGCAATAATTGCGAGTTGTCCGCCATAATTTAAGTTCATTCCAGCTGCGTCGATGGCACTGGTTGCAAAAATCAAAACCGGAATATAGAGCGGCAAAATCAGCAAGCTGAGTAACACGCCACCTTTACGAAGACCAACAGTTAATGCAACGCCAATCGCCCCTAATAAACTTAGGACCGGTGTTCCCAGTGCTAAGGTTGCCATCAAGGCGCCATAACTGTTTTGCTCTAAATTCAATAACACCGCGAGTAGTGGTGCGATTAAAATCAGTGGCACACCGGTGAGTAACCAATGTGCAATAACTTTAGCCAAAACCAATATCGGGAGTGGTTGAGGGCTGAGTAGCATTTGTTCTAAGCTACCATCCATAAAATCTGCTTTAAACAATCGCTCTAGTGAAAGCATCGAAGCGAGTAATGCGGCAACCCAAATAATGCCCGGGGCTATTCTTGAGAGCATCTGTGGCTCAGGCCCAACACCGAGTGGAAACAGGGTCACAACCATTATAAAAAACAGTAATGGATTAAAAATATCACCACGGTGACGTACAGCAATTCTTAAGTCGCGCTGCAAAAGCGTGAAGAAAGATTGCGTATAGCTAATACCTCTTTGCATTCTTAAAACCTTTTGCAAAACGCTTAAACGAAGCGGTAGTCAAGTTTAATCTTTCTAAGCTTATCGTCACCGATCTTGCTCATATCTTGGTGCGTGGTCATTATCACGCAACCGCCGCGATCTGCATGAGCTAAAAACAGCTGCTCTAGCTCTTCAACACCTTTCTTATCGATTGCCGTAAAAGGTTCGTCTAAAATCCATATCCGGCAATTGGTGTGCCAAAGCCGAGCGAGTGCGGTACGGCGATGCTGACCAGCAGACAAATGTCCCGCTAACGCTTCTTCAAAACCGGTAAGGTTTACCTTCGATAGAATCTCCCTAGGCTCGAATTCATCATAACCGCTGATCCTTAAGCTAAAGTTAAGATTTTCTTCAGCGGTGAGTTCGCTTTTTACACCGGCGAGATGGCCGAGATAGAGTAGGTCTTCGTTGAACTCGTCCCTGCATCGGGTGATATTGTCACCTTGGTAAAGCACTTCGCCAGCGTAGGGGCGAGATAAGCCTGCAATAATTCTGAGTAAGCTAGTTTTACCTGCGCCATTTGGGCCTTCGATTTGAACGATATCACCGGCCTGGATGTCAAAACTGAGTTCATCAAATAAAATACGTTCTTCGCGTATACAAGTTAGGGCGTCGGCCGAAACTAAAGTAGTAGGGTGGGAGTCAGTCACTTCATCCTCAACATCAAGTATTAGGAAAACACAAAGCATTCTAGCACAGACATTTTTTGGCTTTTAGCTAAGACGATCACTTAAATGTCAGCATTTTGATATAACTAGCATTGTCGACGCTCAATTGCGATTTTCACGTTTTGCTAATACACTGCTTAAAATAGACGTTTCGACCTGATTTATCGCTTAAGTTGAGATTTTTGTCACAAAGTCGTGAATTAACATGAAGTTTGTAGTATGCTGATTTCGCTTTAACAAGTCTGCCTGATGAGAGAAGGCAGCGGTGAGCTTTGTTAAGTATTAGCATTAGGAATATACGAATGAAAAAATTGTTATTGATGACTGCTGTCGCTGCGTTAACTTTATCAAGCAACGCTTTTGCACAGGATGGTAAGGCTGTTTACGATAAAGCTTGCCAAGTATGCCATAGCATGGGTGTTGCTGGCGCTCCAAAATTAAAAGATGCTGCGGCATGGGAGCCTCGTTTAGCACAGGGACTTGATGCTCTTGTTGGAACGGTTAAAACAGGTAAAGGCGCAATGCCTCCTGGTGGTATGTGTACGGATTGTAGCGATGAAGATTACAAAGCTGCTATTGAATATATGGCTAAGTAATAGCTTATATATGACACAAAAAAACCGGCTTAAGCCGGTTTTTTAATGCTTGCAATTTAGCTTTGTATTATTGAACTTGCTCATTGAGCGTCAACTTTGCTGTCGCACCTATCGCAACACTTTCAACTTGCCCCTTTAAATCGCCTGTTTGTGGCTTCACGCTGCCATGCTTAGACAGCACTGCAATAATTTCTACGTTCTTGGCGTCACTTAGTTTTAAGTTGCCGCCCATGCCGGTACTGTCGTCAAGAGTGATGGTTACAGGTAACGATGATGCACTGATTTTTTTCGCGGCAAGTGGCACTTTAGGGCCTACTGTGGCGCGAGCAAAAACAAACAGCATGTCTGTCGATTCAACTTTGGATGCAAGCTCATCGCTTACAGATATTTCGACATCGACCGAAGCGCCTGTTGTACCTTGCTTGATTTGCTGATGGGCTTTGTCATTTGGCATTTCACCGCTTTCTGCCTGCATGCGTAGTTTCGCGGTTTCGATGGCGTTGATAATTGCCGTTCTATCGATATCGCCTCGGTCGGCTGCAAGTATGGTTTGCCACGCTTCGATTGCTTTCTTATATTCCGCGACAAAGAATGCATTCATCCCAACAAGTAATAGCGTTGATGGATCTTCTGGGTCCAGCTGCAGTGATTGATCAATTAATGCTTGAACTTCAGGAGTCATTTGCTGACCAGCTTTATAATATAAAGCAGTTGCCTTAGGGCCAAGCAACTCAGCATGGGTGCCTACAAGTTCCATCACTTTATCAAATGCGCGAACCGCATCATCATAACGGTTTGCTGAAATGTAGGTGTGACCCAAACTAAACCAGCCTTGGCTATTCTCTGGGTCAGCTTCTACTTGCTGCTCCATCATTTCAACACGCTGTGACATCACTTGTGCTGGATCCATTCCTGCATGAGGGCTCTGAGCAACTTGTGGTTGGTTCAGGCCTTCATACTCACCTAAGTGTTGATACATAAAACCAGCTACAGCAACAAGTACAACTGACATAAAGCAAGGCCATACAAGACCTTTTGGCTTTACTTTTTGCGTTAAAGACTCATCAGTGCCTTGCTTCATATCTTGCAGCAGGCTGATTTCGAGCTCTTTTTTCAAAGCATCGAATTCAGCTTGATCAAGCATCTCTTCGCTCAGCTCTTTTTCTAAATTGGCTAAGCGCTCATTAAATAGTTCTAAGTTGGTATGTTTTCGAACACCCGCTTCTTCAGCTTGAAGAAGTTTCTGTTGACGGAAATGCGGAATCCAAATCAGCGTAAGGCTAACCAACACCACGAGTGCAATAAATATCCAGAATGTGGTCATTATTTTCTTTTCACGTTAGTTTTAAGAAATGCGGATCGACCGCAAGGGTAGTTTTCCAGATTATACGGAAAGATGTTTCATTGAACAGTAATATACACTTTTTAAGCTCAGTAAAAACCGATACTTGGGTATTTCCTCACAGAATAATTTTATATTTTTTTAAAGTCTAATTCTTAATTTTGCTTTAAGTTTCCTATGGGATACTAGCCCCATTTTTCTGCCTGTTTGCCTTTTATTTTGAGTGCAAGAGTTTGACCTAAGTCACCGATTAAAAAGCTAAATGAGCAGACAGACTCCATAGCAACCACTAAAATAAATGAAAATTCGTACTAGCTAATGTTTAAGTGTTAGTTGGTGTTTCGATGAAAGTGAACAAACTTCTCGAGACTTGTTTATAAGACTGAGGAAACCCCATGATCCCTGAACTCGGACATTTTTCGCTGATTATTGGCTTGGCATTTGCCGTGCTTTTGGCCAGTGTCCCATTAATCGGCGTAGCGCGTAAGGACCAGTATCTTGTTCGTTATGCTTGGCCTCTCAGTTACGGCATGTTTTTCTTTATTTTGATGTCGGTGATTAGCTTAGGGTATAGCTTTGCAACAGATGACTTTTCAGTCGCATATGTTGCGCATCACTCAAATTCCCAATTGCCTATCTTCTTTAAGATCGCAGCGGTATGGGGCGGTCATGAAGGCTCTTTGCTATTTTGGGTTTTCTCTTTATCTGTATGGGCAGCATCTGTTGCACTCTTTAGCAAAGGGTTAGAGGAAGTGTTTACGGCAAGGGTACTTGCGGTTCTGGCTTTCATTACGATTGGCTTTACTTTGTTCATGTTGCTCACATCGAGTCCGTTTGAGCGCATTTTCCCAATGCCAATGGAAGGTCGTGACCTTAACCCAATGCTTCAAGACGTTGGCCTAATTTTCCATCCGCCGATGCTCTACTTGGGTTACGTTGGTTTTTCCGTGAGCTTTGCATTTGCTATTGCAGCCTTGATGAGTGGCCGACTTGATTCGGCATGGGCGCGTTGGTCTCGTCCTTGGACGTTAGCTGCTTGGGTATTTTTAACCGGCGGTATCGCGCTTGGTTCATGGTGGGCATATTACGAATTAGGCTGGGGCGGCTGGTGGTTCTGGGATCCAGTTGAAAACGCATCATTTATGCCATGGCTTGTCGGCACTGCTCTAGTGCATTCGTTGATTGTTACTGAAAAGCGTGGTGCTTTCCGTAACTGGACGGTTTTGCTATCCATTTTTGCATTCTCACTAAGTTTACTTGGCACCTTTATTGTTCGTTCTGGCGTATTAACATCAGTACACTCATTTGCAGCAGACCCGACTCGCGGTATCTTTATCCTATTATTGCTGGGTTTAGCTATCGGTGGCTCGCTGACTTTATTTGCATTCCGTGCAAGTGAAATGGCCAGTGCTGCTCGCTTTGAGCTTAAATCTAAAGAAACAATGCTCCTTATTTGCAATGTGCTACTTACGGTAGCTACGGGTACGGTTTTATTAGGTACTTTATATCCGTTGCTCATTGACGCTTTAGGCATGGGTAAGATATCAGTAGGACCGCCATACTTTAATGCTGTCTTTGTACCGATTGTTTTGGTCATGTTTATCTTTATGGGGATTGGCCCAAATATACGTTGGAAAAAATCGAAGCCTGGTGATTTGAAGCGTAAGCTGCTAGTACCAGCTATCACATCTGTAGTCGTAGGCGTTGCGGTACCATTCTTAATGGATGGTAAGTTTAACCCTTGGGTGATCGCCGGTATTGCGACGGCAACGTGGGTGACACTCGCAACTTTAGTCGCTGCATATAGCATGATGAAAGCACAAGATGGCTCTGTCAGTATTGGTCGTATAGGCCGCAGTCAGCTCGGTATGATCATCGCCCACCTTGGTATCGCAGTTTCTGTTGTTGGCGGTACCATGGTATCGAATTATTCGTTAGAGAAAAGTGTCCGCATGGGACCTGGTGTGAGCCATGAAATTGCTGGTTACACCTTTAAATATATAGAAACAAAGAATGTTGTCGGCCCGAATTACACAGCTCAGCAAGGGCAAATTGAGATTTATAAAGGTGATGAATATATTACTTTGTTAACGCCAGATCGTCGTCAGTACAATGTTAGAACAATGGATATGACGGAAGCGGGTATCGACTGGGGTTTGTTCCGAGATCTTTATGTCACCATGGGTGATCCTATCTCAAGAACTGAATTTGCAGTACGTCTCAATTATAAGCCTTATATTCGCTGGTTATGGTTTGGTGCAATATTCATGATGGTGGGTGGCTTCTTTGCTGCATCTGATAAACGCTATCGTGCGAAAGCAGCAGCACCAGCAAAACAGGCGAAAGCAAAACTAGCCACGGCTTAATTGAATTAAGGTGAAGTATGAAAAAGTTAGTTCTTTTTATTCCTTTAGCATTGTTTTTGGTGATGGGAGCCTTTCTTTATAAAGGCTTATATTTGAATCCGCAAAAACTAGAGTCTGCACTGGAAGGTAAGCCGGTTCCAACGTTTGAGTTAGAAACGTTGGAAGATCCTAAAAAGATGATTACCAATGAAGATCTTAAGGGAGAGGTTTCATTGTTGAATGTCTGGGCGACTTGGTGCCCTTCTTGTAAATACGAACACCCTTTTTTGATGCGCCTCGCACGTCAGAAGTTATTACCTATCTATGGAGTTAACTATCGTGATGAGCGAGCTTTAGCGTTAAGAGAGTTTATGCGTGAAGGTGACCCCTACACTGCCAATATCTATGATAAGGATGGTCGTTTAGGGCTAGACCTTGGTGTCTATGGCGCACCTGAGAGTTATATTGTTGATCATAATGGTGTGATTCGCTTCCGCTATGCTGGCCCAATAGACTCAAAGGTTTGGGCGGAGACTCTACTACCTATGATAGAAGAGCTTCAACTTGAAGCTTCAAAGGACCAATCATCATGAGAGTCGTAATTGCATTTCTACTTACACTGACAATTTTACTGTGCGGTCAGGTTGTTCATGCTACCCCTGTTGACACCTATGAATTCAAATCCATGGAAAATCAACAACGAGCGGTTGCATTAGCCCATGAGCTTAGATGTCCCCAGTGTCAAAACCAAGATTTAGTCGATTCAAACTCCCCTGTTGCTAGAGATTTACGCTTGGAAGTCTACAAGATGGTCGATGCTGGTCAGAGTGATGATGAGATCGTACAGTTTATGACAAGCCGCTACGGGGACTTTGTTCTATATAAACCAAAACTAGAATCCAAGACCATGGTTCTATGGCTGGGCCCTTTTGCACTGCTCTTAATTGGCTTAGCTATTGGCTTTATGTTTATTCGGAAACAAAGAATCGTTCCTGAGCAAAGCCAAACTTTGAGCAAAGAAGATCAAAAACAACTTGATGAACTTTTAAAGCAAAGTAGAGCCAATGAAGATAAATAGTCTGGTCAGTGGCATGTTGATGGGACTGCTGTGTTTGTCTTCTGCGGCATATGCCTATCCTGGCGCGCAGAATAAGCAACAAGCGCAAGGAGACTCTCGCGTTCGATTTGTGAGTATTTTGCCGCAAAGTTATCCAATCGAAGCGATACCTTTTAAAGACACGAAAGGCAACGAAACTAGCTTTGGTGATTTCAAAGGTAAAATCGTGATGGTCAATATGTGGGCGACTTGGTGCCCACCTTGTGTGCGTGAACTACCGGCACTTGAACGGCTTGCAGATAAATTCTCGGCAGAAGAATTTGTTGTCTTACCAATTTCAATTGATAGAGATGGTAAAGATAAAGTTGAGCCATTTTTAAAGTCAGTCGGATTAGAAAGCTTTAGTACATTCTATGACAAAGACCTTGAGTTGGGAGCTGTTTTTCCATTAGATACCATTCCTGCGACCTTTATCTTAAATCAGCAGGGCGAGCTCATTGCCTATGTCAGAACGTTTGTCGACTGGGATGACAAAGAAGCGGAAGCACTTATTTCCGCTTTTCTATCGAAAGATTGACCAAAACTACCGCAAATTGTTTAAAAAAGATCGTATTTGCCTAAAAGATCGGCATGCGATCTTTTTTCTTTTAAAAAGCACTTGCACCCTTCTCATATCCCCCTATAATGCGCTTCCACTGACACGGGATACGCAGCGATGCATAGAAAAATGTCAGGTCAGCTAAATAATAAATAGTTGACAAAACTCAAGGTGATGCGTAACATACGCAGCCCTGACCCGAGATGCTCTAGCAGCTATCGGCGATATCTGAAACAGGATATCAACGCTCTTTAACAAGTTGACAAGCAAATCTGTGTGGACATTCACAGGTGTTGAGTTATTCGAAAT
>NZ_BMPZ01000015.1 GCF_014647855.1 Shewanella gelidii | reverse complement strand
TAGCATTGATGCGGATGGCAACTGGAGCTATGTGCTCAACAACAGCCACATCGATGTACAGTCACTGACGGCAGGTGAAACCCTGACCCGTACCTTTACGGTGACTTCAGCCGATGGCACCGACACACACGATGTCACCATCACCATTGTGGGAACCAATGATGGACCTGTAGCAACAAGTAATGAATATGGAATCAATGAAGCACAATCTGTAACCGGCAACCTGATTGATGACAATACAGGGTCTGGTATCGATAGCGATTTAGACGGCGACACTCTCTCGGTCACAAACATTAACGGTACACCACTAACATTCGTTGGTGGCGTAGCGACAGTAAACATCACTGGCGGCACGTTAACCGTTAATGAAAATGGTGACTTCACATTCGCCCATGATGGTTCTACCGCCAGCATCCCTGACTTCACGTACACAGTGAGCGACGGCAATAGCGGTACAGATACCGCTACTGTGACGCTCAACTACAATGATGTCGATGCTGAAAATGACGGTGAAGCTGCGGCGACGACAACGATAGCGGCAGACTTCTCGAATGGGCCAACAATTCCAGTTGATGGCAATGGCGACCCATTATTCACCATGCGTGCAATTAGCTATGACACCAACGGTAATGAAATCGATGGAAGCTTCTCAACTATCAATGGCGAAGGTATTGGTGTTAGCGGCAGTATTCGCAGCGGCGGCCAAATCGCAGATCAAATTGAGTTTGATCCTGGAACAGGCCGCTCTGAAGGCATCGAAATTCAGTTTAATGAGTTAGTCAGCCAAGTTGAGTTTGATGTCGCCCGCCTCTTTGCCAATGAAAATGTGGCGGAGCAAGGAGTTTGGAAGGTTTACTACAACGGTGAGCTCGTTGGCTCAGGGATATTTAGTAACACCGATGGAGATACAGGTACTTTTGACACCAGCAGCTTAGGTCCAGATGTTGTGTTTGATACAATTGTATTCGAAGCAATCAACAACCTAGACCCAATCTTAAGTGGTGACTCTTCTGATTACGTATTAACGTCGATTACAGCAACGGGCGCAGGCCTGGGTGATGGCGCGTTAGTCACAGGTGAAGATGATAACTTAACGGTTACCGATCCTACGATTGGCCTACTGGCTAATGATACCGACCTTCAAGGGGATAACTTTGGCATTACCCAAATTAATGGTGCCGATGTTACCAATGGTAGTACGGTCACGCTTGCAAGTGGTGCACTACTAACCATTTATGCAAACGGCACTTACGACTACAACCCAAACAATGCCTTTGATAGCTTAAGTGCTGGTGAAGTGGCGCAAGATACATTCACCTATACGGTGACAGATGTTAATGGCGCGACAGACACGGCAACAGTCACCATTAATATTATTGGTGAAAACGATGCACCTATTGGCAATGCCGATGCATTTACTGTTGCAGAAGGCGATGCGTTAGCGCTAACCAATGATTCATTTGTTGCCAATGATATTGACCCTGAAGGCAACGCCATGACAGTCGCAGGCTTTGCACTTGATAACATTGGTACCGGTGCAATTGATGCAACTGGCTCAGGCAACACACTGACAACTGCACTTGGTGGTATAGTCACAATCAACCCTGATGGCAGTTATAGCTACCAGGCGCCTGGCAATATTGACCATAGCGCTGGCAATGTCACTGATACATTCTACTATCAGTCAACAAACGGTAACGAAAATGGCGAATGGACTCAGATCACCGTTGAGTTAACTGACACTGCACCAACCGCTGTTAATGACTTTGATTTTGTCGGTTTCGGTGGTACAGCTTATGGCAGCGTCATTACTGGTGCAGGCACTGATGGCTCCGGTGTTGATACCATTGGCGCTGATACAACCACGCTGACCAGTGTACGTGTTGGCAATACGGTTTATGATAGCTTTGATGCTGATGGCAACCTCACCATTACGGTCAATAATGGCGTGCTCACTATCAACCAAGATGGTAGCTACAACTTTGTATCGACTGTTCCTGAAGTCAATGGCCAAGCCAGTGTTCGCAATAACTTCTGGTACACGCTTACCGATAGTGACGGGGATAGCAGTGAAGCACGTTTGCGTATCACCCAGGATTCGACACCAAACGCAGAAAGCAATGTTGACTCCGTCAATGAATCAGGCATCAGTGGCGGAACGACTGCTGGAGATGGCAGCCAAATAACCACGGGTAACCTGCTTGATAACGACGGCGGCATTAGTGGCTCTACAGTAATTACCGAAGTTAACGGCGCGACTGCTGTAAACGGCGTTATTACTGTTACGACAGCGCTTGGTCAACTAACGGTCTACACAGAAGATACTGCGGATAATCGCGCTGGCGATTATGAATATACGCTAACGAGTGTCAGCTCTGGTGATGATATTAGTGATTCATTCACCTACACGGTAGAAAATGCGCTGGGTAACAGCGACTCCGCGGGCTTGACCATTAATGTGGTTGATGATGCCCCTGTCACTCAGGACATTTCGCAGAACTTACAGTCTGCAGCAGACCCAATTACCACCAACATCACACTTGTACTCGATGTGTCAGGTAGTATGGGCAACCCAGCGGGCAATGGTCTCACCTACCTAGAAACAGCGGTGCAAGCGTTGACCGCATTGATCAACGAGGTCGATGACACTGGTAACGTGAACGTACAACTCGTTAGCTTCTCTAGTGGTGCTGCCAGCACAGGTTGGATGGTTGATGATGTTGCGGGCGCAATTGCCGCACTTGAGGCACTTATCGCCAACGGTGGCACTAACTACGCAGCAGCACTGAACCAGGTCATGACCAACACCACCTTGCCGCCAGCAGATCAAAGTTTGCTGTATTTCATCTCTGATGGTGAGCCAAACAGTGGTGGTGAAGTAACATCAACGCTTCAAACCACTTGGGAAAATTACCTAAATGGTGTTAATCAAGGCGGCGTTGCACTGTATGACATCGCCTTTGGTATCGGTATTGGTAATGCCGACCTAACTGAAATCTTCCCAATTTCTCACCCTGAACCGAACGGCGCTGAGGAATACGCTGTTCAAGTTGATGATGCAAGCGATCTTACTAGCACCATCATTAACTACTTTGAGGGTAATACCATCTCTGGCGACCTTGGTATTCTGAGTGCAGAATCTACCAGTGGCGTGCTGATTGGTGCTGATGGCGGCCAGGTCACGAGCATTGAAATCGATGGCAACGCCTATAGCTATGACCCAGCGAATCCAATTCAAGTGATTACCACGCTGTTGGGAGGTCAATTCACCGTCAACTTTGAAACTGGCGAGTATAGCTATGAAATCGAAGTTGATCGCAACGTACTGAACCAAAGTGAAAATGTAGAAATTACAGTAACTGATGGTGACGGTGATGTTGCAAGCCTAGACCTAGTTCTCAACATCGATTACTACGCAGGTGTCGATGCCAATGCCAACAATGTCATTACCAACCTGACTTCTGGTTCTACCATTGATATTCCGGTGGAATACCTCACCCATGGTGATAGAACACCGTATGATACGCAAATCACGAGTGTTACGGGTGATGGCACATTAGCAAATGATGTAGTGACTGTAACTAATGCCACTGATGCTTCTACCTTTAACTATGTAATCGATGGCAATGGTGCGACTGATAGCGCTGATGTTGATTTTGACTTCACCTCATCGAACGTGCTCACGGGTACGGCTGAGAGTGACATCATCATCGCCAACAACAGCAATGCAAGTTCTGACGCAACCATAAATGCTACTGTACGCCCTGGTAATACTTATAATACCAATGGCAACAACCAAATTGGTTTTACCTTTGCTACTGCAACGGCTGGCTTGTTTATCGCTAGCATTAGTATTGATTTAAGAGCAGGAACAGATACCAATGCTATCTTTGATACGGGCGACCGACTCGGTGTTGGCAATACGGTTGGCCTCAACGTATCTACCAGCGATTTTGTGTTGAGTGATAGTAACTCTGTTATTACGGTCAACTTCTCTGATAACGAGTTTACCAATGGCGATGAGCTATGGTTCTCTGTCGATACAGATAACTTGGGTTCGAATAATGGTGGAGACTTTGCCTCTTCTGGCGTCACCTTCACTGTGACCTTTAGCGATGGCTCAACGCAAACTGCTGTATATGTAGCCGATGGAAGCGGCGGCTCACAGGGAACTATCGCTGTGGGTTACAACCTACTTGATGGCGGCGCAGGTGATGACGTCCTTATTGGAGGAACTGGTAACGACTATCTACTCGGCGGTGAAGGCGATGACATTCTAATTGGTGGTCTTGGAGATGACATTCTCACCGGTGGTGCTGATGCCGATATCTTTGTTTGGCAAGATGGTGAAACCGGAACCGACCATATTACTGATTTTGATGTCACGAAAGACCAGCTTGATCTAAGCGATCTTCTCCATGGAGAAGAAAACGGTAACCTTGAGAACTTCCTCCACTTTAGTTTGGATGGCAATTCAACAGTTATTGAAATCGACTCAGATCCAAACCAGGCTGGTTTTGAACAACAAATTGTATTGGACGGTGTCAATCTATTCACGCAATTTGGTATTACTGAAGGCGATGCCAATGCAGATAGTGGCATTATCAGCAACTTGCTCGATAACAATGGGACAACTGCACTAATCGTTGATACTGCGACAGGTAACACTGCGCAAAATGCAGCTAGCGGTAACCCGCTGGAGCTGAACAACGGAATTAGCAACGACATCCCATAAGCCGTATCAATCAGTAAAGCGACCTATAGCAATATAGGTCGCTTTCTATGATACTTGCCCCCGTAACTTGACGAAAGTCTTAAGGATTTGTGTTTCAGTGCCTGTTTCTGCAACAAATAAAAACGAACAATGGACCATTTCGGCATCGCAAAGAGTCACGACAGACCCTTTGCTTGATTGCCTCGTTCTGCTGACCGAGTTTTTCGGTTCCCCCTGCTCAAGTGATTCACTTGCGGCGGGCCTACCTATGTCTGGCACAGTGTTGTCGCCAGAGCTCGTACCACAAGCTGCTGCAAGAGCAGGGCTTACAGCGAAACTGTCACGAAAAGGGTTAGATGAAGTAAACCCAATCTTACTTCCCTGTATTTTATTATTGAAAGACAAGAAAGCATGCCTACTTAGAAAGCTTGATGTTGACAATGATTTAGCCATCATCCAACTTCCAGAGACCGATGGCGAAGAGCGGTTAACCATTGAAGAGCTCGAATCACTTTATGTTGGCTATCTTTTTCTCGTTAAACAACAATACCGTGGTGATATGGGCTTTGATGTCCATTTACATGACAACAGCACCCATTGGCTATGGCAAACCATTAAAGATTCAGCCCCTATTTATAGAGACGCGCTCATTGCTTCCGTATTAGTGAACTTGTTTGCACTGGTTTCTCCACTGTTCATCATGAATGTGTACGATAAAGTCGTACCGAACTTGGCATTTGAGTCTCTTTGGGTCCTAGCAATTGGTGCTGGTATTGCTTATATCTTTGATTTAATCATGCGCCAGCTTCGTAGCTTCTTGATCGATGTGGCCGGAAAAAAGGTCGATATCATCGTTTCTTCCAAGTTGTTTGCAAAAGCAATTGGTATTCCTCTAGAAAAACGCTCGCCGAGTGTCGGAGGCATGGCTCGCCAACTTGGAGAATTCGACAGTATTCGTGAATTGCTCACTTCGGCGACCATCACAACGCTTGTAGACCTCCCTTTTGCCCTGTTCTTTGTCGTCGTGATTTACGTTGTTGCCGGTGATTTAGCTGTCATTCCTGTTTTAGCCGGCACAATTATCATCGGCTATACCCTGTTAATGCAGCCAAAACTTAAAGCCGCGATTGAAGAAAGTAATAAATTCTCCAGCTTAAAACATGGGCACTTAATCGAAAGCTTAAGTGCGCTTGAATCGATTAAAGCCAATGGCGCAGAAGGGATCGTTCAAAAAAGTTGGCAGCAAATGATAGGCCATACGGCTAACTGGCAGTTGAAATCGAAACAGTTGTCGAACTCAGTATCTAACACTGCAAACTTTATCGTACAACTCTCTGTTGTGTGTGTGGTTATTCTCGGTGTATATCGCGTTGCAGACGGCGATATTTCTATGGGTGGCATCATCGCCGCAGTAATTTTATCGAGTCGTGCGATTTCTCCGATGGCACAGCTCGCCGGATTACTCACCAGAGGTAATCACACGGCCAGTGCCCTGCGTCAACTTGACGAAATCATGACCCAAGAAGACGAGTTTGAAAACAAAGGGCACCTTGTCAGCAAGCAGCGTCTAATGGGAAAAATTGAAGCCCATCATATTAGTTTCAGCTATCCAGGCACTGAAAGGCCCGTCATCAACCCACTCACCATAAATATTGAACCCGGTGAAAGAGTCGCGATTATTGGCCGTAATGGTTCTGGTAAGAGTAGCCTGGCTAAACTGTTAGTCGGTCTTTTTCAGCCAACTTCTGGCAGCCTTTGTTATGACGGCATTGACTCTGCGCAGATACACCCTGCAGATTTACGTCGCAACTTTGGTTACTTGCCACAAGATGTAACCCTTTTTCACGGCTCAATTCGGGACAATATTCTGTTCGGCACCCGACAGGTTACAGAGCATCAATTAATACGTGCAGTGCAGCTCTCAGGCGTAAGTTTATTTACTAACTTAGAATCAGAAGGACTCGATCAACAAGTGGGTGAAGGGGGCAAGGCGCTGTCTCGCGGCCAACGACAGACGGTCGCCTTAGCAAGAGCCAGTTTAAATGACCCGCCAGTGCTATTGATGGATGAGCCAACCGCGAGTTTAGATGCGAGAGCGGAGAAACAATTTATTCGATCGATGCAAAATGTCAGTAAAGATCGAACACTATTACTCATTACCCATAAAATGCATCTACTCAAATTAGTGGACCGTATCATTGTGATGGATCGCGGTCATGTTTTAGCGGATGGACCAAAAGACGATGTCTTGAAAAAGCTCAATGCTGGATTACTCGCAAGTTCGGGAGGCCAAGCATGAAAAACCTCACAACGGCCAAAGATCTAGAAATGGTTGACGACGTTTATGGCGCAATGATGACCGACGCGCCAACGGGACATCGCTTGACGATTTGGGCGCTGGCGGCGCTCATGTTCTCCTTTGTTGTATGGGCTTATTTCTCTGAGTTAGATCAAGTTACAACAGGCATCGGGAAAGTGATTCCTTCTTCGCAAATTCAGCTTATTCAGAGTTTAGATGGCGGGATTTTGCAAGAGCTATATGTGCAAGAAGGTATGGTTGTCACCAAGGGTCAGCCACTTGCACGTATTGATGACACCCGTTTTCGCTCTGATTTCGCGCAGCAAGAACAAGAAGTATATAGCCTGCAAGCCAATGTCATCCGCTTAAAAGCGGAACTAGGCAGCATATTAATTTCTGATATCGCGCAAAACTGGCGTCAGCAAGTCAAAATCACCAAACAAAAGCTGAGCTTTCCGATTGAGTTAATGACGGAAGCACCTAATTTAGTGCAAAGTCAGCAAGCAGAATACGCAGGCCGCTTAGATAATCTCAATAACCAAGTTGAAATTTTGGCGCGACAAATTCAGCAGCGCCAGCAAGAAACCGAAGAACTCGGCTCAAAAATCGGAACGCTGTCTAATAGCCACAAACTAATATCCCGAGAGTTAGAACTGACAAGGCCTCTCGCGGATAAAGGAATTGTTCCTGAAGTAGAGCTACTAAAGCTTGAACGCACAGTAAACGACATTCTCGGCGAACTAACCTCATTACGCTTATTGCGTCCCAAGGTGAAGGCTTCTCTCGATGAAGCCATATTGAAACGTAGGGAAGCTGTATTTGTTTATACCGCCGACTCACGGGCGCAATTGAACGAAATGCAGACTAAACTGAACCGTATGAATCAAGCACAAGTTGGCGCACAAGATAAAGTCAGTAAAGCCGTGATAACTTCACCAGTTAACGGTACAATTAACACAGTACATATCAATACATTAGGCGGAGTGGTACAACCAGGTGTCGATTTGATTGAAATCGTCCCCTCAGAAGATCAATTATTGATAGAAACAAAAGTTACTCCACAAGATATTGCATTTTTACATCCAGGGCTACCAGCTATCGTCAAAGTCACAGCATATGACTTTACTCGATATGGCGGTCTGAAAGGTATAGTCGAGCACATAAGCGCAGACACAACGCAGGACGAAGAAGGCAATAGTTTTTATTTAGTACGAGTAAAAACTGACAAATCAAGTTTAACGAAGGATGATGGCACACCCATGCCAATTATCCCTGGGATGCAAACCTCAGTTGATGTGATTACTGGGCAAAGATCCATACTAGAGTACATACTAAATCCAATACTTAGGGCAAGAGAAAGTGCGTTGCGAGAACGCTAGTCCACAAAATAAACCTGGAGGGTTTACAATGAGCACCAACTCTATTCGGCAACTAAAACGCAGTGCAATTGCGCTGGGCATTAGCGCGCTGATGATTCCAGCGACGGCATGGAGCCAGTCTCTGGAACAGGCGGTCGCCCACACATTAGATACCAACCCAGATCTACGAATTGCTTTTAACCGTTTCAAAGTACGTGAAGAGCAAATCAACCAAGCATCTGCCGGGTACATGCCAACAGTTGATTTAACTGCAGGTTATGGTTGGGAACAAACCAACAGCCCGTCATCTCGCCGTAAAGCGAACGTTGGCGAAGTCGATGAAGATGGTGTCATTGAGCTGGAAAGAGGCGAATTTGGCGTGAGTATTCGCCAAATGCTATTTGATGGTTTCTATACCAGCAGCGAAGTCGACCGCTATAGCTATGAAGCAAATGCTGAAAAGTGGACCTTACTCGCCGCAGCAGAAGATATGGCTCTGGAAGCTACAAAAGTCTATGTCGATTACATTAGTAGTCAACAAATTCTGATTTTGGCTGAAAAGAACCTGCAAAGCCATAAAGAGATATACGATCAAATTAAGCAAAGAACTGACTCAGGCTTAGGCTCTGTTGCGGATTTATCTCAAATTGCAGGTCGTCTTGCTCGCGCCAATTCAAACGTCATTTCCGCACGTAACAATCTGTTTGATGCCCGCTCTCAGTTTATTCGAGTTATTGAGCAAGAACCTGAAGATCTCGTGGTTCCAGTACCCGATGCCGATATGCTCCCAGCAGACTTACCTTCGACGCTAACGCTCGCTAAAGAGACACATCCAGTATTGATGTCCGCAAGCCTTGATATCGGCGCAGCGGAAGCTGAGCGCTCTTCAGCGCAAGCCAACTATTATCCGAAACTCAGCTTAGAGGTTGATGGGAATTGGAATAATGATGTTGATGGTGAAGATGGTTTCAGCCCCATCGCTAGTCAAAACGTCAATGGACACTCCAATGATATTGTGGCTATGGTGCGGTTGCGCTACAACTTATTCGCAGGTGGTAAAGATCTCGCCCGTGAAAAAGAAGCGGCATACAAAATCAATGAAGCCAAAGAAATTCGTCAACGCGCGCACCGCCAAGTGGTCGAAGGCGCGACCCTGGCTTGGAATGCATTTGAACTCTTAGAGCCACAAAAGCTCTATATTCGAGAGCATGTGATTGCGGCCAAACAGACTCAGGTAGCATACGCTCAGCAATTCAACTTAGGTCAGCGGACATTATTGGACGTCCTTGATACTGAAAACGAATTGTTTGAAGCACGAAAAGATTACCTAAGATCTGAATATGAAGAAATTGTAGCAATGTACCGCGTTTTAAACGCGACAGGGCAATTGCTAGACTCTTTGAGAGTTACGCGTCCTAACGCATGGAAAGGCGAGAATGAGTACGAAGGAGAGGAAGGATAATGAAAGCACTCATCACAATACTTAGTATTGCATTGTTATCTGCATGTGCAACACGCGATATCGTTACCATGGATGAGCCAACTCAACAGCTATTCGATTTAAGCGATAACGATAAAGATGGTGTCATCGTTGCTCGAGAGCGCTGTGCAGAAACAACTACTGGTGCCAGCATCGATAATTATGGCTGTGGCAAAGTTAAGCCCATCAATGAGCGTAGCGAGTTAAAGGTTCTATTTGCCAATGACTCCTATAAAATCGAACCGACCTATTACGACCATATCGAAGAAATCGCGATATTCATGCGCGAGCATGAAAATACGAATGTCGTTATTGAAGGGCATTGTAGTAAAACAGGTTCTTACCAACACAACCTGACCTTATCGAAGAATCGTGCAAAAGCTGTGATATCAGTTTTAAGTGAAAAGTTCGGTATCGCCGAGAGCCGCTTAACTGCAATGGGGTTTGGTTATGACAAACCAGTTGACCCAACACACACAGAAGAAGCACATAAACGTAATCGTCGTGTAATTGCTGCTGTTTCGGGAGAAGACACAACTCCAGATATGAAATGGCATATTTACACCGTAGACGACGAAGTTAACTAGGTTTTTCATCTTTAGCGATGGCAGGCACATACTGGAAGTTTCATCAAATCAGGCGCGCCTGCCTTGCATGCTTTATCACATCAAGTATTACCATTTCCTGCCTGTATGCCGCACCAACCCAAAATCTAAACGCACCTCATATCATCTCAACGCTTGAATCCCGCTATGGTGCCAGAGCAGGGTTGAGAGCGAATGCATGGTTCAAGGTGCTCGAACAATCGAAAACACTGAGCGAACGACAAAAACTTGAAAAGGTGAATAACTTTTTTAATTTATTCCGCTTTGTTGACGATATAAAGCTTTGGGGCGTGAGCAATTATTGGGCAACGCCAATGGAATTTATTGGGGTGAATGGTGGTGATTGCGAAGACTTCTCTATCGCCAAATACTTTACGCTGCTGCAGCTTGGTGTACCTGAAAACAAAATGCGAATTACGATGGTTAAAGCCACCAGCGTCAACCAGTATCATATGGTACTCGCTTATTATCAAACCCCCTCTTCTATACCGATCATCCTTGACAATCTTGATAGAAAAATTAAGCCCGCTACCCAAAGGCGTGATTTGCTGCCAGTATATAGCTTTAACGGTAAGCAACTGTGGCTCAACAAAGAAAAAGGACGTGGCGTACTTGCCGGCTCTTCGACTCGGCTAGAAAAGTGGAACGACCTAAAACATAGACTCGGCGTCGACAGACTTCGACAACCCAAATTACGATTGGAGTAGCCGTAAAGATGACACTGTTCAGACAAATATACTCACTACTATTTGGTCTATTCTTGCTCGTGATAGCAAGTGTTGGCTACGTGCAGTTTACTGAGACACAGAGCTTCTTATCCAAACAGATGGAGTCAGATCTCAATAATGCCACCCACTCGCTCAGCTTAATGCTTGTGCCTGCACTCGAAGCCGGCGACATTGCTGGGGCAGAAACTTTAGTTAATGTCATTTTTGAAGGGGGCTATTACCAAGAGGTAAAACTGACATGGCTCGTTGGCGGCAAGCAACAGATTTGGAACAACCCCGTTGAAATTCAAGGCGTACCGCAATGGTTTCTTGATCTGAATATATTCGACACGGTTAAGAAATCAAATACGATTACTTCAGGCTGGATCCAATTGGCACAACTCGAGATCACTGCCCATCCTGGGTTTGGATACCATGAGTTATGGCGCATAATAAGCAATACCATCATATTGTTTTCTATACTATTTCTGCTCGCAATCTTGTGTGCACGCTTAGGCCTTAGCTGGATACTAAAACCACTCAATTCAATTTCAGTCCATGCTAAGGGCATTGCAAATCGCCAATTTGGGCCTGACTTGCCGCTTCCGAAAACGGATGAACTCAAGGATGTTGTCACTGCTTTCAACAGCATGTCAGCTCAACTCAAAAAGATTTTCTCTTCACTAGACGAGGAAGTCACGGCACTGCGAAAGAAAAATTTAGTGGATCACGCCTCAGGGCTGCCGAATCGTCAGTATATGACCAACCGCCTCAATAGCTGGCTCAGTGAACCGAACAGTGGCGTTTTATTGATGGCCAAATTTGATTGGTTAGAGGAAGTTCATAGTAAATATGGTTACCAAGTCCGTGACGAAACCATCAAACTACTTTCAGATAAGTTTCGCGAAAACCTCAATGAATACCCACAATCAGTCATTGCTAGGATCGCGGCCTATGAGTTTGCATTTCTAGTTACTGATGTTGAGAAAGAGCAGGTGAGCAAGTACTTACAAGCTCTTATTCGCACGGTTAATCAAGAAATCAGCAAGGCTGGGTGTAAGCCTAATGAAGACTTTGCAATTGGTGTTACCGAGCGCATAGGGCAAATGAGCGTGTCAGAAATCCTCGCCCAAGCCGACAACGCCTTACAAATTGCTGCAAGGCAAAATAAGGTCTTCCACTGGTTCGAAGCTGACAAACACCAATTATTTAGCCGCGAGCAATGGCGTGAACAACTCAACAATGCGATTAACGGAAAACAGTTTAATTTCCGCTGGCAACCTGTGACCTACTCAGCCAGTAAAGACGTCATGCAGCGCGAAATATACTGTCAACTTAACATTGATGACAAGCTCATTCATGCCGGTCAGTTTATGCCATACGTTGAGCTATTATCGCTCGGCTCGGTGTTGGACAAACATTTGATCCTGACACTTGAGGAAAAGCACATCTTTGAACGCAACTACGAACCGGTTGCCATTAACCTCACCCACCAAAGCTTAAGCGATCCAGAGTTCCATTCTTGGTTGAACCATTTCTTGCGTAACTCACCAATGGCAGAGCGCATATGTTTTGATATTCCAGAAGCCGGTGTTTATGGTGATCCGGATTCGTGTATCGAGCTGTGTAATGTGATTAGAGACAACGGTGCACAATTTGGTATTGACCACTTTGGCCGCCAATTTGGCTCCATGAGCTATTTACAAAGCTTACGACCAAACTACGTGAAGTTAGATTTATCATTCGCGCACTATGAAGAGAACCAACACAACAGTGAATTGTGTCGTGCACTCGTGAACGTCGCCTCAGGCCTAGAGATAGAAGTGATTGTGACAGGCATCCAAGAGCACGCGCAATATGACAAGTTCAGTGCCCTGCATACCGATGCTTATCAGGGCTTTATTTTGCCTCCAGAGAGCGTGGCGTAGCGCCCTAATTTCGACAATAAACCGTGACCTTGTGTTACGGTTTTTTTTTGCTTTTAGAATCAATTTGCGGAAGCAGAGTTGATGCATGATTAGAAACGAAAAAAGCCTTGTCTTTCGACAAGGCTTTTTAAGTGGTCGGTGATAGAGGATTCGAACCTCTGACCCTCTGCTCCCAAAGCAGATGCGCTACCGGGCTGCGCTAATCACCGTATTTGGTTTAGAGTGAAGCTAAGACACTTCATCTCAATGCTTAAGCTATCGCTTTAACATTGTAATAATCGACATAATCAATTATTGAAAAGTGGTCGGTGATAGAGGATTCGAACCTCTGACCCTCTGCTCCCAAAGCAGATGCGCTACCGGGCTGCGCTAATCACCGAGACATTCCATGTTTATCGTCTCTGATAAATTGGAATTTTGAAAAACCTCTGAAGAGGGAAAAATGGGGTGACTGATGGGACTTGAACCCACGACAACCGGAATCACAATCCGGGGCTCTACCAACTGAGCTACAATCACCACTGTTTTTCTTTCTACTAACAAAACGCCTAATCGGAACTGGTGCGCCCAGAAGGATTCGAACCCTCGGCCTCACCCTCCGGAGGGGTGCGCTCTATCCAGCTGAGCTATGGGCGCCCGCCTTGTTAGCGCCGCATATAGTATGGATAAATTGACCATCCGTCTATAGTAGAACTAACTTTTTTTATCTGTTTGTTCAAGTTTTGGCTGATTTTGGGTGTTTTCGACTATTTTTAGCTGAATCTTAGGAAAAAAGCCTAAGATTCACTCCAGATCTCAACCAAGTTAAGCCACAACTTCTGACTTTACGTTATTTGTTCAACATTGCCCGCAAGTTTGAAATATTTGACCGACCAGACTCTTGCCGTTGCTGCTCGGTTTGCTTGCCCTTTCTGTTCTCCCAGATTAAGTCGTCTTGTGGAAGCTCAAGTAAAAAGCGACTAGGTTCGCAGCGCATCGTCTCACCAAACTGTCTACGCTCACGACACATTGTAAACCACAGCTCTTTTTGAGCCCGAGTAATCCCAACGTAAGCGAGTCTTCGCTCTTCTTCAACATTGTCTTCATCAATACTGGTTTGATGGGGTAAAATACGTTCCTCAGCCCCCACCATAAATACATATGGGTACTCGAGGCCTTTGGAGGCGTGTAAGGTCATCAATTGCACCTGATCACCCGCTTCATCTTCACTATTACGTTCCATCATATCTCTTAACGTTAATCGTGTGACCACCTCTGGAAGCGTCATTGGCTCGTCTAGCTCATCTCCCTCAAGCATCTCTGTCACCCAGCGATACAACTCTGAGATATTTTTCATCCTCATCTCGGCGGCTTTCGCGCTGGTGCTATTTTCGTATAAGTAATCTTCATAGTTAATCTTGCGGATGAGCTCTTTGATCGCATCAACGGGCTCCCCTCGCGTGGCGTGCTCCCCCGTATCAACAATAAACTTACCAAATGAATACAAAGACTTCATCGCTCCAGCAGCCAAATGGTGGTTTAACTCTGATTCAAATATTGCTGCGAACATGGAAATTTTTTTCTCATTGGCAAAATTCCCGAGGCGTTCAAGGGTTGCAGGGCCAATGCCACGTTTCGGCAAATTCACAACGCGTAAAAATGCGTTGTCATCATCAGGGTTCACCACTAACTTAAGGTACGCCATAATGTCTTTCACTTCGGCACGAGCAAAAAATGAGGTACCGCCACTCAACTTATAGGGGATCCTGTTCGTCATCAGCGCCCTTTCGAGAATGCGCGACTGATGATTCCCACGATACAAAATTGCATAATCACCAAACTGAGTCTTACCCACAAACTTATGGCGAATGATTTCCGCAACAACGCGCTCAGCTTCTTGCTCTTCATTTGCTGCTGTCAGCACTCGAAGTGGCTCTCCATATGCCAATTCACTTCTTAGCTTTTTCTCATAGACGTGGGGGTTATTTGCAATCAGTATATTTGCCGTTCGCAGGATCCGCTGACTAGAACGATAATTTTGCTCTAGTTTAATCAGCTTCAGTTTGGGGAAGTCTTTACCAAGTAACACGAGGTTTTGGGGTTTAGCACCACGCCAAGAATAAATAGACTGATCATCATCTCCCACAACCGTAAATCGAGCGCGCTCACCGACGAGTAATTTGACCAATTCATATTGGCTTGTATTGGTATCCTGGTATTCATCCACCAGCAAATACTGGATCTTGGTCTGCCATCGAGTTCTTACCTCTTGATTGTGACGCAATAGCAGAGTCGGCAAAAGAATCAGGTCATCAAAATCTAACGCATTATAGGCTTTCATGTGCTGCGCATATCTTTGATATAGCTTGGCGAATAACTGCTCTTGCTCTCCTTTAGCAATTTTAAGAGCTTGATCTGGAATAACTAAAGCGCCCTTCCAATTGGAGATTGCAGTGGCTAACATCTTCAGCAAATCTTTATCTTCTTCTAGCTCGACTTCTGTCAGCTCTTTCAATAATGCGAGGGTATCTTGGTCATCAAATAGTGAAAAACCGGGTTTCAGGCCGACAACTTTGTACTCACGCTTAATGATTTCCAATCCCAAGGTGTGAAACGTTGAAATCCAAAGGCCTCGCGCTTCCTTTCGCCCCATCGACTGGGCAACACGTTCTTTCATTTCGCGAGCCGCTTTGTTGGTAAAGGTAACTGCTGCAATATGCCGTGCTTTATAACCACACTTTTCAACAAGGTAGGCAATTTTGTTGATAATGACGCGGGTTTTGCCGCTGCCCGCACCAGCAAGCACAAGGCAAGGGCCTGAAACATAGTGAACAGCGTCATTTTGAGCGGGGTTAAGCTTCATCTTGTATTTGAATTCCTATCGTCCATTTAGCCGAGCAATCATAGCAGATTTGCCGACGACAACAGAGTAATCAACCTACATGCGTTCAAAGTAAACCCATCGTTCTCAAGAGTCTGCTCGTCAGTACAAGCTCACACTCTTATCATAAGCCATTGCTTCTACGAAGTTTCCTCTTTAGAATCGCCAATGAACGTTCATTCACCACCTTTTGATATAAATATTTTATGACCGCAAAACAACAAATTATCTTGAAAGTGACCGAAAAAATTATCGCAGAGCGTGGCCTGCATAATCTTTCCATGCAGCTTGTTGCCAAAGAAGCATATATTGCAACAGGTACAATTTATCGGCATTTCAAAGATAAAGAAGCGTTGCTTGAAGCGTTGCGTAAACACGTTTTACAAAAGCTGGTGCGTAAAGCGCTCACAAACATTAAGCGCGGTTCAGAAGAGCAAGTATTCAAACGTATTTGGTTCAACATCCTAGAATTTAGCGATGAAAAAACATCAGATACGATAAAATTCGAGCAATACTATAACCTTCCAGGGGTTGATGACGAGCAGCATTTAGAATTTGAACAGGCTGTATTTGCAGAGCTCAACTTCTATTTTGATCAAGGCATTGCCAGTGGCCTTTTCCAAAATTTACATCACGATATTCTTTATGCCATCGGTTTTGAGCCCGCCGTATCGCTCGCATGGAAGATTCGACGTCGTGGAGTTGCATATAGCCCTTTACAAATCGAACAAGCTGCCGACACCTGCTGGCGAGCAATTCAAGCGATCCCGAATGATCCGCGTTCACTTCATTCTAAATTTTGACCATCTAGTTTATATATGCTGAGTACATGATGCCCATGGCGCTGTGACATAATTCATCAGCAGCGCTTTGTTCAACTTAGGCCTTCGGGTACAATGCAACGCTCACCATGATGAGCCATTGATGACTAACACTTGGAAAGCGATATGATCAACCCAAAGAAAATTGAAGACGTTGCCAAACAACTCAGCGACAACTTGCCAGGCGGTCTCAAGCAGTTTGCTGGTGAATTTGAAGAGCGCAGCAAACAGATTTTGCAAACTCAGTTGATGAAGCTTGATGTCGTCAGCCGTGAAGAGTTTGAAGTACAGCAACACGTACTCCTTAAAACCCGAGAAAAACTTGAAGCACTGCAAGCACAAGTTGACGCTTTAATTGCACAGCAAGAAGACGCAAAATAGCGCTAAGTTAACTCGCCTCACGCTAGAGCAGTGTGAGGCATTGCAATGCCAAATTCTAAGTCAACGCCATTCATAGGCCTGCTGCTTATTTTATCAAATCGAACCCTGCTAGGTCTTCACAACTGACATCATGAAATTTTTGGGTCATTGGATCGATAAAGCTTAGTCGACGGGCAACTAAAGCGAGTGGGCGCTCAAAATTATCAGGCCCTTTCGGTGCCAATTGAGGGTAAAATCGGTCATTGAGTATTGGCATGCCCAAGCTCATCATATGCACTCGCAATTGATGGGTTTTACCAGTAATAGGGCTCAACTCAAACAAACCATATTCTCCATGAGTCGCCACGAGAGTTA
This sequence comes from Shewanella gelidii, assembly GCF_014647855.1. GTDB lineage: Bacteria > Pseudomonadota > Gammaproteobacteria > Enterobacterales > Shewanellaceae > Shewanella > Shewanella gelidii. Next base: position 13,319 of record NZ_BMPZ01000015.1, on the reverse strand, counting down.
TCTCTGAGTGTGAGTTGGCATCACTGTCACCAACCTCTTGCAAGAAGCTCGGATTGCTGCGCTTTAATTGGTTTTTGACAGACCAATGAATCGGCAACGTTTGCACACCACTTTGTATCGATGTCAAAAGGTCTTCTGTCAGCCGAGCGATTGCATGGTATTGCTTATTGATTTCACCCAACTTGAATAACTCATGATATGCATGCCGTACTTCAGGCTTCTTTGTCAGCAAGATGACCCCAGCCGTATCACGATCTAAGCGGTGAGCTGGCGCTATCGTATCAATTTTAAATCGATTGCATAAGCGGTGCGTCAAGCACTCATTCACGAACTCGCCTCCAGGAGAAACCACTAAAAAGTGTGGCTTATAAGCGATAATAATATTTTCATCGTGAAACAGAATACGCTCTGAAAATGGTATTTTAGGCTCATGGGCCACTTCTCGATAATAATAAACCTTCGCCATTGCAGCATAAGGCGTGCTTTCGTCAATTAACTCGCCATTTGCCCAATGAACCTTGCCATCACGTACTCGAGCATGCCAAATCGATTTTTCAATTTGAGAAAAGTGATCAATTAAAAATGCCAATACAGTTCGATGCTTGTCATTCTGTTGGGGCAAAGCAATATAGGAAGGTCGGATAGAACGAACAGTCTGCATAGTGGCGTAGATCTCAAAAATGATTCACGCACATTTTAACGTCATTCTATACACGTGACGAGAAGCCATTTTCAAAAGGCCGACAAGCGCCCAGTTTGACGATCAATCGACATGAGATTTAATCAGCTGCAGAACAAAATCCATCGTTTTATGGCAACTGGGTTGGTTCAGTAGCATTAACTTGTCTTTGTTATACATAGGCAAGACTTCTAACCAGCGTTGGCTTACCCAAGCAGCATCTTCCAAATTCATCTTGGAATAGAGCTCAAATAGATCGGGGTTAACTTGATAAAACTGCTCTAATGCGGCGCTGATCAACTCAAACTCACCACGGATAGGCTCTTCAGCCCAGTTCAAGCAAGGGAGGGTTTTCCCCATCCACAGCTTATCACTGTCCTCATACGCAGATAGGATTTTTACCCGTTGATGCCCTTCAAGTACAATGCTCAAACTATCATCTTCTAACAAGTTAAAATCGATAATTTCACATTGCGTTGCAATCGGGTAGCAGGGCAAATCGCTTTTTGCTCGAAACATGCCAAAAGCCAATGGGTACTTCCCTTTCAGAACCTCAGCCACCATACGCAGATATCTCGGCTCAACAATTCTGACTTCAAGCCGTCCATCTGGCAAAAGCAAAGCGTCTCTCACGAGTAACGCCATCTCCTGTGTTCGCATAATAACCTCCGCTCTTCATGAGGTTTAAATAACCATCAAGAACATTCACTAAGTAAAGTTTAGCAGCTGATTAGTTTTCAGCCATTTAAGCCAAACAAACTTGTATATTTAATAGACAGCGCGATGGAGGGTTTTATTACAGTTATGCTAGAGCTTTTCGATTTTATGGGCGAGCTGAGAACTGTTCAGTATTTGGTCAAAGTCCTCAGCCAGTCTGGCGCTAAGCGCTACGGCTTTATTCCAATAGGTGATTCTTTGGTCTGAATCCATTTTTGAAAAATCAGCCCTGTCAGGGATCTTTCCATAGGGTAATTGCGCAATAAAATCATTCGAAGGTGCCAAAATTAATGTTCGACTATGATTCAATTTACCACGGCGCCAGGATAAAGATTTATCAAACCATCCAGGAGTAATGTCTGGATAAAAGTGGGGGTAAATCGTCAAACCTTTTGGCTGCGACAGCGGAAAATCAAAATGATAATCGGTGATCCCGCCGTCATAGAAAGCACCTTTTCCCAGCCCTTTGATTTCGAGAACAGGCTCAAGAATTAATGGAATCGTTCCTGTAGCCAAGAGCACTTGGTCCATATTGGTTGGGTTCAGCGCTACACTCTGAGTGGGTAAATCCGTTAAATCTTCAAATGGACTCGCAGCACTGAGCAAAGCTGTAGAGAACAATTTGCGCTCAAAATGCCAAGCCAATGTGCGACGACTCATCACATTGGTCGCTGCGGCAAGCATTAATCCAGCCATTTGCACCCACCTTTGCGGCAGTTGATTTAAATGGCGACCTTGGCAAACAATAAAATGACTACGAATGATGGGGTTCGTCGCAATTTCTTTCGCGCCAGTAGCCCCCAGTATCCCACGAATAAGCGGCTTCACTCGCTGGCTTATTTCCTGAGGCGTAGGTTTATCATCATATCGCTGATTTATGTATAGGGTTTCAAGGCGCTCATACGCGAGCAGCGGGCTTTGCTGTGCCAAACAAGCAAGGCGCCACGCACCAGAAGACGTCCCTAGAGAATGAAGTGGCTTTTGCCGTGCTTTAAAAAATTCCCCAAATAAGTACTTATCAAGCCCTGCGATCCCTAACCACTTGGGGCCCCCCGAAGCAGCAAAGATTTGACTAAACATTTCCGAGCACAAGCCCTGCTCTGAAATTTGACGATATGCTTCCTCTCCAGCAATGAGCCGTATACTGGTCAATTGAAATCCCTCACCTCAGTCCTTTCATTTTCTACGCCGTAAGCATTCAATGCATTACACCAGCCCTATTGAAATGTCACCTTCATAAAGGGTGTGACTTAGCTCAAAAAGTAGTCACAACGACGTATCCTTCGCAACTAAGGTTTTTATAATCAAATTAACGAATCAACAACTTGGCAACATTTTATCGCATTACAAGACACAGCTAAAGGACTAGCTAATATTCCTGTTCATTACCCTGAAAGCGAGAATAACAATGGCAAAACTAACCACACTCTTATCTGCGCTATTCGTATTCACTTGTTTCACGTCATTTAGCACATTTGCAAACAGTACAATCCACCCACAGAGTACAGAGCGTATTGTGTTAAATCTTCAGTTTGATACTGCTTCAGCGGTAATTCGACCTGGTTTTGAAGAAGAACTTCAAACCATCGCAGATAGAATAAAAGGCCTAAATGCACCAAGCATTAAACTTGAAGGGTTCACCGACTCCCAAGATAAACAGGAAAACAACATCCCACTTTCAGAGCACAGAGCATACGAAGTGGCGAAAGTGCTAGCCGACTATGCTCAGCTTGATATTCATCAATTTCGCTGGATTGGTATTGGTGAGCTTAACCCGATTGCCAATAACAATACTGCCGAAGGTCGCTCGAGAAACAGGCGCGTAGAATTGGTGATCTCACTTCCCAGTGATGAATAAGAGCCGAGCAAAACAAAGACTGCAGGCATAGACGAAAGAGCTGACCAATTAGGCTCTTTCATTTTAAAAGCAGAAAACACAGAAGAAAATTGATGGCACGATAGATTCGTCGGAATCCATTTCATACTTGCTGAATTGAGAGAATTACATAAGTATAAACCGAGTGTATTGAAATCACTTGGGAAGGAAATCATGCCACAAGGAGAATGTTGTGAACACTTTCAGATTTAAACCTATCGCGCTCGCTTTGCTAGTTATGGTAGGAACGCTGACCCTCAATTGCGGCTACGCACAAATTCTTTTAACCGAATTGCCAAAGCTAAAGGCGTTAAAAGTGAATTCAACCAAAGTCATTACTTCTGGTTTGCCTACAGATGAGCAATTTTCAGATTTGCAGCAAGCAGGTGTTGATTTAGTCATTGACCTCATTCCAAAAAACAACCCGAACGCAAATCCAAATGAACTTCATGCCGCGACACAGGCAGGGCTAACTTACGTCAATATTGAAGTCGATTGGAAACAGCCACAAATACAAGATGTAGAACAGTTTTTCGAGGTCATGAATACACATAAAGGCAAGGATATACTTATCCATTGTGCAGCAAATTACCGTGCATCAGCCTTCTATTATTTATATCAAATAACCCACGAGAGAATGGACGCCGAAGCAGCATTTAAAGTCACGCTAACGCCTTGGGGCAATGACATTGAGCAAAGCTTATCGGAGTACCCTCAGTGGCAAGCATTAATCAATCAAATCAAAGAAAAGTATCAAATCCAATAACCAAAGATGATATCTACAAGGCTCTCGTATTCAAAAACGTCAAATCATGCCCTAAAGCAGAAAGCTCTAGGGCATCAACAAAACATCGCCCATTAACTCACTTCTTTCGTGTGATCCTGAAAGACTTCCGCGAGTCGAATTCGGTAGGACTCAAATAGATTGCTCTCTACGCCTGTCACAACCACTAGATTATGCGCCACATGGTTCTGCCACTGAGTTACAGACTCTACATCTTCCCAAAATGAAAGGCTCAACACTTTTCCTTCATCAGTAAGCCCTTGAAATCGCTCAATCGAAATTAAGCCTTTCCGATCTTTTAAGGCTTCACTCATTTGATTGGCAACATTCATATATTCTACTTTGCCGATTTCGGTTGGAACAACTTCAAAGATGACAGCAATCATGACACTCTCCGTTTTCTTCATTAGTAACTAGAGCCAAACCCTGATATGCAATCGAGTTCATCAGTTCAGTAAGCTCAGTAAATTTTAGCGTCATAAATACGCCACTCACTGCAAAGCCTGCAATACTGAGGCCAAAAAACACCTGCGCACATCGGCACTAAAACATCACCCAGAGGCGAAAAGTTTAAATCGGGTTAACGAATGCAAGACAGGAAAGAACTGAAAGAAAAACGGGGTTGTAATGATTAAGCACCAATTCCTTACATGGAGAACGATCAAAGCATATAGCCGTATAAAACCAGTGAACAAGGAAATCAACCTAGCCTAGAATTATACGGCCTGTGCAGAACAACAGTGCTCTAGTCGCAAAATTACTTAAACACGCAGTGCTTTGCGTAATCTGTTGCTTCGTTTGCAGTCCAGTCGCCTTTCGGCTTATCTTCTAACTTCTTGCACCAAGCTTCACTGCCCACTTCAGGGGCGCAAGCCGTTAAACTTGCAGCAAACGCTAGAGCCAATGCAACAGATACTGATTTTTTCATAGACATCTCATTCTCCTTTTATGATTTGCCGGCATTTTAGCAGAAGTTACACCACGAAGGGGAAATGAAAACAACAAGCTCATCAACCCCCTGATGAATCCAAAAATTCATCCACAGGCCAACTCAAACCGTATGCAGTGCTTACTTATCACTCATTCACAATGGAACGCTCTTGGATCCATTCACGTGCAAGTTGCTTTTGCTCTAAAGGAAACCAAGCAACCTCGCCCTGCATAAACGGTCCCAGCAATCGCACGCTATTGCCAACCCAATCTGGTCCACCCACAAATACAAGGGCATCAAAATGCGGCAATTGTACTTCTCCGCTCCCCGTTAATGATGCGTGCTCCCAGCCTTCTAGCAACACATCGGCTTCAATATACAAACACACTTGCTGCCACTCCTGTCGATACGACTCAATCATTGGCTGCAAACAAACACGATAATCAGCCGCAGATAAACGACCACTCACAAAAAGACTGATAACTCCCTTAGCAATATTGGGAATTTGGCATAACATAGGCGTACTCCATTAAAACACGCAGAAATTTGGTTTACCAAACGCGCAAATCATAACAGGCTTGTATGCCATTGGCACGTAAGCCAAATCCTGTGCCATGGCTAAATAATTTGGAATATCATGATTAAGATATCAAACAGCGTACAGCTTCAGGACTCGGAGATTGAATGGCAATTTATTCGCTCTAGTGGCGCAGGCGGACAACATTTAAATAAGGTCTCAACGGCAGCGCAACTGATCTTTGATATCAAAGCGTCCAGCCTGCCTGAATTTTACAAACAACAGTTACTCAATAAACGAGATCATCGCATTACCCAAAGTGGCAAAATCATTATTAAATGCCAGCAAAGCCGCAGCCAAGATTTTAATCGGCAAACCGCTTTGGAACAATTCATCACGCTGGTCACAAGTGCAGCCCAAGTCGCGAAAAAAAGAATCGCCACAAAGCCAACCCGCAATAGTCAAAAACGACGGGTTGATGCGAAGAAGCAACGGGGGGCAACCAAGGCACTCCGGCAAAATAAAGCGAGCTACTAGAAACTTTTGATGATTAACTCATTGAGGCTAGCGCAATTTAATAAAAATCGGTAACGTGTGGATACTCGAAGCAATCCCCACAATCAAACAGGACGGATGAATGACTAACCCGACTAAAATTTTGTTGCTGAACGGCCCAAATCTCAACCTTCTTGGCCGGCGCGAACCCGAAGTTTATGGTTATCAAACCTTACCTGAAATTGTGTCAGACATTACAGCTCTTGCAGCCAAAGATGATGTCAATATCGAGCATTTACAATCCAATGCTGAGCATGAACTCATCAATGCCATTCATGAAACGGATGCTGACTTTATAATCATTAATCCTGGGGCTTTCACACATACCAGTATCGCCCTGCGCGATGCTTTGCTGGGTGTTGCGATTCCGTTTCTCGAAATACATTTATCAAACGTTCACGCGAGAGAACCTTTCAGACAACACTCGTACTTATCTGATGTGGCCATTGGTGTGATCTGTGGTTTCGGTGCACAGGGCTATGAATTTGCATTACAGGCTGCCCTGCGACATCTTCAAAAGAGTGCTTAATATGGATATCAAGAAAATTCACCAAATTATGGCTCTGGCCCATAAATTTGATATTGAGAAATTTGAACTCTCAGAGGGTGAAAGCAAGCTGCAATTTACACGCTCTCAAAACACACAAGCCAAAGATGCACTGCAATCAGCAAGAATACAAAGGCCCGAAGAAAAAGCCGTAGAGCCAACATCCCCCACGCTTCCCCCTCAAGAAATAGAGTCATCGACACCCGCTTTTGCAACGGATGACATCCTTGTATGCCCAATGGTCGGTACTTTTTATGGTGCGCCAAGCGAAGACGCGCAGCCTTTTGTGCAGGTCGGTGACAGTGTAAAACAAGGCGATACTGTTTGCGTCGTCGAGGCCATGAAGATGATGAACCAAATCGTCGCGCATAAATCTGGCGTAATCCAAGCTGTATTAGCAGAAAACGGAACAACGGTAGAATTTGACCAGCCACTAATCGTTATACAGTAGCAGGACAATTGGAATCTCAATGATGATAAAAAGAGTCCTCATTGCAAATCGCGGTGAAATCGCACTGCGTATTCTTAGAGCTTGCCATCAATTGGGTCTAGAGACCGTTGCCATTTATTCCTCGGCCGACAAACATCAGCCTCATGTTCGACTCGCCACGCAAAGCCTATGTATCGGTCCAGCACAAAGCCAGCGCAGTTATCTGAACATGGAAGCCATCATTTCTGCGGCCAATGTTTCAGGGGCGGATGCGATTCATCCTGGTTATGGCTTTCTGGCCGAAAATGCCGACTTTGCCCAGCTCGTTACCGGCAGTGGTTTTACTTTTATCGGGCCCAATGCTGACATTATTCGGTTAATGGGCGATAAAATTAATGCGATTCAAGCCATGGAATCTGCTGGAATACCCACCCTACCAGGTTCCTGTGGCGCACTAAAAAGTGATACACAACAAATCATGAGTATCGCTGCAAGCGTTGGTTACCCCGTTTTAATAAAGGCTGCAGGCGGGGGCGGTGGACGCGGTATGCGCGTTGTAGAGTCAGAAGATGACTTACTGGAATCAGTACGCTTAACGCAACAAGAGGCCAATAGCTTCTTTGCCAATGATCAGGTTTACTTAGAAAAGTATCTGCCACAGCCCCGGCACATCGAAGTTCAGGTTTTGGCCGATCGCCAAGGCCATGTCTTCTGCCTTGGCGATAGAGACTGCTCGGTTCAACGCCGACACCAAAAGCTAGTGGAAGAAGCTCCAGCCCCAGATATTCCACAGAACTTACGCCAAGCGCTCGCAGAACAATGTATTGCTGCTTGCCAAAGTATCGGGTACGAAAATGCAGGAACTTTCGAATTTTTATATCAAGACGACCAGTTTTACTTTATCGAGATGAACACTCGCCTTCAGGTTGAGCACACCGTAACGGAACAAATTTCTGGTATTGACATCGTCCAAGCCCAGCTCACCATTGCCGCAGGCGAGTCACTTCATTTGACATCGCAATTGGTGCCACATCAGGGACATGCGATTGAGTGCAGAATAAATGCTGAAGACCCGCAAACGGGCATTCCCTGCCCCGGTACAATTACCAAACTCAACATTCCAGGCGGGCTTGGTGTGCGTTGGGAGTCGCAACTTTATCCGGGCTGTGAAATATCAAGCCACTATGACGCAATGGTCGGTAAACTGATTTGCCATGGCCGCACCCGAACTCACGCGATGCACGTCATGAAACAAGCGCTCATTGAACTCCAAATCGAAGGCATTTCTACGAACATAGACTGGCACTTACAACGATTCACAGAGCAACTTCTCCAACCCAACTAGGCACAGAGCAATGATTCTTATTACAGGCGCAAGTAGCGGGCTAGGGGCAGCCTTAGCCAAACACTATCATGCTGATGATATCGATTTATTACTCACCGGGAGAAATAGTCAACGACTTGCACGTGTTAAAAATACCAATGCGCCTTGCGCACAAACTGTTGTTGCCGATTTATCTGAACCAGAACAGATTCAAGCGGTTTTCAAGCAAGCGACCAATCCCATCCAAACCGTGATCCATTGTGCAGGGAGTGGCTTATTTGGAGAGCTCGGTGAACAGTCGCCATCAGAAATTAAAAAGCTTGTGCAGGATAACCTCACTGCGACGATTTTTTTCATCCAAGCCGTTGTCGAGCGCTACCAAGACCAAGCGCTTGACCTCGTCGTTGTGATGTCAACTGCTGCACAAACCGCAAAAAGCGGCGAGTCCACCTATTGTGCGGTTAAGTGGGGAATTAAAGGGTTTGTCGAGTCAGTACGGCTGGAATTAAAAAATAAACCCATGAACATAATTGCAGTTTACCCCGGCGGCATGGCCACAAGCTTTTGGCAATCAAGTGGCAAGCAGATTGATACCCGTCAATTTATGACTGCCGATGAAGCAGCAATCATGCTAAAACAAGCACTTACCAGCTCAGCCCACGGTTATATTTCAGATATAACAATCAATCGTAAACCGTAAAACCTATGCCTAAATGAAGCGGCCTCGTATGGTTCATTGGTGATAAAAAACGAGGGGCATGTGCCATTTCAACAGGCTCCGTCGCCATTATCGAAACAATTTGACCGGCTGGCTGACAATGTTGAGTTCTTGAGCCAGCGCCTGCTGAAAGTCTTCAGCTAAACAAGCAAAACCCAAGTAAAATTCTGTCTGTGCATGCGCCTGAGCCAGAGCAAAACAACGGCCAGACCAAGGAAACATGTGCTGCTGTAATAATACCGATAAGACAGAAACCAACTTCTGCGAAGATTCCGCTTCAATAATCCTGCCAAGCAAACGATCAATGACAGCAAAAAATAGTGCGATATGGTCAACGGGTTGATTGAAAGATAGCTCAAACTCAATCTGATGATGCCGATAGAAATCCATTAAAGCGATAGTGCTCACATCATTGATCAGTTGTTGTTCCCCTAAATAAACAGAGCCCCAAGGCATTGCTTTGGGCTCACCAGGGCCAAAGAACAGTTGTCCATAATCAAGCTTCAAAGTATCTAAGTTTTCTAGATCACAGGCTTCTAAAAACCGATGGATTTGAGCTCTCCCTTTCTCATTCAGTGGACTTCGCGTTAAATCAGGCCACGTCAAAGCCACCTCATGCTCCTTCAAATACGCGATTAGTTGCACCGAAGGGTATTGCAACAGAACGTTATGAAGCACTCGGGCCATACCTTGTAGTTCAATAAGCTGCTGCAAATTTTTTGATTTCATAAATACCTCGTTGACGGAAAGAGGCGCCGACTGGCGACGCCTTCTTCGTTAGGAAAAACTAAACTTCAGCAAAGTTTAGAACTTCACCATCCCCCCCCTCTGTTGGCCTGCCATGTTTATTGGCCTTTATGATGAGATTGGGAGAAGTAATGCTTGATGAAGGTAAAGGGGCAATATGGCCATCACTCTCACCATACTTCGCCTTTAGGTTTTCCATCGTGTCAAAATCAAGTGCTCGAAGCGGACATGCTTCAACGCAGCTTGGATTTTTGCCTTCGGCTAAACGCTCATAGCAACCATCACACTTTGTCATCACCTTACGGTCAACATCGATTTGTGGAGCATCATAAGGGCATGCACGTGCACAACTCTCACAACCAATACACAATTCAGCGGCAACATGAACCAAACCATCTTCACGGCGTTTGTGCATTGCTCCCGTCGGACAAGCTTTGACGCATACGGGTTCATTGCAGTGATTACAACCTATCGAAGTGTAATAACTAAACACATTTTGCTCGAAACTTCCGTCAGCATTTGCTGCCCAGCTCCCTCCGCCATATTCATACACGCGACGCCAGTTGACGCCAACGGGCAAGTCTTTTCTATCCTTGCATGAAACATGACACACTTTACAACCAGTACACTTGGTGGTGTCTACATAAAAACCATATTGCGTAGATTCAGTCATCTGTTATTACTCCATCAAGCTTTAGCGATCTGTACACGATTCGTGTGTTGCGGATTGCCCTTACAAACAGGGGTTGGAAGATAGCGAGTTAACGTATTAATACAGCCACCGATATCTATTGGGTGACCAGATGGTCCCATGCGATTAGGGTCCGGTTGATACCATGCACCTTGGCCTAAAGCTGCTACGCCTGGTGCCACTCGCGGTGTGACACGAACAGGAAGTTCAATCGTGCCGCGATCATTCCAAACCAGAACTTTCTCGCCTTGTATTAACCCACGTGCTTCAGCATCTGAAGGGTTCATCCATACTGCGTCTTCCACAGCTTCGCGCAACCAAGGCACATTGTGATAGCTCGAATGTGTTCGACCTTTGGTGTGATAGCCCATTAGCTGCAGCGGATAGTCTGCCGCGGTCGCAGTATCCTCATAGCCATCCCACGTAATCTGGTACTTTGGCAATGGGTCAATTTCATGCCCCAAAATTGACCCGTCCAATTCATACTCAACCGCTTTTTGAGCCCAATCGATAGAATACATTTCTATCTTTCCTGAAGGCGTGCCGAGCGGCTCTCCACCATTCACAAAACTATCGAGTGAAATACGAACGGTACTATCAAACGAACGGAATACCCCTTGCTGCTGCGCTTCAACAAACGTTGCAGGCAACGGGGGCTCGGCGTTAGCATTTTTTGGATTTGTAAGCGTGCTTTGATACAGCTCTTCTAACCAAGCAGCTTGATCTTTACCTTCTGTAAAGGCTTCACCCAGTCCCATTTTGTCTGCGATCATCGAACAAATCTCAAACATCGACTTACACTCCCAAAGTGGCTCAATGGATGTAGACATCGCGGTTAGATAGCCCATATTTCCTGACGCATAGCTGTCATTCACAAGGTCGTTCGTTTCTAGCCAGCTCGTATCAGGTAAGATAATATCTGCGAATTTTGCAGTGGATGTCATCCAGCAGTCACAGACAACTACCAATTCTGCTTTAGTATCATCTTCGAGGACCTTGGCTGAATAGTTGCAGTCAGAGTGCTGATTGATTAGCGCATTGCCGTTAATACTGAAAATCGCTTTAATATTGGCTCCAAGTGGAGTGTCTAGATCAGCAGTGCCAGTCACACCATCTTTACGACCCGTCATGGTTTCACCACGTTCAACGGCGTCAGCCCAAGTATAGAATGAGATTTTTTCGGTAATCGGGTTGGTTAGTTCTGGTAACCCCGCTCGACCTAGGCTAGATTGCGCAGGCAAACCTCCATTGGTAACACCGGGTTGACCCACTTTGCCAGTCAGTAGTGGCAACATATAACAAGCACGCATAGCCTGCTCACCGTTTGCATGTCGGTTTACGCCGGCACCAGTGATAATATATGGGGCGCTTGCAGCCATTATTTTGCTGGCAACATTCTTGATGTTGGCTTCCGAAATGCCACAAATTCCGGCTGCTCTTGCTGCTGTTTTTGCTTCACCGGCAAATTTACCTTCCCCGAGAATATAATCTTTATAATTATTCTCCGGATCGATATTAGCTGCGAAACCCATTTTAACGGCATCTCCACTTGCTTCGAATTCTGCAACCACCTGTTCGAGTGATGCTTTGTCAAACCCAATACAAAATTGATCAAGGAATGCTTTAGAGTTGGCATCAACCCAGCCTGAACTGATCATCTCGTACGCTATTCCTTCAGCAAAAGCAGCATCAGTGCCAGGGCGGATTGCAAGCCACTGATCTTCTTTACCCGCCATCGAATCGGTATACCTTGGATCCACCATAATGACTTCTAGCTCAGGGTTAGCTTGCAATGCCTGTAAGTAGTCATATCCCTCACCTGAGCCACTTTGACGCATTTCGCTTGGGTTGTAGCCAATGCCAATAAATAGGTCACTGTCTTTCAATGTGAGGAGTGACGAGCCAGTTGTAGAACCGCTGGCCCATGTTGCTTTTGCTGCAGCCGTTTGTTGCCACCAAGAATAGTTTCCATAGTATTTAAGGTAACCCCCATTCAAATTAAGCAAACGATGGAAGTTCGAACGGCTCTCAAAACCATAGTACGCACCACTGCCATAGGTGGTGAAAATTGATTTATTGCCGTAGCTTTCAGTGATTCGCTGTAATTCACTCGCAATGGTAGATGCCGCTTCATCCCACGAGATCGGCACAAACTTACCTTCACCACGCTTCCCAACGCGTTTCATCGGCGTTTTCAAGCGATCAGGAGCATAGGTACGTTGCTTCAACGATCGGCCCCGAGCACATGCTCTGACCTGGTGATTGACACCATATTCATCCGTCGTTTCAAAATCAGTTTCTATACGGGTAATCACACCGTCTTTTGTAAATACTTTTATGGGGCAGTTTGAGCCACAGTTGACCAAACAGGCGGACCAATTGAGTTTTTCATCACTCCCAACCGGTGGGGTTGGCGGCACGACTTCAACATCGCTTGAGCTTGAGTTACAGCCTGAAACTGTCGCTGCGCAGCCCATTGCTGCACTCATTTTTAAGAAACTTCTGCGTTCCATTCTCATATCCTCTTGCAGTTATGGTTAGCCCAGCGCGTTAGCGCAGCTGGTAGCTAAACGACAACATCACTTGGTGCGCGTTATAGTTGTGGTTCAAGTCGCCAAGGGTGGTTAGCCCTGAAATCGCATTCACATCGACCTGCGCATAGTCGGTGTCGTAATAACGTTCATACTGGTAGGCCAGTTTCATCGCCATCTGCTGACTGAATTGGTAGTTGGCATAAACATCAACACTGTGGCTATAGCTGTAGTAATCGCCTTGCTCTGTGGTGATGTCATAGCTGACAAAG
>NZ_BMPZ01000014.1 GCF_014647855.1 Shewanella gelidii | reverse complement strand
TGCACCGATGAATTAACCAAGGCTAATTCTGCGCCCTGACTGGCTTTATCACCTTCTTGCGAAGTTGCTCTGCCGTGTCAGTGGATGCGCATTATAGGGAGATTTTGAAACCGCGCAAGGGCTTTTCTGTAGAAAAACGATCTTTTTTCGATCTTTAGATTTACCCCCTCCTTTCGAACATTAAACCCACAGAGTTATCCACAATCCTACAGCAACATGCATAAATTACATACAATAGGCTCGACTAGGCACTGAGGCTTTGACAAATAAAAAGAGTAGATAAGTACATTCGCATCATCACAGGTACTTGAAGGAGGCGTTTTGTCAGGCATCATCGAAAACGAACAACACATAAACACGCCGACTTAATACCATCGATGAATCAATATTCCACTAAACATTATGACTTCCGCTATCGGATCATTGGGTGAGGATATTCCTACAAGCTTGCAGATGTATAACTTAGCTAGACTCAACTGCTGAGAAAACGTCATTGGCACAGACTTATTTATGTGTCTTCACGTCATCATATGAAAATCAGGATTTTTCAATTCGAGCTAAGCTTCAATGATATCGCAATAGATGCCCTTGAAAAGAGCAGCGTTAAATCCGTTGGGACTGTCAGCAGCCATGTACAAACCAGAAGGTTGCACAAGCCTTTTCTTTACACCCTGCCCCTTAATGATGTTCTAATAGTTGAAATCATCACTCTCCAGTTAATGACTATTCTGCCTATTCTATGCAACGTGAAAATCTCTAGAACAGCCTATACAATTTTAGACCAACAAAAATGGACGGCTTGCTAAGGGTCACAAAATTAAAGTTAACATTTTTTTGCGCTCAATATTGAATACCTATGTGCTATACATATTTATAATTCTTCTAGTTAATATTGAGTTTTCACTATGCTAAGTAAGTCTTTAAGGGTAATTTCAGAACTCGATATTTTTAGTCTGATAGTGTTCAAAGTACTTTATGAAAAAGGGGCCGCAAATAATACCGCAAGTGAACTAGAGGTATCCGCCCCCAAAGTAAGCCGATGTTTAGCATCACTTCGTACCGCTTTTGATGATGAGCTGTTTTATCGTAGACAACAGGGTTTAAAGCCAACCCCTTTGGCCGAAGCGCTGTATAAGCCAATCTGCGATTTTTATCGAATTGTTTCTCACCTCGATCAAGTCGCACTTGGCGAACCCGAATCAACTTTTGCACCAACCATCAATATAGCAGTATCGAAATATATTATGACGAGCCTAGCCCTTGCTCTTAACCAGCATCCTCAACAAGAAGTGCTGGGCAAAATTCGCTTGCAACAATGGGGACGCAGCTCTGAAGAGTTAATTAGTGATGGCCAAATTGATTTTGGAATTACACTGGAAAGCTCTGAAGCAGCGGGGTTGAACTGTGAACATTTAGGCGCGCCTAACAGCCTCTACTTAGCCGCCAAGCAAGAGCACCCTATTTGGGAATATTCACCTCAAATCACGTTAGAACAAATAGCAATGTATCCATTTGCCTACCTAGAAAGCATAGGGTTTAATGATCGAATAGATCCACTTGAATTGTACTGTCGGAATGCCAGAGTTGAATTAGCCGACGTGGATAAAGTAATGAGTAAGGAAGAGTTGCTAAGCCATCTTTTAACGATGGGTAGCTTAGCATTCATATCTGCCGTAGATGTTGACATGTACAGCAATATTCCCGCGCTCAGAACAGAAGCTTTAGATCATGAACAACATCATAAATTGCACATCGGACAGAGTGCTCCACAGTACTATCTCATCGAAAAGAGGCTGAAAAACCGTAGATATAACGAAGAGAGAAGATCAATAGTCATTGATATAGTTACCGACATACTCAAATCGACATAGCTTTAAAAGATATTTCGAAACTCATTTCAGATGGCGAAATTGCTAGTTTTAGTTATTGAAATATCGGGAACAACATCTTTAATTCCTAATCACATACTTCGTATGCCCGCGTTCAGTTTTTAGTCATTTCTTTATATTGTATTTACTGCATAAGCCCCATAATACCTACAAAAGGGAACAGATAATGAGTCGATATAATAAATCTTTACTAACGATGGCGCTTATAGCCGCTATCAGCATGGTGGGATGCAGTGATGGGAAAGACGGCCAAGACGGCGCACCGGGTGAGCCTGGAGCACCTGGTGACACCTCTACTGTAGAAACATCAGAAGTAACCAATATTGAGTTTATTTCCCATCACGTTGAAGACGGTAAAGTGACGATTGAGTTTGAAATAACAAACGAAAATGGTGTTTTGATCAACGGCCTATCTGAGGCGTCTGTCTATTTAGCCCTTAAAACTGAACAGGGAATTCAGCGCTCACGTGATGGTGAAGTCGGTGGCACAGTCACTGTCGGTGGAGACGAGCCAACCGAAGGCGCGGCCTTAACTATGCTTGACGACGGTCATTATCAGCTAATAGCACCAATAGCATCTGTTCAAGCCGATTCAGAGGTATTAACTCGATTACAAGTGGGCGACGGCGAAACGATTGCTGACTCTCCATATGTTATTGTAAACAAGCCCGAGAGCATACATACAACGACGACTGAAACCTGTTACTCATGCCATGTGGACTATGCCACTTCAGATATTAAGCATGCAAAATATGTCGCACTAAACACCAAAGGCGAAGTCGACTTTGTCGGTGGCTGTATGGTGTGCCATAACAATATTGCCCGCGGGCTAAATGAGGCTGGCGAATATGACGAAACAGGTGGATATGCTAAAAATACCATACAAAAATTGGGTCATATTAATCACCAGAAATTTGAAAAAGATTTCACGCCTGCCAACTGCTATACCTGCCATGCTGAGCCTGTCATCAATACCAGCATTGCAGGCAATGGCTGTAGTGACTGTCATACTTCAGGAGCCTCAGCTGCTGCGATCGTTCAGGCCGTAGGCGATTTTGATGCCCGTGAATTCCATGCTAAATCGACACTTGTCGGTCTGAATGAGCGTGAAGTCATTCGCTCGAACCACTACACCACAACAAGCATGCCATACTTTAACCCAACGATGGATGAATGGATCGATCACAAAGGCAATGCGTGGACTTCAGGCTACTGCGTTGACATCGCTTTATTTAATATTTCTAGTGGAACACCTGTCCAATTGAACATTGGCGAAATGTATGCCAATCATGAAGTGACATATGGTGGCGCATATATCAACAATTATCACAATGACTCCATTGTGGCGCGAGTGATTACTCATGGTGCAGAAGGTTATATTGAGCAAGCTGATGGATCTCGATCAGTCTGCTATGGAGAATTGACAGAAGGGTATGAATTAACAAACCTGTCTGCAAGCTCTAGAATTACCATCGCAGATACAAACTGGGAAGATAGTGATGGCGAATTTGGCGTTTCATTTACGGGTTATAGTAGCGTTGTTGATCCAATTAATTTTGAAAAAGTTCAAGATTGGGGCCGTCGCCACGCAGTCACCACAGATAGTTGCACCACTTGTCACAACAACGATACTAACTACCACAAAAATGGTAGCTATCGTAATGGTGGCTTAGATTGTGTTGCCTGTCATAACAACGGTCAAGATCGGAGAGCTGCATATTCGGCTCCCGGTTTTGGTCCTATGGTTCACAGTATGCACTGGGGCGTAGGTAACGCGCTTTCTGGTGCCAAAGTTGACGAAGAAACCGGTGAAAACTTAGTGAATTCGGCTGACAGCTTAAATGCCGATAATTGTGTGTCATGTCATGCTGACGGCGTAAGTTTAGCTGATGTACCCAACCAGTACATGCTGTCTAAAGCATATAACGAAGGCAATGCTGGAGTTATGACAAGTCCCATCACGGCGAATTGCTTTGCTTGCCATGATTCAGAGCAAGCACTAAACCATATGCAACAAAATGGTGGCGAGCTAAACGTTCCAAACAATACTGGCTGGTATACAGAAGGAACTTCTGAATCTTGTGCTACATGCCATGACTCAGGTAAAACATTCGGTATTGATAAATATCATAACTTCGAACGAGCGCTTTAACGGCTCATATTTTTATTACCGCTCTGCAGAGTTGGTAGAGGGAAGTATAAGTGGCGGCCAGCTGGCCGCCTTACTTTTTTCACTCTCGTTGTCTAGAGATCACATTTAACAACTATCAAATCAATTCGGTACAACGATCGCACTCAGGCATTCAAACTTTCACATGAAGCAAATGAATTCCCCTCCTTCGACTTTGCCCTGCTCACGTAACCTTTAAACCTTTGGCTTAATGACCATATTCAACTCACACGAAGTAAAACATCTCAAAAGCTGCTTGAATGAAGTCTCAGGATAAATTGCTATTTTGCGCGATGCGAATTGAGATTGATTTCATATGGCTCGCTATCAATGAAGGTATAGGAGATAGGGAATTTTGTGTGTACCAGTTTGTGGCACACTTTGTAGCACAGGTATAAACATAAAGGGCCTCACATCGCTGTGAGGCCCTTTATATAAAGAGTTTGAGTTGGCCGATAAGCCGGGTCCTGTCGTGGACAGTTATTCATCTAGGCCTGCAATCGCTCACAGGCTCAAGCGACCTACCCGGTTCCAACGCGAGCCACGCCATAAGGAACCCTATTTGGTCTTGCTTCGGGTAGAGTTTACCTTGCTACGAACTATTACTAGCCGCACGGTGCGCTCTTACCGCACCCTTTCACCCTTACCAATCCGAAGATTGGCGGTCTTCTCTCTGCTGCACTTGTCGTCGGTTCACACCGCCCAGGCGTTACCTGGTACCCTGCTCTATGAAGCCCGGACTTTCCTCCCCGTTCAAATTGAACGCGGCAACTGTCTGGCCAACTCGGCGCGGATTATAGCGGAAGTTGCACTTCACGCCAATCTATTCCAGCCGAATTCGTCTGAATTCGACACAATCAATGTTCACACCTATAAGTTATTCGCAAGTCCGTACTTATAAAGTGCATTCTTTTTTAAATTGTGTAGTTGCGCTGCGAGTGCTGAAGCTTTCTTCAGTGGCAGTTCTGTACACAATAATGTGAGTGTTTCTATTGCTGCAATTGGTAACTCATCTTCCTGCATGCTTCGATAGCCATGACACATTAAGACCATTTCGCCTCGCTGCTGATTAGGATCACTTTTGACCTTATCCAACACTTCTGCTGCCGTTCCGGTAAGAAATGTTTCAAATGTTTTTGTGATTTCCCGAGCCATTGCGATGACTCTATCTTCGCCTAAAACGCTCACGATGGACTCTAAGCTGTGTACGATTCGATGCGGTGATTCGTAAAATATCAATGTGCGAGGATCTTGCTTCAAAGCACTTAGTTTATCGATTCGTCCCTTCTCTTTTGCAGGTAAGAACCCCTCAAAAGAAAAACGGTCCGATGGTAATCCCGAAGCACTTAAAGCTGTAATCGCGGCGCAAGGGCCGGGGAGTGGTATAACCTCAAAACCTTCTTGACGGACAATAGAAACCAGATGATAGCCAGGATCAGATATCAGTGGCGTACCGGCATCAGAAATGAGCGCAACGGACTCGCCAGCCGCCAACTTCTGCGCGATCCATTGCGCTTTATCGCGTTCGTTATGATCATGCAAAGCGACTTTACGGGTTTCAATGCCAAAATGACTCAATAACTTGCCACTATGCCGCGTATCCTCACAAGCGATGAGAGAAACTTGCCTCAATATATCTAGCGCCCTTTCGCTGATATCTCCTAAGTTACCGATTGGCGTGGGAACAATATAAAGTGCGACCTTTAGGTCCATATGTACCTCTGTAATGTAGCAAGACTTTCGTCAAGAGTGAGAGCAGGTTAAACTATTGCCAGCATCTTACCAGAGTGAAGCCCTGTGTTAAAAAGACTGAATCATTCAAAACTTATTTATCTTGCCTTTTTGTCGAGCATTATCATTGGTTGTGGTACCACGCCACCAGCCCAACAAACCGAAACCAAAGCGATTTCAATGGTTGCGGCAACGAGTGATGCAAGTGCCTATATGAAACTGGCAAGCGAAACGGATTCAGCTTGGGATAAAACCAAGTACTTGCTACTCGCCTCTGAAGCTTATTTAAATGACAACCAGTTGGACGCGGCTTCTGAATTACTGCAAGCCATGGGTTCACTGACATCTCAAACAGAGCTCAAGGCCAAAAAGAAATACTTACAAGCACGGCTCTTTGAACAGTCAGGCTTTCCGCAAAAGGCACTGGAGCACTTGTCATTTCCACAAAATTGGATACTCCCCAAATGGCAAATGGCGCAGTATCACCTTTATCGGTCAGAGTTGTTGAAGCAAAATAAACAGCCGCTTGAGCAAGTGAAAGAACTTGTTCGACATACGCAATATGTTGATGCTAAGGACGCGCATGTCGTCAATGACCAAATTTGGTCGATTTTACAAAATCAAGAAGAAGACACCCTCAGCCAACATATGCGTTTTGCGAAAGACGCCACTTATGCCGGTTGGTTACAATTAGCCTTTATCGCAAAGCACTACGCAGTCGACCCAAATGAGCTAGTCAGCTATCTTGGTCAATGGCAACAGCAAAATGCCAACCACCCCGGAGCAATGAAACTCCCCACAAACCTTGAGATGGCCTTAAATGCTAAACCATATCGTCCCTCTCAAATTGCAGTATTGCTACCCTTAACCGGAAAAAGAGCCGGTATCGCTGATGCTGTCAAACAGGGGATTTTGTCTAGTTATATGACTAAAGGGGAGCATCAACGCGCTATCCAATTCTATGATACCAATACTGGTGCTGCCCAAGCTTACAATCAAGCAGTACGCAATGGTGCAAACTTTATTATCGGGCCACTACTGCAATCGAATGTCGAAGCACTGCAACAAACCACAACTACAGAGATTGTGCCACAGCTATTTTTAAACCAAGCGCAAAATGCAGCGCCCGATTTAAATCGCTTTTATTTTTCCCTATCCCCAGCACAAGAAGCGGCTGATACCGCACAGCGGCTCGCTAAAGATGGTATTGAAATGCCTCTCGTATTAGCAAGTAATGATGCCGCTGGACGCAGGATGGCTCAGAGTTTCAATCAAGCCTGGCAGGCGCTGACCTCTGAGCCTGCTGAAGTCCATCATTATGATGGTGACAAGATGAAACAAACCGTGCAACAGGCACTTGGGGTGACTGATAGTCTTGAACGTATTAAGCGAATTAAGTCGTTACTGGGTATCAAATTAGAAGCGGACTTTCGTTCTCGACGGGATATAGATGCAATTTACATGATATCGCCCAAAAAAGATTTATTGCTTCTCAAGCCCTTTATTGACGTTAACTTCAGCGTATTTGCAGATGCAGTGCCTTTGTATACTTCCAGCCGTAGCCGCCTCGACAATAGCTCAACCCAAACCATGCAAGAGCTAAATAATTTAACGATTAGTGACATACCATGGCTGTTAGAGGACAGCGCAGAAACCAAGTTAGTCAAATCTATTTGGCCAAAGTGGAGTAACACCCAAAAGCGCTTATTCATTATGGGGTTTGACGCTTTAGACTTGGTCGACAAACTTGCGCAAATGCGCGCGTTTCCTGGCTATCAATATCAAGGCCGAGGAGGTGTGCTATCCGTCACCGCAGATGGCACCATTGAGCGACAGTTGAGCTGGGCCAAGTATCGCCGAGGCAAGCTGAGAAAACTATAAATCCATGAATGGTATCTCCGGACAACAAGGTGAAGCGCTCGCAAAATCCTATTTGATTCAGCAAGGACTGAGCTTTATCGCGCAAAATGTACGGTATTCGTTTGGGGAAATCGATCTGGTGATGTTAGATGGCGAACAAATGGTGTTTGTTGAAGTCAAATATAGACGTTCAACCCAATTCGGCGGTGCGCTACAAGCACTCTCGGCGAAGCAAATGAAACGAATTAGACAAGCTGCAGCACATTATCAGCAACTCAATCATATTAATCAGCCGGTAAGGCTAGATGTAATCGCGATAGATGGTACCGAAATCCACTGGCTGCCAAACGCGTTTTAATTTATTTAGAAGCTAGCAGAAAGTGCTGACTTCAACCCTATTTACTTCAATGTTGCCTCGCAGCAATAAGAATGCAATTTTAATGGAAGGATGTATCCATGCTAGAACGAATTAAAGACAGCTTTACCGAATCAATTCAGACCAAAATTGATGCCGCTGAAGCGCTACCTGAATCGATTGAAAAAGCAGCCGAGATGATGGTGCAGTGTCTTCTAAGTGGCAATAAAATTCTAGCTTGTGGCAATGGTGGCAGCGCTGGAGACGCACAACACTTTTCTGCAGAGCTACTCAATCGTTATGAAATTGAGCGCCCCCCTCTACCAGCAATCGCTTTGACAACCGACACATCCACGATAACGGCCATCGGAAATGACTATAGTTACGACGAAATTTTCTCTAAACAAATTCTAGCGCTTGGGCAGCCTGGAGATATTTTGCTTGCTATCTCAACCAGCGGTAACTCAGGAAATGTCATTAAAGCCATGGAAGCGGCTTTAAGCCGAGATATGACTATTGTGGCATTAACTGGTAAAGATGGCGGTGCTATGGCCGGATTAATGGGCGTAAATGATGTAGAGGTTCGAGTACCATCGAACGTTACAGCTCGCATTCAAGAAGTCCATTTACTTGCTATTCACTGCCTGTGCGACAATATTGACCGCACTTTATTTCCACAGGAAGATCAGTAATGTTTATTCGGCTCGTAGGCATCTCTTTAATGCTGCTGATGTTACAAGGCTGCGCGAGTGTTGTGGTTGTCGGAGCGGTTGGCGGCACCATTATGGCCAATGATGAACGTAGCATCACGACCCAACTGAATGATACAGATATGGACTTTGATATTTCAGCGGCTTTGAGTAAACAAGCAAGCTTGAAATCGCAAACTCATATTAATGCCATTACGATGAATACGAACGTATTGCTGGTTGGCCAGGCACCAAACTCAATGCTTCGTGATCAAGCCGTTAAAGCTGTCACCGATCTGAAAATTGCGAAGCAAATTCATAATCAGATAAGGATCGGGAACCCCACATCATTTACAACACGCAGCAATGACAGCTGGATTACCACGAAAGTGAAAAGTCGAATGCTAAAAGACAAGAAGCTCGACATGACACGCGTGAAAGTTGTTACTGAAAATGGTGAAGTCTTTTTATTGGGACTCGTTGAAAAAGAACAAGCAGACTTGGCAGTAGATATAGCGAGAAATACATCCGGGGTTCGCCGGGTAATTAAAGTGTTTGAGATTATCAGCAACTAAATGCCATTCAGCTAAATATCATTCAACAAAAAACCGACCTTAATAGGTCGGTTTTTTAATGCGTCTTAGGCTGACGTTATACTGGCAAACCAATGCGCTCATAGACTTGCTTTAGCGTCACTTCAGCGCGAGCACTCGCTCGTTCAGCACCGTCTTTCATCACAGCATTCAGCAGTTCGCGATCAGCTCGGAACTCTTTGAACCGAGCCTGTAAAGGCTCAAGCATCGACACAACCGCATCACCTGTTGCGACTTTCAGGTGGCCATACATCTTTCCTTCAAACTCAGTTTCTAAGCTTGCGATACTTTGACCTGTTGCACCTGACATCAAACTCAAAAGGTTAGATACACCCGGTTTGGCATCAACATCAAATCGGACGACTGGTGGCTCTTCGCTATCTGTAACTGCTTTTTTAATTTTCTTCATAATGGCTTTTGGATCTTCAAGTAAGCCAATCACGTTATTACGGTTGTCATCAGACTTCGACATCTTCTTTAACGGGTCCTGTAACGACATGACCTTCGCCCCCAGCTGCGGGATGAAAGGCTCTGGCACTGTAAAAGTGTCGCCGTAGGCATTATTAAACCGCGTCGCAATATCACGCGTTAATTCGAGGTGCTGCTTTTGGTCTTGGCCAACAGGCACTTCATTCGCTTGGTACAGCAAAATATCTGCCGCCATTAATACAGGGTAGCCAAATAAGCCGACGTTAATATTACTGGCATGCTTTTGTGACTTATCTTTAAACTGAGTCATGCGATTCAGCTCACCCATTTGCGTATAGCAATTCAGTGCCCATGCAAGCTGGGTATGCTGTGGCACATGTGACTGCACAAACATGGTACTTTTCTTAGGGTCAATTCCAACCGCAAGATAAAGTGCTAACGTATCTAAACAGGCTTCGAGCAAAAGCTTAGGATCTTGTCTCACCGTAATGGCATGCAGATCGACCACACAGTAAATGCAATCATGACTTTCTTGCATCGCAACCCACTGTCGCAAAGCGCCCATGTAATTGCCTATGGATAACTCACCAGACGGCTGGGCACCGCTGAATACAATGGGTTTACTCATAATGTTCAAAACTCCGATTACTTATAACGTCACAGGCTCTGTAGCAAGCCATGATAATACTTGATTAAATTGCTGACATACTGCGTTTGGCTCAGCCAGCCCAATATCTTCACCGTAGTTGTAGCCATAGGTCAAGCCAATTGACGCGATCCCTGCTGATTTCGCTGCAATAATGTCATTTTTGGAATCACCCACCATCAGCATTTGCGCTTCTGACAATCCCCAGCGCTCTATAAGGTACTGCAGCGGCATTGGATCCGGTTTCATTTTAGCAAGCGTATCCCCGCCCAATATGAGTTCGAAATATGACTGCAACTCAAACGCTTCAATTAAAGGCACGGCAAATTGATAGGGTTTATTCGTCACCACTGCCATTTTGTAGCCTTGCTTATGAAGTTCGGCGATCGTCTCTGCAACACCGGCATACAGTCGGCTATGCTGGTGAAGATAGCGTTGATAATTATCCATAAAAATGGGCATGACTTGCTGGAGCTGTTGGCTATCGGCCTCTTTACCACTCGCCCAAAATAATGCGCGCGCCATCAGCTTTTTTGCACCATTACCAACCCAGCCACGAACTTGCTGCTCTGTACACTTGTCAAACCCTAAGGACGCCAAAGTTTCTTGAACAGCTACGGCAAGATCCGGCACGCTGTCAACTAGGGTACCGTCTAAATCAAAAGCGATGGCGCAAATTCTATTGGGCTGATGGTTCACGTATAATTATTCCTATGAGTTATGCATCTATCTTGGCAAGCTCTAGACGCATATCATCAATAACGGCCTTATAATCAGGCTGATTAAAGATGGCGGATCCAGCCACAAACATATCCGCTCCTGCAGCAGCTATTTCACCGATATTATCAACCTTCACCCCACCATCAACTTGCAAACGAATATCGCGACCGCTCGCTTCGATACGCGCTTTTACCTGACGAAGTTTATCGAGTGTTGATGGAATGAATGACTGGCCGCCGAACCCTGGGTTAACTGACATCAATAGAATGACATCAAGCTTATCCATTACATGGTCTAGGTAGTGAAGTGGTGTGCCAGGATTAAACACTAAACCCGCCTTACAACCGGATTCTTTGATAAGTTGCAAGCTACGATCTAAATGTTCTGTCGCCTCAGGATGAAATGTAATAATTGAAGCGCCAGCTTTGACAAAGTCAGGAATAATGCGATCGACTGGTTTTACCATCAAATGCACATCAATATCTGCTGTTACGCCATAGTCGCGTAATGCTTGGCATACCATAGGGCCAATCGTTAGATTAGGAACATAATGATTATCCATCACATCAAAATGAACAACATCGGCACCCGCATCAAGCACAGCTTGAACATCATCGCCAAGGCGGGCAAAGTCTGCAGATAAGATGGAAGGAGCAATTAAAAATGGACGCATGGTAAACTCGCAACTTGTGATTAAGTAATCGGCTATTTTACCTATACTCCCCGAGTTGCTCTAGCACTATTCGGCGATTTCACCGATTAGTTTTATTGACCTGAAAAATTTGTTCAAAATCTAGTCTGATTTGCTATAATTGGCTCCTAGTCACAAAAGGCCGCGGAGGTTAGAGATGAACGGAACCATCAAAAACAGAAGCAATATCAAGTCTGCTGCAATGCTCTCTATTGCCGCCGGACTCGTCGCCATTTGTGCCTATAACTTCCAAGATAAAGCTCAAGACGAGCTAACCGCAGCCTGTGTTTGCGATGCAAATGCCAGCTACGACAAAAGCTTACCTGCTAGTCACCCAAAAAACAGGTGTGCAGAAAAAACAGAATTAAGCTGGAAAACTTGGCTCGTCGGAAACAACAATTCAAATCAATTTCATTTTGTTGATTTAGTCGAATTGCTATCTGGTCACCAAGACCGTCCTCTAGAAGAAATTCCTTCAGCAAGTCCTGACAGCCAGTACTAAATGGACTTTTGGCAGGTATTAAGCAGCACACTTGCTGCTTTTTTTGGCGTTCAAAAAGAAAGTAATCGAGTGCGAGATTTCAATCACGACTCTCCACTGCCTTTTATTATTGCGGGTATCATATTGGCCGTGGCACTGGTGCTCTGCTTAGTGGTAATTGTCTACTACGTACTTTCGT
Organism: Shewanella gelidii; assembly: GCF_014647855.1. Classification (GTDB taxonomy): domain Bacteria; phylum Pseudomonadota; class Gammaproteobacteria; order Enterobacterales; family Shewanellaceae; genus Shewanella; species Shewanella gelidii. Next base: position 24,092 of record NZ_BMPZ01000014.1, on the reverse strand, counting down.
AGCAGACACTCCTAACTAAACTTAATCATTTTCGGCGTGATAAGTCTCGTCATAGAGAGCAATCAGTTCATCAACTTTCACTCGCCCCGAACCTTTTTGACTAATGTTGCGTTGCACGGAAATCGTGTCAAATTTAGCACCATGATATAACTCTCGAGTTAACGGGATATCATGATTACTAATAAGTACAGGGATCTGCCGATCAAGAGCAGTATGGCGTGAGTGCCGTGCTAACAAGGCCTGATCATCCAAACTAAAACCTGCGCCAACATAAGTGGTAAAGCTAGCTGTTGTTGAAAGTGGCGCATAAGGCGGGTCACAATAAATGACATCACCAAATTCTGTTTGCTCAAATGCTTGCTCATAGCCAATGCACTTAAACACTGCTTTTTGAGACTTCTCTGAGAAGGCTAGAATTTCTTTTTCAGGGAAATACGGCTTTTTATACGACCCAAACGGCACATTGAAGCCACCCTTTTTGTTGTAACGACACAAGCCATTAAATCCATGGCGGTTCATATATAAGAAATAGACTGATCGTATAAAAGGATCTTTGGTTTGATTAAACTCGGTACGGATTTGGTAATAGGCCTCTTTGTTATTCTTTTCCGGAACAAATAAGGCTTTAGCTGCGGCAATATATTTTTCAGGCTCTTTTTGGACAATTTTATAAAGATTAATCAAATCCAAATTTATATCGCAGAGTAGGTACTCGTCATAATCGGTATTCAAAAACACTGAACCCGCACCCACAAACGGCTCGACAAGACGCTTACCTTCAGGCAAGTGACGAGACAAAGCATCAACCAACTTATATTTACCGCCAGCCCACTTCAAAAAGGCCCTTTGTTTTTTCTTCATTTATAATTGATTGAATACTTAAAACCGAAGGCAATGATTGTACTTTGTTTATTTCCCAATTTCATTGTTTGGATAGTGATTCTGTAACTCTATTTGTTGAATCTCTTCCCACTTACGCAACCAAGGTTGTAAAGACGCAGAAACCTTTGTAATTCGCCGCATTCCAGCTTCGGCTTCAGCCCGAGTTTTATAGTTGCCCAGTGTCACGACATAGTAGCCTTTTTGTCTCAACACAAAGATATCTGGCTGCCCCTTGATGACTCTCAAAACTGAATCTAGCGATTTCTTCTGCGAAAGCTTAGCGAGCTGCAAGGTGTACTCTTGATAACTCACGCTCTCTTTAGGGCTCAATTGACTCTGTAACTGCCGCGCTACATTTGCCTTGGGATCACTTTGATGCTCTTGTGCATGCTCAATAGACGCTCTCAAATCTTTTGCTGGAGGAGAGGATGTTCGTGCAACACGCGTACTAAGTACTGCTTTAGCATCCAGCAATTGCTCAGAGGTCACGTCTTGCGCTGTAAGGTCTGGTATTGTCTCGTCGATCGCGGTCTCAGCCACTAAATTGGGCTGTATTTCATTGTTTGACTGGCTTTCTTCTGCTGGGCTTGTGACCGAATGCTTTAGTCTCAACGGTTTGGTAACAATAAGTGAGACGCCTAGTTTGTCTGCCGATGATTTAGATTGAGTTACTTTATTTTTACTCTGCAATAGCGCGGTTTCATGGCGCTCTAGCCAATAATTATCCAGCAGCTTACGACCATAGGTCGCTAGCAGATCCCCGCTAGACTTTTTGGTTGCCGCAAATACGACTTGTCTGCGCTCGGGGTCCCCCCCTGAAACGCTCAACCCGTAATACAACCCAACACTGATTAAAACGGCCATTAAAGCGAGGCTGAGTATCATTTTAACCGGTTTGGTCGCCTTTTTTTGCTCCCCATGCAAAGCCAGCTCGAGCAAATTCACAACTTCTTGTGGAGTTCCTTGCTGGGACTCCAGTTGACGTTTAACGATGTCTCGCGGTAAAAACAAAGACGCTTCAGTTCGACTTAACAAGCCAAAATAAAGCCCCTCTCTTTCGGCAAGCGAAAGTGAATCTATGGCAATAGGGAGGATCAATTCTTTCGAGCCACTGGCAAGTTGATTCATGAGTGGAAGCACATAATCTGCGTCAGCGGTTAACGTTATGGATATGGGTTTGCCAGCACACTGCACCTGGCTCAACACTAGACATTCAGCCCATAACCCTGAAGACATAAAATGGGCGTCATCGATAACAATATGGATAGGTTTAGTCAGGCCGTCGCTCACTCTGAGCATCGTTTCAGCAAGTGAAACTTCATCGTCAAATAGTGGATCGTGCAGCAATTGGACGAGAACTTTGCGGCGAATTTCAGCATCATCAGCATTTAGAGGGCAAACGACCAAAGCTGAATTGAACTCATCGAGCTCATTCACAAGGGCTGTAACAACGCTGGATTTACCGCTACCTGAAGGACCACAAACAACCTTAAGCTGTTCGCTATAACTCGCAATATGAAGCAATCGCTGCAGAAGTGATTCCTGACTGGGTAGTAAGGCTAAATTATTGTCTTCCACTCATTTCACCAAAAACGCTATGCGCTGGTGATAACTTGCTCCAAGAGTGAATCATCCACTTTGCCAAAGACTTCAGCCTGCCCTAATGCCGTAGGCAATACGAGTCTAAGCTGACCAGCAAGAACTTTTTTATCACGGCGCATATGCTTAATAAAGCTTTCAAAATCCATTGATTCTGGGGCTTTGGTTGGCAAATTGAACGCTTCAAGTAAACGCACAATTCGACAAACAATTGACTCATCAATCAAATTCATTTCTACAGAAGTAAGTGCAGCAAGTACCATGCCAGCAGCGACGGCTTCACCATGCAACCATTGTCCATAACCCATTTCAGCTTCAATCGCATGACCAAAGGTATGGCCAAGATTTAACAGTGCTCGCACACCACGCTCTGTTTCATCTTCCGCCACGACTTCGGCCTTGATTTCACAACAGCGCGCAATTGCGTAGGCTAAAACCTCTTTGTCCAAAGCTAGCAAAGGTTGAACATTTTGCTCAAGCCACTCAAAAAAATTGCTATCCCAAATAATTCCATACTTGATGACCTCAGCCATACCCGCAGCAAACTCTCGAGCGTCTAACGTATCGAGGCAATTTGTATCAATTAGAACGACTTTAGGTTGGTGAAAGGCGCCAATCATGTTCTTACCCAACTCATGATTCACTGCAGTTTTGCCGCCCACTGATGAGTCGACTTGTGATAGCAAGGTTGTTGGAATTTGCAAAAATTCGACACCCCGTTGATAACTGGCAGCAGCAAAGCCTGTCATATCACCGATCACACCGCCGCCTAGTGCGACGAGTATTGCATCTCTAGCGAAATTTTTTTCAAGCAAAGCAGTAAAGATCAGATCGAGATGGGTCAAGTCTTTAAACTGTTCTCCATCGGGAAGGATGACCGATTCTACTTGAGAAAAAGGCAAAAAAAGATCACACGCTTGCTTTAAATACAAGGGTGCGATCGTTTCATTGGTTACGATAAGGACTTTACGCCCTTTGATATAGGACGATAGATGTTCGCTCTCCGATAACAACTTCTGGCCAATAAAAATGGGATAACTGCGCTCACTTAAATCAACCTGAATTTGCTTCATTAACTCTACCTAAAAGCCTAGTTTATCGATAATTTGGTTTGCAACCACTTTGGCACTTTGCTCATCAGTCTTAACGACGACATCAGCGATTTCTTCGTACAAAGGATTACGTACTTCAGCTAGATTTTCCAATACCTCACGAGGATCATCTACCTGTAGCAAAGGACGACGTTTATCACGCTGTGTACGTGCCACTTGCTTGTCAATTGTTGTTTCGAGATACACCACGATACCGCGAGCCGATAGGTAGTTGCGGATATCTTTACTTTGTACAGATCCCCCACCTGTCGCAAGGACAATGCCTTGGCGCTCTGTTAAATCGGAAATTACAGTCGCTTCCCGAACACGGAAACCTTCTTCACCTTCAACATCAAACACCCAGGCAATATCAGCACCTGTACGGTTTTCAATCTCTTGATCTGAATCGTGGAATTCTAAATGAAGCATCTGCGCCAGATGGCGACCTATAGTGCTTTTACCTGCGCCCATTGGGCCTACCAGAAAAATATTACGTTTTTCAGCCATTTGTTGTACGTCTGAATCTTATGAAAAGTTTGCTTAATATCGACTTATTGATCAAGCCGGCCTGTTGTACCTTGCTCTATAGAGACTTGACCGGGGATTATCTCAGCATAAGACGGTTCATGGCAAGCACTCAGAGAAATTTAACTTGAAAATGTGTCCCAAATAAAAAGACCAGCCGTAAAAGGCTGGCCTTAACAAATTGCATCAAACGCTATATTTCTTCAGTCACAATTTTCGGTGTGACGAAAATAAGCAACTCTTGACGTTCATTCTGGTCAGAGCTATTTCTGAACAAAAATCCAACCAACGGAATATCGCCAAGAACCGGAACCTTACTCACTCGACTAATCAAATTCTGCTGGTATATCCCACCAAGTACAATTGTTTCCCCATTATCCACCAGCACTTGAGTACCGATGCGCTGGGTATCAATTGCGACAGCTGGCCCTGTTGGTGTGTCAACCGTTTCACCACGAGAATCCTGCGTGATTTCCAAATCCAAAATAACGCGATTGTCTGGGGTAATTTGTGGTGTCACCCGTAAGGAAAGCACAGCTTTTTTGAACGTTACAGTTGTCGAGCCGCTGGAAGATGATTCTACATAAGGGATCTCAACACCTTGTTCGATATAAGCAGCCTTTTGGTTCGAAGTTGTAATCCGCGGGCTGGCGATAATCTCACCTTTATTTTCCGCTTCTAGCGCACTGAGCTCTAAGTCAAGTACCGTACCATCGGATAACTTGGCAACATGAAAAGCAATGCTTGTTGCGTTGCTCGCTGCTGACGGTAAATTAACATTCAGACGGTCTGAAATAGCTGGTATAACCCCATTCGCGATGCTCTGCGCACCTTCTAAAGAACCAGCAGTACCAAGCTCATTTTGCTGGTCAGTAATTCCCCAACGAATACCCAGATCTTCAGATACGTTGTCTTTTACTGTTACCATCCGCGACTCAATCAACACTTGGCGGATAGGAATATCTAAAACTTCGACCAAACGGTGAATGTTTTCTAAGATTTCAGCCGTATCTTTTACAAGCAAAGTGTTCGTCCGCTCGTCTACAGCGACACTGCCGCGAGATGAGAGCAGGCTAGAACCTTCACTCTTTAATAAGGCTGCAATTTCTATTGCTTTGGCATAATTGATTTGAAGGTACTCAGAGTACAAGGGTGCTAACTCTTTTACTTCTTGCTGATTTTTAAGATCCTGACTCTCACGAATCGCAAGTTCCTCACTTGGGGCAACCATCAAAATGTTACCCTCAATTCGCTTATCTAGGCCTTTGGTTCGCAGAATAAGGTCGAGTGCTTGGTCCCATGGTACATCATCAAGGCGGAGCGTAATGCTGCCTTCAACAGTGTCACTTGTTACTAAGTTGAAATCATTATAATCCGCAATAATTTGCAGTACTGTTCGCACCGAAATATTTTGGAAGTTCAAAGATAGCGTTTTACCGGTATATTTTTTCTCTTCTTTGGCAACGTTAACTCTCGCGACTTTCTTCATATTAAGACGAAACAACTTGTCTTCTTGCTTGTAGTCATATTCGTAATTTCCAATGACTTCAACCAAAATCCGAGCTACCGAGCCTTCTCTGAATGTTTCAAAGCTCTTCACTGGTGTAGCAAAGTCTTGGACATCCATAACATATAAGAAATCTGAACCAATATCGGTATTGTAAAGTTTCAGTTCAAGCTTTGACCCAACTTGCTCAACATTCGCGGCAACCGAGGCATTCTCAAGGTATACCAATAACTCGCCACCTTCTTCGGTACGACGAAAATCAATATTATCAATCCCATTCACAAATGGGTTGGATGATTTCGTGGCTTGATCAACAACATCATCATTAATCGTCAAACGATAGGTATTGCCAAGTACCTTGCCTTGATACGGTTTCACACTGGATAGATTCACCTGAACCTTCAAGTTATTATCGCTTTGACTCGTACTAATGTCAGTCACACCGACCTGATCTATCGGCATGCTATTTTTAGCAAGACCCGAAACACTGTCTTCAAAACTCAAATGAATTTGGGCAGGTGAAGCTTTTAAATCAATAACCGGTGCTTTTAACGAGCTTTCAAACACCAATTCAAGCTCCAGCTGATGATCAACCACACTGTGATATTTGACATCAACCAATCGGTTGGCAGCGATCACTTCTGGCATAAAGCCGCACAGTAAAAGCGCACTCAACATGACCTTGCTAATATTTTGCATATATACTTTCATTCTTTTCACGACAGAAGATTCCATTATTCCCTCACCCTTCGCTCGTTATTCTCCGGTCAATTCCATATTACTTGAACGTTCAGTCCAGCAACCGGAACCATCAGGGATCAATTCTATTATTTCTATATTCTGCGGAGTAACTCGTGCTATACGGCCGTTATATAGACCTAAATATTCACCAGTACCCATTCGATAAACACTGCCATCACTTGTTTCTACCAACGCCCAGACTTCTTGCATTTCACTCAAAGTTCCACGCATTTTCAAATTATCAAGCGCATATGTCTCTAATCGCCCTTTACGTCGCTTTAAGTCTGGCTGTAAACAATCTTTAGTTGTATCCACGACTTCTGCGGTCAACTCACGCGAAGGCGGTACAAATGGACTGCGCATCAAATCAGCTTGATAAGCGAAATGTTCAAATTTCGGTGACGGCTTCAATGGTGGTATATGCGCGATGTGCTGCGCCTTTGTTGTCGTCACAAACAACTCTAAATCACTGCGGTCGCCAAAACAGCCAGATAAGAGAAAACTAAGCAATAAAACAGGAATTACTCTCATTTCTTAGCCCCCTTTTTCTCGGGCGGAAGTTCGGCCCCCTCTTTAAATCGATATGTCTTTGCCAAGATATCCATTCCTAGGCTGCCATTATCGTCTCTTTTAATCACAAAATCGTGCAAGCTCACAATTCGTGGCAGCTTTGCTACGCCACTGACCATATTGCCTAGTTCATGATACTCGCCACCGACAACCATTTTGATGGGAAATTCGATATAGAAATCTCGCTGGATTTCCGACTCCCAATCTAAACTTTCAATTCGTAACCCGGAATCTGTCGCAACAAAGGTTAAGTCATCAAGTAAACCTGGCATCTCATTTTGTGAAGGCAACATTTTAAGTAACTCTGCAAATTGTAATTCCATTTGCGCAAGTTGCTCACGATATAACTTTAAATTTGCTGCAAGTTGGTACTTATTTTTAAAATCAGTTCTCAGCTGTACTTCTTTATTTTGCTCAGCTTTTAGGACATCAATCGCATCAGAAACAAATAAAAAGTAACTCGCTGCAAATACACACACAGACAACAGCACGGCAAAGAAAACTTTAACCTGAGACGGCCACGAACCAATATTCTCGAAGTCAATGTCATTAAATTGGCTTAAATCAAATTTCATTTGCCAACTCCTTTGCTGCCACCGGTTTCGTCCGCAACCGTACTCGCCTTAATCGACACCTTTAAGCTGAAATGTTGAAGCTGCCTTAACTGCTCATTTTGAGACACGATTGATTGCATATTCGGATCGTGTAGCCATTGCGAGGTTTTCACTTTTCGCATCATATTTGCCACATTGTTATTTGACTCACTTCGCCCTTGAATCCATAACAAACTGCCTTTTTTCTCAATTGAAGAAAGGTAGATTCCGGGTGGAACAATACGAACCAATTCATCCAAAACATGAGTCGGCAAATTACGCGCTTGCTGCAGGTTCAAAATAATTTCAGTGCGGCGTTCGATATCTTTCTTCCGCTTCGTAATTTTTCTAATTTCAGCAATTTGATCATCGAGGAGTTTAATTTCAGAAACTAGGTAGGCATTTCTATCGCGCTGATCGTCCGTCATCAGGTCGATTACGTTCAAAGCTAGGTAAACAAGTAAGCAGGCGCCTAGAAAGACCCCCGCTAAAATTCCGATATAGTCACGCTTTTGCTTTTCCCTAGCTTCTTCTCGCCAGGGTAAAAGGTTTATGTTCGCCATTTGCCATAGCTCCTTAAGGCTAGCCCACACGCAACCATATATTTACTAATGTTGGGTTGTAATGCCGACTTATCAGATTCTTCCGCATGCAAACACCCTTGAAATGGGTCAGCGATTATACTGTGAACACCTAATTCGTTGGTGAGCAAGTTCGCCATCCCTTCAAGTTTAGAAGTGCCACCACATAAAACAATGTGATCAACTTTTTCTTTGCCACTAGAAGTACAATAAATCTGCAAGGTCCGTTTAATTTGCTGCAACAGTTGAGTTTGAAATGGTGACAAAACTTCAAACATATAATTTCTTGGAAGATCGCCTTCTATCTTCGCTTTTTCTGCCTGCTCGTATGACATGCCATAGAAAGACAAAATTGACTGAGTAAATTGCTCACCACCGAACGCTTGCTCTCTGATAAAGGTTGTTTCAGCACCTTCAACCACAGCAAATGTCATCATATTCGCGCCGATATCAACCATCGCGACCACTTTGTTCTCAACACCTTCGGGCAGTTGATTCGCAACAAGTTCAAAAGAACGCCCAAGCGCATAGCCCTCAACATCAACAACTTTCGCTTCATAGTCGCTGTCATCAAGCACATCTATTCGGATATCAATATTTTCGGTTCGGCAGGCACTCAGCAAGACGTCAACTTTGGTCGGGTCTGTACTGTTTAGCTCAAGGGTTTCAAAGTCAATACTGACTTCATCAAGCGAGTAAGGAATTAAGTTATCAGCCTCAATTTCAATTTGAGCTTCCATTTCCTCTTCGTTTAACGAAGCATCCATATAAATAACTTTAGTCATGACTGCAGAGCCAGAGACAGCCACGGCAGCATATTTGGAGTTGCTAGAAAGCTGGCGCTTTACTTGCCTGACACTCTCAGTAACCGCTTCTGCATCACGTATATCATGATCATTCACCGCTCCCTTCTTCACTGGGGCAGTGGCATAGCTCATTACTTTATAACCATCAGCAGTCTTACTCAGCAATATCGCTTTGACTTCATGAGAACCGATATCAATTCCCACCATTTGCGGAGCTTGACGCTTCCATAAATTCGAAAGCATAATCCCTTGTCACTTTTAAATAGGTTGCAGCAATTAGATTAGCACAAAATCAAACCTTTATAAGCATTTGTACAAAATGTTTGTCAGTTTTACAAACACTATCTCATTAACCATCCCTTTTTACTTCACGCAACAGACACGAACTTATATACTACACAGCCTGCATTTTCAAACGGAAGCTTAAAGTGAAGTGGCTCAAACCAATTTTTATTGCACTTTTTAGCCTATTTCTTATCGGAGTAGGTTCAATAGCAGCAGCTTATTTTTATGTACTGCCTGAGTTGCCAGACGTCGCCACTTTAAAGACCGTCAAACTACAGACTCCTTTAAGAATATACAGTCAAGATGGAAAGCTAATTTCTCAATTTGGAGAAAAAAGACGAATACCACTTCAACTTGACGAAGTACCACCAGCACTTTTACAAGCATTTATTGCCACTGAGGACGCTCGCTTCTATGACCACAAAGGCATTGACCCTATTGGTGTCGTTCGAGCTGCCTTAGTTATGTTAACCACAGGCGAGAAAAAACAAGGTGCTAGTACCATTACAATGCAAGTAGCGCGTAATTTCTTCTTAACTCGTGATAAGACTATCATTAGAAAAATAAAAGAAATCTTTATTTCTATTCATATTGAGCAATTACTCACAAAAGAAGAAATCCTTGCTCTCTATATCAACCGAATATATCTAGGTCAAAGGGCTTACGGGGTTGGCGCCGCAGCTCAAGTTTATTACGGTCGAAATATCAATGAGCTGACATTAGCAGAGCTCGCCGTCATTGCAGGCCTCCCAAAAGCCCCTTCTAGCTTAAACCCTATCACTTCTGCCAGTAGAGCTCTAGCAAGAAGGAATATCGTCCTAAAGCGCATGCAAGAAGTTGGCTTTATTTCCCAAATAGAGTTTGAAGAAGCAAAGGCTCAACCTAATACAGCCCGTTACCATGGCGCTGAAATTGATTTATATGCACCGTACATTTCAGAAATGGCTCGAGACTATATGGTGCAGAAACTTGGCGAAGAAGAGGCATACACTGGCGGATATAATGTCTATACAACTATCGACTCAGATTTACAGAAATATGCTCAAACAGCAGTAAGAAATAATGTTTACGCCTATGACGAGCGACATGGATATAGAGGTGCAGAAAAAGTTATCTGGCAAGACGAAACTATTAGTGAAGAAGAGATTAAAAATAATTTATCTAAAGTTAAACCCGTTGAAGATTTAATTGCAGCAGCTGTTTTAAGTGTGCAAGAAAAACAAATCGAAGTAATACTGGCTAATGGGGAAATTAAAAATATTGAGTGGGATGGATTAAAATGGGCAAGAAAGTTTATTAATGATAAACGCCAAGGGCCAGCCCCCTCATCAGCGGCTCAAATTGCATCCGTTGGAGAGTTAATTCGCATCCGTCATAATGATGATATGTGGCAGCTTTCTCAAATTCCTCAAGTATCAAGTGCCATGGTTTCTCTTGATCCAGCAAATGGTGCGCTTCGGACTTTAGTCGGTGGCTTTAGTTTTAGCCAGAGCCAATACAACCGGATCACCCAAGCAAAGCGGCAGCTGGGTTCCAATATCAAGCCTTTTATATATGCAAGCACCTTAGAAAAAGACTACACATTGGCAACCCTGATTAACAATGCACCAATCAATAAACCTGATACACGTCAGGGAACTGCTTGGCGACCAAAGAATTCACCTGACGTATACGGTGGCCCAACAAGGCTGCGAGTTGGGTTGGCTAAATCAGTAAACGTCATGTCCGTCCGGGCCATGCGTCACATCGGCCTAGATAGCGCAATTCAAGGCCTAACGAAATTTGGGTTCAACCCAAATGAATTACCACGAAATGAATCGCTTGCTTTAGGTTCACCTTCGGTAACACCGCTACAAGTGGTGAGCGCGTTTTCAGTATTTGCTAACGGCGGCTTCCTTGTCGAGCCTTATTATATTGAGCGTATTGAAAACTCAAGCGGTGAAACCGTCGAGCAAGCCGACCCTACCTTTGCATGTAAACCAGTACAATTTGAAGACAGTGCAGCTCTTGAGGAGCAAACAAGTCAAGAGTTAAACGCTGAAGACCCATTTGCTGAGATGGCAGCAGAATTGTCGGACGCACCATCTCAGCCCACTCGTTTAAACGCAGGAAATACCGAAGTCGAAGATCATCAATGCCCTGCGGATCAGCGACACGCGCCTCAAGTCATTACTGAGCAAACAGCATTCTTAGTCACTGAGGCATTAAAGAGCGTGATTTGGGGTGGCGGCGATTGGAGTAAAGGCACCGGTTGGAATGGCACGGCATGGCGAGCTTCTCGCGTCGTTAATCGCCATGACATTGCAGGAAAAACAGGAACAACCAATGAATCACGAGATACATGGTTTAGTGGTTTTAATCCTAAGTTAGCAACAACAATTTGGGTTGGCTTTGACGACCACGGTCGCGAGCTTGGACGAACCAGCTGGAATGCAAACGGCCCAAAAAACCAGATCTTCCAAGCAGAAGCCGGCGCGAAAACGGCTGGCCCCGGCTGGAATGCCTTCATGCGGGATGCTCTCTCAGGAACACCTGAAGAGCCATCAACGCCTCCAGAAGGAATCATTTCTGTGCGTATTGACTTAGAGTCAGGAAAATTGAGTCGCAAAACAGATCATACAAGTACATTTGAGTATTTTCTCGCCGGCACTGAACCAACAGAATACGCTCAAGAAGAAAACTCACAAGGTGATATTTATGCCGAAGAAGCAGATGATGACCTATTCCAATAGGCGTTCGCTTCTGAATCAGCTTCATTGAACATTGACGGATAAAAAAACGCGATGCATGAACATCGCGTTTTTATTTATATCAAATTCAGGTTATTCCTTTAGACATTAGAACATCAAGAATCCCCAAACTACAGCCAATACTACTTTTTGGCCGCAATGGCTTGTTTCACTTGATTCACCGCTGTGCCACCTAAAACATCACGCTTCTCAAGACAAGCTTCAATGGTTAAGTGCTGGTACACGTCATCGCCGATCACTTCAGAATAACTTTGAAGCTGTGCTAGCGGCATATCTTCTAATGCAACTTTATCAGCAATAGCTTTCACCACAACTTCACCCACAACATGATGCGCTTCGCGGAATGGCATGCCTTTCGCGACAAGGTAGTCAGCCAGCTCTGTCGCATTGGCATAGCCTTGCTGAGCACTGGCAAGTGCATTTGCGCGATTCACTTTAAGACCATCAAGCACCAAAATAGCCATTTCTAGACAAATGCCCCAGCTATCGACCACATCGAACAGGCCTTCTTTATCCTCTTGCATGTCTTTGTTGTATGCCAAAGGGAGCGCTTTCATGGTGGTTAGGATCCCAACCAGTGAACCGTATACTCGGCCGGTCTTGCCACGAATGAGTTCAAGCGCATCAGGGTTTTTCTTTTGAGGCATCAGTGATGACCCAGAGGTGACATTATCGTTCAATTGAATAAAGTCAGCTTCACCTGAGTTGAAGAAAATCATATCTTCGGCCATACGACTCAGGTGCATCATACTGATCGATGCCGCGCTGCATAGTTCAATCACATGGTCGCGATCAGACACTGAATCCAAACTATTAGTCGTGGCCTGAGTAAAGCCTAGAGATTTAGCCAAAGCTTGGCGATCAATTGGATAAGCTGTACCAGCAAGCGCACCACACCCGAGTGGGCAAGTATCTAAACGCTTTAAAGCATCCTGTAACCGCGTGAGATCCCGCTCAACCATTTCAACGTAAGCAAGACACCAGTGACCAAAAGTCACAGGCTGTGCTCTTTGCAAATGCGTATAACCTGGCATCACAGCATCAACTTCTCGCTCTGCCACTTCCAGTAATCCCGCGACTAAAGTGGTCATCAATTCAGATAAATAAGCACCCTGCTTCTTACACCATAATTTTAAATCCGTCGCAACTTGATCGTTGCGCGAGCGTCCCGTATGCAGTTTCTTGCCAAGATCACCCACTTTAGCAATCAAGGCTTGCTCTACATAGCTATGGATATCTTCTGCACCGGTTGCGACAATCTGTTGCGGATCATCACCAACTTCATCCAATATTTGTTGCAACGCTTGTTTTAAATCTGTGCACTCTTGCGGGGTTAATACACCCACTTGGTGAATCGCTTCAGCCCAAGCAATAGAGCCCACTACATCTTGCTCAAGTAAACGGTAATCAATCGGCAATGAATCATTAAATAGCTTAAATAGTGCGCTACTTTCTTGGGTAAAACGGCCGCCCCATAGTGCCATGTCAAAGTCCTCAAGGTTTTGGATGGCGCAGAGGCTCTCTGCGCACAAAATAGTTTTGTTAGGTAATAGGGAGTTGGTCCCTATTGCATGGCTCGCAGCTTACTTACTACTTAAAGCTCTGATCCGGCTTGCTAAAGAATAAAGACGGATAAAGCCTTCGGCATCTTTTTGGTCATAAACATCATCTTCACCAAATGTTGCAAACTCTTCTGAGTAGAGACTGTTTGGCGAACGTTTTTTCACAACGCTGGCTTGGCCTTTGTACAGCTTAATTACCACTTCACCATTAGACAGATCAGCTAGCGTTTGCGACGCTGCAAGCAGTGACTCACAAAGCGGAGTAAACCAACGTCCATCGTAAACAAGATGCGCCATTTGAGCACCAATTTGCTCACGCCAATCCCGGCTCGTTTTATCCAGCACAAGTTCTTCAATTGCTCTTAGTGCTGCAAACATGACCGTGCCACCGGGTGTTTCGTAACAGCCGCGCGACTTCATACCTACAAGGCGGTTCTCGGTAATATCAATACGACCGACACCATGAGCACCTGCGATATCATTGAGTTTCATAAGTGCTTTATAAGGAGACAGAGCTTCACCATTAACTTGGGTCACGCGACCTTTTTCTAAAGCAAGGCTGACATATTCAGGCTTATCTGGCGCATCTTCTGGTGCAACAGTCATTGTCCAAACTTCTTTTGTTGGCTCATTCCATGGGTCTTCTAGCTCACCACCTTCATGGGAAATGTGCCACGCATTTGCATCACGGCTATAGATTTTGGTCGCTGAAGCAGTTGTCTCAATATTGCGCTCTGCCAAGTAGTCGAGTAAATCCTCGCGGCTAACCATTGACCATTCACGCCACGGAGCAATCACTTTTAAGTCAGGTGCCAAAGCGGCAAAGCAACCTTCAAAACGCACTTGGTCGTTACCTTTACCGGTACAGCCATGACAAACAGCATCTGCACCAACTTTACGAGCCACTTCAACTTGAGCTTTAGCGATGATAGGGCGCGCCATCGAAGTACCTAATAAATAAGTACCTTCATAAATGGCACCTGTTGAAATGGTCGGATAGATGTAATCCGCGACAAGCTCTTCTTTTAAGTCAACGATATGACATTCGCTCGCACCCGATGCGATTGCTTTTTCATGCAAGCCAACAAGCTCTTCATCGCCTTGACCAACATCAGCACAAAACGCGACGATTTCACAATTACCATAGGTTTCTTTCAGCCATGGGATAATTGCTGAAGTATCTAAACCGCCTGAGTAAGCCAGTACTACTTTTTTTACGCCTAAATTTTTATCTGTAGATGACATGAGGTATTCCTAATTCGTTCTATCTTTAATCATTTGTCATACAAGCAGCCTTGGCCACTTGATCACTTATTTATCGGCAAGCAAGGTTACTAACACAGCATTTTGCGCATGCATTCGATTTTCTGCTTGCTGCAATATAATTGAGCTATCACTATCAATCACTTCTGCAGTAACTTCTACGCCCCTGTATGCAGGCAAGCAATGCATAAAGTATTGCGCACCACTTTTCCCCATCATGGCCTCATTGACTTGATATGGTCCAAACTTAGCTTTGATGTCAGCAAGATCGGTATCATCACCCATTGAAATCCAAGTATCGGTATAAATCGCATCTTGCTCACCAAGCTCTGCGACATCAGATGTGAGTACCAACTTACCACCATTTTCTTGGGCAATCTTTTGCACATCTACGACAACTTCACCATCAGGAAAACAACCTTGTGGGCACAGCACAGTCATCTCCATGCCTAGGATTGCAGCGCCATACATCAAAGAATGCGTCACGTTGTTGCCATCACCCACATAAGCCAATTTTTTATTGGATAAGTCACCCAGATTTTCAGCAAGCGCTAAGAAATCGGCAAGACCTTGGCAGGGGTGGTACATATCACACAATGCGTTAATCACGGGCACACTGCCAGCAGAAGCGAGCTCTGCAACGGTACTGTGCGCAAAAACACGGGCAACAATCGCGTCAGCCCAGCAGGAGATGTTGGTTGCAAAGTCACTCACTGGCTCGCGCTTTCCGAGCGCACCATTTTGCTGATCGAGGTACACCACATGACCGCCAAGTTTATTGATACCAATATCAAAGCTGACTCGAGTACGAAGCGAGGGCTTCTCAAATAACATCACAACACTTTTGCCATCTAAAGCTTTTCGATACGCTTGCGGCTCCGCTTTAATCTTTTTAGCCAACTCAATTAATTCAAGCAGCTCTACTTTTGATAAGGTTTTAAGCGATAAAAAATGATCCATTTGTCGAACTCCTATGCTTGAATTTGTGTACCCACTGCTTCGCCTTTCGCGAGTGCAGCAAGCTGAGCGGCATCACGCCATGACGCAACTTGCACCGGCTGCTGCATCGATTCAGCAACTTCAAGTGCAGCTTCTACTTTTACTTTCATGCCACTTTCAATCACGCCAAGTTTTATCAGCTGCTCGATTTCAGCACGATTTAATGACTTCAGTAGCTGACCCTTACCATCTAATACACCCGATACATCTGACAATAGCACCAATTGGCCATCAACTAATTGGGCAACGGCAGTCGCGGCTTGATCTGCATTTACGTTAAGCAATTCACCGGCATCGGTCATTGCAATAGAACTGACTATCGGCATCCAGCCTTGACTTAAAACAAACTCCAGATAACTTGCATTTTTAGGCTCCACTTCACCAACCATGCCAAGCTGCTCATCTTTAATGATGGCGCGCACTAAATCAGCATCCGCAAGGCTAATGCCGACACTGACCACACCTGCACTTTTTGCAGCGCCTTGAAGTAGTTTATTGGAGGTACCTGCAAGTGCACCTGCAATAATAGGCATTTGCTCTGCTGGCGTAACTCTTAATCCGAGATGCTTCGTCGTTTCCATTTGATTCGCCGTGAGTTGCTGCTCAACAACATAGCCGCCCCCATGGACCATGACGACCTTCTGACCATTAGCAATGATCTCAGCGGCAGTTTTCATCAAACGCGCCATGCCCATTTCACACTGCAACAGGGCACCACCAACTTTTAATACTAAAACAGACATCGAATTTGACATGAAAATCACCTTAAAATCGTTGAACTACAGTCCAAAATGAATCTTTATGCATTGTAATGCTTGGCTAGAAGCACCCTTCATTAAATTGTCGATTGCGCTACCAACGACGATATACCCCGTATCCGGATCAAACTTCCAACCCAGATGACAGTTTGCAGTATGTGCGACGTCATCCACCTTTGGAAATTCATTTTGCTTTACGTGAATCAAAGGCGAGTCTTCATATTTACGATAAGCTTGCTCAATCTCTTGTGCTGTTGTTCCCGCTTTTAATGACACGGTAATCGTCGCTAAAATACCGCGCTTAAAGTTGCCTAAATGCGGTGTAAAGATCACCTCTTGACCGAGGTGTGTTGCAATTTCAGGCTGGTGACGATGACCTAAAACGCCATAAGGCGTTAGGCTTACTTCACAAAAGCTAGTATGTAGTTGCGCTTTCCTACCTGCACCGGTCACACCGCTTACGGCATTGATAACCGGCAAAGTTGGCGTCATCAAGTCAGCCAGAGGCTTTAATGCTAATAAAGAAGCCGTTGGATAACAGCCCGGCACCGCGATGAGTTTCGCATTCTTTATTGACTCTGCATTCCACTCTGCTAGCCCGTATACTGCCTGCGATAATGCTTCTGGGTACGCATGCTCAAAACCATACCATTTGGGGTACTGGCTCTGATCAGAAAAACGATAGGCACCGCTCAGGTCAAATACAGCAACCCCTTTTGCAAAGAACCATGCCGCCAAGTGCAAACTCACCGCATGATCTGTCGCGAGAACGACTGCGTCACAGTCAGATACAATTTGATTTTTTGCTGTCTCTGACAACGGTTGTAACGCATACGATAGATGGCTGTATTGCGGGTAAAGACTATGAAGCGCTTTACCTTTGTCTAAACTATTTTCAGAGACATATAGCCCATAGACCGCGAGCGATGACTCAGCTTCAATTAGCGCGGTAACTTGTGCTCCGGTGTAACCGCTGGCACCAATAATGGCAATTTGTTTCATATTCTAATCTTTTGTATAAATTTATAGGGTATAGAGGGCTAAACAACGAATTTGCAACGGCAGAATGCCAATTGACATATTATCGTCGTAGAATGACTTGATTGTGATGTGTTGTAATTAAAATATTCTTTAGCTTAAACATATTTCATCAATCTCGGGGTCAGAGCCTACTGGCTCTCTCAAGAGTATTTGTGCAACTTTCAAAGTAAAGATTGGCTAGTGAAAGTGCGATCTGTTTGCTAGACTACCACAAACACTTAACTATGCAAATAATTTGAATATATATTTGCCACTTTTTTAGCAATAGGAAGGCGAAGCGATGCAAGTAAAAACAACCAAGCTACCCAATGTTGAATCCTGCTTTAAACAACTGATCGCCAGCCCCTCTATTAGTGCATTAGAACCTGAGTTAGATATGAGCAACCAAGGTGTCATTGCTTTGCTAAATGACTGGTTTGGCGATTTAGGGTTTCGTTGTTCCATTGAACAAGTTCAAGACTCCAGAGGCAAACATAATTTTGTAGCCACAATAGGACAGGGAACAGGCGGCCTATTGCTAGCAGGGCACACAGATACGGTACCATTTGATGAACAAGGCTGGGTACAAGATCCATTTCAACTCACCGAAAAAGACAACTTATGGTATGGCCTGGGCACATGCGATATGAAAGGGTTCTTTGCATTGGTTCTGGCAGCAGTGCGTGAGCTCCCTTTAAATGATATCAAACATCCGCTGTATATTTTGGCAAGTGCCGATGAAGAAACAACCATGAACGGTGCGAAAGCATTTGCAGAACAAAAATCTATCGCGCCTGATTATGCCATCATCGGAGAGCCGACAAGTTTAAAGCCCGTGTATATGCATAAAGGCCATTTAACACAAGGCATACGGATTATCGGCCGCAGTGGCCATTCATCTGATCCAGCAAAAGGTCTGAACGCGATTGAAGTCATGCATCAGGTAATTACAGAGCTAATGCGCCTTAAACAAGATCTGGCAGCCAATTACCGAGAGGATGCTTTTACCGTCCCTTATCCGACCATGAATTTTGGTCACGTCCATGGTGGAGATGCCGCAAATCGAATCTGTGGTTGCTGCGATTTACATCTTGATATTAGACCCCTACCCGGCCTGCCATTGGTCGATTTGGAAATGATGGTCAGCAACTACCTTGAACCAATCGCAACTCAATATCCAGGCTGTATACAAATATCGCAACTCTATCCAGGTTCAGAAGCCTTTGCAGACAGTACCGATAACCCTTGGACTCAACTGGTCAGCGAACTTTCTGGCCATCAAGCAGAAGTGGTCAACTATGCAACAGAAGCACCATATATTAAAAAGCTAGGCTGCCAAACTTTGGTTTTAGGGCCGGGAAGTATTGAACAAGCACATCAGCCAAACGAGTATCTAGATACCAAATTTATTCAGCCTACGGTCACGCTATTGAAGCAACTCATTCACCATGCTTGTTTCAAGTAGCGATAACAATTTTGTCGTCTTGTCAGTCATTTAGTACATGGGCAAAAGACACGATATGAAATTGCTCTCCAACGATTGACCTCGATTTGCTTCATGGTTAAGGTGAGTTAGTGACCTAAATCAAAAATTCGTACTGCTGCATCTGCAACCGCATTTGCGGCCGACCTTCCTTCTTCGGAGTCGTTATGACTGATATGTATGCATCTTTGCGCTCAAACGTTGGCACGCTAGGACAGATCTTGGGTGACACCATGCGTGACCACCTTGGGGATGAATTTCTTGAGAAAGTAGAGCAAATTCGACAACTAGCAAAACGCTCTCGACAGGGTGATGAAGCATCGAAAGATGAAATGCTGTGCTTATTGAATGCGTTGCCGGATGAACAGCTGGTGCCCTTTGTAAAAGCATTCAATCAATTTCTAAACTTGGCTAACATTGCCGAACAATTCCATACGATAAGCCGAAATTGTGATGAACTTGTCTGTGTGCCAGATCCTGTTGAACAACTCTTAAGTCGTGTGCTTAACAGTGACGTCGACCAAAACCAAATGCTCGACTGTTTAAAAACTCTAGATATTGACCTAGTCCTTACTGCGCATCCCACAGAAATATCCAGACGAACTCTCATCCAAAAGTACTCAGCAATCATTGAATGCCTAGCACAGCTTGAAAATGAGCAGCTCATTGAAAGAGAAAAAAAGCAGCTCCACTTACAGCTTCGTCAACTAATCGCGCAAATCTGGCACACCAATGAAATACGAAGTGAACGCCCAACTCCCGTAGATGAGGCGCGCTGGGGCTTAAGTACGATTGAGAACTCTCTCTGGCATGCTGTTCCTGACTATTTGCGACAACTTAACGAACAAGTTGAAGAACGGACTAAAACTCAATTGCCCATTGATTATGCACCGATTCGCTTTTCCAGTTGGATGGGAGGCGATCGAGACGGCAACCCGTTTGTCACATCACTGGTAACACAAGAAGTACTTCATCGTAATCGCCATGCGGCGGCGCGTCTTTATCTGAAGGATGTCGTCGTGCTAATCAACGAACTCTCAATGCGGGAAGCCAACGATACGCTACTTGCCCATACCAATCAGAGTGAAGAACCCTACCGTGTTGTGTTGCGCAAGCTACGGCTCCAATTGCGAAGCACCATTGATTTCTTAAATGCTCGCATTGAAGGCCATCAATTAGGCCAAGAGCCTAAAGATCTAATCTGGCATGAAGCCGATCTGAAAGCACCATTAATGATGCTCTACCAAAGCTTGTGTGATTCCGGAATGCGGCTCATCGCGAATGGTACCCTATTAAACACATTGCGCCGACTCGCGTGTTTTGGCATTCATATGCTGAGACTCGATATTCGCCAGGACTCTAGCCGACATGGTGACGCAATCGCTGAACTAACCCGCTACCTAGGCATGGGCGACTATAACCATTGGGACGAACAAGAAAAACAGGCATTTCTGCTACGAGAGCTTTCCAATAAACGACCGCTATTACCCGTGACTTGGCAGCCAACAGAAGAAGTAGCGGAAGTTTTAGCAACCTGCCGGCTTATTTCTAAACAACCATCGCAGGCGCTGGGCTCGTACGTTATTTCCATGGCAAGTCAGCCATCCGATGTTCTAGCAGTGCTTTTATTACTCAAAGAAACCGGCTGTCAATACCCCATGCGTGTTGTTCCGCTATTCGAGACACTTTCCGATCTGAATTCTTCTGCAGACTGTATATCAGCGTTACTAAACATCGACTGGTATCGTGGCTACACCAAAGGCATGCAGGAGGTCATGATTGGTTACTCCGATTCAGCTAAAGATGCTGGCGTGATGGCGGCAGCATGGGCTCAATACCAAGCGCAAGAGCGCTTAGTTGCCGTCTGCAAACAAGCAGAGGTCAAACTCACCCTATTTCATGGCCGTGGTGGTACGATTGGCCGAGGTGGCGGCCCTGCTCATCAGGCAATTCTGTCTCAACCCCCTGGTTCCGTTGATGGCCGAATCCGGGTGACAGAACAAGGAGAAATGATCCGATTTAAATTTGGATTACACAAGCTAGCAGTGCAAAGCTTAGCGCTCTATACCTCTGCCGTTATGGAAGCGACGCTACTGCCACCACCAGAGCCTAAACCAGAATGGCGCGAATGCATTGATGCCATGGCAGTCGAGTCGGTCAGCAATTACCGTTCAATAGTTCGTGAAGAACCCGATTTTGTTGAATATTTCCGAGCTGCGACGCCAGAAGTAGAGCTCGGTAAACTGCCTCTTGGTAGCCGTCCAGCCAAGCGTCGTATTGATGGTGGTATTGAAAGCTTACGCGCTATTCCATGGATTTTTGCATGGTCACAGAATCGTTTGATGTTGCCGGCTTGGCTAGGCTCTGGAGAAGCCCTTTACAATGCCGCACAGAAAGGTCAACTCGCGTTATTGCAACAAATGGAACGTGAGTGGCCATTTTTTAATACGCGGATCTCAATGCTTGAAATGGTATATGCAAAATCAGAGCCACATTTGGCTCGCTATTATGAAGAGTGTCTTGTTGATCCTCGCCTACATAAGCTCGGCGCAGAGCTGCGTCGCCGTCTTAGTGTAGGTAAAGAAGCAATTCTAGAAATTACACAATCAGAGTGTTTAATGTCGCATACTCCTTGGACCCGTGAATCCGTGGCTTTAAGAAACCCCTACATCGATCCGCTAAACTTCTTACAGACAGAGCTACTTGCACGAACACGGAAAGAAGAGCAACCGTCAGAGCATGTTCAACTTGCGCTAATGCTAACAATTGCTGGCGTCGCTGCGGGTATGAGGAATACCGGCTAATGCAAAAACTCGCAATTGTTTTGGGCATATTTGTATGTTTAATGATGACTGGCTGCATGAGCCAGTACAGCATTAGCGAAAAAGAGCTCGAATCCTACTTAGGAAAAGAACTGAAATACGAAGTTAAACAAGGGCAGGGCCCCTTCGCGCTTCAAATGCAAATCAATGATATCGAGGTCAAGCTTGGCAAAAAGCCTGACACTATGGCGGTAACCGCAGAAACCAAGATTAGCCTGAAGAATCCATTGTTACCATTGAGCACTTACTTATCGACAACATTTGAAGCTACGCCTTGGTATGATGCAAGCAGTCAGAGTATCTATTTAAAACGTCTTGATTTAGTTGAAGTAAAATCTTATCCAAAAGAACTAGCGCAAGCAGTAGAATCAATGGTTCCCCAATTGATGCGATATTTGCGCGCAACTTTAGAAAGTCAGCCAGTGTATGTATTGGATACACAAGATTCGACACAAGCAAAAATAGCGGATATTGCACAAAGCATAAAAGTTACGCCAGGCTATTTGGTCGTTGAGTTTAAGCCTTAGCTTATTTCACGCCCATTTCTAACAAAGTAGCGGCAATAAGCCGCTATTTTTAATATGCAAAGTTTGTATAAACCTTCTCTATCGAATTAGGCGCTTCGAGAAAACGAAGCATAATCGACAACCACTTCTTCGCCAAGAAGCTCCCGCCGAAGCATATCCAAGGCAATAGCGCTACTTAACGATCGAACAAGATCTCGCGAACGACGAGGAAGTTGCACAATTTGACTTTTGACACCATCACGCGTTGCCAAGGCGATAGCCACCGTCCCAACTGGTTTTTGCTCAGTGCCCCCTTCCGGCCCGGCTACTCCGCTGGTAGCGAGCGCATAGTCACTATCGAGTAATTCTCGAGCGCCTTTTGCCATTTGCGCGACTGTTTCAATAGACACTGCACCATGATCATCAAGAACCTGTGCAGGCACACCTAAAACCTTCACTTTGGATTCATTGCTATAAGTGACGAGGCCTTGATGTAAATAACTTGAACTCCCCGGAAACGAAATCAACTGACTTGCAATCATTCCCCCTGTACAGGACTCGGCAATACTCAAGCTCAAGCCAGAACCATTCAATCGAGCGTGGATTTCTTCAGCAATACTTGCTCTATTCTCGGCAACTAAAGCTTGCCCAAGCCGAGATCTAACCTGCTCTGTGATACTTGGCAGCTTATCGATTGCGTGTTGACCACGTGCGAATAGTTTAATTTCAATATGTGGCATAGATGAGCGATATCCCATCGTTAACCCATCGGGCAAATCAATCGTTTCGAGCTTATCAGCAAGTAAAGATTCGCCATGACCTATCGTCAGCAGTTTGGTTAATGCAGTTTTATCCTTTAATGAAAACTCTTGTCGAATAAAAGGAATAAATTGCTCCTGCACCATTTGCTTAAGTTCAAATGGCACACCTGGCGTAAAAAAGAGCCAGGCTCGGTTAAGCTTAACCCGGAAACCACATGCGGTTCCTACAGGATTATCAACCATAACCGCCGATTGTGGCAAAAACGCTTGCTTGAGATTGCTCTGCGTCATTGGGTGACTTCTTTTCGAAAACCAGGCTTCCATATGTTCACGCCATTCGACATTTTCAATCAGAGGTTCTGAAAGTGCTTTGGCCATTGCTTCTGATGACAAGTCGTCACTGGTTGGTCCTAACCCACCGTTAACTAGAATCACATCAGCGTATTTGCTGCGCTCCTGAAAAACATGCACTAAGTCCTCGAGTCGATCACCCACAGTGACTCGATGCTGTACTTCTACCCCCATTTCCATCATCGTATTTGCAAACCAAGCTGCATTTGTATCAACGATTTGTCCAGAAAGCACTTCTTCGCCAGTGCATATCATTTCAAGCTTCATATCATTCCCTTACTTATCTTTATGCTCACTAAAATAAGGTGCGTTATTAATATAAGCAATACCTTTATCTACTCATAAAAGCCCAGAGCTGCTAGACATTTAAAAATGAGTGGCAGGAAATAGATAATATGGAGGCAAACGAAAAAGGCCTCTGCATTGCTGCAGAGGCCTTCTCTTTATGTTGGCGGAGCGGACGGGACTCGAACCCGCGACCCCCGGCGTGACAGGCCGGTATTCTAACCAACTGAACTACCGCTCCTTTAGACCGAAGCCTAAATTCTTTTAAAGTCGCTAACTTGTCAAGGCTAGGAGACTCACTCTTTCGAGTATATTAGGCGCCTGGAAATGAAGCTCTATGGTTTCCAGACAA
>NZ_BMPZ01000013.1 GCF_014647855.1 Shewanella gelidii | reverse complement strand
TCATCTTCCAAAAGAAAGAATGAAGCAATTTCGAATAACTCAACACCTGTGAATGTCCACACAGATTTGCTTGTCAACTTGTTAAAGAGCGTTGATATCCTGTTTCAGATATCGCCGATAGCTGCTGGAGCATCTCGGGTCAGGGCTGCGTATTCTACGCTTTCCTTTTCTTTCGTCAAGTAGTTTTTTCAAACTTTCTTAACGGCTAGTTTTCCTAGCTTGTCACCTTGGCTTGCATCGCTGCAGCCGCCGTGTCAGTGGGAGCGCATTATAGAGAGAACTTAGACAAGCGCAAGTGCTTTTTCACCACAAAAATCCAAGCGCTTATTTTTCATCCAAAGCCATTCATTTTTCTGCGCGGTCTATAAGGATGGCACAAGTCGAGTGACTTTGCTGATTAATTTTTATTCAGCAGTTTTACTGACAGTCGTGCTATTTAGTCGATGGAATTAACAAACGCGGCTCTATTCATCTTCATCGGTTTCAAGACTGTCTTGAGGTTTGGAATCAGCTTTCACTGGCTCGGACTTTAGTTTGCGAACAGAGTACACGGTAATAACTGGACCTGAAGCAGCATAACCAAGAAAAGCAGCAAACAAGACTAATGCAGGCTCAACAGATACAACGACGAAAACACCCACAATTAACAAAATTGTTAAAAAAGTAACCCGTGAGCGCCAATCGACTTCTTTAAATGAGTGATAACGGAAATTGCTCACCATAAGCAACCCCGCACAAGTGGTCAGTACTGCGACCATAATTGAAATGTCATTACCGTCAATTTGGTACATACTGCCAATCCAAACCATACCCGCGATCAATGCCGCTGCTGCCGGACTCGCTAAGCCCTGAAAGTATCTTTTATCGGCAACTCCCACCTGCGTATTAAATCGAGCCAGTCGCAACGCAGCTGCTGCACAATAAATAAACGCAGCAAGCCAACCCACTTTTCCAAGTTCAGTTAACCCCCAGTTATAAGCGATTAAAGCTGGAGCCATCCCAAAAGACACCATATCAGCCATGCTGTCATACTCCGCACCAAATGCACTTTGTGTATTGGTCATTCGCGCAACTCGCCCATCCAAACCATCACAAATCATTGCAACAAAAACGGCAATAGCAGCGGGTTCAAAGTGATTGTTCATTGAGGCAATGACTGCATAAAAGCCCGCAAACAGCCCCGCAGTAGTTAAAAGATTGGGTAATAAATAAATTCCAGGGCGTTTTAGGTGCTGCTTTTCAACTGGTTGCATAGTTTAAACCTAGACAAATAGTGGTTTTCATAGAAAAGATATCATATCTTTATAGTTATCCAATCCTTGGGCGGTTGAATTGACAAGGAATTATCAATATCGCGACCCATGTTTTGTTTGAAATATGATTTTTGATGTAGCATAAAGTAGTGCAATAACTGAGTTATTGAAATGGTACAAGGAAGGGGTTTGGTGACCGACCCAGAGATTAACACTTTAGGATGACAATATGTTTGAGCTTATTCGAAGCACAAAACTTAAATTTGCTAGTTTGCTACTGGTTTTGTTTACGGCGCCAACTTTCGCAACCGTAATTTATACTTGGGTCGATGAAAATGGCGTCACACATTACAGCCAACAATCCCCAGAAAATATTGAAGCGACAAAACTCTATAGCGAGGATATGGAACAGGCCTTGATTGGATTTGTGTCTCCCAAAGTTTCCAAAAAGAGTGACGAGCAACTTAGCACTGAAGAACTCAATGCTGAATTGATTAAGCGACAAGACGGAGATCAGGCAAAATCTATCTGTGCCAGTGCTAAGCATTCACTCCAAATTTTAACGACTCATAGCAAACTAAACCGTCAAGATCCAAAGTCAGGTAAGTCTATTGCAATGACAGAAGAAGAAAGGCAAGCCGCAATAAAGGAAAACAAAGAAAGAATTTCCTTATTTTGTGAAAAGTAGCGAACTCAAAATTCGTTAAAAAGGGAGCGAATGCTCCCTTTTTAATTGCCTATGGAACTTTGTTTCATTGATGAAACCTAAGATTGTTATCGACACAATCAATCACAATCGCTTTTCCTGGTAGCAAATCCCCTCTCAATAACTGTTGCGCAAGCGGATTTTCAACAAACTTTTGTAAAGCTCGTTTTAACGGTCTAGCACCATATATGGGGTCAAAACCAGACTGAGCAATGAAACGTAGTGCTTCATCGGTAACTTCAAGAGCAAACTCTCGCTCTTGCAACCTCGCTCTCAAGGCGTCGACTTGAATTGCCGCAATATGTTTAATGTGCTCTGATTCTAACGGATGGAAAACGACGGATTCATCAACTCGATTTAAAAACTCAGGCTTAAATGCATGGGTCACAACCCCCATCACAGCCTGTTTCATTTCGTCGTAGTTTAAAGTCGTAAAGTTTTCTTGGATAATATCTGATCCAAGATTTGAAGTCATAATCACAACGGAGTTTCTAAAGTCAACGGTACGCCCCTGTCCATCTGTTAAGCGACCGTCATCGAGTACCTGTAAAAGAATGTTGAAAACATCAGGGTGAGCTTTCTCAACCTCATCAAGCAAAATCACGGAATAGGGTTTACGTCGCACCGCTTCAGTCAGATATCCGCCCTCTTCATAACCCACATATCCTGGAGGCGCCCCAACAAGCCGAGATACAGAGTGCTTTTCCATAAACTCCGACATATCAATACGAACGATTGCAGATTCTGTGTCAAACAAGAACTTAGCAAGCGATTTACACAATTCTGTTTTACCGACGCCGGTTGGCCCAAGAAATAGAAATGAACCAATTGGTCGATTTGGATCCGCGAGGCCCGCTCGACTACGGCGAATAGCATTCGAGACGGTAGTCACTGCTTCATGTTGCCCGATAACTCTTTTGTGCAATGCATCTTCCATTTGCAATAGCTTTTCTTTTTCACCTTCCAGCATCTTGGCAACAGGGATCCCAGTCGCTTTAGATAACACCTCTGCAATTTCAATATCGGTCACTTTGTTGCGTAAAAGAGTCAT
The DNA here is from genome assembly GCF_014647855.1 of Shewanella gelidii. Taxonomy (GTDB): domain Bacteria; phylum Pseudomonadota; class Gammaproteobacteria; order Enterobacterales; family Shewanellaceae; genus Shewanella; species Shewanella gelidii. Next base: position 66,769 of record NZ_BMPZ01000013.1, on the reverse strand, counting down.
ATCTTGCATTTCAGCTTGAGCAGCAAGATCTAATTGCCGCTCAAGATCTGGGATCCGGCCATATTGTAATTCAGACATCCGAGTTAAATCGCTGGCACGCCTTGCCACGTCAAGATCCATTCGAGCCTGCTCTAAATCGGCTTTAATATGCTGTGTACCGGCAAGTGCGGCCTTTTCGGTATGCCAAATCTCATTTAATTCTGATGATTTTTGCTCTACGTCTTCCAACTCTTCTCTTAAATGCTCTAATCGTCGACAGCTTGCTTCATCATCTTCTTTTGCAAGCGCTTGTTCCTCGAGCTTTAATTGAATCGCTCTTCGCTCTAAGCGATCTAAAGGCTCTGGTTTAGAGTCAATTTGCAATCGAATACTTGATGCCGCTTCATCAATCAGATCAATAGCTTTGTCTGGTAATTTTCGGTCTGAAACATAGCGGTGAGACATCGATGCAGCCGCTACGATTGCAGGATCGGTAATTTCAACATGGTGATGCAGTTCATACCGTTCTTTAAGCCCACGCAATATCGCGATTGTGTCTTCGACACTCGGCTCATCGACGATCACTTTTTGAAAGCGTCGCTCTAAAGCGGCGTCTTTTTCTATGTATTGGCGATACTCATCTAGGGTCGTCGCGCCGACACAGTGCAGATCCCCACGGGCAAGAGCTGGCTTAAGCATATTGCCCGCATCCATTGCGCCGTCAGATTTACCCGCACCCACCATGGTGTGTAATTCGTCAATAAACAGAATCACTTGACCTTCTTCTTGCGCCAATTCATTCAAAACCGCTTTCAAGCGCTCTTCAAACTCCCCTCGATATTTTGCGCCAGCAATTAACGCGCCCATATCAAGTGACAAGACCTTTTTATTTTTGACCCCTTCAGGAACTTCACCATTCACAATGCGTTGCGCTAGGCCTTCAACAATTGCAGTTTTACCAACACCGGGCTCACCGATAAGTACTGGGTTATTTTTGGTTCGGCGCTGCAGAACTTGAACCGTGCGGCGAATTTCATCATCTCTGCCAATCACAGGGTCTAACTTCCCCTGTTCGGCTCTTTCGGTCAGATCCACTGTATATTTTTTGAGTGCTTGGCGCTGATCTTCCGCATTCGGATCATCAACAGATTGACCGCCGCGGATCGTTTCTATGGTTTGCTCTAGCAACTCTTTGGTTGCACCGGCTTTTTTTAGACTTTCCGCGAGCGGATCATTGCCATCTAAGGCCACTAAGATAAACAATTCACTAGAAATATATTTATCTTTGCGCTTTTGCGACATTTTATCGCATAGATTTAGTAGTCGAATTAAGGCCTGGGATAACTGTATATCACCGCCAGAACCTTCCACCTGAGGTAAACGCTCTAAATGTTGGCTGATCAGTGAGCGTAAAGCACTGACTTGAATTCCCGCCTGCGTTAAAAGCGGGTGAATTGAACCCGAGTCCTGATTCAAAAGTGCCATCATCAAATGAATTGGCTCGATGAACTGGTGATCACGACCCAGCGCCAATGACTGTGCATCAGAAATAGCCAGTTGAAACTTATTAGTCATACGATCAAGTCGCATACTGCCTCCAATAACAAACAAAAGAACATACAAAAATAGATGGGGATTCGTCGCTAAAAATCAAGCGTTCATCCAAATCAAAGATGCCATACGTCCCGTTTTACCATCACGACGATAGGAAAAAAAGTCTTTTGAATTCTTATATGTACACATATCTGCAGTAAATACATTCTGTATATTACTTCTTGTTAATCTAGCGACAGCCAAACTTTGAAGATCAGCTAAGTATTTGTCGCCATCAGCAACAAAATGTCGACTATCTTCTGAAGCTATTTGCATAAATTCATCGCGTACTTCTGCACCGACCTGAAAAGCAAGCGGCCCTATTGCTGGCCCGAGGTACGCGTAAATTTCGTCCAAAGGGGAAAAAAATTTACCTAATGTTTGCTCTACGATGCCATGACACAAACTACGCCAACCCGCATGGACTGCAGCAACTTCAGTGCCCTGACGATTACACAACAGAATAGGTAAACAATCAGCAGTCATGATCGCACATACAACACCTGGTTGCCGCGTATAGCTAGCATCCGCAGTTAACGTTACTGCAGAACTCATCGGTTCACGCTTTACAAATTCTGCGACTTGAGTGCCATGAACTTGGTCCAACCAAATAGGCTCAGACGGCAGTTGTAAAGTTTGATGAAGACGAGCGCGATTAGACAGAACGTCGTCGAGCTTATCACCTACATGCGTACCTATATTTAAACTATCAAAAGGGGATGAGCTAACGCCACCATGACGTGTTGTCATCGCAACATTTACATTGAGGGGTACAGGCCAACCGAATTGGCCCGTACAATTGCTATTTATATTCAATAGAGAATGGGGTTCGCTTCAGTATCTTTGCGAAGCGCTTTTGTTAATTTAACCATATCTTCTGGCACGGGCGCCTGCCAAGTCATCCATTCACAGGTAAATGGATGAGCAAGTTCAAGGCGCACGGCATGAAGGGCTTGTCGTTTAAACCCTTTCAATACTTCGAAAAACTCCGCAGAAGCAGCTTTAGGCGGTCTTGGACGCCCACCATACACAGGATCTCCAACAAGAACATGTCCAATATGTGCCATATGTACACGAATTTGATGGGTACGGCCAGATTCTAATCTAAGACGTAACCTTGTATGTGCTCTAAATTTTTCAGCCACTCGGTAATGCGTGACAGATGGCTTTCCTAAAGGATGTACGGCCATTTGCGTGCGCTGGGTTGGGTGACGAGAAATGGGCTCATCCACTACACCACCGGCGGTCATCGTTCCAATGACAATGGCTTCATACTCACGCGTAATATCACGGGCTTGCAAAGCTGATACTAGATGGGTTTGCGCCTCCACGGTTTTAGCAACAACCATTAAACCAGTGGTATCTTTGTCTAAACGGTGCACGATACCCGCTCTTGGCACATGCTCTATTTCAGGGCAATGATGGAGTAACGCATTGAGCAATGTCCCATCAGCATTCCCAGCTCCGGGGTGCACAACTAAGCCAGCTTGTTTATTAATCACCAATATATGTTCATCTTCAAACACGATATTAAGATCAATCGCTTCAGCTTTAGCTACAACCTCTTCTTCAATTTGAGCCTGAACCAAAATCTGTTGCAACTCATAAACCTTTTCGCGAGGCTTATTTACTACTCTACCATCGACTTTGATGCAATCAGACAGTATCCATTCTTTGATGCGTGTACGGGAATAGTCAGGGAACAATTCTGCCAAAGCTTGGTCTAATCTTTGGCCGGTTTGTGTTGCTGAAATCTCGCTTTTTAGATTAATCTCTTGTGTCATATGAACCGTACCCGCGTTTAAGGGTCCAATAATTTTTGCTATCTGTTACAATCGGATGTTTCTATTTTATAGTGAAATGAAACGTTTCATAACTATTAACTTAAAAGAATTGATATCAAGTATGTATAAATTTGCCAAAGTAGCCACTATTGCTCTACTCACAATCGCTGTAACTGCTTGTAGTAGCAGCGTTGTTGAGGACGATTTAGAAATTCAAAAAAAATCGCCAGAAGCTCTTTATGCCCAAGCAAGAACATCCATGGAACTTGGCAATTTCTCTAAAGCTATCCGAAATCTGGAAGCTTTAGACTCAAGATACCCATTTGGTCCTCACAAAACTCAAGTACAACTCGACTTAATTTACGCTTATTACAAGCTCGAAGATGTTGCATCAGGTCTCGCAAATATCGATCGTTTTATTCGCTTAAATCCGACACACCCTGACGTTGATTATGTCTACTACATGCGCGGCCTCGTGAACATGCAAGCTGATGCATATTTATTCCACGATATGCTTGATATTGACCGCACGGATCGAGATCCACAAAATGCATTAAATGCTTTTAAAGATTTTGAGCGACTCATTAAGCTGCACCCAAACAGTAAATATGCTGCTGATGCTCAAAAGCGCATGATAGCATTAAAAAATAGACTTGCTGGCTATTCAATCAAAGTCGCTGAATACTACATTAAGATCCATGCTTGGAGCGCTGCGGCAGTAAGAGCTCAGCATGTTATGGAATCATTTCCGCAAACCACTTCGGTCAAACGTGCGCTTGAGATTATGATCCAATCCTATGACGAGCTTGGCCAAAAAACGCTCAAACAGAATGCACAAGCCGTATATGATCGCAACTATGGCTAATCGCCGTATTCCAGACTCAACTCGATAAGAGCACTAGCATCAACTTGAGCTTAAAAGGGTATTATATGAAAGCACGCTCACGCGTGCTTTTTTTTGAGCCTTATTCATTGCTCTCTTTCAGAAAAAACACCAAGGGTTGAATAACACTAGATTCAATTTATGCACTCATCTTTTACGCTGTAGGCTTCGTATGTCGGCAATTCGTATAACTGAACGTTTGTCCTGTTAGGTTGTACGCTGGACAATCTAGCCATCGATTCGGAGCCTCATTAGCATGAGCTTCCGCTCCTTCCCTCTGGGGCTAAAATAACCCCAGCAATGTTACAGTAATGACTCAAAAAACAAAACAATCGCTAAGCCCCCCTTTGCGAATAGACCTTGCTATCGACGCCCTCTTTCTGCAGCACGAGCGTTTCAAAACAAAACTCAGCAATACCGTTTAGAGTAGAAGTCACTCTTTATTACACAAAAAAGCCAACCCATTGGGTTGGCTTTTCAATTCATCATAACCATTTACATGATCAGGGTTAGACCTTGAACTGGTTAACTAGCTTACTCAAGTTTTCCCCTTCTCGAGAAACGGTTTGGCTAATACCGGCCGCACCTTCACTTGATTGCGTTAAATCATTAACGATCTCTTGAATCGCGTAAACATTACGATTAATTTCTTCGGTAACTGAGCTTTGCTCGGTCGCCGCCGTTGCGATTTGCGTGCTCATATCGTTAATCGCAGTAACCGCAGAAGTTACAGAACCAAGACTATCAGAAATCGCTCGAGAAGAATCGACCGAGCGGCCACAACTCTGCTGGCTTTCTTCCATCGCTGATACCGCTTGCGATACCAACTTATGTAGTTCTGTCAGCATTTCATTAATTTCTAGCGTACTGGCTTGAGTACGACTTGCTAAGTTTCTCACTTCATCCGCAACAACCGCAAAACCACGCCCTTGCTCACCTGCACGCGCCGCTTCAATGGCAGCATTCAAAGCCAACAAGTTGGTTTGCTCAGCAATACCACCAATAACGGTTAGGACATTATTAATTTTTTGAGACTGCTCACTTAAGGACTGAATATCACTCGCGGCACTGTTAATCTCCGTCATCAAACCTGAGATTTCAGTTAAAGACGTATCCACACATTCCTGAGCCTTCACCACATCTAATGTCGCCGCTTGAGTCGCTTCGGCAACCTGCGTGGTATTCATGGCGACTTCACTCGCGGTTGATGACATTTCAGTAATTGCTGTAACCACTTGATCAGTTTCATTATTATGATTGATGAGCTGCTCAACCATAATTTGGGCTTGACCATGGATATCTGATGCCCCTGTTTTTACTTCATTTGTAGCGCTTGCCACATCTTTAATCGTGTTTTGTAGCTTCTCTACAAATAAATTGAATGCCTTGCCAAGATGAGCTATTTCGTCATTACCGTTAACCGTTAAACGCTTGGTCAAATCACCTTCACCTTGGGCAATGTCATCCAGTTTTTCAGCCATCAATCGCACTGGTGTAACCATCTTCGTCGCAACGACAACAATTACGATCATTGTTGCAATGGATAAGACTAATGAAACAAGGAAAATCCACATGGCGTTCTCAGCCATTTTGTCTTCAGACTCCATTCGATACTCGTCAATCACCGCATCGATATCATCAACATAGGCGCCCGTTCCTAACATCCATTCAGTGTTCGGTACGATGATGGCATACCCTAATTTTTCAATCAGTTTATCGGTACCAGGTTTTTGATAATAGTATGTAAATAAGCCATCACCACGCTTGGCAGCTTCAAGTAGGCCGACAATAATTTTATTACCTTTGGGATCAGTGAGCCCCATTAAGCTTTTTCCTTCGAGTGAAGGCTTTAGCGCGTGAAAGACATTCACACCTTGTGTATTGTAAATGTAAAAGTAACCGGCTTTACCAAACGTTGCTTTTCTTAAAGCCGCGTTTACATCACCTTTGTCACCTAAACTCAATTGATAATTAACGATTTCTTCGGCAATTTCCGTTGCCTCTCTGAGCTGCTGCTTACGCTCATCAACTAGTTTTTCCCTAAAAACGGCAATATCTGCTTCTATGGCATCAGATTGCACGTTGTAAGAAATACCCATTATCACAGTTAATATGATAACCAGCGGCAACAAAGCTAATGCTAGCAGTTTGTTACGCATACCCAGATTAGACATCTACTCACCCTCACGTTAATGACTTAGACTCCCTATTCCTAGATTTTTCTTCCTTCCCTGTTGAGTATAGGTTAAGACAAGCAGCTGTCTATAGATAACCAAAACTATCTAATCGCTCATCTAATCGACAAAAGTGTAATCAAGATCAAATATACACAAGTGTTGCTATCGATTTTTGCATAACCTGTTATCGCTCAATAGATTGAGGAGTCTTCTAATGCAGCTTATCGGCACAGAGAGGCATAACTTTATTGATGTAAATCACTATTTCTACGTTTACTTGAATTTACTTGATTGGAAAGTCTATCTGGGTGTATTCGGCGTCTGGAGTGTGACAGACTCATAATCAGCTTGAGCAACACGAGCGCCTAGCTGCTGTTGAACTGCAGATAGCACTTGCTGTGCTGTAGTTCTATATGCTGTAAGTTTACCGCCATAAATTGTGATAAATCGGGGTTGATGTTCTGCTTGAGCAATCACCACCTCTCTGTGTTTAGAAAACGCATTCCCTCGGCCAGCTGGTAAAACCCTCACACCACAATACGTATCAATTATCTTCGATGCTAACTCGGTTTTGTTTAACCCTGTGTCAAAATAATGCACATATATTGCAAGAAGATATTCAATTTCCCGCTCAGTAACCTGTGGTTTCTCCGGCATATGACAAAGTTCAAGCTCAGTGGTACCGATTAAGGTTTTTCCTTGCCATGGCATGACAAAAACCACTCGGGGGTCCAAATGAGACTCCAAATATATCACCCCCTGAGGTGCAGGAAGGTCAATGAGTAAATGAGAGCCTTGAACCCAAGAAATGTTTTGTGGCTTCACAGCCGGACGCAACAGAGCGAGACAGTCATTGACCCAAGGGCCTGCAGCATTAACGACTGCTGCAGCACGCACTTGTTCATTTTTGCCACGAACCTGATAGTTGATTTGATAGCCTGACGCCACCAGCGATATATCTTGAATGTTTGCCAGCTCAACACAGTTCGCACCATATTTTATACTTGATTGTGCCACCGATAAAGTCAGTGCAAAATCATCAGTTTGGGCGTCCCAATATTGAAACACAGCTTGCAAACCTTGCAATTTCAGCCCTTTAATTTGACTCCAATAAACTCTAGGAACTGACTTGAAAGTTCGATACGCAGATTTCAAGCTCAGCATGGAATATAAGCTTAAGCCGGCCCGGATCTTATGCGCCCCCCTTCGGTGGTTGCGATAAACCGGTATATAAAATGCAACAGGATGAACTAAATCTGGGGCTAATTTTAGCAGTTGCTCTCGTTGCTCTAACGACGAGCGAACCATTTGCAAATGACCTGATTCAAGGTAACGCAAACCGCCATGGATCAATTTACTTGAGTTAGCCGACGTCTCCTTGCCAATTTGATTTTTTTCTAACAAAGTTACTGAAAAACCCGCAATAGCAAGCGCTTGGGCTACACCAACCCCATTAATTCCCCCGCCGACGACTACAACATCAACCGTTTTCATATCCCCTCAAGTTTAAGTAAATGCGCAGGCATGACCAATCAATGCTGATTAATGCCGACCATTGTTGTGACGATAACGCGGCAAGAACTTGCATTCTGCCAAGTTATTCATCTATTTAATGTTCGCTGACAAGTCGCTATCTATTGAAGTGCTTATACGAATTCGCAGCCAAAAGGTTCAAACACCTTTTCACAGGGTTAATATCGGGCGGCAACATAAATAATCAACTCGATTGCAGCTCTAGCCCCCCCCCCCGCCGAAATGGTGCTCACGCCTTGTACTAATAAATCATCAAAATGTCTTGTGCAACAGGCCGAGCATTCAATAAAAGAGCAAATGGTTTTTTAGGGTTCTTTAGCTTGCAGGTGGACAAGCGTTTGTTCGCAAAGCGCCTTTAATTGCTGGAGCGCTTCTAAATCCCCACCCGCTTGACATAACATAGCTTTAGGAACGGCTTGCGCCTTTTCTTTCAACGCAATACCAGCATCAGTTAAATGCAAAACACGGACGCGCTCATCGGTTTCGCTGCGACCACGAATCACCAACTCTTTTGCCGCTAAACGCTTAAGAAGCGGCGTTAATGTGCCGGAGTCTAAATGTAACTTTTCACCTAAGGTCTTCACGCTGATCCCTTGGTGCTGCCATAAAACTAACATGACCAAATATTGCGGATAGGTAAGATCCAATTGCTGCAATAAAGGTCGATAAGCCCTAACCATCGCATTCGCGGCGCTGTAGACTGAAAAACAAACTTGCTCCTCTAAACAGAGGCTCGATTTGGGTGGCTGTGTCATATTAACCCTCACAATTGTATTGCGCGCAATATACCTTGCAAGTCATGGATATATCAAGTTCTAGTGCTGCTCGGTATTTTGAACGCAATATATTGACATTTTAAATCAGAAATAACTAATTTATACCGTCACATCAATCAATTAAGTCTTTCTTTAAACGGTTGTCGAAAATATAAACGAATTTTGTGATAAACAACTAAGTCTGTTCACTACAAAAATTTGATTTTATTAAGTAAAGCAATTATTTTAGTACTTAAGTTTTATATGTTGCAGCAAGGATGGCGCCAATGAGATTGTTAGTTTTCTGTTTACTTTTTAGTTGTAACACCTTTGCTTGGTGTGAAATGAAAACAGAGCTAACTCAAGTGAGCTTTAATCAAAATAGCTCTTACTTTAACTCCCTTTCTACGCAACAGCTTGATACCCTACTCCAGCAATTTATCGAGAAGTCGGCTGTCGCAGAGCAAGAAGATCCTGTTTTTGTATTAGAATACAAACTTAACCAAGCCAGCCTTGATCAAGAATCTTTTAAGTATAATCGCTGGCTTGCTGATCGTCGTATCTCTCGCGTCAAAGATTATCTCGCGACTCAACTATCGAGTACTCCAATTGTTAGCCAGATCAATACCGCAAGTGCGATTAGTGATCGTAGTGTCACGATTCAGCTGTGCCACAACAGCGCTTTACCGTCAGGCATGTTGGCAGCAGTAGAAAATTTAAATATACGCATCAAGTAGCTAGTCTTTATAAAGCCGCCACAGATGAATACCATCAAGCAGAAAACATTTTGCTCTTTTAAGACGATCTAGCGCACAAAAATGACTAAATCTTGCCCCATCTAGGCGATTATTAAGCCAAATTTAAGCCAGTTCTAGGTAAAGTGTAACCCTCTAATCTTCCATAATTTTTCTCTGATTTACCCACATTTGGTGGGGGACACTATGACAAATAAAATCCTATCTATTTTCTTCATCACTTTGATGACGTTTACTTCATGGGGCTCTTTTGCCTCTGAGCCAAGCACGCCGGCAAACACAACGGCTGCGCAAGACACGACTTGGCATTACATTGATGCTGAAGGCAACTTAAAAGTTAAGCTATATTTCTTTTGGTCTAAAACCTGTCCCCACTGTGCACAAGCACACCCATTTATTGACTCGTTACCTAAAAAGTATCCTTGGATTGAGTTGCATTCCTATGTGGTCTCAGAGAAAGAATCTCTTACAAAGTGGAAAAAAATTGCCGAACAAACTGGCTCAGAGGCACGCTCCGTGCCTTATATGGCTAGCTGTGAAAAAGCAGTCGTGGGATATAGCAGCGAGGCTGTCACGGGTCAGTTTTTATTAAACCGCTTGAAGTCATGCTATCAGTCACTAGGGGGGCAACTCGCTGCTGAGTCAGACATACCAGCGGCCGCTGCAGCAGATCCTGATGCCTTACCGCTATTTGAAACCTGCGGTGCGAGTGACGGTGGCTCCGATGATGGCACCTGCGACATTGGTGTCACAACCGAAATTGAAGCCACGTCAGATGTACAACCTATCGAACTGCCCCTAGTTGGTGTCGTAACCCCAGAAACTCTCTCCTTACCTCTACTCACCGTGGTATTGGGTGGTGTCGATGCTTTTAACCCATGTGCATTCTTCGTCTTGCTTTTCTTGTTGTCCATCATGGTCAATGCAAAAAGTCGTACTCGAATGTTGATTGTGGGCGGCATCTTCGTATTTTTCTCCGGCTTCATTTACTTCCTATTTATGACCGCATGGCTGAACATGTTTGAACTACTCGGTGCAGGAAGCGATGGCGGGCTCATTATTTTAGGCGCAGGTTTACTCGCGCTCGTGGCTGGCTCAATTAATATCAAAGAATATTTCTTTACCAAGGGCGAAGTTTCCCTATCCATGTCAGCAGAAAACCGAACTGGGCTTATCAAACGCATGGGGAAACTCTCAAGCGCCAGTAGTATGGCAGCAATGATATTTGGAACCACTGTTCTGGCCATTTTGGCAAACGCCTATGAACTCTTGTGTACTGCTGGGTTTCCGATGATCTATACCAGTGTCTTAGCTATGCATGAGCTTCCGGATCTAGAACGCTACCTCTATCTAGTGCTGTATAATGTTGTATACGTCATTCCACTGGCTATTATCGTTATTGTTTTCTCACTAACGCTAGGGAAACGAAAACTGACCGAAAAAGAAGGTCAAACACTGAAACTCATGTCAGGTATTATGATGGTAGGACTTGGCGGCATGCTCGCAGTCGACCCGACATCATTACAAAATGTAACGCTAGCTGTTGGCTTAATCCTTTGCTCTATAATTCTTACCAGCATGATTGTGGTCACTAGAAAAATGCTCGCAAAGTCGAAAAAATAGCATTCCCAATCGATCATTCTGTGGCTGGGTCTAATCGCTTTATAAGTGAATAGGCTCAGCCATTTAGTTTTATCGCCCTTCTCGTCTATACTCATAAAACCGACAAGGACAGTTTAAATACTGCCTGGACTTATCCACTTAAAGTGCGATGGTTTCTTATGGACGATAAACTGAAGCTCGCTCCCTGGACTATCGGCGCCGTCATGGCGATTTTACTGCTTCCTACTGCCCAGGCAGCCCATGTGGTTAACGCATGCGGTCATCAAGATTACCCACCGTGGAACTGGCTCAGCCAAGGAAAAATAAAAGGAGTATGCGCCCAAGTTGTTCAAGAGTTATTCGAGCAGCAAGGCATTGAAGTTGATTTCAGCTATGTTGGCCCCTGGGCTCGATGCCAAAGAAATATTGGTAAAGGTTTAGTCGACATCAATATTTGTGCATTTATCAATCCTGTCCGTGAAAGCTATTCCACATTTATTGATACTCCAATGGGACACAATGACCAAGTCGTCCTTGTCCACCACTTGCGTACATTTCAATTCGAAAAATGGCAAGATTTGAAGGGTAAATTGGCGGGTATGGTTCTGGGTGTCAGTATTGGTGAAGCGTTTGATACATTTTTAAATGAACATGCCGCAATATTTCGAGTACGAGATCCCGCTCAGAGTTTGAAAATGCTGCAATCTGGTCGCGTTGATTTTGTGCCGATGGGACGCTTTTCAGCGAGGATTTTGATCGAGATGATGGGGCTTGAAAACGAAATCCTCATTCTCCCAACCCCAATCCTCGTTGGTAACTTGCATATATCCATTTCAAATCATTCAAATTTACATCATTTATTGCCTGCTATTGAAGAAGCGATGCAAAGCGAGCGCTATCGGCAAAGGGTTAATCAATTATTAAATGAATATACACAAGCCTACTTAGAAGAATGGCGACAAGTCCCTAGCGCCGAGCAATAGCTATTCAGATTCTGGCATTCCTTTCAATGAGCGCAAAAACAGACCCAGACCGCCGAATGCAAGTACCAAAATGACAATCAAATCAAACGCGCTCATCGATTTGAATCGAAATTGAATAGAAGAAATCACACCAAATACTAGTGCAACTAAAGAGCCTGCAGATAGTAACCAGCCGATCGGGTTTTTACCGTTGTAAAATAGAATCGCGACACCAAAGATAAAGGGCAACATAACCATGCCACTCGTAATCGACATATTCATCCCCATACTATTGAGTTGATATAATCGATATCCGAGCCCAAACCCTGAGCTAACATGCACAGAGTTCAACAGTAAATAGAATCCACCACACATCATGGCTAGCCCAATTAAAAACTGACCTATCCCGCCAGACGTTCCACCAGCACCTTTCATAACATTCCCTGCAAACATGAAAAGCCCCATGTTAATTCAATTGTTTGCAAAAAAAAATGATTAGACTGTGTCTAATCATTTTATCCCTTTTCTCGTTTAATTAGGCGGCTTGACTTGAACTGCTGTCTGAGCGAATGAGGTGATCAAATGCACTCAGAGATGCCGTAGCCCCACTCCCCATCGCAATAATGATCTGTTTATAAGCAGAGTTAGTTACATCTCCCGCCGCAAATACACCAGCCATAGAGGTCTCACCTCGACTATTCACCACGATTTCACCACGATTGGTCTGCTCTATTGTGCCTTGCAGCCATTCTGCATTGGGAACTAAACCTATTTGTACGAAGATGCCCGATAACTCAATATGGTGCTGAGAGTTTGTTGCTCTGTCGGTATAGTTCAACCCCGTTACTCGAGAACCATCGCCGACAACTTCTGTGGTCATCGCTTGGGTAATGATTTCTATATTATTCATAGACGCCGCTTTACGCTGCAAAACTTCATCAGCCCTTAAACGATTATCAAATTCGAGTACGGTCACATGCTCTACAATATTAGCTAGATCGATAGCTGCCTCTATACCTGAATTACCACCGCCAATCACTGCAACTCGTTTACCTTTAAATAGCGGACCATCACAATGGGGACAATATGCGACTCCTTTGCCGCGATATACTTGCTCACCAGGAACATTCATTTCTCGCCAGCGGGCGCCAGTCGCAATAATTACAGAGTGGCTTTTTACAATTGCGCCGCTTTCTAATTCAAGTTCAAATAGATCACCAGACTTGAGGTGCAATGCTTTTTGGTTATCCATGATATTGACATCATAATCCTTCACATGAGCTTCCAAATTGGCAACGAGCTTGGGGCCTTCAGTAGACTTTACGGAAATAAAGTTTTCAATCCCGACAGTCTCGGCCACCTGACCACCAAATTTATCTGCAATAATTCCCGTTCGTAAGCCTTTACGTGCTGAGTAAATGGCCGCCGACGCCCCTGCAGGACCACCACCGACAATCAGTACTTCATAGGGCTTTTGAGCTGTTAATGCTTCGGCTGTTCGCTGCTGAGCACCAGAATCAAGCTTGTTTAAGATCTCACTTAAACTTATCCGTCCTTGTGCAAATAGCTCACCATTTAAATAAACAGAAGGTACAGCCATGATATTTTTTTCATCAACTTCGCTTTGATACAAGGCGCCGTCAATCATGGTATTTTCAATGCCTGAATTGAGTGCCGCCATCATGTTGAGTGCCTGCACGACGTCTGGGCAATTTTGGCAACTTAGCGAAACGTATGTCTCAAATTTATAGCTACCCGTCAAATTTTTCACTTGTTCTATCACTTCAGGCTCAAGTTTAAGCGGGTGGCCACCAGAATGAAGCAAAGCTAATACCAACGATGTGAATTCATGGCCCATTGGGATCCCAGCGAAGTATATTTTGCTATTTGTTTGAGCGTTTGTAACCAGCATTGACGGTGTCCTCTCTAATCCCTGATAATTTACAGTGACGAGAGGCGATAGTTGCGCAATATCCTCAGCAAGTGTTTTCAACTCGGTGCCTTTAGCAGTGTCATCGGCAGAGACTATGAGCTCAACTGAATGCTTGAGGTTTTGAAGGTATGTTTGAAGTTGAGATTTTAGCTTTGCATCTAACATGATGACTCCAGAATTCGATTATGGAAATAAAGCCCTAACGACTCGTGCGTAAGGGCAACAAGCGCCTAGACAACCGTTAGATTTTGCCGACAAGATCGAGTGAAGGCGCAAGCGTTTGTTCACCGGGCTGCCAGGCAGCGGGACAAACTTCACCATCATGCTCGGCCACATATTGAGCGGCTTGAATTTTACGAACAAGTTCTGCTGCACTTCGACCAATTCCAAGATCGTGTACTTCTGCAACCTTGATATCACCTTCAGGGTTGATTACAAATGAGCCACGAAGTGCTAAGCCTTCTTCTTCGATCAACACCCCAAAGTTGCGACTGATATTTCCAGTCGGGTCCGCTAACATTGGGAAGTCAATTTTGCCAATGGTGTCAGAGCTATCGTGCCAAGCTTTGTGAGTGAAATGAGTATCCGTGGACACTGAATATACTTCTACTCCCATTTGTTGAAGTTGTTGGTAGTGTTCAGCCAAATCACCGAGCTCTGTAGGACAAACAAAAGTAAAATCAGCAGGGTAAAAGAACACAACTGACCACTTGCCAAGTAAGGTTTGCTCGGTCACATCGACAAAGTCACCTTGGTGAAACGCTGTTGCGGAGAATGGTTGTAGCTGTGAGTTAATGATTGAATGTGACATGGTTATTCCTTAATTTTGCTTCAATGTTTTCGTTAAATCTAATGTAACCAAACCAACCAAACGAATAAAGCGAACAAAATAAATAAGGGTAATCGATAAAACAAAACCAAATATTAAAACTTTTGTTTACGAAAAGAAGTTAACTTTTGAGAAGGGGCTTAGTTCTCAAATAGGCTTAGTTCTGAGAAAGGCTTTAATTCTGGAGAAAAAGTGTCATTTATTTTGAGTAAACAACGTTGAAACAATCATCTTGTGTAGAAATCTACGAAAAAGGAGAGTTTGCCTCTAGCGATTTTAACAAAAAATTTGCAGCAAATTATTAAACAGTCAATCATAAACATCATGCGTGGAACCCATACACTTCATTCTCAAAAAATGTATCAAGCCCACCATGCGTCATTCAATATACAAGATTAGATATGCGCAGAAACTCATCTTGGCTACCGCGCGGACTCCCATACATCAAATCGATTTAGGTGCTTTGATAATGGAAAACCGAGCTTATTTGAAAGCTGCGTGGCTCTATTTTTTAGCTCAGATCCTGCAATGGCTTTAGGTTTTTTCGCAGCAAACACAACCCAATTGCCACCTCCCGTTAAACAGGCTCGAACCTCAGCGAAATGAGCTTGCAAATATTGCAACAGCGCTTGGTTAAATTTTTGCTCTTTCCAGCAATTTAACACTAAATAACCATCTTCTTTTAGTAAGCCATGAGCATCGTTAATAAATTGTTCCGAGAGCTGCTGCTCTATCACACCATCAACGTTGTAAATATCAGCAAAGATGACATTTACCTTTTTGTGCGCTCCTTTCCTCAAAAATTCGGTCGCATCTACATTTTCAACATTTAATTTTTTACCGATTGACAATTGAAAAAATCGCTTCGAAATCTCGATTACTTTTGCGCTTAATTCAACGGCAGTCAGCTTCATACTGGCATCATAGTGCCGCAATGCATGAACCAATCCGCCCCCGCCTAAACCGAGAACAATCGCGCTTCTTGGCTGACAAAACAGCAATACCAACAGCATAGCTTGTACATAAGTATGTTGCGGTATATGGGGGGAAAGCTTTAATAGCTTACTTTGTTCATCGTTTAAGCCGAAAGAAAGTGTCCGGCATTCCTTGTCATCGAATACGGAGATCAAGCCAAACTCATCTTCAACGCGATAGATTTCTTGAGGATCAAGCATCTTTATTTATAGCCACCAACTGACTGAAATATAAAAAGGGCTTGATATACCAAACCAAGCCCTATCTATTCGGTTACAGGTTCAAAACCTAAAACAACTCATTAGGACAACTTTCACCAGCACAAAGCTGCTGAACATTTCTTAATGTTGTTTCTGCAATGGCACTCAGAGCTTCTTGAGTTAAAAATGCTTGATGCCCACTAAAAACGACATTATGACACGCTGATAAACGCCTAAATACATCGTCTTGAATAATTTCGCTCGACTTGTCCTGGAAAAACAATTCCTTCTCGTTTTCATAGACATCAAGGCCAAGTGCACCGATTTTTCCTGTTTTCAGAGCTTCTGTTGCATCCGTAGCATTTAAAAGACCGCCTCGACTGGTATTAATCACCATCACACCATCTTTCATTTGGGCAAATGTCGATGCATTCAAAAGGTTGTGGTTGGCTTCAGTTTGAGGGCAATGCAAACTAATAATGTCGCAAACTGGGTACATCTCTTCCAAAGACACATATCTGACACCAAGCTTCTCAACTTCTGGGTTCGGATATGGATCATATGCAAGCACTTTACAGCCAAAGCCAAGCAATATTTTGATCGTTGCTATTCCTATCTTGCCAGTACCAATAACACCGACAGTCTTTTGATACATATTAAAACCGACCAAGCCCTCTAAAGAGAAGTTCGCATCACGAGTTCTTTGATAAGACTTATGCAATTTGCGGTTCAAAGTGAGCATTAAAGCGAGAGTATGTTCAGCAACTGACTCTGGAGAGTACGCTGGTACATTGACGACTTTTAAACCCAAGCGTTGCGCGGCTTCTAAATCGACGTTATTAAAGCCAGCACAACGCATAGCGATAATTTTCGTGCCGTTTTTCGCAAGCTCAACCAAAATAGGCTCACATAGAGAATCATTCACAAAAGCACAGATAACATCATAACCGTGAACAAGTTTTACGTTTTGCGAACTCAATCGATAATCAAAATATTCGATGTCTGCTCCAAAATCAGATTTGAAACGATCAAAATATTCCAGATCATAATTCTTGGCGCTAAAAAAGCCGATTTTCATGGTATTGCCCATTCTGTTTTCGTAAATTAATTACATTTTAAAAGAAATGCTGACAAATGTCCTGCTCTGTAACGCCAAGATAAGTAATTTTTGATTTCCTTCTCCATCGGTTGAAGAAGAAATACCGATACCGATGAAATTACTGCTAACATATCCAACAACTCGATAACGGAATGATAAGTCATATGAGCAAAGACCACCTTTCAGAAGCACAATTTTGGTTCCAGCGCATAGCGAAAACAGCGCTTCGAGCTTTACATATTCTCGGTATTGTCGGGGCTGGTGGAGGCATTTTGCTGGGGGTGAATGATGACATCTGGTTAAATTATTGGATTTTAGCGATGAGCACAGGAGCCATCTTAATGGCCTGGGAGGTATTACGTGATTGGCAGTGGCTAATTCAACTCAAAGGCGTGTTAACTATTGTAAAAATAGTTCTGCTTTGCCTCTTCATCCCACTTGCAGCATACAAACCCGCTTTGTTTATTCTGATCTTACTGTTATCAGTCTTAGTTTCTCACGGGCCAGCAGGACTCCGACACTATTCCATCGTCCATCGCAAACAAATCCACGGAAAAAAGGAAATTAAAGGTTGATGGTTGCCCCACTCATCGCTAGCTTCGACTGGAGCAAGTTGAACGTTGAGAATTTAAAAGTATTGGACTTAGCTTGTGGAAGCGGTATCAACGGTTTTTGGTTTGCGCAGCAAGGAAGTCAGGTACATTTCGTTGATAAAGATTTATCCCGTTTAATTTACCCAAAGTCAGATTATCCTCACTGCACTTTTTCAGATTGGGATATGGAGACCGTACCAGCAAAGACATTGGCCGTTGAAAGCTACGATATCATTTTGGTGTTTCACTATTTGCACCGACCTTTGTTTGATCAAATAAAACGAGCCCTAAAACCAGGTGGCCTGTTGTTTTACCAAACCTTTACTACACAACAAGCAAATATTGGTCGGCCTAAGAATCCCAGCTTTTTATTAAAGCCTAACGAACTCAAGCAAACATTTTCTTGTTGGCATGCTATAACTTATACAGAAGGACTTATCGAAAACAGCGCTGATCAATCTCAAAGTTATAAGGCACAGCTAGTAAGCCAAAAGCTTAATTAGAACCCAAAAGGATAACGAATACGGATGTTTCCCTACCCAGAACACTTCAAATACGCAGCACCTCCGGTTGCGACAAGCATCATGGTCATTTGGGCATTGTTAAGCCAGCTCGTTCTTCCCCCTGGTAGTTTAATTGGTCTAGTACCGTTATTTTTTTTATTTCCAGGTATTATCGTGATCCATATCCTGTTGATTTGGGATGCCCAAGGCATGAAACGGCTCGATCAATGTTTTTATAGTCTCATCCATGGCCCATTAGCGTTCGTTGTTTGGACATTTACCATAATGCATGTGGGCGGGAACGGCTTTTCCTAGATAAATAAAGGCTTTGCCGCACAATATCAAACCTCACCACCGATATGTCTGAAGATCAGAGCTAAACTCAAATACGTCAAACTTGCATCCTGCAATAGGCCAGCGTATCGTTGCCGAAAATTTTGGTTCAACAGTTCAAATTTAGTGCACGTTATGGCAGATTTCATATATAACCCAACAACTCAACCTTGGCTCGAAATCATACATCAAGATAAGGATATAATCGTCCTTAACAAGCCATCCGGACTATTGTCTGTGCCTGGACGAAAGCCTGAATATCATGACTCAATCTACGCGAGAGTGCTCAAAGAGCACGTCAATGCACAAATTGTTCATCGTTTAGATATGGCCACATCCGGCGTTATATGCGTTGCACTGCGAAGAAATGCCGAAAAAGAGTTAAAAAAACAATTTAGAGAGCGGGAAACAAAAAAAATATACTTCGCTCGTGTGGCCGGACATCTAAAAAAATCGTCTGGAATAGTAGAACTGCCACTGATTTGCGACTGGCCAAACCGCCCAAAACAAAAAGTAGATCATGCTACTGGTAAGGCATCTACAACGCATTTTGAAGTCGTAAGCTACGGCAAGCGGTCGACTCTGGTAAAACTAACGCCGATTACCGGACGTTCTCATCAACTCAGAGTACACATGATGGCTTTAGGGCACCCTATACTCGGTGATAATTTTTACGCCGACCCTCTCGCCAAAAATCTTGCTTCAAGACTACTTCTCCATGCACATTCACTTACTCTTAGCCACCCCTATTCTGGTGCAGAATTGACATTTACTGCAGACGTCCCTTTTTGCGAGCCCACAGACGAACAATAATTGCACTTACAGAATGTTTTTTGTGAAAAATGTGGAAATTCTGCATTTAAAGTCGTAAATTTGAGAGTATATTTGAATTTATATGACATATAGCTATGGATGTTTCATTTCAGCGAGACCAACTCGACAATCAAATCCTTGAAGCTTTGATGGAAGATGCAAGGACGCCGTTTGCAGAACTAGCCAAACGTTTTAACGTTAGTGCTGGCACCATCCATGTGCGGGTGGAAAAGATGAAGCAAGCAGGCATCATTACAGGCGCGCAGATTACCGTGAACCCAAAAGCACTAGGGTACGATGTGTGTTGCTTTATTGGTATCAACCTCAAAAGTGCCGGCGATTATCCCGCCGCAATATCGAAACTGAATGAACTAGAAGAGGTCGTTGAAGCCTATTACACAACAGGCAATTACAGCGTATTTGTTAAAGTAATGTGTCAGTCGATCGATGGATTACAGCATGTGTTAATAAATCGCATCCAATCGATAGATGAAATCCAATCAACAGAAACACTAATTAGTCTGCAAAATCCGATTGTTAGAGCCGTAAAGCCTTAGGCGACGGCTCCCGCTTAACATACATTGTTACAGTATGCCAGACCGTATGTTACCCAAATGTAAAATAATTCATCCAAATTGTTAACTCCTCTGTTATTTTGTGATACAACTCTTCAGTCAGCATTTTTATGCCGTCCCATAATAAAAATTCATTACTCAGCGCCTTACGCAATTCTCGCATCGGCGCTTTGGGTTAATAGACAAGGAAGAAGTTGTGAAAACAAAATTATCTATCGCCATTTCGGCGGCACTTTTGTCAGGTTCAGCGTATGCGAATAGTGGATATACGGCTCAACCTTACTCACCAGAAATTGTCTCTGCAGATCACTACAAAAAATCAGCAATCGCAAATAACATTGCGGCTCCGCAGCGATTTATTATCGAATTGGAGTCTCCTGCGATTGCAGTTTACCAAGGCGGCATAGGTCAATTGACCGCAACAGCGCTAGAAAGCAAAGATCAGAAGCTGAATGCGCAATCCGCTTCAGTAAAAAATTACGCTACGTATCTCGCTCAAGAGCAAGCAAAGTTTTCCCAAACACTTGCTAAGCTCTCTGGAAATGCCAAAGTAGAGCGCCAATTTAAGACACTATTCAATGGTGTTACCGTTGCAGGTCAAGGATTAAGCCTTGAACAATTAGCGGCACTGCCTGGCGTAAAAAGTGTTTATCCTGAAACTATGTATGAAGCACAAATGGATGCTTCTCATGATGTAATCAATAGCGAAGCCATGTGGTCTGCAGTCTCTGGTGTAGAGAATGCAGGTAAAGGCATACGTGTAGCGGTGATCGACGGCGGTATTCGTCCTGAGAATCCAATGTTCTCTGATGAAGGCTTCGAAGCACCAACAGGTGCCCTGCCGACGGACGACTATTGTTCAACTGTTGATACAAGCTTTTGTAACAACAAACTTATCGTTGCGCGCTGGTCTCAACCAACATTCCCTGTTTGTGCGGATGAACACATGAGCCCACTTGGGTTTGGCGGACACGGAACCCACGTTGCGGGAACAGCTGTTGGTAACCAAGTCACAACAACCTATAACGACGTCGAAGTCGAGCTATCGGGTGTCGCACCAGCGGCATACTTAATGTCATATAAAGCGCTGTATACAAACACTGAATGTGAGCGAGGTTCAGGCTCAAATATCATGCTGATGGAAGCGCTAGAGCATGCAGTCAACGATGGCGCAGATGTTATCAATAACTCATGGGGTGGTGGCGCAGGAGCGGATCCAGCAAGCAGCCCTTATAAAACCATGTTTGAAGCTGCAGAAGCTGCTGGTGTCGTGGTCGTTTCAGCAGCAGGTAATGATGGTAATGGTGCAAAAACAATCGGTTGCCCAGCTTGTATAGAATCAGGGATCGCTGTCGCAAATACGACCCATGGACGTTTTTTTGCGAACTCTCTGAATGTCGGTGGAGATGATCTGCTTGCTATCCAAGGCAACAACGGCTTACTGAATGATTTAGAAGCTGATATTAGCTTGCCTATTGTTGCGTCTATGCACGTAGAAGCAGACAACTTTGAAGGTTGTGCCCCCTATGCTGATAGCACAGCTTTTGCCGGCAGCATTGCCTTAGTTTCTCGTGGAGCCTGTGCATTCTCGGACAAATCGGCCAATGCAGCTGCTGCTGGTGCAGAAGCGATTGTTGTTTACAACAACAAAGCTGGCGCGCCAATAACCATGTTTATGCCTGACGCAACACTCCCCGCGGTCATGGTATCCCAAACAGATGGCAATGCAATCGTTGAGTCGTTAGGTGAAGACACAACAACGGCAACGATATCAGTCGAAGTACAACGTATCGTTGACAAATCATTTGCAGACATCATGAGCAGCTCTAGTTCACGCGGTCCAAACGGCAACGAAAATATTCTTAAACCGGATATTGCTGCACCAGGTTCAGATATTTTATCAGCTTACTCACCTGATGACGGTGGCGCAGGTTTAGAATTTAATGCTATTTCCGGCACAAGTATGGCGAGCCCCCATGTCGCTGGTGCCGCAGCAATGATGCGCCAACTTCATCCAGACTGGTCGGCAAACGACATTAAAACTGCGCTAACATCAACTGCGCAGGTTGCTGGTATTTTAGATGATGACGCGGCAACACCTGCTACACCATTTGCAATGGGAGCAGGCCGCATGGATCTTGATGCAGCAGCTAAGGCAGTGCTGACATTTGACAAACCATCAATTGCTGCTGACGCATGTGTAGGACCATGTACATTTACACGTACGGTATACAACAAAAGCGATGCAGCAACATCTTGGTCACTTTCAGCGACGGCAGATGCAGGTGGTATCACGGTAGCACCTGCAAGCTTGGAGCTAGAAGCTGGTGCTTCCGCTACGTTTACCGTCACTGTTGACTCAACATTCGCTGACTATGGTGAGTGGATATTTGGCAACGTCATGATTAAAAGTAATGACGGTAAGCAAGATGCACACCTCCCTCTTGCGGTGCTTGCTCAGGAATCAAGTGACTCATCACTGATTTCAACCATGACGCCAGATACCGACATTGAAGCAGGTAAAGCATTTACAGTTCAATCTGTTGTAAACAACACAGTATTTGAAAACGCTGTAACCATCACGGCCAAAGCGCCTGAAGGCACAACCTTAACTTCTGAAGACGATGTCGTTGTGACCCTTTCTGGTGCGACTCAAAATGGCATGGACGTCAACGAAGCACTCGGCACAGTAACTTGGGTTGGTAGCATGGACTTACCAGAAATGCGAACTAGCCAAGGAACCGGTTCATATCCAAATATTGCAGCGCTTGGGTTAGAGTATACACCGACTTGTACAGATGGCTGTGACGAAACGAATTTCGTATTTAACGTTCCTGCCTACCGTTATAATGGCCAAACTTATACTCAAATCACAATGTCTGATAATGGTATTGTAATTCCAGGTAATAGCAGCACCGCAGGAACTTGGAATAACAAAGAGCTTCCTGATTCTGGAACGCCAAATAATATCGTTGCACCATTTTGGTCTGATTTTGACCTAAGCGATGATACCGGTACAGATTCTGGTGGTGGTGCGATGTCAATTGGCATTGTTTCTTCAGGTGACAATCAGTGGATCGTAGTTGAGTGGAATGATGCCCAACTATGGAACGATACTTCAGGCAATGAATATAGCTTTAGTGTTTGGTTCAGAACTGGTGACACGGAAGAAGTTACATTCAACTACTTCGATGTGCCCAACATGCCTGCGAACCTCACTATTGGCGCAGAAAACATTGGCGGTTCAATCGGTACGACCTTCCATTACAATGGTGAAGGCGGAACCGTAGTTGCCGATGATTGGGTTGAGGTCAGTGCAACTACACCGGGCAGTGTCAATATCGAATACCAAGCCATGTCCACCAGCTTTAACCCTGGACAAGTTGATACTTTAACTGTCGATGAAGAAGGCACACTAGAAGCCAATGTACTAGAAAACGATATGGGTGAAGAAAAAGTTGCCCGCGTTTCAGTCACTGGTGATGGTATGACTGCTTCAGCGCAAAAGTTGATCGATGTTGCGCCAGCAGGTGAGCTGGGAGCTGCTGCGATTGCAGAAGAGCCTGCAAATGGTGCAGTGACAATTTCTGAAGAAGGTGCAATTAGCTATACGCCAAATGATGATTTCTTTGGTATGGATAGCTTCAGCTACACCTCAACAGATAGTGAAGGCAATGTTTCAGCGCCTACAAAAGTGATGGTAACCGTCAACAACGTTAACGATGCACCAGCAGTTGCACCGACAGGTATGACTAGTACCGAAGGCTTCTCTGTTAAAGCAGAAGCAAACGGCAGTGATGTGGATGGCGATGCGTTGACTTATACTTGGACGCAAACAGGTGGTGAGGCAGTA
The DNA here is from genome assembly GCF_014647855.1 of Shewanella gelidii. Taxonomy (GTDB): domain Bacteria; phylum Pseudomonadota; class Gammaproteobacteria; order Enterobacterales; family Shewanellaceae; genus Shewanella; species Shewanella gelidii. The sequence continues at coordinate 43,040 of NZ_BMPZ01000013.1, read as the reverse complement.
AGCTTTAGCAATGGCGGAAGCAAAATTAGCTTTAAAGCCCCTGCTGGTGATCACGTCTTAACTTTCTCTGTTGTCGCTTCTGATGGTGAGCTTTCAAGTGAGCCAGGAACAGCAACAATTACAGTGAACGCTAAGTCAGAGCCTAGCTCTGGTGGTTCGTTAGGTTGGTTAACCGCGTTACTTCTACCTTTAGCTGCTCTGCGTCGTCGCAAGCACTAAATTAGATTACGAACGAAAAAGGGAACCTTAGGGTTCCCTTTTTGATTTCTGTCTAAGCGATTTCTATTCGTCGCAGCTTAATTCAAAAACGTTCGTCATCACTTTGTACATTTCTGTGCCTAAGTGAACCGACGCCGATGCAAAATGTAAAACTGGGACGCAGTCTTCAGGTGCTTTAATTTCAACGATTTCTTGCTCTGTGCCGTATAAATCCAGTCTTAAAATATTAACCAGCCCTTGCCCTGCACGAATGGGTTTTCCTAGCGGCGCCACATACTCCACCATTCCAGCCATAGGTGCGTATAGTTTTTTATAATCTTGAAGTGCACAGGCATTGCGTCGCATTTTTCTTGGCTTAACATGGTCATCAATAACATGTCGATGACTGAGATAAGCCAAAATACCTTCTGCATCAATCTCAGCATCAATTAGATCAATGCGCTCTTGATTTCCTAGCTCTAAAGTAAATGCTGACACAGGAACTTCTATTTGACGGCCATGTTGTGCTGCGATATCTGATAGTTGCCACCATGGATAAAATGCTGATTCATCCATGGCTCCAGCAAATTCATTTGGCATTACCAGTGTATGTGGTATAGAGAAATAACAAGCCGCCGCCAGATCATATTCAGGACAATACAAATGCTTTGCAGATTTGGGACCAGTGTGCAAATCAAGCACAATGTCTGCCTGGTGGGCCATCTGTTGCAACTCTGCAGCCAAACGAGTCCCGGTACTCACTCCCCAATCATTATCAAGCTGTCGTTTGCAGCCAGTGATTAACTCTTGGCGAAAGGCGGCAAATAATTCAGCATCATCAAGGTGAGCATGTGCTGCAAACCACGTTGACATATCGAAATCTGGCGCAACGTATTCACGGTTCCAGTTCACACCAGTTATGGGGTCAAATCGACCTAACGTAAATTCGCCACTTTTCTGATTAATACCCAGCGGATTGGCCAATGGCACCAAGGTGATGCTGCCATTAATATCCATGGATTCAAAACGCTTCATCAACTGAAAAATAACAGCATTTCCTTGGACTTCAGCACCATGAACATTTGCTTGAATATATACATGCAATCCATCACTAGCGGCATCACCAAATCGATAGACAGGAATAGACAAATGCTGGCCAGCGGCTAGCTCTCCAACCTCCTGCCAGTGCTGAGTCAAAGACATACGTTATCCTTCAAACAAGTTTTGGTGTAGTGCATGTACCACTTGTGCAGCTTCCGACTCTGACACCAATACACACAAATTATGAGGGCTAGCACCTTGGCAAATCATCCGCACGTTATGGGTTTCGAGCACCTCAAAGACACGGCGGCAAACACCAGGGGTCGTCGCTATGCGGTTGCCAATAATTGCAACTAAAGCTAACTTATCTTCAACGCGCACTCGACAATGTTGAGACAACTCTTGCATTAACGCTTCACTAAGTAACCCATGCCCCGAAGAATCTGAACCCGTTTTGTCCAAAGTGATGGCCACGTTAACTTCTGAAGTCGTAATCAAGTCCACACTAATTTTATGCTTGGCAAGCGTAGCAAAGGTCTCGGCTAAAAAACCTTGGGCATGCAGCATTTGTAAGCTGTGTAAATTCAGTAAGGTTTGGTCTCGACGAACCGCAACGGCACGATAAACTGGTGCTTGCTCGATCTGATGACGGATCCATGTGCCACCCTGCTCTGGGGCTTTACTCGAACCAACAAACACTTGGATCTTTTGTCGTACCGCGGGCAATATCGTTGCTGGATGCAAAACCTTAGCGCCAAATGTTGCCATCTCAGCCGCTTCATTAAAGCTAATTTCTGGTATCGGTGTCGCGTTAGGAGCCAATCTAGGATCGGTGGTATAGATCCCGGCGACATCGGTCCAAATCTCCACCGAGTCCGCATTCAATGCTTCTGCAAGCAAGGCTGCACTATAGTCACTGCCGCCACGACCAAGCGTCGTAGTTGCACCCGCCTCATCAGCACCCATAAAGCCTTGGGTTACGATTCTCTGCTCAGCCAACAAAGGAGCCAAATGTGTTTGTGCTAGTGCGGAAATTTCATCAACTTGCGGCTCGGCTTTACCAAAATGGCTATCCGTTCGCATCACCTGGCGAACATCAAAACTCGTTGCTTGTTCGCCCAATTCACGTAACACGGCAGCAAACATCTGCGATGAACATTGCTCGCCTAATGAAAGCAACTCATCCATAATTTGTTTACTACGGTCAAGCACCAGTGCTTCGCTCAATTGTGAAATACGACTCAGCAGAGCATCTATCGTTGCACACAGTTGTTGTGGACGGCCTAATGCATCGAGGATTGTATATTGAACTTGCGCAATTTGTTTTAATAAGGACAAACGACGCTCATCATTAATCGTTGCTTGAGTGAGCTCTACTAACAAGTTCGTCACACCACTAGAAGCACTAACAACAACCACACGAGTTTGCGGATTATCCATGATAATTTTTGCACAGCGATGCATTGCCTCATAGTCAGCAACTGAGGTTCCACCAAATTTAGCGACAACTAACGACATAACAACACCTCCAACATGAGGTGATGAAAAGAGATTGATAATTTATATGACTTTAACATTTGTACTGCTCCGAACTTACGTCAGTTCGAAGAGCCTGGAGCTATAGATGAGGCGCCTAATCCAATTCAGATCAAGGGGATACAATTATTGCTACCAGAAGCTCTCCACCACAATTAACAGGTGACAATCGCTAGGATTCAGCCTAGGCGATCGATACAAACAGTGCATCACCACTATCGTACCTCGGCGTTAATCTCCCTAATAAGCTGTCCGCGGGGTGATTGCCCTCTCGCTTACTACCTAGTTAACGCTCCTCTTCTGCATACTCTCGTTAAGAAAGTAGAGCAAAAATTAGCAATTCGCTATATTCAAGTCAACGCTAAACTAGTTTTGAATGAATTTTCCTCAACAATATAGAGAAAGAAGTAACAAATCTATAAGTCTAAATCCGTAGTCTATCTATAAATCAAAATCTGGTAGCTCATTCACTTGCTCACATCGCGCAGCAAAACTGCCTAAGCTCACTGCATCTGCCTGATACCAACAGGGGATCAACCAAAGCAGGTCTCGTTTTACGTAGAAAATAGCATTCTGGTTGAACTGTTTGCCAAGTGTTATTGCAGTACGCTGATCGACCATAACCACCCAGCTTTTCTCAATATGTGAGCGATCCGTAGAGCACCCCAAAACAATCCGGTAAGGGACGCTGAGCGATTCAATACATATTTGAAGTTTTCGGTCCAACAGCCGATTTTGACTGGAACTCAACACTTCACCAAGGGGGTTGTGTGCGGTAATAATGGCAAACTCACTTTCTCTAGCCAATTTTTGCGTCATTAAAAAGTGAGTGTGCTGATACTGCTTCCACAGTTCTTCATGCGCTAAATCCATGCTTTCCTCTATATCACGGTTAACGCAAGAAATTGTAGCAAAGACAAGGTGAAGCCAATATGACGGTTTAAAAAAATGTATGTTCTTTGATTAAAATGACGTGTATTGGCGTTTATTTATACAGCTTTGTGAGATGAATCAAATCCTAATGGGATTTTGTTAACATTTCATTTGTTAACAAATGGGCAAAGATAGTACAATGCGTGGCAATAGACACCTACCTTTCTAGCATGCCAGGTGACACGAATTGTTACTTGCTTTTAGGACGGACTCTAGGGCTAACTATTCATAAGGGAAATTTCGACGATATTGTGGATTGCTAGATAAAGTTCAAAATAAAACAATTGCTAAGGAACTAATCCTCCCAATTGCGTATCCAATAATTTCTAGCGAACAAATTTATATAAAGTCATATTTTCAGCATATTTAATTTGAGTCTTTATTTTATCATTTTGACTTTTTATATCTCTGGGATAGTTAGTAGCACAGACAACATTGTAGAGTAGCCAGCGCACTACTCATCTGAAGAATTCTTTGATTTAAGTTAGGTAAATTACATGCAAAATCCACACATTCTGATCGTTGAAGATGAAGCAGTTACCCGTAACACGCTAAGAAGTATTTTCGAGGCAGAAGGTTATGTGGTTACCGAGGCAAATGATGGTGCAGAAATGCACAAAGCATTGCAAGAAAGTAACGTTAATTTAGTCGTGATGGACATTAACCTGCCAGGAAAAAATGGCTTATTACTTGCTCGCGAGTTACGCGAAATAAACAATATAGGTTTAATTTTCCTCACCGGGCGTGACAATGAAGTCGACAAGATTCTAGGGCTAGAAATTGGTGCCGATGACTACATTACCAAGCCTTTTAACCCTAGAGAGCTAACCATTCGAGCTCGCAATTTGTTAACCCGTGTGAGTACGGGTAATAACGATGTGGAAGAAAAGACAGCAGTTGAGCATTATCGCTTTAATGGCTGGAGCTTAGAAATAAATAGTCGCTCGCTCGTTAGCCCTGAAGGTGAGTCTTATAAGCTTCCCCGTAGTGAGTTTAGAGCCATGCTCAACTTTGTTGAAAACCCAGGAAAGATTTTGACTCGTGCTGACTTGTTAATGAAAATGACAGGCCGAGAGCTTAAGCCACATGACCGAACGGTAGATGTTACCATTCGTCGAATCCGTAAGCATTTTGAAAGCCATTTAGAGACCCCTGAAATTATTGCCACCATCCATGGTGAGGGTTACCGTTTCTGTGGCAACCTGGAAAGCTAATCCAAATCCAGCAAAAAGAAAGGCACCACACGGTGCCTTTTTTATTCGCTTTATGCCAATGGGCAATGCTCACTATATTTCATCATGTAAACCACATTCTCGCTTTAAGCCATTAAAGCGCGTATCTTCTTCGCTCATTCCTAAAGACAGTGGTTGGCTTGAGTGTGTATCACCAACGGAAACATATCCTTGCTCCCACAATGGGTGATAAGGTAAATCATTGCTAGTTAGATATTCGTGTACCGTCTTATTCGTCCATTCAACAATTGGCAACATTTTGTAACGGCGTCCATGAATCGCTAAAATCGGCAACCTTTCCCGACTACTTGCTTGCACATGTCTCAATCCAGCAAACCAAGTTCCAACTTGCTGCTCGGCGAGCGCTCTTTGCATCGGCTCGACCTTATTTATACGATTATACAGCGCTAGCCCCTCAAGCCCTTGTTGCCATAGCTGCCCATAACGCGCCTCTTGCCATGCCGCGGTTTGCTCCGAACGATAGATCTTCAAATCTAATGACAACCGCTCTACGAGTTCATCAATAAACCGATAAGTTTCAGCAAATAAATATCCGGTATCCGTCAATACAATCGGCGTTTTCGCTTCTACTGTCGTAACAAGACTTAGCATCACTGCAGCTTGAATTCCAAAGCTAGATGAAAGCACATGGTTACCAGGTAAATATTTGAAGGCCCATTCAATTCGTTCCTGCGCATTTAGCAATTGAAGAGCTTGATTCAATTTTATCAGCGCGGCGGCTTGCTCAACTTCTGGCGCATCTAATAGCGCGCGCATATCCACAGCGGACCAAGCTTCTAGCGGTTTTGACTTTAACGAGCTATCCATGAAAATCCTTAGCCGCATCTAAAACAGCACCCACGACGCCAGTTCTCACTGTAAAGTTACCAAAGGTTTCACCCTTTTGTCGCTCTGTGGCATATTGTGCGAATAAAGTATCTAACACCTCGAGTATCTCTGCTTCTTGGACATTTTCACGATACATTTTATTGAGTCGTGTCCCTTCATAACTCGCACCTAAATAGAGGTTGTAGCGGCCTGGAGCTTTACCCACAAGTCCAATTTCAGCGGCAAACGGCCGTGCACAGCCATTTGGACAACCAGTAATTCTGACTACGATTGCCTGCTCAGCAAAACCATGTTTATCCTGCAAGGCTTCGACTTTACTAATAAAGTCAGGAAAATAACGCTCTGCTTCTGCCATCGCCAATGAACAAGTCGGCAATGCCACACATGCAATTGAATGACCTCGTGTTTGGCTAATCACCTCACCAAGGAGGCCATGTTGGCGTGCGAGCCCTTCGATTTCAGCTTTGTCTTGCTCAGCAACACTCGCCACGATCATATTTTGATTTGAGGTCATTCTAAAATCCCCTTTGTGGACTTTAGCAATCTCTCTTAAACCCGTTTGTAGCATTTTTCCAGGCTGATCTTTAACTCGGCCGCTTTCAATATAAAGCGTCAGATGCCATTGGTTATCGATTCCTTTAACCCAGCCATAGCGATCGCCGCGGTCACCAATGATCACTTCTCTTTTCGCTTCAAAAGCTTTCCCTACACGTTTTTCAACTTCTGCTTTAAAAGCGTCATAACCATGATCAACGATGGTGTATTTCAACCTCGCACGCTTACGGTTCACTCGATTTCCCCAATCACGCTGAACTGTCATGACAGCTTCCGCGAACTTCAAAGTGTCCTCAGCGCGAATAAAGCCAAAATCATCAGCAAGCCGAGGGAACGTATCGGTTTCACCATGGGTTGACCCCATTCCTCCTCCAGCGGTTAAGTTAAAACCAACCAGCTCATCTCCATCTGCTACTGCGACAAAACCTAAATCATTGGTATATACGTCGACATCATTATCTGGTGGCACTGCAACTGCCATTTTAAACTTACGCGGTAAGTATGTTTTTCCGTACACCGGCTCTAGCGGTTGCTCATCCGCTGTAGAGACGAGCTTTTCTTTATCAAGCCAAATCTCTGCGTAAGCTTGTGTATGGGGCAGTAAATGATCAGATAGTTTCTTCGCCCATTCATAAGCCTGTTGATGTAATTTAGACTCAACAGGGTTTGGGTTACACATAACATTTCGGTTTACATCACCACATGCGGCAATCGAATCAAGCGCTTGACGATCTAGCCCCTGGATGATTGTTTTTAAATTTCGCTTAGGGATCCCGTGGTATTGAAAAGTTTGTCGCGTAGTTAAACGGATGCTATTTGAACTTGTTAATTCACTCGCAATTTTATCGACACCTAACCATTGCTCTGGAGTACACACACCACCAGGTACTCTTGCACGCAACATAAAGCTGTATAGCGGCTCAAGCTTTTGCGCTTTACGCTCATTTCGCAAATCACGGTCATCTTGCTGGTAGAAACCATGAAACTTAATGAGTTGCTGGTCTCCTTCACTGAATGCACCAGTGACTTCGGTTTGTAATCCTTCGTTGATGGTTCCACGTAAGTAGTCACTATCGGTTTTTAGGTATTCATTTACAGCCAGTTTTTGGTCACTCATGGGGCGTTCTCTCAATATTCTTTTCAATTAAACCGAGAGTATTACTCTGGGTCATTCAGGATGCGGTTATAAATTCGATACCAAACCGTTAGTACACATCTTTTTGATAGCGCTGGCTGCTTCTTAAGCTTTCTAAATACGCAACAGCTTGCTCGTGCTCTAACCCGCCAAACTCTTCTATCACTTCAATCAAAGCTTGATGCACATCTTTTGCCATTCGTTGAGCATCACCACATACATATAGATGTGCCCCAGACTCCAACCATTGCCATACAGCTTGACCTTGTTGCTTAAGCTTATGCTGTACATATACTTTTTCAGCTTGATCTCGGGAAAATGCCACATCTAATCTTGTTAACTCGCCAGATTTTAAGAATTGCTGCAATTCTGTTTGATACAAAAAGTCTTGCTCAAAGTGCGGATTACCGAAAAACAGCCAATTTTTACCCGCAGCTCCATCCGCAGCGCGTTGCTGTAAGAATGCTCTAAACGGTGCAACACCTGTTCCGGGGCCAATCATAATCACTGGCGTATCTGGGTTTTCTGGTAAACGGAAGTGTTTATTCGGCTCGACATAAACCTTTACAGCCTGACCTTCCTCGGCATTAGCAAGGTAATGCGAAGCGCCGCCAAATCTGTGGGTTGGTTTTTCAGTGTCCTCAACCAAAGCAACGGTTAAGTGAACTTCGGTATCGACTTCATCTTGGCTTGATGCAATAGAGTAAAGGCGCGGCGTTATCGGGCGCAATAAATCAACTAAAGACTGAGCGGTAATCGATTTCGCCGGCGGGTATTGCTCAATCAAATCTGCTAACTGATTCTCAAGGACAAACTGCCTCGTTTGTTCCTTATCAGCAACTAAAGAGCGTAGTACATCATTTTCACTGAGCTCGGCCCAAGCTTCTACTAAGCCCGGATAAATTTGCGTCAGTTCCTTTTTCTCTATCAGTGCTTGCGCCAATTCATAGCTTTCTTTTGCAACCGTTACATTTTCGCTCGAAGAAAGGCCCAGCTTTTCAATCACCTCAGCGACCAATGCCGCTGAATTTTCAAACCATACGCCCAATGCATCACCCGCTTGATAAGTGAGGCCTGATTCACCTAAATCAATTTCAACATGTCGCACATCTCTGTCAGAGTCTCGGCCAGTGATTTTTTGGCTAACCAGTAGCTCAGCATGCAGCGGCTTCTGTTTACTAAATGCTTGAGCATTGGTCGCGCTCGCACTTGAAATCGGCACCACAGTCGCATTAGATGCTTTAATCAAAGGCTCAACCGCTTGCAATACATCCTGCTGCCATTGTTCTGCGCTAGCCTCATAGTCAACATCACACTCCACCAGTTCATGCAATGGCTGAGCTCCCAAAGCACTAAGCCTTTCCTCAAAGTCCTTACCGGTCTGACAGAAAAACTCATAGCTCGAATCACCAAGAGCCAACACACTATATTGCAAACTATCCAATTTAGGTGCTCGCTTTGACGCTAGAAATTGATGCAATTCCATCGCATCATCGGGCGCTTCGCCTTCACCGTGAGTACTCACGACGAATATGGCAATCGTTTCTTGCTTCAATTGACGCGCTTTATAATCACTCATAGAAACCAAGTTGGTCGCATAACCTTGTGCCTGCGCTTTTTCAGCAAAAGACTCTGCTATCCCGCGGCCATTTCCCGTTTGGCTACCATACAAAATGGTAATCGTCTGTTCGGTTCCAGGCTCAGTAACACTTGGAGTAACGGTCGCATTAGCGCTTGCGGCTAGATAACCACTAACCCATGCCAACTGCACAGTATTTAGCTCACTCGTGAGCTGTTTAAGTTTATCCACCTGAGGCTCAGATAGAGGAGATGCGAGAGATGAGAGTTCTTTTAACAACATGATGAATACGGCCCAGTGACAGAGTAGTTGCCACAGCATAGACGCTCACTGGAAGGATAAAAAAGAATAAAACATAATTTTTAATTACTTTTAGGAATAAAGGTATCCCATGGTCAATTTGAAATGATGGGATAGAGCAAGAGAAAGCGACCTGAAATAGTCCGGCAATAACTCTAGGCTGGAGTCTAAGAGGGCTTTGGCTTGCTCACGGCATGGAAAGGTACCGTCTAAAAAAAAGGGAGCGAATGCTCCCTAAATCTTGTAATTTTGCTGATCAGCTCTGTTAAGCTGCGCGCTCTTGAACAAATTGCGTCTCACTTAAAGACAGCAAAGAAACCGCGCTTCTCCCCAGTAAGTGATTAATCATTCGCTCACCTTGATGGCCTAGCTCCATCACTGCAGTTTCTCTCGCTAAACTAACCGCTCGGAACAACGTAATATCTGACTTACCCTGACCACAGAGGCTAAAGAACAATCTTAAAACGGCTCGGTAATGAGGCTCTCTTTGGGCTGCAATCCATGAAAGCTCCAGCTTTTCAGTGCTTGAAAAATCAAGTGCCGCAACAAAAAAGCGAGCAATCTTGGCATCCAATCGCGTCAAAAAATCGATTTTCTTGGGAAAGTGATGGCTAATCCCTGTGCGACTGATACCGGTCGCCTCTGAAAGTGTGGTATATGACATCGCATCAAAACCAATCGTTAGGATTTGCTTTAATGCCTCATCCAATATTTGATTGATAGTTAGCTCAGTTTGAGCTTTTGAACGCTTAGCCATGAAACCCTCTCATTAGAATTACTCAAGTTAATAGCAAAAATACTATCAAAGTCAGCATTGAAGTGCTGCTGGTATACGGCCATATCTATGGGTATTTCATCTTTGTTCAGCTAAGGTTCAGCTAAATTTCAGCAAATGAGATTCAAGATCCCGTTTGTGGTGCAGAAAGGTACTTCTTGCACCAACGGTGGGCTTTGTCGGTCCCCAATGCAAGCTGTAACGTAGGGAAAAGGTAGGTTTTCAATGCAGGTTTACGCCAATACATATAATCAGATGTTGTCTGTACTGTCGTACTCGAAAACAGTTGCTTTACTAAGCTTTTCATTTCACGGCGCTCGTCACGACTCTGCTCAATTATTCTTGGGTAAAAATCCTTTAAAAACGCGCGGAACGTCGTAAAACTTTGCACCTGTTCGGCATCATAATTTGACAATAACTGCTGCAACAAAGGGACGCTCCAATGTGACATATTTTCACTCGATGCGATTAAAGCTAAATTTCGTCGGTGCAATTGTTGCCAAGCCAAGTCTAAACTGCCGTATTCTCGAGCGACTCGCCAAAGTAAATAGCAGTCTGCAAGCCATTCATGTTGAAACGGCGTTAAGGATAACGGCAGTATTTGACCTTGGTACTGTGGGACGACCAAGTGTCCAAGTTCATGCCATGTCGTCAATTGTTGCTGATGACTTAGGGGAAACTGAAAATATTCATCATCGATCATGGCGCCTAAATTACGGGGGATTTGAAGAGGATTGAGTACAACGACACCGGAATATAGCGAGTGTTTTACAGGCAAAGCCACTGCACCTTGGTGTCCCAGCACTAGCTGCATTTGTTGGTGATCCCGTGGTAATTGCCGTCTCACCTCAACAGGAAGCTGCTGCAAGCAGGCTTCGTTTGCAATATCACAAACGAGCGCCTGCTGCGTTCCGAGTTCTAATGCGAGCATCAAGGTCGGCAAAACAGCCTGCAGGGTAATCAAAATTGCTGTCTTTCCATGATGTCTTCGCCCTTATACTTATATGATTCTCCGGCAAAATAGGAGTTTTCAATGCCACCCGCTTATTTGGCTTCAAATTTGAAACCATCAAATTGTTACTCTGGAATAACTATTGATTGGCCATAATGTTTTCAATAATTTTGGTAGTTGAAACACCATCTTCAAAACACAGGACTTTCACTAGTCCACCGGCTGCGATAACCTCTTTTCCACCTTCGATATCCTCCACTTGGTAGTCACCACCTTTCACCAACAGATCAGGCAATAAACGCGCAATGACACGTTGCGGAGTATCTTCACTGAAAGGAACCACCCAATCCACAGATGCAAGACCCGCAAGAACAGCCATGCGGCGATCAACTTGGTTAACTGGTCGCCCTTCTCCCTTTAGACGTTTAACAGAGTCATCACTATTTACAGCAACAATTAGGCGATCACCAAGCTCTCGCGCTTGTTTTAAATAGCTCACATGCCCTGCATGCAATATATCAAAGCAGCCATTGGTCATGACCACACGTTCACCGCGTAAACGTGCTTGTTCAAGGGCGTAAACCAATTGTTCTTCACTAACGACGCCGAAACCGGACTCTCCCTGCGTGGTGGCAAGTGTATTGATCAGCTCAATACGACTCACTGTTGAAGTCCCAAGCTTCCCAACAACGATACCAGCTGCCGAGTTGGCAATGGCGCAGGCCTGAGGTAGCTCAGCACCAGCGGCGATTGAAGTCGCTAGTGCTGAAATCACAGTATCACCAGCACCGGTCACATCGTAAACTTCTCTGGCCACTGTCGGAATATGAAGCTCATTTTCCTCGGCAGTAATCAGCGTCATCCCCTTTTCCGATCGGGTCACCAACATTGCCGTAATATCAAACGCCTTGAGCAGCCCTTGGGCTTTTTCGACCAATTCAGCTTCTGAATGCACGGGGCCAACAACCTGCTCAAACTCACTCATATTTGGCGTTAACAAATAAGCGCCACGGTAGCGACTAAAATCACTCCCTTTGGGGTCCACCAGCACTTTGACACCTTTCGAGTTGGCCGTTGCAATAAATGAGGCCGGCTCAACAAGCGCGCCTTTCGCATAATCAGACAACACCACGACGTCATGTTGTTCGAGCAAAGCCTCACTCTGGCTAAGCAGTTCTTCGCTATCTTGACGCGAAAAGCCCTGCTCAAAATCCAGACGAATTAATTGTTGGTTGCGCGACAAAACCCTTAACTTTGTAATTGTCGGCTTATCCGTAACCCTTAACCATTGCGGTTCAACACCAAGAGTTTGCACACCAAGAGTGAGCGCCTCAGCCGTTTCATCTTGGCCAACGATACCAGCCAGCTGCACTTGCCCACCGAGAGTGGCAATGTTTAAGGCGACGTTAGCCGCGCCACCGGGGCGATCTTCGACTTGATCGATTTTGACAACCGGTACCGGCGCTTCAGGGGAAATTCGCCCTGTAGGGCCGACCCAATACCGATCTAACATCACGTCACCGACCACTAAAACTCTGGCCTTCTCAAATGCTGGCAATGAAACCTTCATAGCGCTCTTTATCTTTTGCAAAAAATTAAAGGCTGATTGTACCTAATTTTCTGCACAAATTGGGTTAGAATATGCGGTAATTTTTATGAATCGAAGAGTTTACTGTGGTCGAGAGCGCTCAATTTTCATCTCATCTTTGTCACCCTAAATACTGGCTGCTATGGTTCGGCGTCGGCATTATTCGCTTAACGCAACTCCTTCCGCTTCGATTGCAAATGAAGATTGGTGCAGCAATCGGCCGTTTCGTCATGGTGGTAGCTGGTAGCCGAGTCAATACCGCCAAACGTAATTTAGCGCTATGTTTTCCCGACATGCCAGAAGCAGAAAGGAAAACGCTACTGAAACGCAATTTTGAAGAAACGGGCAAAGCCGTATTCGACTCGGTGAACGCTTGGTGGTGGAGCAATGAACGCGTCCAGCAGCACATGACAATTAAAGGCGAGCATTATTTAAGGGAAACATTAGATAGCGGCCAAGGTGTCATTTTGTTTGCAGTCCATTGCTTACCGCTAGAAATGGGCGCAAGAGTACTAGGTCAATTCCAGCCGGGTGTTGGCGTTTACCGACCCCATAACAATGCCGTAATGGAATACCTACAAGTTAAAGGGCGCCTGCGCTCTAACAAGGCGCTAGTGCCAAAGCGAGATATTCGTCAAATGATCCGCAGCTTACGCAAACCTGAATTTATTTGGTACACCGCTGACCAAGACTTTGGGCGCTCAAGCGCGTTATTCCTGCCCTTTTTCGCTGTTCCTGACGCAGCTACAATTACCGGCGCTACCTCATTAGCGAAAATGGGTAAGGCCAAAGTCATTCCGTTTTTTGTGGAGCGAGATGCTCAAGACACTGGCTACACCATTGAGATGTTGCCACCTTTAGATAATTTTCCAGGCGAAGATGAAATGAAGGATACCCTGCGTGGTAATCAGATCATTGAGTCTCTTATTCGCCGTAATTTGCCACAATATATGTGGCTACACCGGCGCTTTAAAACGCGACCAAATAAGACGGATCCATCGCTCTACAAATAGTTACCGTGAAACGCCTCGATACCATAAAAAAGCCTGCTTATTGCAGGCTTTTCTTTAATCCTAGCGCTACACATGGTTGCTGCGCAATTTTCCTTCAAATCAATCCAAGCTATAAAGGTTCGATTTGTTCAACCATCAACTGCAAACTCTCATTGCCTCTAAATTCATTCACATCAAGCCGATAAGCTAAACGTACATGTCTAATCGTTGCATCAGGCCAAGTTTTTAAATCGACGTTAAATGCTATCGCATCCACCATTGTTTGCCCACATTCGGTTTCCAAAACCAACTTTAAATGCTTCTCACCGACAATGCGTTGTTGCAAAACCTGAAAGTGACCATCAAACAATGGTTCTTCAAATCCCTGCCCCCAAGGGCCGCCATGCCGGAGCTCTTTGGCAACTTCAATATTCAAATCTGTCGCTTTAAGCTCGCCATCGGAAAGAATTTCACCGGTGAGTTGCTCTGGCTTCAAAATCTCTCGCGCGGCAAATTCATACGCTTTCGCAAAGTCATCAAATTGTGCTGCATTCAAAGTCAGTCCTGCGGCCATGGCATGTCCACCAAACTTTTTTATCATGCCTGGGTTTAGGGTGTTAATTCGCTCCAAGAGATCACGCATATGCAAACCCTTAATTGAACGCGCGGAACCTTTTATTTCGCCATTCCCCGCTTCAGCAAAAGCAATTACAGGCCGATGATATTTATCCTTAATCCGTGAGGCGAGGATCCCAATGACCCCTTGGTGCCAATCTTGTTGATAGATCGCAATCGCCCATGGCATCTGCGCTTGATTGAATTCGATCGTCTCAAGGGATTTAAGCGCTTCTTGCTGCATCTCCGCTTCTAGGTCACGGCGCTGAGCATTCAGGCCATCTAATTCCGCAGCCATGGTTCTAGCTTGATAAATGTCAGCACATAACAAGGTTTCGACACCGAGCGCCATTTCATCTAGCCGCCCAGCGGCATTTAATCGAGGCCCGACGGCAAATCCAAAATCCGCAGCAACGATTCGCTGAGGTGTTCGCCGGGCAACTTCTAAGAGCGCTGTAATTCCGGGCCGACATTGACCTAAACGCACTCTTTTGAGTCCCGCATCGACCAAAATTCGGTTGTTTCTATCTAAGCCAACGACATCGGCAACCGTACCCAAAGCCACAATATCTAATAAGTGGGCAAAATTCTTAGGCTCTGGCAATTCCGACTGCTGATACCAATGGCGCCGCTTAAGTTCAGAGTTCAACACGGACATGAGATAAAATGCGACGCCAACTCCGGCAATAGACTTACTGGCAAAATCACAGCCGTTCTGATTTGGATTTACAATTGCGTCCGCATTTGGAACTTGCTGTCCCGGCAAATGATGATCAGTAATGACAACCTGCATGCCTAGCGCTTTTGCGGCCGCGACGCCTTCAATTGAAGAAATACCATTGTCAACGGTGATGATGAGCTGCGCTTGCTTTTGATGCGCTACCGAAACAACATCAGGACTTAAGCCGTAGCCATAGTCAAATCGATTCGGGATCAGATAATCCACATTGGCACCCATCGCTTGCAATGCCAACATACACAAAGCTGTCGAGGTTGCACCATCGGCATCAAAGTCTCCCACAATCAAAATTGATTGTTGAGCAGCTAAGGCATCAGCAATCAGTGTGGCCGCTTTAGCTACACCGGCCATATTTTGAGGCTTTAATAACTGTGCTAAGCCAAGTTCGCTTTCTTCTGCCTGTACGCCACGAGCCGCATAAATCTGCCGAAGTAATGGCGATAAATGAGTCGGAAGGTGATGGTGTTCTACTTGAGGGCGACGAACGATTTTATGGAACAATTGCGTTGACCTATTCTATATTGCTGGAAGCTTAAAGATAACAAAAAGGCGAGCTATCAGCCCGCCTTACTTTCACGATTGTCGGGTCAGCTTATATTGATTGTAAAACACCAAGCAATTGCTGCGGAGGCTGGTAACCAGGAATCAAACTCCCATTTTCAAGCACAATTGCAGGAGTCCCGTTGATACCAAAGCTGGTTCCTAAATTATATTGCTCTTGAATTTTAGCATCACATTTAGCAGCTTTTACATTTTGGCCCGCTTTCGCAGAGGTCATCGCTTTTAATGGCTCTTTTGCGCACCACACCGCTTCCATTTCATCGGCGTTCGCGGAAGGAATACCCGCTCTAGGGTAGGCAAGATAACGCACGGTAATTCCCAGTTCGTTATATTCATCCATTTGCTGATGAAGTTTACGACAATAGCCACAGCTAATATCAGTAAACACGGTGACTACATGTTTTTCATTCTTCGCCTTGTAGACCAACATGTTCTTCTCAAGCGGCTTCATCATCTTCAACCGTGGGCCAGCCATCGCGGCCTCGGTTAGATTCTTCATACCTGCATCCAGATCGTAAAGGTTACCATGAAAGAGTTTACTGCCATCATGCGTTACATAAACTACGCCGCGATTGGTCAATGCTTCATATAATCCAGGAACAGGAGAGTCTTGCAGCTGATGAACCTGAATATTTAAGGTCTCTGCAAGTTTAGCTTTGAGCTCATTTTGCTGATCTTGATTACTATTACTTGCTGCGCCAACAGGTGTGATGGCCAGTGCGAAAACCAATGACAACACATGAGATAACTTCATAAAACATCCTATTTAAAAAAGTGGGGCTGAGCTTACGCCGTTATACAGTAGACCCGCCAATGGAGTGAAAAGTTACAGACTGGTCTCTTTGAAAGCAAGTTTATTCAGTAACAAATTCTAATGGAATAGCTATTTATATTTTTAATCAGCGGTTTAGATAGTATTTATCCTCGAGGATGATGCTCACTATGTAGCTGCTGTAATCTGGCTTTCGCCACATGGGTGTAAATTTGTGTGGTTGATAAATCACTATGCCCCAACAGCAACTGAACAACTCGCAAATCAGCACCGTGATTCAATAAATGAGTCGCAAACGCATGGCGTATCGTGTGAGGAGACAAGTCACTGGCGATATTGGCCCGAAGTGCATAAAGTTTGATTCGGTGCCAGAATGTTTGCCGCGTCATCATTTGCCCCCGCTTCGACACAAACACGACCGCGCTTGTTTTTGAATTTAGCAATTCTGCTCTGGCAAATTTCAAATATTCTTCAACGGCGACAATCGCTGGCTCCCCCATAGGAACAAGCCGCTCTTTGCCCCCTTTACCTATAACTCTCACCAGCCCTTGTCGTAAGCTCATTTGCTCCATGGTCAAGCTCACAAGTTCGGTGACCCGAAGCCCGGTAGCGTAGAGGAGTTCAAGCATTGCACGATCACGACATTCAATCGCAATCGTTCTATCGGGCTCAGCCAATAAAGACTCGACTTGCTGCTCACTTAAACTATCAGGCAAACGTTTTTCGAGTTTAGGCGAACCAATACGAGCCATTGGATCACAAATGACTTGCTTTTGAATCAACATGTAAGCATAAAAACTACGCAAACTGCTACGCATCCGGGCACTGCTCGATTTTGCTTCCCCAACCTGCGCACGCTGCTCCAGAAAGGCAAGGATTAATGATTGATTTGCCAGCAATAAAGCGGATGATTGTTGCTGTAAAAATTTATCCAGATGGCGGAGATCCGTTCGATAAGCAGCTAACGTATTATCGCTTAACCCCTGTTCAGCCCATACTGCATCAAGGAATTGTTCAATGATGGGATCACTTTGATATGCCATTCAACTTTTCCTTGATTATTGCAAATTGCCGCTCAAAAACAGCCTCTCATAACACATGTTCACTTCATTAAACTCGATAATTCTATGAGCTTAATACGGCTACAGGCTTCTCTCTTAAAGTGAAACAGAACAAAATTGAAACGAGGGTCGGGATTAACCACGCCATGCCCTCTGTGTATAGTGGCATAAAATCAAACATGCTCATATCCACACCAGCCGCCTTCAATCCATCCAACAATCCAAAAATTAACGCTACGCTCAGGGTTAGTCGATGAGACATTGCAGGGCGAGCAAAGCGCTCGGTCAAAAATGTCACCATCACTAAAGCAATTGCAACGGGATAGACAGTGTAAAGTACAGGAATACTAATTTGAATGAGTTGAGATAATCCAACATTTGCCACCACCCCACAAATGAAACTAAAGATAACGACAAATAACTTGTAGGAAATGCGCGGCAATAACTCGTTAAAGTATTCCGAACAAGCGCTCACTAACCCCACCGCTGTCGTTAAACATGCAAGGGTCACAACCGTTGCTAGCAACACAATACCTGCGGTACCAAAATGTTTAGTCACATAGTTCGTGAGAATTTCACCACCATTTTCAGCACCTTGAGCAAGTTCGCCTGCCGTAGCGCCCAAATAAAACAAGGAAATATAGACAAAAGCTAAGCCCGCAGCCGCAATAATTGCAGCCTGAATTAAATATCGTGTTTGCGCTTTGGCCTGATGAATCCCTTTCTTGCGCAAGATATCGATAATCAAAACGCCAAACATCAGTGATGCAAGCGTATCCATCGTGTTATAGCCTTCCAGAACGCCTTTGATAAGTGGGCTATTTTCATAATCACTGACCGGCAAGCCGACCGCAGCACCGGGCAAGATAATCACTGAACATGCTAAAGCCATCAGCAGCAGCAATAGAACTGGGGTGAGCAACTTGCCAACATTATCCAACAACTTACCTGGAAATAACGCAAGCAACATGGTGATCGCAAAAAAGGCACATGTATATAGGAGTCGGGAGAGATTTAACGTCTGCCCAGCGAACACCACTGCAGCACTGGTATCGGTCAAAAATGGTTTTGCGCCAATTTCATATGCGACGAGTCCCGTGCGAGGTGCAGCAAAAGCAGGGCCGATAATAATATAGATTGCAATAGCCAGCACGGTCGCTGCGAAAACTGGCAACAAAGCCATAATTTTGCCTTTGGCTTTAGCGACAGCAATCAGCGCAATCAACGGCATTCCCACTGCGGTGAACAAGAACCCCGCCATCGCTAAAGGCATATGTTCACCTGCCAAATAGCCCGCTAGGGGAGGAAAAATAAGATTACCCGCTCCTAAAAAAAAGGCGAAGGTCATAAAACCTAAACCTAATACGTCAGTCATTGTCATCTGTTGATTTTGCACGGGAGGTCTTATCCTTTTAAAATTTTTTCTTATTATTCTGTCGTTTTAAGTGATGCCCTTCTATAAAGGACAATCGGCTGTAAATAAATATTTACACCCGATACCAACGCTAAAGTTTCAATAAATCGGTGCGATGTAACTGGTATTTCAGCGAATCCTTACTGAACACGCAATCCCTAAAGGATCATTCATTGCAAACCCAATTCCAGATCACAGTTTTGTGCTCAAGCGGCCAACACTGATATCAAATACACAAAGAAAACGCAAAGAAAAACAGACGGGATGCGCATTTATTAAGCTCATTTACCA
The DNA here is from genome assembly GCF_014647855.1 of Shewanella gelidii. GTDB lineage: Bacteria > Pseudomonadota > Gammaproteobacteria > Enterobacterales > Shewanellaceae > Shewanella > Shewanella gelidii. The sequence continues at coordinate 23,922 of NZ_BMPZ01000013.1, read as the reverse complement.
AGATGTGGCATTCGGACGCTCAAATTTAGATTCATATGTAGAACCCATCAGTAATACATGGTGCTGTACAGCCGATCAAAACACCTTCATTCTCGCGCCGTCTAAAGCGGAAAGATTCATGTTACGGATGAGTCGAAAAACCAAATAGAGTTCTCAACATCCATACTTTTTGGATACAATAAAACTGTCTTCCTTTGCTAGAATTCTGTCGATGCCGTTTACCTTCAAACAATTCCATGTCGATGACCGCCGTTGCGGTATGCCAGTCAGCACCGATGGCGTACTGCTCGGAGCGTGGGCTGATTTAAGCCAAGCGAAACGGATTCTCGATATTGGCGCAGGTAGCGGACTTTTGTCTTTAATGGCCGCCCAAAGAAGTTTAGCGACCATAGACGCCGTAGAAATTGATGCATTCGCTGCTCAGGCAAGCCAGCTCAATTTCACAGCAAGCCCTTGGAGCCATCGTTTATCCATACATCACACTGGAATTCTCGATTATACTGCACAATATTTGACCTCGGACGTTGCTGTTCTCTACGATCACATCATTTGTAACCCCCCTTATTTTGAAAGTGGCCCCCGAGCCGACTGCAACAGCAGAGCCCAAGCCCGGCACACGCAACAGCTCGACTTTAAGACCCTCATGCAATGCATTCAAAAGTTGCTCGCAACATCTGCGATGGCGAGTTTAATTTTGCCCCAAGCCAGTTTGGACAAAGTCCTCATTGAAGCGAACCTCGTCGGGCTCGGTCTCACCCACAAAACGGATATAGTAGGGGTGGTGGGAAAACCATCCAAATTAGTCATGATTGCACTCGGCCATCAGCCCCTTGAAACCACTCAGCTCCATAGCCGCTTGAATTCAGTCAATAGGGCAGCCTACACAAACCAATTAACGGTTCGAGACCAGCAAAATCGGTACACACAAGAAATGGTAGCACTCACTCAGGAATTCTATCTTGCAATGTAACAACGAGTTTTCTGCCAAGGAATAATAGAAAAGCCGCAACAAATTGCATGCGCGAGTATCCGTCACTGCGGATTCACTCTATAATGTCCGGCTAAATGATAGCGAGAGATGTAGATGCAATTTGAAGATTTCGACCTTGACTCAAATTTACTTGAGTCTTTAAAGGCAATGGGGCATAAATCGCCCACCACAATCCAAAAACAAACGATCCCTTTGGCGATGGAGCAAAAAGATGTTCTCGCATGCGCGCCAACAGGAACGGGCAAAACAGCGAGTTTTTTGCTACCTGCACTGCAGCATATCATTGATTTTCCTCGACGATACTCAGGTCAAGCACGCATATTGGTGTTGACTCCAACACGCGAATTAGCCAGCCAAATCCATCGTTATGCCTGCCACCTAGCAACGGGGCTTGATCTTGACATCGCCATCGTTACTGGAGGCGTGCCTTATGCGCCCCAAGAAGCTGCTTTAAAAGGCAATGTAGATATTCTCGTCGCCACACCAGGTCGCCTTCACGAATATTTAGATAAAAACATTTTTGATGCTCAATCCGTTGAAATGTTAATTATTGATGAAGCCGATCGTATGCTCGACATGGGGTTTGCTCAAGTCGTACAAACTATCGCAATTGAGGCCCAAGGCAGAAAACAAACCATGTTGTTTTCTGCAACACTTGAAGGCGGTGGTGTGTCTCGCTTTGCCCGTGAGTTGCTTACGGATCCTGCTCGTATCGATGCTGAAGCCCCTCGCAGCGAAAAAGCAAAAATACATCAATGGCTGCATTTAGCTGATGATGCCCAGCATAAATTTCAGCTCCTCTGTAGCTTGCTCAACTCACCCGATGCAGAGCGTGTTATTGTCTTTGTGAAAACAAGAGAAAGAGTAGCCAGCTTAGAAGGGTTATTACTGAAAGCAGGGATTCCATGTGCATTTTTGCGTGGCGATATGGAACAGAAAAAACGCTTTCAAGCACTAGGGCGTTTTACAAAAGGCGAAGTGAAAGTGCTACTCGCAACAGATGTTGCAGCCCGCGGTATTGATGTCGACAATATTACCCACGTCATTAACTATGATATGCCACACAGCGCCGATACTTACGTACACAGAATTGGCCGAACGGGTCGAGCTGGCGCCAAAGGTACTGCCATCTCACTAGTAGAAGCCCATGATATCCGTATCGTAGGTAAAATTGAACGCTATATTGAACAACCTCTGAAGCGCCGCGTTATTGAAGGCTTGCGTCCAAATAATAAAGAAGCAAAAGCACCGGGAAAGAAAAAAGCCAAAGCAAAAGATGCGGCCAAAAAAGGAAGTAGTAAAAAGCGCAAAAAGAAAAAATAATTTACTGTTGCCTCAATCAACGAAGAAGAACAATTAAGGAGCCCCACGGCTCCTTTTTTATATTGGTTTATCGTACATCGACAACTTAGCGCGCAAATAAAATGTACCCTTTGTGATCTTGCTCTGCCAACGGTAGCCGTTCAATAAATAACCACCCGTGCAGCGAAACCATTATATTTAACGACTGATACATTTTTTTTACAAAAATAGGTTTGTAGCGAGCTAACTGTCTGTTAAATTTATGCATAATTAAGCTGTTAGCATGGATAAGCAAAAACAATGATCTTACTTTTTTTAAGGAGGGCTTTGCCTCCTTTAATTATTTTGGCCCTCTTCGCGGCAGCCGCCGCCTATCTTATTTCAACTCAGCAAGAGCCAGAACAAAAGGCAGAGGACACCCCTTTACCGATCATTGACGTCAAGCAAGTTGAACAACAAACCATGTCACTAAATTTGCCTTCTTATGGTGTCGTGCAACCGAAGTTTAAGACGCAATTAGTCACTGAAGTCAAAGGCAGATTGCTCAGCATATCTACTCAGTTTGCTGCAGGTGGCATGGTCAAACAAGGCGATGAACTCGCAACCATAGAACCATCAGACTACGAAGCAGATCTGATCCAAGCCCAAGCCACACTTGCCCAAGCCATCGCCGCCCTTGACGAAGAAAAAGCCCGCGGTGAAGTCGCAAAAAATGATTGGAAAGGATACAAAAACGGCGTTGCACCACAACTAGGGTTGCGGCTACCACAGCTGAAAAAAGAGCAAGCAAATGTCAAATACGCTCAAGCAGCGCTGGCTCGTGCAGAACGAAATTTACAACGCACGGTCATCCGCGCACCATTTGATGGTTTGATTAAGGCTAGGCATGTTGATTTAGGTCAATATGTTAGCCAAGGCACCAATTTAGGCGAGCTGTATGATATTGCCGTCGCCGAAATCCGCTTACCTGTGGCCAATGAAGACTTAGCCTATTTAGAATCCGTAGACAATCCCGATACCGAAGTCACACTCAGTGCATCCCTTGCCGGTAAGACCGTATCTTGGCAAGGTGAAATTATTCGTAGTGAAGGCGTAATCGACACCGAAAATCGTATGGTGTATCTGGTCGCAGAAGTAATTGATCCATATTTAAAAAGCCAACACCAAGCCAAACAGCTACCACTGAAGTACGGCAGTTTTGTCACAGCAACCATTAAAGGCCGAACTTTAGACGGCATTGTAAAGCTTCCCCGCCATTTGGTGAAAAATGGCCAAGTTGCCGTGATTGGCAAAAACAATATTGTTGAGTTTCGTACCGTCAATAGCATCCTGACAGATCTTGAGTTTTCATATGTCCGCGGGAGTCTTCATACTGGCGAGCGAATTGCAATCACCTCTCTGAATAAAACTTTAGATGGCCGTCCGGTTAAAATTCTTGGTGAAGCGTCACCTCAAGCCAGCACCCCAGATGAAGTAGAGACACCCAAAGAGACAAGTGCAGCCAAAGAAAGCCAGCAAGATGCCAATGTTGCGGGAACTAAATAATGGATACTCGTAAAGGTATTATTGCTTGGTTCACACGCAATAGCGTTGCGGCTAATTTACTGATGGTCGTGTTACTTGTGGGCGGCGCATTTAGCGCACTGATTATCAACAAAGAAGTATTTCCATCCTTTGAATTCAACCTATTACGGATATCCGTTGCCTACCCAGGAGCTGCGCCGCAAGAGATTGAAGAAGGCATCAACATCAAGATTGAAGAGTCAGTTCAAGACATTGATGGAATTAAAAAAATCACCTCAATTGCCAGCGAGAGTAATGGGCAAGTCACGATTGAAGTCGAAGATGGATACGACGTACAGGACGTACTTGACGAAACAAAGCTCAGACTCGACGCAATATCAACCTTCCCCGCAAATATTGAAAAGCCAGATATTTTCCAAGTGAAGCCTGAGAATAATGTCATCTGGGTCTCTGTTTACGGCGATATTTCATTACATGAGATGAAAGAGCTAGCCAAAACCGTACGGGATGATCTCAGTGCATTACCTGCGATTACCCGCGCGCAAGTTACTGGTGTTCGCGATTACGAAATTGGGATTGAAGTCTCGGAGGATAAACTCCGCGAGTACGGGCTTACATTTGATTCGGTAGCACAAGCGGTGCAGCGCTCATCTATCGATTTACCCGGAGGTTCGATTAATGCCCCCAGTGGCGATATCCTCTTAAGAACCAAAGGCCAAGCCTATACCGGTGAAGATTTTGCCAGCATCGTCGTCAGTACACGCGCCGATGGTAGCCGCATCATGCTACCACAAGTGGCAACCATCAAAGATGATTTTGAAGAACGCTTAGAGTACACCCGTTTCAATGGCAAACCTGCAGCCATCATTGAAGTGCTGAGTGTTGATGATCAAAATGCGATTGAAATAGCCAAGCAAGTCAAAGCCTATATCGAGACTCATAGAGCCGCTCTCCCCAACGGTGCACAGCTCGATTACTGGGGGGATTTAACTCACTACCTTGAAGGCCGCATGAACATGATGTTTTCTAACATGTTTTTTGGCGCACTATTGGTGTTTCTGATCCTTGCACTATTCCTCGATTTGAAGTTGGCATTTTGGGTGATGCTCGGCTTACCCGTCTGCTTCTTGGGTGCCTTAATGCTGATGCCCTATGAACCCGTTTCAATGTCGATCAATATGCTGACCTTATTTGCGTTTATCTTAGTGCTCGGTATCGTGGTGGATGATGCCATCGTCATTGGCGAAAGCGCTTATGCAGAAGTAGAGCGCCATGGCCACTCGATCGACAATGTCATTCGAGGTGCCAAAAAAGTCGCAATGCCTGCAACATTTGGTGTACTTACCACCATTGCTGCATTTATGCCCATGTTGATGGTATCTGGTACACAAGGGGTGATTTGGAAATCCATCGGTGCCGTTGTAATCTTGTGTCTCGCATTTTCCTTGGTCGAATCCAAACTCATTTTACCGGCGCACTTAGCCCATATGCGTCCAAAAAATCCAAAGGCAAAAAAGGGCTATATTGGGCGCCTCAAAGCGCGTTTTAACGACAATGTGCAATACTTTATCCACCATAAATACCGCAATTTCCTCGAATTCGCCATTCGCCAGCGCTATAGCGTTATTGCCATGTTTATTGGTGTTCTCATCTTCTCCATTGCATTGGTCGTCAGTGGCAAAGTTCGCTGGGTTTTCTTCCCAGATATTCCATCAGACTTTATTCAAGTGCAGTTGCAAATGGATGAGGGCAGTTCAGAGATGAATACCCTGCAGGTGGTGCAGAATATTGAGGAAGCCCTATATCAAATGAATGACGAGATGACGCTAAAACATGGCGACAGTGTCGTCGCCCATAGCTTCATCAATATGAGTTCTCGAACATCAGCCTTTATCTTTGCGGAGCTATCCAAAGGGGAAGATCGAGAAGTCGACGGTCAAGCCATTGCCACGGCATGGCGAGAAGCGCTGCCCGAAATGATCGGCGTCAAAAAGCTAAGTATCAACGCAAGTACCAATGATACCGGCGGTGATGTGTCATTCCGTTTAACATCGAATGATCTCTCCCAGTTATCAAAGGCCGCAAACGAGTTGAAGCATAAACTCGCCACATATGAAGGCATTTATGATATTAGCGATAATTTCTCTTCTGGTAGTCAAGAGGTACGCCTGAAAATCCGCCCTGAAGCGGAAGCCCTTGGCTTAACCTTAGCGAATCTGGCAACTCAGGTTCGCTATGGCTTCTATGGATATGAAGCACAGCGGATACTTCGCAACAAAGAAGAAGTCAAAGTGATGGTGCGTTACCCGAAAGATCAACGCCGCACTTTAGGGCATCTTGAAAATATGCTAATCCGCACTCCAACAGGGGAATCAGTCCCCTTCTCAGTCGTTGCAGACATCGAGTTGGGAGAATCTTATGCGTCAATTACCCGTGTTGATGGCCGTCGCGCAATCACAATCAGTGCCAACGCGAACTCAAATATTGTCGAACCCGCCAAGGTTGTTGCCGAGATTCAAGAGAAGTTCCTTCCGCAACTGACCGAGCAATACCCAAGTGTGTCGACTGCGCTTGATGGCGGTAGCGCCGATGAGCAAAGTGCTTTGGTTGCCTTATTGCAAGGTTTCTTTTTTGCACTCTTCACGATTTACGCGCTAATGGCGATACCTTTACGCTCCTATAGTCAGCCGCTAATTATTATGTCCATTATTCCATTTGGTATGATCGGCGCACTATTTGGTCACTTTATTTTAGGTCTCAACATGAGCGTGCTGAGTTTATGTGGCATTGTTGCACTGGCTGGCGTTGTAGTGAATGACTCATTAATTCTGGTCGACTTTGTCAACCGTGCACGCGCCAAAGGCTTACCGATCAAACAAGCAGCAATTGACTCAGGGTGCTTCCGTTTTCGGGCCATTATTCTCACGTCATTAACCACGTTCTTTGGCCTCGTTCCCATCATTATGGAAAAAAGTCTACAGGCAAAGATTGTCATTCCCATGGCAACGTCATTAGCATTTGGCATTCTGTTTTCAACGCTTGTGACACTGATCCTAGTGCCACTGCTATACATAGTGCTCGACGATATCAAGCGTATGCTGCGTCGTATATTGACATGGTGGTGGAGACCGAGTGCCATCGAATCTTAAAAAACATTAAGCTCAAAATGAAAACAGGGAAGCATGGCTTCCCTTTTTCGACTTGCGCTCGCGAGGGACAACAGCGACATATTCCGACCATAATTTTCTGCGGCAACTCAAGCAACCGACTTATTTCTCAGGTGGACTACTTGAGCGATCTTCAAATTCTAGACAGAGTCGCAAGAACCTCGTTTCTAAGCTTGATATAATAATGAGTTCCCTGAACGCTAAAACTGAGCAGCATGACGACTTCAACTCTTGTTTATGACATCCGTAACAGCCGTTATTTAAACATTACAGGCCGTTGCACACTTCGATGTGATTTTTGTCCAAAGCACAATGGCAGCAAACAAGTTCATGAGTATCAACTCGATCTCGAACATCAACCGAAAGCGAGTGAAATAATTCCTCTGCTCGGCGATGTTTCCCAATTTGATGAATATGTGTTTTGTGGTTATGGCGAGCCGACCCTTAATCTCGATACCCTTTTAGCTGTTGCCACAGAGATCCAGAGCCGTGGCGGAAAAGTTCGGGTTAATACCGACGGTTTAGGGAACTTATTTCATCGTCGAAACATTTTGCCAGAACTGGCTGAATGTGTAGATAGCTTATCGGTTTCAATCAATGCCGACACCGAGGCAGTATACATTCAACATTGCAAGCCTAAACTCAAAAACGCCTACCAAGCAGTGAATGAATTTATCCAACTTGCTCCCCAGTACTTTGACGATGTTCAAGTGTCGGCGCTGGACGGCCTTGCAGGTGTCAATATCGAAGCGTGCCGGAAAATTGTTGAAGGTGCCAACTGCAAATTTAAACACCGGATTCTCGGACAAGTCGGCTAGAACTCCTTGCTGATAAATAAGTTATGCAGATGAGCAAGCAATGCGGATGAAACTATTTCATGCTAGCATGTGACGCTATTGGTACCGAAGAACTCATCACAGCATGTTAACGAGCAAAAGCACGCCTCAGTCGTTAAAAACGATTTTAATCTCTGCACAGGGAATCCATTGGTCTCGGCAACGTATTTTGGCGGTAGCGAGCCAGATCATCATGCTGGTGATTGCATTTGTTTTATTAACGAATATTGCCATTACGCTAGGTGAGAGGCGCCTACAAGAAGAATGGGCAACCCAACGATATAGTGAACTGCAAACCGTCGGCACGTTGATCGCTGATAAAGTTGCGTTTCAACAGTTCAGAACGCAAATGTTCGCCCGAGAAGAGCAACTGAGCGACTATCTGGCCAAACCCAGTCGCAAAAAAAAGAAAAAACTAAAAAGTAACTGGGATAATCTGATGAAGAACATTCCAGAGCTACTCGGCATTGCCCTATTTGACGCCAATGGTAAATACAAAACCGCGACAAATTCAAACTTTGGCCGCCAAGCACTCCCGGCTGAAATTCTCGCTGATAACCGCAATATGGGCGGCAAAGAAATTTTCACCTCAGCAATTTCGTTTAGTCCGATAGACGGTATGCTTCAGCCCTATATCTATCAAGTTGCCTGGCTTGAAAATCCAGATCAAAGTATCAAAGGCTACTTAGTTACCTATAATTCAATATTCAAAATGCTTGAAGCGGTGCGCCCAGCATTTGCCAATAACAAATCCCCAATGCTGATGCTGGATACCCAAGGGCTACTCTATGCAGGCGCTAGACAGTCCAATCCTTTGCCTCGAATTCCCGAAACCATGGGAGGCAGCCTCAAACAAAGTTATCCTGCGCTATGGCGAAAAATGGCCATGAACAACTTTGGTCAGTTTCATGGCGATGATGCCACTTTTGTCTTTTTAAAAATTGAGCTGACCACTCAGTTTGAAACCCAGCGCGAGTACTTTTTAGTTTCGTACACGCGTAATCAAGATATCGCATCCAAATTCAATCAATGGCGTAATATTTTGGTGCTTTTGGCATTTGCAATTACGCTCCTGTCTACAGCTGCAATCGTACTGACACACTTGTATCGATTGGAACAAAGGTCAAGACAGAAAAGTATTGAGCTCGCCAATGGTTTATTCACCAGTGATTCAGGCTATGTCATCGTCAATGTGAATGGGCGAATTGTCACGGCAAATGATGCCGCGGCAAAATCACTACTCCTGAGCCGTGAAGAACTCACCGATCGCAGCTTGCAACGAACTTTGCACCAGGAAGACGAACAATATCAAACCATGATGCAGAAACTGGATAAAATTGGCGAGTGGCGAGAAGACATTAATTTAGGCTCTTATAGCGGTGGTTCACTTAAACTTTATATTCGTAGAATTCCTGGCACTTTAAATAGCCAAGCCTACTATCTGATGAGCTTAGTCGATGTCAGTGATCTGAGTGCTTGCCAAGAACAAAGTGAACTCAACTATTTATTGAGCGACAGCTCAGTCGCGATTGCGCTCACCGATGCGCGAGGCCATCTGGTTCGAGTGAATCAGAGCTTTGATTCCCTCATGCAGCTAGACGGCAATATTGATATCAATATTTCAACATTGCTTGAGAACGATATCGGAAGCCAATGGCAAAGAATTAAGCAGCATATTGCAGCCCAAGGGTTATGGCAGGGACAAATCCTGTGTTCTCCCAACGATCACCCCAATCAATGCATGCAAGCGACACTCAAGGGGCAACTGGATGCTGAAGGTGAACTGCAATTTATTGTTTGCACCCTGGAACAAGCAGCACCACGAATTAAACCTGAATCCGTTGGTGATATCACACCACATCGCAGTGCAATCCTAGTCAATTTACTCGATTTAAATGAATATTTTCAGGCCCTAAATACAACAGAGAGAGAGCATGCAAGCCTATTGTTGATTGATATCAGCCCAGAAGGAATGCTGAGTCATATGAGTGATATCGGCCAGCTTGAAATACGCCAACAAGAAATCGAAACGCTAATGCTCAAAACACTACCCGATGCATATCAAATTTCCCATTGGCAACTTGGAAAAATCATCGTCATTTTACCCGGTACCGATGCGACTCATACACACGCATTTGCATCGCAAACTCTGCTCAGCCTAAACGATAATAATATTGGTGAAGGAGTCACCATGGGCATAGCTTCTTATCAACAAGGGCAGGAATTAGAACAGTTTATCAGTAACGCTGAAGTTGCATTGCAACGGGCTAAACAAATTGGCAATCAAAGCATTTGCCAAGCGTTTACTAGACAAACCTAGCATAGTGTTTATGGCTAACTTCTCAGTCAGCCAGTACTGATCCTTTATAGAGTACTTAAATCGGTCTTCGGCGGCTCTGCGCTGTGGCTCGCAATCGGGCATATCCCAGCAGGTAGTTTTATTTCAGCAATGTCAACAATTTGCGAGCGACTCAAGGTGATTTTATAACGGGCAAATTTGGGTGCAGCTTTATCCTCAATCAGCTTAACAACCAGATTGACTTGGTAACGACGCTCTACCGAATCATTGCTAATTTTGCCGTCCGTTTCTTTATAAATTTTCGATTTACCCCGTTCCAAATATCGAGCGAATGGGGCGAGACTAAAAGTGAGTTGCTCTTTAATCGTCGAATAGCCGGATAAAAATTCACTCACTCGAACCCGGCTCGTTACACCATAGTGAAGCACTTCAACATCAACCTGGTTTTGGCGATTACGACGACTCAAGATTTCAGTCACTTCCTTAGGCAACGCCTTAGGTTTAAGGTAATCGAGCCAAACTAATTGCCGAACAACCACCGACTTTGAAGTCGTATCTCTCAAGGTGCGACTCCAGCGAGGCTTCCCCTTACGGAGCCATCGCCAAATTGCATTACGAAAATCATCTTTAAAAATTTCTCTAAAGCCATAAATCACTGACAACACCAACACTAAAACAATCGTCAATCCACTAAACACACCTTGGGCTTTCAAAATAAGGCTAGAAACGATAATCATGATCAAAGAGGTTGCGATGCCCGTTGCAAATTTCTTGACACCAATACCCAATGGTTTTTGCTCTTCTTTAAGGACAACACCCTGCTGAATTAGTCGTCTCAACAACAACATTTTGTTCGATATACGATTGGGCTCTGACCGAGTTTGCGCCGAGTTGTATTGGCGCTGATTTCTATACTCATTTTCTTGACGGCACAGTTCAACCACACGATTCACAATATCACTGTGTTCACTGCTTCTTGGCGCATGCGCCAACAGTTTGAGTAGCCTTTGCTCGCACAACCACGACAAATAGTTGTCTGCATTTTCGAAATAGGAGACCCATTTCGGCTCTTCCGGTTCGTTGCGTCGAAACTTCCTTAATAGCTTCTCTATTTGATCACATAATATGACCAGCCCCGAATAAAACTCAGCAGGATCTTGTAGTTGAGAAAGCTCCCGACTGTCGGCTTCTACGGCGATAGCGAATTGATAAGAAAACAAGTTTTGATAAAGACGGAATTGTGCGAGCGAACCTTTACTCTGACTAATAAACCGTGTTTGCACCAGAGGTAAATGCAAACCTTCTGAGTAATACGAACGCCTGCCAACGATACTACCGTAAAAATAGTCTTCCTCTGTGAGTGTGTGCGGCCCAATTCCCATCTCTTTTGGAAGTAAGAAATACAAGTCAAGACGTCGAAACTGATCAATACCGAGCAAGTGACTGAGCTTGATGGATAATGATTCTTCTTGTTTGACACGAATATTGGGCATGAGTACCTACAAAAAACACTAGGCGCATGATTGAGTGCGCCTAAACAGAGTGACTCACATTGTGACATGGTCAGCCCTATTCAAGCTAGACATCTCCAGCGTTAATGAACCAAACGGCAACCACACACGGTATTACTTGGCTGGAACAATACCACGGCATAGTCTTTTGCTTTATCAATATCAAGCAGCTCCAAGCTCAAGTTATGCTCGCCCTTTTCATTGATATTAAGGCTACTCACGTAGGATAAGTACTGCATATGCTGCGGCATATCAACACTGGGGGTTTCCTGTTTCGTGCTGACCGAGACAAAGTAGGTATTACTGTCTTGGTCGATTTTGTCTACTTTACCCTGCATTGAAATACTACCCGCGCTACTGCCATCAACAGAATAGTAACGATAATTCACTTGCGCTGTGCTACCCGAGGTTACGAGGTCCACCAATAAATAGTGCTGTACGTCTTTATCAAGCAGCTCGTTTCTATCGGTTAATTCGGAAGCACAATTGAGCATAAACCGCTGCTCTTGCGCAGTGAGTCGCTCAATGACAAACATCGCGCCGACTAAAGCACCAAGTACTAGTAAATTAATTGTCCAAACCCAGCGTTTTGCCACGTTCATACTCCCCAAGTTGTCATACGCAATTAGTCACAGATTTCTGCATCTAGCAGCCATCGAACGCTGACAAATTGCTTATTCTTCGCACTACGGCTATCCGTTATCTTGAGATTTCTAACCACTGACTGCCCAACGGAATCACCACGCAATGTCATGTTAAGCACTTGATTATCATGAGACAAAGCGATATAGACATGTCGCCAATCTGACTGTTCGCATAAAGCAAAAGCCTGCTGAATTTCTTGGCTTTGTTGCAGCAATAATCGATTATTAGTATTGGAAGCCGCATAGAGGTGAATCGACATGAACTGACCACTTTTTAACTTCACAACATCTGAACGCATGGGCTTAGTTTTAGTGACTTCTTTCGACTGTTCTGGCAAAGACAAGAACAGCGCAGTAAACAATAGCAAGAAGAGAGCCGAGGCAGCCAAGGTAATTAACGGAATGGAAGGTCGCTTCTTCCCTGTTGCGCAAGGCATCACGTCTATTTCAGTAAAGTCAGACTTTTGGCTCTGCGAGATAGCTTGTTGGCGCCTTTCTTCTACAGATCCCAAACTCGCAATAGCAGGATCAAGCTTTTCCCCTACTGAGGATAATGATTCGACTGATTTGGAGTCGGCAAGATCAATCACGACATCTTGCAATAAATATCCCTTACCTTTTACCGTTTCAATCAGATATTCATATTGGGGTCCAATAAATGAACGCAGCATAAACACTGCTCGTGCTACAGAAGAATCACTGAGTGCAGCGTACTCAGCATTACCAGCCTTTAACTGCTGCTTGAGTACAACCTTTCCTTGATTTTCAACAAGCAATCTTAAGACTTGTAATTCGGCTCTCGGCAAATGCCAAGATTTCCCAGTCAAAACATTGGTCATTTCGCCTTTAGCCAGATCGACCAGACAATCTCCTAGCTGCATCTTCAATCGCTATTGCAGGTTTGCCATAAACAAAAGTTTATGAACTAAATCTAATGATTACCGTGATCGCGATCAGTAAGTTCATCGACAAATTACTCAGCTGAATTTTGAGTTACACGGAAAGGAAATCGTTCGTTTGCGAGATAAATCACACTCATTCATAAGATAAATCTTGTAAACCAAACCTATGAAAAGTATGAATTTTACATAAATACAACAAATACAGTGATCCAGCATCGAACCTAAACGCCTAAACAGATAAAAAGACCAACCTTTACCGACAAAAGCGAATAGAAATACCCATTTAGAGATAGGTGTCAACGCAAGAGCACACCCAACCTTCACAAGATCCAGATCACATTCTTCATAAATCACGGCATTAGAATTTATATCAAGCCGGTTGTGACAACACCAAAACCAAGTGTAATGGCACAACATTGAGCCTCAAATCTTTGCAGGGTAAACCACAACGATGTGGTAAACGAACTAACTAAATAGATGAAGGATGGACAAGATGACAATCAATAGACGCCAAGCTCTTGGACACATTATTGGTATCACCTCAGTCGCAGCTGGTGCAGCAATTGCGCCATCAGCTTTAGCGGCAACACCGATTGAAGGTGCTGCTACAGATTTTATCCTTGGTAAGGGTGAAAAACTAAAATATGTAAAGCTCGACCCAATGGCGGTTGCAAAACTTGCATATGAATCTAAATCTGGTGGCTGTATGTATCAGGTCTTTCACGCGATGATTTCTAAGCTTTCCGAGTCAACAAGTGTGGACGCTGCAAAGTTTAAGACCATTCCTACGGGTTTAGCCGTTTATGGCGGTGGCGGTATCGCAGGTCAAGGTACAGTATGTGGCAACCTGAATGGTGCAGGCATGCTGGTCAATATTCTAGATGACATCAATGGCCAAAATGGTGCCGTCGTGGCAGCGCTTTTCCGTTTTTATGAAATCACAGAGCTCCCATACATGGATGATGCTTTCGTGACTGGCATTGGATCAACACAAGATGTGACTGCCACAAGCGTTGTTTCCGCATCAATAGCCAATAGCTCTTTATGTCACTCCTCATTAACCAACTGGTCAGAAGCATCAGGGAAAACGGTCGCCCAAAAAGGTGAGCGCTGCCCAAGGCTTGCCGCTGCAATTGCCATGAAGCTTGTGGAGCTATTAAATGATGCTTACGATGGAAAAGCAATTGAGGGAACCAAGCACGAAGACAATGGCTCTTGTACAACGTGTCACGGTAAAGCTGAAACCATGATGGGTGCCCCAAGCGTAATGACGGGCATGGAATGCCAAACTTGCCATACTGGCCACTTCAACTAAGGAGTTTGTTATGAAGCACAAACTTCTTACAGCCATGATGCTTGGTTCAATTGCATTAACGGGTTGCGGTACCGACGATCCAGAGATCATTGAAGAACCTGTTGTGGTCGATCCACCGCAACCACCTGTTGTCGTCGATCCACCACAACCACCGGTCGTCGTCACCCCTCCAGTGGAAGTGACTACAATTGAAGCAGACGAAGCATTAGCAATTAATCTAACTTTGACTAGCTATGACAGTGCCAGTGGTACATTGCTTTTTGATCTCAAAGATGACGACGGCCTTGCGATAACCAATGCAAAGGATTACGACATTGCGTTCATGGGGTTCCCTGATCCGAATGAGAAATCAAGTAAACCAAAAGCATGGAAACGTTGGCATGTGGCACATGTGTACCATTGTCAGAGCAGTGATGAAGCAGAATGCCAAGGCAATTTAAGTGAGACCGCGACCAAAGGCAGTTACGCTTTTAATGCAACAGATTTGGACTTAATGACAGATGATCCAGCCAAAGCAGTGAAGAGTTATCTAGTGGGTATTTCGATTAAGGGCGCACAAGCGACAAATGTAGTCGAACTGAATAAACCTACCATCTAGCTGTATTTTTCCCCTAAAAAAGAACTCATCAGTGAGTTCTTTTTTTTGGGGCTTCAAACCAATACCAGTAACCATAAGCAACAGATGCGAAGCTCTTGTCCATGTAAGAAGCAACTTATAGCAAGATCGTGTGCTTTTAAATACTAATGCTGAATTTCACAGACCCAAAGGTTATTACCCGGCTTTAAGCGCAACACGCTATAACCCGCATTTTTATCCATATCAAGGATTTGGATATCAAATGGTAGACGACTTTGATTTGGTTGACTCGTATGGGTGATCAATAATTTTTGAATATTTTGAGGCAACATATCTAAGGCTGTATTTCCTGTGATTTCCCCCTCTTTCAACAGCAACTTATACGTCATACTGGCAATCTCTAATCCTAATAGATCAGAGGTTAACGATAATGAGCCGAGGATATTCCCTTCAACTCGATGCAAGTATTCTAAAACCACGCTGTCATTACGGTGGTTAATATTTAATAGCAACTCGCCATCGCTTTGACCCAGTAGGTTTGAAGTCAGTAGTTCAGCGTTACAGCGAAACTCAGGGATATCTCGAGAGGCGGCAAAATGGTTCAAACCTAAACAGACCCATAATAAGAAAAACGCAGTAAAAAACATCGGCCACAAAGAAAACTTTGGTTGCGGGCGAGAAACGCCCAATACACTACTCACAAGCCCCCACCTCTTCAGCCCACTCTTTATTGAAAAAACTCAGGCCGGGCTCATCCAACATAACTTTGATATTTTTATAGTGCTCTGACTCTTTCATTTCTGACTTAAGCAATACACTGGCAATATGCTGGTCATGGGACATGGCCAATAATATGGAAGTCCAAGGCACGATTCGGCAAGATTGTAATACCTTCGCTACACCATTCACTTGCTCTTGTAATTGAGCTTCTTGCTCATCGGTTGCATACCAGTGCAGAACCACTCGCTTGCCTTGCTGCGTAACAACCTCATGTTGGAAGTGTGGCTGGAAAAAGTCTGCATGGCCGATCGCGTTATACATTAGAGCGACGATCGCGAGGGTCAAAGCACTAATGGCAAAATAGCGCCCATAGGGAATCATCCGCTTAGGTCGGTCTAATAAGCTTTGCTGATTGCTGCTTGTTTTGCGATGTAGTAAAAAACCTTGATCGGATACGGTTTCTATTAAAGAATCATGCTCTTTGCCTAAAAAGCTGCGGATTTTTTGAATAATTGCGAGCAAACTCGCTTCAGTCTCACCATGTTGTTCAATTGCTATTTGCAGGGCTTGATTTGAGACCACTTGGCCGCGATGCTGCACGAGTTGACTCAACACCTCACTTTCGTATGGTGCCATCTTCCAATCTTGATTTGAGGCTTGGTTGCGCAACTCTTGCTGGCTTGCATCAAACCAGCAACTGCCAATTTGCATGGTTTCATCTCGTACATCTGCGAATTATTGCTCAGTATACAGGCAGATTTTCGAGATCAATGTGATCGCAACATGAAACAATTGGGCTTACTTCTAATTCGTGAACAACTCCACATTTACCCTTAAGTATCATATACAAAGGTGAAAAACATAATATAGGAATGTTTAAAATGTAGCACTATTGCGCCAAATGTGAACTAGAATGCTACCGAAATAACACAACGTAATGACCTGCACCCACGGCAGGTGCCCCTAAAAGCATCAAATCCTCGCGCTCCCTCCATTAAAGCGACAACCGAAGCACGAACAATCGAAAAAAGAATGACGCCAACGCCCACTGTCTGTTTCGTCATACCACCAAACGAGCTCAACGCTCTAGCAACATTTTCTGCTCCAACATTGGGATACAAGCAATTTAAACGAAGCGCAAATGCTCCTGTCCGAATGTCTAGACCACTGCGCACATCAATAGTGCACTCATGAGATTAACGTTAAGTTCAACGCCCACAACAAACGCAAAATTGGATCAAAACAGAGCACGGCGAAAAGTACAGTCAGTGCGGTGCATTACAACTTTCAAAACAAAAACCAGCTTCTAATACTAGAAGCTGGTTTTCTTTACTACAGGTGAATATTAAGTCGTTATAGTGCTACCGAAGTCAGCGCTCACTTCCAACTTGTTATCCGCCAGATTTAACCGTCACAAACTCAGGGTACGCGTCCACACCACAGTCAGATACATCCATACCGTTGTACTCTTCTTCATCACTAACTCGAATGCCCATGGTCATTTTCAAAACAAACCATACTGCAAGTGAAGCAAGGAAGACCCAAGTAAAGATAACGCCTGCGCCAAATAGCTGACCAGTTAATGTTGCATCTGCATTTGAAACGGGTACCAAAATCAATCCAAACAGACCCGCGACACCGTGAACTGAAATTGCACCTACTGGGTCATCAATTTTGATTTTATCAAAGGCAACAATCGAGAAGATAACTAACGCACCAGCAAGCAAACCAATCACACCCGAAACAATCAATGAAGGTGACAATGGATCAGCAGTAATCGCAACCAAACCAGCAAGCGCACCGTTCAAAATCATCGTTAAATCCGCTTTACCCCACACAAGGCGACAAACAATCAGAGCCGAAACCGCGCCGAACGCTGCTGCAGAGTTAGTGTTTACAAAAATCTTTGCAACTGCTGAAGCATTTTCAGCATCCGATACAAGTAGCTGTGAACCACCGTTGAATCCAAACCAACCCATCCAAAGAATAAACATACCGAGAGTTGCTAGTGGCAAGTTTGAACCAGGAATCGGGTTAACTTGGCCGTTTGCCCCATACTTTCCTTTACGAGGTCCAAGTAAAAGCACACCAGCAATCGCTGCAGCAGCACCCGCCATGTGAACAATACCACTACCAGCAAAGTCAACGAAACCAGCATCACTGACGAAACCGCCACCCCAAGTCCAGTAACCTTCTACTGGGTAGATGAAGCCAGTCATCACAACAGAGAAGATTAGGAAGGCCCAAAGTTTCATACGCTCAGCTACCGCACCAGATACAATTGACATTGCAGTGGCAACGAAAACAACCTGGAAGAAGAAATCTGATTCTAATGCATGGTCCGCATCACCCGCTTGGGTACCAATAAGGCTACCTAAAGAAGGTAACCAGCCCGCTTCTGGGTTATCCACATACATAATGTTGTATCCCACAATCAGATACATCACACAGGCTATAGAGTATAAACAAACGTTCTTGGTTAGAATTTCAGTGGTGTTTTTTGAGCGAACCAAACCCGCCTCTAGCATGGCAAAACCCGCAGCCATCCACATGACTAACGCGCCTGAAATCAAAAAATAAAAAGTGTCGAGAGCAAAACGCAGTTCAGTGACCGTTAGCCCCAGTTTTGTTAATTCTTCCATCATCGTCTCCTAAAGTGCTTCGCTATCTAGTTCGCCAGTACGAATACGCACTGCTTGCTCAAGTGCAGTTACAAAAATCTTACCGTCACCAATTTTGCCGGTATGTGCCGCTTTCGTGATTGCCTCAATGAGCAAGTCAACACTATCGGAGCTCGTTGCGATTTCGATTTTCACCTTCGGTAAAAAATCGACCTGATATTCAGCGCCACGATATAACTCGGTATGCCCCTTTTGTCTGCCAAATCCTTTAACTTCTGTTACCGTTATCCCTTCAACGCCGATTGCCGCAATGGCTTCTCGAACATCATCAAGTTTAAATGGCTTGATAATCGCACTGACTAATTTCATCTAGACCTCCCGAGCCTTCGAATCTTGTAATTGTTAATTTATTGCTTACACTGACAATTCAAGTGTTAGGCCAACATTAAATACCCTTTAAATACAAAGAGATAACAAATTGAGCTCGATAAAACCAATTGACTAACGCACCAAACTTGTGCAATTGCCACAATCCAGCGCACAACGAAGCAGCGTCCAAAACAGACTTTGGTCTAGTTTTTTAACTGTTCTGCTTGGCGAACAGGGGGAACAAATGATTAACTATGAAAAAGCAGGAATCACTTAGGGGAAAGGAATGCTAAAGCCAGAAGAGTCTGTCATTGTCTTTATTGACGTACAAGGTAAGCTCGCACAAATTATGCACCAAACCGAATCACTGCATAATAAGCTCACCGGGCTTATTTTAGGTGCGCAGCTTTTTGAGATGCCTATCGTTTGGCTTGAACAACTCCCCGACAAGCTTGGTGCAACCGCAGAACCTTTAAATTCTTTGCTCGCGCAAACAAGCAGCCCCATCGCCAAGCATCACTTTAGTGCATGGCCTTGCGAAGCTTTTCGTAATCAATTGGCCGAACTTGGTCGTAAAAACATTATAATTGCTGGCATTGAAGCGCATATTTGCGTCTATCAAACCTGCTCTGATCTGATCGATCAAGGATTTAACCTGCATGTGGTCTCTGATTGTGTGTCTTCACGAACTGCTGAGAATAAAAACCTAGGCATTCAAATGATGCAAGCCAAAGGCGCACAAGTTACTGGGTTAGAAACCTTACTATTTGAATTGCAGCATGAAGCCCAAGGCGAGCGCTTTAAAAAGCTGTTGAAGATTATTAAGTAGAATTAAAAGTAGAGCAGTTATAAAGACGCCCACAGACTTTGCCAAGGCCTGTGGGCGTTTTCAATGCACTTGCCAATGCTTAAGAATAATGAGTTAAGTTCGCTGTTAGAGAAACGATGCAGCATTTCGCTGCGCTAATACAAACACCCCAAATGGTTCACGCCTCGTTAAGAGGCAACAAAATAGTTGGCTAAAATTAGCGACGAAGGAGCAAAAGCCAACTGTTTTTTGTCCTTTTGAACGACTTGTTAAATGGCTTGTCTGCGCACCCTTGCAAGTTCTTCTTTGTTTTTTAATTGCCTAATTAAAAAGTCAGCCCAACGACGTGAATATAAGTAACCGTCGAACCCTTCAACATATGCCGCATATTCACCTTTATAAGTGGTGACAAGTTCACGTGGTCTAGCATTGTAAAACTTCCAACACTTTGTGTGCAAAGTAGGATTAAAGTCCTTTATCTTTTCTTTTACGATTGGCACAACTTTACTAGGTTTTAATTTAAATGGAGATTCAATACCTTTAATAAAAGCTACACCTTGTTCATAGTTTTCCATTTCATCATCGTTGAGTTTATTAACATTTATGAACTCAACGGCTAAATCAGCTGACTTTGCATGATTTCCTAGTTTGGGGACTAAGAAAGCTCTTATTCTATATTTTTGACTCTCCAATACTTCATCTGATAAATCATCTTTATATGTTTCCATATACTCACGAACAACTCGATAGTTTTCAGTTTGAAATTGCTTTAATGCCTCCAATTGAGCTTGTTCTGATGTTCGTGTTAACTGCATAGCAATTGCCAGTCTTGCCATTAGTGCATGACTATCGCCGAACTCTTCAACTAATAAATACTCAAAATTATTTAGCGCGGACTGACATTCACCGCTAGTAGCAAGATCAACCGCAGGTAAACTTCTATGTTCAATCTTATTTCTGAGTCCAATTAGAAAATTCAAGTTTTTGGTTTCTGGGTTTTCTTGACCGCCCCAATATTCACTGCAACAACGAGATAATTCCCAAGCTTTTTCTTCACCATCAATCAGTCTAGGGTTTCCTTCATCATCGAGATAGAAGTAGTTTTCCGATTTTTTCTCGAAAATAGCATGAAAGAGTGCTGTGTAAGCAATAACAATATTTACAATGAAGCCATACGTCTTAAATTCTGTATAAGGATTGTTGTATGTTGATACAGCTAATAGTGCGAATTCTCTTGCTTTGTGAAGTAGTATGCTCTTAGAAGATTGGTTATTTGGATCTTGTAGTTTTTGTGAGTGTATAAGACTAAATTCGTCTTTACTCAAATAGATAAGGCCTGTAGAGGTATATTGACTACCATCTTTTTGAACGAATTGATGCCACCTTTTAGTCGGATATGTACGACAACTACTAAGTGCCCAGCCTGATGCTTCTGCAAGCTCAGCCATTGTAAAAGCTTCTCCTGCTTTCTCTTTTGCTAGCATAAAATCAAAAGCTAGCTCTACTCTTTGATTCCGATTCAACGGCATACTCCCTGAGCCATTTAACGCCTCATTAAGAGGCAATAAAATAGCTGGTTAAAATTAGCGAGGCACGAGCAAAAACCAGCTGTTTTTTGTCCTGCTTGAATGACTTGTTAGAGCGCTACTTAGCAACTCTTTCAGCCCATAATGTATTTAGCTTTTCTTGTTCTGATTCAAATACTTTTTGCGGAATCAAAGGCGTATTAGACGTAATAACATTATATTCTGCAAATAATGACAATAGATTAGGAGTTGCTAATTTTGCAGCACCTAGTTGTTGATCGATACTTGTAAGTTTTGACGTCGCGTGACCAAAACTAATAGCTTTATCAATGCCATTCCATAAAGGGAAAAACATTAAAAACAAAAGAGCTAATCTAGGTACGGAATAGTTAGCATCAGTTGAAGTAACTGATAAGCCTGTGACAACTAAAGCAATAATCAATACTGCTAACAGGATTGAGTTTCTAATAGCTCTTTGTTTACAAGCTTGATATAAGTGTTGCGACCAAAAACAACTCTCTTGAATTATTTCTACTAACCTTACCTCTGGTTCAAAATCATCTGTAGCGTAATAATCAGTATTTTCAAACTTACCAGCATTTTTGAACTCATCGGTTGTCACTTTACTTTTTAAGTAAGCTAAGTCTACAGACATATCTGAGCCATAGGACTTTTGAATTATATTTAACCTAATCAGTTCTTGGCCTAGTGACTTTTTACTATTAGTAGTTTTTGATAGCAGCCATGAAGAAAACTCTGAAGTTATTGCTATTAAAGCGACAACATACAACCAGTTACCTGCAAGAAAAATTGACGATGCAGCGCATATAAAAGTTACTAAATGCAGCAAATTTTCGTATTTCGAATACTTCTTTGCATTATCTAAAACAGCGCTTGATAAACTTTGAATACTAGCCATATGAAGGAAACCTATCTCCAAATAATTTGCCAAATTTTTCAATAGATTCTTTGTCGTTGTTATTGTAATGAGCAGACCAAGCATCACGACTTTTACCCAACGCAGTTTCAATTCTATTGCTTGCTTCTAGCCTGTCAGAATAACTTAAACAATCATCTACATAACCATCAAGCCCAGATGGAGATGGAATGTATTCTTGTATTTCTGTATGCATGTGCTCAAAAAACTGAAATACATGCCAAGCATAATCGCTATAAAAATTATCATAGCTTAATGCCATAACCTCGATATGAAAGGATGATAAATATGAAGAATGTTTTCTGTTCCATTCTTTGATCATTTTAACAAGATGAATTTTTTGTTCAGACGCTTGCTTCATGTTGTTAATATGAATTTTTGGTCTCGTTTCGATCCATGAGTTGTTATTCATATTTGGTATTTTGTAGCAATAGAAGCTTCCGTTATCGGAAACTCTGAATGCGGGAACGATATCCACACTAGGCCAAGTTTTAAAATACAGTGTCACAGCTTGACCATTTTTTTTAGCCATGCGAGTGTTATATTCACTTAATTTATCACGTACTGATTGTAAGAATTCTGTTGGTGACTTATTTTCAGCGTGCGCTCCATAATTTAGGACTAACATTACATCTGCATCTGCAAACCCACTCAAAGATGTTCCACTAACTAAAGAACCTAAGGGAAAGGCTTCTAATATATTAAATTCTTTATCCAACAGATTGACTATAGATTTACATCGAGATTCTGCTGTATCAGCCTGATTGCCTGTAATTGATATCCTTTCGATAAATTTATCGAATGACACTGGGATTGTATATGGCAACTGAACTCCTTTTGCGCTCTAACATTTGTATAGTGCGCATGCGCGTATATTGACGAAACGCGCATGCACATTTAATAAACCTATTATCTAAGAATCGCTCTGAAAAGCCATTGATTTATATACACTATATCAAGGTGGTGTAGACAAAACGAGCACGTTTAACTAGTAAATTGTGCATTGCTACATATTAATGGTAATTTGGGCTGACACTAGTCGTGCTCTGTGATTTTTTGTTACTCATGGCTGTATTCAAATCAACTAGGCAATTTGAAAGCCATAACCTCAAACCAACCTATTGCCTGCCGCAGGCTTTTGCACAACCGCTTCTGTGGAACGCCGTAAATACTTCCATGTAGGCTTCACCAAAACATCCCTGTTTTGGAAATCCACAGCCACGCTTGTACGGGTTAATCGTCTCTTCGAATTCACTTCATTCGGAATACCCAGATTAACCTTCAGGTTGCGATGGTTCCCCATCGAAGTTGCCGAAATGTGTTGGCGTAAATGGCGTAAGCCCAGACATGGATGTCTGGCTAGCTTTCGAGGGGAAGGGACGCCCCATCGGAAGCGTTAGTCATTTTGCCATAAACATGAGGACAACAACTTCGAGATGGGGACGGCTCGGAGATCCAAGAGGGGAAAGCTGTTGTTTCCCTCTTGGTCAGGTGTGGGTAGAAGACCCACGACTTGGGTTGGCCGTGAGGCCAAAAGGAATTGAATTGTCCGCTAATCAAATTGGCAGTTTGAAGGCCATAACTTCAATCCAATCTATTGCTTGCCGCAGGCTTTTGCACAAGCGCTTCTGTGGAATGCCGTAGACTCGTCCCTGAGGGCTTCACCAAAACGTCCCTGTTTTGGAAATCCACAGCCGCGCTTGTACGGGTTAATCGTCTCTTCGATTTCACTTCACTCGGAGTACCGAGATTAACCTTCAGGTTGCGATGGTTCCCCATCGAAGTTGCCGAAATGTGTTGGCGTAAATGGCGTAAGCCCAGACATGGATGTCTGGCTAGCTTTCGAGGGGAAGGGACGCCCCATCGGAAGCGT
>NZ_BMPZ01000012.1 GCF_014647855.1 Shewanella gelidii | reverse complement strand
ATTTCGAATAACTCAACACCTGTGAATGTCCACACAGATTTGCTTGTCAACTTGTTAAAGAGCGTTGATATCCTGTTTCAGATATCGCCGATAGCTGCTAGAGCATCTCGGGTCAGGGCTGCGTATTCTACGCTTTCCTTTTCTTTCGTCAAGTAGTTTTTTTAAAACTTTCTCAACGGCTAGTTTTCCTAGCTTGTCACCTTGGCTTGCATCGCTGCAGCCGCCGTGTCAGTGGGAGCGCATTATAGAGAGAACTTAGACAAGCGCAAGCGCTTTTTAGGAGAAAACTTACAATAAAGCACTGTTTGACCAAAGTTCATCCTGACTTGCCATTTTTTAGCCTTTATAATGACCAAATACCCACAAATTAGGATAGTAAGATGTCAAAAGCCCTTCGCCCTTATAAAGGAATTACTCCAACTCGCAGTCTCGATACGTATATTGATGACTCTGCCGTTGTTGTCGGTGACATTACTCTAGCAAAAGACGCTAGCATTTGGCCCTTAGTTGCCGCTCGTGGCGATGTGAACCATATTCGGATTGGTGAACGAAGCAATATTCAAGACGGCTCCGTATTACACGTCACACGAACCTCTCCTTCAAACCCTGTTGGCCATCCACTTATAATTGGCGATGATGTCACCGTTGGTCATAAAGCCATGCTTCATGGTTGCCAAATTGGAAATAGAGTGCTTGTTGGAATGGGCGCGATTGTTTTAGATGGTGCAGTCATTGAAGATGATGTCATCATTGGTGGCGGTGCGCTCGTTGCCCCGGGTAAAACCTTAGAAAGCGGCTTTTTATATGTCGGTAGTCCAGCCAAAAAAGCTCGTGCGCTAACAGAAGCTGAGCTTAAATTTTTACCTGAGTCGGCAGCGAACTATGTCCGACTTAAAAATGAATATTTGCTAGAGCAATAAAACCTCAACACATTTACGCATAAATTAGCATTTCTTGCTCATCGAACTCTGTTTCGATGAGCTGTTCAATGGCATCTTCAATATCAAACCTGAATTCTTGAAAAGCCGTCATACATGCTGCTTGGGTATCGCATGCTCGTCCTGATATTTCTTGTAGCTTCTTTTGGTGGATCTGACATTGAATCGTGACGCCGGAAACCTGCACTGGAAACTGCACACTTTGGCATTCTTGAACCCACATTTGAATATCAGGAAATATGATGCTTTGATTCATGAGGTCTTGTTTCTCATTTTTTCGATAACGGGCTTAACATCCGGCTCTACATTGCGCCAAATCATGAAACTCTTTGCGGCTTGGCCCACTAACATACCAAGTCCATCAACGGCTTTGAGCGCGCCTTTACTTTTAGCCCAACGATTAAAACTCGTCTCATCATCTTGGTACATCATGTCATAGCTAAGAACGTTGTCTTTAAATACCCGCGCTGGTAAAGGCGGTAAATCACCACTTAAACTAGAAGCAGTGGAATTGATAATAATATCGAACTGCCCCTCTAATCTCTGACTCGCTGTCGCAACAACCGGTCCAAGCGCCATGAAGTGCTGAGCAAGACTTTCGGCCTTAGACTGGGTTCGGTTAGTGATGGTCAGTGATCCGATACCAGCTTCGAGCAAGGGCTGAACACTCCCTCTTGCGGCGCCACCCGCTCCAATAAGAAGTACGCGTGTATTGGTCAGAGGACCATAATGTCGCTCTAGATCCGCAACGAGGCCTAATCCATCAGTATTGTCGCCTTTCACCTTGCCATTTGGTAAAAATACAAGCGTGTTCACAGCACCGGCATATCGAGCACGCTCACTCAGTTCATCACACAATGCAAATGCTTGCTCTTTAAATGGTACGGTCACGTTTGCACCGCATCCCCCAGACTCCCTAAACTTGTTGAGGGTACCAACAAAGTCATCTGTAGGGGCTAGAATAGCTTCATAGGTAATGTTCTGAGCGGTCGCTACAGCAAAAAGAGAGTGAATAAATGGTGACTTGCTATGAGCGATTGGATTGC
The DNA here is from genome assembly GCF_014647855.1 of Shewanella gelidii. Lineage (GTDB taxonomy): Bacteria > Pseudomonadota > Gammaproteobacteria > Enterobacterales > Shewanellaceae > Shewanella > Shewanella gelidii. The sequence continues at coordinate 93,118 of NZ_BMPZ01000012.1, read as the reverse complement.
CAAATACCGCATATTTATCGAGCATGCTGAGATTCTCTCTAGAGCTGAGTTATGAAATGAAGTCTACTGAGCTTTAGTTTGCCGGTAAATGCTTAACGGTGATATTGAAAGATTTGATATCTCATCCCCTCAACCGATAAGCAAATTTGTAAAATTTATAAGGTGAATCGCTCATGCCCCCCATAGGGCGGCATGTGAACATCAGTAGCTATGTCTCGTTCAGCCAGTCTCGCGGCTTAAGGTAATCTTGATAAAGTGTCGCTTCTGGCGAGCTCGGCTCTGGTGAATAACCATACTCCCAACGCACTAAAGGCGGCATGGACATAAGTATCGACTCTGTTCGCCCTCCCGTTTGTAAACCAAATAGTGTTCCCCGATCATAAACGAGATTGAATTCCACATAACGCCCTCGTCGATAGAGTTGGAAATCTCGCTGTTGTTGATTGTAGGGGGTTTCGGCGCGATTTTTTACAATCGGTGTGTAAGCAGGCAAGAAGCCACTCCCTACAGCTCGCATGAATTCAAAGCTTTTATCAAAGCCAGCTTCATTTAAATCATCAAAAAATATTCCACCGACACCCCGTGTTTCGTTGCGATGCGGCAAGAAAAAGTACTCATCACACCAATGCTTATATTTAGAATAAACGTGTTCACCAAACGGCTGACAGATATCAAATGCAGATTGGTGCCACTGCTTCACATCTTCTAAAAATGGATAATATGGCGTTAAGTCAAACCCACCACCAAACCACCAAACAGGATCGTGACCCGCCTTATGGGCGATAAAGAAACGAACATTTGCATGTGTCGTGGGCACAAAAGGGTTTTTCGGGTGAATAACGAGTGAGACCCCCATCGCTTCAAAACTACGTCCGGCAAGTTCTGGGCGATGTGCTGTTGCAGATGCCGGCATCGATTTGCCCGTCACATGGGAAAAATTGACCCCAGCCTGCTCAAACACCTGACCTTGAGTCAGCACCCGCGACTGTCCGCCACCGCCTTCTTCGCGCTGCCAACTGTCAGCCTTGAAGTTCGCTTTACCATCAAGTACTTCTAAACCGTCACAGATTTGCTGTTGCAAAGCCAACAGATAGGATTTCACAACGCTTGCATCGGGTAAGCTCATATTATCTCCTAGGGTTAACTTCTAAGAATTTTTCCGGTTTGTATATCTATAATTGTCGATGGTTGTGGGTTGTCACCTAACGCGCCGGTTATAACGGCATCAATTTCATGTTCAAATATACTTTCTATTTCCGCGACGGTTAACGCAGGCTCTTCGCCCGCATGGTTGGCACTCGTCGACACAATAGCGCCGCCAAAGTGATCACAAATCTCGCGAACCACAGGGTGAGCAGAAACTCGAACAGCAATGGTTTCAAACTGACCACACAACAAGGGGAGCAATGTTTTAGATTTGGGCATCAAAAAAGTGAAAGGACCTGGCCACTTCGCTTGCGTTTCAGCCAGCTGCGCCAGCGTTAATGCCGAAAAATCGACATAAGCGTCTAACTGCTGCATATCACTCGCGACAAGAATCAGACCTTTCTCCCACGGACGCCGCTTTAACTGTAAGATTTTTTCGATAGCATCACGATTATTCGGATCGCAACCTAAGCCAAAAACGGCCTCTGTCGGGTAAGCAATCACACCGCCAGCATCTAGGGTAGAAGAGGCTTGAGAAGGTGACAGATGAAGCATGAAACGCAGCTACCTATAAATAAAATAAAAGATAGTGGGAAGTATACGCACATGATGACTTGCAACCAAGCTTTAGTGCGCTAGATCACAATTAAGATTATAGTGCTTGCTTGAATTTACAGCTTTTTTGAGGGCACTCAAGCCGCAATCCTGCAGCCCCTTTTCGCTCAACCAAGATCGAAAAATTGCAATCAGGGCAAGTCATAGCAACAGGGCGGAAGTTTACTAAGTACTTACACTTAGGATAAGCACTACAAGCATAAAAGTTCTTCCCATAGCGGCTGGTTCGGTGTTCCATATGTCCAAGGCGACAACGGGGACAGCCCACAGCTTCAACAACATCATCTTGATCATGTTTTTCGATATGGTGGCACGCTGGGTAATTCGTGCACCCAATGAAAATACCAAACCGCCCTGACTTAACTGCAAGTTCATGCGCGCATTCAGGGCATTTAGAACCTTCGATGATCTGACTTTCTATCGCTTCATGCTGTACTAATGGTCGGGTATATTCACAGGTAGGGTAGTTATTACACCCAATAAAACTACCATGCTTGCTATGCTTTAAAGACAGTTCACAACCACATGTTGGACAAAGCTCAAACTCTTTCTCTAGGGCGTGTTCATGAGCGCTAAATAGTTTGTGATCAATTTTGGACATTCACGCCACCAAGAAATCTAAAGGGGTACTGAAGCGATCATATCACTTCGTATAAATATGAAGCACAAAAAAAGGAGGTATCCCTCCTTTTTTAGATCTAAGGCACACTGAGAATGCTTCTAATGAAGTTGTCCATCCGGCTCTTCGAAAATTAAGTCTTCCATCTGCGCGTAAGCTGACTCGTTACCCGGTGCATTAAAGAGCACCATGAGAACAACCCACTTTAAATCTTCTAGGATTAATCTCGGTTCATCAAGCTCCATGACTCTATCAATCACCATTTCCCGAGTGAGAACATTCAAAACTTTAATTTGCTCTAAAAACAATAGGAAACCACGACAATCAACATCAAGCTTGTCTGCTTCGTCTGCCGTATAAATTCTAAATGACTGCTGATCATGATTACATAGGTACGGCTTATCGCTTTCTTGCAGCTCAGCAAGCCTTTCTAACCAAGATAAAGCTTTCAGAATATCGCCTTGATGAAAGCCCGCCCGAGTGAGTTCTTTTGTGAGCTCGTCTTCGTCAACAAGTAGCTCAACTTCACTATGAACATAGTTTTCAAATAGGTACATGAGGATATCAAACATGGCTTAGCTCCTCTTTTGTCTAATATAACCACCAGGCACTGCTTCCACCCAGCCCAAAAGCTCAAGTTCTAACAGTTGCTCCAACACAAGATTTATTGCTATTCCACTATGCTCGACTATCTGATCAATCGGAGTAGTCTCATAACCTACACTAGCTAACAGTGAGGCAAATGGCAAATCACACATCTCTTGCTGGTCTATATGGTGACTCGTTTGCAATTCTTCAAGTTGAAATTGATACAAACTTGTCAGTTCTTCTAGTATATCGGCCGCAACTTCAACTAACTTTGCCCCATTTCGTATTAATTCATGACAACCTTGGCTCTGGCCACCCATCACATTGCCAGGCATAGCAAAAACTTCTCGCCCTTGCTCCATCGCCATTCTTGCAGAAATAAGAGAACCGCTTTTCAATCGAGCTTCTGTCACGAGTGTACCAAGCGATAGCCCACTGATAATTCGATTACGCTTTGGAAAGTTTCCAGCAAATGGTTTTACGTGAGGATTATATTCACTCACAACACAACCACGCTCAACAATCTCATCATAGAGAGACTGATGCCGCTTAGGGTAAACTTCTTCAATTCCTGTGCCTAAAACAGCAACAGTGACACCGCGACAATCAAGAGCTGCGCGATGCGCAATGCCATCCACACCGAGCGCCATACCACTCGTGAGCGAAAGGCCTGCACTGACTAAATCGGTAACGATTTGCTTCGTAAGTGATTGCCCACTTTGTGATACCGCACGACTACCCACGACAGCGATCGCTGGCAGATTCAGCGACTCTAAGTTTCCTTTAACCAACAGAATTACCGGCGGGTCATATATTTGCTTGAGAAGTGGCGGGTAAAATTCATCGTCTAAGCAGACTAAATGATGGTGACTTGCCAGTTGTTGCCAGGCCAATAGATCATCGACTTGCGCATAATCAATTGAGAATTGACGTGTAATAGAAAGGGGTAAAGGCAGAGACTCTTTTTCATGCTCGAGTCGCTGCCGTAGCTCTTCAACATCCATGTGTTGTAATAATTGTTGAACCCGGGCGGGTCCTAGCCCGGATACAGCACGAACAACTAGCCAGTCGACCAGTTTAGAACGTATTAGTCACCTCGATAATCAGCCGAGTCAGGGCTCACAAGCTTGTCATCAACCCGAACAGGGCGTTCATTAGCCATGATAAGTGCTAAGCTTGTTTTTTCAAACACCTTAAAGACCATCACTTTGCCACGGTATATATCAGGAACTTTAATCAAATTTTCGTCTGACAGATTTGCCATGAAATCATCATAAGATGAGCGCTCTGTTGGTGGAACAGGCACGCCATCACGATTAATGACGACCTGCTGTCCATCCCTAAAAATTGAGAACACATGCCCAGGAGTCACACCATCAACTTCGCCACGGTCAAGGTAAACAATATCCAGTTTACCAACTTCTCGCAGGCCACCTTCAGTCGCTAAAACATATGCATCATGATCCAACTTCGCAGCATGGGGCTGGAAATATGCTGGCAGCAAGGAGTCATCTTCAATTTTCAGCAATCGATAGCCAGCCTTGGTTTCTCTGAGGTTACTCAGAAGGCGAACCTTAGATACTGGTCCCGACTCAATCACTCGGCCACTTGCCGTTAAGATGACCTCTTGACCAAGAAGCTCCCCTTCGTCACGGGAATAAAAAGTCTTACCTTCGGTATAGACACCGTATTTGGTGCCGTAGGCTAAGTTCTCATTTACATATATCACTTCTTGATTGATATGATACCGAGACTCACTTTCACCACCGAGCATCATTGGCTGCTGCGCAAACCATTCAGGATCAACGACTCGATTTTGCTTCAAATAAGGGGCGATGAGTGATAAATCGACAGCGGGAATTGCACTCCCCTTGGGGATGACTCGACCAGCAGGACTTTTACGAATAACGGGTTTCACGACGAGCCTTGGCTGGCCATCGATAAACACTAACGTTAATCGGTCACCGGGGTAAATTAAATGCGGGTTAGCAATTTGTGGGTTTGACCCCCACAATTTCGGCCAATGCCATGGATCTTTTAGGAAGTAAGCAGATATATCCCACAGGGTATCTCCCTTTTTCACCACGTAAGAATCAGGATGGCCCGACTTCAATGTCAGAACATCTGCGAATGCTGTCGCGCACGACAGCACTATTGCTAAAAGTAAAGTAAGCCTTTTCATGGCAAGCTTCCATGTTGTTTCGCTCTAAATTCGAGCTTTTACTGTTATTGACCGCGACTAAAGATTAAAATCGAGCTAATTAGTAACGATTAGTATAACCAACTGATTATAATTTGACAGGTTTCTTAAGAGTTTAGCATGGCTTTATTAACAGTATTACGGTTTCCAGACGAAAAATTACGCACCATTGCCAAGCCGGTCACAGACTTCGGTGATCAGTTGCAATCCCAAATTGATGACATGTTTGAAACCATGTACGAAGAAAAGGGAATAGGCTTAGCCGCAACACAAGTGGATTTTCATCAACAACTCATCGTGATGGATCTCCAAGACCAAGTGGAGCGCCCAAAGGTATTTATCAATCCAGAGATAGTTTCCAGCTCAGGTCACTTCACAAATGAAGAAGGCTGTCTTTCTGTTCCAGGCATTTATGCCAAAGTTGAACGGGCAGAAAAAGTTACCGTAAAGGCACAAGATCGCCACGGTGAAACATTTACCCTAGATGCAGACGAGTTGTTTGCGATATGCATTCAGCATGAAATGGATCATCTCCAGGGAAAATTGTTTGTCGATTACCTTTCAGCTTTAAAACGTCAGCGTATTAAACAAAAACTATTGAAAGCCGCTCGCCTTGAAGCGAAGTAACAGCAGTAATTTAGGAACCACTTTGAAACCATTAAATATCATATTTGCTGGCACACCTGACTTTGCAGCTCGCCATTTGCAAGCACTCATCGACAGTGAACACAATGTCGTTGCCGTGTACACACAACCCGATCGCCCAGCAGGGCGTGGTAAAAAGCTCGCAGCAAGCCCAGTAAAACAGCTGGCACAAGCCCATAATATTGAAGTCTATCAGCCCAAATCGCTAAAACAGTCAGAAGCTCAAGAACAGCTCGCTGCGATTCAAGCAGATATTATGGTCGTTGTTGCCTATGGTTTGATATTGCCACAAATCGTACTAGATACCCCAAGGCTTGGGTGTATCAATGTTCACGGTTCCATATTACCTCGCTGGCGAGGCGCAGCGCCGATTCAAAGAGCCTTATGGGCTGGCGATAAATCAACCGGTGTGACCATTATGCAGATGGATATTGGTCTAGATACTGGGGATATGCTACTTAAAACAAACTTACCGATCGAAGACTCAGATACTTCGGCTAGCTTATACGAAAAATTGGCCGAGCAAGGACCAGAAGCATTAATCACCGCATTAAGCGGTTTGGCCAACGGCTCATTAACCGCAGAGAAACAGCAGGAGTCACTCGCGAACTACGCCGAAAAGCTTAGTAAAGAAGAAGCCCAAATAGACTGGAATAAAAGCGCGAAGTCATTGTGGCAAGAGGTTCGTGCTTTTAACCCTTGGCCAGTCAGTCACTTTCAGCTTCAAGGGCAAACCATTAAAGTCTGGCAAACAGAAATATGCGAGACAACAACGAATGCCAAACCCGGAACAATTGTAAGTACAGGTAAGCAAGGAATAGATGTGGCTACTGGAAATGGCATTATTCGCCTGATCACTCTTCAGTTACCAGGCAAAAAACCACTGGCGGCGAGTGATATATTGAACTCTAGAGGCGATTGGTTTGCCCCTCAAACTCAACTAGGGCTTGATAGCAAATGAAAAACTTACGTGCACTAGCCGCAAAAGCTGTGTTTCAGGTGTTAGAGCAAGGCGTTTCACTGTCTGTCGCCTTGCCACAACAGCAGCGACATTTAGAGAGTGGCAAAGACAAGGCGCTAGTCGCGGAGCTTTGCTATGGCGTAATGCGTCACCTCCCCCAACTCGACAAATGTGTAAGTGATTTCATGAGCAAGCCCCTCAAGGGCAAACAAAGAATTGTGCATCAACTATTGCTTATCGGATGTTATCAGCTGTATTTCACCCGGATCCCTCCGCATGCCGCGATTTCAGAAACCGCTGAAGCATGCCGAAAACTCAAGTTTGAAGGGTTGGTCAAGGTCGTCAACGGTGTGTTAAGACGTATTCAGCGAGAGCAACCCGAGCTATCCAAAGCAGCACAAACACTAGAATTCAATACACCCGCTTGGATACTCAAACGCCTTCAACAAGCTTACCCTGACCAGTGGCAACAAATAGTTGAGCAAAGCCACCAACGCCCCCCCATGTGGCTGCGCAATAACCAACGCTCACAAACAAGGGCGCAATATTTACAAGCTCTCGCAGAGTTAGAGATTGACGCATGCCCTGGTGTGAGCAGCGACGCAATCCTACTCAGTCGCGCTAGAGATGTTGCTTCTTTACCCGACTTTCATCAAGGCGCCGCCTCGGTGCAAGACGGGGCAGCTCAATGGGCAGCGAGCCTACTTGCTCCTCAAAATGGTGAATTGATCCTAGATGCCTGCGCGGCTCCAGGGGGAAAAAGTTGCCACCTTCTCGAAATTGCTCCCCAAGCAAATTTGGTAGCGGTCGACTTTGATGAAAAACGACTCGAGCGCGTCCATCAAAACCTAGAGCGTTTGTCACTCGATGCGCAAGTCATTCATGGTGATGCAGCCCAAATTGATACATGGTGGCATGGTGAAAAGTTTGACCGTATCCTTTTAGATGCACCGTGCTCCGCAACCGGCGTAATTCGACGTCACCCGGACATTAAATGGCTCCGTCAGGCGGCAGATATTACTGAGCTTGCCAAGTTGCAACAACAAATACTGACGCACTGCTGGCAGTGGCTCAAACCCGGGGGCACGTTGCTATATGCCACCTGTTCCATATTACCTGAAGAAAACGCACAACAAATCGAAGCATTTTTGGCTGCGACTCAAGATGCTGAGCTACAAGCACTGCCTCAACAAGCCAATGAACGTGATATTGGTTGGCAGATTCTTCCAGGACAAGACAATATGGACGGCTTCTATTATGCTCGTCTCTATAAAAAGCGTTAAGGGTAAGATTCACATATGAAAATTATCATCTTGGGTGCGGGTCAAGTGGGCGGAACATTAGCCGAGAACTTGGTTGGCGAAAACAATGACATCACTATTGTTGACCATGACCGAGAGCGACTAAACTCCCTGCAAGACAAATACGATTTGCGTGTTGTCATTGGTCATGGCGCCCATCCCTCGGTGTTAAAAGATGCCGGTGCGGAAGACGCTGAAATGCTGATTGCTGTCACCAATAGCGATGAGTGCAATATGTCCGCATGCCAAGTTGCTTATTCACTCTATGGCACACCAACCAAGATTGCTCGGATCCGCTCAGAAGAATACCTCACCTTAAAAGACAAGCTCTTTATCGACAGTGAAACCAAGAATAGCGAGCACAAACCTCGCGGTGGATTTATTATTGATGAGCTCATTGCTCCCGAGCAGTTAGTAACTGCTTACATACGCCGACTGGTCGAGTATCCAGGGGCTTTGCAAGTTCTGGAGTTCGCAGAAGGTAAGCTGAGCCTCGTTGCAGTCAAAGCCTATTATGGTGGTCCTTTAGTTGGTAATGCTTTAGCCGCTTTACGTGAACATATGCCCAATATTGATACCCGGGTTGCGGCAATCTTCCGACGCGGCAAGGCGATTATGCCAAGAGGCACCACAATCATTGAAGCTGATGATGAGGTCTTTTTCTTGGCAGATAGCCGCCACATTCGAGCAGTAATGAGTGAAATGCAAAAGCTCGATAATTCATATCGCAACATTATGATCGCGGGTGGTGGTAATATCGGGCTCGGTCTTGCAAAGCAATTAGAGCGAGACCACTCAGTAAAACTTGTGGAGCATCGACAAGACAGGGCTGAGCTGTTGTCGGAAAAACTTGAAAATACGACCGTATTTTGTGGTGACGCGTCCGACCAAGAGCTTCTGATTGAAGAGCATATTGATCAAACGGACGTGTTTATTGCCGTGACCAATGATGATGAAGCCAACATTATGTCCGCACTTCTCGCAAAGCGAATGGGTGCAAAAAAGGTGATGGTTTTGATTCAGCGTGAAGCTTATGTCGATATCGTTCAAGAAGCGAATATTGATATTGCCGTGTCTCCGCAACAAGCCACCATTTCAGCGCTGTTAACCCACATTCGCCAAGGCGATATATGTAATGTCTACTCGTTGCGTCGTGGTGCAGCAGAGGCGATTGAAGCCATTGCTCACGGTGATTCAAATACATCCAAAGTGGTCGGAAGAAAGATTGGTGACATCAAGTTACCACCAGGAACAACCATTGGCGCTATCGTTCGTAACGAAGAAGTTTTAATGGCCCATGATAAAACAGAGATTGAACAAGGCGACCATGTCGTTCTATTCCTCGTTAACAAAAAGTTCATCGGCGAAGTCGAAAAGTTATTCCAACCAAGTGCTTTCTTCTTCTAAAGCCTAGGGGAGAAACAACAAAGCCTGATTCGAGCAATCAGGCTTTTTATTTTAACCGGCACAGAAAACCTACGCTAATACATCAATAGCGCCGTCATTTAAGCCAGCTTAACCAACTCATCCGCGTAACGCTTTACGTCATCCCAGTCGGTATAATCAATTACAGACTTTGGATCTGTCGGGCCGTCGGTAATCTTCATTATTAACTGGATCATCAAACGGTCATACCAACGCCAAGCAGGATAGTCCACCTTCCCTGCAATGACTTTGACATGCTGCGGTTTCCACGGTGAAAGTTCGATAAACTTCTGCAAATATTTATTGTTATCGGGATTTCGTTTTTCCGGTTTTCTAGCCACCACATTCACACTAAAGAAAGCATTTGGTTTTGCTGAGATTTCAGCTTGATATTGGGTAACAAATTCAAAAACAGATTTATGATAAGTGCCATACAATACGCAAGCTCCCATTACGATGAGGTCATACTTATCCCATGCAAATGACTGCTGCACATCAGCAATAGAATACACATCGCAGTGCGCACCGCTGTCTTGAATTTGTTGCGCTATCGATTCGGCAATCTTTGCTGTATGACCGCCACGAGAATAATAAAGAACTAAAACCGATTTCATGATATCCCTAACATTGGTATTTTCTGGCGATCATGTTACAGCAAGTAGACAAATAATCCGTTGCCCGCCTCACAAATTAGCTCTAGCTCATATTCTGGAGATCCTAAATTGAGTTATTTTTTATGCAAGCGTATGATGGGTTCCGACGGAGCGTTCAATTAGAGCTCTCTAATAAATATTAATCGATAGGTAGATCAAAATGCTGAAAGAAATTGATGTCGATGAAATGGTCACCAATGCTGAATCTGCAGCAAAATGGCTTAAAGCAATCGCGAACCCGTACCGATTAATGATCCTGTGCTTACTTTTAGATAATGAGTTAAGCGTCACCAAGTTGAATGAGACCGTTCCCCTTAGCCAATCGGCTCTGTCTCAGCATTTGGCCGTGCTTCGAGCTGAAGACTTAGTTGCAACTCGAAAAAGCTCTCAAGTGGTTTACTACTCTTTAAAGAACGAACAAGTTACAGAGGTTATTTCTATTTTACATCGCCGCTATTGCGCTTAGTTCATTTCGCTTTTCCAACAAAAAAAGCCTGCATATTGCAGGCTTTTTTGTTTTATCAGGCTCAATCATCATGAAACCTTTGCCAAACTAAAATCCTCTGCAAACTTTGCAACTTGCTGCCAATCAGTAAATTCGTAGGATTGCGATGTATCTGTTGGCCCCTTCGTTAACCACATAATAAAACGGATCATAAAACGATCAACAAACCGGTACGCAGGATAGTTAATTCTTCCAGCAAACACCGCTAGCATTTGTGGCTGCCAAGCAGACAACTCAGCAAATTTCTTCATATAGGGGTTAGTTGTTGGAGTATTCTTTTGTGGCTTTCTCGCTACAACATTGACACTAAAAAAGCCATTCACCTTGCTCCGAAGAACCTCTTGGTGTTGCTGAATAAACTCAAAAAGTTGCGGCCGATGTTTACCATAGCGAATGCTCGCACCAATGAGAATTTTGTCATAGTTTGTGAGATCCAATGTATTTGCTTGCGCCAAATCCACCAACTTTACAATTTCCTGTTTCGCCAAGCACGCCTGAGCAATCACGTCACATATCCGCTTTGTTTGGCCGTCAATTGTTGAATAGATAATGAGCGTTTGCATACCTAGTTTTTCCAGAATGTCGGTGTAAACAAGACCAACAATGTAAAGACCTCAAGTCGACCAAACAGCATTGTGACAATCAAAACCCATTTGGCATTGTCACCAATACTGGCGTAATTACTAGCAACATCACCAAGCCCTGGCCCAAGGTTATTTAGGCAGGCCACGGTAGCACTATAGGCCGTGATATCATCCAATCCCATCGCCATCAATATAAGTAAGCTAATCACAAACACCAAAGCATAGGCAGAAAAGAAGCCCCAAACAGCATCAATCACCCGATCAGGTAAAGCTACGGAACCCAAGCGAATAGAGAACATCGCTCGAGGGTGAACGAGACGCTTTAATTCTCGAGATCCTTGCAATAATAGTAAAATGACGCGAATTACTTTCATGCCACCGGCAGTCGAGCCACCACAGCCACCAATAAAGCTCGAAAAAATAAGCATCATAGGTAAAAATAATGGCCACATATGAAAGCTCTCGGTACCAAAGCCTGCAGTGGTAGAAATAGAGACTGCCTGGAACAACGCGAGATCAAGGGCTTCTTCAGCCGAGTCATAAATCCCCGTATACAACAGGGTGCCAAAGCAAATTGCAGTGAGCAGCAACTGAATCACAACCAGCGCTTTAAACTCTGCATCTTTAAAATAGATTTTTAGATTGATGCCTCGCCGGGAAAATGCAGCAAAATGCAGGCTAAAGTTCACCGCAGCAATCAAAAGGAACACCACACATATTAAATTGATAACCGGGCTATCAAAATATCCCATGCTTGCATCGTGGGTGGAGAATCCCCCGATGGCAATCGTTGAAAATGAATGACAAATCGCATCAAACAGCGTCATTCCGGCGGCCCAATAAGCACCAGCACAGGCAATCGTAAGTAATAGATAGATATACCAAAGCGCTTTAGCGGTTTCGGCAATTCTCGGAGTCATCTTACTATCTTTCACCGGACCTGGAATTTCAGCTCGATATAACTGCATTCCACCAATACCCAATACTGGCAAAATAGCAACCGCGAGCACAATAATCCCCATGCCACCGAGCCACTGCAACAAATGACGATAAAAAAGAATAGCTTTGGGCAGAGAGTCGAGACCGACAATAACCGTCGCCCCCGTCGTTGTTAATGCGGAGAATGACTCAAAAAAACTATCGGTCCAACTCAGATCAGGCACACTAGAAAAGATAAATGGAAGTGCACCGATAGAACCAAGAACAGTCCAAAATAAGACGACGATGAGGAAGCCTTCGCGGGTTCGAAGGTCCTCTTTGCTTTTGCGGTTAGGGTACCAAAATAGAAAACCGAGAAATAGACTAAGCATAAAAGCTTGTAGGAAGGCTGTACCACCACCATCTTTGTAGAGCACGGCAACCAATGCTGGCGGCAGCATAGTGATAGAAAAAAGTCCCATCAGTAGGCCAGTAATTCTAATTATAGTTCGATATTGCATGCAGCTGCTCTGGCGCCTTTTTGGGTTGATTTTCAAGCCAAGATATTATTTTCGCACAAAAGTTTCCAACTTCACAACGGAAACTCTGCAACCAGTTGCCCTTGGCTCATTGTCGCGAGCAATTCGGTCAATTTCGATTGAAGTCGCTTCGGAATCGCAAACTCTATTCGCACCTTATCGGTAAAGCTTGTTTCAAGAACGATTCCGTCAGCAAGCTTAATCGCGTGTTCTACATCTTTAAGTTGATGATATTCGCATATTAAACGCCCAGAAAACCGAATCTGTTTTACCTGGGTTTCGAGTTGTGAAACACCTTGTTTGACCCCAGAGGAGTAAGCACGTACTAACCCGCCAACACCCAACTTAGTACCACCATAGTAACGAATAACCACAGCAGCGATTTCACCAATGCCGCTGCCGACCAAGCAAGCTAATATGGGGCGGCCAGCACTACCAGAGGGCTCACCATCATCACTGCACCCCGTCGCCACATCATTCCATGGCTCTGCAAGCACAAAAGCATAGCAATAGTGACTTGCTCCCGGGTAATTCAGCTTTATTTTGGCAAGCTCACTTTTAAATACTTGTTCTGACGGGCAGTGAAATAACAAAGAGATAAAACGGCTATGTTTTATCTCTTCTTCAATTTCTAAAGCTTGAGCTGGGACAGGATACTGATCAGTCAATGAGGCCACACTCTCGAGTCATATTTTCATTCCTGTCTTGGTGAACGACGACGTTATCTTCGATACGAATGCCACCAAATGGTCTGAACGCATCGACGGTTTGCCAGTTCACCAACTGATGACGTTGATCCGCTTTTATTTCAGCAAGCAAACTGTCAATGATATAGAGACCAGGTTCAATGGTTACCACATGGTTCGCCTCTAGTGTTCGTGTACAGCGTAAAAATGGATGAGCTTCAGGAGGGGCGATATGAGTACCGCGTTCATCGTGTAGGTAGCCACCCATATCATGTACCTGCAAACCTAGCATATGGCCTAGGCCATGGGGGAAAAATACACTGGTAATTCCATGCGCAATAAGATCTTGAGGATCGCCGAGGGCAAATTCAAAATCAATCAATACTTGGGCAACTTTTTGGTGATTTGCGATATGAATATCCGTAAAGCTCGCACCCGGACGCAACATATCAACCAATTCTAGCTGCAATTTGTCCATGGCAACAATGAGTTCATCAAAGCGATTTTTGCTAAAAGCATACGTTCGAGTGATGTCCGCTGCGTAGCCAAAATAACTAGCACCAGCATCAATTAAGAACGAGTGTCTTTGTATCGGGCTTTGGTGTTCCAAAGCCGTATAGTGAAGAATGGCAGCGTTTTCGTTCAATGCGATAATACTGTTATAAGGAACCTCTTCTTCCCCTTGTCCTATCGCGGCCAAGTAAGATTGCTGGATCTCAAATTCACTTGCTCCGTTATAAAATGCTGTTTTAGCGGCTTTATGGCCTTGCACTGCAATTTGATTTGCCCGACGCATACACACCAGCTCATATGCGGTTTTCGTTGCACGATGGTAATGCATATAGTTCATAACGGCTTCAGGGTTTCGCAATTTAAACCCCAGAACATCTGCCACATCAATATGCTCACCAATGTATGCCCAACGCTCAATATCAGCAGGTAAAAATGGCGCGACCTGATCCGCTTTCTCTAAGAATTTGATATTGAAACACTCAGTCCAAAAAATATCTGGCAAGTCAGCAACTTTGTGCCAAAAATCCACAGGTCGAAAAAAAATTAAAGTTGGTTTATCAACGCCGTTAACCAGCAACCAACAGTTCGGATTGTCGATAACAGGTAGCCATGCTTTAAAGTGAGGGTTCACCTTAAACGGGTAATTCATATCATCTAAAAACTGCCGATGCGGCTGACCAGAATGGATAACAAGACCTGCGAGCTGCTCTCGCTGCAAAACATCTGCAACCCTTCGATTCAGCTCAGAAATGTGTTGCTGGTAGCGCTGTGCTAGATGTTCCATTCAATCTTCCTTCAAAAATTCATGCGTTTGAACCACAGATAACTCGTCATCTCTGCCCATTTTGAACCATAGCCAATCAGGCTAACCTTGCTTGAATTTTTTTATTGTAAAGCCCCTCGCCAGAGAATAATAGTTTTCGTCATACCCAATAATGGCCAGTAACAACCAACAAAATTAAACAACCGTTTAAATTGAGTGTTGAAATTTAACTAATTTGGTAGCACACTGGACAAACTTGGTCAAAAGGTGACCTAGATCTCATTGCGCACAAAACCAACCTTAGGTAAGTCACATCAACTTTACTTAAGCACGATTTAACGTTGCGTAGAGCCGCCGAACCATACAAATAGGCTCAATGAAAAAGGAATAAAGCAATGATCTACCAAAGCCCTACGATTCAGGTTGAGCGAGTTATGGACGAAAACCATATCGCCAACCTCTGCTTCAATGCTCCAGGTTCTGTCAATAAGCTTGACCGAGAAACCATTCATTCATTTGGAGAAGCGTTAGATGCTATCGCGGCCGATAAAAGCATTCATGGTCTCATTGTGACTTCAGGGAAAGACAACTTTATTGTCGGCGCAGACATTACCGAATTTGTGGAAATGTTTGCAGTAGAAACTAATGAGCTGCTCAGCTGGATCGCAAAAGCAAATGTAGTGTTCAATAAGCTTGAAGATATCGCCATCCCAAGTGTGGCCGCAATCAAGGGGTTTGCTCTTGGCGGCGGTTGTGAAACCGCGATCGCAACAGACCTAAGGGTTGCAGACACCAGTACGAGAATAGGATTGCCCGAGACCAAACTCGGTTTAGTCCCAGGGTTTGGTGGCACAGTACGCTTACCAAGAATGATTGGCGCAGATAACGCGCTAGAGTGGATAACCTCAGGTAAAGAACACAGAGCCGAAGCTGCACTGGCTGTTGGGATAGTCGACGCCGTCGTTGAGCCAGAAGCACTACACAAAACAGCCATTAAGATGCTAAAAGATGCCATTGCAGAAAATATCGACTGGCAGTCTCGACGAGCTCGCAAGCAAGCACCATTAGCATTACCCAAGCTTGAAGCCATGATGTCATTTGCGACAGCGAAAGGCATGGTTTATAAAGTTGCGGGCAAACACTATCCAGCACCAATGGCAGCAGTCGATGTAATTGAAAAGGCCGCAAACTGTAGCCGTGATAAAGCTTTAGTCATCGAACACCAAGCATTTGCTACTCTAGCGAAAACAGAAGCAGCACAAGCGCTTATTGGTATATTTCTGAACGATCAAGTCGTAAAAGGAAAAGCTAAAAAGGCTGCTAAGCTCGCAAATAAAGTTGAAAGCGCAGCGGTTCTCGGTGCTGGCATCATGGGGGGAGGCATCGCTTATCAAAGCGCAAGTAAAGGCACCCCAATCGTGATGAAAGATATCAACCAAGCTGCACTTGATTTGGGATTAGGCGAAGCGTCAAAACTGCTTGCCGGTCAAATTAAACGCGGCCGCGCTACGCCCGCAAAAATGGCCAAAGTACTCAACCAGATTACACCCGCACTCGATTATGCCCCAGTCAAAAATGCAAATATCATTGTAGAAGCTGTTGTTGAACATCCAAAAGTGAAGGCGCAAGTTCTCGCTGAAGTAGAGCAATATGTCAACGAGCAAGCGATTCTTGCTTCAAACACATCTACGATTTCTATAAGTTTGCTCGCCAAAAGCCTTAAGAGACCAGAGCGTTTTTGCGGAATGCACTTCTTTAACCCTGTTCACAAAATGCCACTTGTCGAAGTCATTCGTGGCGAGCATAGCTCTGAAGAAACGATCGCGTCTGTTGTCGCTTACGCAAGTAAAATGGGCAAAACACCAATTGTCGTCAATGATTGTCCAGGTTTTTTCGTAAACAGGGTGTTGTTCCCATATTTCGCCGGTTTTAATGGCTTGTTGGCAGACGGTGCTGATTTAGCGCAAGTCGATAAGATTATGGAAAAGCAATTTGGCTGGCCCATGGGTCCGGCTTACCTACTTGACGTTGTTGGGCTCGATACCGCGAACCATGCGCAATCAGTGATGGCAGAAGGGTTCCCTGAGCGCATGGCGAAACCTAACCAAGATGCTATTAGCATTATGTTTGAAGCAAAGCGGTTTGGCCAAAAGAACAGCCAGGGCTTTTATCAATACTCTGTTGACCGACGGGGTAAGCCAAAGAAAGAGCAAGACCCCAAGAGCTATCAGTTGCTTGCCGATACCTTTGGCCAAATCAAGGAGTTTAGTGCAGAGGAAGTGATTGCCCGAACCATGATTCCAATGATTATTGAAACCGTTCGCTGCTTAGAAGAAGGCATCATAGCATCACCGGCTGAAGCAGATATGGGCCTCATTTATGGCATTGGGTTCCCGCCATTTAGAGGGGGGGTATTCCGATATCTAGATACCCTTGGAATCGCTAAATTTGTAGAAATGGCAGATCAATACGCCCACCTAGGTGGACTATATCAAGTCACCGACAACATGCGCGAAAGAGCCGCGAGCAATACTCGCTATTACTCAGCATAAATTGGCAAGGATAATAGAAATGAAACAAGCAGTTATCGTAGATTGTATTCGTACGCCAATGGGGCGCTCAAAAGCCGGCGTATTTAGAAATGTTCGTGCTGAAACCCTTTCTGCAGAGCTAATGAAAGGCTTATTAAGTCGCAACCCACAGGTCAAGCCAGAAGATGTAGAGGATGTTATATGGGGTTGTGTGCAACAAACGCTAGAGCAAGGCTTTAATGTTGCCCGCAACGCGTCATTATTGGCGGGGATCCCCAAAGAAGCAGGCGCCGTAACCATTAATAGACTTTGTGGTTCTTCGATGGAGGCCCTTCATCAAGCAGCAAGGTCAATCATGACAGGAATGGGCGATACATTCATCATTGGCGGTGTTGAGCATATGGGCCATGTGCCAATGAACCACGGGGTCGATTTTCATCCCGGCTTAGCAAATAATGTCGCTAAAGCTTCGGGAATGATGGGGCTTACAGCTGAAATGCTCGGAAAAATGCATGGCATCTCAAGAGAAGCACAAGATCAATTCGCAGTACGCTCCCACCAAAAAGCGAACGAGGCGACAAAAGAAGGTCGCTTTGCAAACGAAATATTCCCCATAGAAGGACATGATGCAGACGGTGCTCTCGTAAAAGTCACGGAGGATGAAGTGATTCGCCCTGAAACGTCAATGGAATCACTATCAGGCTTACGGCCTGTATTCGATCCAGCAAATGGCACCGTAACCGCTGGCACTTCCTCTGCATTGTCCGATGGCGCTTCAGCCATGCTGGTAATGGAAGAAGAAAAAGCCAAGTCTTTAGGTTTGAAGATTCGAGCCCGCATTAAGTCGATGGCTATCGCCGGATGCGACCCTGCTATCATGGGCTATGGTCCAGTACCAGCAACTAAGAAAGCATTAAGTCGCGCAGGACTAACGATTGACGATATTGACGTTGTTGAACTTAACGAAGCATTTGCTGCTCAATCGCTACCTTGCGTAAAAGATCTCGGCTTAAGTCATGTCGCGGAAGATAAAGTTAACCTCAATGGCGGTGCGATTGCATTGGGTCACCCATTGGGTTGTTCTGGGGCGAGAATATCAACGACGTTGATAAACCTCATGGAGCACAAACAGGCAAAGTATGGACTAGCCACAATGTGCATTGGGCTTGGGCAAGGTATTGCAACAGTATTTGAAAGAGTTGATTCTTAACACTTCCAATCCTTTTAAAGGGCTGCAGTTTGTGCAGCCCTTTTCTTTGGCTCGAATTTCAGCCAAAGCCTATGTTCCACGTGAAACAATCAGAAATTCAGTGCAAGGACTTCATAAGCTTTGTTCTTGGTTTGTCTCCCCCTATCAAGTAAAATTCATTACATCTAAATTAAAGCACCATTATTCAAGGTATATCCAATGAGTCAGCAGTACGACCAACTTGCCAGTAAAGCCCAACACAAACTTGACGCTTTGGGCCTACGATGTCCAGAACCCGTCATGATGGTAAGGAAGTCTGTTCGAAAAATGGTAGATGGAGAAATTTTGTTAATTACTGCAGATGATCCAGCAACAACTCGGGATATACCTAGCTTTTGCGAATTTATGGACCATACATTATTAGAAAGCTTTACCGACACGACGCCCTATCTTTATTTAATCAAAAAGGGTCTTTAACTTTTAACGTCCAAAGCCAAAAGGAAAGCGAATGGCACAATTAATTTCCATCGCCTATAAAATCGAAAGCAAAGGCGTCATGACAGAAGTAAGTGAAGCAAGTGTAAGCTTAGAGGCCGGCGTCGAAAACGATAGATTAGGAAGACCGGGAAAACGACAAGTAACCGTCATGTCCCTTGAGCAATGGAACCAAGCCACATCTGAGTTAGCACCCACTCCGCCCACACCACTCGTATGGACCGACCGCCGCTGTAATATCCTAGTTTCAGGCATAGCCTTTTCTGCCAAGGACGTCGGGAGCCGCCTTAAAATTGGATCCCTAATACTTGAAATAACCGGCGAAACCGACCCGTGCAAAAAGATGCGTGCTGTACATCCGGGCCTAGAACAAGCACTGACCCCTAATTGGCGTGGTGGAGTGACATGTAGAGTGATTCAGCCCGCAACTATCAAAGCTGGCGATAGAGTAACGACATGTACCGATACAAGCTCCAATGCATAACCAAGCGTAAAGGTATCAAACACTTTATCAACACAAACTGTCGACATTAATGCAGGTAAAGACAGCATTAACTTCACTCACAATCATAAAACTGCAAGGACTTATTCTTTAGGCGTTACTTTATTCATCAAATTAGTAAACATCCGCCATTGTATTTTGAAACACAAACTTGCTGTAAATCACATCAAATATGTGCGATAAATAGACGCAAAATAATAATTAGATAAAGGTATATCAATGCTTTCTGCAAAAATTCATCCGCTATACGCAGCTGTTACCCTTGGCCTGTCGTTTTTGCCAATCCAAGCTACTTTCGCACAAGAAACAAATACCTCAGAACATAACGCACCATGGCAAGTTAACGCGCCAGCCGCAGCGCCTTTAAAGCAAATCAGCATTGATGTGAAAGAAGGCACATGGATGAATTTAAGTGTGAGCCCTGATGGGAGACACATTCTGTTCGATTTACTCGGAGATATTTACCAGATCCCCGTGAGTGGCGGCAAAGCAACTCCACTCGCTAACGGCATCGCATGGCAAATGCAACCGGTATACAGCCCTGACGGCCAATCCATCGCCTTTACATCAGATGAAGATGGCGGCGACAATATTTGGGTAATGGATGCAGATGGAAGTAACAAAAGAGCAGTTACTTCCGAAACCTTTAGGCTACTCAATAGTCCCGCCTGGAGCCCTGATTCACAATACTTAGTAGCCAGAAAGCACTTCACGGGAACCAGAAGCTTAGGCGCTGGTGAAGTATGGATGTATCACGTCGCTGGTGGAAAAGGGGTCAAACTAACCGAGCGACCAAACGAACAGAAAGATTTGGGTGAACCCGCCTATTCGCCAGATGGACGCTATATCTATTTTAGTCAAGATGCGACACCAGGAAAAACATTCCATTACTCTAAAGATTCAGTGAAAGGCATCTATAAGATCAAGCGCTACGATACACAAACCGGAGAGATTGAAGTTCTCATCGAAGGAACTGGCGGTGCAATAAGACCGACACCGAGTCCAGATGGGAAAAGATTGGCTTTCATTAAACGAGATGGCTTTCAATCTTCGCTATATATCCTCGATCTTCGTTCAGGCAAAAAGCAAAAGGTCTATGACAGTCTCGATCGAGATATGCAAGAAACTTGGGCTATTCACGGTGTTTACCCAACCATGAGTTGGACGAAAGATAGTGAATCTATGTTTTTTTGGGCAAATGGTAAAATCAACCGACTCGAATTAGATGACCTTGTCGTTAAAGATGTTCCATTTCATGTTGAAGACGAACGCTCAGTTCAACAAGCTGTTCGCTATACCCAAAACCTAGACCAAGACAAGTTTGATGTAAAAATGCTACGCATGGCACAGGTCTCTCCTGATGGTAGCAAGGTGATTTACGAAGCGTTGGGTAAACTATGGCTGCAAAGTGTAGAAGGCGGTAAAGCAAAACGTTTGACCAAGTATGATGAAAACTTGCGCGAGCTGGATCCGCAATGGTCGCGAGATGGTAGAAAGATTGTTTTTACGACTTGGGATGATAAGCAACAAGGCAGCGTAAAAATCATCTCGGTTCGTAATGGCCGCGTTAAAACGCTCACCTCAGAACCGGGAAAATACGTAGAGCCAACTTTCTCACCCGATGGTGAGCACGTTGCCTACAGAAAAGCCAAAGGCGGCTTTATAACACCTAAAACTTGGTCGCAAAACCCAGGACTTTATAGAGTCGATGCTAAAGGGAAAAAAACCGTAAAAATCTCTACCAATGGTTTTTTACCTCAGTTTGGCGCAGATAATAATCGGATCTATTTCATAGAAAATGGCGAAACGCCACAATTTAGTTCTGTGGGTGTTAACGGCCACGATAAGCGAATTCACTACACCAGTAAGCATGCAACTGAGTTTAGAATTTCCCCCAATGGCAAGCACCTTGCGTTTGCTGAGCGTTTTAAAGTTTGGGTAACACCATTTGCAAAGCACGGTGAGACGATAAATATTGGTCCAAAAGCTACGAACCTACCCATATCGCAGCTCAGTACACGTGCTGGCGAAAGCATCAGCTGGAACAATAAGAGTAATCAATTGTATTGGACTTTAGGGCCTGAGCTTTACCAAGCCAAAGTTGATACAAACTATCAAACCAACGAAGAAACTGATAAGCCGACTGTCAGTATGTCAAAAATTGGCTTTGAGCAAAAATCAGATGTTCCACGTGGAACAATTGCATTTGTTGGCGGCCAAGTCATCACCATGGAGAATGATGAAGTTATCGCAAAAGGCACTGTTGTAGTTAAAGACAATCATATTATAGCTGTTGGATCATCTGAAGATATTAGCATTCCTTCCGGCGCAACCATCATCGATATCGAAGGTTCAACAATAATGCCCGGCCTATTTGATGCACATGCGCACGGCTCCCAAGGGGAGAGTGAGATTATTCCGCAGCAAAATTGGCAACAGTATTCCAACCTATCCCTCGGTGTAACAGCAATACATGATCCTTCCCATGATACGACGGAGATTTTCGCTGCGTCAGAAATGCAAAAAGCAGGTCGAATTTCTGCGCCGCGTATTTTTTCAACCGGTACGATTTTATATGGCGCGAACCTTCCGGGTTATACATCTCATATAGACTCCTTAGAAGACGCAAAATTTCATTTAGAGCGACTAAAAAAAGTTGGCGCCTTTAGTGTGAAAAGTTATAACCAACCCCGAAGAAATCAAAGACAACAAGTTATAGCTGCAGCTAGAGAACTAGAAATGATGGTCGTGCCCGAAGGTGGCAGCCTATTGCAACACAACCTTTCGATGATCGCTGACGGACATACGAGTATTGAACATTCACTTCCATCTGCAAAAGTCTATGACGATATCAAACAGTTCTGGAGCCAAACAGAAGTAAGCTATACGCCAACGCTCGTGGTTGCCTATGGTGGCATATCAGGTGAGCATTATTGGTATGATAAAACTGACGTTTGGTCTCACCCCCGATTGTCAAAGTATGTTCCTGCAGATCTATTGCACCCACGCTCTATGCGACGAACCAAGGCGCCGGATGAACACTACAACCACTTCAACGTTGTCAAAGTAGCAAATGAACTGAACGAACTTGGCATCAAGCCAAATATAGGCGCTCACGGACAGCGAGAAGGGCTTGCGGCACACTGGGAGATGTGGATGTTCGCACAGGGGGGAATGAATAACTTAGAAGTACTAAAAACTGCGACCATTAACCCTGCGACTCACTTTGGTATGGATCATCAAATCGGCTCTTTGAAAGAAGGGAAACTTGCCGACCTAATCGTCATCGATGGAAATCCACTTGAGAACATTCGCCACACCGACAGAGTAAGCTACACAATGGTCAACGGTAAGCTTTACGACTCCAAGACGATGAACCAGTTAAACGGTGACAAGATAAAGCGTAAGCCCTTCTATTTTGAATAACGTCAACGAGTAAAATAAAAAGGGAGTGTTTCACGTGAAACACTCCCCTTAACCAAACAAAACTAGACAACCTTTTTATAACAAAAACAATCAGATGTGTGGTCAACCACCATACCTACAGCCTGCATAAATGCATAACAAATTGTTGGTCCAACAAAGTTAAATCCCAATTTTTTTAAAGCTTTTGACATTGCTTCAGACTCTAATGTTTTCGCAGGCAACTCAGCCGTAGACTCATAATGATTTACCTTGGGTTGACCGCCAACAAAATCCCAAAGAAATTCAGAGAAATCCCCACCGCTTTTTGTAAATTCGATATAGCCTTTCGCATTGCGAATAATAGACTGTATTTTTAATCTATTTCTAACGATTCCTGCATTTTGCATTAGCTCGTCCACTTTTACATCGTCAAACTGGGAAACTATAACAGGGTCAAAATTGGCAAAAGCATCTTCATAATTCTTTTGCTTTTTTAATATCGTTATCCACGACAGCCCCGCTTGTTGCCCATCCAAACAAAGCTTGGCGAAGAGTTCTATCGGATCACGAACAGGCCGTCCCCAGACGTGGTCATGGTAATCTTGGTACAAAGGATCATCACTGACCCATGCGCAACGCTTCACATCCATAATCATGATCCTTAGCAATTAACTTCATCTGATAAAAAATAACCTACATTTGCTAGAGGCGACAAGGTATAATCGACCCCATTTTTTGGATTGTCCTTACCTTTTACAGGCGATGACAACAAATATTTTTGACTGGCATGCTCAGCTCTTTTCGAGCCCTAAACAATAGAGTATAAAGGTTATTCGCAGATTTTTCGGCATCACCGCCTGACAACGTAGATAGTAGACATGACGACGAAACATGATGTAAAAACATTCCAGGGTTTCATAATGACCCTGCAGGAATACTGGGCGCAGCAAGGTTGCGCAATTGTTCAACCTCTCGATATGGAAGTCGGTGCCGGCACCTTCCATCCGCAAACATTTTTGCGCTCATTAGGCCCAGAACCTATGAGCAGCGCCTATGTTCAGCCTTGTCGTCGTCCTACTGATGGCCGCTACGGTGAAAATCCGAACCGCTTACAACATTATTACCAGTATCAGGTCGTTCTCAAACCATCACCGAGCAATATTCAGGAATTGTACCTTGGCTCCCTTGAAGCACTAGGCTTGGACATGAGTATTCATGACGTGCGCTTTGTAGAAGACAACTGGGAGTCTCCAACACTTGGTGCGTGGGGCTTAGGTTGGGAAGTTTGGCTCAATGGTATGGAAGTGACTCAATTTACCTATTTCCAACAAGTTGGTGGATTAGAATGTAGCCCTGTTACGGGCGAGATTACCTACGGTCTAGAGAGGCTCGCAATGTACATTCAAGAAGTAGACAGTGTTTACGATCTTGTTTGGACTGATGGCCCGATGGGCAAGGTAATGTATGGTGATATTTTCCATCAAAATGAAGTAGAACAGTCTGCATACAACTTTGAACATGCAAATGTAGAAGTACTATTTAAAACTTTTGAAGATTGCGAACAGGCTTGTCAAAAACTGTTAGGGCTCGAAAAGCCATTGCCTCTCGCAGCCTACGAACAAGTGATGAAAGCCTCCCACGCCTTTAACTTACTTGATGCTCGACACGCGATTTCAGTGACTGAACGCCAGCGCTACATTTTACGCGTTCGCACCATGGCAAAGGGTGTCGCAGAATCTTATTATCAAGCCCGTGAAGCCCTTGGTTTCCCAATGTGTAAGTAGAGGTATTGCAAACATGAAATTTGAAAACTTACTTATTGAAGTGGGAACAGAAGAACTTCCACCAAAGTCCCTCCGCAAATTAGCAGAATCGTTTTTAGCTAATTTTGTTGATGAACTAAAAAAAGCTGAGCTTAACTATGCATCTGCTGTATGGCATGCATCTCCTCGCCGTTTAGCACTTTGTATCAATGAATTAGCTTTATCCCAAGCGGATAAAATCGTAGAGAAGCGCGGCCCTGCAGTCGCACAGGCATTCGATGCAGAGGGCAATCCGACGAAAGCCGCTCAAGGGTGGGCTCGAGGAAATGGTATCTCAGTCGATGAAGCTCAAAGGCTGAAAACAGATAAAGGTGAATGGCTATTACATCAAGCAAAAGTTATTGGTGTAGAAACAAAAACGCTTATTCCTGGAATGGCGCAACGTGCACTGGATAAACTACCAATTCCAAAGCCAATGCGTTGGGGTAGCTCAAAAACCCAGTTTATTCGCCCTGTCCATACGGTAACCATGCTTTTAGGCGCTGACCTCGTCGCAGGTGAATTGCTCGGCATACAGTCAGCAAGAAACATCCGTGGTCACCGCTTTATGGGTCAACCAAGTTTTGAGCTTGATCATGCAGACAACTATGTAAACATGCTGAAAGATACCGGCAAGGTTATTGTTGATTATCAAGCTCGTAAAGACATGATCAAAGCAGATGCTCAGGTAGCAGCAAAGGACATTGGTGGAACAGCAGACTTAGAAGACGACTTACTCGAAGAAGTCACTTCTCTCGTTGAATGGCCCATTATACTCACGGCAAATTTTGAAGAAAAGTTCTTGGATGTGCCGCCTGAAGCTCTCGTCTATACCATGAAAGGTGACCAAAAATACTTCCCGGTATTTGGTGAGGAAGGCCAGTTACTTCCAAACTTTATTTTCGTTACCAACATCGAATCTAAAGATCCTCAACAAATAATTTCTGGCAACGAAAAAGTGGTTCGCCCTCGCCTCGCTGATGCAGAGTTCTTCTTTGAGACCGATAAGAAGAATAGCCTTGAATCTCGCCTTGAAAGCTTAGAAACCGTTGTTTTCCAAAAACAATTAGGCACCATCAAAGACCGAGTAGCAAGGATCTCCGAGCTCGCAGGCTTTATTGCTTCTGGGATTGAAGCAAACGTAACTGATGCGAAACGCGCAGGGTTACTTTCTAAGTCTGATTTGATGACCAATATGGTAATGGAATTTACTGATCTTCAAGGCACAATGGGGATGCATTATGCCCGTCTAGACGGTGAATCAGAAAATGTCGCAATCGCATTAGAGCAACAGTATAAACCGAAGTTTTCAGGTGATTCTGTACCCACAGCACCAATTTCGATGAGTCTCGCACTTGCAGAAAAATTGGATACTTTAGTCGGTATTTTTGGCATCGGCCAAGCCCCCAAAGGTGCTGCGGATCCGTTCGCACTGCGTCGTGCTGCAATTGGTATTCTAAGAATCATCGTTGATAATAAGCTTTCTTTAGACCTTGTCGACTTAATTGCAAAAGCACAAGCACTTCACGGCAAAAACCTCTCAAATGAAGCGACTGCCGAGCAGGTTCTTGAATTCTTGATGGCACGCTTCCGTGCCTGGTATCAAGATAAAGGAATTGAAGTTGATGTGATTCTCGCTGTACTCGCACGTCGTCCAACTAAACCTGCGGACTTTGATAGTCGAGTTAATGCTGTGGCACACTTCCGTGGATTAGAGCAATCTACAGCCCTTGCAGCCGCGAACAAACGAGTTTCAAATATTCTGGCTAAAGCAAGTGGTGAGATCTCTACCACGGTCAATGCAGATCTACTCCAAGAACCAGCTGAGCAAGCGCTTACGGCGGAGCTAAATGCTATCGCTCCTAAATTAAGCCCTCTATTTGCAGAAGGAAACTACCAAGAAGCATTGACAGAATTGGCGGGCCTAAGAGACTGCGTAGACCAATTCTTTGAAGATGTGATGGTTATGGCAGATGACGAAGCGCTTAAGCAAAATCGCCTAACGCTTCTATCTAAACTCAGAGAGCAATTCTTGCATGTAGCAGATATATCTTTACTGCAATAATTTAACTGACAAAACAAAAAAAGCCCCACATCGTTGGGGCCTTTTTATATCACTCACTCGTTATTACATTTGCTGCAGTTTATGGTGATACTTGCAAAAATGCTCATAACTCAACTCGACTCGGTTAAGTAAATCGTTTAACTGACCTTCGCTCAATTTATTTTCCTGCTTAAGCATTGATGCTTCGCTTATCAAATTCGCTCTCCACACCACTTTTGCCATCGGGGAGTCTGGACTTAGATCCGCGTTAACCAGTTGGATCAAAACAGACGAAAAGTGGGATGGCAAATCCCAGCATTCAGTTAATTTCGCACTTAAAAGCAACGATTTTGTTGTCATGACCTGCTTAAACAACCGGGACTCTGGTTGCTCGTTCGGTGAGGCCTGGGCAAATGTATCGAGCAACATCTTAAAAATCGCAATTTTACCAACATCATGCAGCAAACCAACCACATATGCCGTTTCGACGTCAGCCTCTGCTAACTCACCACACAAATAAGCGACCTGCATCGAGTGGCGCCATATTTGCGCACCGAAACGTCGAAAATAAATCGGCTTAATTTCCATCGTCTGCTTGATACTGCATGTGGTTATCAGGCGTCGCAACTGTGTTCTTCCAAGCTGAACAACGGCCTGTTGAATACTCGTCACTTCTTTTTCGTTGCGCCGAAACAACGAGGTATTGCATAACTTTAGAATTTCCGCACTCAACACTGGATCCCTTTGCAATATCAAAATGACGTCCTTAATGTCGACATTATCATCTGCAAGTAAATTGTTTAACGCCATTGCTTGAGTGGGTAGTTTTAATATATTTGCTGCGATATCTTCAGGTATGAGTAAAGCAGATTCCACTTGATGCATAACTTGCCGCTCAAGTGAATTGGCTATCCCACCGGAATCTCTACCTTGGCTGACGAAAAGTAAGTTGTAAAACAATGCGGAAGTATCGACGGGCTCATGAGCGAGGTCAGCTGGCGTAGGCTGCGGTATGGTTGTTTGACGCAGAGGTGAGCCTGAAAAGTCATGGGGTTTAGAAGCCGTGGCTTTACTAAGGGATTTAGGCTCAGCAACGGTTTGCTGAGAACGAATATTGAATAACCTATAAAACAGCTTCTTAAACACGATAAAAACCCACCTACTTTCAATTCACCAATTAAACCAGACCACACGAGCGTAGTAAGCACTTACACCCACTCAAGTTGACAATAAATCAACCCCCTTCACTTGCAGCAAAGACCTCTAAAATGTAGCTTAGTTGAAAAGTTAATGTTGCTAAAAGCTAAAGAGTATTCGTGACTGGATATAGAGTGTATCGCCTCTCTGAGCGAGCTATTGTACTTGAAGTCGAAGCTACATACTGTAATCAATCAGAAACCAGCACCCAAAACAAAATCAATGTTTTAGCGGAATCACTACGGGATAGTATTTTACCCGACTATAACTTTGATATTTATAGTCGACCACAAAACACAGAAAACTTCACAGACGCTATCATCAGTGTCGTTTCAGGTTTTTTAAATCTTACGCTGTACCTTAAACATTCAAATCATATCGATTACTGGCTCAATGAATTGCAAACCCTTTGGCAACAAATGCTTTGTAGTCGCGATGCCCAACATTCGGCTCAGCACATTGTAGTACCAGTCATCTATGGCACAGAAAACCCATCATATGGGCCCGATCTGAATAAGCTCGCAGCCGAGCGCGGGCTTTCACCAAAACAAGTCGTTGATATCCATTGTCAAAGTGAATATCCAATCTATTTTTTAGGTTTTCAGCCCGGCTTTGCTTACTTGGGAAACTTAGATAAACGCCTACACACACCTCGGCTGGCTAACCCGAGACTCAAAATTCCTGCTGGTTCTGTTGCTATCGGCGGTGAATCCACAGGAGTTTATCCAAATGACTCGCCTGGCGGCTGGCATATTATCGGCAGAACCGATTTGATATTGTTCGATCATAACCGCAGCCCTTCTTGTCTGTTTCGTCCCGGCGATAGTGTAACTTTCAAAGCCGTTTCTGCTTTTGAGCGAGGCGTATAGGATGCTTAGGGTTATTCAGGCGGGATTTCATAACACAATACAAGATAGTGGTCGTCATGCCTCACAACACCTTGGTGTGAGTCATTGTGGCGCATTGGATTTGCCTGCAATGCAGCTCGCTAATATGCTACTACACAACACCGACGCAGCCGTTCTCGAAATAACATTTGGTCCAGTTGAATTATTGGCGACCAAAGACTGCTGGCTTTCAATAACAGGCGCTGACTTTAACGCTCACATCCAAGGCCATGGCCTCGAACAGCGCATCTGGCCCGCCAGTCGGTTTTTACTAAAACAGGGTCAGCACTTCATTCTTAACGGCGCTAAAACAGGGATGCGTTGCTATCTTGCTGTTGAAGGTGGATTTAAAGTTAACTCGGTACTACATTCGGGCTCAACCGATACTACCAATGGTTTTGGAGGATGTGATGGGCGCCCAATCTTGGCCGATGATCACCTAGAGCGCAATGAAATTCCAAACTCTCGCTTAAATAAAATAAAGACCACGACAACGGTTAGTCAACCCCTTAACCTCCTACCGATTCGGGTGATCAAAGGGCCTGAATTTGATCAGCTCACCATAGATAGCCAGCATCTTTTTGAGAAGAGCTTGTGGCAACTCCAAGCAAATAGTAACCGTATGGGCGCTCGAGTAAAAAGCCAGCGAGTGCTACAAATGGCACAAAATCTAAGTATGCGATCCCACGCAGTCCATCCAGGATTAATCCAACTTCCCCCCAACGGCCAGCCCATTATATTACTCGCCGACGCACAAGCGACTGGGGGATATCCTCGAATTGCCAATGTGATAGACGCCGATTTGTGGAAACTGGCTCAGTTACGGCCGGGACAGCAATTCTCTTTCCAAGTAGTTGATATTGATGAAGCTGAACGAGCACTAGATGGTTGGCATCGATATTTTTTTCAAATAAGACATCAGCTTAGCCTTTTAGATAGTCAGAATATGAATACAAAAACCATGCAACACCGATATTCTCCACTTCAGCTAAATGCTGATATTGGTGAAGGTGGTGACTGTGATGCTGAATTATTTGAAATCATAGATTGCGCCAACATTGCTTGTGGCGGTCATGTGGGCAACGATAGCTCAATGGCAGCAACGATCAAGTTGGCGAAAAGGCATCAGGTCATTATCGGTGCGCATCCAAGCTACCCCGATCCAAAAAACTTTGGCCGAGCAGCCATGGATATAGAAGATGAGGCACTCTATGGCACCCTATTAAGCCAAGTCCTCGCTCTCGCAGCACAATGTCGCTTACAGAGCCAAACAATTCGTTATATCAAACCCCACGGCGCCCTTTACAATATCGCAGCAAAAGAACCGAAAACTGCGCAGATACTATTTCGACTCGTAAAAGAGTTACAAACTCTCTCGCGAAATGGTCATGATGGATTAGCGCCCAATCTACAGCTGATGGTGCTGGCAAACAGCCCTATCGTGCAATGGGCAGAAGACGCAGGTGTAGAGACCATTAGTGAAGCATTTGCCGATCGAAGATATCTCAGCAACGGCACGCTGGCACCACGAACAAGCAATGGTGCTGTCATCAACGATTTGCAAACTGTGCTACAACAAGTTCGGCACATACAAACGACTACGCCCATTTCGACGCTTGATTATGGAACACTCAAAGTTGACGCCACAAGCCTTTGTGTTCATGGTGACAACCAACACGCTTTAGATTTTGCCAAAGCGATACGTGATTTACTCAAAGCTTAAAGCAAACCTCATCATTCTCTCCAAAGCCAATTGCAAAAATTTGGCATAAAAAAACCAAGCTATACGAGCTTGGTTTTTATCTTCTTACCGAGAAAATTTGGTATAAATTAAACGTCTAAGTTGGCAACGTTAAGTGCATTCGATTCGATAAAGTCACGACGTGGCTCAACTTGATCACCCATGAGTGTCGTAAATAGTTGATCAGCACCAATTGCATCTTCAATGGTCACTTGCAGCATGCGACGTGTTTCAGGATCCATTGTCGTCTCCCAAAGCTGCTCTGGATTCATTTCACCCAATCCTTTGTAGCGCTGGATATAAAGCCCGCGTTTAGACTCTGTCATTAACCACTCAAGGGCCTCTACGAAGCTTGAAACCTCTTTACGGCGCTCCCCTCGTTGCACAAAAGCACCATCTTCGATTAAACCATCCAGTGCTATTGCTAATGCACTCATATTGGCAAAATCCGTAGATTGGAAGAAGTCATATGCAAACAAGTAATTGGTATCGATACCATGCTTACGAACGGTAAATTTCGGAAGATATACATGTCTTTCAACATCAAGCACAGGCTCTGCGCTATACAAAATACCGCCAGAATCTCGTTCTCCGAGATCAGAGATAATAGCATCACACCAAGCTTTCACTTTTGCTTCGTCTGCTAGCGTCTCATTATTTAATTCTGGATGATAAAGCATGCGCTCAGTGAGAACACTTGGGTAGCGCTTATCAAGTCGCTGAATAATGCCTTCAACTTCACGATATTGATTTACAAGAGACTCTAAAGGAGCACCGGCCATTGCTGGAGCATCGACTGCCGGATACAAGCGTCCGCCATCAAGAGCAAGAGTCGTTAAATACTCGGTCAACGCACCATCATCTTTAATATACTGCTCTTGCTTGCCTTTTTTCACTTTATATAAAGGTGGTTGAGCAATATAAATATAACCACGCTCAATCAACTCTGGCATTTGACGGAAGAAGAAGGTCAATAACAGCGTTCGAATGTGTGAACCATCGACATCAGCATCGGTCATGATAATCACGTTGTGATAACGCGTTTTATCCGGATCATATTCATCTCGACCAATACCACAGCCGAGTGCTGTAATCAGGGTCGCGACCTCTTGGGACGAAAGCATTTTGTCAAAACGAGCTTTTTCAACGTTTAGAATTTTACCTTTCAAAGGCAAAATCGCTTGGTTCTTACGGTTTCGTCCTTGCTTAGCACTACCACCCGCAGAGTCACCCTCCACGATGTAAATTTCAGAGAGACCTGGGTCTTTTTCTTGGCAATCAGCAAGCTTTCCAGGTAAGCCACCTAAATCAAGTGCCCCTTTACGGCGAGTCATTTCACGGGCTTTGCGAGCGGCTTCACGTGCACGAGCAGCATCAATGATCTTGCCCACAATCGCTTTCGCTTCATTTGGGTGCTCCATGAGATAATCACCCAACTGCTCACCCATGGTTGTTTCTACTGCAGATTTAACTTCACTAGAAACCAGTTTATCTTTTGTTTGAGAGCTAAATTTAGGATCCGGAACTTTAACCGAAATAACCGCGGTCAACCCTTCACGAGCATCATCACCGGTAGCACTTGTTTTATTCTTTTTGTTGAAACCTTCTCGCTCCATATAAGCATTCAAGTTACGAGTCAGCGCACTTCTAAAGCCAGCAAGGTGAGTACCACCATCGCGTTGCGGAATGTTATTTGTGAAACAGAAAATATTCTCTTGGAATCCATCATTCCATTGCATTGCAACTTCAACTGTAATCCCGTCTTCACGTTCTTGAATAAAATGGAATACATCTTTATTCACTGGCGTTTTATTCACATTTAAATAATCAACAAACGCGCTAATACCGCCCTCGTATTTGAAAAACTCTTCTCTGTTCTCTCGCTCGTCAACCAAGCGAATACCCACGCCAGAGTTTAAGAAGGACAACTCACGAACACGTTTGGCGAGAATATCGAAGTGGAACTCAACATCCGAGAATGTGGCTTCACTTGGCCAAAAACGAATTTCTGTACCGGTATTGGTTGCGTCACCAATAACATCAATAGGCGCGTCAGGTTCGCCCATTGTATAGAACTGCTCGTAAAGCTTACCCTCACGTCGGATAGTTAACTGCAGCTTTTTCGACAACGCATTTACAACAGAAACACCAACGCCATGCAAACCACCAGATACTTTATAAGAGTTATCATCGAATTTACCACCGGCGTGAAGAACCGTCATAATCACCTGTGCCGCTGAAACACCTTCTTCAGGGTGAATTGCAACAGGGATTCCACGACCATCATCTTTAACCGAAACAGAACCATCTGAATGAATGGTAATGGTCACGTCGTTACAATGGCCAGCGAGCGCTTCATCGATAGAGTTATCGACTACTTCGAACACCATGTGATGTAAGCCGGTGCCATCATCGGTATCACCAATATACATTCCTGGTCTTTTACGTACCGCATCAAGGCCTTTTAATACCTTAATACTCGAAGAATCGTAACTATTCTCTGACATATTATTCTCTCGTTTCTTATTCAATTACCGTTACTTGACCCTGTTCCACGTGGAACACCTTACTTGGCGGCGTCTGTAACGAATCTACTATTGCTGACGGCTCGATCGCAGTGACAAAGACTTGTGCACCCGTTTCCGATAATTGTCGCAACAATAGTTGCCTGTGCTGAGCGTCCAACTCAGATGGAAGATCATCCACCAAATAGATACTATTTTTACCTATCTGCTGTTTGAGCAACTTTCCCTGTGCAATTCGTAATGCACAGACTAACAATTTCAACTGACCCCGAGATAAAGCATCTTGCGCGGGTAAATTCCCGACTCTTAATCTTAAATCTGCTTTATGGGGACCACTTACTGTAAAACCTGAGGCTAAATCTCTGGGATATTGGTTCTCAAGTAACTGAGAAAGTTCAGTTTTACTATCCCACCCTCGAGAAAATGAAACCTTCACATCCACCCGAGGTAAAAACTCTCCAATTATACCCTTTAGTTGCGCATTTAACGAGTCTACATATTGCATTCTTATCTCGGTAACGAGAGCCCCATAATTGACAAGTTCCTTATCCCAAAATTGAATTTGCGAATACGCAGATCCTGTCTTAAGCATCTGATTTCTATGCTTCATTATTTTACGGACATTGGCCCAAGCTAAGTAAAACTGTGGGTCGGAATGAAAAGCCCCCCAATCGATAAACTGGCGACGATTCTTTGGACCTTCAAATAGCAAAGAAAAACTTTCAGGGGTGATGACTTGAATTGGTAGCGTCTCTGCAAGAACCGAGAGTCTTTTAATTCGCTCGCCATCAATTTTGACATCAATGTCACCATTCCGATAGCGCCTTAAACCGACTTTAAGCAGCCCCTCTTCCTTTTGCAGTTGTGCGAATAAAGTCAATTGTTCTTGTTCGTTTTGTATAACCCGTTGTGACAAGTGACTACGAAAAGAACGTCCCATCCCGAGAAAATAGATGGCTTCTAATATACTTGTTTTACCACTACCGTTATCGCCATAAATGAGATTCAGCCCAGAGCTTGGAAGCAATTGGGCTGAATGAATATTACGAAAGGTATCAATATGGAGGCGATGAAGGCTCATAGATTCTCGTAGCAACTTGCCTATAAAATTAACCAAATAAAATTTGGCTAATGATTCTTAGAGGCGCATTGGCATAACCACATACATAGAATCTTCTTCTACATGGTTCTCTATAAGTGCACTCGAGTTACCATCAATCAGCGTAATACGAACATCATCACTACGCAGACTATTGAGTACATCAAGTAAATAGCTGACATTGAATCCCATCTCTAACTCTTGATTCTCATATTCAACATCAATAATCTCTTCCGCTTCTTCTTGCTCTGGGTTATTTGCAGTAATTTTTAGCAAGTTTTGTTCAAGCTGAATACGAACCCCGCGGAACTTTTCATTCGAAAGAATAGAAGCACGCATTAAGGCTTGTTTTAACTGCCCTCGACTCGCAATAACAATCTTATCCCCGCCTTTTGGCAATACACGGCGGTAATCGGGGAAGCGACCATCAACAAGCTTACTGGTAAACACAGCTGTTGGTGTCGTCGCACGAATCGCATTATCACCAATAGCAATGGAAATCTCTTGTTCTTCATCTTCGATAAGACGAACCAGCTCCATAACCCCTTTACGTGGAACAATCACTTGCTTCTCTGGCAATGACGCTTCAATCATGCGATGACTTAATGCCAACCGATGACCATCTGTCGCAATGGTACGCAGGATATTGCCTTCCGTTTCCAAAAGCAGACCATTCAAATAATAACGAACATCTTGGTTAGCCATCGAGAACTGTGTCGCGTCAATCAGTGACTTTAATGTGCCCTGCTTCAGGGTAAAATTAATGTCTGCCTGGAAAGCCTCAACATTAGGGTATTCTTCAGCTGGAAGCGTGGCTAACGTAAAGCGACTACGACCAGAGCGCAATAACCAACGATTCTCCTGATGTTCGATTTTAAGCTCAACCTGATCCGGTAAAGACTTAACAATATCAAGCAACTTTTTCGCAGGCACTGTCGTACGGCCTTCTTCTACATCGCCTTGTAGCTCAGCTTGGCCGACTAGCTCTACTTCTAAATCGGTTCCGGTCAACTTAAGTGAGTGACCACTCACTTCAACCAAAACATTAGCCAAAATAGGCAAATTATGTCGTCTTTCTACCGCTCCACATACCAATTGAAGCGGCTTTAATAGGGCATCCCTATCAATTGAAAATTTCATAGTTTCTATTCCCTGACTAAGAAGATAAAGTTCTGATCAAGTTTGCATAATCTTCTTTAATATCGTGACTCTCTTCCCGTAACTGAGCAATTTTTCGACAAGCATGAAGCACTGTCGTATGGTCACGTCCACCAAATGCATCCCCAATTTCAGGCAAGCTTTGGTTCGTTAATTCTTTTGATAATGCCATGGCCATTTGTCTTGGACGAGCAACACTCCGAGAACGTCTTTTTGAGAGCATGTCAGCCATTTTTATTTTGTAATACTCAGCAACCGTTTTTTGAATATTATCTACGGTAACCAGCTTTTCTTGTAGCGCTAATAGATCTCGAAGCGCTTCGCGAACAAAATCAATCGTAATCGGTCGACCCGTAAAGTTAGCATTTGCGATCACTCGATTCAGTGCGCCTTCGAGTTCACGCACGTTCGAGCGCAACCGCTTAGCAATAAAGAACGCCACTTCATCGGGTAAGTTAATGCCACTCTCTTCAGCCTTTCTCATCAAAATCGCGACCCGCGTTTCTAACTCGGGTGGTTCAATGGCAACCGTTAATCCCCAACCAAATCGAGATTTAAGTCGGTCTTCTACACCGTCAATTTCTTTTGGGTAGCGATCTGAAGTTAGGATAATCTGATGATTACCTTCTAGCAACGCGTTGAACGTATGGAAAAACTCTTCTTGGGATCGATCTTTATTGGCAAAAAATTGAATGTCATCAATAAATAGTGCATCTACGCCGCGATAGTAACGTTTGAAGTCCTCAATCGCATTGTTTTGAAGTGCTTTCACCATATCTTGCACAAAACGTTCGGAATGCATGTAGACAACTTTCGCATCCGGTTTGTTTTTTATAATGCCATTACCGACAGCATGCAGGAGATGGGTTTTACCCAAACCGGTGCCACCATATAAAAATAACGGGTTATATGCGCCCCCAGGGTTTTCTGCCACCTGCAATGCAGCTGCTTTGCCCAGCTGGTTCGATTTACCTTCAACAAAGTTATCGAACTGATATGTTGGGTTGATATTAGACCGATAATTTGCCGCTGCTGGTTCTTGATTGCCATTAAATGCAGCTCGAGGGTTAGCGACTTGAGATTTAGGCTGATTGTTATTTTTTGACGTTGCGATAGGCTGATCTGGTTTGGCAGCAGAAGGTCGGCTACCAATATCAAACCGCAACTTCGGCGCATCACTGCCCATTTGTTCAGTAAAAAACTGATTGATAATATTGATGTACTTGCCTTTTACCCAATCTAAAACAAATCGATTTGGTGCGTATAAAACAAGGGTATCCCCATCCATTTCAGCTTGTAACGGTCTGATCCACATACTGAACTGCTGAGCTGAAAGCTCATCTTGCAGCCTACCGATACATTGTTGCCAAAGTGAAACCGCCACGGACTTATCCCCAAAGATCAAAACTCAAAGAGGGTATTCTATAGTGTGAACGCGCTGATCGCTATCCTTAAAATAGATTTATCCCCAACGCGATCATGATCCTGTGAATATAGTGATCATTTGAGATCGCAACCGATCGCAAACCCGCTATTAATCTGCAAATCCAGCTTGGTTAAGGGATCAGCTTTGATCTATAATCCCCTCTGTTTGATCTATTTATTGATCGGTAAAACCACTAGATATAGTGTCCGTTCACAGAGTTATCCACATCCTATGGTGTAGAAAGCATAAATGATCAATAAAAATAGTGTCAGAATTTGCTCACTAAAGCCCTTTGCTTATTGACGGCAAAACTTAAAGTGATTACAATTCGGCCTCTTTTTTGCCCTTACCTCTATTTTAGGGATAAGGTTTATTCACTAACAAAGACGGATTGCCATCATGAGTAAACGTACTTTTCAACCTAGCAACCTGAAGCGCAAGCGTTCTCACGGCTTCCGCGCTCGTATGGCGACTGCAAATGGCCGTAAGGTATTGGCTCGCCGCCGTGCCAAGGGTCGTGCTCGCCTTTCTGCTTAATAGCAGGACGATAATCAGGTGACTAGTTACACCTTTACGCGGGAGTTACGTTTGTTAACTCCCGCGCAATTTAAATCTGTATTCAACAACCCCATCAAAGCTTCTTCTGCTGAAATAACCCTTCTTGCTATACCCAACGAAGAGAAACATCCTCGTTTAGGACTTACTGTAGCAAAGCGCTTCATAAAAAATGCAAACCAACGCAATCGTGTAAAACGAGTCGTTCGTGATAGCTTTCGTCTGCATCAACATGATCTGCCTGATTTGGATATTGTTGTCCTTGTCAGAAGTGGCGTATTAGAGATGGAAAATCCCGAACTAAAAAAATTGGTAGAAAAGCTATGGCGAAAACTAAGTCGCCGCTACAATGGCTAATAACCGCGTTAATTCGCGGCTATCAAATAATAATCAGCCCTATGCTGGGCCCCCGCTGCCGTTTTGATCCGACTTGCTCACATTATGCTATTGAAGCAATTATGGCTCACGGAACAGTGAAAGGATGTTGGCTTGCGCTCAAACGCATATTAAAATGTCATCCTTTACATGCTGGCGGTAGTGATCCCGTCCCCCCTAAAAAAGATAGGTGTAATAAATAGGCTATGGAATCTCAACGCAATATATTGCTAATAGGACTACTGTTCGTCAGTTACTTGTTGTTTCAACAATGGCAAATGGAAAATGCTCCTCAACCTGCTGCGCAAGAAATCTCTGCGTCAGCATCAATCCCTGCCAGTACAACAAATAGTTCTGATGTTCCTCAGTCTGCTGTTGCGATGCCTGAGGCATTAGTTGTATCAAAGGATCTAATTACAGTAACAACAGACCAATTTGACCTAAAAATCAATCCTGTTGGCGGTGATATCGTCTATTCTGCGCTGTTAAACCATGCGCGCGAACTCGATTCAGAAGAATCTTTTGTTCTACTTGAACAAACTCATTCATTCACCTATATCGCACAAAGTGGCTTAATCGGCCCTGCAGGTATCGATAGTAAAGCTGGTCGTGCAGCCTTTAGCAGCGAATCTACTCACTATTCACTTGCTGACGACAAAGATACTTTAGAAGTGCCACTCACATTTGTCGCAGACAATGGTGCAACTTATACCAAGGTCTTCACATTCCACCGTGGCAAATACAATATCTCTGTAAGTTATAAAATTGATAACCCAACTTCGGATAACCTCCAAGTTCAAATGTATGGGCAAATCAAGCAAAGCATCAACCAAGCTGAAGGCAGCATGATGATGCCGACATACCGAGGCGGCGCATACTCTACCCAAGATACTCGCTACGAAAAGTACGCATTTGACGATATTCAAGATGAAAACCTAAATGTCGCGACAAAAGGTGGCTGGGCAGCAATGCTACAGCATTACTTTGTATCTGCTTGGGTTCCACCTGCGGAGCAAGTAAATACAATCTTTACTCGACTCACGAATGGTAACCTTGCAAATATTGGTTTTACTGGTCAAGCCGTTGATGTTCTTCCTAATTCACAACAGTTAATTTCAGCTGAGTTCTATGTTGGTCCAAAAGATCAACCTGCACTTTCTGCACTTTCTGAAAGCCTGAACCTCGTAGTAGATTATGGTTTCCTATGGTGGTTAGCAGTTCCAATTAGTAAGCTTTTGATGTTCTTCCAGTCGCTTGTTGGTAACTGGGGTATCGCAATTATTTTGATCACCTTGACTGTTCGTGGTGGTTTATATCCACTGACGAAAGCGCAATACACCTCTATGGCAAAAATGCGCAACCTTCAGCCAAAACTGCAAGCGCTTAAAGATAAGTATGGCGATGACCGTCAAAAGATGGGACCTGCGATGATGGAGTTGTACAAGAAAGAGAAGGTAAACCCAATGGGTGGTTGTCTTCCTATTCTATTACAAATGCCAATCTTCATTGCATTGTATTGGGTGCTAATGGAAAGCGTCGAGTTGCGCCATGCGCCATTTTTCCTTTGGATTGACGATTTGTCAGTACAAGATCCTTACTACATCATGCCTATTTTAATGGGTCTATCGATGTTCCTCATGCAAAAAATGCAACCCATGGCACCGACTATGGATCCGATGCAAGTGAAAATGATGCAGTGGATGCCTGTTATTTTCACAGTATTCTTCCTATGGTTCCCAGCTGGTCTCGTTCTATACTGGTTGGTGGGTAACCTTGTTGCGATTACACAACAAAAATATATTTATGCCCAACTGGAAAAGAAAGGCTTAAAATAAGCAGCAAGACTAATTAGGTTCTATCTAATTCAAAAGGCGGCTTATATAGCCGCCTTTATTTTTGTTTATTCAATCCCAGTATCAAATGATACTTACCAAGACAGGTACCACCAAAGTGACAACAGAAACGATCGTCGCCCAAGCGACTGCACCCGGTCGGGGTGGCGTTGGTATTATTCGAATTTCAGGGGATAAAGCGACCCAAGCAGCCAAAGCGATTCTCGGGCATATTCCAAAACCTCGTTATGCTGACTATTGTGATTTCAAGGATGGAAATCAACAGGTAATCGATCAAGGAATTGCCTTGTTTTTTAAAGGGCCAAACT
The DNA here is from genome assembly GCF_014647855.1 of Shewanella gelidii. Taxonomy (GTDB): domain Bacteria; phylum Pseudomonadota; class Gammaproteobacteria; order Enterobacterales; family Shewanellaceae; genus Shewanella; species Shewanella gelidii. The sequence continues at coordinate 53,365 of NZ_BMPZ01000012.1, read as the reverse complement.
CGTTCACTGGTGAAGATGTACTTGAGCTTCAAGGCCATGGTGGGCAGATAGTTCTCGATATGCTAATCAAGCGGGTCATGGAAGTTCCTGGGATCCGTATAGCAAAACCTGGCGAGTTTAGTGAACAAGCTTTTATGAACGATAAGCTTGATTTAACCCAAGCTGAGGCGATTGCAGATCTCATCGATGCCACGAGTGAGCAAGCAGCTAAAAGCGCTTTAAATTCTCTCCAAGGTGAATTCTCAACCGAAGTTCATGAACTCGTAGAGCAAGTCACCAACTTACGTTTATATGTTGAAGCTGCAATTGATTTCCCAGACGAAGAAGTTGATTTTCTTTCCGATGGCAAAATTGCATCTGCACTTTATAAAATTATAGATAAGCTTGATATTGTACAAGCAAGTGCAAAACAAGGCGCAATCATTCGAGAAGGGATGAAGGTCGTCATTGCCGGTCGTCCAAACGCCGGAAAGTCGAGCCTATTAAATGCCCTTGCAGGCAAAGAATCTGCAATTGTAACTGAAATCGCTGGTACAACCCGTGACGTCTTAAGAGAACACATTCATCTCGATGGAATGCCACTTCACATCATCGACACAGCAGGCTTAAGGGACACGGTTGATACGGTCGAGAAAATAGGAATAGAGCGCGCTTGGGATGAAATAGCTAGTGCAGATAGGGTGCTATTTATGGTCGATGGTACAACCACAGATGCTATCAACCCCCATGATATATGGCCGGACTTTATTGATCGTTTACCCAAAAATCTTGGTGTCACTGTTGTTAGAAATAAGGCCGATTTAACAGGCGAAACGTTAACAACAACTGATGAACAGGGCTATTGTGTTCACCGGATCTCTGCAAAAACAGGTCTCGGCGTAGAAGCACTCAAACAGCACTTAAAGTCATTAATGGGTTACCAGAGTAATCTAGAAGGTGGGTTTATCGCACGCAGGCGCCACCTCGAAGCACTTGATCTTGCCAGCAACCATTTACAGATCGGTAAAGAACAGCTTGAAGTTTATCTGGCTGGTGAGCTGTTAGCAGAAGAGCTTAGAATGGCGCAAATGGCGCTCTCTGAAATTACTGGTCAATTTACATCGGATGATCTGCTTGGCAAAATATTCAGCTCATTTTGTATCGGTAAATAAATAAGTAGTAATAATTTGCAACTGAAAAATCAAAAAGGCCGGTAATCCCTAAATTACCGGCCTTCTTTATATTTTTGGTTACGCTTTTTGTCTGTACAAGTCCCGCTATTCTTTATTTTTCATCGTATAACGAGAGCTTTAGAAAAGATCTTACAAAGGTAAGACTAAATCCACTCAGCAACAACTTCTTTCGCAGGAATACCTCCCATGTGAACGACTTCGTTGTTGATGACTACGGCTGGTGTTGCACGAACACCATACTCAAGAACATCACTCACCTCTTCGAGCTTTTGGAGCTCGATATCAATTTGCTTTTCCGTTGCTATTTGAGAAATTAGCTTCGCTGTGTCGTAACACGCACGACATCCCATACCTAATACTTTTACATTTTTCATAAAAAATACTCCAAAAAAATTAAGACAAAAATCTAAAAATACTGCCAGCTCACCAATTAAAACAGCTAGCAATGCCTTTTCGCCCTGTTATTTTGAAATTGCAGTGACCGAGTATGAAAGTATCCATACACTACGAATAGGTTCGATTCGCATCCCTACACATCCAATTAAAGGGCCTACACCGGGTGAAAAAACTACATATTGACCAGATATGCGCTTTTCACGTCGTCATCACCAGGGAAAGCGCTTTTACGCCTTTCCATAGTTCTTAATGCTTGCAAGATCCAGTTCAAGGCTCCCCAAAAACAGAATCAAACAAGCCTGCAAAGCTAAACACCTTTGCAAAATTCTTGGCTGAAATCATTGCGCTTCAAAGAATCTCCTCAAGCCGAATTGATGAACTAAAATACGTTCAATGACATCGGGCTGTAAGCTCTGTCATAGCTGACTATTACAGAGAAAATAACAATGATTTTCAGGTGAACTTACTATGCCTTTTTTTGCAGAAATACTCGAAATATCGACATTCGTTTCTTTCTAGTCTGTGGACTTGACCAAATATAGGTCGCCAATTGCTTGTCATATTTACCTGTTGCACCAAGCAAGCGAGATATAAATCACATAGCAAAGGTGTTTTGAGAACCAAATTGAGACAAGTGGGGTTTTTAATGTTTTTTAAGGACCATTTTTTGAGAAGTAAGTGGTACAAATATAAAAATAGTGACCTGCGATACATTTTTATAGACTGATTAAAGCAATGAAAAAATGACTAATTTTTTACAGTATGAGTACAAAACACAAACAAAAAGAACACGGCGATATGTGCATTTATCGCTATAATCACACAACAAAACATCAGCATTAGACTCGAAATGGTCAAAATTTTCAGGATTACAAGATGGCAAAAATAGAGATTTTAGTGGGCACAACATTAGGCGGTTCCGAATATGTTGCAGATGAAATAGATGAGCAATTGCAAGCGGCAAATCATCAAATAAAGATCCATCTGCAGCCTAAACTTAGTGAAATAGCAACAGATGCTTTATGGATTATCGTCAGTTCAACCCATGGTGCAGGAGATTTACCAGACAACATTACACCTTTTTATCAGCAGTTAAATAGAGAAAAACCAAATTTGAACCGAACAAAATTTGCTATTTGCGCCATTGGTGACTCAAGTTATGACACCTTTTGCCAAGGCCCTGCAAAATTAGAAAGTTTACTGAATTCTCTAAACGCCTCCCCTTATGTGGATAAGATCGAGATCGATGTACAACAAGATCCTATCCCTGAAGAACCCGCTGTTGCTTGGATCAAATCTTGGCTACATAAAATTTAATCGATAAATGCGTCGTTCAATAAAGATTTACCCACAAACCAATAAAACTTATTCACAATTTCAGTTATTAAAATAATTAATTGTGGATAAGCTATTATTTTAACCGATCATAACATGGGAGTAATTCACAACCTCAGGTGTTCAAAAAAACATCTGTGGATAAATAGGCGATCTACCCACAAGCTTCTGATAGTTAGATCGATAAAAGATCACAAGAAAAAATAGCTGTTACCTTATGATTTTAAAGAGTAAATAAGGTTACCCACAGAAATGCGCGATCCTAATAGTAAACATAATAAATAGATCTATATAAAGATCTTAAGATCTATTAGTCCGATCCTTACCGATCTGATGAGGAAAATTTGATCTTCCACCAAGCGGATATGAAGTGCTAAAATGGCGAGTTCTGGTCTTTTAGAATTTGAATAATTTTTACTGAAGGTTTTATAAATGCAATTCCATGAGCGATTTGACGTTATTGTTGTTGGCGGTGGCCATGCTGGTACTGAAGCCGCACTCGCAGCAGCAAGAATGGGATCAAAAACGCTATTATTGACCCACAACATTGATACGCTTGGACAAATGTCATGTAATCCAGCGATCGGTGGGATCGGAAAGGGACACTTAGTCAAGGAAATCGATGCGCTTGGTGGCGCAATGGCTATCGCGACTGACTTCTCAGGTATTCAATTTAGAACCCTTAATTCTAGTAAAGGCCCAGCAGTAAGAGCGACTCGTGCGCAAGCCGATCGAAATCTTTATCGCTTAAAAATACAAAATATTCTGCAACACCAAGCCAATTTGCGCATATTTCAGCAAGGCGTTGATGACCTTGTTGTCGAAAATAATAAAGTGATTGGTGTTGTTACCCAAATGGGTTTGGCATTTGAAGCGCCAGCCATCGTGTTAACTGCAGGCACATTTTTGGGTGGTAAAATTCATATCGGATTAGAAAATTATAGCGGTGGACGTGCTGGAGATCCGCCAGCCATCGCATTAGCTAACCGACTCAGAGAACTACCAATTCGTGTAGGACGTTTAAAAACTGGTACGCCACCTAGAATTGATGCCAATACGATCAATTTTAGTAAAATGACAGAGCAAAAAGGTGATAGTCCTTTGCCTGTGATGTCGTTTATTGGTGATGTCAAAGATCATCCAGAGCAAGTTTCATGCTATGTCACTCATACCAATGAACGCACCCACGACATTATTCGTGGAGGATTAGATCGAAGTCCCATGTATTCAGGGGTTATCGAGGGGATCGGACCAAGATACTGTCCATCTATTGAAGATAAAATTCATCGATTTTCTGATAAATCTTCCCACCAGATTTTTATTGAGCCAGAAGGGTTAACGACGAGTGAAATTTATCCAAATGGAATTTCTACAAGCCTGCCATTTGATGTCCAACTCAATTTAGTTCGTTCGATTCAAGGAATGGAAAATGCAGAAATAATGCGCCCTGGATATGCTATTGAATATGACTATTTTGATCCGAGAGATCTTAAAAATTCTTTAGAAACAAAGGCTATTAGTGGGCTGTTTTTTGCTGGACAAATTAATGGTACGACCGGTTATGAAGAAGCTGGTGCACAAGGCTTGCTTGCAGGAATGAATGCATCCTTACAAGTTCAAGGAAAGGATGCATGGTCTCCACGGCGTGACCAAGCTTATCTTGGTGTATTAGTGGATGACTTATCGACCTTAGGCACTAAAGAGCCATACCGAATGTTCACTAGTCGTGCAGAGTATAGACTGCTATTGCGTGAAGATAATGCCGATCTACGTTTGACGGAAAAAGGCCGTGAACTTGGTTTGATCGATGATCATCGCTGGGCCATGTTTAGTGAAAAAATGGAATCAATTGAAACAGAGCTGCAAAGACTAAGAAGTCATTGGGTTCATCCTAACTCACCGCTTGTCGATGCTCTCAATCCTCACCTGAATACGCCGATAAATCGTGAGGCTCGATTTGAAGATTTATTGCGTCGACCAGAACTTGATTATGATAAATTGATGTCGATCGACGGATTTGGACCGGCGATAGAAGATCCAAGAGCTGCAGAACAGGTTCAAATTCAAGTGAAATATTCTGGATATATCCAACGTCAACAAGATGAAATTGATAAAGCGATGCGCCATGAAACGGCTGGCTTACCCAGTGAGCTTGATTACCAAGAAGTGCCAGGATTATCGAATGAAGTGATCGCAAAGCTAAATGGTCATAAACCAGAAACTATTGGGCAAGCTTCACGTATTTCAGGCGTGACTCCAGCGGCTATCTCCATTTTGCTAGTTCATTTGAAGAAGCGTGGGCTGCTCAGAAAGAGCGCTTAAGTAATTATTCAAATTATCTATGCTGATTTAGGGAAGCTTTCGGGCTTCCCTTCGTCTTTCTTGACCTTCATAATACCCGAGTTTTAATTCGTATTTGTTTAAAAAAGGTGTTTCTGTGCTACTTGAGCGATTAGAGTCTTATTTAAAAGAGATCCATTTATCGGCGACTGCTGAACAAAAGAAGCAGTTAGTCGATTTTGTTGGCATGTTACATAAATGGAATAAGGCTTATAACTTAACTTCGGTCCGAGCACCTGAGCAAATGTTAATCCGGCATATTGTCGATAGTTTAGTTGTGAGTCCCTATTTAAAAGGTCAGCGGTTTATCGATGTTGGCACCGGGCCAGGATTGCCAGGGATCCCGCTTGCGATTATGAATCCAGATAAAGAGTTCGTACTACTTGATAGTTTAGGTAAGCGAATTCGTTTTCAGAAACAAGTCCAATTTGAGCTCGGCATCCGTAACATAAAGTCTGTAGAGAGCCGTGTAGAGGCCTATCAACCTGAGCTGGGGTTTGATGGAGTTTTAAGCAGGGCGTTTGCTTCGATCGAAGATATGTTATCTTGGTGTCAGCATCTTCCTACTGAGCAAGGTGAGTTCTATGCCTTGAAAGGGCAATTGAGCCAAGAAGAGATGGACGCTGTTTCAGCAGACTTTGAAATAACAGAGGTTATTTCTCTCAATGTGCCAGACATGGACGAACAGCGCCATTTAGTTAAAATAGTCAAAAAGGCAAAGTAATAAGTGATGGCATTCGTGCCGTACTTTGGAAATGAAGCAAAACTATCTACTTTACAGGTGATCTCGTGGCTAGAATTATTGCTGTTGCCAACCAAAAGGGTGGCGTAGGAAAAACAACAACTTGCGTAAACCTGGCGGCATCTCTAGCGGCAACTAAACGTCGAGTTTTATTAATCGATCTTGATCCTCAAGGTAATGCGACCATGGGGAGTGGTGTTGACAAGTACGAAGTCGAAAATACTGCGTATGAGCTTTTGGTCGATGAAAAACCATTTCATGAAGTGGTGATTACCGATACTAGTGGTAAGTATGACCTCATTGCAGCGAATGGAGATGTCACCGCTGCAGAAATTAAGCTGATGCAATTTTTTGCTCGAGAAGTTCGACTACGTACAGCACTTGAAGTCGTAAAAGATGAATATGATTTCATTTTTATTGACTGCCCCCCTTCCCTCAATATGTTAACGGTCAATGCAATGTCAGCTGCTGACTCTGTACTGGTGCCGATGCAATGTGAGTATTATGCCTTAGAAGGGTTAACAGCATTGATGGATACGATCAGTAAGCTGGGTGCCATGGTAAATAAAGAACTTGCGATCGAAGGTATCTTAAGAACGATGTACGATCCACGTAATCGTTTAGCGAATGATGTATCTGATCAGTTAAAACAACATTTTGGTGAAAAAGTATATCGCACCGTGATCCCTCGAAATGTGCGATTGGCCGAAGCTCCTAGTTTTGGCGCTCCTGCAATGTATTACGATAAAACCAGTGCTGGAGCGAAAGCTTATTTGGCATTGGCTGGTGAAATCATTCGCCGCTCAGAACAGTTACCGCTTGCCAAGCAAGCATAGAGTCGATATTTAGTCGACGGTAAGCAAACAAGTTAAATACGCCGCGTGATAGCTTTGATTCTATCCCGCGGCGATTGCGCTTTTAAGGATATAACGATGACACCCAAAAAACGCGGCCTAGGTAAAGGGCTTGATGCATTATTAAGTACTAGCCATGCAGCTAGTCAAAAACAGCAAACACCAGATGTAGAAGCTAAAAGTGATGATGATTTGCTATTTTTGGATTTAGATTTGTTGCAACCTGGGAAATATCAGCCCCGTAAAGACATGTCACCAGATGCATTGGAAGAACTTGCTGAATCGATACGCGTGCAGGGAGTTATTCAGCCGGTCGTGGTTCGAAAAGTCTCTGACAAAATGTATGAAATTATTGCCGGTGAACGTCGATGGCGTGCTTCCCAACTTGCTGGCATTGATAAAGTACCGTGCTTGGTCAAGCAAGTTCCAGATGAATCAGCAGTGGCGATAGCGCTTATTGAGAATATTCAGCGCGAAGATTTAAATGCAATGGAAGAAGCCATTGCATTAAATAGTCTAATTGACGAATTCGAATTAACCCATCAGCAGGCTGCAGAAGCTGTAGGAAAATCACGAACAAGTGTATCGAATCTTTTACGTTTAAACAGCCTCAATGAGCCTGTGAAGCGTTTGCTTGAGTATGGCGATATTGAAATGGGACACGCCAGAGCCTTGCTTGCACTCTCCGGTGAAGAGCAGACTGCGACTGCTAGATTAGTAGCTGCTAAAGAACTAACCGTTCGAGAAACTGAACGATTAGTGAATAAGACCCTAAATCCGCCTAAAATTGCTGAAAAAACTAGCAAAGATAGCGATGTTTGCCGTTTAGAGAACCAATTAATTGAGAAGTTGGGCACAAAAGTGTCAATTACTCACAACAAGAAAGGAAAAGGTAAACTTGTGATCAACTACCGAGATTTAGCTGAATTAGATGGGATTTTAGGAAAAATCAGCTGATCAATAAATAACAAAAACATGATCCACTTTACCCCTTAAGTGATATATGTGATAACGGCTAACATTAATTTTGGCCCATTTTTAGGCTGTATCACGTAAAAATTTGTTTTTTTTCCCTCTCGTACAAAGTTGCATTGAAAACAAGAGTGGGTATACTTTCGCTAGCTTTTTATCCCTGATGAACAAGGATTTTTGATTCCGGTCATCGTTATAAAAAGCAAGGATATGGAGAAGGTATATTGAGCAAAGTTTTAGCACGTCGGGGCCGATGGTCTGCTTATAAATTAGTTCTCATGCAGGCAGCGGTTGCGGTGGCAGCTTCACTATTCTTCTTCATCGTGTGGGGAGAGCAATATGGATTGTCTGCTCTTGCAGGCGGATTCATAGCTGTTCTTCCTAATTTTGTATTCGCAACCCTCGCTTTCTCTCACACGGGAGCAAGTTCCACAGCAAAAGTTGTAAAAACCTTTTACTGGGGGGAAGCGATAAAGTTGCTGTTAACCATTGCGTTATTCTCACTCGTGTTTATCAATCTAAAAATCGTCTTTATGCCGCTTTTTGTTTGCTACACATTAGCGTTAATTGTGCACTGGACAGCTCCTTTATACTTCAAGCAAAGTTAAGTGGGATGAATCATGGCTGCAACAGGTGAAGCGTTAACACCGCAGGGCTATATCCAGCATCACCTTACCAACTTACATGTTGGTGAAGGATTCTGGTCATGGCACGTTGATTCATTGCTCTTTTCGGTTGGTCTTGGCGTATTGTTCTTATGGATTTTCCGTAGCGTCGCTAAAAAAGCTACTACTGGTGTTCCTGGCAAACTTCAATGTTTTGTCGAGATGATCGTAGAGTTTGTTGATGGCAGCGTGAAAGAAACCTTCCATGGACGCAATCCTGTTATTGCTCCTCTAGCTCTAACTATTTTCGTATGGGTTTTCATGATGAACTTCATGGATATGGTTCCAGTTGACTGGCTGCCTGAGGCAGCGAAGTTACTTGGTGTCGGCTATTTGAAAGTAGTTCCAACTACAGACCTTAACATTACCTTCAGCTTAGCTATTGGTGTGTTTGTGCTAATCATTTATTACAGCATTAAGGTCAAAGGCATTTCAGGTTTTGTTAAAGAACTTACGTTAAATCCGTTTAACCATTGGGCAATGATACCCGTCAACTTCCTACTAGAATCAGTTACTTTAATCGCTAAGCCTATTTCATTGGCATTACGACTATTTGGTAACTTATACGCAGGTGAGTTGATCTTCATCCTTATTGCGCTGATGTACGGTGCCAATATGGCGTTATCTGCTCTAGGTGTAACTTTACAGCTAGGCTGGTTAATCTTCCATATTTTGGTTATTACCCTACAGGCGTTTATCTTCATGATGCTAACCATTGTTTATCTAAGCATGGCGCATGAAGATCATTAAGGATTGCCGAAGAAAATATTTTTTAAACTAAATCACTTATAACAAAGATTTAGACTATTGGAGATAGAGATGGAAACTGTATTAGGCATGACAGCTATTGCTGTTGCTCTGTTGATTGGTATGGGTGCGCTAGGTACTGCTATCGGTTTCGGCCTACTAGGCGGTAAGTTCTTGGAAGGCGCTGCGCGTCAACCAGAAATGGCTCCTATGCTGCAAGTTAAAATGTTCATTGTTGCTGGTCTTCTTGATGCGGTAACTATGATCGGTGTTGGTATTGCACTATTCATGCTATTTACTAACCCATTGGGTGCGATGCTGTAATAAACGCTTCTGTCTTTAATCTAAATAGGAGGCTGTTGTGAATATCAACGCTACCCTAATCGGTCAGACGGTTGCATTTATTCTCTTCGTGTGGTTCTGCATGAAGTTTGTTTGGCCACCTTTGATGCAAGCCATCGAAGAACGCCAAAAGAAAATTGCTGACGGTCTTGCTGATGCTGATCGTGCCGTAAAAGACCTAGAGTTGGCACAGGCGCGAGCCAAAGACCAACTGAAAGACGCTAAGGCTGCAGCTAACGAAATCATTGAGCAAGCAAATAAACGTAAAGCTCAGATTGTCGATGAAGCTAAAGTCGAAGCAGATGCTGAGCGCGCGAAAATTCTCGCTCAGGGTCAAGCAGAAATTGAAGCTGAACGTAATCGCGTGAAAGAAGATCTTCGTAAGCAAGTAGCTGTTCTTGCAGTTGCTGGCGCAGAAAAAATTCTTGAGCGTTCGATTGATGAAGCCGCCCACAGTGACATAGTTAATAAACTTGTTGCTGAACTTTGATAAGGAGTGTGAGTTATGGCTGAACTAACCACCATCGCTCGTCCTTACGCAAAGGCAGCTTTTGATTTTGCTATTGAAAATGATGCAGTTGATACATGGGCTGAAATGCTGAACTTTGTTGCTGAAGTTAGTGACAATGAAGCAATGCAGCCGCTGCTTGCTGGCGGAATGGCTAGCAATAAGCTTGCAGAACTCTTTATTGGAGTTTGTGGTGAGCAAGTCAATGAGCAATGTCAAAACCTGTTAAAGGTAATGGCTGAAAACGGTCGTCTAGAAGTGCTACCTGCTGTTTACCAACAATTTGTTGAGTTACGCCTAGAGTGGGCAAAAGAAGTTGAAGCCTCTGTGGTTTCTGCGACTGAGCTTACTGCTGAGCAACAACAGGAAATTAGTGTTTCTTTAGAGAAACGTCTCGCACGCAAAATTAAGCTGAATTGTAGTGTAGATGCTAGCTTGGTAGCTGGTGTAATTATCAGAGCAGGAGACCTAGTCATTGATGGCTCGGTACGTGGAAAAATTTCACGCCTGTCTGACACGCTGCAGTCGTAATTGGGAGTTTGAGCATGCAACTGAATTCCACTGAAATCAGCGATCTGATTAAACAGCGGATCGAGCAGTTCGAAGTCGTTAGCGAATCTCGTAACGAAGGTACTATCGTTGCGGTAAGTGACGGCATCATTCGCATTCACGGCCTTGCCGATGTAATGCAAGGTGAGATGATCGAACTGCCTGGCAACCGTTATGCAATCGCGTTGAACTTAGAACGTGATTCTGTCGGTGCCGTAGTTATGGGTCCTTATGCCTCTTTGGCTGAGGGCGACAAAGTAAAAACAACTGGTCGTATTTTGGAAGTCCCTGTTGGTAACGGTCTATTAGGACGCGTTGTTAACACATTGGGTGAGCCAATCGACGGAAAAGGACCTATCGACAATGATGGTTTCTCTCCTGTTGAAGTTATTGCACCAGGTGTAATTGAGCGTAAGTCTGTATCTCAACCAGTTCAAACTGGTTATAAAGCAGTTGATTCCATGATCCCAATCGGTCGTGGTCAACGTGAGTTGATTATTGGTGACCGTCAAACTGGTAAAACAGCAATGGCGATCGATGCAATTATCAACCAAAGAGATTCAGGCATTAAGTGTGTATACGTAGCAGTAGGTCAAAAAGCATCTACAATCGCTAACGTTGTACGTAAGCTTGAAGAATACGGCGCATTGGCTAACACCATCGTTGTTGTTGCAACTGCTTCTGAAGCTGCTGCACTACAATACCTTGCACCATATTCTGGTTGTTCAATGGGTGAATACTTCCGCGACCGCGGTGAAGATTCTTTAATCATCTATGATGATCTGTCTAAGCAAGCAGTTGCTTATCGTCAGATTTCATTGTTGCTTAAGCGTCCTCCAGGACGTGAAGCATACCCAGGTGATGTATTCTACCTCCACTCTCGTTTGCTAGAGCGTGCTTCACGCGTAAACGAAGAGTATGTTGAGAAGTTCACTGACGGTAAAGTAAAAGGCCAAACAGGTTCTTTGACTGCTCTGCCTATTATTGAAACTCAAGCGGGTGACGTATCTGCATTCGTACCGACTAACGTAATTTCGATTACCGATGGTCAGATCTTCCTTGAAACAGACCTATTTAACTCGGGCTTACGTCCTGCTGTTAACCCTGGTATTTCGGTTTCTCGTGTTGGTGGTGCGGCTCAGACTAAGATCATCAAGAAACTGTCTGGCGGTATCCGTACTGCACTAGCACAGTATCGAGAGCTTGCAGCGTTCTCACAGTTTGCATCTGACTTAGATGATGCAACTCGTGCTCAACTTGAGCATGGTGAGCGTGTTACCGAATTGATGAAGCAAAAGCAATATGCACCTATGAGTGTAGCTGAACAGTCTGTGTCTATTTACGCAGCTGAAAAAGGTTACCTAAAAAGTGTTGAGCTTGCGAAAGTCGGTGATTTCGAAGCATCTTTGCTCTCTTTCATGAACAGCGAGCATGCTGAGCTAATGAAAACCATCAACGATTCAGGCGACTATAACGCCGATATCGAAGGTGAGTTGAAGGCCAGCCTCGACAAGTTCGTCGAAACCCAAACCTGGTAGTAAATAGAGGTGTCGATAGGGCGCCTCAGGTCCAGATTGGAGAGTAAAGATGGCCAACGCAAAAGAGATTAAAACCAAGATCGCGAGTGTTCAGAACACTCAGAAGATCACGTCCGCGATGGAAATGGTTGCAGCAAGTAAAATGCGCAAAGCGCAGGAACGCATGTCTGCTAGCCGTCCATATGCGGAAAATATGCGTAAGGTGATCGGTCACGTGGCGCAAGGTTCTCTTGAATACAAGCATCCATACTTGGAAGTAAGAGAAGCGAAGCGGGTTGGATACATTGTTGTATCTACCGACCGTGGTCTTTGTGGTGGTCTGAACGTTAACCTTTTCAAAAAGGTTGTTGCAGACGTGAAGGAGCAACGTGAAGCTGGTGCAGAAGTTGAATTCTGTCCTATCGGCGCACGAAGCGTACAATTCTTCAATAGCTTTGGCGGGCAAGTATCTGCACAAGCATCAGGTCTAGGCGACGCTCCGGCGTTAACTGATTTGATCGGTACAGTACGTGTCATGCTTCAAGCATACAACGAAGGCAAATTGGATCGTCTGTATGTCGTATTCAACAAGTTTGTGAATACGATGAGTCAGACCCCTGTGATCGAACAGCTGCTACCTTTGCCTAAGTCAGAAGAAGATGAGATTTCTCATCACTGGGACTATATCTACGAGCCGGATCCAAAAGAACTTTTGGATACCTTATTGGTTCGCTATGTAGAGTCTCAAGTTTATCAAGGTGTTGTTGAAAACGTTGCTTCAGAGCAGGCTGCTCGAATGGTAGCGATGAAGGCGGCAACAGATAACGCTGGTGAACTTATCGATGACTTGCAGTTGGTCTATAACAAGGCTCGTCAGGCTGCGATTACGCAGGAATTGTCGGAAATTGTTTCAGGCGCTGCCGCAGTTTAGGCAAGGTAACGAATACAAGTTTTAGAGGATTAATCATGAGCACAGGTACTGTTGTCCAAGTAATTGGCGCGGTTGTGGACGTTGAGTTTCCACATGATGCCGTACCTCAAGTATATGACGCTCTAACGATCGAAAGTGAAGATTTGGTGCTGGAAGTTCAGCAACAGCTTGGTGGTGGTGTAGTTCGTACCATCGCCATGGGTTCTTCAGACGGTCTGCGTCGTGGTGTTGAGGTAGTTAACTCAGGTTCACCAATTTCTGTTCCGGTTGGGGCTGCAACCCTAGGCCGAATCATGAACGTATTGGGTGAGCCTGTGGATGAAGCAGGTGATATTGGTGAAGATGAGCGTTATGAAATTCACCGTGAAGCCCCTTCATATGAAGATCAGTCAAACACTACTGAACTATTAGAAACAGGTATTAAGGTTATCGACCTTGTATGTCCGTTTGCTAAGGGTGGTAAAGTAGGTCTGTTTGGTGGTGCGGGTGTTGGTAAGACCGTTAACATGATGGAACTTATTAACAACATCGCAAAAGCACACTCTGGTTTGTCAGTATTCGCCGGTGTAGGTGAGCGTACTCGTGAGGGTAACGACTTCTACTACGAGATGGAAGAATCTGGCGTACTCGATAAAGTGGCCATGGTATATGGTCAGATGAACGAGCCTCCAGGAAACCGTCTACGTGTGGCACTGACTGGTCTAACTATGGCCGAGAAGTTCCGTGACGAAGGTAAAGACGTACTTTTCTTCGTTGATAACATCTATCGTTATACCCTAGCGGGTACCGAAGTATCTGCACTGCTTGGTCGTATGCCATCAGCGGTAGGTTACCAGCCAACACTGGCTGAGGAGATGGGTGTACTTCAGGAGCGTATTACTTCGACGAAGACAGGGTCTATTACCTCTGTTCAAGCCGTATACGTACCTGCGGATGACTTAACGGATCCATCACCAGCAACAACCTTCGCTCACTTAGATGCGACTGTTGTACTATCACGTAACATTGCTTCTTTGGGTATTTACCCAGCGGTTGACCCATTGGATTCGACTTCACGTCAGCTAGATCCATTGGTTGTTGGTCAAGAGCATTATGATGTTGCTAACGGTGTACAGACTCAGCTACAACGTTATAAAGAGTTGAAAGATATCATTGCGATTCTTGGTATGGACGAATTATCTGATGAAGATAAGACAGCCGTAGCACGTGCTCGTAAGATTGAGCGTTTCTTATCTCAACCTTTCTTCGTAGCAGAAGTATTCACCGGTTCTCCAGGTAAGTACGTTTCTCTTAAAGAAACCATCCGTGGTTTTAAAGGGATTCTAGATGGTGAGTATGATCACCTTCCAGAGCAAGCGTTCTACATGGTTGGTTCGATTGACGAAGTTGTCGAGAAAGCCAATAAAAAATAACTAGGCATTCGTGTTTAGCTTTTTAGGAGAACGAGATGGCAGGTATGACAGTACATCTTGATATTGTAAGTGCAGAGAGCAGCATCTTCTCTGGTCTTGTAGAACATCTACAAGTAACAGGTGCAGATGGTGAATTAGGTGTTATGCCTGGTCACGCTCCGTTACTTACAAGTATCAAACCTGGCATGGTACGCGTTGTCAAACAACACGGTCATGAAGAAGTGTTTTACCTTTCGGGTGGTTTACTCGAAGTTCAACCTTCTTCGGTGTCCGTATTGGCTGATGTAGCATTGCGTGCTGAAGATATTGATGAGCAAGCTGCTGTTGAAGCGAAGCGTCGTGCAGAGTCAGAAATGGCGAACGCAGGTGCAGACTTTAACTACGCTGCTGCTGCAATTGAATTAGCTCAGGCTGTTGCTCAATTGCGCGTTGTCGAAACCATCAAGAAAAACGTGTCCAGATAACGGTTATTGTTGGAAAAAAGGCGACCTCAGGTCGCCTTTTTTGTTTTTAACTCATTTTACAATTTGTAGATAAAGTTCGATTTATAAACTCACTCCTGAAATCAAAACAAATTTTATGTTTTGAAGTCTTGTCAATTGTCCAAATAGCCCTCATCAGTCGCGTTATAGGGTAACTAGCTGTATCGCATCTACTTGGCTTTTCGTATAAAATAGTGGCTACTATATAGACTCGATCATTACCACTCAGTACGTTTACAAGGATAATTCATGGCCCTTAATGTTGTTATTCTGGCTGCAGGCAAAGGAACACGCATGCGCTCGGATCTTCCAAAAGTTCTTCACCCGATTGCCCATAAACCGATGGTTCAGCATGTTATTGACACTGCGCACTTGGTTGGGAGCGATGCTATTCAACTTGTCTACGGCTATGGTGCTGAACAATTGAAAACCCGTTTAGGTGAACAAGCGCTAAATTGGGTATTACAAGCGGAGCAGCTAGGGACTGGGCATGCAGTGGCGCAGGCAAATAACAATATTCAAGATGATGATACTGTACTTATTTTGTATGGTGACGTACCACTGATTCAAGCATCGACCTTAAATGCGCTATTGGAAGCGAAGCCTAAAAATGGGCTAGCGATTCTTACGGTGAACCTTACAAACCCAACTGGGTATGGCCGGATTGTTAGAGACAATGGCAAGGTTGTTGGTATTGTTGAGCAAAAAGATGCAACACCTGAGCAGCGCGCCATTCAAGAAGTGAATACAGGTATCATGGCTGTTCCTGGTAAGCAGCTAAAGCACTGGCTTAGTCAATTGTCTTCTGATAATGCACAGGGTGAATATTACCTTACCGACATTATTGCAATGGCTTATGCTGACGGTGTTGAGATTGAAACTGCGCAGCCAGAATCAGCGATTGAAGTTGAAGGCGCAAATAATCGCGTACAATTAGCGCAACTAGAACGTGCATATCAAGCTCGAGAAGCTGAAAAATTGATGCTCGCGGGCGCCAATTTACGAGATCCGAGCCGTCTTGATATTCGTGGTGAAGTTCATGTCGGTATGGATGTGATGATAGATGTGAATGTTATCTTTCAAGGCCATGTAAAAATAGGAAACCAAGTCACAATTGGTGCTGGTGCAATATTAATCGATTGCGAAATCGCGGATTACGCTGAAATCAAACCTTATTCCATCATTGAAAATGCCATCGTAGGACAACAAGCGAGTGCAGGCCCGTTTGCTCGTTTACGTCCAGGTGCAGAACTCAAGCAAGATGCCCATGTGGGTAACTTTGTTGAAATGAAAAAGTCTGTCTTAGGAGAGGGTTCCAAAGCGGGTCATTTAACCTATTTGGGTGATGCTATCATCGGTGATAAGGTCAATATTGGTGCCGGAACGATTACTTGTAACTACGATGGCGCAAATAAATCGGTTACCGAAATAGCGGATGGCGCTTTTATCGGTTCAAATTCATCTCTGGTTGCGCCAGTCGCTATCGGTAAAGATGCTACTGTCGGTGCTGGTTCCGTGATATCAAATAACGTCGCTGATGGACAATTAGCGGTTGCTCGAGGAAAGGCTCGAACTTTTGATAATTGGCCTCGACCAGTGAAAAAAACGAAATAATCGCTTTGAAGAGTAGAACAACAAAAAAAGCGACTTAAAGGTCGCTTTTTTGTTGGTTGGAACTTTAAATAATTTGTACAAAAACTAGCAAAAAAGTTTCGATTGATTATAATATTTCTTTCGAAACGAAACTTAAATGGATTTTATGAACAAACGTAACACCCAAGAGCGGCGTCACAATATTATGAGCCTGGTAAATAAGCAGGGTGAAGTGAGTGTTGAAGACTTAGCGTTACGTTTCGAAACCTCCGAAGTTACGATTAGAAAAGATTTAGCAACACTGGAAAAAGCCGGGTTGCTACTCCGACGTTATGGTGGCGCAGTTGCAGTACCCAATGAGGTATCACAACAGTTTTCTGCCAAAATGGCACCGAATAAGTTGTCAATTGCCCAAGCAGCATCGCGACTGATTAAAGATCATAATCGCATTATTATCGATAGCGGCAGTACTACCGCAGGTTTAATACAGCACTTAAATCATAAACGTGGTTTGTTAGTCATGACCAACTCGCTTTCTCTTGCGAATGCGATTCATGAATTGGAGCAAGAACCCACATTATTGATGACCGGCGGCACTTGGGACCCTCACTCAGAGTCTTTTCAAGGTCAAATTGCCGAACAGGTATTGCGATCATATAACTTTGATCAATTGTTTATTGGTGCTGATGGCATCGATATTGAGCGCGGAACTACGACTTTTAATGAGTTAACGGGCTTAAGTAAAGTGATGGCCGATGTGTCACGTGAAGTTATTGTGATGCTTGAATCGGAAAAGTTCGGCAGACGGATCCCCAATTTAGAGCTTCCTTGGGATCAAATTAGTGTTTTAGTGACTGATGACCGTTTGCCTGCGGAGATGGTAGAACAAATTTCAAATCAAAATGTGCAAGTGATTCTTGCACCTTTTATTAATTCATAAAAAAGTAGTTAGGAAAAAATATGTGCGGAATTGTCGGCGCTGTAGCGCAAAGGGATGTGGCAGAAATTCTAGTGGAAGGATTACGTCGCTTAGAGTATCGCGGTTATGATTCAGCCGGTGTTGCAGTGATTAATAACAATGAACTGAGCCGGACTCGTCGTTTAGGGAAAGTCCAAGAACTTGCAAAAGCCCTTGAGAGTAACCCACTAAATGGTGGAACAGGGATTGCGCATACCCGCTGGGCGACTCACGGTGAACCAAGTGAGCGTAATGCGCATCCGCATCAGTCTCAAGGTGATATCGCCGTTGTTCACAATGGTATTATTGAGAATCATCAAAAACTACGTGAAACGTTACAAGGTTTAGGTTACGAGTTTGTCTCTGATACCGACACTGAGGTTATTTGTCATTTAGTTCATCATGAACTAAAAACCAGTGACTCCTTATTGACCGCAGTCCAAGCAACGGTAAAACAGCTTGAAGGTGCATATGGTACCGTGGTGATTGACCGTCGCGATAGCGAACGTATGATTGTTGCGCGTAGCGGCAGCCCGCTAGTGATTGGTTATGGTCTAGGTGAGAATTTTGTGGCTTCTGACCAGCTTGCATTGCTACCAGTGACTCGTTCATTTGCTTTTCTAGAAGAAGGTGATGTTGCTGAAATAACCCGTCGTGAAGTTAAAATATTCGATGTTGAAGGTACACAAGTCGAGCGCGAAGTTAAAGAGTCTGAAGTGACCCATGACGCTGGCGACAAAGGTGAATATCGCCACTATATGCTCAAAGAAATCTACGAGCAGCCAATGGCGCTAGCACGTACGATAGAAGGTCGTATAGCAAATCAACAAGTTCTCGATAGTGCTTTTGGCGTTAATGCAGAGCAATTTCTTAAAGATATCAAACATGTGCAAATTATTGCGTGTGGTACCAGTTACCATGCAGCAATGACGGCTCGCTATTGGCTAGAAGACTGGGCAGGTGTTTCTTGTAACGTCGAAATTGCTTCAGAGTTTCGTTACCGTAAATCACACCTATTCCCAAATAGTCTACTTGTGACCATCTCCCAGTCCGGTGAAACAGCGGACACACTCGCTGCGCTGCGCCTAGCAAAAGAGATGGGCTACAAAGCCACAATGACGATTTGTAATGCGCCGGGTTCATCGCTCGTGCGTGAATCTGATATGTCATACCTAATGAAAGCTGGTGCTGAAATTGGTGTTGCCTCAACAAAGGCCTTTACAGTTCAGTTGGCTGGTCTATTAATGCTAACAGCCGTGATTGGGCGCCATAATGGTATGTCTGAGCAAATGCAGGCAGACATTTGTACCAGTCTTGCTTCTATGCCAGCGAAAGTTGAACAAGCACTGAGTTTAGATGACGAAATTGCTGCTTTAGCGGAAGACTTTGCCGATAAACACCATTCACTCTTCCTTGGTCGTGGTGATCAATACCCTATTGCGATGGAAGGGGCACTTAAGCTGAAAGAAATTTCATATATTCATGCAGAAGCTTACGCTTCGGGCGAGCTTAAACATGGTCCATTGGCATTGATCGATGCGGATATGCCAGTCATCGTGGTCGCACCAAACAACGAGCTACTTGAAAAGCTTAAGTCGAATGTTGAAGAAGTTCGCGCCCGTGGTGGTTTGATGTATGTTTTTGCGGATAAAGATGCAGAGTTTGCTTCGGATGACACCATGAAGGTCATTCCTGTTCCGCATTGCGATGACTTCATGGCACCGTTAATTTATACCATTCCGTTACAATTATTGTCGTACCATGTGGCTTTGATTAAAGGGACAGACGTAGACCAACCTCGGAACTTGGCAAAATCTGTTACTGTAGAATAATTTTTAGATCCAATTCTATGCTTTTGTCAGAGTTAAATTAAGTTGGAAACTGACGAATAAAGTCCGAAAGTGCTAAATAAAGTCTGAAAGTGAAAGCCTTCAAATTTAAATAAAGTCGGAAAGTAAAAGCCTCCTAACCGGAGGTTTTTTTGTGCTTCATCCCCAAACACAAGGAATTGCTGATGAGTACATAATTAGCTGGAGTCGTTCTAACAGGTATCTGGACATTTCCATGTTAGATTTTAAGCTCTAATGAATGAACTTCACATTAGTATTTCTACGGAATAACTCTGTAAATGAAATACGGGACATTCCGTAACGTTATTTAATCAACTTGGATAGCCCCATACAATTTTTGATTTGGTCTAAATGGTGCGCTATAGCGCAGATTCTTTTAGTTTTCCTTTAGAAAAGAACTTATATAGGCTTGGAACAATAAACAACGTGAGTAACGTTGCAGTGATTAACCCTCCAACAATTACACTAGCTAATGGTCTTTGAATTTCAGCACCTACTCCATTTGATATCAACATAGGAATCAAGCCTAAAGCAGATGTGATAGCCGTCATTAGGACAGGCCTTAACCTTGATGTCGCTCCATCAAATATTGCTTCAGCGGTTTCCTGACCATCTTTGATTCGTTGGTTAATACTTTCCACCATAACAACACCATTAAGTACAGCCACGCCAAACAAGGTAATAAAACCAACCGAGCTTGGAACTGATAGATATTGACCTGAAAGGTATAGTGAAAATACGCCGCCGATAACGGCTAATGGAACATTTAGTAAGATCAGCATTGCTTGCCCTACAGAACCAAACGCAAAATAAAGGAGCAATGCTATCAAAGCCAACGATAACGGTACGACAATAGAAAGACGCTGTTGCGCTCGTTGCTGGCTTTCGAATTGTCCGCCAATCGATACTGAATAACCTGCTGGCAATTCAACTTCAGAGGCTATCTTTGCCTGAATATCTTCAACCACACTTCCCATGTCTCGGCCTTGGACATTGGCTTGAATGACCACTCGGCGCTGCACATCATCACGTCTAACCTGTGGAGGGCCTGACTCAAAAGACACAGAAGCTACATCGCCAATACGCACCCAAGCCCCTGTAGGTGACTGAAGCCTGATATCAGCTATTGTTTCACTATTTGCTCGAAATTCCTCATCTAGGCGCACGTATATATCATAGCGTTCGTTACCATTGATAATTTGTCCAGCCTCAACGCCACCGATCCCGTCTTGAACCACTTCCATGACATCACCAACAGATAAACCATATCGAGAAAGCTCAAGCCTATTAGGAGCAATAACCAGCTGTGCTTCACCAGCAATTTGCTCAAGTGCAACGTCCTTAGCACCATCAATCGACTTAATCGCAGCTTCTATTTCTCGCCCTTTGTTTGCCAGCACCTGCAAGTCAGCGCCAAATAATTTAATGGCAAGTTGTGCTTTTACACCTGATAGCAACTCATCTACACGAGTGGCAATAGGTTGCGAGAAATTGAGTAATAGCCCCGGAAACTCTTCCAATGAGCGTTCCATTTTATCTTGCAACTCATAACGATTAGAGGCACTTGTCCATTCTGAAACAGGTTTGAGGCCAATGTAGATTTCAATGTTATTCACAGGCTCTGGGTCACCGCCAATCTCTGCTCGACCAATGCGGCTTAATGCGTAAGTGACTTCTGGGAAAGCCATTAATTTTTCTTCCAATATAGGGGCAACAGAAAGTGCAGTTTCTAAACTAGACGAAGGGGCTAATGTAACTCTTAGGTTAATCGTTCCTTCTTCTAGTTCGGGCACGAACTCTGTCCCTATTTGTGGAAGAACTGCCGCTGCTGAAGCGACGAGTGCTAATGACACAAAAACAACAAACTTGGTTTGCTTTAACGCGATTTTTAAAGACTTCCGATACAAAATATCGATAGGTTTTAAAATCAAACTTTCCCTTTCTTTCACTCCTTGTTTAAACATCAAAGTGGCAAGTGCTGGGACTATAAATAAAGCAACAACTATAGCTGACACTACTGCCAGCATAATGCTGATAGCCATTGGCTGAAATAGCTTTGCTTCAACACCTTCGAAACTAAACAGTGGGGTAAAAACAACGAGAATGATTGAACCCGCAAAAAAAATCGGACGAGCAACCTCTTTGCCTGCCAGTTTTAACCTTTGCTTCGTTTCACTATTTGCTTCATCGCTGTCGCTTTCTCGTTGCCTATTTAGATATTTAAACATATTTTCAACCATAACAACTGAACCATCGACTAACATGCCAATAGCCACAGCGATACCGCCAAGCGACATCAAGTTGGCTGAAATACCCAACCAAGCCATTACCATTAATGCAATACCAATAGAAATTGGTATAGAAATTAGCACTAGAAATGTAGCTCTTAAATTCATCAAAAAGAGCGCCAGTACAATGGTAATAAAGATAAAAGCCAAAGTAAGGGCTTCAACGACGGTCGCCACCGCTTTTTCAATTAAGTCAGCTTGGTCATAAAAAGGCTCAAATCTTACACCTTCAGGTAATGCCTGATTGATAAGCTTAGTTCTAGCATTAATACCATCTATCGTCGCTTTGGTGTTCGAACCCATGCGCTTTAATACGATACCAGAGACCACTTCACCTAAGTTCTCAACAGTGCCATTGTCCGTTTTACGGGTCATAGTGACCGCACCTTGTCTGATCTCGGCACCAAGTTCTACGTTTGCGACATCAGAAACAGTAACAACGACACCATTAAGTGTTTTCACAGGCACCTGCTGAATATTCTCAATACCTTTTTCACCACTTTCGAACCAACCAGTACCACGAATAACAAGCTGTTCTTGCCCTCGATTCATGTACCAGCCACCGACATTGGCGTTGTTATTTTCAAGCGCTGATACCACATCCTCTTGGGTTAGCTCGTAGGATAATAGTTTGGAGGGATCGACATTAACTTGATATTGGCGAACGTTACCACCGAATGACAACACATCTGTTACACCGTCTACAGGCATTATTAGTAGTTTAATGATCCAGTCGTTCAGGCTTCTAAGCGCCATTGAATCATACTTGCTTGCGTCATCTGATATCAGCAAATATTGAAATACTTGCCCTAAGCCGGAAGTGTTTGGACCCATCTCTGGTGTCCCAACCCCAGCAGGTATAAGCTCCTTCGCAGCCTGTAAGCGTTCAAATACTAATTGCCTAGCAAAATATATATCCGTACCTTCTTTAAAGACTACAGTGACAACCGACAAACCTGTTTTTGAAATAGAGCGCACTTGTTCTACATCCGGTAATGCGTACATCACTGCTTCAATTGGGTACGTAATAAGTTGCTCTACTTCTTCTGCGGCTAAACCCGGCGCTTCGGTATTAACAGCAACTTGTACGTTTGTAACGTCTGGAAACGCATCCAAATTCAACTTAGGTATGGTGATAACTGCATTTGCGATTAACGCAAATAGTGCGATTAGCACGAGCAATCTATTATTAATAGACCAATCAATAATTCGATTAAACATGGTTGGCCTCCTTAATGGTTGTGCGGGTCGAAGCCGCCCTTAGCTATCTCAGAGGCGACAAAAAAAGCACCATGGGTGACGACTTTCGTTCCGGGTTGAATACCGAAAACTTCTCGATATTCGCCAAATGACCGACCTCTTGTTACTTCTACTGCTTTAAACTCATTTGTATGGTCTTCAATAAATACAGTCCAATCACCGTCACTGCTTCTAATTAACGCTTCTTCTGGTACTGCAATGACTTCATCTTTTGATTCAAACTGAAAATAGACTTTCACAAACATACCTGAATGAAGCTTATGTTTAGTATTCGTAACCGAAAGCCTTACTGTTCGAGTTCGTGTAATTGGGTCAATAGTGTGAGCTTCTTGAATGACATTGGCTTGGTACTTAATACCATTCAAATCAATTATGGCAGGACTGCCTAAGGCTAAATTTAGTTCTTTATTTGGGGGAACATTTGCTTCTACCCAAAGGTCTGTCTCATCGGCAAGTAACATGATGGTTTCACCCGCGTCTATGCGCTGACCTTGCATAAAGTCATCTTGTAATACAACACCTTCCCGCTCAGCAATAAGTACATACTGCCCAAACGTAGCGCTATCTTGTTGGGCTATTTTATCAATCGCCAGCTTTGTTAAACCAAAAGCGACCAACTTGCCATAAACACCTTTATAGATATTTTCTGCTTCAACCAGGGTGTGTTCGCTTATGTTATTGCTTCCTAGCTTTTTCACTCGCTGCCAATTAGAAGAGGCAATTAAAAAGTCAGCTTGAGTTTGAGCCATTGTTTCGCTGAACAAGGTAACCAACTTTTGTCCAGACTTTACGTGATCTCCTAAGCTCGCATGGCGATTAATAACCACTGAATCTGTACGAGGCGAAACAAGATAGCTCTTATAGCCGTTTGCTTTCATTTCTCCCGGCGCATAGACAGTGCTTTGGTATTTCTTTGGAAAAACTTTTTCAACCTTAATTCTTGCTAGTTTAATTTTTTCAGCACTTAGGGAAACTCCTTCTTCATGATCATCACCCTCTACTGAAAGCATTTCAGGGCTATTGCCTTTGTCGTCAGCATGATCGTGGTCCTGAGCCGGTTCTTTGGTTGGCTTTTCATGCTCATGTGAATGTTCATCGTGTCCAGTGTTATTTTGACTTTCATTAGCCAGTGTTGTGTTTATTGAAAACACACCAAAAATGATCACTAAGGCTAGGCCTGTAATCCGAAAAGTATTATTCATAATGACTCTTAACTTTTATTAAACCAATTTGTGTTTGCGCGAAAGCGCACTTTATGGAGTGAAGTTAAGCGATAGGAGGTCGATAAAGCCTAGTTGAAATACCTAATGACAACAAAATCAACTCATTAAAGTTGTGTGAGTGATTTAAAGACTGGCTTGGTGAATATGACTTAACCAAAATCCAACTAGTATGGTTACCACTACAGTGGCCGCAATGATGGCAGTCCTCTATATCGTGTTCGTTAGCATTATCTAACTGAGGAGTATGTTCTGTTTCGTGATCATGAATGGTTTGAAGATGTTCAACGTCTAACTGATGAGTTTCCATGCTGGCAGATACAGCGACAAACGATTGTAAAGCAATCGATATTATCAGCAGTATTTTTAAAGCAATGTTAGTGTTCAAAGTGCTATTCTCTTAGTAAGACAGATACAAAATAGTAAATTTATGCACTCAAATCCAAGATTATCATTGAATCGCCACCGATTTTTTGCGCACTTTAGCATATTTTAAACAAAGTGTGTTACCGAACACCTCAAGAACGCTTTTGGGGAAGCTAACGCTAAGTTAATTAGCACTTGATACATAGAAGCACAAAGCGTGTTTTTCACGCCAAAGGCTTTATACCCTAGGAAAATCAGCTAAACAACATTTTCCTGATGGGTTTCTAGCTTTACATGCACACCCCTCATTCTTTTTTTCCTCAACCACAAACTGGCGAGCTTCAAGATTATTAGTTGCGTCACCTCTTGTTATCCCGTAACAGTAGCAAATCAAAGCTTCACTGGATTTAGACTTTACCCCCCACTGAATCGCCACTGACTTCCTAGGCGCCTTTTAGTTAGATAAACTAGCTAAAAAAGAGGTGTTCATGAGCCATAAACGTTACCCCGAAGAGCTCAGTATGAATTTTTATTCTTGCCCCACAACATTCTTTAATATTTTAAAGCCCCCAGCTAAGCTAGCCTTGGTTGGAAGTTTTTTGTTTTTTTAGTGGCTTAGTTGAATGGTTCATGTGAGTTATTCGCTAATTATTACCGATTTAGGCGAGCCAAGTAACTGCTATGAAGGTTGGGTTTACTAGAGTAGTCCAAAGTGAAATAGTGGCTATTCACATCTACGAGGGAAAGCGAACCTCATTAACCTCATTGAGTTTTGCCGCCTTCAATCGTCAAGTTTGATTTTCTTGACCATTAAAGGTGGCTTGTTTCGTTGTTATTTGAAGTCGTAAGAGACTGATAGGCGAACCGTTCGGGGTTCAAATGGATGGAAGTGCACGTCTTCGGTGGCTTCTCCAGTTGGCTCATTGTCTAGTCGAGATTCATAAAAGTAGTCAATGTCATGGTCATTGCTGTTTGTGAGGTTGAGAATATCAGCCTTAAATGTCCAGTTCTGGTGACGATATCCCGCTCTGAAGTTCCAAAGCATTGAGCCATCAGACTCTACGGAGCCATCTTCCACCAGCGGTCGGCTACCAAAGTAGCGCATGCGTAGGCTTCCAAACCAGCCGTTGTCAAAATCGCCATTGAGACCGGCCTGTACCACGTTTTTGACTGCGCCGGGGATTTCGTTGCCTTCAGGAGCTTTGTCGCTGAACTTTGCGTCGGAATAGGCGTACTCAAGGTCAAGGCTCCATTGCTCGGCGATCTGGTAGTAGGCTGTTAGTTCTACGCCTTTTCGCTCAGAAGCGCGGCTGACTTCCGTGTTTCCTGCATCGCCCACAAACAATAATTCGCTCTCTAACTCCAGATACCATAAAGAAAGAGAAGTGTTAAGAGAGTCGCTGATAAAACCACGTATGCCGGTCTCATAACCAAATGACCGCACAAGAGGGTCGACCGCGTCCACTTCAGAGCCATCAACAGGATCTATATTGATTGTAACGCCACGAGCGTCATTGGAGTGAAACCCTTGGCCTGCAGATGCATAAGTTTCCCAGTCATTGTCTAAGGTATAGATAAGACTTCCTTTCAATGAAAATAGATCGTCATGGCTACGGCCACTATTTGCATTTAGATCTACACCATATCGATTACGATTTACTTGGTTCGTCACTTTAAAATCATAGTAATCGTAACGGGCGCCGAGAACGGTGCGAAGGTTGTTGTTCCAATGGGTGTCATTTTGCCAATATAGCCCAAGGCTTGATTCTTCTACGGCATCACTGCGAGTTGAACCTAGGCGAGTTCTAGCACGGGTTTGGTAAAGACCAACTTCATCAATATCATCAAAACGATATTCAAGCCCGAATTTGTTGGTGGTGTCGACAGAGTTTAGATTTGAGGTGAGCTGATAGCTTGCCTGCCCACCATAGATGGTGCGGTCATCGACCTGTTCAAATTGGTCTCCTCGGTTTTCATCTTCTAAAAAGTAAGTGAAGTTCGACCATAGGTTCATTTGATAATCGATGATATACGCTGAGAACTGCCAAGCTTCATTCGCCCAAACCGCATTGACGCTATAGCGGCTAGACTCACCACCAACAGTATCATCAATAACACCCAGCTCATCGATCAATCCTTGCGAGACTGCACGGGCTGGAATTTGGTCGGCGCTGTTCCACGTGTTGTCGTAGCCCATGAAGCTGATAGATAGCGCACCATCTGATAAGTCTCGGGTATGTTTTAGAAGTAAATTCGTTCGGTTTAGATCTTCATCAATGCCAGTCCAAGGGCCTTGGTAACGGTTATGTTCCACAGCAATCAGGTTTTGGCTATTTCCTATATCAAAACCACTTAACACTAGGGCCCGGCTGTAATTGTCTTCACCAATGCTCAAATCAACCTTATCGCTTGTGACGCTTCTCATTGAATAGATATGAGCAGCACCGGCACCGCTGAAATCACCCACTTCGGCATAGTATGAGCCTTTTTTATAGGTCATTTTGCTAATTGTTTCGGGAATGATGAAGTTGAGATCGGTATACCCTTGACCATGACCATGAGTACGCATATTGATTGGCATGCCGTCAATATGCGTACTGAAATCTGTACCGTGATCTAGGTTAAAGCCTCGTAGGAAGTACTGGTTGGCTTTACCAGTTCCACTATGCTGCGTTGCAACCATACCCGGCACCATTTCTAGTATTTCTCCGGTTCTTAATAGAGGGCGCAAAATTAACTCTTGTTGTCCAACAACGCCTTCTGATGCCGATGTTGCCTGACCGAGTAGGTTAATACTACGACCATCGACAACGATGGTTTCTATTTCTGTGGGCTCATTTGCATAAACTTGAGCGCTTAGAACAAAAAGTGCGATGTATCTTTTGTTTTTCATTTTGATTATTTTCTCGTCTTGACTTGCATACCCGTATCAAGGAGGATTCGGCTTAATTTGTTACCTTATGCAACATTATCTACCTAGCCAGCAAAGCCGATAAGAGGTCGGTTTTAATGAATTTAATGAGTAAAAGCCTTAGCAGTTGGCTTAGCCAGCGTTCACGAAATCAGCCTTTACCTACTTTAGGGGTAAGGGAGCTTGAGGTGATGAAAACACTGTGGCGGCAGGGCGAGCTTTCTGCGCAAAAGGTGTTGACTCATAGTCGTGAAGAGGCGCTTTCTCTGAGTACGATGCAAAGTACTTTGGAGCGATTGCATCGAAAAGGATTATTAGATCGCCGTAAATCTGGGCGTCAATATTTCTATAAGGCTGCGATTAGCCAGAGTGATTTGATCAGCAGAATGCTACAGGATATGACGGCTCTCATTAGTGATGGCGATATGGCGCCGATGCTCTCTGGTATTATGGACTTTGTAGGCGAACAAAATGCTAATCTCGTTGTAGAGCAAGCTGATGAAATGCTTGAGCCAAAAGATAATCAAGAGAGCTAAACACGAATGTTCACGCTCGAACTGCTCTATGCTTGTACCGCATCAACACTCATTCTTTCTTGGTTATTTGCTGGGTTTTATCCAATTGTCAGGCGATGGTTAATCGAACTGCCAGCGGTGCTCGCAAGTAAACTCATTGTGCTATTCAGTATTTTACCTCTGGTAACCGTGACTTTGGTTTTATTGTTTTACAGTCAACCATTTCTGAATGAGCTGCTAGTCTACAGCCATTGTCATGATGGTGTTTGTGGTCCTCATTGGCTCCATCTTCCGGTATCTAACATGTTGAGCTCTGGGCTCCTTCTGCTTGTGTTTGCGGTGTTTATTCTCTTTATTACCGTAATTACCCGCCAAATTGCCCGCAGCAGAAACTATTGGTTAATGATGCAGGGTTTATCTCGCTTGGAAGGTGAAAACGGCTTTCGGATTGTTGAGAGTGAAAAGCTTACCGCTTGGTGTGCGGGAATGTGGAAGCCTCAGGTTTATATTTCACGGGGATTACTGAACCAACTCAGTGAATCACAGTTAAATATGGTTTTAGCACATGAACATTGCCATGCAAATAACAAAGATAATTTAAGAAAATCAGTTTTACATTGGAGCACCCTTCATTGGCCGCGCAAGCTAAAACAACGAATTCGAACTGATTTTACCAATAAGATTGAGTTGAGCTGTGATGCGGCTGCGGTGATTCATGAGCAGGACACCACTGGCTTTAAACAGGCGATTCAACTTATCACGCAACACTGCTCTAGAGCTGATGTCGAGAAAGCAGTCAAATTGAATGAAAGGCACAACTTACTCCACGATGAATTACAAAAACTGCAGCTGATGAGCCAACAATCGTTTATCAAAAGTTGGTTACTAGGTTTTATGTTGTTAGTTTTTTGGTTTGCTGTCATTTTGCTTACATCGCAACTTCTACACCCAATGCTTGAATTTATATCTAGGTAAACTCTTCGCGACGCCGCTCAATGTGTGGAGAGGTTTTGTTTTTCTCTTCGAGCAAAATTATGTCATGCAAAACTATGCCGCCAATAGCTGTCAATTGGACTCAACACTGATTATTTCAATTCGCTGTGTTGCTTGGAATTTTTGAGATGGAATACGGTGGTTATCAGCATCATTTGCAAATCACCAAAGGCTTATGCTTTTGGTCATGCGGGGCTGTACTCTATGCAACCCAAAGAGATGTTGCGACCCAGACTGAGATAGAATCAAAGGAAAGAGGGGGATAGACCCCCTTTCACATTTATACTTTGAATCGGTCGACGAGAACTTGTAATTCTTGGTTGGCGCCTTGTAGTGCTTTAGCGTGATCCCCTGAAGTTTGCCCATAATCGTGTAATTGGGTAAGCATCGAGCGGATAGACTCCATGGTTTGATTGATGTTGTCTGCCACATGGCTTTGTTCATTGGCTGCGGTAGCAATTTGAACACTGACATCATCGACCTTGGTGACAGAGTCTCGCATAGTGGTAATTCCTTCGGTAACCTTACTGGTTAAATCCGAAGTGATTTGACACTGTTCTCGCGTGATTTCCATAGATGAAACCGTTGAGTCGACACCTGACTTTAACAGATCCAGCATTTCCGCGACTTCAGTGGTACTCTCCTGTGTTTTAGCGGCTAAGTTTCGAACTTCATCTGCAACAACAGCAAAGCCACGGCCCATTTCACCTGCTCTAGCAGCTTCAATCGCAGCATTCAGCGCTAAAAGGTTTGTTTGTTCAGCGATGCCGCCGATGACCTGAAGTACGCCTTCAATGGCAGTCGCGCTGCCTTCCATTCTTGAAACGTTCTCGGCTGTTAGTTCAACGTTTTGCATTAGGTTATCAACGCTTTGTGTCGCCTGGTTGACTGAATCGCCTGAACGTTGTGCCTCCTGTTGAGCTTCGTTGGTGATTTCTGTGCTTTGATTGGTATATCGAGCAACCTCTTGGGCTGACGAGCTCAGTTCATTGACCGCTGTTGCGACCATATCTGTTTCTTTTACATGCTGCTCTAGTACTGACAGGGTCTGTTCTGTGACCGATGACATGGCCAAAATCTGGTCGCTACAGGTTTGATTTGCCTCGAGAACTTTTTTGATTAACTCTTGCAGGTAAATAATAAAGTGATTCATCGACTTGGATATGTCATCCAGTTCATCTTCGCCTCGAGTGGGGAGTCGCATACTTAGATCAGCATCTCCTGCAGAGAGACTATCGACGTTGTCCTTTAATACCCGGAATCGATTACTTAAACTGTTAAAGGCGTATAAGAGTACTGCTAAAAGAAGAATAACCATTGGCAACTGTATTTTTGCAAGCGTGGCCATAATTTCTTGAGTTTGAACCGTGAGTAATCGGGTCGGTTTAGCAACAGCGATTAACCAAGGTGTCCCCTTGACCTCCTGCACCAGCAAAATGTGCTCTTCATTGTTTTGGATAAACTCTTGGCGAAAACTTGATTGTTTTAGTGCTTGGCTAAGGCTCTCTGCCAATGGATATTGCTGCTTATTTAGGTTTTCGAGGATAACCTTGTCGTTAGTTAAAACTTGGTTGGTACTTAATATTTTTCCGTCACCTTCAACGATAAGGATTTCTGCATTAAGCTCACGCTCTTTGTCAGCAACAAGGTTGTTGAAAAAACCTAAGGTTACGTCAACGGTAGACACGCCATAGAGTTCGGCACCTTGATAAATCCCCATGGCGCAGTTTGTTCTAGGCTGTAAGCTTGCTCCATCTTTGTATGCATTGGCCCATACACATTCGCCTTTAGGTGCATTTTGGCCAGCTTGATGCCATGCCTGCGTGTAATAGTCTGGCGCTTCATCGCTATTCCAGTAAGTATTTACGATTAGCTTCCCACTACTGTCACGATGGTAAAAACTACTGGCTCGATTTACGCCATCAATGCGTTTATTTGGTAATGGCCAAATTCCGCCACCAAAAACCAGCTGGTTGCCATACTGATCAACCATATAGGGGAGCAAGGTATCGATTTGATCACTACTCAAGTTTGGTATGAGCTGGGTTGTCACTCTTTGCTGCGCTTGCACTGCCGCAAGGGTAAGCTTTATCTCTGTTGCGATATCCTTTACTGCAAAACTAAGATTTTTTTCTTCCTCTTCCTGCAGACTCGGTCGTACCCACTGTTGAATGCCCAACCCGGTGAGAATACTAATCAATAAAATAAAAACAATGAGCACGACGCTATATTTTTGTTTAATCGTTTTAATCGGAACAATCATTATGATTACCAACCATTTATGTTTGAGTGCCTTAGAACCCTTTGCGTTAGCACAATAATTTAAGGTCATGTGTTAATAGCTAATAAGCATAGTTCACTAAGGCGATCTTGCGTCAATGGTCTGCATTGTGTGTTGATGATTTTAGAAAAAACAGTATTTGAAGTGCGTTGATGGCGCATCGAGGACGGTCACCCAAGCAACTGTTTTGCAAGGTTAGCGTTGTTGATTAAATTTTCTGTGGATTTATTTTCCCCATATATACTTTAACAAATACAACCGTGCTTTTTGCATCCACTTGAAAGGGTGCGATTAGAGGCTCTGTTATAAAACTGCTGGGAGTTTGAATGAAACAAATCCGCAACTTATCATTTCGCAAAAAGCTTATTGCTTTGCTTCTACCTCCAGTTCTTGGGGCCATTATTTTTGCAGGTTACAACCTAAATGCAGCAATTCATGAAAAGTCAGTGGTAAACCAAATCAGCCCGCTTGTGGACTTGTCCATCACTGGAAGCTTGATTGTGCACGAGCTTCAAAAGGAGCGAGGGGCGACTACAGGGTTTATTGGTTCTGGTGGCGCGGCATTTAAAGATACTCTAGCCAACCAAAGACAAGTCACAGATGGTGTGATCCGAAAAGAAGTCGAATTCATTCGGGAGTTGGGTGACTTTTTAAAGGCTGAGCAACCCAAGATCCAGCAAAGTCTTGAACGTATTCTTGCGGAGTTAGATAAGTTACCGCAGTTGCGTACACGTGTTGATCAACTCGCAATATCTGCGCCCAATGCTGCAAAGTACTTTACGGATCTAAATGCTTCTATTTTAAGCTTAAGTGGCTCAATCGCTAATTTGTCTACCCAAGGTGAGCTTACGACACGGCTAAGAAATTATTACACTTTCATGCAAGCAAAAGAGTCAGCTGGACAGGAGCGAGCAATTTTAAATATCGCGCTTTCAAAAGGCTCTTTTCCGCCGGGGATCTACCGAAAAGTCGTGATGCTTGAGTCTTTTCAGCAAGCTTATTTAAAGATTTTTGAACAGTTTGCATCGCCAGCACAAATGCAACAGTTAAACGCGATTCGCAGCAGTTCAGATGCTATTCGAGTTCAAGAAATTCGCGCCATCGCCAACCAAAAATATATTGAAGGTAATTTTGGTGTGACTGGGCAAGAGTGGTTTCAAAAGTCGACAGCGCGAATCAACCAGCTGAAATCATTAGAAGATAATCTTGCTAGTGATATCCATGAGTTAGTGAGCAACCTCGACAATGCAGCGAGCCAAGCGATTTTGTACTCTTCAATTCTCACCTTGGTTATTGTGCTGATAACGTTAGTGCTTTCCGTCGTTGTCTCACGATTACTAATCCATCAAGCCCTCAATTTAGCAGAGACCATTGATAGTGTTGCAAAGCAAAAAGATTTATCACTTCGGACAAAAGTGCAGTCGACCGATGAGCTTGGTACCAGTGCCAATAGCTTGAACCAAATGCTGGTGGTATTTAGTGACATGCTCAAAGAAGTGGAGGCGAGTAGTGTGCAGCTGGCAACTGCAGCGGAACAAACCAGTGCATCTGTCGCTGAGAATGCCAA
The DNA here is from genome assembly GCF_014647855.1 of Shewanella gelidii. Taxonomy (GTDB): domain Bacteria; phylum Pseudomonadota; class Gammaproteobacteria; order Enterobacterales; family Shewanellaceae; genus Shewanella; species Shewanella gelidii. The sequence goes on along the minus strand of NZ_BMPZ01000012.1, from coordinate 20,599 downwards.
AAGCCTAGAGCGTCAAAGCCTTGAAACCGCGCAAGCAGCAAGTGCTACAGAAGAGATGACCGCGACCGTGAATGAAATCGCCAGTAGTACGGCACGAACGGTTGAGTCGGCTAATCAAGCGGCCGATTTGAGCTCAGAGGGGATGAGTGAGGTTGAAAGTAATTACAGCAATATGAGTGAACTGAATGAGCAAATGACTTTGGCAAACTCGCAGGTGTTGCAACTTAGAGATTCGAGTAAAGCCATTAATGAGATTGTAGATGTGATTAAAGGGATTGCAGAGCAAACGAATTTATTAGCGTTGAATGCAGCTATTGAGGCTGCACGTGCAGGAGAACAAGGGCGTGGATTTGCAGTTGTTGCAGATGAAGTGAGAACCCTTGCCCAAAGAACACAAGAGTCGACTCAGAAAATAGAACAGATGGTGACAGGGTTTCAATTGGAAGCAGATGATGTTTCTAAGTCGATTGAATCGAGCTTTGCCCATGTAAAGGAATCCCTTGAGCAAACGGTGTCGGTTAAAGATAAGCTTGTGGAAATAAATAGTGCAATCGTGATGATTACAGATATGTGTAATCAGGTGGCCACCGCCGCCGAAGAACAAGTTGCAGCAACCAATGAAGTTGCGGTTAATATTCGAACCATTAATGATTTGGCTGAAATGAGTGCTGACGCGGGGAATCAGATTTCTACCGCCGCCGCAGAGCAAACAGAGTTGTCGACGAAACAGCATGAGCTGGTGGCTCAATTTAAGTTATAGCGTGTAAGCCATGGCAATGATTCCCTTCAAGCCGTGGCTTGTAATCTTTCGAGGTTATTTGGTTTAGGTTGATTTATTGCTTTAACGCATCAAACTTGCGAATAAGAAGCTTTCTTAGCCAAATCATCGCTTCATCTTCTTCGGTATTTTTATGCCAATACAACCGTGTTTCTACATCTGATATCTGAAAAGGTAGGTGAGTAATTACTAACTCCCTATCCACCAATTGTTGTGCGATCAACTTCGGAAGAGTCAATAATGCAGATGAATGCTTGAGAATATCTTTAGCGGTTTGATAGTTTTGGCAACGTACACCGATCTTGCGATTTACGCCTTGTTGTTGAAGTGCTAAATCTTCAACGACACGGCCAGAAGCTCGTAGGGAAACAGCAATATGTTCAGCGGCAATATAGGATTTCTGATCAAGTGATGATGCCAGTTTGTGATTCGCATTCATCAGCACACAGAATGGATCACTTGAAAGTTTATAGTGATGAATCGGCGACTTCAGTGGCATGGCGACATCAATTGCTACATCAATCTGCCCTGATGCGAGCTGGCGTGACATATTGTCTCGATCTAATTTAATACTGGCCAATTTCGCATTGGGAGCGTATTGGTTCACGTCCTTGATAATTGAAGGAATAGTCATTGCTTCGAGTGCATCATGGATGCTCAAAGAGAATGTTTGTTCCGTTGTTGCGAGATCAAAGGCACCACATTGCTGCAGAATCTGCCGAATCCGAATCAGTCCATCAAGTAATTGCGGAGCCATCCTGTCACAGGCGGGAGTCGGTTGCATCAGTTGGCCTTGGCGAACAAATAGTGGATCACCTAAAGCCTCTCTTAACCGCTTCATTGCATGACTTACTGCCGAGGGCGTTATAAATAAAACCTTGGCCGTTTGAGTCATATTCCTTTCTCTATATAGGCTTTCAAAAACTTTCAGTAAGTTTAAGTCCAGTTGCTGAATTGCCTTTGATGTGCTGATTGTGGACATGGTCTACAGCCTTTTTGTTTCTACATTTTAATTATGAATCAGATTCACACTCTGGTGGTAAATCATTTCATTTCATTCAACCTAAGGGATCCGTTAACTTGTGTCTATGTATTAATGTGATCTTGATCGGGTTTTGGCGCACAATGTTTGCTCAGTAAGCCACGTTTCTCGTCACAACTCTGAATATTGGATTGGCTAGAAGGAACCCAAATGGACTTTTCACATAACGAGAAAACCCAAGCGTACTTGGCACGAGTGAGGACTTTTATTAACGAAAAGGTTTTGCCGGTCGAAGGACAAATTACCGCTGAAAATAAGCAGATGAACTCGGGTGATAATTGGCAAACATGGCAAACAACGCCAACGATCGAGGCGTTAAAGCAGCAAGCGAAAGAGCAAGGGCTGTGGAATCTATTTCTTCCTGATGAAGTACTTGCCCAGGGGTTGAGCTGTCTAGAGTACGCCCCTCTCGCTGAAGAAACGGGTCGCTGCTTTTACGCTCCAGAAATCTTTAATTGCAATGCGCCGGACACCGGCAACATGGAAGTTCTCTATCACTTTGGTGATGAGTTACAGAAGCAGCAGTGGTTACAGCCTTTATTAGCCGGCGAAATTCGCTCGGTATTTGCGATGACAGAGCCTGATGTGGCTTCATCTGATGCCACCAATATGCAAGCAACAATTGTCGATGACGGGGACTCATTGGTTTTAAATGGCAGAAAATGGTGGACAACAGGATTGGGCCATCCCAATGCCAAAGTTGCCATTTTTATGGGGCTATCAAACCCTGAGGCCGATAAACACCAACAACACAGCATGGTTTTGGTACCGCTAGATACACCAGGAGTGCGTATTGAGCGCATGCTAACAGCCTATGGTGAATATGATGCCCCTTATGGTCATGGTGAAATGGTTTTTGATGATGTTCGGGTGCCAAAATCCAACTTGATTATGGGGATGGGTAAAGGGTTTGCGATCGCTCAAGGTCGCCTTGGCCCCGGTCGTATTCATCACTGTATGCGTGCTATTGGTGCAGCAGAGCGAGCACTCGAACTGATGATTCAAAGGGGCACAACTCGCAATGCATTTGGTCAGCCGATTATTAAGCTTGGTGGTAATTTGGAGCGAGTAAGTCAGGCGCGAATGTTGATCGATCAAGCAAGGTTATTGACCCTCAACGCGGCCTGGAAGATTGATAACTTGGGAGTGAAGAATGCCATGACTGAGATTTCTATGATCAAAGTCGTGGTCCCAAACATGTTACAGACGGTTGTTGATATGTCGATACAAATTCATGGCGGTGCGGGTTTGTGCCACGACTTCCCGCTAGCAGGATTTGCTGCAATGGCTCGAAGCTTAAGGTTAGCGGATGGTCCAGATGAAGTGCATATGGCTATGGTGTCACGCCTTGAGATGAGGAAATACCGATGACAAACAGTCAGCCAGATAAACAAAAGAGGGTTTTAATCACTGGGGGCGCTTCGGGGCTAGGTCGCGCACTTGCACTGCGATGGGCCAAAGCTGGAAGCCAAGTCTGCATTGTCGATAAAAATGATGAGCGTGGTGCGGAAGCACTTGCTGAAGTCAATGCATGCGGTGGTGAGGGGCTGTATCTCCATTGTGATATTACTAACGAAGCGCAAATTAACGACGTCAAAGAGGTGCTCCTTGCCAAATGGGGTGGGGTGGATATCGTGATTAATAATGCAGGTGTTGCGACCGCAGGGGAGCTTGAAAGTGAAACAATCGAGCAATGGCAATGGATCCTAAACATCAATGTCTTGGGAATGGTTCGAATGACACAGGCATTTACTCCGGTATTTAAACTGCAGGGGCATGGCTATTTTATCAACATTGCCTCGCAAGCTGCATTAACCCCGGTTCCTATGATGGCAAGCTATAACGCTTCAAAGGCAGCCGTTGTGAGCTTTTCTGAAACGATGTTTTATGAGCTTGCCGATTACAACATTAGTGTGAGTGTGCTGTGTCCAAGCTTTTTCAAAACTCACTTAGGCGAAAGCTTGCGCTCAAGCAATGAAGGAATGCGCTCGGTGATGAACAAGCTCTTTGAGCGAGCAAGTATCGATGCAGAGGGCATTGCCGACATCACTTATCAGGCCGTGGGCCAGAAACAATTTATGATCCAAACCCATAAAGAAGCCATCAAGGCTTTTTGGTTAAAACGGTTTATGCCGCAAGCTTGGTATCTCAATTTAATTCTTAAAAAAACATTCAAATTGAGACAACAGGGAGGTTAATACGATGTCGAATTCGTCAATTCTCGATAAACCTAAAACGGTACGTCAAGGTGAAGAACTTGATGTGGCGTCAATCGACCCTTGGCTAAAGCAACACATTAGCGATCTGCAGGGCATTCCTCGAGTTGAGCAATATTCTGGCGGTGCTTCGAACTGGACCTATTGTTTAACCTATGAAAATAAGCAACTGATTCTGCGTAGAGCGCCCAAAGGAACAAAAGCGAAAGGGGCACATGATATGGGGCGTGAATATCGCCTGCAAGCTGCACTCAAGCCCGTGTATAACTATGTGCCGACAATGCTTGCCCATTGCGATGATGAATCGATCATCGGAGCCGAGTTCTATGTGATGGAGAAACTCACAGGAGTAATTCCAAGGCAAAACCTCCCCAAAGGATTGCGTCTGAGCCCAGAGCAAACCCAGCAGCTATGCCACAACATGCTTGATAGTATGATTCAATTGCATCAAGTGGATTATCAGAGTGCAGGTTTGAGTCATTTAGCCAAAGGAGAGGGATATACCCAGCGGCAAATTCAAGGGTGGAGTGAGCGTTTTAAAAAAGCAAAAACTTGGAATGTGCCATCGGGTAAATATGTTATGGATTGGCTTGCTGCGAACATTCCAGCAAATGAAACCATCTGTTTAACCCACAATGATTTTCGCTTTGATAATTTAGTGTTAAATGAGCAAGAGATCACGCAGGTGATTGGAGTTTTGGACTGGGAGCTGGCGACCTTAGGCGACCCGCTGATGGACTTAGGAAACACCCTTGCATACTGGGTTGAAAAAGAAGATGACTTTTTAGCACAAATGACACGCCGGCAGCCAACACACCTCGAAGGCATGCTGACGCGTAAGCAGGTTATCGAATACTATTGTGAAAAAATGAACCTGCAGATCGATAGCTTCACTTTTTATGAGGTGTATGGTTTGTTCCGTTTAGCTGCGATTGTGCAGCAAATTTACTATCGCTATCACCACAAGCAGACGAAAAACCCAGCTTACAAGCAATTTTGGATTGTGGTTCATTACCTATTATGGCGTTGTAAAAAGGCAATTCAACAACAAGGGAAATCTTAAAGTATGGCGGCAATTTATTTGATTCGTCATGGCCAAGCAAGCTTTGGTGCTGACAACTATGATCAGCTCTCTGAACTTGGGGTTCAGCAAGCATGTGTGTTGGGCAAGGCTTTTGCACAGCGTTTACCAAACCCAGATGTCATTTTAAGTGGCGATATGGAGCGCCACCAGCAAACCATGACACATGTTTTAGCCCAAGGAATAACGCCTTACCAGCCCCCTCAGTCTGTATGCGCATGGAATGAGTTTGATCATCAAAAGATATTGGCAGCTTATCGGGCTGAGTTTGCTACGCCGCAAGGCGTAAAGTCTTACTTGTCGACGCAAAAAGACCCTCAACGAGCATTTATGGCGTTGTTTTTGGCCTCAATTGAGCGTTGGTTAAGTGGTCAAAAGGTTGAGGGCTTAGAAACCTGGCAAGAGTTTCAGCAACGGGTGATATCCGAAGTGCAGCAACTTAGTGAAAAACTAGTCAAGCAAGAATTAAAATCGGCAGTTGTATTTACCTCGGGAGGCCCGATTAGCGTCATTATGATGCAGCAATTAGGCTTGCCAAAAACGAGTTTGATGCAGGTAAACCGAATGCTGGTGAATTGTGGGGTAACGAAACTCGTTGTGAGTCGAGGAAAGGTGTATTTATCGAGTAGCAATGAACACAGCGTCTTTGATAGCCAGATAAACCGACACCTAATCACGTATAAATAAAACCAAAAAGGCCGATACCAAGATGAAAAGGGAAAACATATTGATTACAGGAGCCAGCTCCGGCTTGGGCCGAGGGATGGCAATTGAGTTTGCTCGGATGGGACGAAACCTAGCGTTATGTGCGCGCCGTGTTGATCGGTTAGAAGCGCTAAAGGCAGAATTGGAACAGGTTAACCCGTCCATCAAGGTGGTTATACGTGCTTTGGATGTTAATGACCACCAGCAGGTGTTTGAGGTTTTTGAAGCTTTTCGACAAGATTTTAATCGCTTAGATCGGGTCATCATTAATGCAGGGATGGGAAAAGGTGCCTCAATTGGTACCGGCTTTTTTGAGGCGAACAAACAAACTGCAGAAACAAACTTTATTGCTGCGATTGCACAGGCTGAAGCGGCCATGCAAATATTCAGAGACCAAAATGCGGGCCATTTGGTGACCATCTCTTCGATAAGTGCGCTACGTGGTTTCCGCCGAGCCATGACCGTTTATGCGGCGACAAAAGCCGCAATCACTTCGCTGAGTGAGGGAATGCGAATTGATGTGATGGGGACGCCTATTAAAGTTACCTGTATTCATCCGGGATTTATTCGAAGTGAAATTAATGAAAAAGTAAAAACGGTTCCGTTTATTGTTGATACCGATGTGGGCTGTCGAGCGATGGTTAATGCGATTGAAAAGGAAAAAGCCAATAGCTATGTGCCGAGTTGGCCGTGGGCGCTATTGCACTGGTTTTTGCGCGTTTTACCGGACAGTCTCATTCGAAAAATGAGCTGATGACTCAATGGGGAACGTAACAAAAAAACCGCCGAATGGCGGTTTTTTTATAGCCTGAATTTTAATGAAGCTCTGTAAATAACTCACTGGAAAATAGTTTTTCGCAATAGTGGCATTTTAGCTTTAATGCTTGTTCAGTCTGTTTAATATTAAAACGACTGGGGATTGGTTCGTCATGACTGATACAGTTGCTATTTGGGCAGGCAAAAACCCCTGCGATTTGCTCCGGGAGTGCGACTTTAAACTTACCAATCACTTCAAAGTTTTCGATAGAGTTTACCGTTGCATGTGGAGCAAAGAGTGCGAGCTGATTTGCTTGGCTTTCATCAAAAATCGTATTTTCGATTTTGATGAGATCTTTTTGCTTATTGTCACCACTTGGCAGATTTAAGCCGACGGTGATGCGTTGTGAACCACTAGAGAGTTTAAAAAACTTCAGGATTTGGATGCCTTTTCCTGCCGGAATATGGTCAATTACCGTGCCGTGGGCAATGGCTTCGACTTGTAATTGCTTTTTCATTGGTCGTCTCCATATTCATTGGTTAGAACGAGCGCGAGTAAGGCTTGGCGCGCATAAACACCATTTTCTGCTTGCTCAAAATAATAGGCATATGGGGTTTTATCGACGTCGACCGTAATTTCGTCGACTCTTGGCAGTGGGTGCAATACTTTGAGGTTCTCTTTCACGTTTTTCAGCATATCGGCACTAAGAATAAAGCTTGATTTCATGTGCTGGTATTCCGTTTCATCGAAGCGCTCTTTTTGTACTCTTGTGATATATAAAATATCGAGTTCATCAATGACGGATTCAAGTTTTTGGTGCTCATGAATGACAATACCTTTTTCTGTTAATTCTTCGGTAATGTAATCTGGCATTGCTAGCGCTGGTGGAGAGATAAAGTGGAACTCACAATCAAACAAAGAGAGCGCTTGAGTTAACGAGTGTACAGTGCGGCCATACTTGAGATCGCCAACAAATGCGACTTTTAACTTTTCTAACGTACCTTGGGTTTCATAGATACTATAGAGATCCAACAGCGTTTGAGTTGGATGCTGGTTAGAGCCGTCTCCCCCATTGATCACCGGTACGCTAGAAAACTCGCTGGCGAGTCTCGCTGCGCCTTCTTGTGGGTGGCGCATAAAAAAGGCGTCACTGTATGAAGAAATGACCCGAACAGAATCGGCCAGCGTTTCACCTTTCTTACTCATTGAGGTATTGCCGCCATCGGGGAAGCCGATAATGCTGCCGCCGAGTCGCTGTACAGCAGTTTCAAAAGAGAGTCTTGTTCTTGTGGAGGCTTCAAAGAAACAGCTGGCAATGACTTTGTTCTTGAGTAGTTCGGGGCGGGGAGATTGTTTGAGCTTATCTGCAGTGGAAACGATTAATTCTAATTCTGTTCGAGACAAATCAGGAATCGAGACAACGTGCTTTTGATAGAGCGGGTTGGCCATGCGAGTGAGTTCCTATTCCGATATAAAACCGGGCTCATATTCTAGCAACCTCAGGCGTTTGAGTATAGCGAACACTCGTTGAATTGCGCAGCAAACCCTTATTAAAAACAGATATCTGAATTCGAAAAATTGCTTTAATTAGCTCACGTTATTGCGGTTTGTGGTTGAAGAACCACAAACATGAATAAATGTATATTTTTTACATGAAAAAGCTTTGGGCATAATTACACCACTCATCTATAATTTTCAGATATTACCCACATAAAAAGGACGGATATGATGAGGTTATTGTTAACTTTGCTAGCAATACTCGTTTGCGCACCAGCAATGGCTGCTGATCAGTGTGTTACGTGCCATCAAAAAGTGACGCCAAACGCAGTAAAAGATTGGAAACTAAGTAAGCACAGCGAGAATGATATTAGCTGTGATACTTGCCACGAAGGTAATCATTCATCTGCTGAAGATGTTGATAATCTTGTGACGATTACCGCTGAAACTTGTGGCACCTGTCATGGGGATCGCTTTGAGGAGTTCTCAAAAGGTAAGCATGCGATGTCTTGGGCTGCAGTGAATGCAATGCCAACAACGCATGCGCAACCAATGGCGCTGAACCAAGGTATGAAGGGGTGTACGGGGTGTCACAAACTTGGCATAAAAACGGAAGAAGAAATTGAGAAGCTTAAGGCTCAAGGAAGCAAGTTTGGTCATGCATCTTGTGACGCTTGCCATACCCGCCATACATTCTCGGTGAAAGAGGCGCAACAACCTCAAGCATGTCAAACATGCCACATGGGCTTTGACCACCCGCAATGGGAAATGTGGTCTTCGTCGAAACATGGTGTTCGTTACCTCTTGAAGCAAAATGGTACCTTGCCAGAAGGTACACCAGCTCCTACTTGCCAAACTTGCCATATGGTGAATGGCGATCATGAAGTGCGCACGGCATGGGGCTTCCTCGCTGTACGTTTGCCGCTTCCTGAAGATGATCCACAGTGGAAAGCGGATCAAATTACAATTTTGCAGGCGCTAGGTGTACTCGATCCACAAGGCAAGCCAACAGCGCGTTTAGATGTTGTCAAAGCTGCTGACGTTGCTCGTCTTGACCAAGCTTCTTTTGATAAAGAGCGAAACAAGATGATTGGGGTTTGTAGTGAATGTCACTCTGAAAACTTTGCCAAGAACGAGTTAGCAAATGCAGATAAGCTCATCCGCGATTTGGATCATTTGTTAGCCCAAGCTATTCGCGAAATTGCGGGGCTATACAAAGATGGTGTTTTGCGTAAACCAGAAGGATATGCGTACGCATTCCCTGATTTACTAACATTCCAAGATGCACCCACAACGATTGAGCAAACTTTATTTGAGATGCATTTGAAACATCGCATGCGTGGCTTCCAAGGTGCGTTCCATGCAAACCCTGACTATGCGCTTTGGTACGGTTGGAGTGAAATGGTGCGAGATCTTCAAGAAATTAAAGAGAAAGCAGCAGAAATGCGAGCAAGCCATAAGAAGTAAGTCGTATTCGAGGTTTGTTGACCGAATATGACTGATAAAAAAAGCGCCTTCGGGCGCTTTTTTGTGAGTGAAACTTACAGCTTTATCCGGTACAACGTGATTAAGATACAAGAGAGTGCTCAGCCAATAACTGATCAATATCGCTGAGACACCCGCCACAACCAGAGCCGGCTTGAGTGATTCGGGTGATGGTTGATAAATTAGGCGCTTCCTCTTGTTGAATGGCCTTCAAAATTACGTTTTTTCTCACCTGTTTGCAGGCACAAATCAGTTTTCCTTGGGCTAGATCGCCGACAGCTTTCCCTTGGTATAAACTTTGAGAGATATCTACGCCTAATGGTTGCATGAGCACGGATTCAAACCAGTTCATCTGCTCGAAATCAATTTTATTGGCAACCACAAAACCTGAGCTCACTTTACCGTGAACTAAAGAGACTTCTCGAAACCCTACCCCTTTCGCTTGATAGCTAAGCTGGCTGCAGACCGCTGGTTTGGGATCCGTGTTCGAATATGTTGGACTTGCCGATGAGCTGTCGCTAGGGTGTAGAGGTTTAGGCTTGGGGTTTAATCGCGGTTGAACTAAATCTGCAAGGGCTTCAATAGAGAGATGACTTGCAACACGATAGAGAAAACCTTGCGGTACGGTTTGTTTCACCCAGTAGTCGAGGCCGTCAGTATGGATTATCTCTGGTGTCAGAATGAGGGCTTCACTGCAGAACTGCACCTTTTCAATGCAAACTGGCGTATGTTTGAATTCTGGCTGACCGGAAATTGAATCCACAGCGTTCGCACTAATCGCTAGACAAACCTTACCTTGGCTGGATGTGGTATTGCTCCAATGGATTGGGGAGAATAGTTGCTTCTCTGCTACGCTATGGCTGCAAATGACCCGAAGTGTCAGCTCGCCTGTTTGGCTGGTCACTCGCGCGATGTCATCTGTGTTCAAGTTCAGTTTGTTGGCGTCTTTTGGGTTAACGAGCAAGCAAGGTTCTGTTTGAAAGTTGCTGAGTGTTGGTGACAGGCCTGTACGAGTCATGGTATGCCACTGGTCTCGATGACGACCTGTATTAAGAACCCATGGAAAATTTTCTGTAGGCTGCGATTTCGGTGCTTGAGAGCAAACCGCTACAAATTGCGCCTTGCCAGTGTCGGTGAAGAACTGACCATCACTAAACATACGTTGGTGAACAATATCTGGTTGATATTGTTTGAGTGGCCATTGCTGTGGTGTCATATTGATATAGTCACTGATGCTAATCTTTTGCAAACCACTCAAGTCTAGATCTCTTGGTTGGCAAGTGCTAGTGCCGAGGGTGCTCATTTTGCAATACTCAGAGAAAATCTCTGCTTCATGTTGATACGTAAATGCACTCTGAAAGCCCATTTTCTGGGCAACCTTACTAATAATCCACCAATCTGGCTTTGCTTCACCTTGGGTCGCAATTAGGCGACGTTGTCTTGATATTCTGCGTTCTGAATTGGTGACCGTTCCAGATTTCTCTGCCCAACCTTGCGCTGGTAGCAGTACATCCGCGAGTTGACATGTGTCGGTTTGTTCGATGCAATCGGATACCACGACAAAGGGACAGGCCTCAAGGGCTCGTTTGACCTGTGCTGAATCAGGAAGGCTGGTGGCTGGGTTGGTTGCCATAATCCAGAGTGCTTTAATTTTACCTTGTTCAATGGCTTCAAAAAGCTCTACGGCTTTAAGTCCTGGTTGAGTCGCTAGACTCTCTGTTTGCCAGTAATCGCTAATTAGTTGATGATGAGAAGGGTTTCCAAACTCCATATGGCTTGCAAGTGTATTGGCTAGTCCCCCCACTTCTCGTCCGCCCATCGCATTGGGTTGGCCCGTGATTGAGAATGGACAGCTCCCGACTTTACCAATTTTCCCCGTGGCTAAGTGGCAGTTAATGATGGCGTTGACCTTATCGGTGCCTTGGCTTGATTGATTCACACCCTGTGAGTAAAACGTCATCACTTTTTCTGTGTTAGCAAACCAATCAAAGAAATGCTTTAGCTTTTGAGGCTCAAGGTCAGTATGAGTCGAGGTCTCTTTTTGGGTTGGTGCGTCTTCGGATGCCGCGATAAGGGCTTGTTCAAATCCTTGTGTATATTGATGAATGTAATCGTAATCAAGTTTATTTTGACTTGCCAAATATTGAAGCAAGCCGTTGAACAGTTTGACGTCAGTGCCGGGCTTTAACGCTAGATGTAGATCTGCAATTTCACAGGTTGCCGTTGCTCTCGGATCGATCACTACCACTTTTAAATTGGGCTGCTTTTGTTTTCTTTTTTTGATTCTTTGGAATAGTACTGGGTGGCACCAGGCTAGGTTTGAACCCGTTAAAACAATCAGTTCAGCATGTTCAATATCCTCGTAGCAACCCGCAACCGTGTCACTTCCAAAGGCGCGCTTATGTCCAGCAACACTAGAGGACATACACAGTCGAGAATTGGTATCGATGTTGCCACTCCCGATAAACCCCTTCATTAGTTTATTTGCCAGATAATAGTCTTCGGTGAGCAATTGTCCTGATACATAGAAGGCGACCGAATCTGGACCATGCTCGGCAATGGTTCTATTAAACGTATCCGCGACCAATTTCAGGCTTTGTTGCCAATCACTTGTTTGGCCGTGAATGGTGGGGGTTGTGAGCTTTCCATCGGTTGTGACTGTCTCCCCTAAAGCGAGACCTTTGGAGCAGAGTTGGCCAAAGTTTGCTGGGTGGTGTTTATCACCTCTCACTTGCAGCAAGCCGTTCGCCAAAGGCTTCGCTTCTATGCCGCAACCAACTCCGCAGTATGCACAGGTTGATTTAATCCAGCTCTGATCAGGCTTACGGGTCATTTGTACTTCCTCCAAGTGAATAGGGATGTAAAAAAGCAAGTCGCTTTTATCACAACCTAAACAATGAAAAAGCAAGGTTTGAGCCAATCGGTGGTGGTGGTTTGTGAATTGTGGTTTTTGTTATTTTTATTTCTTCTTTTTCAATGGGTTGTTTGGTTGTGTTTTTAAATATACCTATAAAGTGGTAGTTGTTAATTGCTCTAAAATTCAAAGGTTTGATGTTTTTTGCACAACATTGATCTTTGTTTGCACACTGGTTGTGCGTTCTATTGGTTGAGAATAGTTAAAAGTTGATTGATATAGGTGAGGTTGTTTGTTTTGATCCCACTTAAAGCCTTTGTTTTATATGGTTTTTGCATGGTTTTTATGTTTGTTTTTCTGAGTTTGGCACCATCTTTGCTCTCACTTTGCTAAGTCCCGTAAAAGGAAATGAACAATGAAGAGTAAAGAAAACGGCTTAGTTAAAGAGGTTGTAAAGCTTCCCTTGAAAGCGCCAAAAGTAAGCTCAACCCTTGGGCGAGTCAGCTTGGTAGGGGCGGGGCCCGGTGACCCAGAGTTGCTCACAATCAAAGCACTTCGCTCGATTCAAGGTGCTGACCTCATTGTTTATGACCGATTGGTAAGCGAGGAAATTTGTCAGCTCTTTCCGGATGCGACCCCGAGGATTTATGTAGGTAAAGCTAAAAATCATCACAGCACACCGCAGGATCAAATCAATCAACTTTTGTTAGAGCACGCAAGACAAGGGAAAAATATCTGTCGGCTGAAAGGCGGAGATGCTTTTGTATTTGGTCGTGGTGGTGAAGAAATGTTGCTGCTGAAGCAATCGGGCGTGGCGGTAGAGATCATTCCTGGGATCACGGCTGGTGCGGGCTGCACCAGTTATGCAGGTATTCCATTAACCCACCGTGGTTTATCTCAAGGGTGCACCTTTGTCACTGCGCATGCGGAGACAGAGCTAGCCGTTGATTGGAAAAGCCTCGCCCAAATACAGCACACCTTGGTGTTTTATATGGGGTTAAGTAAAGCAGATTTTATAGCGACTAACCTTGTTGATAACGGCCTAAGCAAGCACACCCCTGTGGCTTTGATTGAGAATGGTTGTTGCCCACAACAACGTGTGATCTGCGGAGAACTAGATCAGCTCGCTTCACTTGTGGAATTAAATCAAGTGCAGTCACCTGCCCTAATTGTGGTTGGCAAAGTCGTAAGTCTTGCTGAACAGTTGGATTGGTTTAAGTCAGTCGCCCAGCAGCAAGCAGAGTTCTCACCACAGCAACTCGCTCAACTTTCCGCCTAATTTGTCTTTAAGGAAGCATCATGAAAACAGTAAAAGTACTTGTTGTTGGCAATGGTATGGTGGGTCATAAGTTTATTGACACCATGCTAGAAAAGTCCGAATTACAAAAGAGTATTCTTGAGCCCGGTGAAGCTTTATCGACTCAGTTTAAGCTGCAAACATTTTCTGAGGAGTCGCGGCTTGCTTATGATCGCGTACAGCTTAGTGGTTACTTTAATGGTCAAACTGCAGAAGACTTAGCATTGACTGATGCTGACTATTATAAGCAACGCGGTGTGGATTTTACGTTGGCAGATAAGGTGGTTGCGATTGATACAAAGCAACAACAGGTTACGACCCAAAACGGAAGCCGAGTAACCTACGATAAACTCGTCTTGGCGACAGGTTCTTATCCTTTTGTCCCCCCGATTCCTGGAAATGATCAGCCACATTGTCTTGTTTACCGGACGATTGACGACCTAGAGGCCATAGAAGCGTCAAGTAAGCAAAGTCAGGTTGGAGTCGTGATTGGTGGTGGCTTGCTGGGGCTTGAAGCGGCTAATGCTCTACAAAACTTAGGTTTACAAACCCATGTGGTCGAGTTCGCGCCACGATTGATGGCTGTGCAATTAGATGACGGTGGTGCGAGCCTTCTTCGTCGAAAAATCACCGATTTGGGCGTGACGGTGCATACCGAAAAAGCGACAACCGAGATTGTTGCCGGAACGACCCATCGTTATCGTCTAAACTTTGCTGATGGTTCATTTCTAGAAACAGATATGTTGGTTTTTTCCGCTGGTATTCGTCCGCAAGATGAGCTAGCAAAGCAGGCTAATATTGACATCGGAGAGCGTGGTGGGATTGTGATTGACGATCGATGCCGTACTAGCGCAGAGAATGTGTATGCGATTGGTGAGTGTGCCCTCTGGGAGAACAAAATATTTGGTTTAGTTGCACCGGGTTATGCAATGGCAAATACGGCTGCATCTGATCTTTTTGAGCAAGAAAAACCGTTTCTTGGCGCAGATATGAGCACGAAACTCAAATTACTTGGGGTGGATGTTGCCAGTATCGGTGATGCCCATGGGGCGACAGAGGGATCACAATCCTACACATATAGTGATGATGTTGAGCAAGTCTATAAGCGCATTATCGTTTCGGCTGATAACAAAAAATTGCTTGGGGCTGTGTTGGTTGGCGATGCGAGTGCATATGGCACCCTATTACAGCTAATGCTGAATGATATGGATTTACCCAACCATCCGTCGACATTAATTTTGCCCGCGTTCGAAGGGGAAGAAGCTGCAGATGTGGGAGTTGCGGCACTACCCGAAACCGCGCAAATCTGTTCTTGTTTTGATGTGACAAAGGCTAATCTTATTCAAGCTGTGAGCGACGGCGCAACCGATATGGGGGCGATCAAGTCGATGACGAAAGCATCAACTGGCTGTGGTGGTTGCGGGGCGCTCGTTAAACAGGTGATGGACGCAGAACTTGAAGCGCTTGGCCATACAATTGACAACAGTATATGCGAGCACTTTAGCTATTCTCGTTCTGAGTTAGCAGACATTATTCGTGTTAAAAAGATTAAAACTTTTGCATCCTTACTCGCGGAGCATGGACAAGGGCTTGGTTGTGATGTTTGTAAACCGACGGTGAGTAATATTTTGGCATCGTTTTGGAATGAATATGTTCTGCAAGACGAGCACGTAGGCTTGCAAGATACTAACGACGTGTACTTGGGGAATATGCAAAAAGATGGAACCTACTCTGTGGTACCGAGAATCGCTGGTGGTGAAGTGACGCCAGACAAACTTATTGTGCTTGGAGAGGTGGCAAAAGAGTTTGATCTTTATACCAAAATAACAGGTGGTCAACGCATTGATTTGTTTGGTGCTCAACTACATGAACTCCCCTTAATCTGGCGTAAACTTGTGGATGCGGGTTTTGAAACTGGCCACGCCTACGGTAAGTCCGTTCGTACCGTAAAATCTTGTGTGGGCAACAGTTGGTGCCGTTATGGAGTCAACGACAGCTTGGGTTTCGCAATCGATATAGAAAATCGTTACAAGGGTTTGCGTTCACCACACAAGCTCAAATTTGCTGTATCCGGCTGTACTCGTGAATGTGCAGAGGCGCAATCTAAAGATGTCGGTATTATCGCAACAGAAAAGGGGTGGAACCTTTATGTTGGGGGGAATGGTGGCATGCGCCCTCGTCATGCAGATCTGTTTGCATCCGACCTAGATGATGAGACGCTTGTGAAATATATCGACCGCTTCCTCATGTTTTATATCCGAACTGCAGAAAGGCTACAGCGGACATCAGTATGGCTTGAAAGCTTGGAAGGAGGCTTGGCGTATCTCAAGCAAGTGGTGATTGAGGACAAACTCGGGATTGCTGATGAGTTGGAGTCTGAAATGGCTCGTAGTATTGCTCAATATCAGTGTGAATGGAAAACGACCATAGAAAGCCCTGAAAAGCTGAAGCGTTTCCAGCACTTTATTAATAGCCAACAACCCGATGACCAATTGGCTTATGACGTTGTGCGCCAACAGCGACTGCCAAAAACAACTGACAATCGCATTAACGTTGTAGAACTTGTTGAATAAGGAGTGATAATGGAATCTTGGACTTCAATTTGCCAAACCGATGATTTGGTCCCGAATACTGGTGTGTGTGCCCTGTTCAATGAAGAGCAAGTTGCTGTTTTTCACTGTGCAGCGACCGATAGCTTATATGCCGTAAGCAATTATGATCCGATTGGGCAAGCTAATGTTTTATCGCGAGGAATTATTGGTTCTATTGCTAGTGAGCCAGTTGTTGCATCCCCGTTATACAAGCAGCATTTTAGTTTAAAGACTGGGGCATGTTTACAGCAGCCAGATGTTACTTTGAAAACCTATAAAGTCAGGCGGCAAGGTAAGCACATACAGTTGGCGCCATAGTCGTGTTTATCGCCCATTGATGATATGGCAATGAAACAACTTTCTTAAGGTCTACAATAAAAGCCCTTCTTTATCAGTCCACGTCGTGGGAACTGGCAAAGAAGGGCTTTTGGCATTAACTCTCAAGTTTATTCAAACAATCGTTCAGGAGTAAACGCATTTACTCGCCTGTTAATAGTGCCAAGGGAATTTACCGAAGTCTTGATCCCGTTTTTCTAAGAAGGCATCTCGTCCCTCTTGTGCTTCTTCGGTGCCATAGGCTAAACGAGTGGCTTCCCCTGCAAATAGTTGCTGGCCAACTAAGCCGTCATCAGCCATATTGAAACCATACTTGAGCATGCGCATAGCCGTTGGAGATTTAGAGTTAATCTCTTTTGCCCAAGTAAGCGCTTCTGTTTCTAGCTCGGCATGGGGAACTGATTTATTGACCATTCCCATAGCAAATGCTTCGTCTGCACTGTAGTTAAAACCGCAGAAGAATATCTCTCTAGCGCGTTTTTGCCCGATCATTTTAGCGAGATAAGCACTGCCATAGCCAGAGTCAAAACTGGCTACATCAGGATCGGTTTGTTTGAATACCGCGTGTTCCTTCGAGGCCAGTGTTAAATCACAGACAACGTGTAAGCTATGTCCGCCACCGACGGCCCAACCGGGAACGACAGCAATCACGACTTTTGGCATAAAGCGTATCAGACGTTGCACTTCAAGAATGTGTAATCGTCCCATTCGAGCCACATCTGCGGTACCGGCTTCTTTGCCTTCGTATTTATAACCGTCTTTGCCACGAATGCGTTGGTCGCCACCGGCGCTAAATGACCATTGCCCTTTCGCTGAAGGGCCATTACCGGTTAATAACACACAGCCGACATCTGACCATTGGCGTGCATGGTCTAATGCGGTGTAAAGTTCATCGACTGTTTTGGGGCGGAATGAGTTTAGGCAATCTGGGCGATTAAATGCGATTCTAACGGTGCCTTGATCTTTGGCTCTGTGGTAAGTGATGTCTTCGAATTCAAACCCTTCAACTTGATCCCATAGGTTGGGATCAAAAATATCAGCGACAGGGTTGTTTGATGGTTCTTGATTTGTTGTCATTGTTGTTTGCCTTCTACGCAGGAATGGTAAAAGGCTAGGCGGAATGAACCAAGAGGTCAATGCTGATTATTGAAAGCTTTAACTGAGCTAACAAAAGCAACGCATCCATGTGATTGATTAGAGAGAATCACAAATGTATCGTAAGTTTTCTTTAGTAAATAACCCCGTTGAAGCCTCAATATTTTCGCAAAAATCTTCTTTAAAGTCTTCAATACTATGCGTGTCAGTCAATAGCTCATCCAGTGCTGTAATCTCTTTCGTGCTGAGACGGCTTGCCAGTTCAGCTTTTAGGTTCTCAACTCGCTTATCCACTTTAATAATGGTTGTGCCCGTCATTGATTCGACCTTTCGCTCAACGGTTTTGAGTACAGACTCTGCTTGGGCAATAGGCTTATCCAATTTGTCGGTTTCTGTTGCAAAGTAATACACGGTCCCAACCGCGATGCCTAAAATTATCCAGCCTTTCATCATTTAGTCCAATTTGGTGATTAACCTTGAGTATACAGGCTATAATAAGCCGATTTTTATACAAACCTAACATATCTAACAATATTTTTCTTAAAACGCGAAGCTTAAAGTGCTCGACCTGATTCACTAAAATGAGTCTGTTATGTGTGTTTGGATAACAAGGTGTGAGCTTGATCTATTTCAGTAAAGATTGTGAGTGACGTGCTTAATAATTAGATTTAGTTAATGTATGATTGTCTAGACTCCAAAAAAGCTTTATTAAACATAAGCTATTCAGGGATGCAGGTAACGCAAAGAAGCGGTTTTCATTTGAATCTGTGCTTTCTGAGTGTTGAATTGAACCTATGCGTTCGGATGAAAGCTATGGTCAATAAGAATCTAATCAATTCAAGTAGTAAAGGCTGAAATATGAATTCAGAATCGAAACCCAAGGACCATTCGAAAGCCAAGCGCATTAAGATTCACCAACCCGATGCTAATAAAGCCGACCGATTTAATCCCCGTAACCGAATTTATGTTCGTGCTATCAACGGTATGTGGACCCAGTTGCGTCGTAAGATGGGCTGGGTAGCGATGTTGTTTTTTATTCTCTTACCTTGGGTTCCTTGGGGGGAGCGCCAAGCCGTATGGTTTAATTTGGCAGAACAAAAGTTCCATATCTTTGGCTTGACCATTTGGCCTCAAGATCTGACGTTACTCGCGGCCTTATTAATGATTGCTGCATTTGGACTCTTTTTTATTACGACGTATTTGGGTCGCGTTTGGTGTGGCTACACTTGCCCGCAAACGGTATGGACGTTTATCTTTATTTGGTTTGAAGAAAAATTAGAAGGCGCACGCAACAAGCGTATGCGCCTTGACCAAATGCCTTGGGACTTTAATAAGGTTTGGCGAAAAACCACGAAACATGCCGCTTGGTTGGCTATTGCGTTCTTTACTGCAACAACTTTCGTCTCTTACTTTGTTCCTACTCGGGAAGTCTATATCGATTTCTTCACCTTGAGTGCAGATGGAGGAGTCTACTTTTGGGTAACCTTCTTTACGTTAGCGACTTATGGTAATGCGGGGTGGATGCGCGAAATTATGTGCCTGCACATGTGCCCCTATGCGCGATTCCAGTCTGCGATGTTCGATAAAAACACATTTATTGTCGGCTATGATACCAAGCGTGGTGAAGATCGCGGGCCTCGTTCGAGAAAAGCGGATCACAAAAAGCTGGGTTTGGGTGACTGTATCGACTGTGATCTTTGTGTACAAGTCTGCCCAACAGGGATAGATATTCGTAATGGCTTACAATATGAATGCATTAACTGTGGCGCTTGTATTGATGCTTGTGATCAAACGATGGAGCGCATGGGTTATGAAAAAGGCCTGATTAGCTACACCACAGAAAACAAACTGGATGGTATTAAGCAAAAAGTACTGAGGCCTAAGCTGGTTGGTTATGGCGTTGTGCTGTCTGTGATGATCCTTATCTTTATCTATGCCAGTTCTCATATCGCACCGATCCGTGTGGATATTATTCGTGACCGTAATCAATTGTTCCGCGAAAACAACCAAGGTCTCATTGAAAATACCTTTACCTTAAAGATCTTAAATAAGACTGAGCAAGCGAATGAGTTCAACTTGGCAGTGAAAGGCTTGGCAAACCACCAATGGATTGGGCCGCAGTCTGTAAAAATTAATGGTGGGGAAGTCTTAACCTTGCCCATCAGTATTGCTGTAGACCCTGTTGACCTTTCGCGTGCGATGACAGAAATAGAGATAGAAGCATCAGCAATGATTGATGGTGAGCGAATTAGTGCGGCACAAGAGTCTAGGTTTTTCGGAAATTGACCCGATAAATCACTCTGTATCATTTAAATAAAGGGGCTTTTGGCCCCTTTTTGTTCTTTTTGAGCGATATATAGCCGCTTAAACGAATTTATCCATAATTCCTCAATTTAGCCCTTGCGCGGTTCCAAAATCTCCCTATAATGCGCATCCACTGACACGGCAGAGCAACTTCGCAAGAAGGTGATAAAGCCAGTCAGGGCGCAGAATTAGCCTCGGTTAATTCATCGGTGCAGAAGGTTTTGAAAGGGTTTTAAACCCCTGCAAAAAATCTTCAAAAAAGCACTTGACGCCCACGGGGAAATGCGTAGAATACGCAGCCCTGACCCGAGATGCTCTAGCAGCTATCGGCGATATCTGAAACAGGATATCAACGCTCTTTAACAAGTTGACAAGCAAATCTGTGTGGACATTCACAGGTGTTGAGTTATTCGAAATTGCTTCATTCTTTCTTTGGGAAGATGAGCAATCAAAAATTTTACTCAATGTAAGATGAATGTTCATAGCAATATGTACAAACGTTTAGAAGATTCTTCCGAGTCTTTTAGGCGAATCAGAATTCATTGAGCCGGTTCTTAGGAA
>NZ_BMPZ01000011.1 GCF_014647855.1 Shewanella gelidii | reverse complement strand
ATCCGTAACTTGGTATTCACCGGCGTCAAAACGATTTCTCTTGCGATGGCCCAAATATAGGCAATCATCTCTCTAGCAATCGCAGTGACAACAACATTGTAATGTTTGCCTTTGTGCATGAGACGCAGATATCGGCGGCACAGCCTCAACTGTGCTTGCCACGCGATATCGACAATCTGCTTTGGTAGGCCTTCTTGTCGCTTTTGAAGCTCCGTTGAAATGTTGGCAGGGTATCGATAAGAATGAGCGCCTTCGACAAGTAACCTTCGCGCTCTCCCGTTACCGCATTTGGTAATCGGTCCAGTATTTCGTTTTCCGCCGCTCGAATGCTCTGAAGGCACCAAGCCTAAATAGCTCATTAATTTCCTTGGATGATCGAATCGCGTTAAGTCACCTAGCTCAGCTACGACGCCCCTAGCGACCAGTAACCTGACGCCTCTGAGTGCCTGAATCGCTTGAACAACAGGGTAGTAACGCCAGTTTCTCACATGGTGCTCGAGTTCATTATCCAAACGTTTTAAGCGTGCAATACGCTCATTAATGGTTTGTAGGTATTCTTGCAAGACAATCTGTTGGCTGGGATGTGGCAATATGAGTTCGGTTAGCCAGCGAAGGTGCTGCATTGACCAGTTAGCCGTGCCTTTGTAATTAATGTTATTTCTGAGCAATAGGGCTTTGAGTTGGTATTTGGCATCTTTGAGATCTTTCATTGCGGTTTCGCGTGCACGAGATAAATCTCGAATGGCTTCATCTTCAGGCTCTGGAACGTAAATAGGAGTGAGATCTTCGGTTTTAAGTAGTTTGGCTAGCTTCATCGCATCCCGTTTATCGGTTTTGATTTTTTCGCCTGGCTTTTAGGGGATGAGGGAGGGGGCTATTACGTAACAGCAGTGTCCCAAGCTGGTGAGTAAACGGTAAATCCAATAGCCACATGGGCCCGCTTCGTAGACGAAATGGAGTGTGGCATTTGGGTATTTCGATTGGAATTGCCTTACCAGTTTCGTGATAGATGCTTTTGCGCTGGAAATACGACCCAAATGAATGGGTTGCGCACTGCGTTGATCTTCAATATAGGCAACTTCAACAAATTCTTTGTGAGTGTCTAAACCTATGAAAAGTATGTTATGTTTGCTCATGCTGATCTCCAATTTTTAGTTTCTTTAACAAAACTATTATGGCTCTGGCTTCAGCTAACCCACGATTGATTGGAGATCAGCATCTTTAGTGGGGAGTCATTATGTCTAGGCTACTTTCATAAATGGAGTTCAAATGTCAGAGTATTTTGCCAAAATCAATTGGGTTAGAGATAGCAATGAAAGTTATATTGATAACAAATATAGCCGAGGACATGAATGGATTTTTGATGGTGGTGTAACCGTTCAAGCTTCTTCTTCGCCTCACGTAGTTCCTTTACCTTATTCTGTTGAAGAAAATGTAGATCCAGAAGAAGCATTTGTTGCGTCTCTTTCTAGCTGCCACATGTTGTTTTTCTTATCAATTGCAGCAAAAAGAAAATATGTTGTTGATTCATATGTAGACGATGCTGTTGGTATTATGGAAAAAGATAGCGATGGTAAAATTTCAATGACTAAAGTTACACTTAAACCACACGTACAGTTTTCTGGTGATAAAAAACCAACGATGGAGCAACTTGAAAAAATGCACCATCAATCACATGAACAATGCTTCATTGCTAACTCAGTGAAAACTAAAGTTGTTACAGAAATCGTAGCATAACAAGGCGCTCAACAGGACAAATAACAGTTGGTTTTTGCTCCTGCGTCGCTATTTTAACCAACTGTAATTTGCCCATTAGCGTGGCGTTATATTTTTTATATCGTGCAATGGAGCACATTAAATTTAAGGATGAATGATGAAAAGTTTATATAAAGTGTTAGTAGCAAGTACCTTGGCTATGTCCTCTATGGCTTATGCCAATCAAGATGTAACTTTGAAACTTGATATGTATATTAACGGCGATTTAGTTAAACCAATTACATTAAAAGGTCAGATAGAAGAAAGTTTTACAGCTCAAATTGATGGTGAAGTAAAATACGATATAGTCCCAACTATTGAAAATGGAGCAGTTAAACTTTCAACTATTTACTATACATATACTGACGGTGCATTTGTTCACAAAGAAAAGCCTGTTTTAGTTACAGCGGTAAATCAAGCTGCAACGATTGAAATTGGCACTGAAGGCGTAAAAGTTTATAAAATACAAATCACACCGCAAACAAAAATATAACAAGGCGCTCAAACGGAAAAATTACAGTTAGCTCGCGCTCGTGCCCCGCACTCTTTAGCCTAACAGTATTTTTCCGCTTAGCTTAGCGTTAACTTCTAGGAGAGATCGTGCTAATCACAATAGTACTAATTTTGGTTGGAGTTCTAACCACAATATCTTATTCCTATGTAAAAGATCTCAGACGGATAGTTAAGTATTCTAAGGATAATAAGATGGAAATATTTGGAATCCATCCGAGTACTGAATTACAGCTCATGAGTGATTATACATTTATGAACGAGTTCTTTGGTAAGAAAGGCATCCTTTCCTGTGATGATAACAATATGAAGGTATTGTTATCATCAGCTCGGAAAAAATTCTTGCTGCAATTTATATTCGGTGGATTATTGGTTCTTTTGGTGTTTATTAATGCAGCAATACAAAGTTAACAAGGGCCGGCATCGGACTTGCAAAACTGTCACTTGTTTTGCAAAAAGCCGCAAAACAACTGCCAGTTTTACAAGCCGCTGCGGCCGGCGTTATGTTGCCAGGAAGGTTCAAGCATTGATAAAGCTTCAAAAAATAATATTTTCACTATCAGTGCTATTCCTACTTTTATTCTTTCTATTTGCCTACTTAGAGCGTGGAAATGAGTCACTTATCTGCGTTTATTTGTTTATCTTTTTGTGGGGGCTAGAAAAGTGCCTTTCTTGGAAGCTGGGCTTTAAAATTGGTATCGGTCCAATGGTAGCAATCTCACAAAACGCAAATAGTAAACTTAGGCTTTTCGGGTTAATCTGGGGTATAGCTTTTGCAAGTTTTGGTATGTTTAAAGTATTCGAAACAATAGCAACATAACAAGAGCATAAAGTGAAGGGACTGCTAACGCTTGGCTCAGTTCCGCTTCGCTGTACAAGTATAGCCAAGCATTATCAGTCCCTTATGCGGGCGTTATGCGTTAATGGAGAAATCGTAGCATGGAAGATACTTTAATCCTTATTGGTCTATTAATCCTCATTCTTTGGCAAGTTTCCATGGGTAAATCAGATCAGCGTCTAAGAATAATCGAGAATAAAATAGATACTTTATTAGAAAATAACGGCATCGTCTTTGATGAAAAGCTTCATGTATCTAAAGAGGTGTTAACTGCTGTTAAACTAGGTAAAAAACTTACAGCAATAAGGTTATATCGCAACGAGACTGGTGCAGGTTTAAAGGAAGCTCACAAAATAATAAATAAATTAGCAGAAAACACATAACAAGCCGTTCAAGCAGACAAATAGTGGTTGGCTTTTGTCGCTACGCTCCAAAATTTTAGCCAACCACTATTTGCTCCTTAACGGGGGCGTTATGCGAATAAGGATAGTCATGCATAAAATTACCTACTTGGTATTATTATTTATTTTTACTGCAAATGCAGAAGACAGCAGTAAGTTACTTAAAAAAGAGTTATCGGAAACTTGTGGTCAAATGACTAGTCATAAGTACTCAAATTACTGCTTGTCTAAATTAGAAAAACGTGCAGATGTATTATTAACTAATGAATATAATTCTTTAGTTAACTACTTGAAAGACGGAGACAAAGAAAGATTAGTGGATGCACAAAAAAAGTGGACTAACTACGTTAGTGCGGATTGTTTTTTTGACTACCCCGAATCAGAAAAAGGCGGTAATTACGTTCAATCACTTGGTGTAGGTTGTAGGTTACAGCATAAATTGCAGCGCATCAAAAAACTTGAAGACTATAACCATAACAAAGGCTGCAATGTTTGTGCGTGGTAATTCGCATAACAAGCCGTTGCAGTCAGGGACTTTTAACAGTTGGCTTTCCCTCACTTCGTTCGTTAATTTTGGCCAACTGCGTAAAGGCCTCTAAACGAGGCGTTAGCAGTACAAGTATCATATCAACCAATGGAGTATATTTTCATGGAACAGAAGAGTGGTAAGCCTCAGTTAAAAGAATCAAATGACAATCTAGATCTTATTCGGATGCAAACCGAAGTTGCACTTGTAGATTCAATGACAAAATCAAAAACGTTAACAATCATGGTAGTTGTTGGTGTTCTAGCATTTTCTGGCTTTGCGTATTTTTTATATAAAATGGCTGGCATGCAATAACTATCGTAATGTACAGCTAACAAGCTGTTAAATCATGACAAATAACAGTTGGCTGTTTGCTCCAGCGTCGCTTATTTTAGACAACAATTATTTGCCCATTAATGAGGGCGTTAGTAGTATTGGAAAATATCCATTACCAATCAAAGGGAAGTGTTAATGAAAAACGATTCATCATCTAAATATAATAATTATTTAATTGTATCTTTTATCATGTTTTTAGGTTTAATCTACAACGTATTTGAACAAGATTTTACTGGCTCGGGAGTGTTTTTAATTTCTACTGTAGTATTTTTATCCTTTGGTATAATCAAAAAACGTGCACCAACGAAAGATAGTTCAGTAGATTAAAATACTACTAACAAGCTGTTTAATCGCGGGACGGCTAAAGTTTGGCTCGGTTTCGCTTCGCTACACATTTTAGTCAAACATTATCAGCCCCTTAACAGGGCGTTAGGATTACAAGGATGCAATTTTGAATAGATTCGAAAAGTTGTTAATTGCACTGAGTATATTTATGTGGCCGCTAGCAGCATTTGCCACAATCTTTTGTATCGAATACTTGATGAAACCGGATGCACCTTTGAGGCATGAGTTCCTGTATATTGTGGCGTTCATGGTTTTATATAGCACAGTCTTATTTTTACCTTATTTGCTTTTCGTGGCGTGCAAGTGGAAAGTTTGTTCAAGAAAAGTTCTTGTAGGGACCTCGGTTCCATTTTTCTTAATGTTATTTTGTGCGTTGTTTGCAGAATTAAATGGTGTACCGTGGTAAGTAAACCTAACAAACCATTCAACCGGACCCATACTCGCTCGCTTTGGCTCGTGCCTCGCAATTATAGCCAGCAAGTCTGGGCCGTTTAATAGGTGCGCTGGGGGATCCCCTCAAAATTCAGGTCTTCCGGCAGTGTGAACCAACTTGATGTATTCATGCATCGCCCAGCGTAAATGTTGCTCTGTTATCTTGTAGTTTTTCCTCTTCCGAACTTCTTTTCCTAGCCGCATAATCGACAATACTGGCCGATGCCGGGTGGCATTGCAATGGACGCTTACGGGCAAGCTTTACACTGCCGATGTACTTGGCTTTGTTTGTTGCCGTGGGGTAAAGAGACTTGTAGGAGTGCCATTGGTGTTTGCCCGAATGTTGGTCGCTGACATCACCACGTACACGCCCTAGCCAGAACCAGCCTAGTTTAGCGACTTGAGAAAACCAGGTATTTCGATAGCCCGCATCAGTAACGATTAAAGGGCAGCAATGCTTTGGTAAAACGTTTGCCAACTCTTCAAGAAAACGGTTGTGGCTGCGCGGGGAATTGCTATCTCTACAGGCTTAGCTTCAAACAAAAACGTGCGCTTGTAGAGAGTCACACTCCGACCTTGAACACTGATGGACGCACGCAAAGTCATCAACCTTAATTGTTCACGAACATCGGCCCAATCAATAAGAATAATTGGTCAACGCGCTTGATGCTGTGCTTAGCAGCCACATGGCCTGAAATGTTACGGCCTGGCTAAGGCAGTGGACCTATGTGATCTGTAAGTAAGGAAAGAAGGCATCCAATATAGATGCCTTCTTTAAAGCCAACTTTATTTGGTATAAAGCAAGACGCCTATGATTATGGAGCAACGGGGGCAGCAAAATCACCATTGGCCACAGTGCCATTAGTCACAGTCACTGTTTGTTTATCTGCATGGATAAAGAAAGGCTGTTCTGCATCATCTGGGTTGTTATTGACATCAGGATCGTCATTTTGGGCTACACAGGTGTAACCTACACTGTAGCTGCCTGCAACGACGAAACCAAATTCATAGTTTTGGCCAATGACTTGATTACTCTCGTCCGTAATATCGTTGACTCTGGCGGAAGCAATTGGTGCTATTTGTGGTGCCTCAGCTGTATCACTTCTAAAATCGTTCATGTTGTCGAGCGCTGTACTATTTGGATACAAATAGGCTGCATGACTAAAGAGGCTACCGCCAGCTGCATTTTCACATTGTGCCGCGAGTTCTGAGGGGATATCTCCTTTGATAGCGCCGACTTCAGCATTATTATGTAGTTGTACTGACGTGGGTTTTAACGTCCAGTAGTCTTTATTGCCGTGGGGGTCTTGTAAGCCGCTGTTTAGGTCAAATTCGGCGACAAAGCTGTTTGTACCAGCAGCAATGGTAAATGTTTTATTGAAAAATAAACGGCCTGTGTCAGTATCCTCTGCGCCGACACCCCCACAAGTACCATTGCTGTTGGTGGTCAATCCATAGAGGTTGTCATCCATGGTTTTAATAAAAGAGCTCTCGGCATTTGGCGTTTCGCTTTTTTGCATGTAAATACACAATTGGTATTCGCCAATGGGGATACTCTGACCGCTCACTAAAGTTTCAACGGCTGTACCTTGAAATTCGAGTAAATTGACTTGTTTTAATGCGCCATTGTTAGACACATCGAATGAAATGCTGCCAGAATCATTTTTCAGTACGACTTGCTTGAAAGCTACAGTCACTTCTTTTGCGTCACTCGGGTTATCTGACACCCCTAAGCTAAATAGTCCCGTTTGCGGTGCAGTAGTGTCGTCACTGCTACCACCACATGCTACAAGTAAGCCCGATAAGGAAAAAGCAAGAAGAGTTTTAACTGTTTTCATGGTGGACCTTCTTATTTATTGGAGGAATGACTTTGTCGTGAAAAAACATGTCTGATATTAAAATTTGATTTTATCGGATACTACTTTGTTTGTAAGCCTGAGTGTTTGAAAAAACGTCAATCGTTTGATTTTGAATATTAGATCAAATAGCGACGCATTTTTATTATTAAGGTTAGAAAGGTGGAATACGTTTGGTTTCGGAACTTAGAAAGTGTTTAGGGAAGTGGGGCCTTACCATAGATCAAGGGCTTAGTTTGGTATGATGTACTATTTGGCATGACGAGAAATATTTTGCTATGTGTATTGGTTCAATAAAAAGGTCAGCAAATGCTGACCTTTCGTTGTTATCGTACTCGAACTTTCTTAGAAAGTGACTGTGACATCGACACTACAATTAGATGACCCTTCATCACACACTTTATATGTGTATGTTCCTGAATCTCGCTTACCAAAACTATCACGGTAGCTGCCATCATTTGTTGTTGTGACCAACAAGGAGCCATTGCGGTAGATGTCGACGTTACTGGTTGCAGCGCCATCAAACGTCAAATTAACAACTGGTTTACCTTTGCTTGTGCCGGTCGAAGCGGTGAGCGTAATATCACCAGTTGGTGGCGGAGTAACCCCCCCACCACAACCTTGTTGCGTTAGGTAAGCATCTGCTGCGGCTGCTTTGACAATACCATCACCAAAGTAAACATCATGACCTGAAGCACCACCATCTTGAGCGGTGGCTTTTAGCGCATCTCGTATTTGTTCACCTGTACATCCGGAATGATTCGACCACACTAATGCTGCAACACCTGATACAGCTGGTGTTGCCATCGAAGTACCACTCATTAAACCATAGTCAGAAGTGCCAATGTCAATGCTCATACTAGAAGCAGCGACTAATGCAGAGCGGTCTTCAAATGCCGCACCAACGGCAGGGATAGTGGTTGTATTGGTGTCACCCAATGTGCCGTATAGCATTCCGGCTTCATTATTGATGATGACAGCACCAATGCCGCCAGATGCTTCACAGTTCGCTACTTTGTCATGGAAAGAAATAACTCCTCGGTCGATTACACAAATGTTTCCGTTTGCACCACCATCGGTTGCTTCTGCCGTTCCCATGTAGTAACTGTTACCAGATGCATTGCCGGAATTTTCCATAGCAGATGAAGCGTACGCGACATCGTTTGCCGTCATATTGGCAGAGGTCGCCATGCCTGCTGGGTAGGTTGAAAGTGTATCAACACCACCTGCTGTTACTTCAACACAGGTTTTCTTATCCGTTACAGCGCGTCGCCCTTTTCCTGTTGTACAAGTCGGAAACTGGGAAAAATCAGCAATGTTATTGTCTGCGTCGTTTGCGCCGACCATCATCACTGAAGGGTAGCCTGCGGGGTAGGATCGAACATTATTCCCATCATTACCTGCGGCGGCGACAACAAGGCCCCCAGCCTCTGAAAATGCTTTAAATGCGTTAGACTCGGTAGAGTTTGAACCGCCACCACCTAAACTCATACTGATAATATTTGCTCCAGCTTGGCTACAAAGGTTAGCTGCATGGGCCAAATCTGAAGAGTAACCCCAACCATCTGCGTTAAATACTTTGATGATGTGCATGTCGACACCTGGCGCCATACCAATAACACCAAGATTATTATCGGCGGCACCGATGGTTCCGGCAACATGGGTGCCATGGGGGCCACCATTTTCATCCCAATTTCCGGTACCAGAATCGTTATCACCGCTAATGTTATTCCATTCAAAATCTGGGTTGCTACGGTCAAGACCTGAGTCGATGACGCATACTTTTGTTCCTGCGGCAGCATTAAAGGAAAGTTGGTCAGCTTGCGACTGATACACGGCATAAGGTGTAATTTGTTGAGTCATCGGGTTGCCGCTATCATCATTATATTGCGCCATCAGATGGCGACGTTGATCTTCTTCCACCAGCTTTACATGGGGGTTGTTTAGCAATCCCTTTACTTGAGCTAGATCTTTTCCCGAAAAACTGGCCGAGAAAAAGCCTTCTCCATCGATGTGGATTTGCCCACCAAGTTTTTTAGCAAGCGCCTTAACGACGCCCTTTTTACTATTATCGACTTGAATTACATAACGATCATCAGCTGCAGATGCTGTTCCTAACATGCCAACTGTCAACGCAATAATGGCACTAGAAATCTTTGATAATTTCATGAAATTTTGCTCCACCAATTTGAAATAAAAATTTTGATACCCGATTTTGATTGCCCTGAATCATTTTAAATATTTCTCTTAGGACGTTTTGACACTAGCACAACAAACTGGGGTTAACAACTGTGTAACATTGGTAACATGGTTGCATCAATTTTGGTTTTTATAGGGACGCTTCATCAGAGACGAAGGTGTTGAACAAAAGTAAAATGGTTTTGGATTTTTGGTGTTGGGTCTTTAGGAGACCCCAGGGTCCCATTACCATTCTTGATATTCCGCAATCAAGTTTCGTGCACGCTCTTGGCCCGCTGTTACCATAATGAAGTGATGTCCAATATAGGTCACTTGGATGAACTCTTTGTGAGTATTTAAGCTTATGAAAATTATGTAATGTCAGCTCATGCTGATCTCCAATTTTTAGTTTCTTTAACAAAACTAAGATGGCTCTGGCTTCAGCTAACCCACGATTGATTGGAGATCAGCATCTTTGTGGGGAGTCATGATGTATTCGTGTCAGGAAGAGATGAGCATGTTTGAAATCTTCATGTTGGTGTATTTGCCGTTTGGTACTCTTTTCCTACATAAGTGGCGAAAATGTATATATGAGTCAAATGGTAAGCAAAGGGTTCTATATCTCGTTGTCTCAATCGCTATGGCTGCAGTACCATTGATCTACGTCAGTGGCATTCAAGGAGAGCGTTCTGCTTTTGGTGTTTTACTTGTCGGTATTGGCTTATTTTGGTGTGCTAATGTTGGCCCTCGTTGTTCGGCTACATCACAAGCCGCTAAACGCTAAACATCAAATGCCAATGTCGACTGGTTTATAGAACCCAATAATTGTTAAGGAACAGAATAATATGGCCAAAATTGAGTTTACTCATGCAGAAACGGAACGCATGGTGACTAAGCTTCAGTCTTACTTTGATCGTGAGCTCAACCAAGAGCTTGAGCAGTTCGATGCTGAATTTCTTTTAGACTTCTTCGCCAAGGAAATGGGGGCATATTACTATAACCGCGGGCTTCATGATGCTCGTGCGATCTTTGAAGCACGCGTTGAATCCATTGATGATGATATTTACGCAATTGAAAAAGAATTGAGTTAGTTTATTGTTTTTTCCGCGATTCATACATCGTATTTTCTTGAACGATTGGCAGTGAGCATAGTAAAAGCGGATCGCCTTTATCTATCCGTTAAGCGGGTGGTTTACCGCAGCGTTTAAGCGTCATAGCGCTTAAACTTTAAGCTTAACGGAATGGCAGAGATGCCATGCAAAAAAGTACTCAAGGTCACTGTAAGAATAATAACACTGAGTTGCCCTTGATAATTTTGTAACCCAAGTTCTGCGATGACGATAAGTACATAAAGTAATGATGCGATGCCTCGTGGACCAAACCATCCAATAAATAATTTTGAATAAGTGTTAACTTTTAATCCTTTGAGTCCCAGTAACACAGGAAGCATCCTGATCACGGTTAAACTGAGAAAGGCATAAAGCCACACTTTCCACGTCCAATATTCCGCAAATAGTGGCACAGCAACTAAGCCGACCACTAGAAATATGGTGAGTGATAGGAATTGACCTTGTGCCTCGCCAAACTCCTGAATACGCTCGCGTACTTGTGGCTTTTTAACCCCAAGCATTAATCCAGCGAAAAAGGCCGCGATAAATCCATTGCCATGCAATATTTCAGCAAAAGCAAAAGCTAGTATGGACAAAGAAAGAGCAGATAGGCTTTGGAATACTGGCTCCATCCAGTCTCTTTGAGAAGCAAATTCAATCAATTTGCCTCCAACATAACCAACTAGGGCACCGATAATGGGACCCAAAGTTAATTGTAGTGCGATATAACTAAACCAATGGCCATCCCCCTGAAAGACCGCTGCATCGGATGAAAGTGCGGCAATACAGATCAAAATCACTGGCAGTGCGAGTCCATCGTTTAAACCGCTTTCTACACTAATGCCATCGCGAATGTTTTGAGGGACATGGGGGGATTTTACAACCGCTTGACCTAAAGCTGCATCAGTCGGTGCGAGGATGAGCGCAACGAGCGTAATACTCCAATAGCTCCAATTTGGGAATAACAGGACACCAACACACCAGCCGCAAAGCATGGTGAGTGGCATACCGATCCCTAATAGTCGAGCAGGTATGCCGCGCAATACATTGATTAGGTGGTTAAAGCGGATCA
This sequence comes from Shewanella gelidii, assembly GCF_014647855.1. Classification (GTDB taxonomy): domain Bacteria; phylum Pseudomonadota; class Gammaproteobacteria; order Enterobacterales; family Shewanellaceae; genus Shewanella; species Shewanella gelidii. The sequence continues at coordinate 110,712 of NZ_BMPZ01000011.1, read as the reverse complement.
AACTTGCATCGACAAATAAGATGATGACTAACGTCAGTTCCGCTAGTAATTTTAAGACGTTGGTTTCAATATGAACTTGGGTGAGGTTGAAGCCAAAAGTACTAAACAAAAGCCCTGTGCCTAAAAATACCATTGGCGCGGTGATGGGAGATTTTTCGGCGACTTTTGATATTAGACCATAAATAAGAAGCAACAAAACTGACAATAATAGTGCGACGTGTTCGTGCATTGTGTTCCCTCACATATTAGTTCGCTGATGATGGCCTCTTAAAACTTCTTAATCATCTTCTTTTTGAACTCGATACCTTTGATGCGTCAGGTTATGCGAATTAAAACCGATATAAATTCCCTGAATTTTGGAATTCGCCTCGTTAACGTGTTGGCTAACCAATGAATCATAGTTCATCTATACGCGAATTCAGGCTAGAGTTAAAGCAAGCTTAGACTAATGATGCAACTAGGAGCGATGATGGCAACAATGGATAAAGCACTAGAAACCCAGTTAAACAATATTGAACAACGCAGCGGTCAGACGTTGCAAGCACTGAGTCATATTGTGTTGAGTAGCGAAGCGCAAAAACATGGTGAATTAGTGAAAATGTTAAAGTCTGATCATGGGTTAGGACACGGAGATGCGAATGTTGTGGTGCATTATGCGAAGAAAAGTGGCGCATTTGCGACCGATGACGCAGAAAGTGAAAGTCAGGCGTTTCAGCGGATCTACGTTGATAAAAAGCAGCATTTACTACCGATTCATCAACAAATTTCCAAGGCGCTGGCAAATTTGGGTGAGTTTGAGACGGCACCTAAAAAGGCCAATATTAGCTATCGGCGTCGTAAACAATTTTGTTTGGTTGGCCCCGCCACTAACACGCAAGTCGAGCTGGGTTTGAATGTAAAACAGCTACCAGATAGCCCACGATTAAAAGCTTTAGCTGCTGGACAGATGTGTAACTACAAAGTTCGTATTGCAGATGTTTCAGAAGTCGACTCGGAGCTAATCACCTGGCTACAAGCTGCTTATGATGCAGCCAAATAGCGTTTTGTTGCAATTGAAGAATCGTTGCACACTGAGCTTTTATACATTTTAAAAGCGACCAGTATTTGCCAGAAGGGCGGGCTTAGATGTTAGCGCGAGCCTGTATAGGCTTTTAGCATGCGAGTGAGTTCGGCGGTGAACGCTTTGGCATCGAGATCGCTTGCGATTGCTGGGGTTACATTTGGATATAGCACCTTGTCGAGTAGGGTGGTGACTAGGGTATAGACCATGACTCCTGCGGTTTCTTCCCGATGTTGAGCATGCATTTGTTGTTCGAAGCGCAGAAATATTGCAGCAAGGCGCTTATAAACAACTTTGCGGTCGACAATTTTGTCTGAATCAACAAGTTCTGTGTGGAGGCGAGCATTAAGGTGCAATGTTCTAAATATGCTTTTGCGACTGGATAAAAATCGAAATGTTTCTAGAGTGATATCCTCAATGGCATGATCGAGCGAAGTGTAGGAGGTTTCTTCGAGTGATTGTGTCCATTGCAGCAAGTCATTGCCGAAGTCCTGGTAAAGTAGAGGTAACAAGGACTCTTTATTTTTAAAGCGTCGATAGAAGGTACCGACCGAAACATCTGCGTGCTCAGCGAGCTCTTTTATGCTGATATGCTCAAAAAATTTGGTTTGTAAGCAATGATGCAGCGCATCCAGTAACCGGCGTTGGGTTTCTTGACTACGTTGTTGCTGCGGTAGGATGATCGCATTCGAAGGCATATTCTATGGCTCTAAGTCGTTTGCATTAGTGTGCCACTAAATAATGCGGTTTTTGATTTAAAACAGCAACATAAAAATATTAGCTCGTGCGATCCATATGATCTGAACAAGGTTTAGCGAGACTTTGTGAGGGCAAATCTTGTGACGATGTGATAACCGGTGTTGGTTTTTTCATTGAAGTCAGGGTGGGGGGCTGTGATTGAGTTTGGGTCAGCAGGTCAATTTGCGCTTTGTGGTACATGAGGCTGCGTTTTGTCCTGTGTTGAATTGATTAAAAACAGTGACCAGTTTGATTAACGACTTGCCACTGTTTTTATGAGCATCGATTCTCGGTATTAACAAAGATTTAGTCCGCCGCGCCGTCTTTCAGAAGTGCCACGGTGGACTTGAGTGATAATGACGAAATCATTCGGCAATCATCTAGTGTAAACCGACGACGGCTTTGGTATCGGCAATGATGGCTTCACTGTCGTAGCCTTTACCTTGTTTAAACACGACTTTCATTTGCTGTATTGCAGAGACGTCTTGGCTGAGATCGCCTTGCAGCAGGACTAAGTCTGCTCGCTTTCCGACAGTAAGTGAACCGATTGTTTGCTCTCGCTCCAAATATTTAGCAGCATTTAAGCTTGAAATCTGTACAGCTTGCTCAATGGTAAAGCCTGCTTCGACAAGAAGTTCAACAACACGCTGGTTTGAGAACCCGGCAATAACACCCCCATATCCGGTAGGATCCGTTCCCGCCATTAACTTACCGCCAGCCTCAACAAACTTTTTCTCTAGCTTCATCATCTTGTCAAATACAATCGGCCATGTTGCGTTCTCTTGGGCTGCAATTTTTTCCCAGCGAGACTCATACTGATCGCGAACTTGGTGAATGAGCGCATCAAGTGCTTTGGGGTATGCTTTAGGGCGCCCTTTAGTGAGGGTTTCAAAAACAGTTAAAGTAGAGGTAAGCGTGACGTCTTTTTCGATAAGCAGTGCGATTAAGTCATCAACTTCTTTGCTGTTGATGTCAAGATCGACCAGCGATTGGTGCGCATTTGAAGGGCACTTGTTTTTTTCTTTGTCTTTTACAAAATCTGTAGCAGCAAAAAAGCCATGCTCAAGGTTATCTATTCCCAGTTCTGCGGCTTCTCGGTAGGTAATCGAACATAAATGCGCGGTGACTTTATGATCCTGTTTATGCGCTTGCTGAATTACTGCTGCTAATTCATCTTGTCGGATATGCATATATGCTTTGTATGATGTCACGCCTTCAGAAATCCAATATTTCATCATCGTTTTTGCGTTTTCGACATCTCGTAAAGGCTTCATTTTCAAAATGGGCAGGCCGGGTCCGTTAAGGTATGGTGCAGTGACATCCATATCGGGACCAATGGTTTTACCAGATTGAATAGCATCTTTCAGACTTAAATCAGCATACGGTGCCGTTGTTCCAGCGGTACGGATCGTTGTTGCGCCCCCTGCCAGATATAAGCGAGGGAAGCTATATAGCATCTCGGTATAGTTAGCTTTACCTGTTGGATAGAACATATGTTCGTGCATCATCACAAGCCCAGGGATGATCGTATGACCCTGACCATCAATTTGTACCGCGCCTTCTGGGATTTTTACGTGTTTACTGTCACCAACTTGGGAAATATTGCCGTTAGTCATGACAAGAGTTTGATTATGTTTTGCTGGTGAACCGGTTCCATCAACTAACGTTACGTTGTGGATTGCGATGACAGACTGATCATAAATGATGAAGTTTTTACTTGAAGGCTTCAGCTTCTCTTTCAGCTTTTTCGTCGTTTGCATGGGGGAGGCTATTTCATGATTCCCATGTTGGTTATGAATTTGACTGGTACTGGTTTCAGCATTCGCAGGGTGCGCAGCGAACAATCCTGTCGCGAGTGCAATTTTTAGGGCGACCGTCAATGCTGTCTTTTGTAGAGAAGGTGGATTCATAACTTACCTTTTAAGCTGTGATTTCATCATTTGGTTTGTTGATCACGCTGGTATTGATTGTGATCTTGGTCACATCATATACAGGCGCATGACGATATGTAAATAGGTATTCACATTAAAAGTGTCGTTGTTTTTACTGATACAGGCTATTGAGGATTCATTTTATAGGGCGGCGTTCAGTTTGCGGCCAACCATTTAGTGTCTTTAAGCAGTTGTATGTAATGTGTTATTTTGTTCGTCGCTGGGTTTTGACGGTATTGTGATGATTTTAAATGAACTCAAGGCGGACGTTTACAAGCTATTGGTTAGGAATGGTTATCGTTAGAACGAACCTGTTTTGAATTTGTAACCATATGTATTTGTGCGATTTGATCTCACCCCCTTACTTTTTATACGCTTAAAAGCGCTGGCTTGGTAATAGAATATATTCACGCTCATCGGGGTGCATTGCTTTGACATATTCAATTATTGGGTTGGATGAATGTACAAGTGGGTTCGCGTGCCATATTAAAGGTCCTTTGAAACAGGTTGATCGCTAGGGGAGACAGGAGGAGCCAGATTAGGCTTGCGTCGCTGCATAGCGAGATTGGTAATAATGCTAGCGAATTCGATGAACAATTGACCGAGGATAGTCGGAGAGTTTTGTGAGCGATAAATTTAGCTTGGCGTGTTAACAGTTGTCGATATCAATACTGATAAAAGGTGTTTCTCCGGCGGATAAGGGCTGGGAATATTTTATCTCACAATCATTTGCGTCGTACTGTTGGTTTGGGCGGATACGTAATCCAGGACGACCTGATGCTGTATACGTGGTAAGGCGAAAGTCGCCGCCATCAGCAAAGTCTTCAATATTAATCGCTCTAGCAATCCCGGCCGCCGTGTGGCGTGGATACCCATAGGCGAGGGTAATGCTTTCACCCTGTACGATAATACGATTGCCAAGACCGTTGCCGGCTGCTGGTGCGGCTGATTCGTCGCAACTGGTGTCAACGACACATTTAGAATGTACTAAAGCGGTTGCGCTTTTTATTGCTCCAGCAACGCCTTGCATATTTGCTTGATAACTATCTCGGGTTAATGACATAAATTTAGGAGCAACAACAACACCGATAATCGCGAGGATAATGATGACAACCACAAGCTCAATGAGGGTAAAACCTCGAATCGATTGATAGTTATTGCTAAATGTATTTCTTGAGTGCGTCATAGATCCCTTTACTGCAACTTAGCTTTAACAGCCTTGCCTGTTGTACTTTCAACACGACCAAGAACACAGCTGAGTGCTATGTTCGATGGGTACCTAGTTTATCAGGCGTTAGTTTACCGTAAATCAATCCGTTAACGAAAAGACTTTCTTTGTTTCTTCTTCTTTTCAGTTTGCGCTGATGATCAAAATTTTATGTTGCATACGTAAACCAAGACTTATCAGCTTAACTCATTGCTTTAATCAGAATGAATGAATTACCTGTTTAAATTCAATGACTAATGGGGTCTCTAGTTCGAAGGGTCAAGTCATGTTTTGTGATTTCATGCTCGTATTTGGGACGAATGGCTTCGTACTGGCGGATGAGTCATGCGTTATTGCATAGCCAACCTATACTTTTGTCGACAATAAGTGCTTTTAACTTGATCTATGTCTCAATGTGGCGCTATATTGTCGACAATGTTCTAAATAAGTATTTGCGAAATTTATGACTTTCTTTAAAGAACAACCCGTAACGATTGCAGATAAAACATTCTTTTTATTAAGAAAAGATATCGTTGAAGGGCGAGTGCCATCGGGTTCGAAACTCAGTGAAGCAGAATTGTCGACAAAATACGCGGTAAGCCGAGCTGTCATTCGTGAAGCAATCAATCGTTTAGCATCCTGTCACCTCGTGGAACGAAAGCCTAATGTTGGTGCGCGCGTTGTATCGCTCACACCTGAAGGGTTAGTTGAGCTTTATCAAGTCCGTGAATCATTGGAAGGTATGGCGGCCCGCTTAGCTGCGACCAACATGACTGACGATGAGGTGAATGATCTCGCACAATTATTAGAATCGCAATTTGATCAAGTCCAATCGGACGAATCCTACTATCAAGAAGCGGGTGATGTTGATTTTCACTACCGAATTATTGTGGGCAGCAAAAATCAACACCTAATCCGTATGCTCATTGATGGCATTTATCACCTTGTTCGAATGTATCGAGTTCAGCTAGGAATGGCTGGCCCTCGAGTTAATAGTGCTTTCGATGAACATAAAAATATCGTTCGTGCTATTACACAGCGCGACCCTGAGTTGGCGGAAATATTAATGCGTCGCCACATTCTTTATTCAAAAAACAGTATAGAAACGAAGTTAAATTCAGGAACTTAGCCCTTGTTAAGATTCGGGTTTAACCCATGACATAGAGAGAATAAGCCATGAGTGCAGGTAAAAAATTTCGTCAAGCGTTAGCGGACAATCAACCACTACAGATTGTTGGAACGATTAACGCATATACGGCGATGATGGCCAAGCAAGTTGGACATCAAGCGATATATCTTTCTGGAGGCGGGGTTGCGAATGCTTCCTATGGTCTACCGGATCTTGGCATGACTTCTTTAAATGATGTTTTAGTCGATGTTCAACGTATTACTGCAGCTTGTGATTTACCGCTGCTTGTCGATATTGATACCGGTTGGGGTGGCGCTTTTAATATCGCCAAAACCATTCGAGATATGGAAAAAGCCGGTGCTGCAGCAGTGCATATGGAAGATCAAGTTGCTCAAAAACGTTGTGGTCACCGTCCCAATAAAGAAGTGGTGTCGACTGAAGAAATGGTTGATCGAATTCGTGCTGCTGTGGATGCCAGAACAGACCCTGACTTTTTCATCATGGCTCGTACCGATGCGTTTGCCCAAGAAGGTTTAGAGGCAGCGATTGCCCGAGCAAAAGCATATGTAGAAGCTGGCGCTGATGGCATCTTTGCCGAAGCGGTGAAAACCGAAGAGCACTACCGAGCGTTTACTGAAGCGCTAGATGTACCTGTGCTAGCCAATATTACAGAGTTTGGTCAGACCGAGTTGTGGAATAAAGAACAGTTAGGTGCATGGGGCTGCGCGATGGTGCTATATCCGTTGTCTGCGTTCCGTGCAATGAATAAAGCAGCAGAAACTGTTTATCAGACGTTGTTACGAGATGGTGACCAAAAAGCCGTCATCGATATCATGCAGACCCGAATGGATCTTTATGACTATCTTGGATACCACGACTATGAACAGAAACTTGACTCGCTTTTTAGTGAAGGCAAGAACAAATAGCTCAAACCCATTGATGTGTTGCTGTGAACGCGTGCTTCACTCTGGTCTTTGGAGCGCGCCCGACACAACACAGACAAAAATAATATAAAAATAATCAAATAAACAGATAGCACTAGCCGCTACTTTATGGAGTAAATAATCATGGTTGATAAGAAACTATCGGGCGCTGGCTTACGTGGCCAAAGCGCAGGCGAAACCAAACTATGTACCGTTGGTAAATCAGGAAGTGGATTAACCTATTGTGGTTATGATGTTTCTGACTTAGCCGAGAACGCAACATTCGAAGAAGTCGCGTACTTACTTTTCAATGGTGAATTACCCACATTTGATCAACTCGAGACATACAAAGCCGAGTTGAAGCCGATGCGTGACTTACCAAAAGCGTTGAAGGAAGTTTTACAACGTATTCCTGCAGATGCGCATCCGATGGATGTGATGCGTACCGGCGCATCGTTTTTGGGTAACTTAGAGCCAGAAGTTGATTTCAGCCAACAAAATAAGGCTGCAAATCGCCTTTTAGCAGCATTCCCGGCGATTATGACTTATTGGTATCGCTATTCTCATGAGGGTGTGGAAATTGACTGTGTGTCTGATGAAGACACCATCGGTGGTCACTTTTTACGTTTATTAACGGGTAAAACGCCATCAGAGCTTCATCGTCGTGTCATTGATGTGTCTTTAATTCTCTATGCAGAGCATGAATTTAATGCATCGACCTTTACCGCGCGTGTTTGTGCATCGACATTGTCAGATATGTATTCTTGTATTACAGCAGCTATTGGCTCACTGCGTGGACCTTTGCATGGCGGTGCCAATGAGGCGGCTATGGAAATGATCCAAAAATTTAGCTCGCCAGCCGATGCCAAAACACAAATGGCAGGCATGCTAGAGCGTAAAGAAAAAATCATGGGCTTTGGCCATGCGGTTTATCGTGAGTCGGATCCGCGTAATGTGATTATCAAGGCATGGTCTGAACAGCTTTCGAAGGAATTTGGTGATAGTTCGCTTTATGACATTTCGGTGGCTTGTGAAGAATACATGTGGGATACCAAAAAGCTATTTTGTAACGCCGACTTCTTCCATGCTTCGGCGTATCACTTCATGGGGATCCCGACCAAACTATTTACACCGATATTTGTGTGTTCACGCTTAACTGGTTGGGCTGCGCATGTGATGGAACAACGCGATAACAATCGAATCATTCGCCCAAGTGCTGATTATATTGGTAGCGAGCCAAGAAAGGTTACGCCAATCAGCGAACGATAAATCGGGTGTCGACCTTTGCATCATGCTGAGGTCGACCAGACTTCCCCATGCGAATTTGGATGAATTATGAACACTCAATACCGTAAACCCCTTGCGGATACTGGCCTAGACTTTTTTGATACACAAGCCGCAGTAGAAGCGATTGCACCTGGATCCTATGCGACCTTGCCTTATACGTCACGGGTACTTGCAGAGAACCTTGTGCGTCGCTGTAGCCCTGAAACGCTCACAGATTCTTTGAAACAAATTATTGAACGTAAGCGGGATTTAGATTTCCCTTGGTATCCAGCACGTGTTGTTTGCCATGACATTTTGGGTCAAACCGCGCTGGTTGATTTAGCCGGCTTGCGGGATGCCATCGCAGACAAGGGCGGTGATCCTTCTAAAGTGAACCCAGTGGTACCCACGCAGCTCATTGTTGACCATTCGCTAGCAGTTGAGCATGCGGGCTTTGATAAAGATGCATTTGATAAGAACAGAGCCATTGAAGACCGTCGCAATGAAGATCGATTTCATTTTATCAATTGGACGAAGAAAGCGTTCAAAAACGTTGATGTCATTCAACCTGGTAATGGCATTATGCACCAAATTAATTTGGAAAAAATGTCACCGGTTATTCAGTCACGTCAAGGGGTTGCCTTTCCTGACACTTTAGTCGGAACAGACAGTCATACACCTCACGTTGACGCGCTAGGGGTTATTGCGATTGGTGTTGGCGGGCTAGAAGCTGAGAACGTCATGTTAGGCCGCGCTTCGTATATGCGCCTTCCTGATATTATTGGTGTGGAATTAACCGGTAAGCGCCAGCCTGGCATTACAGCAACCGATATTGTTTTAGCAATTACCGAATTCTTACGTGCGCAAAAGGTTGTGTCTTCGTATCTGGAATTTTATGGTGAAGGCGCTGCGGATCTCACCTTAGGTGATCGCGCTACGATTTCAAACATGACTCCGGAGTTTGGTGCGTCTGCGGGAATGTTTTATATCGATCAGCAAACCATCGATTATCTGAAGCTAACCGGTCGAGAGCCTGAGCAAGTTAAACTTGTCGAAACCTATGCCAAACAAACGGGCTTGTGGGCTGATAGTTTAAAAGAAGCGGAGTATGAGCGTGTCCTGCGTTTTGATCTGTCTTCTGTGGTTCGAAATATTGCTGGTCCGTCGAATCCCCATCGTCGAGTGCCAACATCGGAGCTTGCGGAGCGAGGAATTTCTGGCACCGTTGAAAACGAAGAAGGCTTGATGCCAGATGGTGCTGTGATTATTGCGGCAATTACGAGTTGTACAAATACCAGTAACCCTCGCAATGTCGTGGCCGCGGGTCTACTTGCCCGTAAAGCGAATGCACTGGGTTTGACTCGTAAACCTTGGGTTAAATCTTCCTTTGCGCCGGGCTCAAAAGTTGCTCAGCTTTATCTGGAAGAGTCAGCCTTGCTTCCGGAGTTAGAACAGCTTGGATTCGGAATTGTTGGCTTTGCTTGTACAACATGTAACGGCATGAGTGGTGCGCTAGATCCTGTCATACAGCAAGAAGTGATTGATCGCGATCTGTATTCCACTGCGGTCTTATCCGGCAACCGTAATTTTGATGGTCGGATCCACCCCTATGCTAAACAAGCATTTTTGGCTTCGCCGCCACTTGTTGTCGCTTATGCGATAGCCGGTACTATCCGTTTTGATATTGAAAAGGATGTGCTGGGGCAAGATCAGCAAGGTAATGATATTCGCCTGAAAGACATCTGGCCAACCGACGAAGAAATCGATGCCATTGTTGCGAGTAGTGTGAAGCCAGAGCAGTTCCGCGAAATTTATACGCCAATGTTTGATGTCGCCGTTGAATATGGCAATGAAATCAGCCCGCTATATGAGTGGCGTCCGGAAAGTACCTATATTCGCAGACCACCGTATTGGGAAGGTGCATTAGCTGGTGCCAGAACGTTAAAAGGCATGCGACCATTAGCTGTCCTTGGTGACAATATTACGACCGACCATTTATCACCGTCGAACGCGATATTGGCCTCAAGTGCTGCGGGTGAATATTTAGCCCGAATGGGTTTACCCGAAGTGGATTTTAATTCGTACGCGACTCACCGTGGTGATCATTTAACTGCGCAACGTGCGACATTTGCTAATCCTAAATTGCTCAATGAGATGGTTCAGGAAAATGGTGAAGTTAAACAGGGATCTTTAGCGAGAATTGAACCGGAAGGCAAAGTAACACGCATGTGGGAAGCGATTGAAACCTACATGGATAGAAAACAGCCGCTTATCATTGTCGCTGGTGCCGATTATGGTCAGGGATCATCAAGAGATTGGGCTGCAAAGGGGGTTCGTCTTGCTGGGGTTGAAGCAATTGTCGCTGAAGGTTTTGAGCGCATCCATCGCACGAATCTCGTGGGTATGGGAGTATTGCCTTTAGAGTTTAAAAAGGGCGAGAGCCGCCAGACTTACGGTATCGATGGCACAGAAACCTTTGATGTCCTAGGCACGCCAACACCACGGGCAGAGCTAACGCTCGTAATTACGCGAACCAGTGGCGATGTATTGAATGTTCCTGTCACTTGCCGCCTCGATACGGCAGAAGAAGTGTCGGTCTATCAAGCTGGTGGTGTTTTGCAGCGTTTTGCTGAAGACTTTTTGGCGAATAATACTCAGTAAACCTGAGTTAGCGATTCACGAGGGGATGGCTAAGAACCTGTGAATCGTACATTTTTTCAGGGGGAGCATTTCATGTCTCCCCTTGTTTTTAGATTTAAAAAGGAATCGAAACAATGAGCTTTGTACCACAAGTAAAGATCCCTGCGACCTATATGCGTGGCGGTACGAGTAAGGGTGTTTTTTTTAGTTTGACCGATCTACCAGAAGCGGCACAGCAGCCGGGCGCCGCTAGAGATGCGCTGTTGCTTCGTGTGATTGGTAGTCCAGATCCCTATGGGAAACATACCGATGGGATGGGCGGCGCGACTTCAAGTACTAGCAAAACAGTGATTATTTCTAAAGCGACGGTCGCCGATCATGACGTAGATTATTTATTTGGCCAAGTTGCTATCGATAAGCCATTTATTGATTGGAGCGGTAATTGTGGCAACTTAACAGCTGCGGTTGGTGCTTTTGCCATTAGCAATGGCCTCGTTGAAGCGAGCCGACTACCTGAAAATGGCATCGCGAAGGTACGGATTTGGCAGGCTAACATCAACAAAACGATTGTTGCACAAATCCCTATGCGCAATGGTCAAGTTCAGGAAACCGGACTTTTTGAGTTGGATGGTGTGACATTTCCTGCCGCAGAAGTCGAAGTGGAGTTTATTGCGCCAGTGGATGGGAAAGAGGCGATGTTCCCAACGGGAAATCTTATTGATGAGTTAGAAGTCCCGGGTGTGGGATGCTTTAAAGCCACCATGATTAATGCTGGGATCCCTACAATCTTTGTCAACGCGGAATCAATCGGTTATCAGGGTACTGAATTGCAAGATGCGATTAACGGCGATGTGCAGGCGTTGCAGCGTTTCGAAACCATTCGCGCATATGGTGCGAAACATATGGGGTTGATCCAAGATATTCAAGAGGCGCAGACGCGGCAGCATACGCCGAAAATTGCTTTTGTTTCGCCGCCAAAATCCTATGAAAGCTCAAGTGGCAAAGAAGTCTCTGCTAACGATGTTGATCTACTCGTACGCGCATTGTCGATGGGGAAGCTCCACCATGCGATGATGGGCACTGCAGCCGTTGCTATTGGTACCGCAGCAGCAATTCCTGGTACATTAGTTAACTTAGCGGCTGGTGGCGGAGATAAACCAGCAGTGCGGTTTGGGCATCCTTCTGGCACGCTCAAGGTTGGCGCAGAAGCAAGCTTAAACAACAGTGAGTGGCAAGTCAGCAAAGTTGTGATGAGTCGTAGTGCTCGGGTATTGATGGAAGGTTGGGTACGCGTTCCTGGTGATTGTTTTTAGTCATGGATTATAAATAGGGCGTATATTACGGTGATGTCGTTAATGCGCGGTTTTAATCGTCGTAGATACATGTCTTCTTGAGTCGACGGCGAACCTAAAAATAGACAAAGCCAGCTACATAGCTGGCTTTTTATTGGTTACACACATCGATGGGGGTTAATGGCTAGGCCGCCTTACTGCTAACTGCTCTACTGATTTTAAAAATTCTTCAGCGAGTTGGGCAATTCGGCCATTTTGCTCCATTTCTTGCAATGCCGTATCGATTTGTGGCACCAGATCCTGATGTTTTTTATGAAGGTAGTGATAGAGCTTCACATCTGAAATGATGGGACTTACTGGATACACATTCTTTAAGCGCATTTGGCCAATGGTACGAGTTGCATCTGGCACATGCGCAACGATGACATCAACTCGGTCTGCATCTAACATCTTAAACATTGATTCGTTACTATTGATTTGTATAGCTTGCATGCCTTGCGTGCCGTTTAGCGCATATAAATGACCGCGATGAATGCCAATACGGTATGGCTTGAGACTGTTCCAATCTTCAAGATTTAGATTGGGATTTTTAGAATAGACCCGGCTAGACATTGAGCAGATCGATGTGGGTATGCGAATTAGGTTGGGGTATTTTTTTTCTGCATTAGCAATGCGCATCAGTTCACCGTCGACATCGCCGCCATTAGAAACCGATAAAGAACGTTTTGCAGGATAAAGGTTAATGCGTACGTTTACGTCAATTTTACTATAGGCTTCCGAAACAACTTGCCCGCAAAGTTCGGTAATACTTAAACCTTCAAGCGTAGAGAGTGTGAGGTGTTTCGCACTCGCTTGAGTTGGCGTTAGTGCGAATAGTGTGCATAACAATAATGCGCAACTCCGTCGGAGCATCTGCTGGATCAGGCCGCATTGTAAAGAGTCCATTCTTATCCTTGTCTATTCGAGGTATTCGAGAGCACCATGGTTATCCAATCATCAGAGCAATAAAGGCCTTCACCTAAGCTGATGTATTGGTGTCTATGTGTTGGAATCATCCTCAATACCTAATGACACATGTAAATATAAGCGTAGTCGATTAGGTACAGAACGTTTGCGAATTTAATCTTATTGTTTGTTTAAAAGCAATGGCGTTATACGCGGTTTATGAACTAAAGTTCATTTTTAAATAAAGACTAGGGTTAGTAACTAAGATTTTGATTTGACGATAAAAGTTGGGCAGCTTTACTCGAGCTGAAACAGTGAGCAAAATTGTGCTGTGATAGCGACAGTCTTTTGTTACTTCGCGGCTGCTGTGAAAGTTTTTGAATTCTTTGGCCTTTCTGTTAGTGGGTTACGGTCGCATTTGTGCTTAAACGTTTTGTTTTGGGTGATTTATTTTGATTGTGCGATGCGCGAGGTCGTGACAGATGGATTCAATCCATTGTTTCCCAAAGCCTTTGTGCTAACCCTGAAGCCCTTTGTGTTGCTCTAAGACTTGCTTTTTCAAAGACTTTAGCGCTTCCAAGGCAGCTAAATTTTAGTTTTGCACGTGTTATCGCCGTATAAATGAGTTCTTTCGTGAGTAATTGAGTCTGGCTGGGGCTGGGTTTTTCAGGCAATACTAGAGCAACATTGGCAAATTCACTGCCCTGACTCTTATGTACAGTCATTGCAAAACAAGTTTGATGGCTAGGTAGTCTCGCTGGTAGCACTTTTAGTATAGAGCCGTCTGCTTTGATAAAATGGGCCATTAAACGGTTTTGTTGAGTATTGTCATAGAGGATCAGTCCGATATCGCCATTGAATAGCTCTAGGTTGTAATCATTGTTTTGAATCATAATCGGCCGCCCTAAATAGAATTCACTATTGGGTTGGATAAGATTCTTGTCCGTGAGTGCTTGGCTAATGGCTTGGTTGATCCCATCGACACCAAATGGTCCTGCCCGCATTGCGCATAACACACGATAACGATTATAAGACTCGATAATCATCATTGGATCAGAGCCTTTTTGTTTCGCAAGATCTAAGTACAAGCCATAGTTATCGATGGCCTCATCGAGCAGTCTTGTAAGTCCGGTTGCTTTATTATGTTGCGTTAATGGTGCTAAAGAAGTTTGATCTGTGTGCTCTATCCAAAGTAACTCTTTGTAATTGTGTTGCCATACTTTTTGAATGGTAATGGCATCACTTTGGTTCACGGCCTTTGCAAGCTGACCAATGCCTTCATCATCTTCAAAGCGGTGACTCTTCAATAGCATCACTAGGCTGTCACCAATCCCTACGGACTCACATGCGTATTGCTGTAAATCATAATTGGTTAAACGATGAAGCTGCTCAATATTTGCTGATGAGTAGCGCATTTTCCATTGGTGAATATTCCTGCCCGCAACAGCATGCTTTAGCCCTTGGCAAATATCGGCTAACACTGCACCGGCTTCAACGGAAGCTAGCTGATCTTGATCGCCCAGTAGAATGACCTTTGCATGTTTCGGCAAAGCTGACAGCAGTTTAAACATCATGGGGAGATCTACCATCGAGGCTTCATCAACAATCAGCACATCTAAGCGCAAAGGGTTGTCTGGGTGATGACGAAACTGGGGCGAGTTTGGGATCACGCCTAACAACCTGTGTATCGTTGATGTTGTTTCTGGAATTTGCAATGCTGCTGCTTGTAATTGTTGTAATAAATGACTCTCTTGGATGTTGCTCAGCGCTGATTTTAGTCGTTGTTTGGACGCTTTTATCGACTCACTTAGTCTAGCAGCTGCTTTTCCCGTTGGTGCAACCAGTTTAATGAACGGAGCTTTTGACGTTTGATATTCGGTCGATGTTTGTTGCTGATATTCCAGCACAAGTAGGCACAGAAGCTTGGTGACGGTTGTGGTTTTTCCTGTTCCCGGCCCACCGGTAATGATTGCGAGCTGTTGTTGCAAGGCGGTTGCAACGGCTATTTTTTGCCAATCAAAATCTTCGACATTCGCTGGTTGTGCTCCTGTTGTGACTAACCCTTGTTCAGGAAATAACAGTGCCAAAGGCTGCTGGTCAATGCTGGACTGCTTTGCCAGCGTTTGATTGTTTTGTTCATTCAAATTTAAGCGCTTGAGTACTGCCGCGAGCTCGAACTCGTAGCAATAGTAACGATTGAGATATAGGCGGTTTTGCTCCAAGATCAAAGGTGTTTGGGGGATTGCTTCTGATTTGCCCGTAAGACCGACACCTTGGCTAATCGCTGCAAAACGAAGTAGCGCTGCGTGAAGCTGTTCTTTGCTGAGAGTGATGTAGCAGCTTGATTGACGTTCGTGAAGCGGGTTGCTGAAGTCAACGTGATCCAAAACTAGACATGTATGCTGAGTCGATAATTGTTGGCTGACGAGCACAGAAATCAAGAGAAACAGCGGAGAATCCTCTTGGTGAAGTGCAGCCATTTCAAGTGCAAAGTGTCGATCAAGCGGTGTGATTAGTTTTTCCTGTTGCCAGCGTTTAATGAGTTGTGTCATGGACTCTGGCGTATTGATTTTGACCTGAGGGCCACGATGCATTTGGTCGCTGGTTACTTGGTCTAATTGGTGTATATCCTGCTGCGTCATAGACCAAGCTCCAGTTGCGATGTGGTATTTTTCGGTTCGGATTGTGGTTGATCGTTCTTGTCATCATGATTCGCTTCGCTCGCACTGGGTATTAGCGAACATGTCCCTTGCTCAAAAAGTTCGTCTAATGCAAGGATTAAAGCCTGCGGCGGCTTGTCGAAGTAGATCCCGTTTTGAGGTGCTGATGCACTCATGCCTCGTAAGAATAAATAGTAACAGCCGCCAATATGCTTTTGGTAGTCATAGTTAGGGAGGCGTTGTCGTAAAAAACGGTGCATGGCAAGGGTGTAGAGTATGTATTGTAAATCATATCGATGACTACGAATTGCAAGATGTAAATCGTGTTGTTGATAACTCGCAAAACTATCGCCTAGATGATTAGATTTGTAATCGGCGATAAAGTACTGACCTTGATGGTAAAAACTTAAATCAATAAAACCTTTTAACATTCCTTGTAGTGACGAAAAGTCTAGATCATGGCTGTAACCAAACTGTGCCAGAAGTTGATTTAGACGCTCTGCATGCAGTGCTTTAACCGGTAGATAAAACTCCATTTCTACAAATTTATTGGATTCGGATAATGCTGCTAGCGATAGCGGTATGGCTTGCTTTTGATTGGATTTGTCGAGTGATATTTTGGGCTGAGACGCTAAATGTTGTGCGAGCGGAGTGGCTAAAATGTCAATATACCAAGCGTGCAAAACTTCTAGCCAAGATTGATCGACGCCGTATTTCAACATTGCATCGGGGAGGTGTCGAGATAGATCTGTTTCGGCCTCCTGAAAATCAATCAACTCTAATACTAAATGCATAAAACTACCCGCATTGGCACCTCGTTCAAAATTGAATCGATTGAGGTTATCCTCATCATCAAGGCCTGCATTCTCATGGTCTTGCTTAGGGGATCCACCAGTATGAGATGCGATCTCGGGTTGAGGTGTTGACGCGACAACTGAATTTGGAGAGTGATTTTCTGACACCGCATAGCTCTCGTCGTCAGCGCCAGGTTTTACTTTCTCGTGACCAAGGTTTTTGACGAGTCCTGAATAGCTCCCGACACGCCAGGGGGTATTGTGTTGACGTTGTAGCGTTTGGGGCTGACATGCTTCTTTCGATTCTTCTTGTTGTAATGATTCAAATGCAACCACATGAAAATTCGAGGGTTCAATTTGAGCAACGGACGTTGCTTGGCTTGCAAGCTTTTGCGCCATTAGATTTAACTCGGCATAGTCGCATTGTTTATCCTGTATTCCGAGCAAATAACCAATCGCAGTTTCACAAAGTTGACTAGAGATGCCTGCTTTTAGCTTTTTGGAATGGTTTGCTATGTACAGGTAACAGCGATACACAGGCCGCGTGAGTGCCACGTAAAGTAAGCGTAGATCTTCGGCAAGAATTTCTTGTTTCGCTTTAGCCCATCCATCATTGCTTTGCGCTACATCCCAGACCAGTGTTTCCTGCTCGTCTATCGTCTCATGATAAAGCATTGGTGTAGGCTTGCGTCGGCTATCGCGCGCTAAACTGATAAAAGGTACAAAGCAGATAGGATATTCGAGACCTTTACTCTTATGAATGGTCACGACTTGCACCAGATTTTGTTCGCTTTCTAATCGTAATTGTTGCTCATCTAAAGGCGAAGGTTTCAATAACGATTGTTCAAACCAGTTTAACAGGGCATTGATCCCATCCAGCTCTGTTGCTTTATTTTGGAGTAATTCACTTAAGTGGCGGAAGTCGGTTAAACGGCGTTCACCGGAGCCAGTGCTCTGTGTCATCATCAACGTATTGAGAACCGAGTTTTCATTGTTTGCGCTCGCATTCGAAGTTGGCGCTTGATTATTCTGGTGTTGGAGTAATAGTCGATTGATTAGCTGAGTTTGTTTTGCCAGTTGCATTAGTGCTGGCATAATGCCGCGGTTGAGCCACAACTGGTTTAAATAGTGAAACATCTCAAGGTATGTTTGGCGAGTTTCTTCATCAATGTTAAAACGCATTATTTCATGGGCTTGATAGCCAAGTAACTCAGTTGCCATCGCACTGCGTAGCGCCCGTTCATCCTTCGGCATTGCCATCGCTTTAAGGATTAATGCCAGTTCTTTTGCTTCCAATGTATTAAATACACTTTCTCGGCTCAGAAACACCGAGCCAATGTTGCGTTCAGAGAGTGCCTGACGGATGTAGCCAGCTTCATTTCTGTCTCTGACCAATACACAAATATCCCGGGCAAGGAGCTTAGTGCCGGATGCCGCAGAGCCATTGCTTTGCTGCTTTTGGATCTGACATTGGCCGCGTTCTGCCTGATTTAGTAGTGTTGCGATTTCATTGGCTGCATCAAAAGCAAGTTGTGCTCTAGCTGTTGATTTGTTGAGCCCCTTATCAGGATCTTCTGCAAGTAATCTTATTCGCATTGCCGACGGATCCGTTTTCGATGAGCAGTCGATTATCTGTTTATTTGAAAGCGCAGCCGCTTTCACTTCAACAAACGGAATTTGCTGGCTAATAAAAGGGTCGGTTTGTAGCGTAAAGACTTGATTGACGGCGTTAACCATCGCATTTGTTGAGCGATAATTGGTATCTAAACTGTAATGATCCCGTGTGTTTTGGCGAGCATGGATATAGGTATAAATATCAGCGCCTCGAAACGCGTAAATCGCTTGTTTTGGATCGCCAATCATCAATAAGCCGTGTTGTTCTGGTTTTGCTTGGCTATAGATTTGGTTGAAAATATTAAACTGATAGGGATCGGTATCTTGGAACTCATCGATTAATGCGACGGGAAAACGTTTTACAATTGACCTTGATAATTCTTTACTTGAATCATCTTCAAGGGCCCGGCAAAGCGTACTCAATAAATCATCTGGGGACAAAACATTGCGGCTGTGCTTCTGGGCACGGAACCGAGACCCAATCCCGTCTAATGCGCTCAACAAAAATGACGGACCGATTTGCCCAATTAAGTTGGCTAACTCTTGAATATGTGCCAATAAAGGGGCTTGTTGCGGAGTTGGCGTGACGCCGCCTTTGTTTAGCCTTAAATCGTCCAGCCGTAGATTGTCTAGTGCTTTTGTATCTGGTAGGCGCAAAGGGCCTGTGCACCAGTTATCGAGTTGGTCGAAAACGGCATCAAGCTTGGGGTAGTTATCTGCTTTCTTACCAAAGCGGCTGGCATTGAGAGGTAAGTCCTTAAGTCGTTCTAAGGTTGCGTCCCGCTCTCTTGGCCAGCGGATCCTGAGACGGCTCAAACATTGGTTGAGCTGATCGACAAGCTTTGAAAAGCTAACGGGCGAAACATTGGCTTTGGCTTGGCTGTTTCCGAGTAAAGGCCGCAGTTGTTGTACTAATTTGCTAGGCTCGCCGAACGCTTGCTGTACAATTTGTGCAACATAAAGTGGCTGTGAATAGCAGGCTTCTCGCCAAAAATCACGCACAGCATGATGCAAAAACTCACTATCATCTAAGGTGAATTCTGACTCAAACAGTAAGTTTGATTCGAATGCTAAATCACTTAACATGCGCTGGCAAAAACTGTGAATGGTAAAAATAGCGGCTTCGTCCAATGACTTAAGTGCTAAATCTAGTCGTCTTAGCGCCTGCATTCGTTCGGAATTGGGAACGAGGTTGTATAGATGTTCAATAAAAGGATCGGAAACAGTCAATCCCATGAATTTTTGATGGGCGAGGTTGATACGCTTGCGGATCCGATCTCTAAGTTCTTCAGTCGCCGCATTGGTAAAGGTAACCACTAAAATCTGCTCACAGCTGAGCGCTTGACCAAGTTCAGCAGGTTCAGGCGTTAAAGCCTTATCCTCTGTGCGCAGCGCTGCGTGCTCGTCAATACCAAGTAATAAGCGTAAATATAAACCTGAAATGGTGTAAGTTTTGCCTGTACCGGCGCTTGCCTCGATCAATCGTTTGCCATACAAAGGCATGGTCATAGGGTCTAAAATTCGCGCGGTGTGCTGGGGAGTGGGCTTGCTCATTTATTTTACTCCCTCAACGTAAGACTGTAGCTCTGCTAATTTACCCGTTTCATACGCACTCAATAATGGTTCTAGTAGCTGCTTTGCTAGCGTTCCGAAGCCGATTTCGGTGAAGTCATGTGGAAATTGATAAAGGCGTCGATTGTGGGGTTCCATTCCTTCGCCTAATTCATTTTGCTCATCTATCCAAACCTCTTTGATTTGAACTAATCGTTGTAGATGATCACCTTCGGCTTCTGCGTATGCAAGTGATGTCTTGGGGGCAAAATGTAAGGGCGTAATGAGACCTTGCTGATAGCCGTTAAACCAAGTTTGTAATTGATTTAGTGCATGAGTACTAGTTAAAGGCTTAAATGCATGGAAGTTGTGGATATCATTTAAGTAGCTTGTTTTTTCTAGACCCATTGCGTTCAATGCCAAATGGCGCAAATATTGGCGGACTAGGTCTCTTCCATTGGCTCTGCCGGGTCGATAGCTCACCATGCCTTTAGCGCAGACTTGATCGATCCGACCGGTGAGGGTTACCGGTAATTGATTGTTACTGGTCAAAGTTACTTCAACTTCTACTTCGCGAGTCGTTTCACCAATGAGATATAAGGTTCTATCGATTAGCGGGCTTATGTCTTTGAGATATTGCCCTAAAATCAAGTCGTCAAAGGGTTTTATTGGCAAACTACCCGAGGCTTTCAATTGTTCGATAACAGATGCTTCGGGTTTAAGTTGCCCATTGCGAATCGCTTCATCCAACAAACGGGATTGAACTTTATATCTTTGTAGAGGCTCAATCGTAAAAGGTTCATCGTTATCATCAACTTGAATGTCTAAAGACAAATCGATACTCAGGCAACGATTAAAGAAGTATTGTGCAGGGTTTCGATAGAATCGAATAAGAGATGCTAGCTCGAAATCTTGATTTGCAGCTGGTTGCGCAATTTCTGGGCGGGTTTCAACGCCGGTGTTGTTAGCTTCCTCTCCATTGTTGGCAGACGTTAACGCTCTGATTTCATCGGCTAGAATAAATTTTGTTCGCGGGCCTGCTTTCAAGCTTTGATGTGCGGACGAAGTTTGCTCTGGACACCACTGAGCTTCATAACTAAGTTGGACTGATAGTTGGGTGTCAGTTTCTGCTCGGGTAAATAGCCTTTTATCAAAAGGTTGCAGCGGCTGAGTTTGGATCATTTGCTCCGCGATGCATTGATCACTTAGAGCTAGCAAGCTTTGCATTGCTGAGATTTGATTGTGTACTTCAACGCTATTTGGGTTGTCTTTTTCTGAATCGCCGCTGTTCATGGTGCTCGACTTTTCTTCGCAACATGCTTGTTGCTTGTTGTCATTATCGGTCGATATTTGTTTGGCTTGTTCACATAACGCTTGCGGTATAAAGCTTAACTGGCAAAACTCGACCAATTCTGAAACGAGCATTGATGGAATTCGCTCGGCATTGTCTCGCTCACTATGGCCAATATAGCTTAGATACAATTGCTGCCGTGCAGAGAGCAGTGCTTCTAAAAATAAATAGCGATCGTCCAATCGTCTTGAGCGATCGCCTTTGCGTGGCCCTTGGTGAGCAATTAAGTCAAAACCGACAGGATGTTGAGTTCTTGGATATTCTCCGTCATTCATGCCCAGTAAGCACACAAGTTTAAATGGGATTGACCGCATCGGCATCAGGGTGCAGAAGTTGACGCTCCCAGCGAGATAATGTTGTCCCACTCGAGATTCAGTGAGTCGGCTGACAAACCATTGCTGGATCACTTGAATATTGAGGTGGGCATCTAAGCCCGCTTGTTCTAACTCATCTTTCAGTTTTGCGAGTGCATCGCGAATTTCTTGCAGCTGCTCACGCTCTTGATCATCGACGTCATAAAATGATTCTGTTAATTGTTCTAGTGCTTCGAGTCGTTCGGCCACTGGAATTTCTTGTGCGAGCGATAGCTTATGTTCGTCGAGAGCCTCTATGAAATTGAGTAGCTTACCGAGCGCTTGAGACGCGTGCCCCTCAATGCCTGAAACCGGAAGATAGTGATCGTAAAGTGATGAGCCATCGGTTAATGCATAACCAAGGAGCATGCGTCGTATACCGGTTGCCCATGAGTTTTCCGTAAATGCTGGCAGATCCAGTTCTTGACGATTTTGTCCATCTCTTCCCCAGCGAACACCGGCACGTTCTAGCCAAGCACGAATAAGTTGCAGTTCATCATCATCAAGTTCAAATCGCCTTAAGATAGCAGGAACTTCTAATAGCCCTAAGATTTCACTTAAAGCAAATCGGCTTTGATCGAGCGATAACAGGTGCAAAAAGCTATTGATCAGGGGGGATTCTTGCGCTGCACCTCGGTCTGCTATGGCATAGGGAATATAGTGTGCGCCTTCTTTTGCGGCAAATACAGCATCAATATATGGCGCATATTTAGCAACGTCTGGCAGCATCACAACGATGTCTTTTGCGAGAAGACTAGGATCTCGGCTAAATTGTGCCAACAAATGATCGTGAAGCGTTTCTATTTCACGTAGAGGGCTATGACACGACCGTAATGTAATCGAATCATCATCGTGGGCGAGTTGATGTTTACCATCGGTGGATTGGTAAAGCTTACCATCTGGCCCGAGAGACTCTCCCCGAGTTTGCAGCTGTAAAATATCGTTTTGAAGGTGAGTCAACAGGTTATGGGGCGTAACTTCTACAAACTGATCATGACTAAGGTTAATATTGTCTTCGGGCAGGGACAGCATTAAATCAAGTAGCTCACGACCCATTTTTCCGTTGCTTGCAAGGATGGGGTTGCCAACTTCAAGCTTACTTTCCCATGCTTCAGCTAATTGCTTTTTCCCTTGATAACTCAGTGCCAATTTAGCGCGCAATTTACTGTCAACGATATCACCCCAATAGTGCATACAAGGGCTAAGGCTAAGGATCATCACATCAATTCGTTGTGCTAAACCGTGCAAAACTTCTAGAGTTTGTGGAGCCATTGACGATATACCAAAGACAAATAACCGCTGAGGCAGCATGCTGATGTCGGTATCTGGATTTGCGAGCGCATCGAATAATGACTGGTGAAGGTTAGTCCGATGGTAGTGTCGATTTGTATCTGCTTGAGCCGAGGGTTGATACTTCGCATCGTTTAAAGGATTGGCATTGAAATCTATCAATGCGCGCCACAGTATCGGTTGCCAAGCTTGTTGCGAAGAAAGCGGGAAGGGTTCTTCATGAGATTCCCAGGCTAAAATCCAGTCAGGTCGATAGACGAGGTACTGATCATACACATCAGCAATTTTCCCGCACAGTTGAAAAAGCTTTAGTGGTGCTTCATCGTCTAAGTATTGTTTTAATGGTTCAAACTCTGCTTGCGTGAGCAAACTTGGGAGTAATTGCATTAACTTCCAAGTCATCAATGGTTTAGTAAATGCGTTCTCTTTTGGAACGTTAGGGAGCAGGTCATGGCAAAGTTGCCAGATAAAGCTTGAAGGCAGCGGAAACTCTATCCCAGCAGCAATTTTATTGTACTGCGCAATTTCAAGTCGCAGCCAAGTCGCCATGCCAGGGCTTTGGACCAATACTTGCTCATTCATAAAAATGGGCATGTCAGCAGCCGGCTTAGCGAGCTCGGCCGCAAGCTGCTCACTCAAGGATTCCATTTGGTTTGATTGGATCAAATAAAGCATGCTGTACCCACGAATGAAGCGAATGAGTTATTCTATGTGTTTGATTTATCGCTATCAACCGAGCGGAGCCTAAATATCGCAGTTCTAAGTTTACTTGCTTGCTTTCGGTACACATGCCAGCATTTTTGGGCGGCCGTTGACGGTAAGTTTTGATATTTAAGTGCTATATAGTTTTGTGTGAACCGCTCGAAGTCTGGTGCTAAATCTGGGGCCAATTTGTAAACCTGCTCTACAAAGTCATTCGGGCCAATGCCTTGGGGCTTATGTATTCCTTTTTTAGCTAAAGCATTGAGTATGCGAACATATAATCTGTTTATTGGTTCTTGGCGGCTGGGGAAATGAAATAGTCCAACGCTATAGCTGATTGCGATGCCCACCAGACTGAGGCTGACGAGCATTAGAGCGATCAGTTTGCTACTGTCCACTTTTCCGATTAGGTCCTGTAAAACTTGTTCTTGCTTGTCGTTGTCAAAGCCAAGAACCCAAACACTCCAATAATAATCAATACTAGAAAGGGTTAGCCTGAGCTCATTGAGTAAAGGGAATTGTTTCAGTTGCAAACCGCTAAATATCGAGTCTCTCAGGTAACTTTCTTCACCCTCGAAGATAGCGTCAAATCCTTCATTCACCCGCTCTGGTGCAATCATCCCTGTTGGATCGAGCCTAATCCAGCCTTGGCCTTTCAGCCATACTTCTACCCAGGCATGGGCCATATATTGATACACACTCACGTATCCTGCTTTAGGGTTGTACTCTCCGCCCTGGTAACCCGTTACCATTCTTGCAGGGATGCCTGAAGCTCTAGCAATAAAGACAAGTGAAGACGCATAGTGAGCACAATAACCTGCTTTGTTTGTAAACAAGAAATCATCGATTTGCTGAGGGCCCACTCGCGGTGGCTCTAGCGTGTAATAAAAAGGGTTGTCTCGAAAATAACGCATGAAAGCACTGAGACGATCGACAGGCGAAGGATACTTTTCTCGCATGTCTTGTGCGAACAGTTTTGCTTTTGGGTTGCTATCGTCTGGTAGAGATAAATTAATCTCTTTTATTCTTGGGTGTAATGACTTATCCATTGCTTGATTAGGCGCAGACTTGACTCGATATTGTACTTTTTGATCAACCGCACGAAGTGAATAAATACGGTAGTCCGGTAGATTGTATATATCGTCAGTTTGGCTAAAGGCTTGATCCAGACCGTAGAGCCAGTTTTGATGTGTGGGTTCGGCAATTACAGTGTAATTAATGGTTTTACCGACTGGGTTACCGCGATCTGGCTGCATAACAAAAGCATTTTTTTCGATATCTTTGATGATCTGGTTTCTATCCCATGTCGAGCCATCATATGTGTCTAGAATTAATGCCCGCCAATAAAGCTCTGCGTTCGTCGGAACATCTTCATCAAAGGTTGCACGAAACGCGAGTTTGTCTGAGCGGCTCAATCGTCCAATATCACCAAAGTTAAGCGTATCACTTAACCCAGTGACGGCGGACTTCATATCCGGTACAAGCCACAGAGGAGGGAGTCTTGGTAGGACCAAAAATAGGACCAGCGCCAACGGTAGGCTTTGAGCAACCATGGTAAATGCGAGTTTATAGGTAGATTTTAAGGTGACCTTTTCTTGGTAAAGGCTAACCAAAACACAGGTATTGATTCCACAAATCACAAGTAAGTGAATTGTATTCCATATGCTTTGATTATAAATGAAGGTTAGCGCAATTAAAAAGTAGCCAACCAAGACAATAGCTCTTACATCTCTGCGATTGGTGCATTCAATATATTTCAATGCATAACCAAGAATTAGCAGGTTCACTAGCGCACTTAAAGCGCCAATACTACTTGTCACTAAGGCGAGGGTACCTGCTGCACTGACAGCGAGTAGGGTGACCAAGTATCGCGGAGGTTTTGATACCCGTCCAAAGTAGATACCTATTCGCCAAATAAAGCAGATTGCACAGATACCGCCAGTCCATAGCGTTAACTTATCGTATAGTGGACTAATAATCGCAACATTGGTGATCAAAAGCCAAAGTAGAGTATTTCGAGAAATGATTTGTTCGATTTGATTTGAGATCATGATGGGGTCCCCCCATCAAATTTCGGTAGTAAAGAAAGCGCTTCTAAGCAGGCATGACGATGGCCCTCACCATGGCTTGGTTCGATGGTAATATTGTCAATTTTGAGACCAAACAGTTGGTTGGATTGGTGTAGCTTTTCTACTTGCCAAGTGAGTTCGCTTATTTTGGTCTCATAGTTGCGGCTTTGACTGGAGTCGAGAGTGAGCCATATGGGAGCCCCCAAGGGTTGTTGGAACTCTTTTGTCAGCATGCCTTTACCTTGGGCGAGTTGCTTCCAAGCGACTTGCTTGAGTGATTCTCCTTTGACGTATTCCTTTAGCCCTTGATATTCATCGATGCCGGCAACCTGTCGACCATGATGATTTTCTTGTTGGTTATTGGATTGCTGGGCGTTAAGGGCTATTTTCGACTCGACTGGTGTGGGGTAGACGATGAGTTCTGTCGCTAAGTCGACATAGGACCAAGCTCGACACAGGCCAAGGGGATAATAAGATTCAATTTTTAAGCGTCCGGGGTTCACGCGGCCACGGGGGGTTGAAGGGTAAGAGACAAGCACTTTAACCGGAGCCTGTTTGACTTGCGGAGCAATACTTTGATCAACTTCTCCCTGCGCAAAGGGATAGCTTAGCAGCACTTCATTTGCTCCTTTCTCGCTGGATAGGTGAGATGGGAATGATAAGGTGTCTCCGGCATAAACCTGCGCTGCAGGCATGGACTGTAACTTTAGACCGGCAAGGTTACGATAACTATATATGATACAAGTGTGTAGGATGCTGGCCAGTAGAATGCTTAAGCCAATAACCAAATTATTCTGGTAGTTGGTTCCAAACAAATAAAGGAGAATAACTAGCCCAAACCAAACCACACCAAACTTACTCGGTAAGATAAAAATACTGCGATGGCTTAACTGGATGTGCCGATTTGCGGGTAAGCGTTTATCCATCCATTTGAGCCAGCGAGCTCTGAATTGGGTATTGAGCCATAGGCGTTTGCGTTTTTTTGTGTTGTTTGCCTTTACCATGAACCCGCTCGCTTAACGGATAGGGTTAATGCGAGAAAGAATTTTATCTGACATGGTTTCTCCCTGGAGTTGGCTCGAATGTCGAATACGATGCTCGGCAACACTGGGAAAGACTGCTTGGACATCTTCTGGGACGATATATCTGCGGCCCTCCAAAAAAGCCCAGGCTTTGGCTGCATGGAGTAGCGCCTTCGTCGCCCGAGGTGATAACCCGTAGATTTCGGCTTGCTCTCGAGAATCGTTTACTAATGCCAATATGTATTGCAGTAAAGCATCTGAAGCAGAAATTTGTGCAACTTGTTCTTGGGCTTTGGTGAGTGTTACGAGATCAACACATTGAATCACAGATTGCAGATCGGTTCCTAATGGTTGGCCTCTTAACATGGCGAGTTCTGAGTCTGGGGTTGGATAACCTATCGAAACACGCATCATAAAGCGATCGAGTTGGGACTCCGGAAGTAGGAATGTGCCAGACTGATCGGTTGGGTTTTGGGTGGCAATGACAAAAAATGGTTTTGGTAATGCGTGGGTAATGCCATCAACGGTTATTTGTTGTTCTGCCATCGCTTCTAGCAGCGCACTTTGTGTTTTGGGGCTCGCTCGGTTGATTTCATCTGCTAGCACCATTTGTTTAAAGATTGGGCCAGGATGAAATACAAATTGTGATTGTTCTTTATTAAATATTGAGACCCCCAAAATATCTGCAGGCAACATATCGCTTGTGAATTGAATGCGCTGGTAACTCAAGCCTAAGCTTTGAGCGAGAGCATGGGATAAGCTAGTTTTCCCCATTCCTGGTAAATCTTCGATCAGCAGATGTCCCTTCGCGAGGATACAAGTCATGGCTAGGCGCACTTGTAGTGGTTTACCAAGTAGAACAGATTCTATTTGAGAGATGACTTGCTGGATTGCGGTTTGAGGCACGGGCTCACTCCTTGAACTGGGATGTATTTACTATAACGCTAGCTCGATTGTTTCATCAAATGAATATAGGGCTCGGCATTGCAATCAATCTTATGGTTTGCCGTGGGAATGTTAGCTTGCTGAGCAAGTGCGTTGCTTAGTGGTAGGTTATGTTTTGGCGTCAAAAATAGGGATTGAAAATAAAACCCTTGCACATAATCTACAGACAATGATTGTGCAAAAGCTAATTGTTGTCGAGTTTCAATCCCTTCTAGAACCGTTTTTTTTCCACTAACCTTCGCGAACTGAATGAGGGCGCTTAGGAGTTGAGGGAGTGAAGTGGATTCGTCATATTCAAGCCAGCTTTTATCGAATTTAACCAGATCGACCTTGCTTAAAACCTCTAGGCTCAGCATCGCGTGTTTGGCACCGACGTCGTCTAGTGCGCACGGTATATTGAATCGTTTCAACTCATCAATCAGCGTTTTAGACAATGCCGCGTCCTGAATACAGGTGTTTTCAATAATTTCAACGACGATGTCTTGATGGCGTATGAGTAAGTCAAACATAAGAGGCTGGGTGTGCGGTTGTAATGCATGGGGATCTAAGTTAATAAATAAGCGGCTATTTTGTGGAGCATGCTGAATTTGAAACTGTTTGGCAATGAGTTCAATGGATGCAAATTGTTCGGGATGCTCATGAAGTGCATCAAAAACAATGTTTGGTGGGATCAGATTTTGATTCGGATCAGTAAATCGAGTTAGCGCCTCATAGCCACATATGTCCTGAGTGTTCGGATTAATAATGCATTGGTACTGACAACTCATCGACAACTGGTTGATGTCTTCTATGTGAAATTGGGGCATGGTTTGTTCTGGCTTACTTGTTGGTATTGATAATTATTATCATCTGAGCGGTTTGAAGCAACTATTAATGCTTCAGGATCCGTCAAGGCGCACAAAACTCACGCTTAAAGGCCTAAACTTTAAACATCGTCATTATTTCTGGAAAGGAAATGTGAGAGGTGGTGAGCTTGTTTGAGTTCTGAGTTCAGTTTAAAAGTCTATTCATTTGCATAGCGGTTCGCTGCTAGCTTTGTTTACACAAAGCCATTCATAAAACAGATGGCAAGGAGTGCCGCGAACGAAGTGAGGCTCGAAAAATCGTGCCTCACCTCATGTCAATATTTGAACCTAATCTCATCCTCGGTAAAAATGGAAACGGGCTTGCCATTCATCTTTTGAAAAATGGCACGGTAACTAATGACGGCTTGGACGTATTCTCGTGTCTCTTTGAATGGAATTGTTTCGATAAAGCTCATCACATCTAAAGTTCCATTCGATTTTTCCAGCCACCTTTTAACCCGGTGGGGACCTGCGTTATAGGCTGCGGTCGCAAGTACGCGGTTTTGCTTAAACTGGGTGAGCAACTCGGCGTAATAAGCACTACCGAGCTGGATATTGAGTTGACTATTAAACAACTGTGATTTCGTGCGGTAATGAATGTTATTTTTTTTGGCTGTTTGCTTTGCCGTCGCCGGCATTAGTTGCATTAACCCGCGAGCGCCCACTCCTGACTGCGCTCGCGCAAAAAAGGCACTTTCTCGCCTTGCAATCGCTCTAATTTCATCAATATCGACCTTGTATTTCTTACTGGCCGCAAGAAAATTCTTCTGCTCTGCTTCTGGAAAACGCATTTGCATGTCGCCCCATAGCTTAGCTTGAATACTGGCTTGCACGGCAGCATCAAACCATTGACGCTGTTGAGCATATAGCCCGAGCTGAGTTTTTTGTTCTTTTGTCACTCTTCGCAGGAGTAAAACCCACTCATTACGCGCCTCCGACAGTTTTTCGATGGCATACAGCTCTTGAATTCTGGAGAGCGCCTTATCTGAGGCAATTTGTTTCAGAACCTGCTTATCAACTGTATTGGACTGATGGTTTAACTGGATGGCCTGCTTGTTCTGAAACGCAGCGGTAAAACCATAAAAGTTTCGTTGCTGTTGCAGTTGTCTTGCATTGGACTCAGGTGAGTTAATAAGGCCATTTTTGAGTTGCCAATATTGCCAACGATGGCTTTGCTTAGCTTTCTCACTGAGGAGTTGAATAAACTTATCTTGAGCAGATTTATCTTTTTCATGAATTGCCCAGCGGATACGTTTTTCGAACAAGTCATCAGATTGGATATTTGGTAAGGCTGTATCGATAAAGCTTTTGATCTCTTCTGCCTTTCTGATCAAGCCGCGACGAACAATATACCGTTGAACTTCAATAGACTGGTATTTACTGAATCGATTTTTTTGTTCATATCGATGAAATAGCCTAACCGCAGACTTCAGGTCTTTTCGTGCGAGCTTCTTTAAACCAACACGTACCAATTCACTCATGAGTTGCTGAGTACTATTAAACTGGTCAACATGGCGCAGGGTATTTGGATCTTTATAGACCGCTAGCAGTTGCTTTGTCATCGGTTTGGAACGGGTGACTTTTTTAGAAAGATACTTGAGGAGTCCATATTGATTTGACTCAAAAGCAAGTAGCATTCTGGACCAAATCATTGCTTGCGTTTTGTGGCCTGCTTTACTCCATGCAGAAAATAGCGGGTCACAGCTTTTGGGTCTTGATTTACCATGTAGCCATAGCTTTTCTGCGCCTTGAAAGGCTCGCTTGCTTTCTCCTGTTGCCAGTAAAGCTCGATAATAGTAACAACGAAGTTGCGTTTCCCTAGGCTCTTGGGGCGACAAGACCAAGAAGTCCTGCCAGCGTGCATGACCCCCCGTCTGTTTCAAATAGCGATATCGACCACTGTTGTAGAGTGGAGAATCTCGAAAAGCCTCAAGCTGAGCTTGAGCCTTACTTCCTCTCGACGCTAATATTTCTTCAATGGTGTCATGATAATCGAGATACAGTGTTAAAGGATAATCTTGAAGCCGTTTGCGTAGCTTGCGATATTCTGCTTGTTTGTTGAGATCAAGAGCCTTTTTTGCAGCCAAATAATCTTGCTGGGGTTGGGTTAGCTGAGAAAGCCCCATCGTATTGGCGCTTAAGCTGGTTGAAGCACTGATGCTTATTGCAAGGGTACATAGTAGTGAGCGAGTTTTTTTTAACATATTAATTCCCGAAACCAATGCCCAAAGAGAAGTTCATTTATATGAACGGGGCGAAAATGGGTTTATGACGAGAAGACCTAAATTTTTGGTCTATCTTGTATTTATTGTGGAACTGTTGCCCTTTAGCAGCCGTTATTGCCAACAAGGAAGATAGTTATTAATTCTATCCTTGACTGATGAATTTTTATCTAACACTAAGCGGCTCTGTTTTTGTCGTCCGTTGCTAGGGCATGGTGTTTGAAACACCACCAGCACCATGCGTTCCTATTAATTCACTAAATTAGCAAATAATCAATGTGAATTATTGGGAAACAAGCGTGATATAGGCAGACACTGTGGTTAACACTCGCGACTTGAAACATCATGCTTTTTCAATTTGAGGTGGACTGAGTTCCTTAATCAAAGACTTTCACTAAACCTGCTGCGACGCACTGCGATAAAGCGTTGGTTGCCTGTTGTTTAGTAATCAATCCAAACGTCACTAATTTAACGCCTAAATCTGGCATTTGTATGTCAATCCTGAGGCTGATTCTGGCAGTGTTGCCTTAAAACTCGCCGTAAGTTCTAGGGTGCATGTTGACTGCCATTACTATTGTTAGTTTTGTCACTAGTGTTCATTGCCTTTGCGCTTGATAATTTTGGTTCAATCAATGGAGCATCGTTTGTGTGTGGGCTAAGCGCTATCGTTGATTCGTCGTCGAGGAGAGCTTGTTCCACCAACTGTTTGTCTATACTTTTACTCGACTCTATCCCCATTTTTTGCATCTGATGCGCCTGTCTGATGACATTACCTTTGCCTTTAGCAAGTTTATTCATTGCCAGCTGGTAGGCTTTGTCAGCGGTTTCGAGGGCGCGGCCAACTTTCTCCATGTCGTCAAGATAGCCACAGAGTTTGTCGTAGAGCTTACCTGCTTGTTGTGCAATTTTTTGAGCATTTTGATTTTGTAATTCATAACGCCAAATATTGCTGATGGTCCTCAAAGCGACTAACAAGTTGGTTGGACTTACAAGCATGATGTTGTTGTCTAAAGCTTCATGGATCAGTTCTGGCTCCTTCTCGATGGCGAGTAAAAATGCGGGCTCTACAGGGATGAACATGAGTACATAGTCTAAACTCTGAATGCCATGGAGCTTGTGGTAATCTTTTTGGCTTAAGCCTTTTAGGTGAGCGCGAATGGCAACAATATGATCTTTAATAGCTTGTTGCCGAACAGCATCATCCTCACTATTGAAATAGCGTTCGTACGCCACCAAAGTCATCTTCGCATCAATGACAACATCTTTACCTTCTGGCAAATGGACAATGACATCGGGTTTGAAGCGTTTACCTTGGTCATTTTTTAAATCTTGCTGAACTTGATATTCATGATTTTGTCTGAGCCCGCTTTCTTGTAAGACGCGTTCAAGAATGACTTCCCCCCAGTTTCCCTGCTGTTTGTTGTCGCCCTTCAATGCTTTGGTGAGGTTTATAGCATCTTGACTCATTTTTAGGTTTAAATTTTGTAGGTTTTCTAACTGATGTTTTAACGCTGAACGCTGGTTTTGTTCTTGGGTATATGACTCATGCACCTGTCGTCTGAAACCTTCGAGTTGCTGCTTTAGTGGACCCAAAACCCCATCAAGTTGTGAGGCATTTTGTTGTTTCAGATGCTGGCTTTTATCTTCAAAAATTTTATTTGCCAAACTTTCAAATTGGAGTTGTAGCCGTTGCTCGGCATTTTCGAGAAGCTCAACTTTATCCTTCAGAGCATTTTTTTCCGCTTCACTTGTGGCCTGAATTGTTTGTTGAAGTGCATGGGACTTGGATAGCGCAAGTTGTGTCTCAACTTGCTTGCGTTGTAATTGATTCAGTTGCTGCTCAAGTTCTGTTGCTCGATCCGCTTGGGATTGTGTTTTGCCCAATAATTCAATTTTAAATTCATATCGTTCTTGTAGTTGATCGATTTCGTTTTTTAATCGTTCTTGCGCGACTAATGTTTGTTCTAGCTGTGATTCAAAGGATTGGATAGACGCTTGATGTTCTGCGATTAATTGGTTTTTCGATTGTTCCCAGCGTGTTCTTGTTTTGCGCTGATTAAACAGAGCGCCGATCATCATTGCGAGGACTATCGTGGCAACCAGTGCGATGAATTGTGGAATGGTCAGCGACAAGTGCTCTGAAAAAAACGTTGAAATTTGTTCTAAATCCATGGAAAGGCCGTTGTTTGAAAAGTGGCAAAGAAGATTGGCAATAGATTGGCATGTGAGTCATAGAGTCGCAAGTGCTGAAAATTAAGAGTGTTTAACAATTAAGCGAGTCCGCCGACTTTATTGAGTCTGTGGA
The DNA here is from genome assembly GCF_014647855.1 of Shewanella gelidii. GTDB lineage: Bacteria > Pseudomonadota > Gammaproteobacteria > Enterobacterales > Shewanellaceae > Shewanella > Shewanella gelidii. The sequence continues at coordinate 77,858 of NZ_BMPZ01000011.1, read as the reverse complement.
AATTTTTTTTGGCTTAACACTGTCTATTAGTGAACAGGCAATTGGCGGAAGAGATACCCTATGAGCAACCCTCAAAAATATACCCAAGGGATTTTAAAGAAAGCAACATGGAATAGCCCTGAGCAAGAAGTGACACCGGAACAGGTTTTTAATGATCGCCGAGCCATCGTCAAAGCATTAGGTTTGGGGGCAATAGGTGCGAGTTTACCGGGTCACGTTCAAGCCGGGATATTCGATTTGTTTGGTAAGAAGGATGCTCAACCTAGTTTTATCACAACGGACTTGACGTTCAAACAAAACAGCCGCTATACAACGGAAGAAACACTTACACCGTATGAAAAAGTGTCCCGCCACAATAATTTTTATGAGTTTGGTACTGCAAAACACGAGCCTGCCAACAATGCGCGAAAGTTTAAAGTCGATCCGTGGAAGCTGGTGATTGAAGGAGAGGTCGACCATCCGATAACACTCGACTTAGATGATCTTACTCAGTTGATTGCGCTCGAGGAGAGAACGTATCGCCTTCGCTGTGTTGAAGCCTGGTCAATGGTCGTTCCCTGGGTAGGTTTTCCACTTGCTGCGCTACTCAAAAAAGCCGGGGTTAAAACATCAGCAACCCATGTGGCTTTTGAAACTCTATTTGATCCCGAGCAGATGCCAGGGCAAAAGAATCGTTTGATGGGGGGAGGTATCCATTACCCTTATGTTGAAGGTCTTACGATTGAAGAAGCAATGAATGACCTTAGCTTCATGGCTGTAGGTCTTTACGGTAAAACACTACCGCCTCAAAATGGCGCACCAATACGATTGGTTGTGCCATGGAAGTACGGGTTTAAAAGTATCAAGTCGATTGTTCGTATTCGGGTTATGGACAAGCAGCCGCCAACCAGTTGGAATCAGCTGGCGTCCCATGAATATGGCTTTTATGCAAATGTGAACCCGAAGGTCTCGCATCCGCGCTGGTCACAAGCAAGTGAAAGACGGATTACAGAGGGTGGGTTGTTCTCAGCAACACGCATTCCAACACAAATGTTTAACGGGTATGGTGAGTATGTATCCGATTTATATAAAGGGATGAATCTGAGGGAATACTATTAATGCGTTTATCTCCCCGTTCAGTGTTGCTGCTGAAAGTCGTGTTTCATTTCATTGGATTAGTACCGATTGCCTATCTTTTGTTACTGGTTCTAAACGATCAAGCCGGGGGCGATCCGGTTCAGTTTATTATTCACTATACGGGGATGGGAACGATTAATGCGGTCGTAGCCACTTTGCTCATTTCCCCACTGGCTAAGCAGCTAAAACTAGCAGCCCTAATGCAGACCCGTCGATTAGTCGGTCTCTATGCGTTTGTATATGGCTTGCTTCATATTGCCGCGTTTGTCAGTTTTGATCTGTTGTTTGCCTGGTCATTCTTGTTAGAAGAAATCATTAAGCGACCATACATCATGGTCGGAACCGCAGGGTTTGTCATATTATTGCTACTTGCTGTGACCTCTCCAAAGTTTATGATGCGCAAGCTAGGAAGACGGTGGCAAAAACTTCATAACGCGATTTATCTACTTGCCATCCTAGCGCCAGTTCATTTCTATTGGTCGGTGAAATCTGAAATTATCGAGCCATCGATTTATATTGGAGTTTTCATCTTTTTACTCGGGTATCGTGCTGTGACGCGGGGTTGGTTTGCCAAGAAACCGCACCCAAAAGCAGTGAACAGCACCACTAATGCTAGTCCTTCACCAAATCACGCTTCGCGCAGTGCAGGTACATCTGGCCGGTAACGATATCGTTCAAATTACGGGCATACGCGGCTCTATGAATCGTCTCGTCCAAGCAAGTGTATTTCGTTTCGCTTATCGATACCCATTCCCTTGTTTCTGACTGTTTACTGCTCTTGCTTGTTGTTTTATGGCCACGACAATCAAGAACGGTTTCGGTGATGACCTGGTCGCAGAATTGCTTCGATCGCTATGTTGGATAGGCGGCGAGAGTGGAATACTTGTGAACACTTGAGTCATTAGCTGTTAATTATCAGCCTTATACTATACTTATGACTAATCGAACTCGAAATGCGATTTCCGTATGCTTGAGCTCGAATTGTTGCCTGAGTTGATGCTTAGATCCGCGATTGCATCAATTTAATTGGTAGAAAAACTAACGTGCGTTAGTCATCCAACTTATAACGAATACAATAAAACTTGCCAAATTGAGTACTGGGGTTTGTATGAAAAAATCAGCCAGCTTGTTTCGAAGAGTGAATGTTTCAAAACGGCTCCTAATTATGCTCGCAATATCAATCGTGGCGACGCTAGTGATTTACCTTTTTACTTTATCGAGTATTGAATCGTTACTGGTGCAAGAAAAACGAGCCAAGTTGAGCTCTTTGACCGATGTCGCTGTCTCTCAAGTTAAGTATTATCATCAAAAATTTAAAGATAATGAGTTGAGCGAAAGCGAAGCGAAACAAGCTGCTATCGCAGCGCTGAATGACATGCGTTATAACGAAAAAGAGTATTATTTCTCTATGAATCGTAGCGGCATATTGGTGCAGCATCCTTTTGCAAAAAAATTGGTGAATACTAATGTTCTTGGTAAAAAAGATCCAAATGGTACGCCGCTGTTTCAAAATATGCTGGACGTAACCGCAAGCCAAGAATCGGGTATGGTTGAATATATGTGGAATCGCCCGAATGCAACCGCGCCTAGCCCCAAAATGAGTGTAGTCAAACGTTTTGCACCTTGGAATTGGGTCGTTGGGACAGGGGTGTATATTGATGATATTACAGAACAAACCGATGCGTTTTCTTGGCAATATCTGATTTTGTTTTGTGTGATTTGGTTGCCGGTAACCCTTATTTTATTTTTGATCGTTCGTAGTATTTCATTGCCTCTAGAACGCACAATTGCCGCACTCGCTAACATTGCCAAAGGCGAAGGAGATTTATCAGTGCGGCTGCCAGAAACTGGACAAGATGAACTCACAGAGGTTGCAACAAATTTCAATATATTCGTATCAAAGATTGCCAGGCTGGTGGACTCTTTAGGGGACAGTGTTGTTGAAGGTCATCGTTATGCGGACGAGTTACAAAAGGTATCTCTGCAAACCAAAGAGCTGACCCACAGCATGTTGCTAGAAACTGAAAATGTTGCTTCTGCAGTCAATCAAATGTCAGGCTCTGCTACCGATGCAACTTCAAATGCACAACAGGCTGCGCAAAATGCAGAGCAAGCAAGTCATGAAGCTGAAGATACCAATCTTGTTGTTGTCAGCGCGATGGAAAAAATTGTTCAACTATCTAATGAACTTGAGCAAGCATCGAGTGTGACTGAAAGCTTAAAAGTGAGTTCCGGCAAAATCGGCAATATTTTAGATGTAATTGTCGGCATCTCTGAGCAAACCAACTTACTTGCGTTAAACGCTGCAATTGAAGCGGCTAGAGCCGGTGAAGCAGGTCGAGGGTTTGCTGTGGTGGCAGATGAAGTGCGATCGTTGGCGAGTAAAACACAAGAGTCGACACAGGAAATAAACGAGATTATCGAAGCGATTCGTATGAGCGTTGAAGATGTTAATTTATCCGTGACCAACGCTTTGGGGCAATCGAGCACTGTTGTTGATGAAACCCAAGCTGCTGTTGATGCACTTTCTAACATTCAAAAAACAATCGGTGAAATTAGTGATGCTAACAATCAGGTTGCTGCAGCGAGCGAGCAGCAGGGGGCTGTTGTTAATGAACTCAATGATAATATTGCTCGTATTAATCAGATGTCAGAGCAAAATCAGTCTAACAACATGGACATCAACAGCACTAGCCAACAACTACAGCAAAGCTCAGAACGATTAGAAACGCTTATTAAAGGTTTTAAAGTTTAATCGTTCGAGGATACAGTCGTGAAAAAGGCGCTCAGGCGTCTTTTTTTATGACAGTTATTTGTAATCAAATTTGTCTGTCGTACTGCATTTTGATTGTAGACATGATGTACTAGGCCGCAATTTTACCTAGGGAGTTTGGTTATGAAAAAAACAAAATTAGCATTGATGCTTGTTGCTGCACTTGCGGGCACGAGTGCTTGTCAAATGAATAGTCCACAAGAGCCGACAAATCTCGTTAAACAAACACCAGCGACGCAGGGTTTTAGTGACTTTTCTTTACAGTTTATAGACTCTCTTTGGACTATCTCACCGACATGGGCGCTGTATAGTGGCTACCACAAGTATGATGGCCAATTGCAGATCCCAGATCGTCAAAGTCGTTTTGAGCAACTTGCATTTATTGATAAACAGCAGCAGTTATTGACACAATTTGAACCTGATTCGCTGGATGTGAAATCGAGAATTGATTACCGCCTCATTGAGAACTTGCTTGCGAGTATGAAGTGGGAAATTGAAACGTACCGAGCGTGGCAGTGGAACCCTTCGATTTATAATGTCGCAGGTGGTTTTGCACAGATTACAAATGAAGATTTTGCACCATTAGAGGAGCGGCTGCGCAGCGTCATCTCCCGGCTTGAGAATGTTCCTGCCTACTATGCGGCTGCTCGTGACAATATCCAAAACCCAACGCTTGAACATACACAATTGGCTTTAGGGCAGAACAAGGGTGTTTTCTCCATTTTATCTGAAGAATTGGCGAAGCAAGTGGCTGACTCCAAGCTGTCTCAAACAGAAAAAGCTTTGTTTAGCGAGCGTTTTGAACTTGCGAAAGATGCCGTCGAAATGCATATCGATTGGTTAGCCCAGCTGACTGCCAATTTAGAAAAGAATGGCGCGAAAAGTTTTCGTATTGGTGAGGCGTTATATGAGCAAAAGTTTGCCTATGACATTCAAGCTGGGATGACAGCAAAAGCCCTGTATCAAAAAGCGCTAAAAGACAAAGCGAATGTCCAAGCAGAAATGGCAAAGATCACCAAGGATCTCTGGTCGAAGTACTTTGACACACCGATGCCTAAAGATACCAATCAAGCCACAAAACAATTAATTGATTTGTTATCTTCTAAGCACGTAAAGCGTGAAAACTTTGTTGATGAAGTATCTAAACAAATTCCAGAGTTAATTAAATTTGTAGAGAAAAAGAAACTATTGACATTAGACCCTTATAAACCGCTAGTTGTTCGAGAAACTCCGGAATATATGCGTGGCTTTGCGGGAGCTTCAATTAGTGCTCCTGGTCCCTATGAGAAGCATGGCAATACCTATTACAACGTTACACCACTTGATGAGATGACCGCTGAGTCTGCCGAGAGTTATCTTCGCGAGTATAATCATTGGATCTTACAAGTCTTAAATATCCATGAGGCAATCCCTGGGCATTATTCCCAATTGGTTTATTCTAATGAGTCACCCAGCCTAGTCAAAAGCTTGTTTGGCAATGGGGCGATGGTTGAGGGTTGGGCCGTTTACACTGAGCGAATGATGCTAGAAGAGGGTTATGGAGATTTCGAACCAGAGCTTTGGTTGATGTACTACAAATGGAACCTCAGAGTCATTTGCAATACGATTCTTGATTATAGTATTCAAGTTAACGGGATGACACGTGAGCAAGCAATTGATTTAATGACGAATGAAGCATTCCAACAAATGGCGGAAGCTGAAGGAAAGTGGCGTCGAGCAACGCTGAGTCAGGTGCAGCTAACGAGTTACTATTCAGGTTATCGTGAGATTTATGATCTACGTGAAGAGCAAAAGGAAAAGCTTGGTAAGCAATTTGATTTGAAAACATTCCACGAAACCTTTTTGAGTTTCGGTAGTTCACCGGTGAAGCATATTCGTGAATTAATGCAATAGTTATCCTCATGGTTTGATACAGAGCTGGCCGATGCTAGCTCTTTTTAATTCCCGATCACCACAAATCAAAGTGCCTTGTGACTTCTGCTGACCAGTCATGAACTTGCCGTATTGATTTTGATCATGAGAGGAATTTGATATCATGCGCAAAAATCGCATTCAGAGAGATAGAGTCATTTGTTGGAATGCTAATGATTCTCAGATAAAGGAAAATTCATGCGCATAAGTGCACAATTTGATGGCGGAAACATCGAAGTCATTAATCAAGATAATAGCAATGATATTCAGTTAGCGATCCGTAAAGATGAAGGTGGAGAGTTTTTCCAGTGGTTCAACTTTCGCTGCCAAGGCCCTGTGGGTTCTCGGTATACGCTAAATATTGTCAATGCCAAGGACGCTTCCTATGTCAAAGGTTGGGAGAACTACCAAGCCGTAGCGAGTTATGACCGTCAAACATGGTTTAGACTGCCCACGTGCTATGAGAATGGCCAGTTATCTATCGATCTCACCTTAGAATGCGAATCGATCCAAATTGCCTATTTCGCGCCCTATAGTTATGAGCGTCATTTAGATTTACTTGCTGGAATACAGATGCACTCTCAAGTGAGTTTAGAGCACTTGGGCTTAACCCTCGACGGTCGAGATATGACCTTGGTTAAAGTTGGCAACGGTGACCAAAACAAGAAAAATGTCTGGATTACAGCAAGGCAGCACCCCGGTGAAACAATGGCGGAATGGTTGGTCGAAGGTTTGCTGAGTCGATTACTCGACCCAGATGATGCAACTGCAAAGGCGTTACTGGATCAAGCTAACTTTTATATCGTGCCTAATATGAATCCAGATGGGAGTGCGAGAGGCCACCTGAGAACAAACGCTGCCGGTGTGAATTTAAATCGAGAGTGGCAATCACCTTCACCTAACCAGAGTCCGGAAGTGTTTTACGTGGTGAATCGAATGCATGAGACTGGTGTTGATTTGTTTTATGACGTCCATGGTGATGAAGGTTTGCCTTACGTCTTTCTTGCTGGCTGTGAAGGTGTGCCGAGTTACGATGCTCGTATGGCGGCGCTTCAGAAAGATTTTGTCAGCGCTTTGCAAATGGCTAGCCCCGATTTTCAAACTGAGTTTGGATATGACAAGGATGAGCCGAGTCAAGCGAATCTAACGGTTGGCTCAAACTGGGTTGCTGAAACATTCGGATGTTTGTCGAATACGTTAGAGATGCCATTCAAAGACAATGATAATATGCCAGATCCTATGTCTGGTTGGTCACCTGAGCGCGCGATGTATCTAGGTGAAGCATCTTTGACTGCAATGCTTGCCGTTGTCGATAAGCTAAGATAAAGGCCTTTTTAAACTCAAGTGCTTGGAGAGATGAATGGCATTAGTTCAGTGTCCGGTCTGCAATAAACGTATTTCTAGTATGGCCAAGACATGTAATCATTGTCAGGCCAAGCTCTCTGGTAATACCGAGTCGCTTTCTCGAATTAATCATATTCAACGCTCAACCGAATTGATGAACCATAGTTTTATTGCGCTCACTTTGTTTATCGGTGGTGTTGTTATCTGGTTCTGGGGCGGCGAACCTGCTGAAGGTATGCGCTCTTATATCGGGGGCGCATGTTTTAGTGTTGGATTTGTTGGTTATATGATTACTAGAGTGCGGATTATTTTACACAAGCGTAAAAGCGTTTAGCATAAGGAATGGTGGAATTTACCCATGACAGATATTAATCAAGTCGTCGCCGAGATGCCCGAAGAAATCTATCTGAAGCTGGTCAGTGCGGTTGAGATTGGAAAGTGGGAAGATGGCACAGCTTTAACCCCTGAACAAAAAGAGTCAACGATGCAGGTGGTTATGATGTATCAAGCGAAACACCTTGATCAACACGATCATTTTACGATTAATCGGCATGGCGAAATCAATGAATTAAGCAAAACGCAATTGAAAAAAGCCTTTAAAGGTGAATCGATTGCCGAGTTTAAAGAAAAAGATATGTAAAACTTATGGTTTGAAATCAGAAGCGGCGATTCACAAGGGTGAATCGCCGCTTTTGTTTTTCTACTCCAATCTTAATCTGATTCGATTAGTCTTGGCTTAGCTCGCCGACCAGGTTTTGCTGCATTGCAATTTTGATCTGCGCAGGACTCATTTGTTTCGAAAGTAGATAATGTAACTTGGCGAGCGCCGCTTCAATCGTCATATCTGACCCACTAATAACGCCAGCTTGTGCGAGCGCATTGCCAGTTGCATAGCCACCCATATTGACTTTACCTTGCAAGCATTGGGTTAAGTTGACCAGAATAATGCCACGTTCGTCGGCGGCCTTTAAAGTTTTAAGCAGCTTTGGATCTTGCGGCGCATTGCCAACACCATAGGATAGCAAAATCAGTGCTTTCACTGGTTGTTGTAGAATATTGTCAAAAATTTCAGTTGAAATCCCTGGATATAAGGTGACCACGCCAACGGGTTGTGGACTAATATTCGCCACTTCAATCTTTTGATTGCTTTGCTCGGCAATTTCACCTGCTTTCATTCTTATTTTAATACCGGCTTCTAATAAAAGCGGGTAATTGGGCGATGCAAATGCGTTAAAGCCATCAGCATGGGCTTTGGTTGTCCGGTTACCGCGAAACAGTTTATTGTTAAAGAAAAGGCACACCTCAGCGACAGGGTAGTTTGCAGCAATATATAAAGCATTGAGCAAGTTGGTTTGTCCATCTGAACGTAATTGTGCGAGTGGAATTTGAGACCCCGTCACAATGACTGGTTTACTGAGGCCTTGTAGCATGAAAGATAGAGCTGACGCTGTATATGCCATGGTGTCGGTTCCATGGAGTATGACGAAGCCATCATAGTCTTCATAATTATCTTTGATGTCATTTGCAATCATCTGCCAATCTGTTGGCGCCATATCCGAAGAATCAATTAAAGGCGAATATTCCTGTACGGTAAATTCAGGCATTTCTTCATGATAAAACTCAGGCATAGACTGAACGCATTCGGTTAAAAATCCTGCGACTGGCGCAAAACCATTGGCAGTTTTTTGCATCCCGATAGTACCGCCGGTATAGGCGACATAGATTGATTTTTTCGACATGATAGCGAGAAACTCTTGGTAAACGTTATAAATAAAATAAGCTCGGAGAACCGAGCTTATTTTGCTTGAGCTAGCTATATTTAGCTAGATTTATTTATACTCAATTTAGAAGTTGCATTGGTCACAGTAAAGATACACGCCATTTGGGTCATCGAAGGCCGCAAACTCTTCGATTGTTTGCGTCCAGTGAGACAAAACGCGTTCTAATACACTCGGTTGTTTTACAGACTCAGGCAAGTAACTTACTGCACTAGCAAGCATTTGCTGTATAAATATTTCCTCAGGCGTCAGTTCTTTTTCGATGATTTTGCTATCAAATTTATCCATCTTAGCTAGCTCTGCTGCTTTTGCTACTGCTTTATCCAAATCACCAAGAGCATCAACCAAACCAATCTCTAACGCCTTTTTGCCTGACCATACGCGGCCTTGGGCGATTTTGTCTACCTGTTCAATGGTCATGTTGCGTTCGGAGGCTACCATTGAAATAAATTCATGGTATCCGCGTTCAATGTGGCGTTGAATGACTGCTTTCACTTGAGGCGTCAATGCTCGGCTTGGACGAATACCAGCCCAATCTGACGTTGCAACTCCGTCCGTATGAATCCCTAAGCTGGCAAGCGAGTTTTCGAATGTGGTGATCATGCCAAATATGCCAATGGAACCAGTTAGGGTCGTTGGTTTCGCATAAATGTAATCAGCACTAGCGGAAATCCAATAACCGCCTGATGCAGCCATACTACTCATACTTGCGACAACAGGCTTGCCGGCAGCCTTAAGTGCGAGTACTTCTTGGCGAATTTGTTCTGAAGCGAAGGCACTGCCACCGGGGCTATCTACGCGAAGAACGACGGCTTTTATCTTGTCATCAAACCTGGCTTTTCGTAACAGTGCAGAAGTGCTTTCGCCACCAATATCGCCTGCAGGCTGCTTACCATTAAGGATGGTACCTTTGGCGACGATGATGCCAACACTGTCTTGTGGAACTATTTGTGGCAATGGCTTAACAAGGGTGTGGTAATCATAAAAATCGATATGCTTATATTGGTTGTGCTTCGTTTGGCCCACGCGTTCTATCATGGCTAAACGAAACTCTTCGGCGGTTGCGAGCTTATCGACCCAATTCATATTGAGTGATACCGTTGCTGCATCTCCATCGGCTTTTTCTAGTGCTGCTAAATACGCATCGGCATTCAATGCAAGCTTGTTTGTTTCGATATTTCGGTTTTGAGCGACTTTGTCGGTATAACTTTGCCAAATATCTGAAAGCAAATCAGAGTTTGCCTGCTTTGCAGCATCAGACATGTCGTCACGTAAAAAGGGCTCTACTGCGCTTTTAAAAGTACCGACGCGAAATACATGTGCGTTGATTTTTAACTTATCTAAAGCGGATTTAAAGTATTGACGGTAACGGCTTAAGCCATCAATAGCGACCATGCCTTGTGGGTTTAGGTAAATTTCATCAGCAAAACTTGCTAAGTAATATTGCTTTTGGTTGTAGTAATTACCGACGGCATAAATCTTTTTGCCAGAGGCCTTAAACTCCTCAAGCGCGCTACCAATCGTTTCTAATTTGCTGATGCCAACTCGATGTAACCTTGATAAATCAAGAACGATATTAGCAATGCGTTGGTCTGAGCTTGCATTGCGGATGACATAAACGATATCAGATAGAAGTACTTCATGATCCGTACTGGCATTATTGCTTTGCTTAAGAACCGCTTCGACAGGATCAACATGTCGCTTCTGATCAACGATGGAACCACCAATGTTCAGGAGAAGCGCAGAGTTGTTTTCAATTTTAATCTCTTCATCACCACCCATGGCGATAAGGATTGCAAATAGGATCCCAAAAAAGATCAGGTTTAGTACGGTTTTACGGATCCCGTTGATCACAGCCCAAAGATAAATGAATATCCTTTTTATTAACGAGGGTTTAGCGGACATCTGCCACTCCTTTGTAAGTCATCTTTTGACATGCTAACTGAAAAACACGAGGGTTGGAAAACTCAATTGTAACTGATTTTGATCTTTTGATTTTTGCTTGATGTTGAGCATTTTTGTGAAGCAGGGTATGCTGAATTAAATCACTTGTTTAAAAAGGATGTTTGAATGGCTTTTCCGCATTTATTATCGCCGCTAGATTTAGGCTTTACGCAATTGAAAAATCGCGTGTTAATGGGCTCTATGCACACAGGGCTTGAAGAGGAAAAGGGCGGTTTTGAAAAGCTAGCAGCGTTTTATAAAGAGCGAGCAGCGGGCGGTGTTGGCCTAATTGTTACCGGTGGGATCTCACCAAATATGCGTGGTCGGTTGGCCCCGCACGCATGCCAGCTTAGTTTTCCTTGGCAAGTGTCTAAACATAAGGTTGTGACCCAAGCCGTACATGAAGCCGGCGGAAAAATATGCATGCAAATACTGCATGCCGGTCGTTACAGTTATCATCCATTTTCCGTTGCCCCCAGTAAGAAGAAGTCGCCAATTACGCCTTTTACACCCTCTGCGATGAGTGATCGCCAGGTAAAAGGCACCATTAACGACTATGCGACGAGTGCAAAGCTTGCGAAAAAAGCAGGTTATGATGGCGTTGAAGTGATGGGATCAGAAGGCTATTTAATTAACCAGTTTATATGCGCGAGAACGAACGAACGAACTGATGACTGGGGAGGTAGCTTTGACAAGCGAATGCGTTTCCCTATTGAAATTGTGAAAGCGATACGCGCAAAGGTTGGTCAAGAGTTCATCATTATCTTTAGGTTATCGATGTTAGATTTAGTCGACAATGGTTCTTCCTGGGATGAAGTGGTGAAACTGGCCAAAGCCCTTGAAGAAGTTGGCGTTACGATCATTAACACAGGGATTGGATGGCATGAGGCGAGAGTACCGACCATAGCGACCAGTGTTCCTCGCGCAGCATTTGCATGGGTTACTGAACGTTTAAAATCAGAAGTTAACGTGCCTTTAGTTGCAACTAACCGCATTAATACCCCGGAGATAGGCGAAAATGTTATTGCGTCCGGACAGGCAGATATGGTGTCTATGGCAAGGCCGTTTCTAGCAGATGCAGAGTTTGTAAATAAAGCGCAAGAGAACACGCCAGAGCTTATCAATACTTGTATCGGCTGTAATCAAGCTTGTTTAGATCATACCTTCGCAATGAAAAGGGCCACCTGTTTAGTCAATCCAAGGGCTTGCTATGAAACGGAGATTAACTTCACCCCTGCAAGCCAGCGAAAAAGGATTGCTGTCGTCGGTGCAGGGCCTGCAGGTATGGCGTTTTCTGTATACGCAGCGATGCGTGGTCATATTGTGGTCTTGTTTGAGGCCAAATCAGAAGTCGGTGGACAATTTAACCTTGCTCGAAAGATCCCTGGCAAAGAAGAGTTCAACGAAACCATTCGCTACTTTTTAGAACAGCTCAAACGACACGACGTCGAGTTAAGACTTAATACACGGCTGGATGCGAGTGTGCTTCAGGCTGAGTCGTTTGATGAAGTCGTTATGTCAACAGGGGTCATCCCTAGAAAGCTTGATTTACCCGGTTTTGATTCTGATAAAGTCGTCGATTACCAACAAGTCCTGCAAGGGAGTGTGGCTTTAGGGCAAAAGGTTGCCTTGATTGGCGCGGGTGGAATTGGTTTTGATATGGCACATTTTATTTGCGAGCAAGAATCTACCACGTTGAACCCCGATAAATGGCTGAAACAATGGGGCATCGATAAAACCTATGCTGCGCGTGGGGGACTAGCTGAGCCTGAACTTGAAGCAAAACATAAACAGGTATACCTGTTGCAGCGTAAAACGAGCAAAATCGGTAAAGGCCTCGGAAAAACAACCGGTTGGATTCATCGTAGTGTCTTGAAGAACCATCAGGTTGAATCGATGACCGGCGTTCAATATCAGAGTTTTGATGAACAAGGTTTGCACATTGTGGTCAATGATAGCCCTCAAACTTTAGATGTAGACCAAGTCGTCGTGTGTGCTGGTCAAGAGTCAAACCGCGAGTTACAACAGGAGCTGCTAGACACTGGATTGCCTGTGCATTTGATCGGTGGCGTCGATGTTGCTGCTGAATTAGATGCGAAGCGAGCGATTCGTCAAGGAGCTGAACTCGCGATGCAGTTATAGAGTGGTATTTAGCGCATTGTTTTGTAGGCGCGAATATGTAGTCTTAATTAAGGGGCACTGTTAGTGTGCCCTTTTTTGTTTGAGGTCTCTATCCGCTTGACATCAGGTGAGGCATTCGTAATGGTTGTAAATATTGCCTAGCTCGAAGGTTGATAAAGGAGAACCTAATGAAAGGCTTTGGTTTGCTCATTGTGGCGTTGGCTTTAATTGCTGCAGTATTAACACAGCTCGATCTATCTTCTCAGTTACTTACCACTCAATATGATCCTCGGCGTGCTCAAATCGCAGGCGCTGATGAATATGGAATGAAAAAATATGTGATGGCTTTTTTAAAGCGAGGTCCAAGTCGAGATAGAAGCCAAGAAGAAGCAGAAGCATTGCAACGAGCACATTTAGATAATATCAGTAAGCTTGCAGAAGCAGGAAAGCTTGTTCTCGCAGGCCCCTTTTTAGATGATGGCGAGCTGCGGGGGATCTATATCTTTAATGTTGAAACGGTTGAAGAAGCACAAGCTTTGACCGCAACCGATCCAGCCATCAAGGCCGGCAGTTTAGTCATGGATTTAGTTCCATGGTATGGCAGTGCAGGTTTGATGGAGGTTAATCGCCTCCACAAAGTCATGGCTAAAAAGCAGATCTAACGGTCGTCGTTAAGCGATGCTTGTGCAAAAGACATCGTCTATTCGATGTCTTTTGCAATAATCTTTGCAAACTTTTCGTTATACATGGCTACAAGTAGAAGCTCGCCTTTACTATTCACTTTAAAGCCTCCATATTGAGCGTCCTCAAATAGTGTTGCTTGACCTTCTTCGAAGAAAAAAGCATTTGTTGCAAACTTGACCTGGCTATTACGGATCCGGTAGTTGATGCGTTTGTTATCATCATTTAGTGGTTGTGTATCGGATAGACGTTGAAAATGCGCAACTTGGTTGTTATCGACACTGACAATCACTTGTCCATCAACTGCATTAGGTAAAGCTTCTTCAGTGAGTTGATGTGCTGTTTTAATTTTATCTGCCATTTCAAAACGTAAAGCCATATAGTCGCCTTGCATTAATGATCGAGGATCGACTGGCGCCAGTTTAATAAGAACGAGTTCACCATCGCGAATATGGTTTTCTCTAGTCATGATCGAGAAGTTAATTGCGCCCAGTGCAAAAATGAGTGCGATTATTGCGATAATCCTATTCATGATGCGCCTCCGTTTTTATAAATACCCACTTTTTAAGGCTCCAACGTATGATGAGTAACAGCAACCCGAACAGTATTAGAGTTTGTGACTTTTCTAGCAATGTAATGTCTAGAAAGTAGTAATAGGCTGAAATGAAAGTCAGTAATGCTAAGATCCCCAGTCCCATCAACAATCGATGACTACTTTGATACCCAAGGATCAACAAGAGACTGCCCAACAATAAACCGGTCATTTCAAATGAAGCAGCACAAATCAATAAGGTCGTAAGAATAAGCACACCTTTGTGGATGTTCGTTGCTAACCGATATCGGCTGGCAAGTTTCCATGTAACATAGATAAGTGCCACGCAGGCGAGGGCTTGCCCATGCCACGGTTGAGTGTAGATGGTGGCATCAATGCCAAACAAATCGAGAACCAACTCCTGTTGGGCAAAAAACAAATTGCCTTTTATATACAGTAGTGAGAATGTCGAACCGTATGCAAAAGCTGAAATGAACTGTTGATATTTAGGGTAATGAAACTCGTGTAGCCATAGCCAACTTGTCAGCAACATCAACAAACCGATACCAATATAAGGAAGCCCTAAAAAGGAAAGGGTGAAATTGATACAGTAGAAAGCAATTGTTGCTGAAAATACCCGATGCACAAAACTTGGCATAAGGAAGACAAGCGCACCTTGTAGTATGGCGAAGCTACTACTCAAAAGATGAGGTTGGTCATTGGTTCCAGAGATGAGTGCAAACGCTATAAAAGCTTGACCTGCCAGACTAAAAGCAAGGCCTGCATGCTCAATGAACTCATTTTTAGATGACATCAATAATAAATAAGCACCAAAGATAGTAACGCCACCGAGTGTAAACATAGCAAACTCGGAATCAAAAATATCTAGGGTCATAAAAAGAGAAAAACCCATAAAAAGAAACAAAAATATTGATGCTAGCCAACCACTAAATGCCATCAAAATTTTTATATACCAAGGACTATCATGGGTTTCGAACTCAGGTTGTTCACCACGAACGAGCCCCTGTCGTTCAAGTGACTTCCAAGCTTGGATATCATCCATCATGATTTCATCTCCATATGAACCTTTTTTAACCATATTGCGCTCGCCGCGCCGAGCCCAATTACGGTTAGGGCGAGCAAGAGCAGGCCATCTAAGCTTTCCAGCTCTATCAACAAATTCGCCATAAAACTCGTGATGACAACGATAATTGATAAATTCGCTCCGGCGAGCATAAATAGATCAGGGCGAAGTTTTCTATACGAGAATAAAAACACGACTGCCCACACAAGCCACAAACAAACAAAGAAAGCTGAACCACCGTCAAAAATTCCAAACTGGGTCAGCTCAGTGATGGCCACTCCACTGGCAATCGCGGGAACCCTGACACCCCAGTCACTGGTTTTCCATTGCACGTGATGAGCGATCAGCTCCCACGCGAATAAGCAGAGCGTGTTGAAGACAAATAGGACAAATACGAATTGTTGTTGATGATCTAAGAATGCGGTTATCTCTGATGGCAAAGAAGACCCAAACGGCATACCAAAGGTATTTTGATAGGTAATGATGCTTGTGTTTAATAGAATTAACCAGATAACCCATAGGCTTTCTGAGCGTGCAATAATAGCCCAAGCGGTGATAAAAATTGCCCAGTAGAAAAATAATTGCCATGGATCAGCACCAGTTTGGTATGTTTGTCCGACAAGCGCCAAAAGTGCACCTATAAACAGTGCCGCCATGATCAAGCTGACTTGGGAAACCACCCGGTTTTGGTGATACAAACAATAGGCGATGATACAAACCAAGGCCGAAACTTCAAGTAATGCATAGTGGGTGAATCGACTCAGATCATCCCAGTTAAATGCCACGAGAAAAATGCTCGCGATGGCTATGGCAAGGCTACCGAACCACAATAATAGGTGATCGATAAATTGCAGCCATGAGGCTTTGTTTGGATGTATTTGTGTATGATTTAAAGCTTCGTCGATATGTTCGACTGCGATGCTGCCTTGTTTAATCCATTGAATCAAAGACGATCGAATTAGGCTCATTTGTCTATCCATTGGCTATTGAGCGATGGCGCGATATTAAACCAAATTAAGAAGTTACAATAGTTTTTTCCTCGATAGGTTCAGCCAATCTTCAGTTTTATAAGTATAAATTATTCGTAGATATACCAATAGAAGCAGGGGCGAGTCGGATTTATTAGAGGTTTGCGATATAGTCGAGAAAACCAGCTGAGGTTATGTTTAGGGCGTTGCTTGAGTATTTTTCGTCTCATTCCTGAGTGATTTTTGCCCTGACTCACAATCATGTAAAGCATATTCGATTTAAGGCCGTTGCATAGGTTTAAATGCAAGGGGTAGGGTAAATCTTCACTGCAGATGTGTTTTAACTGACTGTTTAATGAGTCTTTATTAATTTAGGGAGTAGCATTTTGGTTAAGAATTCAATTCGATTGTTTATATTTGGCTTACTGATGTGGCCAATGTTTATGATGATTGTTGGCTGGGTTAGCCCTTATTGGGCTATTTACGTTCTAGACGATCCAGAAAATAGTCAGGTATTACTTGAGCTATTCAAGTTCGTCCCTTTAGCTGGCGCGATTGTCTTCTCACTTACACTGATATTACTCACATGGAAGGACAACCGAGTATGGTTAAAGCGTGTGAGTTGGGGGCTATCTGCTATCTTTTCAATCTGTGCCTGTGCAGTGTTTGTACCAGCGGAGCAGCAAGTCGCGATTCATGTATTAAACTCAATTGCAGAGTTAGTTGGCGTTCTGATGTTCATTGTATCTGCGCTCGCGTTATTGAAGGTGTTACCAGCGACAATTAAAGCTAACGCTGTTCCTGAAGTTCAAGCTGAAGCGCAGACAGTTTAGTTTTTTGTTGTTTTAACTGGCATGGCGAAGTCGATTCTTGCGCGGCTGGTTCTTGCTTGGTTTGATGGAATGAAGAGTTGATCGTTAAAGGGCTGATAAACACATCAGCCCCTTTAGCTGATAACTCTAAATCGACATCAGAATTCGGCGCGCAGCAACAAGGTAAGCATTCGTCATCTGCGAGCGGAACCAAAGGCTCTTTCTGGTAGATGACACTGCCACTTTTTATCTTTGTTTTACAACAGCCACAATAGCCACTACGGCATTCTGAGAAAATCCGAACTTTTTTTATCTCTAAAGCTTCGAGTAGGCTTTGATCTGGGTCGTTAAATATAAGTACAGCTTGACCTTGAAGCCTGACTATCGGTGCTTTATTGACAAAGGCGCGTTTCATTTTCTTATTAGCCTACAAATCAAAGTCTAAAAACTCGCTCTCATCGACTGACGCGTCAATTTGACCGACGAGGTATGATGACACTTCCACTTCTTGTGGCGCAACTTGCACGGCGTCACTTTCTAACCAATTCTTCATCCAAGGGAGTGGGTTACTTTGCTCTGGGTAAGGCAAAGGCAGGTTAACCGCTTTCATTCGTTCATTGGTGAGATATTCTACGTATTGAACTAATATTTGCTCGTTGAGACCAATCATAGAGCCATCTTTAAACAGGTAAGATGCCCATTCTTTCTCTTGTTCTGCAGCTTTGACGAACAGATCGTAAGCTTCTTGCTGGCATTCAATGGCGACTTCAGCCATTTCTGGATCATCGCTGCCGCCTTGCATAATGGTTAAGATATGTTGGGTGCTGTTTAAATGAAGCGCTTCGTCCCGGGCGATTAGCCGAATTATTTTTGCATTACCTTCCATAAGGTTGCGCTCAGCAAAAGCGAATGAGCAGGCAAAACTAACATAAAAGCGAATTGCTTCAAGCGCGTTGACAGACATCATGCACAGGTACAGCGATTTCTTGAGTTCGCGAATTGTGACTACGCGTTCTTTGCCATCGACTAAGTGCGTTCCTTCCCCAAGTAAATGATAAGCCTGAGTCAATTGAATCAGATCATCATAATAGCCAGCAATATCTCCGGCACGTTTAAGGATTTCATCATTCACAACAATATCGTCAAACACGGTAGATGGATCGTTTACAATATTACGAATGATATGGGTATATGAGCGAGAATGGATTGTCTCAGAAAATGACCATGTTTCTATCCACGTTTCGAGCTCTGGTAACGAGACTAAAGGCAACAGCGCAATATTTGGCGAACGGCCTTGGATAGAATCTAGCAATGTTTGATATTTCAGATTAGAAATAAAAATGTGCTTTTCATGATCTGGCAAACTCGCATAGTCAATTTTGTCGCGACTGACATCTACTTCTTCGGGTCGCCAGAAAAAGGAGAGTTGTTTTTCAATGAGCTTTTCAAACACTTCATATTTTTGTTGGTCGTATCGCGCCACGTTTACCGGCTGACCTAAAAACATGGGTTCTTTTGTTGCATCATTTGCTGTTTGACAAAAAGTTGAGTAAGCCATTTCTATTCCGTTTCAAACAAGTTGAGGCCGAATCTCGGCCGCCTAAATACCTATAAAACAATGGTCGACGGGATTTGGTCGACAGGGGCTTAAATTTTACAAGCGCCGCCTGCACAGCCGTCATCTTCTTCTACTTCAACACTGGTGATGTTGTCGTGCTTGTCTGAAGCGCCATCACGAGTGTTATGATAGTAAAGGGTTTTGACACCGAGTTTATAAGCCGTCAACAAATCTTTTAATAACACCTGCATCGGGACTTTGTTTGCTTCAAAGCGCGTAGGGTCATAGTTGGTGTTGGCGGATATTGCTTGATCGACAAACTTTTGCATCAAGCCCACCAGTTGCAAATATCCATCGTTTTGTGGCATATCCCAAAGCAGTTCATAGCTGTGTTTGAGCTCTCCAAAATCCGGAACAACCTGCTTGAGTTGTCCATCTTTACTCGCTTTAACACTAATTAAGCCGCGAGGTGGTTCAATGCCATTGGTCGCATTTGAAATTTGAGAAGAGGTTTCAGATGGCATTAATGCTGACAGCGTTGAATTACGGAGGCCATGTGCTTTGATGTCCTGGCGAAGTGTTTCCCAATCGAGATGCAATGGTTCATCACAGACTTTATCTAAATCACGCTTATAAGTATCAATAGGCAAAATACCTTTTGAATAGGTCGTCTCGTGGAATTTCGGGCAAGCGCCTTGCTCTTTTGCCAATAACATCGAAGCTTTAAGAAGGTAAAACTGAATGGCTTCAAATGTCTTGTGAGTTAAGTTATTTGCCGAGCCATCGGAATACTTCTTACCATTTTTCGCGAGGTAGTTGGCAAAGTTAATGACGCCTATACCCAAGGTTCGACGGTTCATTGATGCTGTTTTTGCTGAAATAATTGGATAATCTTGATAATCGAGTAAATTATCCAAAGCACGGACCGCTAAATCTGCAAGAGGCTCAATTTCATCGAGACTTTGTATTGCACCAAGGTTTAACGCCGATAATGTACACAGTGCAATTTCACCTTCTGGATCGTCAATATTGTTTAGTGGTTTTGTTGGTAATGCGATTTCTAAGCAAAGGTTTGATTGTCTAATCGGGGCAACTTTAGAGTCAAATGGGCTGTGGGTATTACAATGGTCGACGTTTTGAACGTAAATCCGTCCAGTTGATGCACGCTCTTGCATCATCAAAGAGAATAAATCGACTGCTTTAACCACGGTTTTTCTAACGCTGTCATCTTGTTCATATTGAAGATACAAACGTTCAAACTCTTCTTGATCTTCAAAAAATGCATCGTAAAGCCCAGGGACATCTGACGGGCTAAACAAACTAATGTTTTGACCTTTAATCAGGCGTTGGTACATCAGTTTGTTGATTTGCACACCGTAATCTAAATGACGTACACGGTTATCTTCTACACCTCGGTTGTTTTTGAGTACAAGGAGTGATTCAACTTCTAAGTGCCACATTGGGTAGAAGAGGGTGGCTGCACCACCGCGAACGCCACCTTGTGAACAGCTTTTTACCGCAGTTTGGAAATATTTGTAGAATGGTAAGCACCCAGTATGGAAAGCTTCACCGCCACGAATCGGGCTTCCTAATGCGCGGATACGACCGGCATTGACTCCAATTCCAGCGCGTTGGCTAACATATTTTACAATTGAGGAGGCCGTGGCATTAATAGAGTCTAAGCTATCGCCACACTCAATTAGTACACAAGAACTGAACTGTCGTGTTGGCGTACGAACACCTGACATTATAGGTGTCGGTAATGAAATTTTGAACGTTGATACCGCGTCATAAAAATCTTTAACGTATTTTAGACGCGTTTCTTTTGGATAGCGGGCAAATAAGCAGGCAGCCACGAGGATATACAGGAATTGCGCACTCTCATAGATTTCGTTGGTTACACGGTTTTGGACGAGATATTTGCCTTCAAGTTGTTTCACTGCAGCGTATGAAAAATCCATGTCACGCCAGTGGTCGACATAACTTCCCATCACTTCGATCTCTTCTTGCGTGTAGTCATGCAAAATATGGGTGTCGTATTTACCCATTTCTACCATTTTAGTGACATGTTCATACAATTTGGGTGGTTCAAATTGGCCAAAGGCCTTTTTTCTCAAATGAAATATTGCGAGTCGTGCAGCGACAAACTGGTAGTCTGGTGCTTCTGGTGAAATCAGATCAGCAGCGGCTTTGATGATTGTTTCATGAATTGCTTCAGTGGGTATACCATCGAAAAACTGGAGGTGAGAACGCAGCTCTACTTCGGAAACCGACACGTTATTGAGCCCTTTGGCTGCCCATGTAATCACGCGATGAATTTTATCTAAATCGATGATTTCTCTCTCGCCACTGCGTTTTGTGACTGTCATGTTGCTTTTCATTTAAAAAGTGCCCTGATGCATATCATTTGTTTTCTCCAAGCGATCGCCAATTGATCATTGAAACCCAACAAATATGATTGAAATGTCACCTTATACGTCCATGTTATTCAAGAGTCGTCAGCGTTTTCTAGCGTGAAATGCGGTTAAAACAGGGTTTCATTCGCTTGACTTGACTAGTGCGCTTTATTGTGATGAATACACTATATATGGTGCTTTTTATTTATATTGATACAAGATAGTGAGGTTTTGACTCATTTGCAACTGATAACTGTTGTGCATTCTGTGGATATCTTGAGGATAAATTCCATGGTTAGTATTGGCTAACCCGTTAGCACCGTGTTTGATTGCTGTATAAACGAAAGGTGTTTTTTTAATCAAAGCTTCCCTAACAATGAATAGGGTTAAAAACCAGCGATCGCGATCGCACATTTTGTTCAGAGTTAATTTTCTGTTCAAAACGGAGAAGCTATTTTGTCGGAGAATGGAAATGGAATAACCAGCCTCGCACAGACCGATCACTTCTCGTTGCGGTTATTTCGAAGCGGCAACTAATTTTGTGGCTAGGGCACGAGAAAAGAGCAAAGTGCAGCGGAAGCTGCAATAGGACGCTTAAGTATTACATCAATTATGCTTTTAGAAAATCTATGATTTAAAACAGATCGATAATATCTTGTGGTTGTTCAAGTTGATAATGGGCATCCCATGCATATGGGTCATCCATTTCACTTAAATAGCCCCACAAAGCAGCTACACTGGTCATTCGACTATTGTGAGCGGCAATAATATCTCGCTCAGCATCACCTAAATAGAGAATATCAGTCGGATCAACATTTAGTTGCTGTGCAGCCAGTAACATTGGCGCGCGATGGGGTTTTGGGTAGGCAGTACTGTCTCCGCTGACAATACTCGATATTTGGCCCTGTAAGCCTAAAGCTTTGACAAGGGGACGCGTGAAACGTGCTTGCTTATTGGTAACGATTCCAACGGGAATGTTTAATCTATGTAGGTGTTGTAGAACGTCTTCCATTCCATCAAATAACTGGCCGTGCTTACCTATTTGATGGTGGTAATGCTGCAGCATTGCTTGTTGTACGTCAGATTGATGTGTGTCATCTGCTTCTGGTAATGCCGTTTTAACCATAGCTAAGCTGCCATGGGAAGCACTATGGCGTATATCTGCAAAGCGAACGGCGTCGTGTCCATGATCGATTAAGCTAAGATTTAATGAATACACTAAATCGGGTGCTGTATCCGCTAAGGTACCATCAAGATCAAATAATACGCCGTTAAAGCTCGCTTGTGCCATTAATCTTCTACCTTTACCGTTGCGATCATGTAGTTCACGTCTACATTCGGCGTGTATTTGAAAATACCGGTTATCGGGTTGTAAGTAATGCCGAGCGCATCTTTACAAAGCAAGTCGGTGTTCTCGACTAAACCAATTAACTCAGACGGCCTGATAAATTTACTATGTTCATGGGTTCCGATAGGTAGCATTTTTAATACGTATTCTGCACCAACGATGGTTTGAACAAATGATTTTAGGTTTCGGTTAATCGTAGAAAAAAAGACATAACCGCCAGGCTTAACCATATCGCAACAGGCTTGAATAACAGATTGAGGATCCGGTACGTGCTCAAGCATCTCCATACAAGTCACAACATCGTACACGCCAACGTTATGATCTCGGTGCTCTTCAGCGGTCGACTTTATATAATCGATTTTTACACCAGCCTCTAAAGCATGGAGTTTTGCAACTTCAAGTGGCTCTTCTCCCATATCGAGGCCCTGAACATGTGCCCCTATTTTCGCCATACTTTCGGCCAAAATGCCGCCACCGCAACCCACATCAAGAACACGTTTACCAAAAATGCCGCCAGACGTTTGGTCAATATAATTTAAACGTAGAGGGTTTAATTGGTGTAGTGGCTTAAAATCGCCATTTGGATCCCACCAAGATTCGGCCATTTTTTCAAACTTTTCGATTTCTTGGGGATCAACGTTTAGCGTTTGGGTCATTCTTATCAACCTATCTTATTCTAGTTGCAGCCATTATAACCATAGTCGCGAATAAACAAAGGGATATAGTCTCGTTTTCATCATATCAATGACTGCGTTTTTAAAGAGTGACCATGGTATGAAAGGGGGATTAATGACTTCACTTGCTGCGATTTGTTCAAATAGTCATCAGTGTAGTGTGATTGGGTTAATTGAATTAGTAACAATACCTTAAATTGATCTGGGTTAAGGTCTGGCGGCGACAAATATCTGTGATAGAATGCCAAATCACGTTTTTAGGCTACGCGAAAACACGGACTGTGTAATGCGAGCTTTTTTTTCAGGGGAACGAGCAGTTTATGACTGATCTGGCATCATCTATTTCGCCAATTAATATCGAAGACGAACTCAAGAATTCGTACCTAGATTACGCGATGAGCGTAATTGTTGGACGCGCATTACCAGACGTTCGCGATGGCTTAAAGCCAGTACATCGCCGTGTTCTATTTGCGATGAATGAACTCAAAAACGACTGGAACAAACCTTATAAAAAGTCAGCGCGTGTTGTCGGTGACGTAATTGGTAAATATCACCCTCACGGTGATACCGCTGTTTACGATGCAATTGTTCGCTTAGCGCAGCCATTCTCAATGCGTTACACCTTAGTTGACGGTCAAGGTAACTTTGGCTCCGTTGATGGTGATTCTGCAGCGGCGATGCGTTATACCGAAATCCGCATGGAGAAACTAGCACATCAACTGTTAGCTGATTTAGAGAAAGAGACGGTTGATTACGTTCCGAACTATGATGGAACCGAACTCATTCCTGCGGTGATGCCAACGCGTATTCCTAATCTACTGGTGAATGGTTCATCGGGTATTGCCGTCGGTATGGCAACCAATATTCCACCACACAATTTAACAGAAGTTGTCAGTGGCTGTTTAGCGTTGATTAATAACCCTGAGGTTACGATTGACGAATTAATGGAACATATTCCAGGCCCTGACTTCCCAACAGCGGCTTATATTAATGGGCGTAAGGGCATTATTGACGCCTATAAAACCGGCCGAGGCCGCGCAGTCATGCGTGCTCGAGCAACGGTTGAAACGGAAGATAATGGTCGTGAACGTATTATCGTGACCGAAATTCCTTATCAAGTGAATAAAGCTCGATTAATTGAAAAAGTTGCCGAACTAGTAAAAGACAAGCGTATCGAAGGCATTAGTGGTCTTCGTGATGAGTCTGACAAAGACGGTATGCGCATTGTCGTAGAAGTGAAACGTGGCGAAGTTGGTGAGGTTGTTCTCAACAATTTATATGCTCAAACTCAAATGCAAGCTTCATTCGGAATTAACATGGTTGCGTTGACTGATGGTCAACCCAAACTATTTAACCTGAAAGAAATGTTAGAGAGTTTTATTCTTCACCGCCGTGAAGTCGTAACACGCAGAACCGTATTTGAGTTAAGAAAAGCACGTGAAAGAGCTCATATCCTTGAAGCATTAGCAATTGCATTGGCAAATATCGATCCCATCATTGCATTGATTAAGGCTTCACCTACTCCAGCAGAAGCGAAAGAAAAGCTCGTCGCACAAGGCTGGCAGCTTGGTAACGTCCAAGGCATGCTCGAGAAAGCAGGGGACGACGCAGCACGTCCTGAATGGCTTGAGCCTGAATATGGCATCCGAGATGGTGAGTATTATTTAACAGAACAACAAGCTCAGGCTATTCTAGAGCTTCGTCTTCACCGCTTGACAGGGCTTGAGCATGAGAAAATTCTTCAAGAATACGAAGAGTTGCTTGAAGTCATTGCCGCCTTGTTATACATCTTACGTAGTCCAGAACGCCTGATGGAAGTGATCAAGGAAGAGCTCGAAGAAGTCCTTGAGAATTACGGTGATGAACGACGTACAGAGATCAACGCTAACGAAATTGATATGAGTCTTGAAGATCTGATCAATGAAGAAGATGTTGTAGTTACGCTGTCACACCTTGGCTATGCCAAATATCAGCCGTTAACTGACTACCAAGCGCAGCGTCGCGGTGGCAAAGGTAAGGCGGCAACAAAAGTTAAAGACGAAGATTTTGTCGAAAAACTTCTGGTAGCCAATACCCATGACACCATTTTGTGCTTCTCTGACTTTGGTAAGATGTATTGGTTGAAAGTATTCCAGTTACCATTAGCCAGTCGTCAGGCTCGTGGTCGCCCAATTGTGAATTTATTGCCACTATCAGAAGGTGAGCGTATTACCGCAATTTTACCGGTTCGTGAATACTCTGCGGATAAGTACATTGTGATGGCTACGGCACATGGCACCGTTAAGAAAACGGCCTTAACAGCGTATAGCAATCCAAGAGCAAACGGTATTATTGCCGTGAACTTGAAAGATGGCGACCAGTTAATCGGTGTCGATATTACCAACGGCAATAACGAAATTATGTTGTTCTCTGATGAAGGTAAAGTCGTACGCTTTAGCGAAGAGCAAGTGCGAGGTATGGGGCGTACTGCAACGGGTGTTCGTGGTATTAAGCTCGAAGATGGTCAGCGTGTTGTGTCGCTCATTGTGCCTCATGAAGACGGGCCAATTCTAACGGTTACCGAAAATGGCTTTGGTAAACGAACTTTACTTGAAGAGTATCCGGCTAAGAGTCGCGCAACAAAAGGTGTGGTTTCAATAAAAGTCAGCGAAAGAAATGGCGCCGTTGTTGGTGCAGTTCAAGTCGGTGAAAATGATGAAATCATGCTAATCAGTGATAAGGGTACTTTAGTCCGTACGCCTGCTGAAGGCGTATCAACGATTGGTCGTAACACGCAAGGCGTAACGATAATTAGAACAGCTGATGATGAAACTGTTGTTGGCTTGCAACGTATTGATGAAATCCAGAGTGATGAGGATGATGAAAATCCCGAGCTCGAAAGTACAGAAGGTGGCACTGCTGAAAGTGGTGATATACCCGATGTCGAACAGGCCCCTGAGCCTGAACAGGATTAATCAGAAATACAATGCGAGCGTCCAAATGGACGCTCGTTTTTTTTGAATATCTAAAAAATAAATAGGAAGGTTAAAGTGAGCGCAACATATAATTTCTGTGCCGGTCCCGCAATGTTACCCCACGCTGTAATGGAAAAAGCTCAACAGGAATTACTCGATTGGAATGGCCAGGGCGTTTCCGTTATGGAGACCAGCCATCGAAGTAAAGAGTTTATTGCGTTAACAGAACAGGCAGAGTCCGATTTGCGTGAACTCATGAATATCCCGAGTAATTATCACGTGTTGTTTATGCATGGGGGAGGTCGAGGTCAGTTTTCGGCTGTTGTGAATAATTTTTTAGGTGAAGATGGCAAAGCACTGTATTTAAAAGGCGGGCAATGGTCAAATGCTGCTGTTGATGAGGCGATTAAACTTGTTGGTGAAGACAAGATTGATTCAATTGAAATAGTGCAAAAAGACAATGGCTTAAATAAAGTAGTGTTGCCTGAATTTGAAGGTGATAAAGAGCAGTATCGTTACTTGCACTATTGTCCAAATGAGACTGTTAATGGTATCGAAATTTTTGATGAGATAGACTGCCCATGGCCTGTTATTGCAGATATGTCCTCAACCATTATGTCGCGAGAAATAGATGTGAGCCGATTTGGCGTAATCTATGCTGGCGCACAAAAGAACATTGGACCGTCTGGATTAAGTATCGTGATTGTTCGAGACGAACTTCTTGCACTACCGAGCCTGAAGCAGTCTTCGATTATGGATTACCGTGTTGCAGTTAAAAATGGCTCCATGTATAACACCCCACCAACATTCGCTTGGTATTTAGCAGCAGAAGTGTTTGCATGGTTGAAGTCATTAGGCGGACTAAAGCAAGTAGCAATTGCCAATGAAAAAAAAGCACAGCTTTTATATCAGTGCATTGATAGCTTAGCGTTTTATCGAAATGGCGTTGCTGTAGAAAATCGCTCCAATATGAATGTGACTTTTCAACTCGCGGATGATGCATTGAACGACAAGTTTCTTGCCGAAGCAAAAGCACAAGGCTTAATCGCATTAAAAGGTCATCGCGTTGTGGGTGGTATGCGCGCAAGCATTTACAATGCTATGCCTTATGAAGGGGTCGAGAAACTCGTTCAATTTATGGAAGCGTTTGCAAAAGAAAATGCATAAGGTGTTTAAAAACTAGATCGCGTTATCATGACTATAGTTGGCATAACTGCGAAAGAATTGTGTTGACCGATAAGGTTGCGCAATTCGAAAAAAGCCCAATCAAAAGATTGGGCTTTTTTGATGTTGCTTTGATAATTCAAAACTTTGATATCATTCGTTTGGTATGTCCGTTTATCGATTGAAGTTACAGCACTTTGGCGATTGAGTTCGCTAAATACTCAATGTTGGTTGGTGCGATACCAGCAATGCTAATGCGGCTAGAATCAACCATGTATACGCTATATCGCTGTTGGAGCTCGGCAACCTGTTGCGGTGTAATACCAAGGAAAGAAAACATCCCTTTTTGTTTCGCAATAAACCCAAAGTCTCTTTCAACACCGTTTTGCTTCAATTTATTGACGAGTAGAGCTCGGTTCCCATTGATTCGATCTCGCATCACTTTCAGTTCTCTATGCCACTCTTGGGTTAATTCGCTGCTATCTAAAATGGTTTCAACGAGCGCTGCACCGTGGGCAGGTGGCATTGAATAATTGCAGCGAATAACATAGAGCATGACTGAAAGGGCGATATTTGCTGTTGCTGCGTTTTTTGCGACGATAGAGCAGGCACCAATCCGCTCTCGGTACAAGCCAAAGTTTTTTGAGCACGACGCACAGAGCAGCATATTATCCACATTGGCTGCCATTTTGCGTACTCCATAAGCATCTTCGTCAATGCCTTCACCAAACCCTTGATAAGCCATATCAATCAAAGGCGTAAAACCTTGCTGTTGGGTGGCTGCAACTATAATGTCCCATTGATCTGATGTTAAGTCCATCCCACTTGGGTTATGGCAACATGCATGAAATAGAACGACGTCAGTACTTGGGATCGTCTTTAGTTTATCGACCATTTGTTCAAACTTCAGTGTTTTGGTTTCATAGTCGTAATAGGGGTAGGTTTTCACGGTGAGCCCTGCGGCTTCAAATAGTCCGGTGTGATTTGCCCAGGTTGGATCACTCACCCAAATGGTAGCATCTGGATTTGACTGTTTAATTAGGTCAGCAGCCACTCTTAGCGCACCGGTTCCCCCAGGTGTTGATACGGTTCGTACTCGGTCTGCGAGTAATGCGCTATGGGATTGCCCAAATGATAACTCTGTAATTCTTTGATTGAATAAAGGGGAGCCAGTAGGGCCAATGTAAACTTTGGATTGCTCTTGGTTGACACGTTGCTGCTCGGCTTTTTTGACACAAGATAAAACTGGTGTGTGGCCTGCTTCGTCTTTATAAACACCAACACCTAAGTCGACTTTATGTTCGCTAGGGTCTTGGCGGTACTGGGTAAGTAGCCCAAGAATTGGATCGGCAGGCAGGGCTGAGAGCTGGTTAAACATAGGCTTGATTACCTTATTTGAGTTATATGCAATTTTATTGAACTAGCTTAACCTGATTATTCACTAGAAATGAAGAAATGAATGCTAAATTGCCCCTTAAATAAACTAAAGTTTTTGCTCTCGGTAGTATTATTTGGTTTACATGCTTTAGCGTTTGTTACTATTTTTCAAATCATGAGTAAAAATCAATGAAAACATGAAAAACAACTTGAATTTTAAGGCCCGATCAGTAATTTTATAACATCGTCGATACAAGGTGACTTGCCAAATACGCTTTGCTCCAAATTCCGCAGAATGAACCGCAGCAGTGCAATCGATTAACTTATCCTGACTTATCTTTTAAGAAGTAGACCGCATGAAACAGTTACGCTTAGATCCAATCCGTAAAGTAGATGGCACAATCAATATTCCCGGTTCAAAGAGTATTTCCAATCGTGCGCTGTTACTAGCGACGCTAGCAAAGGGTAAGACTCAACTGACAAACCTTCTCGATTCGGATGACATTCGCCATATGCTGGCTTCATTAAAGCAACTTGGCGTGCAATATCAATTGTCGGAAGATAAAACCGAATGTGAAGTGATTGGCCTTGACGGACAAATAAAGTCTGAACAAGCACAAACCTTGTTTTTGGGAAATGCTGGAACTGCAATGCGCCCCTTATGTGCGGCTTTAACATTAGGCGAGGGAGAGTTCACATTAACCGGTGAGCCACGGATGGAAGAAAGGCCCATTGGCGATCTTGTTGACGCATTGCGTCAATTAGGAGCTCAAGTCACCTATTTAAAAAATGAAGGCTTTCCACCACTAACTATTGATGCGACAGGACTTAAAGGTGGGAACGTTTCTATTGCTGGTGACCTGTCCAGTCAATTCCTAACGGCTTTATTGATGGTTGCTCCGTTGGCCAAAGGCCCGGTGAATATTGATATTAAGGGTGAGCTCGTTTCTAAACCATATATTGATATAACCCTTGATTTGATGGAGAAATTTGGGGTCTTTGTTGACAACCAAAATTATCAACGCTTTGAAATCAAAGCCGGACAATCTTATGTTTCGCCAGGCAAAGTCCTCGTCGAGGGCGACGCTTCTTCAGCATCATATTTCCTTGCTGCTGCGGCGATAAAAGGTGGCACCATCAAAGTCACAGGCGTTGGCCGAGCAAGCATTCAAGGTGATGTAAAGTTTGCGGACGTACTTTCGCAAATGGGCGCCAGAATCGAGTGGGGGGATGAACATATTATTGCTCACGCCTCAACGCTAAAAGCTGTAGATTTAGATATGAACCATATTCCGGATGCAGCAATGACCATTGCTACCGCGGCAT
This sequence comes from Shewanella gelidii, assembly GCF_014647855.1. Classification (GTDB taxonomy): domain Bacteria; phylum Pseudomonadota; class Gammaproteobacteria; order Enterobacterales; family Shewanellaceae; genus Shewanella; species Shewanella gelidii. The sequence continues at coordinate 47,997 of NZ_BMPZ01000011.1, read as the reverse complement.
TGTTTGCCGAAGGAACGACACGTATCCGAAATATCTATAATTGGCGAATTAAAGAGACGGATCGGTTAGCGGCGATGGCGACGGAACTTCGAAAGGTTGGGGCGACCGTAGAAGAAGGACATGACTACATCACCATTACACCCCCGCAACAGCTAAATACCGCTGACATCGACACCTATAATGACCATCGCATGGCGATGTGCTTTTCTTTAGTCGCGTTTGCAGATTGTGGTATTACCATTAACGACCCGGGTTGCACATCTAAAACGTTTCCGACCTATTTTGATGAGTTTAGAAGGTTGTCAAAATAGCCGTGAAGTAATCGACCACACAATTTTGCAATGGCGCTCCACTTAGGAGCGCCTTTTGTTATGTCCCACACCTTGTGTTTTCTTCCTGATTATTTCTTCCTGTCGCCTCAAATGGTGAATAATGAAGCACTTGATGATTTGCTCTTAACCCTTATTCGCTTTAAGGATAAATAAAGCAGTTTTATTCGAAGACATAGTATATAATGCGCGCGCTCATTTTCGGTTACGTCACGGAAGATGATTACTAAATGTGGAGGAATATATGTCAGAACGGGCTCCTGTTGTCACTGTTGACGGCCCAAGTGGTGCGGGAAAAGGTACAATTTGTCAATTACTTGCGGACCGATTAGGTTGGCAATTACTTGATAGTGGTGCTATTTATCGTGTTCTCGCACTTGCAGCGATTCACCATAATGTTGAGTTGGATAACGAAGAAGCGATTAGTTTACTCGCTGCGCATCTTGACGTTAAGTTTTTAGTAAGCGGCCCAAGTGAGCCGATCAAAGTCGTGCTGGAAACCGAGGATGTAACCTCGGAAATACGTACCCAAGAATGTTCGAATGCTGCTTCAAAAGTTGCCGCATTCCCCCGTGTACGCGAAGCATTATTGCGTCGCCAAAGAGCCTTTAATTTAGAACCTGGGTTGATTGCTGATGGTCGCGATATGGGTACCGTCGTTTTTCCGAATGCAAAAGCCAAAATTTATTTAACTGCTTCCGCAGAAGAAAGGGCCCAAAGACGCTATAATCAGTTGCAGGACAAGGGCTTCGATGGTAATATCGAGCGTCTTTTAGCCGAAATTATTGAGCGTGATGAGCGTGATATGAATCGTGAAGTCGCACCTTTGGTTGCTGCGGATGATGCGCTTGTTATCGATACGACGGGTATAGGAATTGAACAAGTGCTGGAGCTTTGCTTAAAGCATATTGTTGAAAAATTATCTGACGCAAGTTAATCACTTGCGTTGTTTGGTATTTGTCTTAGGGAAAAGACAAATTATATTACTGACTCCACGTCTAGGATTGACTGTGGTTTAATTAAATTAAGTAACTTAAAAATGACTGAATCTTTTGCTGATCTGTTTGAACAATCTCTACAAGACTTAGAATTTCGCCCTGGCGCGATTGTAAGCGGTGTTGTTGTACGTATCGAAAACGGTACTGTACTTGTAGACGCTGGCCTTAAGTCTGAAAGCCCAATCTCTGCTGACCAATTCAAAAACGCTCAAGGCGAAATTGAAGTTGCAGTAGGTGATAGCGTTGATGTTGCGCTTGACTCTGTTGAAGATGGCTTCGGTGAGACTCAATTGTCTCGCGAGAAAGCTAAGCGCCACGAAGCTTGGATTGTTCTAGAAAAAGCTTATGAAGATGCTGAAACTGTTATCGGTGTCATCAATGGTAAGGTTAAAGGCGGTTTCACTGTTGAACTCAACACAATCCGTGCATTCCTACCTGGTTCTCTAGTTGACGTTCGCCCAGTTCGCGACACAGCTCACCTAGAAAACAAAGAATTAGAATTTAAAGTAATCAAGCTAGACCAGAAGCGTAACAACGTAGTTGTTTCTCGTCGTGCTGTTATCGAGTCTGAGAGCAGTGCAGAGCGTGACGCTCTTCTTGAGAACCTTCAAGAAGGTCAAGCGGTTAAGGGTATCGTTAAGAACCTTACTGACTACGGTGCATTCGTAGACCTAGGTGGTGTTGACGGTCTTCTACATATCACAGATATGGCTTGGAAGCGTGTTAAGCACCCATCTGAAATCGTAAATGTTGGCGACGAAATCAACGTTAAAGTTCTTAAGTACGATCGTGAGCGCACTCGTGTTTCACTAGGTCTTAAGCAACTTGGCGAAGACCCATGGTTAGAAATCAGCAAGCGCTACCCAGAAAACACTAAGTTAACTGGTCGCGTAACTAACCTAACTGACTACGGTTGTTTCGTTGAAATCGAAGAAGGCGTTGAAGGTCTTGTTCACGTTTCTGAAATGGATTGGACTAACAAGAACATCCACCCATCTAAGGTTGTTAACCTAGGTGATGAAGTTGAAGTTCTAGTTCTAGACATTGACGAAGAACGTCGTCGTATCTCTCTAGGTCTGAAGCAATGTAAGACTAACCCATGGGATGACTTCGCTACTCGCTTCAACAAAGGCGACAAGGTTTCAGGTAAGATCAAGTCTATTACTGACTTCGGTATCTTTATCGGTCTTGACGGTGGCATCGACGGTTTGGTTCACTTGTCTGACATTTCTTGGAACGGTACTGGCGAAGAAGCTGTATCTGACTATAAGAAAGGTGACGAAATCCACGCAGTTGTTCTTTCAGTTGACCCAGAACGTGAGCGCATTAGCTTAGGCGTTAAACAAACTGAAGACGACCCATTCAATGCATACCTTGCTGACAAGAAGAAAGGTGTACTAGTTTCTGGTACAGTTTCTGCAGTTGACGCAAAAGGTGTTACAATTGAATTAGCTGAGACTGTAGAAGGTTACCTACGTGTATCTGATATCTCTCGCGAGCGTATCGAAGATGCATCAACTGTATACAGTGTTGGTGATAAAGTAGAAGCTAAGTTCATGGGTGTTGATCGCAAGAACCGTTCTATCAGCTTATCTATCCGTGCTAAGGATGAAGCTGAAGAGAAGGAAGCGATGGCTAACTTGAACAAGCAAGACGAAGCTGTCATGAGCAATGCAATGGCAGAAGCGTTCAAAGCAGCTCGTAAATAATCGCCTGTTGTTCTGGGGCGTAAGCCCCTGCTAGGTGACTGTGTTTGGCTTGATAATAGAGGGTAGCTAGGATGACAAAATCCGAACTGATCGAAAAACTTGCCACTAGGCAGTCGCAGCTGTCGGCTAAAGAAGTGGAAAATGCGATAAAAGAAATGTTGGAGCAGATGTCGACAACATTGGAATCCGGGGAGCGTATTGAAATCCGTGGATTTGGTAGCTTTTCACTTCATTACCGTGCGCCTCGTACTGGTCGCAACCCTAAAACTGGAACGTCAGTTGAATTGGATGGAAAGTATGTGCCGCACTTTAAGCCAGGGAAAGAACTGCGCGAGCGCGTAGACGCTGTTAATGCTTAATTAGCAATGTCTTAAAAGGCCTCCGAAAGGGGGCTTTTTTGTGCGCGTAACCTCAAGAATATGTGATTATAATTTTCTTAATCCCTAGTAAGAGTGATAAATTTCTTAGATAATCATTGTATTGAAACATAGGAGAGTCTCAAGTGAAGTCATTTATCGTAACTATCGTTGTAGCACTACTGTTTTTCCTTGCGTTATTACTCGGTTCGCAAAACGAACAAGTTGTAACTATTAATTATTTTATTGCTAGCGGTGAGTTTCGACTCCCTGTATTACTTGCTAGTGTATTCTTAGCAGGCTTTGCGATTAGCTGGATTTTTACACTTTATCAACTGGCGAAGATGAAGCTGGCATTACGTTCTGCAAATAAAAAACTAGAAGCCGCAGAAACCACAGCGTTGAAGGAAATAGACGCTTAATATGCTAGAAATCCTTTTTCTGCTGTTACCTATTGCCGCCGGTTATGGCTGGTATATGGGGCGTAGAAGCATACGGCAGAATCAGCAACACCAGCAAAAAAAATTGAGTCGAGATTACTTTACCGGACTTAATTTTTTGCTCTCTAACGAGTCAGACAAAGCGGTCGATCTATTTATAAGCATGCTTGATGTTGATGATGAAACCATCGATACGCATCTTTCATTAGGTTCGCTTTTTCGCAAACGAGGTGAAGTCGACCGCTCGATTCGTATCCACCAAAACTTAATTGCTAGGCCAAGTCTTACCACAGAGCAACGTGATCAAGCCATGATGGAACTGGGCAAAGATTATCTCGCTGCGGGCTTTTATGATCGTGCAGAAGAGATTTTTCTTAATTTGGTTCGTCAAGAAGATCACACCGAGGAATCTGAAACTCTGTTGATAGACATTTATCAAGTGACTAAAGATTGGCAAAAAGCGATAGATATAACGAAAGGGCTAAAGCGTAAACGACAGCAAAGTCTTAAGCCTCTTATTGCTCATTTCTTTTGCCAACTTGCTGAAGAAGCCGACACCATTTCAGAGCAGATCAAACAATTACAACTCGCTTTGAAGCACGATAGTAACTGTGCCCGCGCGCTTTTAGTTTTGTCGCAAAAATATTTAGAGTCGGGCGAAAGTAAATTATGCTCACAAACATTGTACAAATTGCTAGAAGCAGATGCCGAACTGTTCTGTGACGCGCTGCCGGTCGTCAGCCAAGTCTATCAAGAGCAACAGGATGAAAGTGGCTATCAATTATTGCTGCAACAAGCGATAGAAAAAGGTGCTGGTGCATCCACAGTTATTGCTTTAGCTCAGCATTTAATTAAGAACAATGAAATAGAGCAAGCAGAGTCACTTGTTCTCGAACATTTATATCGCCAACCCACAATGAAAGGTTTCCAGCATTTGATGAAAATGCATTTGCAACAAGCCGAAGAAGGCCAAGCGAAACAAAGTCTTGGTATGCTCGAAAAATTAGTCGAACAACAAATAAAATATCGCCCGAGCTATCGCTGCAAAGAGTGTGGTTTTCCTGCCCACTCGCTATTTTGGCACTGCCCATCTTGTAAAAGTTGGGGTGCGATTAAGCGCGTTCGAGGACTTGATGGCGAATAATGCTTCATATCAACACAATAAAATTATTACCCTGCAAAAACCGGAGACACCCATGACAAGCAAACCCATTTTAGTCGCATTAGATTATGACGATAAAAAAGCCGCGCTAAATTTAATCGACCAGCTTGATCCGGAAATGTGTCGCCTAAAGGTTGGCAAAGAAATGTTTACGTTGTTCGGACCTGGACTCGTAAAAGATATTCATGAGCGGAAGTTTGAACTGTTTTTAGATTTGAAGTTTCACGATATTCCAAATACAGTCGCAAAAGCGGTTACTGCTGCTGCAGAGCTCGGTGTATGGATGACCAATGTACATGCGAGCGGCGGCCTTGCCATGATGGAAGCTGCAAAAAATGCGTTACAACCCTACGGGAAAGATGCGCCACTATTGATCGCTGTCACAGTGTTAACATCAATGTCAGACGAAGACCTTTCTTTGTTGGGGATAAATGTGCCGGCAGTCGAGCATGTGAAGCGTCTTGCGAATCTAACGCATCAAGCGGGACTTGATGGGGTCGTTTGCTCCGCAAAAGAAGCAAGTATACTGAAGGCAGCATTCGGCGCAGATTTCTCATTGGTAACACCAGGTATTCGACCAGCAGGTGCCGCGGTAGGTGATCAGCACCGCGTGATGACCCCCGAAGATGCATTGCGAGCGGGCTCCGATTACTTGGTTATTGGGCGTCCGATAACCAAGGCAGCAAACCCATTAAGTGCGCTTACTGAAATCTATCATTCTATTACGAAACAAAGCTAAGTAAGCCGACACGTTACTCGGCTTGAAGCGAAAGCGAGTGATGCACAATTAACTTCACGACAAAATACATAAAGATTTAAAGAGAGTTTACATGGCTAATGCATTACAAGATCAGCTGCTGAAGGCTGGATTAACGAGCAAGCAAAAAGTCAGAGACGCAAAAACTAAGAAAAAGCGTAATCGCAAAGCAAATATTGATGATGGAAGTGAAACGCTAAAACAAGAGATTGCTTCCAAGAAACAAGAACAAATTGCGAAAGATAAAGCCCTGAATGAACAGCGCTTCAAAGAAGCCAGTGACAAAGGGCTTGTCCGCGGCCTAATTACAGAGTTTAAAAAGTTTGCGGTAACGTTAAGTAGTCATTCTGAAATAAAGTTTAACTACACGCTGGATACAAAAATTTTCTCGATATACGTTGATGAAGCCATCCAGAAGCAACTACTCAGTGGCAAACTCGGTATTGTTCGTTACGAAGACAAAAGTTACGTTGTACCACATAAATTAGCGGAACGCGTTCAGTTACTAGTTCCGGAATGGTGTGGCTACTTATGGGACGCTGCTGGCTCTCAACCAGAGATTGAAGAGGACGACCCGTATGCAGACTATGCTATTCCTGATGATTTAATGTGGTAACTGGCTTATCAATTAAAAACTGACCTTATTCCCGTTTCCTTTTAGATATTAAAAGGAATCGGGCGTTGGCATTTTTAGTATGCAAGCACCGTTTAAGTCATATTATAACCCGTCTCAATTGTTCTGCTTTTTGTTCCTCTTCTTCAAATGATTACAAAAATAAATTGCTTCCTTTTGTCTATCGAACAGTATAAATTAAAACAACTGTTTTAATTTAACGTTTGAGACTAGCTAATGAACCCTTATACCGCTCCTTTGACAGAAATGCGCTTCCTGCTTGAACATGTTTTTGATGCCTCGAATACGTGGTCAAAATACCCTGCGATTGCAGAGGCGGTTGATATAGATACCGCCGCAGCAATACTGGATGAAGCTGATAAAGTGAGTCGAGAGCTAATTCATCCTTTGAATCGAGAGGGCGATGAGCAAGGGGTTCAGTTTATCGACGGCAAAGTCATTACGCCAGACGGTTATCGAGATGTCTACGCTCAATACGTTGAAGGTGGGTGGGTTGGTTTATGCGGCGAATCTAATTTTGGTGGTATGGGCATGCCTAAAATGCTTGGTGTTTTAGTCGATGAGATGTCTTACAGCGGTTGTAATGCATTCACCCTGTATGGCTCTTTAACGGCAGGCGCCGCACTATGTATTCATGCACATGCGAGTGAGTCACTAAAAGACAAATTTCTACCTAAACTTTATTCAGGAGAGTGGGCTGGGGCAATGGATATGACAGAACCTCAAGCAGGCTCTGATCTCCGGAACATACGAACAAAAGCTGTCCCCCAAGCAGATGGCAGCCACCATATTACCGGTAGTAAGATTTTTATCACCGGTGGTGATCATGATTTAACAGAAAATGTCATCCACCTTGTATTGGCGAAACTTCCTGATACGGACGGTATTTCTTTGTTTTTGGTTCCAAAGTATAAGGTCTCTGACTGTGGTGAACTTGCTGGTAGCAACGGTGTTACTGTGGGATCTATTGAACACAAAATGGGTCTTAAGGGATCATCAACGTGCGTGATGAACTATGACAATGCACAAGGGTTCCTTGTCGGACGAGCTAACCGTGGCTTAGTTTGTATGTTTACCATGATGAACTACGAGCGCTTAGCCATTGGTATTCAAGGGTTGGGTAGTTCTCAAGCCGCTTATCAAATGGCAGCTGAATACGCGAAAGAACGTATTCAAGGCAAAGCCGCCCAAGGCGGCTCAGGGAATAAACAAGGGGACCCAATCATTGTTCACGGAGACGTCCGCCGGATGCTTCTCAATATAAGAACTTTGACCGATGCTGGTCGTGCGTTAGCCGTGTTTACCGGGAAACAGCTCGATGTAGCAAAACACGCCACAGGTGAAGAACAGAAAAAGGCTGACCGTCTTGTTGGTTTGTTAACACCCGTTGCTAAAGCATTTTTGACGGATAGGGGCTTAGAGGCCACAATAACTGCCCAGCAAGTCTTTGGTGGCCATGGATATATTCGTGAGACTGGAATTGAACAACTCGTTCGAGACACCAGAATCGCTCAAATTTATGAAGGTACCAATGGTATACAGGCAATAGATTTTCTAGGGCGAAAGTTGATAGGAGACGATCTATTTGCATTGAAGGAGCTTGTGACAGATATCCAGCAAGAGCTAGACGATATGTCCCATGTCGAGTCGCAATATAAAAATCAACTCTTTGGCTTGATTAATAAATTTGTTGAAGTGATTGCTGAGATAAAAGACAAACGTCATCAACAATCTGCATTAATTAATGCTTGTGCAGTCGATAGTCTAGATGCATTCGGCTATATACTTTATGGATACTTCTGGCTAAAAATGACCGAGTCAGCTGCAGTGAATATGGATAAAGAGTTTGCACGTGCGAAGCAACAGTTGACCCATTTTTATTTTGAAAAACTACTAACCAAAGCAAATTATCACTTAAGTCTACTCCGCACAGGTGACCAAAGTGTGATGGCTATTGATGAGAGCCTGTTTTAACTCATAAAAAATATGGGTTTGTTATATAAAAATAAGCCATTATGGAATCACAATGGCTTATTTTTTTGAGATAAACTTCGCAAGTGCAGTCGCTGCATTGGTCGTTTTACCATTCAAACTAAGTCCGTTTTCTAGTATGACAAAAGCGTAAGTAGGTTCACCTTGCTTATTCATTATAAAACCAGCGAAATTGGACATGCCTTGCATGGAGCCTGTTTTAGCTTGAACTCGATGGCGAAGCGTTTCGCGATTAAATCCTGCCCGATATTTTAATGTTCCTGAAACACCAGCAATGGGTAAGTTTTGTAATATGCGTTGGTATAAGGGCCGCGTCGCAATGAGCTTCAAAACGTTCGCCAGTTGCGTTGCAGAGATGAGGTTGTATCGAGAAAGCCCGGAACCATCAACAATTACGGCCTCTGATAAGTCGATACCTTCTCTTTGAATCGTACGCTTTAATGCCGCAACACCTTTCTCAAAACTCTGCTTTCCTCCATACAATTGACGACCTAGTTGCTTTAATAGGCCATCACTAATTAAGTTATTGGACTCTAAAAGGACGGCTTCAACCATTTGTGAGAGCGGAGGGGAATACACAGTTCCTATGGTGACTAACCCCATTGGTGAAACATCGGTTAAGCGAATTTGACCTCTAACCTTGATATTTAGGCTATTGAGCTGTTGACGAACAATATCCAGAGCAAACTGTTTCGGGTTATTTACTGCAATTTCTAGGTTCAGCGACCGATCGCCTTGATGACAACCGGTTAAATAAAAATAGTTTTTATAGGTACTAGTCATCTCTAGCTTGCAAAACGCTTGCTGTCTCTTTTTGTCAAAGGTTGCGTTACTGTTTACGGTAATGGGGAGGTTGCGTTTCTTCACCACTTTGCCAACGTAAGTTGCTAATTGAGGGACGAGTGCAGCCGGTACGCAGTTGCCATCGATCATAAATGCCGACACAGGTGCTGCATAGCAGATCCCTAAATCATCCCACACCCAGCCTGGTGCTTTCGAAGGGGCTTGATCATCACCCACTAAAATCACATCACCATCTACACGTTTAACTCCCTTTTGTTTTAAACCTTGTAACAAACTCATCAGGCTATCTGAACTCAATGTAGGATCGCCATGAAAGCGGATATAAAGGTTACCTAGGATGCGCTCCGAATGAACTGCGTGCTTCGTTGCAATATCGGTTTTGAATCTAAAATCGTTACCCAATACACGAGTTGCGGCTACTGCAGTGAGAAGTTTTAGCGTGCTTGCTGGAGACATGAGTTGCTCACTATTTTTTGAGAGCAAAACTTTATTCGATTCTAGATCATAGATATATGCAGCATAAACTGAAGATGGTGGGAATGCCTCTAGAATAGAGGGCTCAAGCTTGTTGATATCTTGGGCTTGCAAGCTTGTGCTTATGCACAAAATAGCAGAATAAAGTAGAAAGGAAAGTCTAGTCACTTAAACACATCACTTGTTTGAAATTATGACCAATTATGGCGTTTTTCAAACAAAATTACAGCTTTGTCACTCGTCGTTTCGTTATAAAGATTTAGGTGTCATAAGTACTCGAATGCAAAACAGGTTGTGAATTCGTCATTTTCGCGACTGTTTTTCGTTTGAAATCGTGGTTTTCTGGCCAAAAAAAAGAGAAAGCACTTGCTGTTAAGGTCGGAAATGGGTAGTTTCTATTGCCTTTGTTTGATGCACAAATTTAGGTCATGAAAAGACCTGCGCTAAACTAAGTTGCGCTCAATTTGGTCTAGCAAAAATAGTTACAGCAACATGAATAATTGGTTTGTAGTTGCATTGAAGTGATGCCGTATTCAAACTACAAATGACGATATTAGGAGGATGCCTTGCTTGAAAAGCTAGGTGGAATACCAATTTGTTCGGGTGATATTTCTTGGTTACTGACACCAAAGAATTTCCGTACAGAACTATTAAGTCGCATTGCGAATGCGCAGGCTTCGATATTAATCACAGCGCTTTATCTTGAAGACGATGAGTGTGGTCGTGAGATTATGCAAGCACTCGTCGATGCTAAGCAATCAAATCCACAACTTAAGATAGAAGTTTTAGTGGATTTCCACCGAGCTCGTCGTGGGTTGATTGGCCAAAAAGGAGATAGCGGCAACTACTTCATGTATAAAAAAGTCATGGAGAATACTGCCCACCCATTCGATATTCTTGGCGTACCTGTGAAGTCCAAAGAGTTGATGGGCGTGTTGCACCTGAAAGGGTTTATTGTTGATGATACCGTAATCTATAGCGGCGCAAGTTTAAATAATATCTATCTACATCACGATGAGAAATATCGTTTCGACCGTTATCATGTTGTGGAATCAGCACAACTCGCGCATTCAATGCGGCAAATGGTGCAAAAGTATCTGATTGAAGATAAAGCATGCAGTTCCTTGACCCAATCGAAAGAGCTTGAAAAGTTACCAACGAAAGCAGATGTTCGTCGTTTTAAAAAACGATTATCAACCGCTAAGTATCAATTCGAAGGGGTTAAGACAGGGCCGAGAATTACGCCATTTGTTGGGCTTGGGCGGAAAAAGAACGCTCTTAATAAAGCCGTTGTTGCAATGGTCGCAGAGTCTAAAGAGTCGTTATTTATTTGCACTCCTTATTTTAACCCTCCTTTCGTGTTGGTTCGAGCGCTGGCAAAACACTTACGCAAAGGCAAGCAGATAGATATTGTTGTTGGCGATAAAACCTCTAACGATTTCTATATACCACCAGAAGATAAGTTTTCAACGATAGGTGGTTTACCTTATTTGTATGAACAAATGCTGCGTAAGTTTGTTCGTAAACATCAATGGGCTATCGATAAAGGTTTGCTACGAATTCATTTATGGAAGCATGATCGCAATAGTTTCCATTTAAAAGGCATCAGTGCTGATGGCAACCGCCATTTATTGACGGGCAGCAATCTGAACCCCAGAGCTTGGGCTTTAGATATAGAAAATGGCTTGTTACTTCATGATGTGGATGGAATTTGGCAATCAGACTTTGAGAAAGAGCAAAACTACATTCTTGAGCACTCACAATGTTTAAAGCACTACAGCCAAATCGATTCGCTAGATAGTTACCCCAAAGTTGTGAAAAAACTTCTGAATCGGATAAGGCGCTTAAAAGCAGACTTTTTACTACGCCGTATTCTTTAAAGGCAATTCTAAAAGTACTGAACTTGTTACGCCAGCTATAATTAGCTGGCGTTTTAACACAATTATGTAAGCCATATATGATTGAGATGGCTCTAGGATAGTTTCTTGAAAAAGCCCGAGCATGCAGTTCATCGTTTATTTCAATACCGAAAAGCGATTTCCAGCAAACCTTTTAGCGCCCGCGGCAAAAACCTACTCCGCTGTGAATTGTGCCTCCTTGCTCAGAAACATTGTACTTGTCGCTATCGTAAGCAATTGAATTCAAATGCTTCATTTTTGCTTATTATGTACGATGATGAAGTGTTGAAACCGAGTAATAGTGGTCGATTAATTGCTGACTTAATCCCTGATGTGCGCGCGTATATTTGGTCGAGAACTCATACGAATCGAAAAATATTAGATTTATTAAACCATCCTCAATACCAACCCTTTATCGTGTTTCCAAGTGAATACGCGACAGAATCTCAAACGGTAGTCGAAACGCTTCCGCAAAAATTGAATCAAAACAAAAAGCCACTTTTTGTAATTTTGGATGGAAGCTGGCGTGAGGCAATCAAAATGTTTCGTAAAAGCCCTTATTTACACCAATTGCCTATGCTTTCCATATCTCCTGAAAAAACAGCAGCCTACACGTTACGCAAAGGAAAGCGAGATTTTCAATTAGGGACTGCCGAAGTCGCAGCCTTAGTCTTAGAGGTTTTCGGAGAACCCGAAAATGCGAATTCACTCGCCACATGGTTTTCACTGTTTATTGAATCCTCGCTGCTCAGCCGTAGTCGTCAAAGTGATAAGGACCTTTCAAAAAGAAATAGTCTAATCCAACAGTTTGCTGAATAAATATCGTACACTTTGTAAAACGTTCTTTGCTTTTAAATCAAGCTGAAAGAACAATGGACAATACCTTGTAATAGGTATAATTTTGAGTGGTGTGACCAGTTTAATAATTAGATTGCTCATCTTAGTCTATTGTTCATTCTTTTTTCATATTGCGGGAGCGCATTATGTTTTATCAGCACCTTGATTTTTCTTCGCCGAACTCGTTTAAGCTCACCGCACGTCCCCGTCGTTTTTGTAAACCGTTGCTCTTGATCATGGTGATTTACGCTATTGCAGGCTGTAAACCTGAAATCATCATTGAAACGCCTAAAGAAGTGATCGTTCAGCAAGTTGAAACTGCAACCATCCCAATTTATGGCGAATATATTGGCGTAACGAAAGCGTCTATTAGTGTTGAAGTTAGAGCAAGAATTGATGGTTATGTAGAAGATAAACTTTTTATCGAAGGAAGTGCGGTTAACGCAGGTGATACGCTTTATCAAATTGACAGTTTGCCCTATATCGCAGCAGTTAATCGCTTAAAAGCCAAGCTAGAGTCTCAACGCGTTATCTATGAAAAAACGATACGCGATGTCAATCGGCTAAAGCCCCTCTATGAAAAGAATGCTGCTAGCCAACTTGATTATGACAATGCGCTTTCAGCGAAAGCAGAAGCAAATGCAAATTTGCAAGCAAGTCTGGCCGAGCTTGAAGAAGAGCAGCTCGAATTAAGCTATACCGAGATAAAAGCGCCGATATCGGGTTTGGTTGGGCAGTCAGAAGTTGATATTGGTGCACTAGTCGGGAGTAAAGGCCAATCTTTACTTACGGTAGTAAAGCAAGTTGACCCAATATTCGTGAGTTTTAATATGTCTGCTCTCGATTATCTAAATATTCGCCGTAATATGACCGCGTACAAGGAGCGTCAAGCGGATATCGAAGGAAAAACGGTTGAAGGATTCGTACAAATTAGCTTGCCCGATTCTAGCGATTATCGATACTGGGGGGATATAAGTTTCACAGATCCTTCCGTCAATCCGGAAACTGGTACTTTTGAAGTACGGGCGGTATTACCAAACCCTGAAAGAGAGCTGCTGCCCGGTCAGTACACTAACGTCCGCATCAAACTTAATGAAATTGAAAATAGTATTGTAGTACCGCAAAAAGCCATTCAAATCGAGCAGGGCGGGGTATATGTCATGATCGTATTGCCCAATGGCAGAGTTGAACAGCGTTTCATTGTCATCGAGCACCAAACTGAGCAAGGGGTCATCGTAAAAAGCGGCCTGAAATCTGGCGAAAATATCATTGTCGAAGGCATGCACCGCGTAAGACATGGTCAATTAGCAACCCCGTTAACAATTGAAGAGTACAGAAAACTAGAAGAAACGAGAAACTTAGAAATCTCCTCTCAAGTATCGTTACAAGTAGAGGAGTAAGTCATATGGCTCAATTCTTTATTTCGCGTCCTGTTTTCGCAAGCGTGATCTCGATAATCATCGTGCTACTTGGTGCGATTGCAATGCTACATTTACCAGTCGATCAATACCCTTATATAACACCGCCACAAGTGAAGATCTCTGCTTCCTATCCTGGAGCGACAGCGACGACAGCGGCTGAATCCGTAGCCACCCCGCTTGAGCAAGAGGTTAATGGGCTACCCAACATGATCTATATGGCTTCTAAAAGTACCAATTCAGGAAGCACTAATCTTACTGTGACCTTTGAGGTTGGGACCGATGAAGAGCTTGCCGCTGTGGATGCTCAAAATTCAACACAGCAGGCGAACGGAAGTCTCCCCATTGATGTACAAACTGAAGGGGTCACTGTATCGAAAGAGGCAACGGTTGAACTGCTTAAATTGGCATTAACCACTGACGATCCTAGGTTTGACGAAATCTATTTAAGTAATTACGCATCGATTAATATTGAACCCGCTCTGCGAAGGATCCCTGGGGTCGGCAAGACTAGAAATACAGGGTCTAGAAGCTATGCGATGCGCATCTGGTTAAAACCTGATGTTATGGCCGGCTATGGTTTGACGACAGCCGATGTCATTAGCGAAATTAAGTCACAAAATAAAGAGTCACCAGCTGGAAATATAGGATCACAGCCAAATTCTGACGCGCTCTCTTTAACCTTACCAATTACAGCAAACGGTCGGCTGAGCAGCGTTCATCAGTTTAAAGAAATTATTGTCAAAGCAAACAAAGATGGGTCTCAGGTTCGGTTACGCGATATTGCACGGGTCGAACTGGGTTCTTCGGCTTACACACTGAGATCTCAGCTAAACGGTCAAGACGCAACCATATTACAAGTTTTTTTATTGCCAGGTGCGAATGCACTGGAAGTCACACGTGCAGTTAAAAAAGCTATGGATAAACTCGCAAATAGGTTCCCACAGGGGCTTGATTGGCAGGTTTTTTATGATGCATCTATTTTTATTGAAGAGTCTATTTATGAAGTCATTCTGACTCTAGTCGAGGCATTGTTGCTAGTTATTGTGGTGGTTTATCTATTTTTACAGAATGTACGCGCAACAATCATTCCCGCAATTGCGGTACCGGTTTCTCTAATTGGTACTTTGGCTGCAATGATCACTTTCGGTTTTACGATTAACACGGTTAGCCTTTTGGCTCTCGTTTTAGCTATAGGAATAGTTGTTGATGATGCCATTGTTGTGGTTGAAAATGTAGAAAGGCTAATCAATGAGCAAGGTCTTAGTGCAAAAGAAGCCACACAAAAAGCGATGAAAGAGCTTACCGGTCCTTTAATAGCAACGAGTCTAGTGTTAGCTGCGGTATTTGTACCTGTTTCATTTCTAGTTGGCATTACCGGTATCTTGTATCGGGAGTTTGCGTTTGCAATCACGACATCAGTGCTTATTTCTACACTTGTCGCTTTAACTCTAAGTCCGGCTTTATGCGCGCTTATTCTGAAACCAACGACACAGGAAAAACGGGGGGTGTTTATTGTATTGAACCGTAAAATTAACCAGTTAACAGATCACTATTCTTATCTGGTGAAAACCGCGATTCAAAAGGTAAAAACGAGCTTAGTTCTTTTTGTACTGATGATTGTTACCACCAGTATATTGATGTCCAATTTACCGGCAAGTTTTATGCCTGAAGAAGACCAAGGCCGTTTCTTCATTGATATGTCTTTGTCTAGTGGCGCGACAGTAAACCGTACACAAGAAGTGCTCAAAAAAGCAGAACACTTTATATTGAACCACAAGGCAGTTGCTTTTTCGTTTAGCTTGGCAGGTGAAAATAAGCGTTCTGGATCGAATCAGGCCAATGGTCAATTTGAAGTTATTTTAAAACCTTGGACAGCAAGGGAAGAAGATGGTTTAACCGTAAAAAAAGTCATGCATCAGATTGAGCAGCAGCTTGCCCATATTTTAGAAGCTGAGTTTCACCTTTTTTTACCCTCTACGGTTCCAGGTTTGGGAAACGGTGCCGGTGTAGAAATGGAATTGCAAGACACAACCGGCACGAATTTTAAAGGCCTGTCTGAAGCTGCACACACCCTAGTTCATCAGCTGTCTGCGAGGCCTGAAGTCGCTTCGGCAAGCATTAGTCTTCAAGAACAAATCCCGCAACTTTTTCTTGAGGTGGATGAAGAAAAGGCGAAGGCTATCGGGGTCGATGTAGCGGATATTTATAGCACGATAAAAACGTTCACAGATTCGTCTACCGTCAACGATTTCAATTTATTTGGTCGTGTTTATCGGGTAAAAGTTCAAGCCGAGCAAGACTACCGGCAGTTTCCTGAACAATTAAAAAACTATTATGTGAGAGCTTCTTCAGGGGCTATGGTTCCTATCGGCGTGCTTATTCACTATCGTTACACCGTGGGGCCTGCCGCTGTGACCCATTACAATATGTTTAGCAGTATTGGAATTAGTGTAACGCCGGCACAGGGCTATGCGACAGGAGATGTTATTACCGCGATCGATCAGGTTGCCGAACCTATTGTAGGGAATGATTTCGCTTATGAATGGACAGGGATAACTTATCAGGAAGTGAAGTCGAATAACCAAACCGTTATTGCTTTATTGCTGGCGTCTGTTTTTGTCTTTCTTTTCCTTGCTGCATTGTATGAAAGCTGGACTGTACCGATAGCCGTTATTTTGATCGCTCCAATTGCGATGTTTGGTGCTTGTATTGCGGCATATTTACTAGATATAGAAAATAATCTATTTTTTCAGGTCGCTTTTATTGCCTTGATAGGGCTCGCTTCTAAAAATTCCATTTTAATAGTTGAATATGCCAATCAACTTGTTAAATCTGGTGTCGATATATATTCGGCTACAATACAAGCTGCTAAACTTCGCTTCAGACCAATTTTAATGACGTCTCTAGCATTTATACTTGGTGTGCTACCTTTAGTGCTTTCAATTGGTCCCGGAGCGAATAGTCGCCAATCAATCTCTACACCTATTCTTGGAGGAATGATTTTAGCGACGACAATTGGGATTATCTTAGTACCGTTGTTCTTCGCTATGATTTGTCGAAAAAGGAAAATTGAATGAATCAACCGACGCCTAAATATCGAGGCCAGTGTGACTGTGGCTCTATTCAGTACCAATTCACTGATTTGCCGTTTGACGCGGATTACTGCCACTGTCGTCAATGTCAGCGTACAACTGGCTCTGTCGTATCTGTATGGATGGACTTTAAAGTCGGACAGGTTCAGTGGTTAACTGCATCGCCAAAGGAGTATGCATCATCGGAGTTTATAAGACGTGGCTTTTGTGAGCAATGTGGCTGCAGTGTCAGTTACCGTCATTTGCAGCACCCCGACTATATCACTTTGTCGATTGCAACTCTTGATGACCCAGGTTTAATTGAGCCGAAATATCATATCTATACGAGTAGCCAACCAAGTTGGCTGCAAATTGACGATAATTGTCCTAAACATAGATATCAACGCAATGGTGAATATGATTAAAAATAGCGAACGACTACAATTTTGTTTAATGAATCCAAACGACGCTGATCTGCTTTATGAACTTGACCAAGACGTTGAAGTGATGCGCTATATTAACGGCGGCAATAAAACGACAAAACAACAATTAGATGAGGTCTACTTACCTAGGCTAATGTCTTATACCACGCCAGAAAAAGGGTGGGGCATGTGGAAAGTAGAAACCATAGGTACAGCTAGTTGTCCTCGCGAGTTTTTAGGATTTATACTCATTCGGCCGCTACACTTCTTTAGTGGGCAATTTGACGATTCAAACTTGGAAATCGGCTGGCGCTTTAAACGTCAATATTGGGGGAAAGGATATGCCTTTGAAGCTGCGCAAAGTGTGATAAAAGGTTTAGTCTCAAGTCAACCGATTCAATACTTTACCGCCATCGCTGATCCAAGAAATAATGCCTCGGTAGCTTTGATGAAAAAGCTCAATATGACGTACTTAAAGTCTGCTGTTTATCGAGATCCACTGGGTGATAGCGATGCTGTTTTTTATCATTTGGCTGTCAATGATTAAGGTTTTTGCATCAACTTGCTCCGTGTTCAGAATGCTAAACAAGACGCTGGATGACTAAAAAGTCAATCAATGTGATTAACTAGTGATTTGTGTTGAGGTAGTTGATCATCCTTTAAAAGGTAAAACTTAAGTTTTACCCGACTGAATTCGTCAAGTAAATCGTTTCGGTTTAGTTTTTGCTGGTTAAATATTGTTCACTTGGTTGGCTTGTCGTTCAAAAATTTAAATCGGCTCACAATTCGCTAAACGCCGTTATATAGCCATTTAGAGGGCTAAATCAACATTGTTTTCGTTGGTTAAATCGCCAAAAATTTTTAAAGTGTTACTTTCCTACATGGCAAATAATTGTTCATTATTATGGACAATTATTGTGTTGAACATGTACTTGTTATCGGTTTGTGAATGTATAGTGCCGATTACTAAGGGTTTAACACTCTAGAGGCGAGTTTAACTTTCTTTTATATCGAACAAGATTACAGTCTAATAACTAAACAATACTATTCCCAGTAATTGGTATGACCAATTAACCTTTAAGGCGTGGTTAAATGATCACAGCTCGCCAAAAAACGTAATAAAATTACACGTTTGGTTTTTGCGAGGAAGAATGAAATTGTGTGAGATCTGTGACACATATTACTCTAGTAATTGTATACTTTACTGCTGTAAGCTCTATTCTCGTGTTGTACTGGGTTAGTTCAATAAAAGGCTATGCTTGTTAAGAAACAGGTTAAGCTGCTAATTAAAATGCTAATCCGCAGAATAAAATAAAACACCTACATACCACGAGGACAATCATGATGAAAATCCTAACTGCTACTGCGACAGCTGTGTCGTTAGCACTATGTTCATTTGTTGCAAACGCTGCTGATTTTAAACCTGCAGTGGCTTATGACTCATCAGGCAAGTTTGATAAATCTTTTAGCCAAGCGGTTTATCAAAATGGCGTAATGAAGTTCAATGAAGAAACCAATATTTCTGTACGTGAATTTGTACCAGCTAATGACGCGCAGCGTGAGCAAGGCCTGGAGCGTTTAGCGCGCCGCGGTTTTAGCCCTGTTGTCGTTGTTGGTTTCATGTATGGCTCAGCTCTTGAAAAAGTTGCAAAAAAATACCCTGAAAGCCAATTCGTTATTATCGATGCTGTTGTAGACCTGCCGAATGTAAAATCTATCGTGTTTAAAGAGCATGAAGGTTCTTTCTTAGTTGGTGCGTTAGCAGCAATGAAATCTGGCTCTCAGAAAGTCGGTTTCGTTGGTGGTATGGATATCCCATTAATTCGTAAATTTGCTTGTGGCTACGAGCAAGGCGCGAAGTACATCAATAAAGATGCAGAAGTTTTCCAAAACATGACTGGTTCTACTCCGTCTGCTTGGTCTGATCCTGCGCGTGGTGCCGAACTAACGAAGAGTCAGTTCTCGAAAGGCGCTGATGTTGTATTCGCAGCAGCCGGTGGCACTGGCGTTGGTGTATACCAAGCAGCCAAAGATGAAGGCAAGTATGCAATCGGTGTCGATTCAAACCAAAACTACATGCACCCAGGCGTCATGTTAACCTCTATGGTTAAGCGTGTAGGTTTAGCAACATACGAAGTATTTAAAGCGGGTCAGAAAGGCGAGTTCGAGACAGGTCTTGAAGCTCGTGGCTTAAAAGAGAACGGCGTAAACTGGGCTCTAGATAAGTATAACCGTGACTTAGTAACACCAGAAATGGAAGCTAAGATTCAAGACATCACAAACAAGATCGTTAGTGGCGAATTGAAAGTTCACGATTACATGGCTGACAACACTTGTAAGTACTAAGTTGAAAACCATTTAGTTTAAAAGTGCAGTTGTCCTGCGAAGGTGCTGCACTTTTATTCCTTTAATGGTCGAGCTATACCTATTATTGCAAAAAATTTCCCACTCTTTTGCTAGCGTTAAAGAAAGGGAAGCTCCATAGGACAGCAAAGAGAAACATAAGCTATGTCCAACAATTCTAGCGACACTAATTTTGCATTAGAGCTTCAAGGCATTGATAAACGCTTTGGTGCCGTTCATGCAAACAAGAATATTAGCCTGCAGGTTCCCGCAGGTACTATCCACGGCATCATCGGTGAAAACGGTGCAGGTAAATCTACGCTGATGAACATCATCTATGGTTTTTACACTGCAGATGCTGGCGAGATTAAGATTAATGGCCAAACCCAACACCTTACCAACTCGAAAGAGGCGATTGCGCATGGTATTGGGATGGTGCATCAGCACTTTATGTTGATTGATAATTTTACCGTATTAGAAAATGTCATATTGGGTGCTGAAAGCGGGCCAATGCTAAACGAAAGCTTAAGCAAAGCGCGTACAGAATTAGAACGCCTGGCAAAAGAATATCAACTTGATGTCCCACTTGACGCTTTAATTGAGGATTTGCCTGTTGGTCTACAGCAACGGGTTGAGATCCTAAAAGCCCTGTATCGAGGCGCAAGAATTTTGATTCTAGATGAGCCGACAGGGGTGCTAACGCCGCAGGAAACCGATCACCTGTTCCATATTTTTGATGCGCTACGTGATCAAGGGGTGACGATTCTTCTGATTACCCATAAATTACGTGAGATTTTGGCTGCGACTAATAACGTATCAGTTATGCGTCAAGGTGAAATGGTCGCTCACCGGAAAACGGCAGAAACAGATAAAGAAGAGTTGGCAGAACTCATGGTCGGCCGTAAAGTTCGGTTAAAAGTGGACAAGCAACAAGCCGAAGCAAGTAAGACATTAGTTTCGACCCACGACTTAACCTACACCGATGTGATGGGTGTTGACCGACTTAAAAAAGTGTCAATGGAAATACGTTCTGGAGAGGTCGTTGGTATTGCCGGTGTTTCTGGTAATGGTCAATCAGAGCTTATTAACTCTTTAGCGGGCTTGCTGGCGCCAGCATCGGGTAGTATTAAAATTGGCGATACAGAAATAACCGCCGATAACCCAAGTTCTCCAGATTCAGTGCGGAAAATGAGTGTCGGACATATCCCTGAAGATCGACTACATATGGGACTGATTAAGCAATTCAGTGCCGAAGAGTCTGCTATTTTAGGGCATCAAAACCTAGACAAATATAATGGCGCTTTATTGAATAAGCCGAAAGTTATCCAGTCAGAGTGCGAACGTTTAATGGCGGAGTGGGATGTAAGACCACAAGATCCTAAATTAAGGAGCTCGCTGTTTTCTGGGGGTAACCAGCAGAAATTGATTATTGCTCGTGAAGTCGATCAAAACCCGGATGTGCTCTTGATTGGTCAACCAACCCGTGGTGTGGATATCGGTGCGATAGAATTTATCCACAAACGAATCGTCGAGTTACGAGATGAAGGTAAGGGGATCTTACTGGTATCAGTCGAACTTGACGAGATCATGGCATTGTCGGATCGTATTATCGTAATGTTTGATGGTCAGGTTGTTGGCGAAGTCGCTGCAGACCAAGCGAACGAGAAAATTTTAGGAATGATGATGGCAAATATAATGCCTGATGAGCTAGTTGCGGATAACGGAGGTCAGTCATGAACGACTCTAAAATCCCAGCTTGGGTAAACGTAATTGTCTTACCTTTAATCAACATCTTTTTTGCTTTTGCATTTGCAGCAATTATTTTTGTCGCTGTCGATGTTAACCCTATTGAAGCCGCTCAAGTCATGGTTGCAGGTGCTCTTGGATATCAAGAAGGCATCGGGTACACCATGTATTATGCAACAAACTTCATCTTCACTGGTTTAGCGGTTGCGGTCGCGTTTTCTGCTGGCCTGTTCAATATCGGTGGTGAAGGACAAGCCTACATGGGGGGCTTGGGTGTTGGCCTAGCTTGTTTGGCACTTGATCACACTCTGCCGTTTTGGGCTATTTTGCCGATAACAATGGTAGCCAGTATGGCTTTTGGTGCGCTGTGGGCGTTGATCCCAGCCTATCTACAGGCCTATCGTGGTAGCCATATTGTGATTACAACCATTATGTTTAACTTCATTGCATCTGCTTTGATGGTTTACTTAATGGTCAACGTTCTAAAGCTAGACGGTCAAATGGCACCCGTTTCTCGATTGTTTGAAGAATCCGCAATTATGCCAGCATTCCATGAAATCGTGGCTTGGTTTGGCTTGAGCTTCTCTCAATCACCAATGAACCTTAGCTTTTTCATTGCCCTCGGTTGCTGTGTTCTCGTGTGGTTGCTGTTGTGGCGTACTCGTTGGGGCTTTGCAATTCGAGCTATGGGAGCAAGTCCTAGCGCAGCAGAGTACGGTGGCATCAACTCTAAGAAACTGACCATCGTCGTTATGCTGATTTCTGGTGCGCTGTCGGGTATGCTCGGCTTAAATGAAGTTCAAGGTTTTAGTTACCAGCTCAAACTCGACTTTGTTGCTGGATATGGCTTCACCGGCATTGCAGTATGTTTGATTGGTCGCAATCATCCCATTGGAATTATTCTTGCGAGCTTATTGTTTGGGGTTTTATATCAAGGTGGTGCAGAGCTATCGTTTGACTTCCCAAATATTGACCGAGAAATGATCCAAGTGGTTCAGGCTCTAGTTGTACTCTTTAGCGGTGCATTGTCATTAATGCTTGTTAAACCAACTGAGCGTTTCTTCGTTTATCTCGATCAGAAGAAAAAAGCTGCAGCTAAAGTAGAGGCGGGGGCATAACTATGTTTGAGAGTCTAATTTTAATTCTAGACGCGACTTTGCGTGTATCGGCGCCTTTGATTCTAGCTGCACTAGCCGGCTTATTTTCTGAGCGTTCAGGTATTGTAAACATCGCATTAGAAGGCAAAATGTTGTCGGGTGCGTTTGCCGCTGCAGCAATGACGTCGGTAACTGGCTCGGTATGGCTTGGTTTACTTGCCGCAATTGGTGTTGCGGTTTGTTTATCGCTGATTCATGGTTTTGCATCGATTACACATCGGGGTGATCAAATTGTTTCGGGCGTAGCGATTAACATGCTTGCGGTTGGTTTAACGGTTACGCTGGGTCGTTTCTGGTTCGGTTTAGGCGGGCAAACTCCTGCATTAGTTGATTCAGAGCGCTTTTTGCCAATTACGCTTCCAGGCGCAGATGCTGTTGCTGATGTACCTGTACTCGGTTTAGTTTATTCAGAGCTTCTTTCTGGTCATAACGTTTTAGTTTATCTTGCTTTAGCCCTCGTACCGGCCTGTTGGTGGGTCGTGTTTAAAACTCGATTTGGACTACGTTTACGCGCTGCTGGTGAAAACCCACATGCTGTTGACACTGCGGGTATCTCCGTTGCGTGGCTCAGATATCGTGCGTTGATCGTCGCTGGTATTCTTACGGGTATTGCTGGGGCATATTTGTCCACGGCACACAGCGCTGGTTTTGTGCCAAATATGAGTGCAGGTAAAGGCTTCATCGCCCTTGCTGCATTGATTTTTGGTAAATGGCGTCCTGTCCCTGTTCTATTCGGTTGCTTGCTGTTTGGTTTCCTTGATGCGATTGCAATTCGACTTCAAGGTGCAGAACTGCCTATAGTCGGGGAGATCCCAGTTCAAGCCATTGAAGTACTACCGTATGTATTAACTGTGTTATTACTTGCAGGCTTCATTGGACGTGCAGTTGGTCCTAAAGCAGTTGGTCAGCCATATGTAAAATCTCGTTAATTGAGATATTGATTCACTAAAAACGCTGCTTATTTGCAGCGTTTTTTTTGTAATAAATTGAGGGTGATATCAGTCATTAATTGGCTAAAGGCGTTGTTTTTATGGTGTTCAGGGGCCCAACCGAGAATAAAGCGGTTAAAGTCTGCATATGCGAGGTAAAAAAGAGGACGCCACTCATCTTCAATTTCACTGATATTGAGACTGCAATCACTTGCATAATGACTTAATTCACCAAAATAAAAATCAAGCAGCGACTCATAGTGTTCAAAGCAATCTTCTACGCTGATACCGCTTCCGATAAAGTATGCGACATCCTTCATACCGCATCCAACACCCACATATTGAAAATCAACAGCAGTAACGCTTTTGGCATCCTCGTCAAAGCAAAAGTTAGCAACTTTCGCATCGCCATGAATTAACGTTTTGAACTTACATTGATTAAGGACTTCGCTAATTTCGCTAGCTTGTGATTTTAGGGGACTACTGGACATGGCAGCCCACTCTTTTTTTCTCGTATCTAAATGCCAATAACCACCAATAGGCCATAAGCCTGAAGCCCATTGTGGGTCTTGTTGTGTGGTCAAAAATCGGCTATGGAGCTTTGCTAGCCAAGTTAAACAGCATTTCGCTTGCTCAGGAGAGAGTGTGTTATGGCGCTTACTAAAACCCAGTGCGTTAAGATCGCTTAAGACGAATACCCATTGCTCTGTGTGCTGGTTTTGGCGTTCAATCCAGACTTTTTCTGCGAGATAACAATGGGGAACTAGCCCCAGCTCTGATAGCTGGGCGGACCAATTTTGGTACCAGTTGGCTTCAACGTCATATGATTTCAGTTTACGCTGATGAGATTCAACCCCACTCCAACCTCTGGGATGTCGTGGCTTGTCTCCTTGATCTAAGTCAGGAGGTGCTATTCTTTTAACTATAACCGATTGAGGCTGGGCATCGCTCGTTGGAGTCGAGTAAGACAAATGTATTCTTTCTAGCGTCCCATAATCACTCCAAAGCTTTTGAATGAGCTCGGTATTTACAACGTTAGCGAAAGGAAATAGTTTTTGAATTATGTTGGTTAACACCAATTTTTTTCTCCAGTAACACGCTTAAATTATGATATGGTATCGTCGTTAGTGAAATAATAAGTAATATTTATAAATGAATACAGAAACTTACAAGTCAAATACAACGCATTTAACGATCATGTATCGTATTGAGCCCGGTTGTTTAGGCCCTGACGGATTAGAGCATGTAGAAGCATTTTGTTTAGTTTCTCAAAAGTTTTTTAATCAAACCGATAAACTGGGTATCGAATGGCACATTGTCCCTCGATATGACAAAACGTTGAGCGAGTTTCAATATTCTGTTGCTAGTAAGCGGTTAGATTCATGTCAAGCTGAAAAAGTTTTATCTGCCTTTAACTTAGATCTTAATACAGTACTTGAATCATTTGAAGACAAACTCCCTGAACTCATTGACCAGTATATTGCGGCAAAGAAAAGCTAGTTGCGATCCCTGCAAATCGACAAGGACTATATCATGACAACACAGCAAACAATGATGATAACCGGTGCAAATAGGGGAATAGGCCTTGAGTTTGTTAAACACTATTTGCAGCTAAACTGGCATGTAGTTGCGTGTTGCCGTACACCAGAAACAGCAACTGAGTTGACTTCACTCATCGACGATTACCAACAACTCGATATTTTCGAACTTGACGTCACTGATTATGAAGCAGTGGACGAGCTTGCAACCACATTGCAAGATATGCCAATTGACTTATTGATTAATAACGCGGGTTATTATGGGCCTAAAGGTGCCGCCCTTGGTGCCACCGATGAAGTCGAGTGGCGCAAAGTTTTGGAAATTAACACGATTGCTCCCCTGAAATTAGTCGAAGCATTTCGAAAGCAGTTAAAGAGCGGTCAAGACGCAACCGTTGCTTGTCTTTCGTCTAAAATGGGAAGTATGGGGGATAACTCGAGTGGTGGTAGTTATATCTATCGTTCCTCAAAAGCAGGGTTGAACGCAATTGGTAAGAGCCTCGCAATCGATTTACTGGAAGATTCAGTAAAAGTCGTCATTCTACATCCGGGTTGGGTTCAAACAGAGATGGGCGGCCCGAATGCCCTGATCGATACAACGCAGTCAGTCGTTGGCCTAATTGATGTGATTAGCAATTTAACTATTGCAGAGACCGGTCACTTTTATGACTATCGAGGTGTAGAAATACCTTGGTAACTGCAATAAAAAAGGAGCTTAGTTGCTCCTTTTTTGTGAAATCTAAAGGCCTTTTGTCAACTCGACCGTTTCACCGACTTCACCAGTATTCCATAGAAGAACGACGGCATTCTGGTTATTTAAATTGGCTGCTATAGACAATTTTAAATGATTGTGGTGTCTAGACTTAATTCGCAAATTCAGCACCAAATCTGATGAACGATCACCGCTATTTGAATACTCAAATACCTTAACGCCTTGGTTAGGCATTTGATTATCATAGAAAAAACCACGTTTTTCAGGTAGTTGTCTTGCCATGTTTTCTGGTGTTTTGGTATCTTGCGTATTGGCAATCACAAGATCAAGGCACTCATTACTACCGTTAATGAAATACACAGCAGAGTCTTGCTGTTTCAACCAAAATACAGGTCTTCTTGTGTTATGACCAATATTGTCTAAATCCAATTTGGTTACGTCTACTTGCTCCGTTAACCAGCTGAATTCACTATCAAATCTTTGATGAACCATTTTGATGACTCGCAGTCATTTTGACCTTAGGTTTTTCAGTCAAATTGACTCATTAAAATCAGAGTATGGGCTTTGCCCAGCCGTTATCATTGTTATGGGTCAAGCTTTGGATTAGTTGGCTACTCTAACGCTTTCAGTGTATCAAACTCCTGGCTAAAAATGCTGACTCTCAACCAATATTATTAAAACGGTCACAAAATTTTACCAATTGGTGCTGTCTATAAATGCTTATCACCATTCGTATTGATTGCTAGTTTTGCAACCCAATATGCATGGTTTACCAATAGGTGTGTTTGCGCACTACTGAGTTCAATGACTTTGTTGTTCTCTAAAAACGTTTCGTAATGGGGGAAATTATCGAGCTTCGCATGTTTGCGGAAACGAGCTGAACTTTCGCTCATGGCAGCAACAATATCAGCTTCAGCGATTTTTGACTCCCATTCTATTGAGCGTTGGTTATAAACCCAGGTCACTGTCACTTGTTGTCCTGCTTTTACACCGTATTTGGTATTTTCTTTTGTCACTAAGTTCGATGTCACAATGAGTCCGGTACGGGCCGCGTATTCAGGATGCTGTGTATCAATGCACTGGTTAAATTGTGCTATTAGTTGCTTAAACTCTACTTCACCGTTTTCAAAGACTATGTTGTCTTCAAAAACACCAAAGCTTTCATTATCTTCTAGACCTATAAAAAGAGCTTTCAATGATTTGTTAACGTTCGTTTTGTCAATTGACTGGCCAGGTACATACTGGCACTTGGTATTTATAAAAACATAAAGTTGATCAAGGCGTCTTGCTAGCAGTGCCATAATTCCTAGATTTTCTAAATGCGCGCCATCAGAGTGTGGATGTTCTTCCGCAACGCGCTGTTGCCCTTCAGGAACCGTAATGGGGATATGATAAAACTCGGGGAAGCCAATGCTTTTTAAGCCGAGTGCATTCGTGACTTCCTGAGGCGCCGCGCCTGTGCTGGCCATGATATCGGATAGAGAAAATGCACGTTCTTGTGTCCAACCTATGAATGAACGAGGAGATGATTTTACGTGCATGGTGATCAAGTCACCCTCAACTTTTATTTTGTATGGTCCACTACAATCATAACCAAAAGATTCTATGTAACCACCGCCAAAGTAGTCATCTGATGTGAAAGTATCTTTGTCGATAAACGAAGTCCGAATACCGCTATAATACGGCGTATATTCAACGGGATATTTGTGCTTACCTATCAGCCCATCATAATTTAACAATGTTGCTCCTAGGACGAGAAACGGCGTATGTGCGCGACATAAATTAAAATCTGATGCTGTAAGATCAGGATTAGACGCTAAGATAGGGGAGAGGGTGGTTTCATTGTACGAAAAGTATTTATTTGGATGGTGAAGTCCAAATGGTGCCAAGAAAATCTTACCAATAACCTGTGCGTAGCTTTCATCACCAAAACCAGAAAAACCAGCTTTGATAAGCTTACCCAAAACGCTGGATTGAGTAACAGCTTGTTGCAGGGACCCTTGAAGAGGATATTTAATGGTGTGCCATTGAATGTCTTGCGGTTCTTGAATACAGCCAAAGAAATCGTTTAACTTTTCCTGTTTGATAAAGCAGTACGGCGTTGCAGTCCAACCTCCACCAGACACCGCTGAGATGTAGGCAACTTTATTGATAAGACCAGTCTCATGAAACGCTTTTAGCTGCCCAAGTGTACAACTTGCAGAGCGAGTACCGCCGCCGGAGAATGCGATACCGATAGACTTCTCTTTAAATTCACTCTTCAGTGTTGAATGCTCAGGAAAGTGAGCGTGTTCGAGTTTCGCCGCGCTAGGAAATGCTGTGACGATAAGGCGCTTTTTCATAACAAGGTCCTTCTGTTATTTTGGTTTTGAAGCGAGTCGGCTGGCCGTGTGGTTAGATTCTAACCGAATTTGATAAAAAGTGTGTGAATTAGGCTCGATGATAAGTATGAAAAGCAGCGATAGTTCGCTGCTTTTGGGGACTAGAGAATAGGTGTATCGTTGCTATTCTTAGATTTTAGGATAATGAGGACGAATGTCCGTTGGAATTGATGCCATTTTTTGGTTAACTAATGAAACTTCATCGGCTAAAACAGCGTAGTCCGCTAAGAACTGTTTTGCCGCATCATAGTCACCCAGCGCTTGGATCATGCAAATATCACGAACAAGTTCAGTAATTGAAGACTCTAAGCGCCTTACATTGACCGTATAACGCTGCTGTTTTTTGTCATACTCAAATGCATTCTTTTCTTTAAAGTAATTGTATTGAAATGCTGCACCAGCGCCGTGTGCTTCGTGGACACCAAAGCGCATTGAGCGAAACAAGCCAGCAAAATAGGTCACGAGCATATTGTCTCGTTCATCAGGGTTTAGCTCACCTTTATCCATCAGAAATAACATATTGTAAGCCCCCATAACATCGGCTTTGCCTTCTTCGATCTTTGAGTATGTTTCTTTGAGTTCGCTTGCAACGCTGGTTTTTATGCCTTTTTTAACAATATTCCCAGGACCTAAACCATGAGATAGTTCATGAAATAGTGTTTCATTAAAAAAGTACTTCTCCATTAGCATAGGCTGTTGGTGCTCAGCGATGATTAGCTGGGAAATAGGTTGCATGATGGCTTGATATTTTGCGTTCAAAACATTTTTTAACATCACTTTTTTACTACCTTTTACCTCACGAACATATTCATCATTGGGTAGATTAAATGCGACAGTCTGGACGCCTGGTTTATTGTCCCCGCCGCCAGCGACCTGATCAACCACGGAGATTGGTGACTCGGCACCGCGTTGCAGGTTTTTGTGCTGCTCAGGTATGGGAAGGTTTAACTCCATACCTTTCAGGTAATGTTTGTAGCGCGCCAGTTTCTTACTATCTTCAGGGTTTCGGACTGTTATAAAAGCTTCAAAAAACGTCTTGTAGCCAAAAAGTTTATCCGTATAGGTTTCATAAGGGCCAATGGCTATTTCTAAGGAACCATTGAGATCCATCCATGCCATTTCTGAATCACGATATTCGTCATTTAGAAACGCTTCTGCTCGTTTATAAAGAAATGTTTTTAGAGAGGGGTCCTGTGTTAGAGCTGCGGCTTCTCGCATTAGTGCAGCACTTTGTTGCATTTCCTTTGCGTAATATTGGCTATAAGGGATTGCTATCAGCTTATTTTGTTGACGTCTGATTACGGTGTAGCCACTTTCAAAAGCTTCTTTATCCTGCGGATGGTCGGCAATCCATTGGTTAAACTCTTCTCTGGTGAGATCTGTAGGGTATACGCCTGCACCTAGTGGTCTGACGGTGTTGCCAAAAAATGGTTTGTCGTCTTCTAGTGTATCCCATGGGCCATAATGTAGTTGGAACAAAGAGCTTAATAATTCTTGATGAGTATCCGTCGCCGCTATTTGCTTTTTAATTTGAGGGTTGAACTCATAGGTTTGCTTTAAATAAACATCATCCAAGATGTTTGCGACTTGAATGATCTTTTGTAGCACTTGGCGGTCAATCGCACTTAAACTTGATAAATCTGCAGTCATTTCAATGTCGACGAAGCGATCAAGCATATGTTGGTATTCTGCGGCTTTTTGTTCAACAGCTGATTTTTGAGTAGTTTGACTCGGTTGGTCGGCATTATCTAACGATAAAGTACAAGCCCCTAATAAAGTGATGATGGCGGTTGCAACTAGTGTACGTTTTATCATAGTCATCTCGGTTGTACGGCTGAAAGTCGAATCAATTTAAACCAAGCTCCGAGTTCTGGATAGTTATTTTTGGAAGAGGGCGACAATAATGTCTAATGGCCAATGGAGACGTTTACTCTATGAAATCTGCTACCGCATGGGTTACTGATTCAAAGGATGTGTAGATTAATCAATCAAACAAACAGCTTTTCGCTTTCATCATTTATTTCATGATTGACAGACGATTATAAACAGGTAGAATGCCAGTCCGAAGTCAAGCACTGCTAGTGATTGCTTGAATTAGATGCGACATTAGCTCAGTTGGTAGAGCGATACCTTGCCAAGGTATAGGTCATCGGTTCGAACCCGATATGTCGCTCCAATCTTTTGATTGGAACAAAGGCGCGATGGCAGAATGGCTATGCTGCGGATTGCAAATCCGTCGATCTCGGTTCGACTCCGGGTCGCGCCTCCACAAATTACAATTTGGTGAGTGTCCTCGACACAGTATTAACTACCGATAATACGTATCACCAAGTTAACGAGTTTGCCCGAGTGGTGGAATCGGTAGACACAAGGGATTTAAAATCCCTCGCTGAATAAGCGTGACGGTTCAAGTCCGTCCTCGGGTACCATTCTTCCTATGAAGAGCAAAATAGCCAGCTAAAAGCTGGCTTTTTTGTGCGTGTAAATCATAGGAACCTTGCACGAAAAACTCTATATGTTCCGATCAAATTCGATCTGTCTCTCAATTATTAGAATTGACTAGGATCATTCATAATATTTTTAAGATAACGAATAAATATCTAGTAAAAACTACTTTTTGTTGAATATTGTTCAAGCTTAAGACGAAATCAACGAGAAGAGGATAATCTTGCTATCTATCTCTGTTTTTCGGTGCTATAAAGTATTCGTTGAAGCCCCTACATACCAATCAGATCTTAGGATATTTAGTCATGATGTTTTCCCACATAGATGCAGCACCAGCCGATCCCATTCTTGGACTAACAGAAGCGTTTAAAGCGGATAAGCGCACAGATAAAGTTAATCTTGGGGTTGGTATTTATAAAGATGAGACAGGGAAAACACCAATTTTAGAATCAGTTAAGCTGGCTGAACAAAAGCTCGTCGCGCTTGAAGAAACGAAAAGTTACTTGGGTATTGAAGGTGTTGCCAAGTACAACCTTGCAGTGCAAACGCTATTATTTGGCAAGGAAAGCAGCATTATTTCACAAAAGCGAGCTGCTACAGCTCAAGCGCCCGGTGGAACAGGTGCGCTTCGGGTCGCCGCAGAATTTTTAGTCGCTCAAACGCCAAATAAAACAATTTGGGTAAGTAATCCAACTTGGGCAAACCATAACAATATATTTCAAACCGCAGGCCTTACAGTTAAGCAATATAGCTATTACGATGCAGCAAGTCATGGCTTAGATTTCGAAGCGATGGTTGCAGATCTGTCTTCAGCGAAAGCGGGCGATGTAGTGCTTCTTCATGGATGTTGCCATAACCCAACGGGTATTGACTTAAACTTAGAGCAATGGCAAGTGATTGGACAGTTGTGTTTAGAAAAGCAGTTGCTACCCTTGTTTGATTTTGCTTACCAAGGTTTTGGCGTTGGTGTTGAAGAGGATGCTCAAGGTATTCGAACAATTGCGAATATGGTACCTGAGTTGCTCGTGGCGAATTCGTTTTCTAAAAACTTCGGTTTATACAATGAACGTATCGGTGGCGTAACCTTGGTCGCAGCTGACCAACAAACGGCAACAAAGGCTTTCAGCCAAGTTAAGAAATTAATTCGTGCCAATTATTCAAACCCGCCAGCTCATGGTGCTTTGGTTGTGAGCACAATTTTAGAAGATGAAGCGCTTACAAAACTATGGTTAAGCGAGCTGACGGCAATGCGAGAACGCATTGCAACAATGCGAACTTTATTTGTCGACACTCTAAAAGCGGAAGGGGTGAAAACGGACTTCAGCTTTATTGCAGAGCAGTGTGGTATGTTTAGTTTTTCAGGGCTTAACAAAGATCAGGTCGCAAAACTTAAAGAAGAGTTTGGTGTTTACATTGTCGGATCTGGGCGTATTAGTGTTGCAGGTATGACCAAAGAAAACATGCCCGTGATCTGCAAAGCTATCGCTCAGGTGGTTTAATTTTGTTTAGCGATGTATTAAATAGTCAGTTGCTAAACTAAACACAAAACGATTTGGTACATTCAAAAAAGGGCGATATTCATATCGCCCTTTTTTCTGTTTACGCAGGTTAGCTGTCTAAATGTCCGCTATTGCTTTTATCAAAGCTTCCTTGTCATGCAATGCTGGGTTGAATT
Source organism: Shewanella gelidii (assembly GCF_014647855.1). Taxonomy (GTDB): domain Bacteria; phylum Pseudomonadota; class Gammaproteobacteria; order Enterobacterales; family Shewanellaceae; genus Shewanella; species Shewanella gelidii. The sequence goes on along the minus strand of NZ_BMPZ01000011.1, from coordinate 15,767 downwards.
GGTTCTTCAACGCATAGCGGACAATTCTCTCATCGTCACACGAGACACTTTCGTGACAAATGATCTGATCAATTTTTTTAAGACCGATTAATTTTTCACACCAAGCAATGCGCTGCTCAAGACTAATATTCCCGGCAGGCGCCGCTTCTTGACCAATATTATCGATATAAATCAGCTTAGCATTTGAGTCTTGGATGGCCTTACCAAGTTCTGGCATCAACAAAGGTGGCATGATGCTCGTTAAAAAGCTACCAGGTCCAATGATAATTAAATCTGCATTTTTGACGACGTTTGTCGCTTCACAGGTTGCTTCAACTTCAGGCTCTAATGTCATCGATATTGGAGTTTGGCTCATGCTATCGACATTAAGTTCGCCAAAAACGCGATCGCCACAGGCACTGTGGGCAACTAGGTGTGTCGGCTCTTCAGACATAGGGATGATTTTTGACTTAATCTTGAGTAACCCACGAATGAGGTTGATCGCTTCTAATGGTCGAACGCAGAGTTGATCGAGCGCCATGAGGATCAAGTTGCCGAGGTTGTGTCCATCAAGCTCTGACTCAGCATTGAATCGGTACTCAAAGAGTAATGAACCTATCGAAGGCTTTGGAGCAAGCTGGGTTAAGCAGTTTCTTAAGTCACCCCAAGCGATACAATCTTGATCTTCTCTTAAGCGACCTGTTGAACCACCGTTGTCCGTTGTCGCAACAATGCCGGTTAAACGCGACCCTAAAAATGATAAAGAAGACAGTACACGACCTAAGCCATGACCGCCGCCAATGGCGACCACTTGCTTGTATTCTTGTTTAATCCTTTGCTTAGCGGGGTTATCCATCCTGAAAAACCTATTTAAAAACGTAAGTAACCTGTGACATTGATTGTACCTAAAAGCAAGAAGTGTGTCTTGACTGGTTTTGTGAAAAGCGCGACTTATCATATAATCCAATATTCATTTAATTGTGTATTTCGCTTAAGGACAATCGTTTGAAAACAGGTCGAATAGGTTCATTCACTTTGGCGCTAGCCACCGTTATTGTTATTACGTTAATTGTGAGGATAGGACTAATACCGTCACAGGTAAAAGCCCCGGTAGCGAGTAGTCCAATCCCGACCAATAAGGAACCGGTCAGTTTAATCCCTGATTTTGGTAGCTTTGATAAAGTTTCCGATAAAAAACGTGCGTTCTTTGATTACCTTCGGCCAGTTGTGAATGCTGAGAATCGTCGAATTGAGAATGAGCGGCGAACGCTACAAAAAGCGCTCGATGATCTGAATTCGGGTCATGAATTATCTGAAGCAGAGGTTTATCAAATTCAATTATTAATGGCTAAGTATCAATGGAAGCACAACGATATTAACACCCAGTCTCTGCACTCATTACTTGAGCGAGTGGATACCATTCCATCGTCCATGGTATTAATTCAAGCGGCGAATGAAACCGGTTGGGGAACATCTCGATTTGTCCGTGAAGGACTCAATTTCTTCGGTCAGTGGTGTTTTTCTAAGGGCTGCGGTTTAGTCCCACAATCTAGAGTTGAGGGAATGAACCACGAAGTTGCAAAATTTGATTCAGTACAAGCCTCTGTCGCATCATATATGCGTAACATTAACACCAATGCGGCGTATAGCTTATTACGGTCCATTCGCACTGATTTGAGAAGCCAAGATAAGGAACCAACGGCGGAGCAATTAATTTACGGACTTATTAACTACTCTGAGCGTAAGGAAGCCTACATCGATGAGTTATTAGAAATGCTGTATCACAATCAAAAATATTTGGTGGTTACTCATGCGCAATAAATTATTGTTCGCGCTGCTACTGTCTTTCTCTGCTAGTTCCGTCGCAGAAACGGTTTCTCTTGAGTACAAGGGCTTCTTTGACCGTATGAAAGTACTGAAAAAAGGTGAGTATCACCTTGTTGATCTTGCGTTTACCGTACCGAATACCCATGAGTGTACTGTTCAATCGGGCAGTATTACCACGGAGAACAAAGATTACGCGCTCTCTATATCTCCCCATCAGCGACTTTATTTACCCTTTGATGAAGAATTGAAACGAGATAGGGCGTTAGTGAATCTCAATATGCTTGGCTCTGCGCAAGGTTGCGGGATTGGAATGCAGGTTAGAGCAAAACTTATTCACCAGCAATACAATGCGAAACAAGTTACAGCATTAATGGATGAGATGGATGATATTTTAGACGCACTCCAAGGCTTTCCATTAAAGTACTTTCGTGATCCGATAGATGGTGTCACATTTGATTTTGGTCAGCAAACTGATATCCATGTGATTGTTGACGGTAAGAAAGTTGTTGTAAAGCAACGCTATCAATTGAATCGAGATACACTGGCTAAGATTGGCAAAATCCAATTTAGTGCCAAACCAGTTTCAGTGAGTCCACTGGTTCTGTAAGTTGTGTGACTTATAAAAAAGCCCACGTGATGTGGGCTTTTTTATGTGAAATAGCTGATACATTGAATAGCGCTATGGCTTGTATACGTTCACGACTTCAATTTGGTGAGCTTTATCTAAATTGATGTGACCATTATTGCTGATGTCGACAAAGTCAAATGCTGGTAAATCCGCTTCAGCGACTTGGCCTGTTTGAGGTGCATTCGCATCTCGATTTAAAGAGACAAAATCAAATTGCTCTCGGTCGACACCTTGAGAAGGGGCGGTATTTTGCATCGCAGTAAATATCGTTTCTATTCTACCCGGATGGTCTTTATCCCAAGTTTTAAGCATCTCTTTAATTTCAGCGCGCTTTAAGTTCTCTTGAGAGCCACAAAGGTTGCAAGGGATGATAGGGAAAGACTTAAGTTCGGCATACTCAGCGATGTCTTTTTCACGTGCATATGCAAGCGGACGAATGACCATGTTCGCGCCATCATCAGACAATAGCTTTGGTGGCATTGCTTTCAATTTTCCACCATAAAACATATTCAAAAACATGGTTTCAACAATGTCATCTCTATGGTGACCCAGTGCGATTTTTGTTGCACCAATATGCTGTGCAAAACCATACAAAGTTCCCCGTCGCAACCTGGAACATAAGGAACAGGTGGTTTTACCTTCGGGTATTTTTTCCTTAACGATAGAGTACGTGTCTTTTTCGAGGATATGGTAAGCAATGCCAAGGCTGTCCAGATACGCTGGTAAAATATCTTCAGGAAATCCAGGTTGCTTTTGGTCGAGGTTGACGGCGACCAATTCAAATTCAATTGGTGCACGTTGTTGCAGGTTAAGAAGGATATCAAGCATCGCATAACTGTCTTTACCACCGGAGAGGCAACACATTACCCGATCGCCTTGCTCAATCATATTGTAGTCAGCAATTGCACTGCCCATTTCGCGACGTAAGCGTTTTTGAAGCTTGTTTAGACGAGTAAGTTGTTTTTTTGATAATTCTTCAGACATTAAAAAGCGCCCAGTAACCTAGAGTTTCAGGGCGCGTATTATTCCAGCTAAAATCGGTCGGGTAAAGTCGTTTAATCGACTTTATTCTTCCGCTAGTGGAGAGATATAACCTTCAGGCTTAATTGCAAGTAAATCACAATTAATACTATCAATAACATGTTCAGCAGTGTTGCCAATTAATGCTGCCGATATTCCGGTACGCCCAACTGTCCCAAGGATCACTAGCTCGGCATCGATCTCTGCAGCAACTTCAGGGATTACATCTTCAGGCAGTCCTTCACTGACATGAGTGTTGTCTGATTTGATACCAAACTCATTGGCAAGTGAACTTACCCGTTGCTCATGTTGCATTCGGATCGTTTCGTTATAACTATGTGCGTCGAAATCGGGTAACTCAATCGCCAAATTAACCGGTGTACCCGGGAATCCATTAACAAGATGGACATCGGCAGAAAACTTATCCGCAAGTTCTTTTGCGTGTTTGATGATCAATCCGTTTAAGGATTGATGTGCTTCATCTTCACAAGAAACGTTAACCGCGCAAAGAATTTTACCATTTACTGGCCAGTCATGCTCTTTGACCATTAATACCGGCACAGGCGCTTTACGGAGTAGGTGCCAGTCAGTTGGAGTAAAGATGACCGCCTTGAGCTTGTCATGTTCATGTGTCCCTTTGACGATTAGGTCATAGTTCCCGTCAATTGCATGATGAATGATGCTTTCAAAAGGGCGATTGTGCCATATGACTTCTGAGTTCATCTGAATATCAAGCTCAGAGTACTGGCCAATGAGATCGTCGAGCCATGCTTTTCTTTGCTCGATGACACCTTGACGCATGGCTTCTCGCTCTTGACTCGACAAGATGGAAGTCATTTCATAGGAAAAATCGAATATGGAGAGAAATACGGTTAGTTGCGCTTGGTTTTTTTGAGCAAGTTCTACCGCTCTAGCGAGTGCATTTTGCTTTTCTGATGTGGGGTCTACAACAACAAGTAACTTCTGATATTCCTTCATAACTTGTTCCTTATGATGTGTATATTAAGAGCTTGGTACCACAATAAAACCCAAGCTCATTATTCTTTATCTGGCTATTCTGGCATTTCCGGCAAGTTGATTTAACGCTTCAAAGTCTACGATAGTAATATACTTGCCTTTGACTTCAATAAGTTCTGCTTTTTGAAATCGACCGAGTAATCGGCTGATGGTTTCGACGGTCAAACCCAAATAGTTGCCAATATCACCACGAGTCATGGTCAGGCGAAACTCTTTTGGAGAAAATCCGCGACTGCCAAACCGACTTGCTAGATTACTAATGAATGCGGCAAGGCGCTCTTCGGCATTTTTTTTACTCAGCAATAAAATCATTTCCTGATCGGTCATAATCTCATTACTCATTAAACGCATAATTTGTTGACGAAGTTTTGGCATTTCCCCAGATAACTCATCCAAGGTTGTGTAGGGAATTTCACATACCATTGATGTTTCTAACGCTTGGGCAAAGCTTTGATGGGTTTGCGCATGAATGCCATCAAAACCGATAACATCACCAGCTAAATGAAAGCCTGTTATCTGCTCATCGCCTTGTTCAGTGATGGTGTAGCTCTTAATGGTTCCAGAGCGAATTGCAAAGAGTGATTTAAGAGAATCTCCAGATTTGAAAACTTGCTCACCTTTTTGAATTGGTTTTTTTCTTTCTATGATTTCATCAAGTTGGTCAAGTTCGTTATTGGTAAGCGTAAAAGGAATACATAAACTTGCCATACTGCAGTCATGACAATGAATTGCACATCCGTTTGCAGCTGGGCGACGATTCTTACTGTGGTCTACTGTCATACCTAATCTCAAATATGTTTATCACTTATATGTTAAACCAATTAACAAGAGCGAGCTAGCTTATCTGGGAAACAGCGATGTATAAAGTTTGTAAACCGAACCCAATTAACAAAATTCCACTAATTATTCTAAAAGTTCTTTTTTGCACCCAAGTTGCTAATTTTTCAGCCGCGATGCCGGCACTTAACAATGCGGGCAGGGTACCTAACCCAAAAGCGAACATGATTTTAGCCCCTTCTATTGCCGAACCAGAAGCCACTGACCAAGTCAAAGTACTATACACAAGGCCGCAGGGTAACCAGCCCCAGATGATGCCGGCAATAAAGGATTGAAATTTGGTCTGAATAGGAACCAGCTTACTCGCTAAAGGTTTTAGCAAATGCCATATGCCTTGCCCAAGTTTTTCAATATGAACCATGCCAAACCAGAGTTGTGCTATATACAACCCTGTTGCGATCATCATTACCCCAGCAAATATTCGCAGCGCAATCAAATATATGTCTATATCAAATAAAACACCGAGTGCTGCTGCAGAACCACCGACCAAAGCACCTGCTATTGAGTAACTAAGAATACGGCCAAAATTGTATGCCAGAAGGTAACCAATTTGGTTGGCTAAACGATTTCCTGGTTGCTTCGGTAAATTCGCTGAAAAAGCACCAACCAGACCACCACACATGCCAAAGCAATGTGCTGCCCCCATGATGCCGACTAAGAAGGCGCCGGGCACACCATACTCGATCATGATTATTCCACTTTATCTGGTGAAGGCTTGGTTTGTTGAGGCTGCTGAATATCATCATCAAATAGAATCGACACACTTTGACGTTCCAGATCATCAAATTGATCTGATTTTACGGCCCAGAAAAAAATGCCCACGGCAACAAGTACAAAAAGCATGGCGATAGGTATTAACACATAAATTATGCTCATACACGGATCCTAAGAATTCTAAGACTATTACTAACGACTATCAGTGAACTGGCTGACATACCAATTGCTGCTATATATGGGACAACGTAGCCACTAACAGCCAATGGCAGTATAAACAGGTTGTAACCAAGTGCCCAAACTAAATTCTGTTTAATTATCTGGGTTGTTTTTTTTGCCACTGCGACAGCATGGTTGAATCGCAGTAGATGGTCACCGAGAAGGATGAGATCGGCACTATTTTTGGCAATCGCAGTACCGCTTCCCATCGCGACAGAAAGATCTGCGCCAGCAAGAACAGGCGCATCATTTATACCATCGCCAAACATAACGACCTGATCGCCACTTTTTTGTAACCGGTTAATTAATTTAAGCTTTCCGGCCGGTGTCAGCTCGGCATAGACGTTTTTAATCCCGACCGAGTTTGCTATTTGCTTGACTGCTTGCTGAGCATCGCCGCTTGCGATACTGACCTTAAAACCAGATTTGTGAAGCGATGACACTGTTTGTTTGGCGTCAAGGCGTATCGCGTCTTCAAAAATCACTCGGCCAATCACTTTAAAAGCTTTACTCGATTTAATATCGACACTTTGTTGCGCATCGCAAGATTCAGCAAGATAAATGCATTGTTGTTGTGTTGGCTCATTATCGTAATGACAAAATTGCGCATTTCCAATGCGATAGACCTTGCTGTTGATATTTGCTTCAATGCCACGACCCACCACATGGTTGCTGTTTGTTACTTTTAAAGTCGATTCATCATATTGCTTAAAAACTTGTGCGATTGGATGTTGTGACTCCCGTTCTAATGCCGCACACAGAGTTAATAATTCATTTTGGGACAGGTTTGCCATACTGTCGACTTGCCGAATTTTTAACTCGCCCTGGGTCAGGGTTCCGGTTTTATCAAACACCACATGATTAATCATGGGCAGTTTTTCAAACACACCGGCCTTTCGCGTAATTACACCTATTTTGGTAAATATTGCTGTCGCGCAAGTCACTGCTGTCGGAGTCGCTAGTGCGAGAGCACAAGGACAAGTGGCGACTAAAACTGATAAGGTTATCCAAAATGCATCATCAGCCGATTTCCACAGCCAAAAACTATAAGTTAATGCCGCAATGGTCAAAATTGTACCCGTAAAATATCGTGCAAGTCGGTCTGCAATTAGGGATATTTTGGGTTTGGTATTTGCCGCGAGTTCTTGTAATCGAATGATTTCCGATACGAGCTGGTCTTTACCAAGTGCACTGACTCTAACGCGAATCGGCTGCTCTACATTAATTGTTCCCGCATAGACCGTTGCCTGAACCGTTTTAATCACGGGCATTTGCTCACCCGTTAGCATGGACTCATTAAATGAAGATTTCCCCTCAATAATTAGCCCATCGGCTGGAACTACTTCGCCCGGTTTTACAATCACGACGTCATCAAGCTTTAACTTTTTTGCCGGGATCTCTTCGGTGACGTCTTTGGTGACAAGGTGAGCTGTTAGCGGGATTAATTTGTGTAAGTTACTGGAGCTAACAGAAGCTTTTTGCTTGGCGTTTTGTTCAAAGTATCGACCAAGCAATAGAAAAAACGTAAACATGGATACCGATTCAAAATAGACCTCTCCATTGCCGTTTATGGTAGCCATACAACTCGCACTAAATGCTGCGATAATCGCGATAGACACCGAGACATCCATGTTTAAGCGGCCGCTCAATAGCGCTCGAATCGCACTAAAATAGAAGGGCACAGCACTATATAGCACCACTGGTGCTGCAAACATCATGCTAACCCAGCGGAAGTAATCGCGGTATTGCAACTCCAAATCAGTGAAGTAACCGGCGTAGAGCGCAAGCGCAAACATCATGACTTGCATGGTGGCAAAGCCTGCAAGTCCTAAGCGCAATAGAAATACACGACTGCTTTTTTTTGATTGAATTTCTTGTTCATCAACTTGGTAAGGAGCTGCTTGATATCCAATCTGACTAATTTGGTTAAGAATTTGGCTTAAAGGAACGGCCTCGCTTGACCATTGAATGAACGCACGTTGCGTTGTGGAGTTCACGTTGATCGAATGAACTCCAGGTATTTGACCAATTTTATGCTCGATAAGCCATGAGCAAGCTGCGCAAGTGATGCCGTCAATTGATAAAGACGTTTCATCTAAGCTGCCATATTTGTGAACAAAATCTTGTTGAACCTCAGGTAAATCGTAGGCACTAAAACTTGAAAGCTCTTCGGGAACCAGCGCGTTTTGCTTTGACCCAGGTTCAGTTCGATATTTGTAGTAGTTATTTAAGCCGGCATCAACAATCGCTTGAGAGACGGCTTGACATCCAGGGCAGCACATTGGTTGCTCGATATCATTAATACAAGTATGTAGGTGGATGCCCGCCGGCACGGGCTCATTGCAATGGTAGCAAGAAAGCTTAGAAGTCATGTTTTTAGTTCAACCAGTAATCTTGTCCTTGTACTACAGTGATGCGTTTATGCAAGCGCCATTTGTTATCGTAGCTTTCAAGTCGAACTTCCCAATCTCCTTTGAGAGGTTGCTCCAATGCAACGTTATATACACGTTTGGCATCAGCTGTTGCTAACGTTTGAAAGTCTTTGTCTGCCAAGGTTGGATGGTAAAAGCGAACGTTCAAACCGGCCAAGTAATCTGGACCGCCATGTTGTTCAATTGTGATTTTCTGATCAGAGAATTTAACTAAAAAAGCCATGCCAATTTGTTTCGCATAATTAACTTTCGCTAAATCCTTATTAATTTTTTTGCCGTCTTTATAATACTCTTCAGCTACCAGCGAATCGGAGTTATCAAGAGCGATTTTTAGTGTGGTTAAACTTGCCACAACGGCGCAAAGAGGGAGAATAATTAAGAACCAAGGCCAAAATTGCTTGTACCAGGATTTCTGTTCACTCATCGAAAGGTGTCCTTGTAGAAATGTAGTGTTATTTTACAGGTAAATTAAGGGTTTAGCACCTAAAAAAAAGGCCTCGAATGCATCGAGGCCTTTTGATTAACCATGTTTAATTACTTGTTTGATAAGGAATAAACATAAGCAGAAATTACATGGACTTTTTCTTCGCCCAGTACTTCTTTCCAAGCTGGCATGACACCGGTTCGACCTTGCAGGATTGTTTGTTCAATAGAACCACGGCTAGCGCCGTACAACCAAGCATTGTCGGTTAGGTTAGGTGCGCCTAATAGCTTATTACCTGTACCATCCATACCGTGACAAGCGAAGCAGCCTTTCATGTAAGAACCTTGTCCTTGTGCGGCAAGGGCTGCATCGTGTTCGCGACCGGACAGCTTGAATACATACTCGGCTAAGCCTTTCGCTTCACTGTCTTCGATTGGTAATCCGCCTTTTGGAGGCATCATTCCTCGGCGACCATTCATGATGGATGTTTTAATTGTTTCGAGCTCACCACCATATAACCAAGCATTGTCAGTTAAGTCTGGGAAGCCAACACTACCACGGGCATCTGAACCGTGGCACTGTGCACAGTTTTGTAAAAACAAGCGGCCACCAACTTTCATGGCATCTTCGTTTTTAACTAACTCTGCTAGCGGTGTTTCAGCATAGGCTTTAAAAATATGGCCATACTGATCATCTGCAGCTTTGACTTCTTGGTCATATTGAACCCAGCGACCTTCTTTGTTCGCGAGTTCAACAGCGGCTTTAGAATCTTCTTTAATTCCCTTTTCGTAACCAATAACTTGGTTAGCACTGGTCCATTCAAAGACGCCTTTGAAGTTACCAAGGCCAGGGTAAAGAATTAGATATACCACACCAAATACGATAGTAATGTAGAACATGTAACTCCACCACTTAGGCAGTGGGTTGTTCAGCTCTTCAATACCGTCAAAGGTGTGACCCATTGACTCACCTTCTTCTACATCCGTAGTGTTTTTAGAACAGATACGAAGTAGAACGAAACATCCTACGATTACCAATATAGTCAATACGGTAATCCAAATACTCCAGAAGCTACTCATCAATTATGCTCTCCTGAATCCTTATTTTTTATTTCCTCATCGGAAAATATAAGGTTAGCTGCTTCATCAAATTGCTTTTGACGTCGCGAACTATATGCCCAAGCAAATATACCGACGAACGTTAGCATTACGATGATTGTAATAATGCCTTGTGCTGTTCCGTAATCCATAATTTGCCTCCTTACTTCAATGCGTGTCCTAAAGACTGCAAGTAAGCGATAATCGCTTCCATCTCAGTTTTACCTTTTACAGCTTTCTGAGCTCCTGCAATTTCTTCATCAGAGTAGGGCACACCAAATCCACGAAATACTTCCATCTTTTTGGCTGTTAACTCACCATCAAGGGTAGCGTCAGCAAGCCATTTAAATGAAGGCATATTGGATTGTGGAACCACAGCACGCGGGTCAAGTAAGTGAACTTCGTGCCACTTATCACTGTAACGTCCACCAACACGCGCCAAATCAGGTCCAGTACGCTTTGAGCCCCATAGGAACGGATGCTCCCACACGTGCTCACCAGCTACTGAATAGTGACCGTAACGCTCAGTTTCTGCGCGTAATGGTCTAATCATTTGGCTATGGCAGTTATTACAGCCTTCGCGGATATAAATATCACGACCTTCTAACTCGAGTGCCGTATAAGGACGTAGGTCGGTGACGGGCTCTGTTGTGTCCTTTTGGAACAACAGTGGTGTAATTTGTACCAAGCCACCAATACTAATCGCGATGACGGTTAAGATCCCCATCAAGCCGATGTTTTTTTCGACTATCTCATGATTAAATTTCATCGAATCGGCTCCTTAAGCAGGGGTTGCATCAGCAACTGCAGTGAGTGAATCTTTGGGTGCTTTCACTGTTTTGTATACGTTGTACGCCATCAACAGCATACCGGCTACAAAGAACAAACCACCAACAAAGCGTACAAAATAGAACGGGTAAGAGGCTTCTAGACTTTCAACAAAGCTATAAGTCAAAGTACCGTCAGAGTTTACCGCTCTCCACATCAGGCCTTGCATAACACCTGAAATCCACATCGAGACGATGTACAACACTGTACCTATCGTAGCTAACCAGAAATGAACATTGACCAAATTATTACTATACATACGGCCATGACCATAAAGGGCAGGGATTAAGTGATATAGCGAACCAATTGACACCATAGCAACCCAGCCTAATGCGCCAGAATGTACGTGTCCAACAGTCCAGTCAGTGTAATGCGATAAAGCATTTACCGTCTTAATTGCCATCATTGGACCTTCAAAGGTAGACATACCATAGAAAGATAATGAAACAACAAGGAAACGTAGTACTGGATCGGTTCTTAATTTATGCCAAGCGCCGGACAAGGTCATAATCCCGTTAATCATACCGCCCCAAGAAGGTGCGAATAAGATCAATGACATCACCATACCTAGCGACTGTGTCCAGTCAGGTAGCGCCGTATAATGTAAATGGTGAGGACCCGCCCAAATGTAAAGTGCGATTAAAGCCCAGAAATGCACAATAGATAGACGATATGAATAAACTGGACGACCGGCTTGTTTGGGTACGAAGTAATACATCATACCTAGGAAGCCCGCTGTAAGTAGGAAACCAACAGCATTATGGCCGTACCACCATTGAACCATTGCATCGACTGCGCCACTGTATAAGGAATAGGACTTCCACATACTGACTGGCACCGCCATTGAATTCACAATGTGTAGCACTGCAACCGTTATAATAAAGGCACCAAAGAACCAGTTGGCTACATAGATGTGAGATGTTTTACGTTTCACAATCGTGCCGAAGAAAACGACGGCATAGGCAACCCAAACGATGGTAATTAGGATATCAATCGGCCATTCAAGCTCCGCATACTCTTTACTACTAGTGAGACCTAGCGGCAAAGTGATAACGGCAGAAAGAATGATTGCTTGCCATCCCCAAAACGTGAATGCAGCCAATTTAGGTGCAAACAAGCGGGTTTGACAGGTTCGTTGAACGATATAATAGGATGTTGCGAAAAGTGCTGATGTGCCAAACGCGAAAATTACAGCGTTGGTATGTAATGGTCGTAAACGACTAAAGGTTAACCAAGGTGTTTCGAAGTTTAGCGCTGGCCAGATTAACTGAGCCGCAATTAAAACACCGACTGTCATACCAATAATGCCCCACAAAACTGTAGTTAGAGCGAATTGGCGAACAACGGTGTAATTGTAATCAGCGCCTGTAGGCTGGGAATGGTTCATCATATTGCTTCCACTGCTTATTACTTTTACTTGTAGTTTTAGTAAAGAAATTCTTTACCTGTTATGAAAGACACAAAAACAAGGCTTTCCCTACGAGAGCTACGCTTTTGTGTCAATAGCGCGACCTCAACATTTTGTAATAAAAGCGAGGTGATGCAATGATACTTGAGCTAAGTCAAAAAAGATACTAAAGACGTGAAGGTGATATTGATCCAGATCAATTGGAATCATAGAATGTTAACACTTTGGTTCGTCAGGTTAATTATTGTGCAATATTTTAAGCTCACTTTCTTTTCGTTCATTGTGCTTGCCTGCTCATGTCTTGTTGCTTGTTCAGATGAACATAAAGAAGTCGTACAACCTGCTGTTATAGATACAAGTTTATGTGACTTTAAAAGCGGCGCTTGTGTTGGAGTGAAGCAAGATTTGTCCCTTGAACTTACCATCGACCCAATAAATACACCGAGCGAAAAGCCGTTAAGCATTCAACTGAGTTCAAACAAAACGATCAAATTGATATCAAGTCGTGTTGAGGGGCGAGACATGTTTATGGGTGTTATTCCACTAAAGTTGAATGAAACCTCTAAAAATAACTATCAGGGAACTTTAGTTTATGGCTCGTGTAGCAGTGGCTATATGGTTTGGCGCCTCTTTATAGAGTTTGAATATAATGGCCAACGCCAAACCATGTTTTATGATTTTCTTGCGGATAACGATAGCTAGCTTGGATCAAGCCAGCTTTGTTTTATTTGTAAAAATACCTCTATATTTTCTAGAAATATTTTGATTAATCTTGGGTCAAAATGGCTTCCTGAACAGGCATCCATTTCTTCTATGACTTTGTCTATTGGCCATGCTTCTTTATAACAACGTTTGTGCGAAAGCGCGTCAAATACATCGGCAATTGCAACGATTCGAGCAAACACGTGAATCTCTTCTCCTTGAATACCGTTAGGGTAACCGGAACCATCAAACTTTTCATGATGCTGTAGCGCGATGATTGCAGATGCATCAAGCAAAGGGCGCCCGGTATCTGCGAGTATTTGATAACCTGCATTTGGATGTTGGCGCATGACCTCCCATTCCTCAGAATCCAATTTCCCCGGTTTTAAAAGAATAGCATCGGGTGTCGCAATTTTACCGATATCATGCATTGGCGCTGCGCGCTTGAGTAATTCGGCTTCCTCAATTGGTAAGCCACTCAAAATGCCCAACTGATGACAATATTCAGCCATCCGTCGAACATGATGTGCTGTTTCTTTAGAGCGACTTTCAACTACATCACCTAGCTTTAGTATGAGCTCGGATTGTGTGTCTTCTATTTCCTGATTTAGAAGTAGGTTTTCGAAAGCAACACCAACATTTATTGAGAAAATGTCGATAAGTTGTTTATCGAGCGGGCTAATGTCCTTTACGCCATCGATGTAGAGCAGATTCACCCAGCTACTATTTGTTGGGAAGTAGCCAACAAAGACGTCTTCTTGGTATAAGCACTGCTGCGCATGAATCGCTTGTTGTAAAAGCGCGATGATATCTTCGGGTATGGTTTGATTGACATGATGCCCAAACTTACCCGTAGCCGCGAGTACTTGTATCGAATCTGAATCAATTCGCTCACTCATAACATCTAAGGCGTTATAACTGACTAACATCGTTTCTTGGTCGATATTGAGTAAACTAGCGACTTGGGCCAGAAGACCATCTGCGAACTGTTGCAAATTACGCAATTCAAATAAACCAGAAGTCGCTTTAAGCACTCTTTCTAAACCATGCCTATGCTTCACTTGAATTTGGCGGGATTTTTCAATTTCCATAATGTCGCGATAAGAGCGAAGGGCAGAGTACACACTGGTTACCAGTTTTCTAGAGTCTAACTCTGCTTTGGATTTGTAATCATTGATGTCGTAATTAACGATGACATTTTCTTCTGGCGCTTGACCAGGCTGTCCAGTCCGTAAAATTAGACGAATAACATGGTTATGGTTTTCTTCTCGGATCCACTTAATTAACTCAAGACCGGCATGGTCGCTTTCCATGACCACATCAACAAAAGCGACAGCGATATCACTTTCTTTTTCTAAGATTTCTCTTGCTTGTTCACCACTATAGGCATTGATGAATTCTAAAGACCTGTTATCGAGCTTAAATCGAGATAAGGCAAGCTTAGTAACCGTATGAACGTCCGGTTCATCATCAACTATCAGTACTTTCCATGCAGGTTCAGTTTCAATTGCTTTAGATTTATTGCCAGAAAACAGAGGACTTTTTTTAGCCATATCAATGAGCATTGGTTCTCCCCGTAATCGAACTTTTTCGCCATTTTTAGTGTAGCTCAACAAATAGAGATAGGTATAAGAAAAGCAAAAACAATTTACTATTTACAATCGACACTAACTAAATGATAATCATTCTCATTTTTGCCGTAAGTGTAGAATAAGACAATGGAAGAAAGAATCGAAATTTCAGTATCAAAAGAAAAGCTAGCAGAATTAATCACTGAGCAGCACTTGTGTGCAGCAGACATTACGCCACTCAATGCTTTAGCAAAAAAACAGATCTGGCAAATGTGCCTTCAGGGTTGCAAAAAAGCACTAAGCTGTCCGCAAGTCAGATATGTACTTAATGGAATGGTCGTAGAGGAAGAAAAAATTATTACGATTCAACAATGCAAAGACAAAAGGAAGTTTTAAAGGATTTACTCACAGATAGAAGTTAATTTTAGAAACGTTGAACATCACGAGAAGCAATGATTTGTTCTAAACCGGCTGTTCGCCGTCAGATTTTCCTTGCTTAAACACTTCGCACAAAGTGCACTAGAGATAAGTTGTTTATAACGCAATTCCCATGACTTATTTTAAAATCTATAGATAATCACCGGTAAAAAAATTTAGATTTCACACAGCGCCGCCAAATTTGCGACTTTGTGATGCACGGACATATGATATAGCATATCAGCACCGCGAGTTAAGCAGCATTACAGCACAAGCGTTTATCGAAACCTGATCAAATAGACACGCGATGTGTGGCACAGTCTCGTGAGGCAACCAAATGCCTAGGGTTTTGGGGACAGTACAAACTGCGGCACATAGGAAGTGTTAATTCTGCAAAGCCGTTTCTATTAAATCGGGTTTACAATAACAACGTTAAGCTATGTTGCAGATGCGAAGCCTGAGCGCAGGAGAAGCAACACAGCAAGGCAAAAACCGTTATAGGCATCCACACTCCTCCATACCCACATAACTGCGCACAATGAAGATGCGATTATGTATCTAAGCCAATCGGTAGAATAAAGGTGACCGGTTGGCTTTTTTGCATAATCTCTGTTGTGCGAAGTTTCAACAACAACCCTTGTGCGCTG
>NZ_BMPZ01000010.1 GCF_014647855.1 Shewanella gelidii | reverse complement strand
TAGAGCTTCATTTCCAGGCGCCTAATTATTCTCGTAAGAGTGAGTCTCCTAGCCTTGACAAGTTAGCGACTTTAAAAGAATTTAGGCTTCGGTCTAAAGGAGCGGTAGTTCAGTTGGTTAGAATACCGGCCTGTCACGCCGGGGGTCGCGGGTTCGAGTCCCGTCCGCTCCGCCAACATAAAGAGAAGGCCTCTGCAGCAATGCAGAGGCCTTTTTCGTTATATATGCGCTAGTATGCTTATAGAGTACGCATTTCAATAAATGAGAGTATCTTCCTCGTTTTAATCAGAAACAGAACTATAAATCACAGCACTGACGGCTTCGTTTTACATCGAAACGTCTTTGATGTATTAATGCATCAACTCGACTACCATGATTAGAACATGCGCAGCTTTGCATATTTAATGAGACATGCTGGTACAGAATGCTTGCTGAAGATATTGTAAGATCACAGGAATAATAATGAATTGCCGATTGGGTTGTGGTGCTTGCTGCATTGCGCCATCCATTACTAGCCCTATTCCTGGTATGCCCGATGGAAAGCCAGCTGGCGTTCGGTGTATACAGTTAAATGAAAACAATTTGTGTTTGATTTTTGGCCAAACCAATCGACCAGAAGTGTGTAGCGCATTTCTCGCAACAGAAGACGTTTGTGGTCAATCAAATGAAGAGGCGATGTGGTTGATTACGACGCTTGAGTCTCAAACTGGAAACTAGAGGGTAACTAATGCAATTAACTCGTTATACAGATTTTGGTATTCGAACTTTAATGTACTTGGCGGTTCAACCCGAGCGTGAGACATTATTTCGAATTGCTGAAATCACAGAAGTATTCGATCTTTCTGCAAATCATGTTTCTAAAATTGTTCATCATTTAGGTAAGCTTGGTTATTTGGAAACGATTCGCGGTAAAAGTGGTGGTTTCCGCTTAGGTATGCCCGCAGAACAAATCAATATAGGTGCTTTAGTTCGTGAGCTTGAAAACTCTCTTGCCCCGATTGATTGTAGCAAACCCCACTGTCGCTTTATGCCTTCTTGCCAGTTAACCGGGGTTCTTGGTGAAGCGGTCGCTGCCTATCTTGCAGTGCTTGACCGACATAGCTTGCTGGATATTGTGAGTAACAGAAAAGAGCTATTGAGCTGCCTACCAGACGAAACTATTTCAGTCTTGCAGTTGGGCTAGCCCCTTCTTTTTTCGCTAAGCTTATTGGCAATAAGCGTGAGGTTGGAACCAGTTTGATTCCTTGCGCTTGTAAGCGCGGCAAATTGGACTTTAAGAATCGTATTGTTTCTGGGTAAGGGTGTGCAATGGCCACGACCTCGCCTTTTTGATGTGCCATCTCTATCAACTTCTTAAACTGCTTTTCTAACCCCTGGTGTGTTGTGTCGTTATCTAAAAATAGTTGTCGACGGAGTAATGGCACGCCGAGCGAGTCAGCTGCGCTGCCAGCTTTGGTGTAGCGCGTGGTAACACTGTCAACAAAATAGGCTTGATGCTGTTTAAGACTTTCCATGACCCAATACATGGGCTCATTGAGCTGAGTTAATAAACTCCCCATATGATTGTTTGCACCTTTGGCATAGGGGATATCGATAAGTGCTTGAGAGACTTTTTGCTTCACCTCTTGCTCGTTCATGTCGTTGCTCAGTCCACCCGGGCCCATTTTTTTACCATTGAGGGCTTGCATAGGAAGGTGCAACATAATCTCATAGCCCTCACCATGTGCTTTGCTGGCAATGTCTTTACCAAGTGGCGTATAAGGTAATACAGAAAGGGTAATATTCGAGGGCAAAGAAAGGGCCGCAATATCTGATTGTCGATAACCGATATCGTCAATGATAATTGCGACCTGTGCTGCATATGCTGTTGGCAAACTAACGACTAATAAAATTAAAAAATAAAATAAGCGCACAAATTTTTCTTTTAGTTATTGGTTTCCATCCATGCAATTGCGCTATTAATAATTTTATCTTTGGCAATATCATCATGGGGCGATGTGTTGCCGATTATAGACATATTATTTAGTTCAGTGACAGCCTCTTGTGCTATTTTTATGTCCGGTTCGATACCTTTGCTGTGAATGTCGATGCCTTTGGGGGTATTGTACTTAGCAATCGTTAGTTTGATTGCATTGCCATCAACTAGCGTTGGGATCAAACTTTGTACCGTACCTTTGCCAAAACTCTTTTCACCGAGCAAAACTGCTCTGCCATTATCCTTGAGCGCTGCTGCTAGAACCTCAGACGCAGATGCTGACCCTTTGTTAATCAAAACAACCATAGGTACATGAGAGAACATGCTTTGAGGCGAGGCGAAGTAGTCTGAGTTGGAATCAAATACCCTGCCTTCAGTAGAAACGATGCGGCCACGGTCTAAAAAGATATCAGCGATTTGAACCGCTTGATCTAACAAGCCGCCAGGGTTATTGCGAAGATCCAAAATGATGCCTTCCATAGGCAGCAGTTGCCATTGCGACAATTGTTTCATCATGTCTTGGGTGGAGTCTTCTTGAAAACTGCCTAAGCGAATGTAACCAATGTTGTTTTTAAGCACTTCTGCTGTGACAGACTTTACTGAGATCACCGACGGCATTAGGCTCACGTCAAAATCACTGTTTCCCCGCTTAATATTCAATGCGATGGGAAGGTTGTTAATACTATGGTTCTTAATATCAGCAAGAATTTTGGCCAAATTTGACTCCGTAACGTCATCTTCATTGAAACGGACAATTTGGTCACCAGGTTGAATACCCGCTTGATGGGCGGGTGAGCCTGCGAAAGGAGTCACTATCTTGATCTTGTTATCGTCGGTTGCGATTTCAAAGCCAAAACCAAAGTACTCGCCACGATTTGAGTCTTGCAGATTCGCTAAATCCTGATGACTTAAATAATTGGAATATGGATCAAGATGATCGAAGATGCCTTGAATCGCAGCTTGTACTAATTCTTCTTTCGTGACTTGCTGAACGTAATAGGTTTCAACGGTATCAATAATATCTACCAGTAACGGGTAGGTATAATGATCGTCGAATGACTTGGTGCTTTCCTTGCTATATAAGGTAACTGATAGTCCTAGGATCAGCCCCATACCCACACAGGATATATAACGCAACAATTTAGCCATAGCCTTACCTTAGTGAAAGGGGCTATTTTCTCCGGCAATACTTTGCAGGATCGACTGCTTGCCCCTTATGTCTTATTTCAAAGTATAGGCTAGGATGTGAGAGTCCACCGGAAAGTCCAACCAGTGCAATAGGTTCCCTCTTTCTAACGATGTCACCAGAACTTCTTAAAAGGGCTTGTGCATGCCCATAAAGGCTCATATAGCCTCGGCCATGGTCTATTACGATGACCATACCAAAACCCTTCAACCAATCCGCGTAAATCACTTTTCCATCGGCAATCGCATAGACGTTTTGCCCTTCTGGGGCGGACATGCTAATACCCTTCCATTTCACTCGACCACTTCGTGAGCTCCCAAAGCTATTGCGAATGCGGCCACGGGTTGGCCAGGCAAGCTTGCCGCGATAACTCGACAATCCAACCAATTGGGGGTTATCTTTGGCTGATTCTAAAGCTTGTTTCACGATACGTTTTAAACTGGCTTCTTCAATTTGTAATTGTTCTAGCGCTTCGTTCTTGCTGGTCAACGTTCGTTGTAATTGCACTTGGGTTTTTTGGCGTTGCGCTTTTTCATCGCTGAGCTTCTTCGCTTGTTTTTGTTGTTCTAGAACTGCAGCGTTGAGCTTATTTTGTGTTTCAATCGTGGATTGAGTGACCGCTTTAATGTCACTTTGCGTTTCTTTTAGCTGAGTAAGCGCCTTCATTCGCGCCTTGTTTAGATATTGATAGTACGTCAGCATCCGCTCGATGGTTGAAGGGTTTTGTTGGTTTAACAACATTTTTGTGTAGTCATGGTTACCGGCAAGATAAGCACTTGATAGCTGCTTCGCGAGAGTTTTCTGCTGGGAGGCTTCGAGCTTTTCAAGTCGAAGAGACTCTTGATTGAGTTGCTGAAGCTTTTTCTTGCTGGCCGCAAGCTGACCTTTAAGCTGGTTTATTTTTTTGGCAGCTTTTGCGATTGCTTGCTCATCATGTTTGAGCAGTGACAGGAGTTTCTTCCGTTGCTTGCTAGTGTCATTCAGGGCTTGGCGTTGCTGGCTGATTTGCGCTTGAATTGATTTAAGCGCTGAGCGCCGCTCTTCCAAGCTCTTACCTTGCACAGCAAAAGAGAGCATTATTGAAAGCAATAGAAAGCCAGCAACAATGCTGGCTTTATAAACTCGTAGTGTGCTCACAATCAATCTCTATCCTTATTCAACAAAGACAACTCGTTGCGAACACTATGCTGGGTTTAACCTTTGAGTTCAACCAATGGTTTACCAGTCATTTCTTCTGGTATTGGTTGTCCCATCAGGCTTAGCATGGTTGGTGCAATGTCGCTTAAGCGTCCATCTTGTTTGATGCTTGCTTCGCGGCCCACATAAATGAGTGGTACCAATTCACTGGTATGCGCTGTATGTGCTTGACCTGTTTCAGTATCAACCATCTGTTCAGCGTTACCATGGTCTGCAGTGATAATACATTCACCGTTGACCTTGTCCAGTGCTTCAATAACTCGACCGACACAAGTGTCGACCGCTTCACATGCTTTGACCGCAGCGTCGAAGTTACCAGTATGGCCTACCATATCACCATTTGGATAGTTACAGATAATTACATCATAATCTGTCGATTCAATCGCTTCGACGAGTTTATCCGTCAGTTCCGCTGAGCTCATTTCTGGTTGTAAATCGTAGGTCGCAACTTTCGGGGAGTCGATCAGTTTACGTTCTTCGCCACGAAATGGTTGTTCTTTGCCACCATTGAAGAAGAAAGTCACATGAGCATACTTTTCTGTTTCAGAGATACGTAGCTGCGTTTGACCATTGTTTTGCAATACCTCTCCCAGAGTGTTCACTAGGTCAGTAGACGGGAAAGCCACAGGGGCATCAATATCCGCCGCATAATTGGTCAGCATGACAAAGTTCACTTTGGGCGTGACTGCTCTTTCGAAGCCATCAAAGTCAGAGTTCACAAAACTACGGGTGATTTGACGAGCTCGGTCCGCGCGGAAGTTCATAAATATAAGTGCATCATTGTCTTGTAGCGTTGCAACTTCACCTTGGTCGTTTGTAATTGCTGAAGCACCTACAAATTCATCATTCTCGTCTCGGGCATAAGCTGCTTCAAGTGCGTCGACAACATTATCGTACTGGTAGCGGCCTTTACCCTCGGTGATCAGTTGGTATGCCTCAGTAACACGCTCCCAGCGGTTGTCTCGATCCATAGCATAGTAGCGCCCTATAATTGATGCAATTTGACCCGTGCCGAGCTCTTTAAATAACGCATCAAAATGAACCAGGCTTGCTTTGGCACTGCGCGGAGGTGTATCTCGACCATCAAGGAAATTATGTAAGTAAACACGCTTTGCGCCGCGGCTAACGGCCATACGGCACATGGCTTCAATGTGCTCTTCGTGGCTATGTACCCCTCCTGGTGACATAAGGCCCATGATGTGAACCGCACCATCAGCGGCAATGGCTTTATCAACCGCTTCAATAAACGCAGGGTTTTGATCAAATTCACCATCATGAATGGCTTTGCTGATCCGAGTTAACTCTTGATAAACAACACGGCCAGAGCCGATATTGATATGGCCAACCTCAGAGTTGCCCATTTGTCCATCTGGTAGGCCAACATCTAAACCTGAGCCTGAAATTAGCGTATTTGGGTGATTGGCATAAAGCCGATCTAGAACAGGGGTTTTGGCATGAAAAATAGCATTTTTGTGCGTATCAGTGCGATTACCCCATCCGTCTAGGATCAGCAGCGCCAGAGGGCGTTTGGTTGCCGTCATGAATGGTACCTCAAAGTTTAAAAAGAAATGTTGAAAATGAAATTGCTCAAATTTTACTATGCAGCGCAGCAGGTATAAAGGTATTTAGATTGATGATGGTGTCAAATTTGGTAATTTTATTTCATTTTGTGGCTGTTTAGTGTGCCCTGCTGCTGTTTTAAGAAACTAGAGTTGTTTTCTGACTACATTTTATCTCATGAATGCGGCGGTGACTTGGCCTTGATCCCCACAAAGGTTTTGATGAATTTATGATGTGATTCATCTTACTTGTCCTCGCCTCAATCCAAGGGCGATAACTTGCTGCAATCTAATTAAGCAATGGTTATACTCTGTGCCCTTATAGAATTTTAGTGCGACAAAACAGGCAGTTTAACATGCAAGAATATTTTGACTTTCTTCAAGCGAATCCCGTCCTCAGTTTAGCGTGGGTTGGTTTGTTTATTGCGCTGATTATCAGCACTGTGAAATCAAACCTTTCGAAAGTAAAGGGTGTGACCCATCAACAAGCCACACAGCTTATTAACAAACAAGAAGCCAAAGTGGTTGATGTTCGTGCTCAGGATGCGTTCAAAAAAGGTCATATTGTTGGTGCAGTGAATGTACCGTTATCGGATATCAAAAATAATCAAATCCCTAGCCTTGAAAAGCACAAAGCCAGACCCATTATATTGGTATGTGATGCTGGCGTGACGTCTTCGCAAGCTGGTCAGTTGTTAGTGAAGCAAGGCTTTGAAGATGTAAATAATCTGAAAGGCGGCATGAACGATTGGACTGCAGCGAACTTACCCGTATCAAAGCGTAAGAAGTAGCAGCAATCGGTGTCGTTTGCTTTTGCCACACTTTATTGATTAGAGTGTAGCGCTAACTAAATAGATGCAACCACTGGATTTGACCACTTCATTAATAAACACTTGTGTTATTGATTGGATTGAGTCAGCGCAGTAGAGCGTAAAATTCTGACCTAAAAAGTGGGTCAACAACATTTGAAAGTATAGGAATAATAAAATGGCTGAAGAAGTAGCAAACAACGAAGCGCAAGGTCCACAGTTCAACATTCAACGTGTTTTCACGAAAGACGTTTCTTTCGAAACACCAAATAGCCCTGAAGTGTTCCAAAAAGAGTGGAACCCAGAAGTGAAGCTAGACCTTGATACGCGCAGCAACAAACTTGCTGACGATGTGTTTGAAGTGATTCTTTCGCTAACGGTGACTGCTAAAAATGGCGAAGAGACTGCTTTCCTATGTGAAGTTCAACAAGCAGGTATTTTCTCTATTACAGGCCTAACTGAGCAGCAACTTGCTCACTCTCTCGGTGCATACTGTCCGAACATTTTGTTCCCATATGCGCGTGAGACTGTTGGTAGCCTAGTTGCTCGTGGTACGTTCCCACAGCTTAACCTAGCACCAGTTAACTTTGACGCACTATTTGCACAATACGTGCAACAGCGCCAAGAAGCTCCAGAACAAGCTGACGCTTAATCTGTTATGAATAACACTGCCGATATTACGGTACTGGGGGCGGGCTCTTATGGCACCGCCCTTGCCATATCTTTAGCGAGTAATGGCCATAAAGTCCTGATATGGGGTCATGAAGCTGATCATATGGCGCGCTTAACCGAGCAGCGTAGTAATGAAGAGTTTCTGCCCGGCATCTCTTTCCCTGAGACACTGACGCCCGAAGCCGATCTTGCTACAGCACTTGCTGCGAGTAATAACGTGCTTGTTGTGGTGCCAAGCCATGTATTTGGTTTGGTGTTATCGCAAGCAAAGCCTCTATTGCGCCCAGACTCGCGAATTGTATGGGCAACCAAAGGGCTTGAGCCTGAAACCGGCCGCCTATTACAAGACGTTGCGAAAGACATCGTCGGGGATGCGTATCCATTGGCAGTGATTTCTGGCCCCACGTTCGCTAAAGAACTTGCGGCAGGGTTACCCACTGCAATCTCAGTCGCTGGCACCCAAGAAGCATTTACACAAGATCTAGTTGAACTACTTCATAGTCCAAGTCGCCTTCGTGTATACGCTAATGAAGACTTTATTGGTCTGCAGTTAGGTGGCGCCGTGAAAAACGTGATTGCCATTGGTGCGGGCATGTCCGATGGGATTGGTTTTGGTGCAAATGCCAGAACCGCATTAATTACTCGTGGGTTAGTAGAGCTTTCTCGCTTAGGTGAAGCGCTTGGTGCACAAGGCTCAACCTTTATGGGGATGGCCGGTCTAGGTGACTTGGTGCTGACTTGTACTGATAACCAATCGCGCAATCGTCGTTTTGGCTTAGCATTGGGTAAAGGCAGTGATGTTGATACCGCTCAGATTGAAATTGGTCAAGTGGTCGAAGGGTATCGCAACACCAAAGAGGTATATACACTGGCAAAGCGCCTTGGGGTTGAAATGCCAATCACCGAGCAGATATACCAAGTGTTATATCAAGGCAAAGCGCCGTTAGAAGCTTCAAAAGAGCTTTTAAGCCGTAAGAAAAAGTCTGAAACACCGACGAGTTAATCGCGTAGGGTGTGGCGGTAAACAAAGGGTGCTAAAATAGCGCCCTTTTTTGTGTCTACTGATTCATCCTGTTTGTTGACGATTTGAGGAGAGGGAAGTGAAACATCACGATGTCATAATCATTGGTGCGGGTGCTGCAGGGCTCATGTGTGCTGCAACTGCAGGATATCGCGGTCGTGATGTACTAGTGCTTGATCATGCGAAGCAAGCTGGACGTAAAATTTTGATCAGCGGTGGTGGTCGGTGCAACTTTACCAATCAAGTTGTCGAGCCAAACAACTTTATTTGCGCCAACCCTCACTTTGTGAAGTCAGCAATTGCCCGTTATAAGTCAACTGACTTTATTGAACTAGTAGAGCGCCATGGCGTTGAATATCATGAGCGCGATCATGGCCAACTGTTTTGCAACGATTCAGCCAAGGATATTGTTCGTACCCTAATGACTGAGTGTGAGTGGGCAGGGGTAAAAATCCAATTGCGAACGGACATCTTATCGATTGCACAAGATGATCAAGGGCAGTATATAGTGTCAACTTCAAAAGGAGAATACCGGTGCCAATCACTGGTTGTGGCAACTGGCGGCCTTTCAATGCCAAAACTTGGCGCAACACCTTATGGTTATCAACTTGCGGAGCAATTTGGCTTAAAGGTTTTGCCAACGACTGCTGGGCTTGTGCCTTTTACTTGGCATCACGAACAAAAGCAAAGGTTTGAACCACTCTCTGGTATCGCAGTGCCGAGTACAATCACCGCAAAAAACGGTACCTCATTTAGCGAAGCTTTATTGTTTACGCATCGTGGCTTGTCTGGCCCCGCAATACTCCAAATCTCTAATTACTGGCGAGCTGGCGAGGCGATATCAATCAACCTCTTGCCAACTCAAAGTGCGCGAGAGCTGTTGGCGAATGCGACCCAGAAACATCCAAAACAGAGCCTTCGGAATACACTGAACCAATGGTTACCGAAACGCTTAGTGGAAATCTTATTTGAAGAAACGATGTTAAATAAGGCTTTAAATCAGTTGATTCATGCTGAAATAGACCAACTGGTAACAGACATACACCAATGGCAAGTTGTGATGAATGGTACTGAGGGGTATCGTACCGCAGAAGTCACCCTCGGGGGCATCGATACCGATGAGCTATCGTCTAAGACGATGGAGGCCAAACAGCAAAAAGGTCTATATTTCGTCGGAGAGGTAATGGATGTAAGCGGTTGGCTTGGCGGCTTTAACTTCCAATGGGCATGGAGTTCTGGCTACGCCGCAGGGGAAGTGGTGTAGTTGTAATCGTGGAGTTCGAACGAAGACCATTTGAACTCATCGAAGACAATCTTTGTGATTCACCTAGAGCGCAGCGAGCTAGGTTTTGCTTTCTACAAACTGCAAAACCTAGCGTACCGTTAAGCTGAGACTTAAAGCACCCTATGGCTGATAGTAGATTGGAGCGCTTGGGCCAACCGGTAAGTTAAAGCCAAACACCCACACATAAAACAACACAACCCAGCCGATAAAAAAGACAATGCTGTAAGGCAACATGGTGGCCACTAACGTGCCTATGCCCATGTTCTTTTGATACCGAGTAGCCACGGCTAAAATCAAGCCAAAATAACTCATCATCGGAGTGATTAAGTTGGTGACTGAATCACCGATACGATAAGCCGCTTGAATGGTTTCAGGGGCATAGCCGATGAGCATAAGCATAGGCACGAATATGGGGGCTGTAGCGGCCCACTGGGCTGATGATGAGCCTAGACTTAGGTTAATCAGTGCGCATAAGAAAATAAACCCGATAAAAACCTCAGGCCCGGTCATGCTTAGTGCCTGTAATGCCGCCGCGCCTTTAATCGCGATAATCGTGCCGAAGTTCGTCCACTTAAAGAATGCAACGAACTGTGCGGCAAAAAATACAAGAACGATATAAAGACCCATTGAGCTGACACTTTTGGCCATGGCATCAATAACATCTCTGTCATTTTTCATAGTGCCAACGACCCGGCCGTATACGAAACCTGGGATGGCAAAGGTAATAAAGATAAAGGCGACAATGCCTTTTAAAAATGGGGAACCAGCCACTAAGCCCGTCTCTGGATGACGCAGTACGCCATTTTCAGGTACTATGCTCAGCGCCAGTAGCAGACTCATTAAAACAAAAGTAAAAGCAGCCCACCTCAGCCCTTTTTTCTCAGTTTGCGTAATATGGTCAACGGTATTATCCGTCAGATCTACACTGGCTTCATCGGGGTCATACTTTCCAAGGCGAGGCTCAACAATTTTCTCGGTAACTACGGTGCCTAAAATAGCGATAAGAAATGTAGAAACCATCATAAAGTACCAGTTCGCCTCAGGGCCGACGACATAGTCTGGGTCTATCATTTGTGCTGCAGGGGTGGTAATGCCAGCCAGTAAAGGGTCGATGGTGCCTAATAATAAGTTGGCGCTATAGCCGCCTGAAACACCGGCAAAAGCTGCTGCCAGCCCCGCGAGCGGATGCCGGCCTAAGCTATGGAAAATCATAGCTGCGAGGGGGATTAATACCACATAACCAAGCTCTGAGGCGGTATTGGATAGAATAGCCGCGAGCACAATCATAAAAGTCACAAGGCGTTTAGAAGCTCCCATGACCATACTGCGCATGGTGGCGGATAACAGTCCTGAATGCTCTGCAACACTCACACCTAAAATTGCCACGAGCACAGTGCCTAATGGCGCAAATCCGGTAAAGTTAGTCACAAGGCCTGTGACAATTCGATGTAAACCCTCTACTGACATTAGGCTGACGACCTCAATGATGCCATCTGGGGCACGCCCTTTGGCGCCTAGGGGCCTTGGATCTTCAACACTTAGACCAAACCAATCTGCAACGCCGCTACCAAGGATGATCGCGACACAAAAAATAGCAAAAAGTGTTATGGGGTGCGGTAATAAGTTGCCTAAAAACTCTACTGTTGCCAGAAAGTGATTAAATAAACCGTTATTTTTATTGTTATTAACCTTTGAAGTCATAAAAACCAATCTCGATAAAACACAGACGATGAAAAACATAACACGGGCTGTGGTAACTCGCTAGTTTTGTGATGTATGTCACGTAATTGTGGGGGGAGTTTAGCTTTTGCTGATAGGACGCCATGTTGGAGTGCGCCTCGCTAACCGTGGATTATTGATTTGAATCGCAACTGGTGGTTTGTCGATGCCCAAACAAGGGACTAGGTCTGGTCATGATGTTGCTTAGATATTTGACCTGAACGTATTGTTGAACAGCGCTGGTTGGCAAAAGTTGTACTGAATCATTCCTTATTCATTTTATGCCACTAAACCCTGGCGGAAGCTGTCTAAGCCCGCCTCTAAGTTTTCAATGATCTCACCTGCTAATTTTTCCGGTTCAGGTCGGTTTTCTAAGTCAGTTTGAGCAAACAATTATGGTTATAAAAATTCAATATTTCTGCTCTCATTTTTAATCGCAGAATATATTTGTTGTCGTGGTTCACGTAACTCTGAGGCAATCTTTTAAAGTCTGTTTGTGTACTTAAAGGACTGCCGTCAGAGTTCAAGGGTTAAGCTTATTGCTGCACATGTTTTACAGCGTTGATTTCATGTTGCAAGAAGATAAAGCTAATCTTCATTTTGGTTGATGAGTTCAATGCTAAAGCCTGTTGGTGATTCATCATCAGTTTCAATGATCACGAATTGCTCTGTAGATGACTCATCTAAAATTAGCTCAAAGCTTGATAAGATGACATCGCTACTCTCTTGCTTCGCAACTGCGTACACCTGATAGGTATTATTGAGTAGATTAAGAGAATTTGAAGCGGCGTAACTTACGCTTAGGCTATTCGTTGCAGATTCGATCGTTTCATCACTACGAACAAAGTAGAATTTTATGGTGTTGAAATCATCATGATCCACAAGATTAACTAGAGCGATATTGTGGTCATACAGGCTATCGCTTTCATTATTGTTAATCACTAATGAGTTAATTGAGATTTCGATTTCGTCTACGAGTCCATCTCCGTCCTCATCGACATCACCATCGTTATCATGATCAACATTGTCCTCTTTAAGATAAAAGAAGACGGTTTTATTGGCGCCTACTGGAAGGGTCAAAAGGTGGTTTTTGAGGATGCGTTCTTCACTGCTTGAGATGGTCAAATCAACACTATAATCCCCTTTTTCTTGGGTAAGCGTCTGACTCATGTCCCCTGTCACCAGTCCATCAATTTCAGCTTGTTCATCATAGCCATTGAGATAGACATCGATTTGAGACGTATAGTTTTCTAGCAGATCGTGTTCCACAATGGCGTTGTAGACTCGAAGCTGTGTGGGAGAGTTGGTATCAAGGTACTCGATAGTGCGGGAGGTTGAGACACGATCCAGTGCGAAAGTTGATGCACTAGTAGACGTGTTTTGCCTCACAACCATGACGTACTGAGAAGAGTAGGCATAATCAATTTCGTCGGATTGGAACAACACGGTTTCGCTACCTGTTGCTGTGATATAAAAGATGTATTGGTCTTGTTCGAGCTTTTGATTATCAGATAGCTCATCTAAGCTATATTGGCCAATGAGGGAGGCTTCATTAAACGTTTCGTCTGATTTGGAAATATAAATGTCGATACCCGAACTGATAGGGTGTAAATTTAACACTCTGAAGTTAAATAGATCTTCGTCATCATCATTGTCATCGTCAATGACTTCAATATTATAAACCTGTGTTTTGGGTGCGGTAACATCATCGCTTAATACAATAAATTTGATCTCATCTTCTTCTATAGAAATCTGGCCTTCAGTAATGACTTCCAAATCATCCCGATCATCTGAGTCTTCGTCTTGCCACGCTAATTCATAAAAGTAGTCTGTATCCCCTAAGCTCTTGGCCGATGTTGCAACGCCATACTCGACCGCCGTATATGTCACTTCTACCTCATCATCATCGTCGTCATCTAAATCTTCATCGATGGTTAAATAGATTGCTGGGGCATTGGTTGAGCCATGATAAAACTGGACATATCCAGTGTCGCTATCGTCACTGCTTTCAGAGTCGCATCCAGTACATAACAAGATCGCTGATATCAACGCGACGTGAAGGTGAGTTATGGCGTTTTTTTTGAAGCTCATAATTTGTTCCATTTTATTGATGTTTTTTCAATATTGCGGCGCAATATTGGTCTTCAAAGCAGTAAATTTAAGAGGTTTACTGTTTTGAACTTCTGCAATAGGACAAATTGAATAACAAAAGTTCTGGTATGCATTCAAGCTTTGCAATTCTTTATCTTTTGCTGGCAAAAATTTACATAGGTGACATTTTTTTGCACATTTGCAAGGGGAAATAGGGGGGAGCAAGGTCAATTGGAGCGTGATTAACGTTAAGAGAACAAGGGAGCTACCTTGTGGTTGTGGGAGTGTTTTCTAACGATTTAACATTGTAAGCATATTGGCTTTGATATCAGAGCTTTGTTTTATTGTTCATAGAAAATAAAAAATTAAGCAAAAAGTCGGCTCATTGTTTATTTTTATCTGGTGATTAGCTCCTGATTATTACTTAACCCTCTTCTTTTTTACATCATCAAGCTTCAGCACGTATGCGTTGCGTCCTATTCCTTTAAACTCTTCATCGGTAAATATAATGGTGTTGTCATCGTAAAAAGTAACGGCTTCTTTTTGCGTGACTATACCGAGGTTGATTTGGTAGGCATTACCGGAAAAGAAATCATCACCTTGCCAGTTTTCAAATAGCCAAAGGCGTTGGGAGTCGAGTAAAATTAATTTGCTTCGATCGGGGCTAAGTGCGGCTGAAGTGATCCAGCATAAGTGCTTCATTGACGTGCAGGTCGTGAACTCAGAAACATATTGTGCTTGGAAGTTCGCAGCATGATCGCCAATTCGATACAGTCGGGTTTTACCATCAAAGGGCTTAGAACGGTTTTTTGAAAACAGATATAGAGAGTTTTGATAGTACACAAACGCTTCTAAATCGTAATGCTGATGCTCTACTGTGGTTGAGCGAGTGGCCTCTGGGTTAGTAAATTTGATGATTTCTGCAGTCGTAGTTGTCGTTTTTATATCGATAGGGTTTTCAATTTTGTAGATGGTTAACCAATCGCGGTTATTGCTGTTGTTGCCAAAATCGCCAATAAAAAAATGCCCAAAATCATCTTGGGTCATATCTTCCCAATCTAAATTTTTGGCATTACTGATGTGAATGCTTCGTGCAATCGAGCCATCTTTATTGATTTGGTGGAGCTGTGCTAAATCTCCGCCGTCGTTGATCGCCCAAAGCCGTTGATTTTTATCAAATTCAATGCCAGAAATTTCTTTGAGGTGAGCGTCAATGGTCACGAACTTTGTGGAATACAGCATCCAAACTTGCTCGATCACCCAAACGCTAAAGATTGCAGTGGCCACGAGGCTAAAAAGGGCCAATTTTTTTAATCTGGGCATGCGAAAGGCTTTTTACAATGATAAATAGAGGTTAATCATTGCATAGTCGGCGCGAAAACGACACTAGTCGAAGGGCGATTTATTATATGGATAATCAGAGTATTAATGATAATTCGGACCCTGCGTTCTATCGAGACGCTTCCGCTTTGTTGTGATTGAGAATATTCCTGCTGAAGCGAAATGGGCCAATCGCAACGGCAAGTTTGGTTTCTAAGTTTGCGCGAATTCTAATGCTCAAATATTCAAAGGCGACCTAAGGGTAGCCTTTTTGTTTAATCTTTTTTGGTATGTATTTCTTGTAAGTATTCGATGTGACGAATGTCGGTTAGTTCGCAGTCGATTAATTTAATGCCTTAAAATGCAGATGCAATCTCAGACGTTTCCAATGGCGTAAACACTGGAGCTTGTTGAGACTGAATGAAGGTAACAGCTGTTTCTATATGGCCTACGAAGGTGGGCATCTTAGTTTTAAGCTCACCCTGTTTAGTAAATATGATCACCGAAAAAAAGTGCTTTTTTGCTAAGTTAAGTAAACGGGCTAGCGTTTGCACGTGCTTGTAGTTTTGTCGAATTGGGTTTTGGAATGTAAACCGAGATTTGTGAATCGTTTGCGTCCACTGAGCATGATTAGGATGACCAAAAAATCCAGCCTTGCAGATTTTTAGTTTCGATAACGAAAACGCCAAACTCTGACACAACGATATGATCAATTTGAGTCGTGCCACCATCTTCAAGCGGTAAAGTTATATTGTTCAGAATTTGATAATCCTTTGCTGGCAGTGCTGTAGCTAGTGCTTGATAGACTTTAGCCTCCCCCAGATTTCCCTTGTCTATATTGTTGCGCAGCAGAAAGAGTGCACACAAAGCAGAGTTGTAATAACAAAATCCATCTCATTATTTATTAATCCAATATATGAAGTTTGGTTCGAAAGACGAAATAAACTGCAATGTATCTAAATTGCTCCCGAATCTACATAGCTAAATTTTTATAATTTATGAGGAAATTTAAGTCAAAAAAAAGGTTGCCCAATCTGGGCAACCTGTCGCGAAAGTCTCTAAAAAGGAGACAATGATGAAAGGAGTCTTTTACTAAGCAACACGAGCTGGCGCAGTTTGTGCGACTTCGTTTTTACGGTCGCGATGGGGCACGACTTTTCCCTTACCACGCTTGGCGAGGGCGTAGTAGAACAGTGGCGTTAATATCAGGCCAAAGATGGTCACACCGATCATGCCTGAGAATACCGCGACACCAATGGCTTGACGCATTTCTGAGCCCGCGCCAGTGGAGAACACCATAGGTACGACTCCCATAATAAAGGCAATAGAGGTCATCAAAATTGGACGTAAACGCAAGCGTGCTGCTTCTAAAATGGCGTCCATCGGGCTGGCGCCTTGATCTTGCTCTTCTTTGGCAAACTCGACGATAAGAATTGCGTTCTTCGTTGCCAGTCCTACTAATACAATTAAGCCAATCTGGGTGAAAATATTGTTATCTCCGCCATAGAGAATCACGCCGCTCAGTGCTGACAAAAGCGTCATCGGGATAATCAAGATAATCGCTAGCGGTAAGCTCAAGCTCTCGTACTGCGCAGCCAGTACCATAAATACCAATAGGATCACCAGTGGGAACACCAATAGGCCTGTGTTTCCAGCCAAAATTTGCTGATAGGTTAAATCGGTCCACTCGTAAGTCATGCCATTGGGCAGGGTTTCTGCCAAGATTTGCTCAATTGCTGCCTGGGCTTCACCGCTACTAAAGCCAGCGCCTGGGCTACCGTTAATTTCCGCCGTGGTAAAGCCGTTGTAGTGCATCACGCGATCAGGCCCTGATGCTTGCTCGATGGTGATAAAAGATCCCAGCGGGATCATGTCGCCCTGCTGATTCGGCACTTTTAGTTGGCTAATTTGCCCTGGTGTTTGGCGGAAGGCTTCATCAGCTTGCATGTTCACCTGATAGGTGCGGCCAAAGCGGTTGAAGTCGTTGACGTAGGTTGAACCCATATAGGTTTGCAAGGTTTGGAACACTTGATCCAAAGACACTGACTGCTGCTTGGCCTTGGTGCGGTCAACATCAAGCTCTAACTGAGGAACATTGACCTGGTAGCTAGAGAACACACCGGCTAGGCGAGGGTCTTGCCAGGCCTTGAACATCACTTGTTGGGTCACCTGATACAAGGCTTCGTATCCATGATTGGCTCTGTCTTGAATTTGAAGACGGAACCCGCCAATGGTACCAAGACCTTGCACAGGTGGCGGCGGGAAGATGGCAATGAAGGCGTCTTGAATGCCTGCAAATTTTTGGTTGAGGGCGCCCGCAATGGCTTGCGCTGATAACTCTGGAGACTGTCTATTTTCAAACTTATCGAGCGAGGCAAACATGATGCCGGAGTTGGTGCTGTTGGTGAATCCGTTAATACTCAGGCCGGGGAAAGCTACGGCATGCAGCACACCGGGTTGCTCCAGCGCGATGGCTGACATTTGATTCACTACAGCCTCGGTGCGATCGAGAGAGGCAGCATCTGGTAGCTGGGTAAAGGCAATCAGGTACTGTTTGTCTTGTCCTGGAATATAACCTGTTGGCGTTTGGCTAAATTGCACACCAGTTAAGGCAACGAGACCGATATAGATTACGCCTACAATTGCACCGAAACGAATGACTTTCTTTACCATCCAGCCATAGCCATTGGATGCTTTAGCAAACAGGCGGTTAAAAGGTTGGAATAACCAGGTACCAAATACTTTATCGATCAGTTTGGTTAACTCGTCTTTGGGTTCATGATGCCCTTTCAGTAAAAGTGCCGATAAGGCGGGGCTCAAGGTCAATGAGTTAATCGCTGAAATAAAGGTTGAAATAGTAATGGTGAGGGCAAACTGCTTATAAAATTGACCCGTTAGACCCGTCATAAATGCGGTCGGAATGAATACCGCTGCTAGCACTAAGGTGGTTGCGACAATGGGACCAGTTACTTCGAGCATGGCTTTTTGAGTTGCCGCCATGGGGGTTAGGCCGTCTGCAAGATTACGTTCGACATTTTCAACCACCACAATGGCGTCATCCACGACGATACCAATGGCAAGTACTAAACCAAACAGAGACAGAGCGTTGAGCGAGAAGCCCATCAAGTGCATAAAGGCGAATGTACCAATCAAAGATACAGGGACAGCAACTAAAGGAATAATCGATGCACGCCAAGTTTGCAGGAAGAGCACCACCACGATAACAACAAGCAATACTGCTTCTAATAGGGTTTTAACCACTGCTTCAATCGAGCCACGTACGAAAACAGTTGGATCGTAAACAATGTCGTAGGAGAGACCGTCAGGAAAGGCTTTTGATAGCTCTTTCATTTTAGCGCGCACATCATCGGAAATTTGAATCGCGTTTGAGCCAGAAGCTTGGAATACCGGGATAGCAACAGCATCACGGTTATCTAACTTAGAGCGTAATGCATAGGTCGACGCGCCGAGTTCAACGCGAGCTACATCTTTAAGGTGAACCACTTCACCTTGCTCACCGACTTTAATAATGATGTCTTCAAACTCTTCCAGCTCGCTTAGGCGGCCTTTGACATTGATCAGCAGTTGAAAGTCAGACTCACCGCTGGGTTGTGCACCAAGGCTACCTGCAGCGGCTTGCTGGTTTTGCTCGCGCACTGCAGCAACAATATCAGCTGGAGATAGCTGACGGGCTGCAACTTTATTGGGGTCGAGCCAAATACGCAGGCTATATTCGCCAGCACCAAAGGTACGTACAGCACCAACACCTTGGATGCGGGCAAGTTCGTCCTTAATATTTAGTGCAGCATAGTTCGATAGGTAAAGCATGTCATAGCGATCATCGGGTGAGGTAAGGTGCACCACCATGGTGAGATCGGGCGAAGACTTTTCAGTGACCACCCCGAGGCGCTGAACTTCCTGTGGCAGACGCGGCATAGCGCGGTCAACGCGGCTTTGTACCTGAGATTGTGCCTTGTCTACATCGGTGCCAATGGCAAAGGTGATGGTGAGTGTCATGCGACCATCAGCGGTCGATTGTGAAGACATATATAACATGTCCTCGACACCGTTGATCTCTTGCTCTAATGGCGAAGCCACCGTTGCTGCAATAACTTTTGGGTTGGCTCCTGGATAGTTCGCGGTGACCACTACTGTTGGTGGTGCGACTTCCGGATATTCAGTGATGGGTAGCTGAAATACCGCAATTGCACCTGCAATCAGAAATAGTAGCGACAATACCGTTGCGAAAATTGGCCGCTTAATAAAAAACTGGGAAAACATAGTCTGGGTTCCTTACTGCTTAACCTTGAGAGGCTGCAGCTTGCTCTGCCGTACTGGCCGTTAGCGGTGCTTGATTAAAGATGGCTTTAGCCTGTTTGATTGCTTCAAGTTGCTGCGCATTTGCCATTGGCGTTGGCATGGGCTCAATGGTCATATTCGGGCGAACTCTTTGCAGGCTGTTGACGACGATGGTTTCTCCTGACTTAAGGCCTGAGGTAATGATGCGCATGCCATGTAGCTTTTCGCCGAGTTGCACGCCTCGATATTCAAGGCTATTGTCATCTTTTACCACCAATACAAATTTGTTATTGAGATCAGTCCCGATGGCTTTGTCGTCAACTAATATTCCTTGGTAAGCACTGCTACCTGCGATGCGTAAGCGAGCAAACAAGCCAGGGATGAGCTGGCCTTGGTCGTTGGCAAACTTAGCGCGAACACGAATGGTGCCAGTGCGTTGATCAATTTTGTTATCGACAAAATCGATGGTGCCCTGGTGGTGGAACTTTGCTTCGTTCGCTAGTGCCATTAATACTGGGTTTTCACCTGAGCGCGGATCTTGGCGTTTGTCTTGTGCTGTTAGGCGGGCATATTTCAGATAGGTTTGCTCATCCACATCAAAGTAAGCATACATATGGCTGGTGGAGACGATATTGGTCAGCACGGTTTGGCCTGCGGTAACATAGTTGCCCGCCGTGGCTTCAGCATAGGAGACTCGGCCGCTTATGGGCGCTGTAACTTGGGTATAAGCCAAATTAAGCTTAGACTGGGTGAGCGCCGCTTCGACCGACGCTACAGCTGCTGCCGCTTGATGCATATTGGCTCTGCGGGTATCGATAAGTTCTTCTGAAACCG
Source organism: Shewanella gelidii (assembly GCF_014647855.1). Lineage (GTDB taxonomy): Bacteria > Pseudomonadota > Gammaproteobacteria > Enterobacterales > Shewanellaceae > Shewanella > Shewanella gelidii. Next base: position 119,757 of record NZ_BMPZ01000010.1, on the reverse strand, counting down.
CTTTTTGCTTGAACAGCTTGTTAGCACGGGAAAAATCGTTTTTTGCGAGGTGTTGCGCTGATTGGGCACTGGTCAGCTCAGCTTCAAGTCGACTGACTTCAGCGCTAAATACCTTGCCATCAATTTCAAATAGCACATCTCCTTGCGTTACAGCTGCACCTTCTTGAAAGTGAACTTTATCAATATATCCAGAAACCCGCGGGATCAGTGTGACTTGCTCTGGTGCTTGCAAGCGGCCTGTAAACTCGTCCCATTCGGTAATTTGCTCATGAATCACTTGGGCGACATTGACCTGTGGGGCTGCGGGCGCTGCTGCTTGCGGAGATGCCTCGGGTTGGCAAGCACTAACCAATACGGCAGAAATGCCAATGGTAAGCGCTTTTAGTGATTGCTTTAAGTTCATGTCCCGCTCCTATCTGGTATCGCCAATTGGATGCTGTGAAAATCAGCAGTAGTTAATTTATTCCGATTGGTATAAAATATTTTGTACTGAGCGGTAATATATACAAGAAATTTATCTTGTCAATATATTTTGTACCGAAGAGTATTAAATCCTGGTGAACATGAAAATCCTTCACCATGCTCGAATAAGTGGGGCAAATAGGCATCTTCTACTCAAGTGAAGTTGAAGTTAGTGTTACTAGCCTGCAAGCTTCATTGAGATTTAGGGTATAGTGTTCGGCACATGTATTTTGCTAATGTTGAGCGATTTTTATGCATGCTCAGAGATGTCACTAAGTTATGTTAATATTGTGTTAGCAGATTCAGGAATGCAGGCTGTCATTAAGGTATAGTTTTAATCACATGGTCTGTAATTGATAAAAACAGCACGTGAAATTAGGTGCGTTTGCCTTGGTAGTTGGCCGGGCAAGGTAAGAAAGAGATATAAATAAAGGAGTTCATCATGACAGCAACAAAACCCGCTTGTGTCGGTCGTCCGCGAGGATTTGATATCGATCTTGCTCTTGAGCAAGCACTAGAGGTGTTTTGGCGCAACGGCTATGAAGGAACTTCATTGGTCGACCTTACCGAAGCCATGGGGATTAAAAAGCCAAGTTTGTATGCGGCCTTTGGTAATAAAGAGCAGCTTTTTATTAAGGCCATTGAGCTTTACGAAAACCGTCCGGACTCTTTATTTCATCAAGCGATTCAGCTGGAATCGACCGCTGATTTTATTCGCAAGCTTTTGGTGGGTGGTGCGGAGCAGTTAACCGATTGTAGTCACCCGCAAGGATGTGCCTTAATTAAAAGCACACTTTCTTGCAGTGAAGCGAGTGAGTCGATAAAAACCGCACTCAATGCCCACAAAGAAAAGCATTTTTCTTATTTTCTTGGCCGCTTTGAGCAAGCAAAAGCCAATGGCGAGCTTGCCGCCGGAGTTGAGCCAATCGACATCAGTAACATTATGGGCACGTTTTTTAATGGTATGTCGATACAAGCGACGGAAGGACTTAGCCGCGAAGAGTTAAAGCGAGCCGCTGAACTTATTGCTGACAGTGTCATTGCACGCTGCTTGAATTAATTCGCAATTGTATTGATTTGATGTCGAATTAGGGTGCAGTAGGCACCCTTTTTTGTACCCAATGAAAGTCGATACTTCCTGAAGGCTATGCGCTGTGAACAAGAAGCCTTTGTGTCCTATCTGGATGTTTGCTAAATTTGCAAACCATTCTATGAAATACGTGTTTCACAACTAATTTAGGTAATGCAAGACCATGACGACAGCCAAAATCGGAATCGTGACAGTAAGCGATCGCGCCAGTGCCGGGGTTTATGAAGATATTTCTGGTAAAGCCATTATTGAAGTGCTCAATGAATATTTAACCTCGCCATGGGAACCTGTGTATGAGGTGATCCCTGATGAGCAGGATGTGATTGAAGCGACGCTGATAAAAATGGCCGATGAGCAAGATTGCAGCCTGATTGTAACGACGGGCGGCACCGGACCAGCCAAGCGCGACGTGACGCCAGAGGCAACAGAGGCCGTGTGTGACCGCATGATGCCTGGCTTTGGTGAGTTGATGCGCGCAGAGTCGCTGAAGTTTGTACCAACTGCGATTTTGTCGCGGCAAACCGCAGGCCTACGTGGTGACTCCTTAATTGTGAACCTCCCTGGAAAACCGAAGTCGATCCGAGAATGTCTCGATGCGGTTTTCCCTGCGATTCCTTATTGTATCGATTTAATGGATGGTCCATTTCTTGAGTGTGATGAAGCGGTCATAAAGCCGTTTCGCCCGAAACAAAAATAGTTCCTCAGCAAGGGGTTCGATAGTGTGGGTGACACGAAGAGGTCGTGAACTTCATGGATTGTTCTCTTGAGCATCATCAAAAGAGGCCTAAAGCATCGACTGATCGCTTTAGGCCTTTTTGTCTTCACCTAAGAAGAAACCGAAGCTATAAGCGGTTAATTTCTGTTTTGAGCTGGTGGCTATCCTCGGTCACTATTTTTTCAAGTACCTGTATTCTTTCCCGCAGTTGGTTGTTTTCCTGTTTCAGCTCGGCAACAGCAGAGTCGTTATCCTTGTTCCGAGTTTGTGCTTTTGTTTTAAGATACGACTTAAAAAGTTCTGTTGCTGTACTGCCAATGACCAACAGCACGACAAGGGCAAAAATAACGTAATCATTTTCCATAAGTAACTCCTGCAGAGATTTAAGTCGTTAGAGATGTCGCGTGTCACTTGGCACAATAAAGCCAAGTGACGCATACACGCGGGTTACAGGCCAAATACAATTTTCTCACTTTTCAAGGAGCGTTCTAGCCCAAAGGTTAAAGCAAGCGCGATACCCAATGTCGCCAGCGACGACACTGCTAATTGCACAAGTGGAATCTCTCTTCCTTTCACATAGGCCATTAACGCTTGTTGCTGGCCAGATACGGGTAGCCATTGCAATGTGTCCGGTGCAATGTCGTAACTGGCTGCTAATGCGAGTGCAGCAGGGAGCAGCAAAACGATAGTGAGATAAGATTGTGCTTCTTTAAAACTCTTGGCCATAAATGAAACGAACAATTGTGTTGCCGCGGCCATGATGGCGACGGGGAAGCCTACGGCGAGCATCACCAGCATAAAGCTAGGGTTGATATTGACAGCAAACCCAAGCTCTTGCCACGGGACAAAGGCATACGCAATTTTAGAAACGATTAGGATCAGCGCAAGCCCGAGCATGGCAAAAATGGTCACGCTAATAATCTTAGACATAACCAACTGCCAAGTACTGATAGGGTGGCTGAGCAGTAAGGCTAAGGAGTTGCGCTCTCGCTCACCGGCGCTCGTATCAATTGCTAAGTTCATACCCGAGATGAATACAGCGTAGATCATGGTGAAAATAGCAAATCCTAAGATAATGCCACCTTTCGAGTCGGCAGTTGCTTGATCTTCGACAACCACTTTGAGAGGTTGAACCACACGAGGGTCAATTCCTCGAGCAATGAGACGCAAACTGCCCATTTCACTGGCGTAGGCTTGCAATTGCTTTTTGAGGCGGCTGATCGATTTTTGTAATTTTTCATTGGAATTGTCGGCCACCAACGTTACTTCGGCACGCAACCCCTTCGCCATTTGCTCGGGGTAGTCATCCGCAATCGTCAAATATATCTCTTTGACTTTTAAGCCCGGAGTTTCGGAGCTTGCGCCGTTGTTAATCCCACTACTTGCTAGAAACTTCACTAAATCCGGGGCTTTGTCCGGATTTTGGATATGAATATTGAGATCATCGGGGCTGGTTAATTGGCTAATGAGCATCATAAACATGCCGCACATCATCAATGGCGTGCCTATGGCGTAATAGAGTCCAGCCATCACGGAGCGTTTATCGCGGGCGGCATCGATGAGCTCTTTACGAACCATGGTTAGAATACGGTTTATCATGCTGCAATCCCTTCATCTGTGCCGATTAATTGAATAAAAGCATCTTCTAATGAGGCTTTACCGGTTTGTTGGCAGAGTTCATCAGGGCTTCCTTTCGCAACCACTTTGCCGTTGGCCATGACAATCACCTGATCACAGAGTGCGGCGACTTCTTGCATCACATGACTAGAGAATAAAATGCAATGACCTTGGGTTTTAAGATCTTGCAATAAATCCCGTAGAACTCGCGTGCTCATCACATCTAAACCACGTGTTGGCTCATCGAGAATAATATTGCCGGGCTCGTGCACAATTGCCTGAGCCAGTGCTGTTTTCATTCTTTGCCCTTGAGAGAAGCCTTTGCAGCGGCGGTCAGCTATATCTGCGAGGTGTAATTTGTGAATGACTTGACTGGTGGCTTCTTTTGCCTGTTGACGATTTAGGCCACTGAGTTCAGCAAAGAAGCTGATGTACTCCCTCGGCGTTAGGCGTTCGTATAGACCAAATGGGTCGGGGAATAGCCCTAGCTCTTGTTTTGCCTGGATGGGGGATTTAGCAACATCAATACCGTTAATTTCTGCTTTGCCGGTATCGGCTTTAAGTAGACCGAATACTGTACGTAAACAGGTGGTCTTGCCTGCACCATTGGGGCCCAGAAGTCCGGTGATTTTACCGTCTTCCGCGGTAAAGCTTAAATCGTCTAATGCCTGTACATCACCGATTTTTTTAGAAAGGTTTGATACTTTAATCATAGCTGAGCCCCTGCACTTGGCGTTTCCTTGGTGCTGTTGGTCACTGTATTGGCTGGAACGGCCTCAACGGTGCTGGCATTGAGATAAAAATTGCGGCTAACATCTTTGTCTAAGCAGCTTGCATCCAGTGTCTCGACACTCAGTTGTGTCACCAATTGGTGAATGAGGTCGTTGCCGCACGATTGATATGCAACGCCGTGGGTGGCATAGGGAGCAATAAAGTGCTTGGCATTTTTCAGCTTTTCCATGGCCATTTCTCCCCAGCTCGGCGGGGTTGCTGGATCGAGCTCACCAGACAAAACTAATGTCGGAATATCACTGTCAATCGCAGCTGAAAAGTCAGCAGGAGCTGCTGGCATCTGCCAAACATTGCAGCTTTGATCAAATGAGCTGAGCATTTCTTTACCAAAATAGCTGCGCGTTACTTGGGCTCGAAACTCTGGACTAATGCGCTGCCAGTCTTCGCCACATACCACAGAAGTATGCATTCCCATTGCGATACCTGTGCTATCAATGGTCATGGCATACAGCCCCATGATGGCTTGATAGTTTCCTTGGGCGGCTTGATGGATTGCATGGGGTATTAATGCGCGAACATTCGGGTTATAGAGCGCCATTCTGAGTGCCCCAAGAAATTTATTGAGGGTCATCGTTAACTGAGTCGTTTCACCCGTTAAAGGGTCGTTGACTTGGCTAATAGTTGCTTGTGCTGCGAGGTCTGCTTTTACTGACGATAGCTCAACTGCTAATTGAGGAAACTGCTGCTGACATAGGGTATTGGCTTCGCAATCTTGTAGTAGTTTGTCAAAGCCGCGCTCAATGGCATCCCCAATCGCAATCACACTTTGTTGCATAGGAACCACACCATCAAGAGTCACCGTTAATAAATGCTGTGGATAGTGGCGCATATAAAGCTGCGCCATACGCGTGCCATAGGAAATACCATAGATATGTAACTTGCTATAGCCTAAATGGGTGCGTATCGCTTCGAAGTCATGCAGCGCATTGATGCTCCCGTATTGGCGAACGTCAGTGCCATCTTTTGTGAGGGTATCTAAACACTTCTGAGTTTCTTCAGCGGTATTAAATGTGCTTTCGTCAATCGCCAGTGCTCCTTCAAAACCTTCGCCCTCACACTGTAAAAGGTTCGATTTGCCGGTGCCTCTTTGGTCAATGAGTAAAATATCCCGCTGCTGGCGAACCTTATTTAGCATACGATCAAACCCTGCTGCGTTCTCTATTGCTGATTGCCCGGGCCCACCGGCTATTGCAAGTAGTGCTTCTTGAGGGTGAGTATTTTTTATTGCGGGTAATACGGCAAAATGAACATCAATCACTTTTCCGTTTGGTTGCTCTGGATTTTCAGGTACGGTGATATAGCCACATTGAAGTCGCTCTGATAGACCGTCTATATAGCAAGGCTGAGTGACGAACTGGGCATGATTGCTCGTAGACTCTGGCGCTGCTTGAGCGCTTGAAATGAGTGTAGCCGTGGAGACCATCAGCGCTAAAGCGGCTAGGGAGCGACGTATTGGTGGCGCTAAGCGGCTGAGATTCATTTTCCCTTTATGCATGGGAGGATTTCCTTATTTGATATTTGCCTACACTGTGGTAATTTATAAGTGTATCGGTGTATCAATGTATTAATACAGTGTGTAAAGGCTAATGTTAGAATTACTCAATGTCAACCCCAGTAGTGGTGAACCCATTTATCGACAATTAACTGAGCAAGTGGTTCGGTTGATTGTGGGTGGCCAGTTACAAAGCGGACAAGTGTTACCGTCTGTAAGACAAATGGCAGAGCACCTTGCGGTCAATCCGATGACCGTTTCGCGCGCTGTTCAACAACTTGTGGAGCAAGGTTGGCTGGAGCGCCGCCGTGGTCAACCGACAAGGGTCGCCGCAAGAGAGTCTAACTCGGCTCAAGATCAAACCACCCTCATGACACCGCAAATCGACGCGCTCATTGCCCAAGCGCAACAGCTCGGGATCCCTCTAGAAACGTTACAAGCTTTGCTACAAAAGCGCTGGTCAAACAAATAAGGAATGATTCGTTATGCAAGCAACTGCAACTCCCATTTTAAAGTTTGATCAAGTTTGTAAGTCATTTGAGTCAAAACGAGCACTGAGTCAACTTAGCTTTCAAATCTCTGCTGGCATGGTGGTTGGCTTATTGGGTCAAAACGGTGCTGGTAAATCTACATTGATACGTAGTGCCCTTGGTATTGTGGCGGTGGATAGCGGTCAGGTGCAAACTTTGGGGGAGAATCCCTTGCAGTTAACTAGCGATGCAAAACAGCAAATTGGCTATGTGGCACAGCAGTCTTTTGGTTATGAAGGGTTTACCGTGGAACGAGCACTGGATTTACACCGTAGCTTTTATCCGGATTGGGATATTGCGTTGGAGCAGGATTGGTTGCAGCGTTTTGAGCTCGATGGTCAACAGCAAGTACAGCGCCTTTCTATTGGGCAAAGGCAGTCACTCGCTTTAATTATGGCTATGGCTTATCGACCAAAATTATTGGTGCTCGATGAGCCAGTGGCGAGCCTTGATCCGATAGCTCGGCGGCAGTTTATGGCTGATCTATTTGATTTGGCTTTGGACTCAGGGTCTGCGGTATTGTTTTCTTCCCATATCACTTCAGATTTGGAGCGAGTAGCGAGCCATGTCGCCTTGATGCGTCATGGCGACTTGTTGCTATTTAAAGAAATTGATGCCTTGCGTGAAGAGGTTCGACTGATTAAGTTTGAACAATCGCCACCGCATGATTTGCCCGCCGGCCTCACCATATTAAAACGTAAGGATTGCCAGCTGCTGGTGGATGGTTATCAGGGGCAAGCATTTACCACACCTTGCCAAGTTGAATCGCTGAATCTTGAACAATTGTTTTTGGAGCTTCATCAATGATGCCAAATGGTTCAATACTGCGTGGGGTGATGCGGCTCTGGTTTTATGATCTGGGCAGTGTCAGTTTTTTAGGAACCGGTCTACTGGGTTTTGCGTTGGCAGTGCTGATAAGTTTTGGGGGCGACTTCGAAACCATTGGTATTTTGTTGGCCATGTGTGTGGTGTCGACCAGTGCGGCAATCGCTTGGCAGTTTATTCGACTCAATGCCACGGAGTGGGCGAATATTGTGCCGCAATATCAGCGTCTAGTGCTCAAGCAGGCGTTACTGATCTGCGCTGTAGTTGTTTTCATGTGCGCAATGGTAGCAATACTAACTCAAGCATTCACCTATGTGCTGGTTGCCGCGGCTTTGGGAAGTGGATTTGTTTATGTGTGTTTGCGGCGACCTAAAGCATTTTTCGCCTCCTTCTTTCTTTACCTTTGCATCCCTTTTATGGACATGGTGATTCTGGCATTTCCAGTCTCAACTTGGCTGTTAGCGTGTCTGTCTATTGGTACTTTTTTAATTCTCATTGCTAGGCATTATCAGCAAGCTTCTTGGCAGGAGCAGGCGCGACCTGTGTACTTAAATGGAATGGAAATGGGCTGGTTTTGGCTACCGAACTTGCGATCTGGCAATGTTGTGAATCGAGTGGAGCGTTTTCTACATCCGGTGAATTTCTTCATTGGTCCCATGCTAAGTATGATGATTATTGGCCTACCTCTCGTTGCGATTTTGCTTGCAGCTGTGGGAGCCACTTTTGCATTGGATATTCCGATTCTGTTTTTGATGGCGCAATTTTCAATGCTTATCTGTGCTTTAGTGCATTGGAGCCGAGTACAGCGTTGGCGAGCAACTGAACTATTGTGGATGATGCCGGGTTATAGCGGTCGCCAAGGTATGGTTGGCGCATTTTTTACCGCACAATTGCGACTGCTTTCGGTGTTAATGGGAAGTGTGGTGTTAATTATTGCTGTGTTGGCGGTCATGGGGAGTCCAGCAGGCACTATGATTTATAGCCATATAATTCTCAGTACATTTTGGGGTTGTAGCTTTGTGCTTGGGCTAGGTTGTGTGAGTCGTGATGCCAAACAAATTACTCTCACGATGTTGGTGGTTATTGTGCAATCTGCTTGGGTGTCCTGGGTGCTGTTATTGCTTAGGGATGAGAGTCATTCCAATGGGTGGGTTATTGCTGTGAATCTATGCCTGAGCGGCATAGCAATTGGTGCGTTGCTTTGGGGGAAAACACAATTGTGGCGTAAAGATATCCTGCAACCTTAGTTGCAGAGATGCGACGGCAACCTTATCTGTAACAAAATGGTGGCTTTTGTAGCAGATTTAACACAAATAGAGCAAAAACTCTTAGTGTTTGAGCGCGAATCGCGTAGAATACTCGCAATTTGTGAACACCTGTACGCTAAAAAAGGTAAGCCATTCATGTCTCTTGAGCAATTTCATGTAGTTCGTCTGCTAGAGCAGCAAGTCAAAGTCCTGGAAGACAAAATCGCCCTGGAAGGGTTCGAAATGGCCGCCCCTTGGGACAGCGTAAGCTGGCGCAAGTTTGGTCAAATCACTGAGCAGGTCGCACAGGTGTTAATTGAGCTCGGGTTAGCACGTCAAGATCGCGCTGTGATTATGTCGCACAACTGTCCACAGTGGACCTGTGCTGACGTCGGCCTCTTAAAAGCTCGCGGTGTCATCGTGCCGATTTACCCCACAAGTAGCCAAGATCAAGCGGTTTATATCGTCAACGACTCTGAAGCCAAATTTATTTTTGCAGGCGATGAGAAACAATATCAAATGGCTTGCGAGCTGCAGCAACAATGCCCTAGCGTCGAGCACATTATTGTATTTGACCGTTCCGTTACGCTTACGGATAGTGCACATACCTACTTTGATGACTTGTTAGCACAGAGCGTCTCCGAAGCGACAGTGAATGAGCTTGCTGTACGCATGCAAAAAGATGACCTCGATGAGTTGTATACCTTGATTTATACCTCGGGTACTACGGGGGATCCTAAGGGCGTTATGCTTGATCACCGTAATTTTGCTTCAATGGTTCGCCAACATGATACAAAACTGCCTTTCGTTGCCGGTGATGTCTCTTTAGCCTTCTTACCGTTAAGCCATGTATTTGAACGTGGCTGGACAACCTATGCTCTGTGTCGCGGTGGTAAGAATGTTTATCTTAATGACCCGATGCGAGTAAAAGATGCGTTGACGATTGTTCGACCACATACATTGTGTGTCGTGCCGCGCTTCCTTGAGAAGATATATAGTGCGGTGCAAGAAAAAGTGATCACCGCTCCAAGTTCACGACAAAAAATGTTTGCGTGGGCGATGTCTGTCGGTCAACGTCAATTTGAAGTTAAGCAAGGTCGCGCGCAAGGTTCTATGAGATTAAGTGTGCAATGGGCGCTCGCCAATAAGCTCGTTTATAGCAAGTTGCAGGATGTGCTGGGTGGTCGTATGAAGTTTATGCCCTGTGGCGGTGCTTCATTAGATTTTAAAATTGCTGGTTTTTTCCAGGGCATAGGAGCTCCCGTTTTGTGTGGCTACGGGCTTACGGAAACCTTGGCAACGGTAACCTGTAATACTTTAGACAACCGAGTGCTTGGCTCAAATGGCCAAGTTATGCCTGAAGTGGAAGTTAAAATTGGCGCGAATGATGAAATCCTTGTTCGTGGAACCACTGTGATGCGTGGGTATTATAATCGTCCACAAGATACAGAAGCAGCATTTGAAGAGGGTTGGTTTAAAACCGGAGATGCTGGCCATTTAGATGAAAATGGTAACTTATTTATCACGGATCGCATTAAAGAGTTGATGAAAACCTCAAACGGTAAATATATTGCGCCGCAACGGGTTGAGGGGAAGGTTGGTTGTTGCCCATTCATTGAGCAGGTCGCGATTGTTGCCGATGCGCGTAATTATGTCACTGCGTTGATTGTACCCGCCTTTGAGTCGCTAGAAGCTTGGGCAAAAGATAAAGGGTTGAACTACGAGTCCCCCCTTGAGTTGCTGCGTCATAGCCATGTCGTTGAGCATTTTGAGCAAAGACTAAAAGCACTACAGCATGAGTTAGCTGGATTTGAACAAATCAAGAAGTTTACGCTGCTGCCTGAAGCATTCTCGACCGAGTCAGGGCTGATTACGCCAACATTAAAATTACGACGCAAGATGATCTATCGTAAATATGCTCGCGAGATTAACGCGATGTATGGCAATATTTAACCTTAGAGCAAGAATTTGAAAGGCACCCTAGGGTGCCTTTTTTGTTGCCTTCATATTCGCAATACATTACCTTTTGCTGATGTATCTGCTTTGTTTGAGTGCTTAAATGACAACTTTTTTTGAAATGGATATTCAGCCTCGGTTTAGTGAGACCGATGGTTTAGGTCATATTAATAACACGGTGATCCCCGTATGGTTTGAAGCGGCTAGAGAACCGATTTTCGAAATATTTAATCCTGAACTTGAGCTACATCGTTGGAATTTAATTTTGGCAGGCTTCAATGTTTCGTTCGCCGCGCCAACCTTCTACGGAAAAGCTGTCACAGTCAAAACCTGGATTAGTCGTGTTGGTAACTCAAGTTTTGAAGTGAGTCAAAGTTGCTGGCAGCAGGGTAAATTGACTGCACAAGCGACCACCTCGATGGTGCACTTTGATTATGGTGAAGAGTGTAGTCAAATTATCCCCACAGACATAAAGGAAAGGCTGGCGCAGCTGACGGGAAAATAAGCCGATTTAGCGTTGCAATCGGCGTTTGAGATATCGGCAGCACCGCTAAGCTTTTGCTGCTTCTTGAGCCTTTAATACATCGACGAGCTCAGGGGGCAGATCCATTTTTTGACCGGTTTTAAAGTCATACATCACGACCAATGAGCTTCCGGTGGTCGTGATGACCTTCTGGGCTTGGCTGAATACTGCATAATTCATTAAAAATCTATCTTGCCCAATATCGCTAATATTTACTCCGACAAGTAGGCTGTCCGGAAAGGTGACAGGACGCCGGTATCGGGCTTGGTTCTCACTGATTATCGGCCCAATCTGCATTTTCTGACCTTGTTCGAGAAGGCCTAGCTGGCCAAAAAAATCGATTCGCGCCGTTTCGAAATAACGAAAATACACCGCATTATTAACATGTTGTAGGGCATCCATTTCACCCCATGCGACGTTTATTCTTGTGTGGACAGGGTATTGGCTTAGAAATTGTTCCATTTTCAAACGCTCGTTTAATCTAAAGGTTCAGCTTAACAGTCTCTATTTAGGTTGGGCAAGGGCAGCGCTGTAAAATTAATCATGTCTCTGGGGATGCGAAGATGACTGAGCTGAATTGAAACCAATAAAAAAGAGGCCTTAGGCCCCTTTTTATTTGGTTGTTCTGAGTAATTAGCTAATTTTTAAAGCGTCAAAACTTGTGACTTGTTTAAAGTCGCCTGTTCTTTGATCACTGCTGCGAACCATTTGGCAGGTTTGCATGCCCGCAGCATCAGCGGCCTTGAGCTCTTCGACGATATCTGAAACAAATAAAACCTGTTTCGGGGTCATGCTGACCGTGTTTAGGATATTCGAATAGGCTTGCTTATCTAACTTATTCCCTGTGCGTGTATCAAAATGACCATCAAATAAGTGAGTAAGGTCGCCGCCGTCACTATGGGCGAATAGCAGCTTTTGTGCGTCGACAGAACCAGAAGAGAAGCTATAAACTCGGACGTTGTTGTCTTTAAAGTGTTTAATTGCATCAATAAAGTCTGGAAAAATATGCCCTTTAAACTTGTCATCGCGATAACCCTGTTGCCAGATCATCCCTTGTAATGTCTTCAATGGCGTGACCTTGCGGTCTTCTGCTACCCATTGCTGCAAGATCTCAATCACTCGCTCAAGGCTCGCTTCAGGTTCCAGTGCGATATCTTTGACATCAGAAATACAGATGTCGACCAAAACATTGTCTTGGTTTTTGGTGAGGAACTCAGGCAGTACTTCAGCAGAATAAGGAAATAGCACATCCTGAATAAAGTTCAGATCCGTTGTGGTGCCGGCAGTGTCTACAACGATGGCTCTAATACCCATAATATTCAGATTCTCCAATAACCCTTACTGGCGCCTTGTAAAAAACTGTGCGGCAAGTCAGGTTTCTATTTTATTGACTAGTTAACTCCGATCCTAAGCTGTATTCATGGCTTTGGCTAGCTTTTCAGCGTTGAATTGTTAAATTATCGGGGGATTATCTCTCCCTTTTTAATCACTTGCTGGCATGGATTTACACCATAGCTATAAGCAAGTGCCGCAGGGCTTTCGATATCCCACAAACAAAAGTCTGCTTGCATGCCAACATCAATGACACCAATTGTTTGTTCAAGCCCCAGTGCCTTTGCTGCATTGCGAGTCATACCACATAAGGCTTCTTCCGGTGTTAAACGCATTAAAGTGCATGCCATATTGAGCATCAGTAAGCTCGAACACAGAGGCGATGAGCCAGGATTAAAGTCACTAGCCACCACCATAGGAACTTGATATTGACGGAGTAAATCGATGGGGGGCAGTTGTGTCTCCCGTAAAAAGTAAAAAGCGCCCGGCAGCAGCGTGGCACAGGTGCCACTTTGACGTAAGGCTTTGACGCCAGCTTCATCGAGGTACTCAAGATGGTCAACCGATAGTGCTTTCAATTCGGCTGCAAGTTCACTGCCACCTAGATTTGCAAGCTGTTCTGCATGCAGCTTAATGCCAAGTCCGGCAGCCTTTGCTGCTTGCAAGATACGTTTGGTTTGCTGTAAGTCAAAAGCGATAGACTCGCAAAAGACATCCACGGCATCCGCCAGATTGGCTGTAATCACTGCCGGAAGCATTTCGTCGACAATGAGATCGACATAGCCGTTCGGATTATCTTGGTATTCGGCGGGAAAAGCATGGGCACCAAGGAATGTGGTTGTAACATCAACGTGATGATGTTCACCGAGCGCTCTTGCTACACGCAGCAGCTTTAATTCTGTTGCTGTATCGAGGCCATACCCTGACTTGATTTCGACGGTAGTGACCCCCTCTCTTGCAAGAGCGTTCAGGCGTTGCCTACCTAGCTCAAAGAGTTCTGATTCGGAAGCATGACGACAAGCTTGGACGGTGGACAATATGCCGCCCCCTGCTTGCGCTATCTCTTGATAGCTTGCGCCTTGTAGGCGTTTTTCAAATTCATCAGCTCGACTACCCGCAAATACTAAATGGGTGTGAGCATCGATAAGCCCTGGGGTGATCCATCCCCCTCGTCCACGAAAAATGGGCGTGGACAGGCTGTCGAATTTAGGCAATGCATGACGAGCCCCCACCCACACCACTTTATCGCCTTTCACAGCAAGTGCAGCATCCTTAATCGCCCCATAAGGCTCGGAATGATCGGCTTGCATGGTTGCAATATTGATATCTATCCAGACTTGGTCCCACAACATTGGGTCTGACGACATGGGCTGCCTTCCTTTTTTATCCGTTGACCAAAATCTTGTTCACCCTGAGTTTTTGGCCTGATTTAGAGTCGTAAACACGCTCGATTGTGGCGATGTGAATCAATAGCGCTCACCTGTTCGAAATACGCCTATCAACATGAACACTTTCTGGCTTTGCAAGTCGCATCAGGTTGCGAGTATGAAGTGACTTGCACAAGCTTGTATATACAAGCTAGGATTATAGCGGGGTTTTTAATCAGGTCAAAAATCCAAACGAAATCTTTTTAGAGAGCCTTGCAGCTAATCATGCTGCTTTTCAATGAGTCAGGTTGATGAGTAAAGCGAAATACCACCAGATCAAAATGCATATTACGGCGAAGATAGAGCAAGGGCTATGGCCTGCACATCAACGCCTTCCGTCCGAAAATGAGTTTGCTACTCAGTTTAATTGTAGCCGCATGACAGCAAGGCGTGCTGTGACAGAGCTATGTGAAGCGGGCGTGTTGGTGCGCTCACAAGGTTTAGGAACCTTCGTGAGTGAACTGAAATCCCAGTCTTCAATGATGGCAATTCGAAATATTGCCGACGAAATTATGCAAAGAGGTCATGGCTATAGTGTGACTCAATTGCAGTTGCAACGTATCCCAGCAGATGCCGCTACAGCAATCGCTCTTGGTTTAGAAGAGGGAGTTTCTGTATTTTTCTCATTGCTGGTGCATGCCGAGCAAGGGGAGCCGATTCAACTGGAAGAGCGCTATGTCAATCCGTTGTTAATTCCAGAGTATTTACAACAAGATTTTCAGGCGCAAACGCCCCATGAATATTTATCGCGCATAGCACCGCTAACCCAAGGGCAACACACAGTCGAGGCAGTGACCGCGTCACCGCGCCAGCAGCAGCAATTAGCGATCGACTCAACTGAGCCCTGTTTACTGATTACGCGACGCACTTGGTCGAGCCAAGGTGCAGTGAGTTTTGCAAGACTCCTTCACCCTGGTAGCCGTTTTCGTTTGGGTGGCCAAATTCAGATTTAGCGACAACAAAAGACTTGAATTCACCACGATTCATTTGCCGAATAAGCCAGCTTGAAAGAGGGAATAAACATGAACAACCGACATGATCCTAGCCGCCAAATTATTGCGCCCCATGGCCGCGAACTCAGTTGCAAAAGCTGGCTTACAGAAGCGCCAATGCGAATGCTAATGAATAATTTACATCCAGATGTCGCCGAGCGCCCCGAAGACCTCGTGGTATACGGCGGGATTGGACGAGCCGCAAGAGACTGGCAATGCTACGACAAAATCATCGAAACATTGCAGCGCTTAGAAGATGACGAAACTCTTTTGGTTCAATCTGGTAAGCCTGTTGGTGTATTTAAAACCCATCAAAACGCACCGCGAGTACTCATTGCGAACTCAAATTTAGTTCCCCATTGGGCAAACTGGCAACACTTCAATGAGCTCGATAAGCAAGGCTTGGCCATGTATGGGCAGATGACCGCAGGTTCTTGGATTTACATTGGGACGCAAGGCATTGTGCAGGGAACCTATGAGACGTTTGCGGCGGTTGCGCGTAAGCATTTTAATGGTATTGCTCAAGGAAAGTGGATCCTTACTGGTGGCCTTGGTGGCATGGGCGGGGCGCAGTCTCTTGCGGGAACAATGGCAGGTTTTTCTGTTCTGGTTTGTGAAGTCGATGAAACCCGTATTGATTTTCGCTTGCGAACTCGCTATGTCGATAAAAAAGCCCACACTCTAGATGAAGCATTGGCGATGATGACCACAGCTGAAACACAAGGAACGCCTGTTTCCATTGGTTTGGTGGCGAATGCTGCGGATGTTTTTTCTGAACTTGTTGAAAGGGGGATTACGCCGGACGTTGTTACCGATCAAACCTCGGCCCATGATCCATTAAACGGTTACCTGCCCCAAGGCTGGACCCTTGAACAAGCCACAAAGCTCCGCCTTGAAGATGAAGATGCGGTTGTGATGGCTGCAAAGGCATCCATGGCGGTACAAGTTAAAGCGATGTTGATGTTGCAAGAACGCGGCGCCGCGACTTTAGATTATGGTAACAATATTCGGCAGATGGCGTTTGAAGAGGGGGTGGAAAATGCTTTTGATTTTCCGGGGTTTGTCCCTGCTTATATTCGCCCTCTATTTTGCGAGGGCATCGGCCCATTTCGCTGGGCTGCCCTTTCTGGTGATCCTGAGGATATCTATAAAACCGATGCGAAGGTGAAAGAGCTGATCCCTGATAATCCACAGCTCCATAACTGGTTGGACATGGCCCGTGAGCGTATTGCTTTTCAAGGTTTGCCGGCAAGGATTTGTTGGGTAGGTCTCGAAGATAGGGCGAGGCTAGCATTGGCATTTAATGAAATGGTTCAGTCTGGAGAACTGTCAGCACCGGTTGTGATTGGTCGAGATCATTTAGACTCAGGCTCTGTGGCAAGCCCCAATCGTGAGACTGAGTCCATGATGGATGGCTCTGATGCCGTTTCAGATTGGCCTTTATTGAATGCACTATTGAACACTGCAAGTGGCGCAACCTGGGTGTCTTTGCATCATGGTGGTGGGGTCGGTATGGGCTTTAGTCAACATTCTGGTGTCGTCATTGTTTGTGATGGAACCGAAGCGGCTGCAGAGCGTGTCGGGCGTGTTCTTTGGAATGATCCCGCAACCGGCGTCATGCGCCACGCCGATGCAGGATATGATATCGCGCAGCGCTGTGCGCGCGCGCAAGGATTAGACCTGCCGATGATGGAGGGGAAGTGATGGATAGCTTAGAGCTTCAGCCTGGGCTGCTTACATTAAAGCAATTGCGTGCGATTAGCCAAAGCCCTGTGACGCTTTCCTTGGCAGATAAAGCGTTGCCGGCAATTGAGCAAAGCGCTCAGATGGTGCAGCAAGTGTTAGATGAGCAACGCACGGTTTATGGAATTAATACGGGCTTTGGGCTGTTGGCGAATACTAAAATTGCTCCGCAAGATTTAGAGTTATTACAACGGTCAATTGTACTGTCGCACGCAGCGGGTATTGGGCAGTTTATGCCGGATGATACGGTGCGTTTAATGATGGTGCTTAAGATAAACTCGCTTAGCCGAGGTTATTCTGGCATCCGCTTGAGCGTGATTCAGTTTCTAATCCAGTTGTTGAATAAGCAAGTCTATCCGTGTGTGCCTGAAAAGGGCTCTGTTGGGGCTTCTGGCGATTTGGCGCCGCTGGCGCATATGAGCTTACCGATTATTGGCGAAGGGCAGGTTCGTTATCAAGGCCAAGTCCTTTCAGCAAAAGAAGGGCTTAAAATTGCAGGGCTAGAGCCTCTAGCACTCGCCGCGAAAGAAGGCCTCGCGCTGTTAAATGGCACACAAGCTTCGACAGCATTTGCGCTTGAAGGGCTTTTTCGCAGTGAAGATTTGTACGCCTGCGCAGCCGTTGTTGGTGCGATGAGTGTGGAGGCGGCAATGGGGAGCCGCAGTCCTTTTGATGATCGGATTCACGCAGTTCGAGGCCAGCAAGGACAAATTGATTCTGCGCGCGTATTTCGGCACTTATTGGGAGACAGTTCAGAGATCTGCGAAAGCCATGCGGGTTGTGACAAAGTACAAGACCCATACTCTTTGCGCTGTCAGCCGCAAGTGTTGGGCGCTTGTTTAGGACAAATTCGTCAGGCAGCAGATGTACTTCAAATCGAAGCCAATGGCGTCACGGATAACCCGCTCGTGTTTGCCGATAGTGGTGACATTATTTCTGGTGGCAATTTTCATGCAGAGCCAGTGGCTATGGCCGCAGATAATTTGGCAATCGCGATTGCGGAACTCGGTGCAATTGCTGAGCGACGAATCGCCTTGTTGATTGATTCTAGTTTGTCGAATTTACCGCCCTTTTTGGTCGATAATGGCGGCGTAAACTCTGGCTTTATGATTGCGCAGGTTACCGCCGCAGCGTTGGCATCAGAAAATAAAACCTATGCGCACCCAGCCTCTGTAGACAGTTTACCGACGTCAGCAAACCAAGAAGATCATGTCTCCATGGCAACGTTCGCTGCCCGGCGATTGCGGGAAATGGTAGAAAACACTCAAGGTATTTTAGCTATTGAGTTACTGGCCGCAGCACAAGGGCTTGATTTTCGTCGGCCGCACCAGCCAAGCCCGGCGATTGCATCGGCAAAGGCGGAACTGAGAGAATTGGTTGCCTATTATGACCGAGACCGTTATTTTGGTCCTGATATCGCGCTCGCAACGAAACTCATTGCGAGTGGCAGCTATACTCTATATTTGCCAAAAGGGGTTCTGCCAAGCCAGCCTTGTTAAAAGCGATAATTTTTCAAGGTACTCTATAGCAGCTGTTTCTTATGCAAAGGGGCGGCTGTTTTTTATGCCAATTGTTCGATTGTTCATCGGCTTTCGCGCCTCCTACTTATCTCCTATAGGGATGTCACTCAAATTCTGCTAAATATTTAGGTAATCCCTTTGATTTGTAAGCAAAGTCGCAATTTGAGTTTTAGACCTAATGTTTCAAATAACCTCGCCGATAGCTTGGTATATGCTAGCTATGATTTTTGTAAATCAAAAGTCGCATTAGAGTTTTATGAACTATAGTTTTTATTTAAATCAATAGGATTGAATTAACAAAGAGAGGCGCTAACGATGAAGCTTTACAATTTGGTTGTTCGCTTGTTTGTATTGTGTGGACTGGCTCTTGCTAGTGTGACGGCTTGTTATGCTGCACCTTCCGCTGCAGATTATGGGGTGATATTGAACCTTTCTGGCAAGCAGCGAATGCTGACTCAGAAAATGACCAAGGAAGTTGCCTTGATCGCCTTGAATGTTGATGCAGAGAAAAACTTAAAAAACCTAGCTGGCACTTCGGCATTATTTGATAAGACTCTAAAAGGTCTTAAAGATGGCGATAGTTCGTTGGGATTACCCGCAACGGATAGCAAGCGCATTGTGCGTCAACTGGATAAGGTTGCTGGCATTTGGGCAGAGTTTTACCCAGCAATTCAAGCTATCACAGCTTCAAAAGCAGTCAGCCAAGAACAGTTATCTACGATTGCTGCAAAAAACCTACCTTTGTTAAAACAGATGAACAAAGCCGTTGGTCTTTATGAGAAAGAAGCCAAGAAAAGTGGCCTAGAAGCCGCGCCAGGTTTGGCTGCAACGCTCAACTTATCCGGGAAGCAGCGGATGTTGTCGCAAAAAATGAGCAAAGAATTTTTCTTGATTGCGCTGGGCCATGATGTTGAAAAAAATAAGTTAAACCTTCTTGAAACCTACTCTTTGTTTGACCGCACCTTGAAAGGCCTAAAAGACGGTGATGAGGTGTTGGGTCTTCCGGGGACAAAACCACAACATATCCTTGATCAATTGGAAGTTGTGAGCGGCTTGTGGGTGAAGTTTAAGCCACTGGTGGAAAAAGGTGCTGACTATAAAACAACCGCCCTTTCAGCTGAGCAAATTAACCAGGTTGCAGCGTCGAACTTACCGCTTTTGAAGCAAATGAACGCGGCAGTTAAGTTATATGAGAAAGAAGCTGCGAAATAGTTTGATGGTCAGTGGTTGTTAAAGGATTGGTTTGGGAGCCCTTATGCTAATTAAAACAAAGTTATATGCCAGTGGTGCTTTACTGTGTGTGTTACTCCTTGGCATTAGTATAGGGGCGATGATGTCCTATGGTGGTTTAGCACATCGTTTTGAGCAGGTTGTTGTTGCTGCCGAGAGCAGTGCGCAAAGTGCTGAAAAAACAACGCAAGGTTCAGCACAGGGTAGTGAAAAGCTGGGCATTGTGAATGCTGACATGTTGCAAATTGTCGATGGCATTAAAAAAGCCAACCAACGCACAAAGCTTATATCTGCCAAGGTCGATGATATTAATTCGACTTTGGCGGAGCTCATCGAAACGATTGAAGAACTTTCCGAAGATGTATATGACGACGAATCGCTGTCTATTTTGGAAGAAGTTAGTGATGAAATTGGGGATATCAGTGAGCGTTTGCGGCGTGAAGCGCTGATAAACATTGTTGAATCGTCAAAAAACATGGATGAATTTAGCAATCAATTGTCAGCTGAAGCCGTTCAAGTCTCTAAGTTGAATAGCTTTTTGCAAGAGCAGGTTGCCGTAAGCCAATCCACTAAAAAAACCAGTGATGAAATTGAAGCATTAGCCGCTGAAGCTCTGGTGGAAGTGAAGTGGCAACAAACTTCTTTTGTCACTTCGTTAGTGCTGGTGGCAGCCTTTGCAGCCTTTGTCATTTATATGTTGATTCGCGCGATTGTGTTGCCTATCAATAATACAGTGAGTTTGATGCAAGATATTGCTGACGGCGATGGCGATCTGACTCAGCGATTAGAAAGTGGTAGCAAAGATGAAATGGCCTTGATTGCGGGGGCCTTTAATCGCTTTGTGGAGAAAATCCAACAACTACTGATAGAAGTTGGACAATCCATGGAAGAGCTTCAACTGGCCTCGAATCAAACGCTGCAAGCCATGAACGATGGCAACAGTGCATTGATTGATCAGCAACAAGAAGTTGAACAAATCGCGACAGCGATTAACCAGATGAGCGTGACGTCTCAAGATGTCGCCCAAAATGCTATTGGTGCAGAAGATGCTGCTGTTGAAGTGAATCAGCATGCAGACTCAGGCAAACAAGTCGTCAATAATGCATTGAACTCTGTGTCAGGCTTGGCGAGTGAGGTGCAAGGTGCCGTTGCGGTTATTGATACGCTGAATCAAAAATCCACTGCAATTTATTCGGTCGTCAATGTGATCCAATCGGTATCTGAGCAAACAAACTTATTGGCTCTCAATGCGGCGATTGAAGCGGCGCGCGCTGGAGAGCAAGGCCGTGGTTTTGCGGTCGTTGCAGACGAGGTTCGTTCTTTAGCCGCCAAAGCAGAGAGCAGCACGAAAGATATTCGAAACATTATTGATGAAATTCAGTCGTTAACTAAGCAAGCCGTGACGGCTATGGAGTCTAGTCATGCTGCCAGTGCGAGTACACTTAGCGATGCACAATTAGCGAGCGACTCGTTGGATGCAATTACAGGCTCAATGCATACGGTTACAGAAATGAATACTCAAATTGCCAATGCTGCCAAAGAGCAAACTTCGGTGACGGATGAGCTGAATCAGCGGATTATCCAGATTAATGAGTTGGGTCATATCACCACGACACAAGTGGCCAATACTGTTGAAACCTGTGAGTCTTTGAATCACGTAAGTGAAACGCTCGCGCAGCAGTTGTCTCAATTTAAGGTGTAGTTTGGCGTGGGTAAGATTAGGTGAATGACATTCTTTATGGGATGAAAAGGAGCTTCGGCTCCTTTTTTTGTCGCGATCTATTCATGGTAATTTAGGTTGTTAACTTCTGGATTAAGACCATTGTCTGTGTTGTTCAAGTGTTCACTCTCTTTTAGGGTGGAGCTTAGTTATCCAACAGAGAAGCCCCATGGAAACAATTGCATTTCAAGATAGTTATCCAGATGAATTAAGCCACTGTTTTGGTTGTGGACGAAATAACCCGCAAGGTCATCAGCTAAAAAGTTATTGGCAGGGGGAACAAACAATTGCCCATTACACGCCTGATGAAAAATATACAGCGATTCCGGGATTTGTATATGGCGGCTTACTTGCCTCTTTAATTGATTGTCACGGAACGGGTAGCGCTGCAGCCGCTGCCTATCAAGCAGAAGGTCGGGCGCTCGGGAGTTTACCGGCGTTACGGTTTGTAACCGCAGCATTGCACGTCGATTATCTTGCGCCAACGCCAATGGGAGTGCCATTGCAGTTGGTGGGGACCATTCTTGAGGTGAAAGCTAAAAAGGTGGTCGTTGATATTCAGTTAACTGCCGACGGTGTCGTCTGTGCGAAGGGGCAGGTTATTGCTGTAAAAATGCCCGAGACGATGACTCTGTCGTGAGATGCTTGTATCTGTCACACGATGAGGCCTGCGTTAGCAGGCCACTAGAGGGCGTTCGTTGTGTGGCTAGCGTGTATCAACTTCGAGCACCTTTAAACGGAGCATTTCTTTTTTCCAACGACGCTTATCGATGTCTTCAACCCATATGATCCGGCTGCTACGGGTTTGCCCTTTGCGCAGGTATGTTTCTGGCTGGCGATAACTCGCTTGCCAAGCTTTCATGACTTGCTGGTCAAGTTGGTGACCCGCGTCATCATAGAAGGTTACTTCTACTTCGACAGTCACGACGCCATCAGAGTTGTTGCTTGCAAGCTCAAATTGCATCCCGAGTTCATCATCACGCCATGTCGACTTTTCATAACGCACTTTGACGCCATCTTTGGCGGCACTTGCCAGCAACCCTGATTGCAATAAGTGGTCTGCACTCATAGGCTGAATATCACTAGCGTGGGGGGCCTGATTTGTCGGCGTTGCCGCTGGTGGGGTTTCTTGTCCGGACCTTGGGCTTACGGACGCTTGAGGTGCAACTGCAATCGCAGGTGTCACTTGGGACTCTGGTTGGGAGGGCTTTGTGAGGATGACGTACTCCCAAGTAAAGTCATCTTTAAGCACGACGGTTGCGCCATTTTCTAATGTAACAGTCGCAATGTTGGCGGCAGTTGTTGCCCAGCTGACCAGCAATAAGCTGATCCATAAAAAACATTGATAGATAATTTTTGTCATGTTGGAAACCTTCAATCAATAGACGACCTTACGATAAACCTTGCCGCACTGAGATGCTATGGATTCTTGCTGATTTTATATCTTTATTTCCTTTAAATGGGGTGACAAGGCGTAAGTCCGTCGGCTAGGATTTCTAGCGGGTGTCAGCAGTTAACTTATGCTAAGTTAGCCAGCAGTAACGATGTGCAATCAAGATGCAGGGAGTATCACAGTGGATCAGGAATTACGCTCGCAAGTTGGAGAGTGGCTCACCTCAATGGGTATCAATGGACAGGCGACGGATGGCTTGTCGACTTCAATGGCCCTATTGGGTTGTATGCTACTGGCAATTGGCTCCTACTATTTTGTAAAGCGTGGCGTGGTGAGCGCAATGAATCTAGTCATTCAGCGTTCTAAAGTGACTTGGGACGATGTATTCATGCGCCACAAGGTGCTTGAGAAATTCGCCATGCTTGTACCTGCATTAGTATTGAACCTGTTGATCCCGATGGCCTTAACAATGTTCCCTTTGGCGGCGATGCTTGCTGATCGCGTACTCAGTGTTTGGGTGGTGATTTTGCTTATCAACGGTGTATACGTGTGCCTGGATGCAGCCAATGAAATTGCCGATGTGAATCTGGTTAGCCGTCGCCTACCGATTAAAAGTTTTGTGCAACTATTTAAGCTATTTCTCTTTTTTGTTGGGATCATTGTCTCGATTTCTGTACTTGCCGATGAATCTCCAGTTTATTTTTTAAGTGGTTTAGGTGTGGCAACCGGTTTAGTGATGCTCGTCTTCCGTGACACAATTTTAGGCTTTGTTGCCGGTATTCAGCTTGCTGCCAATCGTATGGTGAGCCCTGGAGATTGGATTGAAATGCCTAAATATGGAGCGGATGGTGATGTAGCTGAAGTGACATTAACGACGGTAAAGGTCCGCAACTGGGATAACACAATTACCATGATTCCAGCCTATGCCTTGGTGTCTGATGCCTTTAAGAATTGGCGTGGCATGTCGGAATCTGGTGGGCGTCGTATCAAGCGTTCTGTCGCTTTGGATATTCAGAGTATTCGATTTCTTACCGAGGAAGATATTCAGCGGCTGTCGCATATCAACTTGTTGAAAGCGTACCTCAGTGAAAAACAAGATGAACTTAATGCTGTCAACTGTCAGCTTCCGGCTGGAGAGTTAGTGACCAATGGTAGAACATTAACAAATATCGGTACATTTCGAGCTTATTTGCTTGCCTATTTAAAGCAGCATCCCAAAGTTCACCAAGATATGACCCTATTGGTGCGTCAATTAGCCCCTTCAGCAGAAGGGGTGGCAATAGAGGTATATCTCTTTATTAATGATACTCGCTGGGCGATCTATGAAGATATTCAGGCCGATATTTTTGATCATATTTTCGCCATCTTGTCAGAGTTTGAGTTAAACGTATTTCAGCGCCCTGCGGGTACTGATATGCGCCAACTTGTGGCTAAGACTTGAAGTCTGGAATTGTTTTCGGTTTCCGGCCAGAAATACCTTGATAGAAGCTTAAAATTGCCCGCATATCATTTTCTATATCCCCGGTGACATACATTGGCTGACATAAGATGACTTGGCGGTTTGCGAAATCAAAGCCTACTTTGATAATCGGAACCTCTGCTTTGGCGGCAATATGATAAAAGCCAGTTTTCCAACGCTCGACAGTGCTCCGAGTGCCTTCAGGGGCCAATGCAAGTTTAAATGTATGATTGGATTGAAAAAGCTCAACAACAGCATCAACGAGGTTGTTGTTTTTACGCCGATCAACTGGATGGCCTCCAAGCGCTTTAAAGAACCATCCCCATGGCGGCTGAAATAGCTGGTGCTTTCCTAAAAAATTTATCGGTGTACCTAAGGCTCCACGTGCGATCACACCAAGAACAAAGTCCCAGTTGCTTGTATGGGGTGCAACAATCATGATGTATTTAGACTGTGAGGGTAAAGTGCCTTCGATTTTCCAGCCGCAGATTTTTAAAAGCCAACGGCAAATGACTTGGAACATAAGTGCTCAATGTTAATAGTGGTAGAATTGACTAGTTACCATTGTAGTTTATCTTAGATTATCGCTTCAAATGTGGTGCCACATTGAGAAGTGAGTTCAAGCACTTTTTAGTCAAAGATTTATTGAGAACAAAGGATTGGACGATGAGACAGTTTATTTGGGCTTTGGTTTTGCTCAGCCCTTTGAGTTTGGCAGCTTCCCCGCAAGAAGAAATCACCCAGGTCATTACGGCGCAGCAACAAGCATGGAACCAAGGAGATTTGGATTCCTATATGAAAGGATATTGGCAGAGTGAGCACATGCGCTTTGTGACTCAAAATGACTTTCGATATGGCTGGGAGCCGACGCTTGCAGCCTATAAGAAACATTATCCTAATAAAGCAGCACTTGGTGAGCTCAAGTTTACCATCCATCATATCCAGTTACTCAGTGATGTCGCTGCCATTGTGGTAGGGCGTTGGGAACTTACGCGCCAAAAAGACAATCCCAAAGGTGTTTTTACTTTGCTGATGGAAAAAATTGAAGAGCAGTGGTTGATAACCCATGACCATACTTCGGAGTAATACTGCCTACTGATTGGCGTTCCGCAATGCTTTAAGCGAGTGATTGTTGACGAGGACAGAAATATCGCTAGCCGTCAAAGGGCTCTGTTCGAACGCCCTTATCTTCTTCCTTGTCAAACTGAAATACTTGGCGACCGAGTTGTCGCCCCTTTCCGTCGTATCTAACTTCCACAAACTGACAATGGCCTTGACGGCTTCTTAAAATCACTGATGTCGAACGAGTTCCATACTCGGGATGGCGGATATAGATAGAAGATAAGCGACGTTCCCACTCTAGGCTGACGCCAGTTTCAGGCAATTGGTCGTCGGTCGGTTGAGATTCATCTTGCATGATGGAGAGCAGGTCATCGATTGAAATCGTTTGGTTTTGTTGAATATATGCTTCGAGTGCTTGTTCTCCTTTCGCCATTTTGGGCCACTTGTCATCCATAGCGCCATTGCTAATGGCATGAAATCCGTCAGCTAAGTTTGTTAATTGGTGAGTTGCGCTGTGGTAGCAGCACAGCTGGTGCTGATGTGGGAATACAAGGTTGAATGGATTATAGGCTTTGCTATGTTGCCGCAGCCAGTCAGGAGATATCGTTGTAGATGTCAGGGCTTTTACGACAAGATCGCCGCGGCTGCGCATATTATTGCTTTGCCCTTGAGGATCTCGAATATTCGTGAGCGCAGCGACTTGGCCTAGTTGATTTAATCCAAGCCAAGTGCCCCCAGCGAGCAGATCCTTGCCAGCCAGCAGCTGTTTACTCGGTGGCCAAAAGTCCGCAGGTGCAGTTGCGCGGTGATGGAACTCATCTCGGTTAGCACAGACGATGAGGTCGTATGTTGCGTGGCAATTCAAACCAATAAAGAGAATACACATAGGCTGAGCTTTGAGGGGCGATGTTTATAACTTAGCCCCTTGGTGATCAAAATAGAAGCGTAAATTTAATGGTGATGACCGTGGTCATGATGGTGATCGTGCGGTTTACCACGAATGACCATGAGTTTGCCTAAAAAGTCTCTCGGACCTAGGCGAAGTAGGCTTAATGCAAATAGGATGGCTAAGATACTTAAAGACACCACTTGGATAAAGGATGGAAAAGCGAAAAGGGTTTGCCAATGGCCAATCCACATGTTGGCGACGTATAAGCTGACGAGTAATGCGGCGATAGCAGCGATAGCTTGCAGCGGACTCAATAGTTTGAGTTGCTTAATGTTCAACCACGGTGCGGCAATGAGGGGTAAGAACACGGCAATCGGTTCCCAGCCGCTATAGGCCAAAGCAACGGCGAGTACAGCGGCACCAAGGTTGCAGAATCGCATCGGTAAAAAGACCATCAGCAAAATTGCCACTTGGGCGTATGGGTTTGCTAGTGGTACTGAAGGGTGACCAATCAAGTTTGCAAGAATTAAGCTGAGCAATACCCAAGGTGCACTTCGATCGATAAGATGAGCAAAACCGAAGCGTATCGGGCTGCTCGGGGTGTCAAGGTGTGGATCCGTTGGCATTGCTTTTGTCAGTGTAAGTATTGTACCAATCATCAATAAACTGGCAGTTTGAGTGAGCGCAAAAATTGGCCCAAGCAGTACCAAGCTAATAACCAGCGCTTCAGGTCCACATAGCCTTTGCAGCCATAGTGAGCGTCTTGAAGATGTGGTTGGTGATTGGCCGAAATGGAAGCGTATAGCAGCAATGCCATAGCTAAGGAGCAGCACAGGAGCAATGGTAAGCATCCAGTCAATAAGGTGCTCATAGCTACTTTCATGATGGTGGTGTTCGTGTCCACCCGAATCCATCATCAGTAAAACAAACAGTAAACCTAATCCCAGTAAGCTGCCAACGCCCGCTTGGTACTTGAATCGCCCGGAATCCCCTGTATCCGGCTGTCCGTGGGGTTGGTGTACCACGACATGGAGGATTGAGCCGGTAACAAATGCTTGTAGGTAAGCAGTGTTGTCTAGGCTTAGTTGTGTAAGCCATTGTTCTCCCGCAAAATATCCTATTGCGGTCAACACCATCATGCTCGCAATAACCGCACTGGCCCAACGTGTGCCAACCTGTGGTTTGAGCAACCACCAGATAGCAACACCGACGGGCAGTCGATGTAAAATGACACCTAAAGCCAGCAAATTTGAATTGTGTTCTTGCTGTGCAAGAACCATTGCTCCACCGTCAGTTAGGGTATGCAGTAGCAAGCCACCGATACCGAGCACTAGGGTGAGGTTGTGCGTTATCTCGCTGTATTTATGAAATATTTTTTCGCTTGCCGTTGGACCCCACAAGCCGAGCAATACAAAGAAAATCGCTAGCAGGCCGCCATGTTCAAGTAGCTCAGGGAGAATATGTACGAGGACCAAGCCTCCGAGAGAGACGAATATAAAGCCGTCTAGCCCTTTATGAAGACCATTATTTGTGGCAAAAAATCGATAAAAAATCGGCCCTAGCAATAAGGCGATACAGCTAGAAATAAGATAAAGCATGGTTTCCAAGCGCAGACGATTTACGAACGGCACAGTATATCAGCATTCGATTGGTGGAGCAGAGATTACAGAATAAATTTGCTATTTTTTGACTCAAATATAAGTTTTTGATGCTAAAAGTGGTTGAGCCGTCGCAGAAAAATGCCTATCGCTCTTTTGTGGGAGGCTCAGGGTCGGTGGTTTAAAGTTTTGGCAGTAAATAACTGTCTCTGCATGTTGAAAAAGAGATACAATATAGGATTGTGTTGATTTTACTCTGATGACTTTTTATGGATATCCTCTCTGCAGCTTTGATGCTGTTTCTTATTATGGATCCCCTCGGGAATCTACCTATTTTCGCGTCTATTTTGCGACATATCGATGCCAAAAAGCGTCGCCGTGTGCTCGTTCGAGAGTTGCTCATATCCTTGGTTATCATGCTGCTGTTTTTGTATACCGGCGAAGCGATGCTAAGTGTGCTGAACTTGCGCTCTGAATCCGTGAGTATTGCTGGCGGTATCATTCTGTTTTTAATCGCAATTAGAATGATATTTCCACAGCCGGGTGGTGTTGTGGGGCTCGCTGCAGGTGAAGAACCGTTTATTGTACCGCTCGCGGTTCCTTTGATGGCCGGGCCATCAATTCTTGCTGCGCTGATCCTTTTGGCACATACCGATGGTGAACGCATGCTGGATTGGACGGTCGCTCTTCTCATAGCATGGGGGCTGAGTGCGATCATCCTACTGTTTTATAAGGTCTTTAGCCGATTGCTTGGGGAGAAAGGCTTAACTGCTGTGGAGCGCTTAATGGGGATGGTGCTCGTGATGATTTCTGTGCAAATGTTCCTTGATGGTATCTCTTCATACATTGGGCAAAACTAACTCTTTTTATTTCGCTAAGTGTTTAGAGCCAGTTTGGTGTTATTTCGTCACCAACTGGCTTTTTTTGTGAGCCATATTTAATCTTAAACGGATAAGTAGCGACTAAGCTTGAAAAGTTAACTGAACCCGAGCTGAATAGAGCTGGAGTTGTAGGAAGAACTTATTGAGGCAATTTGGAAACTATTGTTACCCTGTTGTGTCAAAGCTGTTAAAGGAGTGCATTTTGAAGCGAATACACACAATTTGGATGTTAGTGATGATAGCGATTGGCGGTTGTCATTCGTCAGAACAGGCATCACAACCCGTAACTGAGTCTCAGACTCAAACGGCGAAAGTAGTAAAGCCGTTACCATGTCATGCCATGCCACCTATCCGTGATACGACTAAGTTAAAGCAAAACCTCATCAAAAATGGTTATATCACAGCGGATATGACGCCAGAGCAAGCGGATGCCAAAGTCGCTGAATATATTCAAATGCGTCAAGAAGCCTTTAAGCGCTGTGGGAAAGACATCAAAGGGAAGTCATAGAATGAAGAAATATCCAGTCGCAATGGGCGGCGCTCTAGGTCTCATGCTGGCAATTACCGGCAACGTCGGTGCTGCGCCAATTGAACGGACACCAGCAGATGCCGGTGTGATAAACGAACAGCAAATTCTTTATTGGCTAATGAAGCGTGGGGAGCTTGCTGTTGACGCAACGCAAGTAGAGAAAGCCGCAGCAATTCGGTCCTTTACGCTTCATGCTGGCGCGACGCCTAAAGCTGGTCGATTGGAAGTGGAAGCTGAAAAGCGTCGATTGGCACAAATTCAACTTGAGAAGGCTGATAAACGCTTAAGCCAAAGAGCAACACCTCCTGGCGATGCGTTGATTCAAAAAACGGTGAAAGTACTCGGGATTTTAATTGATTTTCCTGATCTTCCAAATAATGACAACCGGCTCTCGGTCGGTGATACGGATATGTACTATCCAAGCTATCCAATCAATCATTACAGAGACTTGCTGTTTTCTACTTCAGGATTCACAGGTCCTCAAGGGCAAAATTTACAGTCGGGTTATCAGTACTTCCAAGAAGAGTCAGGGCAAACTTTTTTCTTCACCGGAGATGTAAAAGGTTGGTATCGGGCTGCAAATAATGCGGCATTTTATGGTGGAAACGGCTCGAGTGGAGATGGTGATGTTGCGGTTGAAACATTAGTACAAGAAGCGGTCACTGCTGCAGTGGCGGACATGACTGCCACTGAATTGGCTTCTTATGATGTGGAAGACCCCTATGATTTAGATTCCGACGGAAATATTGACGAACCTGACGGCATTATTGATCACATTATGCTGTTTCATTCTAGTATCGGCGAGGAAGCCGGTGGTGGGGTGTTAGGGGATGATGCTATCTGGTCGCACCGATTTTTTATCAATCAGCAAGATCGAGGTTACACCATACCTGGTACATCGATGAAGGCTTATGGGTATACCATCCAGCCGATTGATGCCGCTGCGGGAGTTTGTGTCCATGAATTTGGTCATGATCTTGGCCTGCCGGATGAATATGATACAACCAATACAGGTGATGGCTCCCCGGTCGGTTTATGGTCATTAATGTCGGGTGGCAGCTGGGTTGGTGCACTCGCCGGAACTCGCCCTAGTGGTTTTAGCCCGTATGCGCGCTCCTATTTGCAAGAAAAGTACAAAGGGAATTGGATTAAAGAACAAGATGTTGAACTCGCGGATATTACCAATAACCCAACCAGCTTTAGTATTAACAATGCTGTAAACCATGAAGCGGGTACAGTAAACCAGTTGTCTGTTGCATTACCGAGTGCTTCGATCCCATTCGAAGCGCCAATTTCAGGAAGTTACCAGTACTATTCTGATCAAGGAAATTTGCTGAATAATGTGCTTAATTTTGATGTGGACTTGCCGAATGCGACCCCATTAGCTTTAGAGATGAAAGCGCACTGGAATATTGAGCAAGATTGGGATTACTTGCAGGTCATGGTAGATGGTGTTCCGGTTGCTGGAAACCATACGCAAGCGATCAATCCTCGTAATAATTCGACAAACTATTTGTCAGGTAGTTCTAGTAGTATCACTGGTGCTGCAGCGCCAAATAATCGTGTAGATTTAGCTTATGACTTAAGCGGCTATGCGGGACGCAATGTGACCATAAGTATTCATTATGTAACGGATGAGTCTGTTTCAGAATATGGCTTTGCTGTCGATGACATTCTGGTTACTCAAGGCGCTGCAACATTATTTAGCGATGGTGCTGAGGCCGCAAATGCTGTGAGTTTAAATGGCTTTGTTAGAATTGGTTCTGAACGTCCAGGAGCTGCACGGCGTTATATTGTGCAATTGCGTAATTATCAAGGCGTTGACTCGGATTTACGTTTGATGGGTTATGAGCCCGGTGTTTTGCTGTGGCTAGAAGATTTCAGTAATGCCGATAATAACGTTTCTGTTCACCCTGGTACGAGTTTGATTGGGGTTATCGATGCTGACCAAAACATGATCGGCTCAAGTGGAACACAGACTCAAATAAGAGACGCTGCATTTAGCATGAACGATCAAACGGCCTATGCAAATGATAACCACTTAACGGCAGTTTCAAGATTTGATGATGCTTTGGATTACTCAAGTCCATCTCAACCTCAATCCGGCATGATTTTGTCGACACTTGGGTTAACGATGGATGTGATTGAACAAGCGACTGACTCGAGCACAGCCACGGTAAGATTCAACTTAAATGGCGATTTGCCACTAGCAGCAACAGTTGCATCAAGCCTTGAAGGGTTAACTGCTCGTTTTACGTCTACGGTTTCAGGTGGGGAGCCAGCTTATCGTTATTCTTGGAACTTTGGTGATGGCTCTGCAGTAAGTGAGCAAGCGTCTCCAAGCCATACTTATGCTGCGGCAGGCACTTATAACGTTACCTTAACGGTGACTGATAGTGCGGATGCCAGTGTTACCGTAACGGAGTCTGTCACGATTTCAGTGTTACCTGTTGCTGAGTTTAGTCTGAGTACGAATAACTTAAGTGTAGAATTCATATCTACATCAACAGGGGGCTCATCGTCGATTAGTAGCTATTTATGGGATTTCGGCGACGGCAATACTTTAACCTCAGCGAATGCCTCACATACTTACAACGCAAGTGGCACTTACACCGTTACACTTACCGTCACAAATAATGATGGTGTGCAAGCAAGCACTAGCCAAAGTGTCACAGTGTATGTTGTTCCGACGGCAGGGTTTACGGCGAGTTCGACGGATTTAAGCTTAACGCTTACGAATACGAGTTCAGGTGGCCTAGGGAGCTTAAGTTATCTATGGGACTTTGGTGATGGTACGGGAAGCACTGCGCAAGCACCATCGCATACCTATGGCGCTGCGGGGACTTATATTGTGACGTTGACGGTGACCGACACGCAAAACGAAACCAGTACGGCGATACTCACAGTGACTGTGTCTGCGCCTGTTACTCCGCCAACGACATCGAGTAGTGTTAAAAGCTCTGGCGGTAGCTTAGGCGGTGGAATATTGGTTCTTTTATCTCTTTTAGTGTTCAGAAGACGCTGGAATTGAGATAGCCGAAGTAAACAGTAAAAGCTAGCCGTTTCATTCGTTCTAAAGCACCTCTTGTAGGTGCTTTTTTATTTTGTGAACAAAGGATTAATCAGATCCGGGTCAAACTTTTAGCGGATAACAACTCGATTTTTAAAGCTGACCGTGCGCTTGCTGACAATTTAACCTATAAATTGTGATGTAAACGGAAATAATAGGCGTGTAACAGGCATATTATAGTGGATACGCGTCCCCAAGGAATGGTTGAATTGCGATACTTTTCATTCTTGTTCAGAGAGTTAAATAATGGAAGGGGGCTAATTATTGGCCTGCTTCTGTATGTGTTGCTGGTGAGTTTTTCTAGTCAAGCCCAGCAACCGATCAAAATTGGTTACCGTGTCGATAGTGCGCCCTTGCAGTACAGAGGTGATCTCGGGGAAGCAAAAGGGGTCTTAATCGACTACTGGCGAACTTGGGCAGAGGTGGCAAATACGGACGTTGAGTTTATTGCGGGTACGAATGCACAAACTCAAGCTTGGCTTCAGCAAGGGGAAATTGATGTTATAGCCGGTGTATTTCAAAGCGCTAAAAGAGCCAAGCAGATGGCATTCTCGGTGCCGTTGTTACACAGTGCCTATTCTCTTTTTTCCCACCCAACTTTAGCGCAAGTTGAATCTATCGATGATATCAACCTTTACACCGTTGGCGTCACACTGAACAGTTACCATCACCAATGGCTGCTAGAAAACTACCCGAGTGCCGATATTAAAACCTACTCAGGATATCGCCAGCTGTTTGAAGCTGCGGTACGGGGAGAAGTGCAGCTTTTTATTAGTCAGGGGTTATATCTTCAGCGTTATCTGCAATCTCACCCAAGTAAGGTCAAATTTAATCGATTAGAGAAGTCTATTTATGACCGGGGCTATCATGCTGCGGTGCGCATTGGGAACCAAAAGTTAATTCAGAAAATTGACCGCTATGCGCAGCTGGTAACCAATCACAGTAAAGATGCCATTTCGGCTAAATGGAGTGGGTTTCATTGGGAATATGTCGAATCCGAAAATGACAAAATTTCGCAACGTTTTATTGATCGTTTGACCCCCGAAGAAAAGCGATGGTTACAGCAACATCCAGTGATTGAAGTGGGGGTCGATGGCCGCTGGCCTCCCGTAGATTTTTTTGCTGAAAGCGGAGAACACTCGGGAATTGCCAATGATTATGTCAAGCTGTTGGCAAAGAAGTTGAGGGTTAAACTGGTTCCTAAGAAGTTCCGAAGCTTTAAGGATATGTTGGCCCAATTGAGAGCAGGAAAAATCAAGTTTGCGGCGACGATTGTGAAAACTCCAAGGCGCGCACAAGACTTATGGTTTAGCTCTCCTTACTTTGGCGCGGTAAAGGTCATAGCCAGTCAGCGTAACGGTGAAAAGTATACGACGCTAGCACAACTCAATGGTAAAAAAGTTGCCATTGAAGACGGGTTCTTTTTGTATGATGTGATTATCGAGCGTTACCCTCAAATTCAGTTACAGACGTACCCTACGACTGCAAAAGCGCTGAAGTCTTTGTCTTTTGGTGAAGTAGACGCATACATCGGCAATCAAGCTGTGATCTCTTGGTTGCAGCACAATTTACAATTAACCAATATCGAGCTGTCCGGTGACCCTGGCTTTCCCCGTTCCTTGCAGCGGTTTGCGGTTCATCAAGACCCAGAGTGGCGACCGCTGTCGACAATTATTGACAAAGCACTGAGTAGTATTACGGTGGCAGAGCGGCAATCCATCCTTAAAAAGTGGGTGAATCATCCGCTTTCTGAACAATCGATTCCTCTGAAATTAAGTTTCGAACAAAGCTTATGGCTGAATAAGCACCCACAGTGGCGAGCGGGTGTGAATAAGCATCAAGCCCCCTATGAGTTTGTTGATGAGCAAAACCGGCACCAAGGGATGTCAGCTGAGATCATGGCGTTGTTGGTTGAGCAATTGGATGTAGAGCTTTCAACGAATACCCATTTAAGTCGTAAAAGTGCGTTAAACAACTTAAAACAAGGTCGTATCGATCTGATGCCATTGCTGTCACCAACGACCGAAGGGCGTGAGCATTTGTTGTTTACCAAGCCGTATATGCGCAGCCCTTACATGATTTTTGTACAAGAGGAAACGCAATTTGTTTCTAGTATTGATGATCTCAGTGGCCATCAAATTGGTGTGGTCGATCAGTATGGCGTTGAAAGTGTACTAAGGCGAGACTACCCCGAGTTGGCGCTCGTAAGCTATGAAAATACAGAGGCGGCGCTGGCAGCGTTAAGCCGAGGTAAAGTAGATGCTTTTATTGGGGCGCTCGGCGCGACGACTTGGTCTATGACGGAGCAAGGAACTAACAACATTAAGGTTGCTGCACCGACCGCTTACCAATTTGAACATACGATAGGCGTTAGAAAGGACTGGCCAGAATTGATCCCCATTTTAAATATGGCGATTGATGGTTTAAGTACACAACAAATAAAAGATATTGAACATCGCTGGTTTGTGGTTGAGTTTGAACATCAAGCAAGTAGCTATTTGATCAAGCGGGCAATACTCCTCACTTGCTTGGTTATAGCACCTATTTTTATTGTCATTTTCATATGGAACCGGAAATTGCAGCAATCAAAAGATTACCTTGCTGCAAGTCGCGAAACACTGGCTCAAGCAAAGTTGGCTGCAGATCAAGCCAGTCATTTTAAAAGCCAATTCCTAGCGAATATGTCCCATGAAATTCGT
Organism: Shewanella gelidii; assembly: GCF_014647855.1. Taxonomy (GTDB): domain Bacteria; phylum Pseudomonadota; class Gammaproteobacteria; order Enterobacterales; family Shewanellaceae; genus Shewanella; species Shewanella gelidii. Next base: position 84,964 of record NZ_BMPZ01000010.1, on the reverse strand, counting down.
ACACCTATGAATGCGATTGTTGGTATGACGCACCTGTTACTTTCGACAAGTTTAGATGAAAAACAGCAAGATTATGCAGGGAAAATAAAGCGGGCCTCATTAACACTACTAAAGGTCATTAATGACATTCTTGATTTTTCTAAAATAGAAGCAGGTAAGCTTGATGTTGAGGTTCACCCTTTTCAACTCAATGATATTGTGACAAATATTTCCAATTTATTTGCTTTAAAAGCATCTGAAAAACAACTCAACATTTATCTAGATATCGACCCTGAAATTCCTGACACTTTGGTTGGAGACCCGCTTCGAATCGAGCAGGTTTTGATCAATCTGACCCAAAATGCTTTGAAATTCACAGAACAAGGGCAGGTGATCGTAAAAATTCGCTTGGTCGAACAAAGTGAGCAGCAGGCAAGGCTCAAGTTTGAAGTGATTGATTCTGGAGTCGGGATTTCTGAAGCAGCATTGGAAAAGCTTTTTCGACCTTTTACCCAAGCGGATAATAGTTACACAAGAACCCATGGCGGGACGGGGCTGGGTTTAAGTATTTGTAAGTTGCTGGTGGAGCTTATGGGGGGCACCATGTCAGCAACGAGTCAAGAAGGCTCAGGCAGTACTTTTTGCTTTGAGCTCTCTTTAGCGACATTGTCGGCACCGAGCCGTAAAGAGGCTTATCCTATCACGGCCGAGTTACGTGGGATGCGGGTTCTTGTCGTCGATGATAATGCTTTTGCCCGACAAATTAATGCTGAAACTTTACGCTCTTTCTCGTTCCGAGTTGATGTGGTCTCTTCAGGAATGGAGGCTATTGAGGCTGTTCATCGCGTGAACCACAACGACAATGAGCAGGCGTATCAGCTGATTTTGATGGATTGGCAAATGCAAGGGATGAATGGCATTGAAGCAAGCCGAAGTATCAAGTATCTGCAGTTAAAAGTGATGCCCGCTATTATTCTGCTGACGGCATACGGTCGTGAAGACGTGATGCAGCAAGCTGAACATGAGCAGCTTGATGCCTTCCTTATCAAGCCGCTTAATGCATCACTACTTTTTGACAGCATCATGAAAGTATTCCATCAGCAGGGGGGCACCGCCAATCCGGTTGCGTCTGTGAATCAACCGCCTTTGCAAGGGCAGGTTTTGCTTGTAGAAGACCACCCCATTAATCAGGTTGTCGCCAAAGAAATGCTTGGTTTAATCGGTATCAATGCGGTGCTCGCGAGCAATGGTCAAGAGGCGCTCAATATATTGGAAATGCAGGCTTTTGACCTTGTGTTAATGGATATACAAATGCCCGTAATGGATGGTTTTGCGACCACAAAAGCGATCCGGAAGCAGGGGCGATTTGCAGAGTTGCCAATTGTTGCAATGACGGCGCATGCCATGAAGGATGACCAGCAACGTTGCTTTGAAGCGGGGATGAACGACCATATTGCAAAGCCGATTGACCCTGAGCGTTTGTACTTTGTGCTTAGCCAATGGCTGCAGCCAGTAAAAAATTCACCAACCAGCCGAGATTCAGAACGTTTGCAACTATCAATGCCTCAAGTTGCAGGGTTAGATGTGAAATGGGGCATTAATCGGGTCGGTGGCAATGATCAACTTTATACAAAGTTAGTCGCTGATTTTTATCAGCGTCACAAGCTTGATCTGGAGCAGATTGAAAGTGCCAAAAATGAGGGGCGATTTGATGATGTGAAACGAATTGTTCATACCATCCGTGGAGTCGCGGGCAATATTGGCGCGAAGCCATTGGAGCAGTCTGCTCGCGATTTTGAGCAAGTTATTGCCCTTGGTGAGCCCGCATTTGAACAGGGGCAATGTAAGATGTTCCGCTATCATTTTTCTGAACTATTTGAGGCGCTTGCTGCAAGTCAGTATGGTGACCCGTCACAGGACAAGGTGATAGCTATCGATGATGCCGACTTAAACCCAGAGCAATTGCAATCGGTTTTGCATCCCTTATCTGAAAGCCTGTCCAAAGGTGATCCTGCGGCAAGATCACAAATAAAAGCCCTTCAGGGGCAAATCCCACCAGAGTTGTTCAGCTTATTATCAGAGCAAATTGGTGAGTTTGAATTTGACCATGCACTCAATATTGTCAATGAGTTCCTGAGTCAGCAAATTAAGGGTGCCAAAAAAAATGAATACTGAAATGGATAGTATCCTAATCGTCGATGATGAAACCTTTTACATTGATGTACTCGTCGAGTTATTAGCTGGGCAATACAAAGTCGTTGTTGCTAAAAATGGCCAGCAAGCTTTGGACCGCATCGCGAAAGGCTTTGAACCTGACTTAGTGCTACTGGATGTTGTCATGCCAGAAATGGATGGTTACCAAGTTTGCCAAGCACTGAAGGACAGCCCTAGCACGTGCGATATCCCAGTCATATTTTTAACCGTGAAGAGCGATGTAGACTCGGAAATTTATGGTTTTGATATCGGTGCTGCGGACTATATTGCAAAGCCTTTTAGTTTGCCAATAGTGAAAGCCAGAGTGGCGACGCATTTAGATTTGTCGCGTGCTAAAAAGCGATTACAAGCGCACAATTTACTATTGGAAGCCAAAGTTATTGAACGCACACAAGAAATCTCTAGAACACAGGATGTGGCAATTTTTTGTATGGCGACGGTAGCAGAAACCCGAGACAACGAAACCGGAAAGCACCTGCGTCGAACGCAGCATTATGTGCGCCTGCTGGCAAATTATTTAAGCCAAGACCCTAAATATCAAGAGCAACTTACACCAACTTATATTGATCTCTTATACAAGTCAGCGCCATTGCATGATTTAGGTAAAGTGGGTGTGCCAGACTCAATTTTATTAAAGCCCAGCAAGTTAACGCCGGAAGAGTGGGAGCTGATGAAACGCCATGCTTCCTTTGGGCTCGACGCACTTGAAAAAGCCGAGCAAGAGTATGGTTCGTCGAGCTTTCTTGCGGTCGCGAAAGAGATTGCGTTTGGCCATCATGAGAAATGGGATGGGTCGGGTTATCCGCTGGGAATATCGGGAGATGCGATACCGCTTTCCGCGAGGTTGATGGCATTGGCCGATTGTTATGATGCGTTAATCAATCGTCGTGTGTATAAGGATGCGTTTAGTTATGAATCTGCGAGTGAGATAATTTTAGAGGGTAGAGGCCGACACTTTGAGCCTGCAATTGTCGATGCATTTATTGCGCTGCAACCACAGTTTATCGAAATTGCCCAAAAATTTGCCGATGACGAGTAAGCCTTTAACGTTTGCAGGCGGTGTTCACCATCATTTATTGCGGCAGTTTGAGGTGTTGTATTGCTTGCTGTGCTTTCGGTAAAAAAGCTTCGCAAACAATCATCTGATGCTCTTGATAGCAGAAGTAACGTCGGCGTCCCCACAGGGATTCCGCGGTGGGTTGAGATAGGGTGCTAGCGAGTTGAGCTAAGCGGCTTTGGTTTGAAAAATGTGCCACTTCGACTTTGCCCGGCACAAAATTGTCATTGGCATACAGTAACTCACCGAGAGAGCGTGTACCCAAATTGACAAAGTCTTGCTCTCGACTTGAAAACAGCTGCGCTGGGATGAGAGTTCGGGCAAACACCCAAGGTTCGGAGTCTACACACAAAAGTACTTCCCGCACCCATACCTGAGTTTGATTTGGGTATTCGCCTTCTAATGGCGGCAAAAAGTCTTCGCCAAGCACCTTTACTTCAAAGTGGGTTCCGCACTTTTTAAGTCGCTTCGTTAAACTCCCCTTCGCTAAAATCCATTCTTTTAGCGGATTATCGGGTAACTGAGCGATTTTATCTGGCGAAAACCATTGAATTGATTCACCATAAGGGAAGCTTAAGCTGGTTACATTCATCCATAACTCGGTACAATACATGCGAACTGAAGCAGTCTAGCATGTTGTCGGACGCTCAGGTAGATTGGAAGTGCAAGCCAGCTCTTAGAATTGCTGAAAAGGTCAAAGCTGTTATGAAAAAAATCACACTCATGTTGTTGATGCTCATTTCGTTAACGTTTAACGCGTTTGCCGAAGACGAAGAGCTGGAAGAATATGCATATTATGGGTTCGAACCCGATATAGTGACTAACTATATCTCAACGGGGAAGAAGCTCGGTTTCGTGCGGCTTAGTGTTGAGCTTATGGTAAAAGAACAAGATGACTTATTACGACTTGAGCATCATGACCCGTTACTGCGTTCGGCTATCGTCGAAATTCTGGGTAATCAAACGGAAGATAAAGTGAAGTCAATGACAGGACGTGAAGAGATACGTCGTGAATGTTACGACACTTTGAATCGCTTGCTTGAGGCGGAAACAGGCAGACCACTTGTTGTGAATTTACTCTTCACCAAGTACCTCTACGACTAACGCTCAATTTCGGGTGCTGACGGCATCAAGTTTTGTCAGTACCCGAGGCCATATTGTTCAGCCTGAAACAGGCTTCCTCTGCTTTTATCTGGTTTGCACATGCCCTCAACAAAAAACACACCCTCAAAAAATGATGCGGCATCGCGTCGAGCAGCCAACAAAAAGCCAAAAGCCAACGCTTCTCGCACTCGGCAGCACAAACAAGGAGCGAGTCGACGTCAAACTGCTCAGCGTTCCGTTGGGAAGACCGCCTCAGCAAAGCCTCTGCACCCTCGAAACATTCATAAAATGGGTTACAATTTTGAGGTGCTGATGGCACATGCTCCCCAACTCAAGCCCTTTGTCAGACCTTCCCCTTTTGGCGCGCTGTCGATTGACTTTGCTGACCCGCAAGCTGTGAAATGCTTGAATGCAGCACTACTTTCTTTGCACTATGGAATTCATGATTGGGATATACCGGATGGGTTTTTGTGCCCTCCTGTGCCTGGGCGGGTCGATTACTTACACTATGTTGCCGATTTACTGGCGGACTCTGGCAAGATCCCAAAAGGAGGTCAGGTAAAGGCTCTCGATATCGGAACTGGCGCCAATGGGATATACCCACTCCTCGGGCATGCTGTGTATGGTTGGCGTTTTGTCGCCTCTGATATTGATCCTCTGTCACTTACGAACGTTGAGCAACTGAAAAGGCACAATCAATTAACTGAACAGCAATTGGAGCTTCGGCATCAACAGAGCGCTGCGCAGATTTTTGATGGGATTATTCAACCCAATGAAAGGTTTGATCTGACGCTTTGTAATCCACCGTTTCATGAGTCCTTGGCACAAGCTGCCGCAGGAAGTGCGCGTAAACATGCAAATCTCACGGCGAATAGGCAGAAAAAGGGAATACAGACACCTAATCGTGCCAATGCGTCGCTGAATTTTGGTGGACAAAAAGCAGAGCTGTGGTGTGACGGCGGTGAAAAGCAATTTTTGCACAATATGATCCACGAGAGCGCGAAGTTTTCTGCGCAATGTTTATGGTTCTCTAGCTTGGTTTCAAAAAAAGAAAATCTGAAACCTTGTCAAATGTGGCTTGAAAAGTTGGCAGCGCAGCAGGTTCAAGTGATAGACATGTCTCAAGGAAATAAAATGACTCGCGTATTAGCCTGGACATTTTTAGATCCGCAGCAGCGTCGCACTTGGGCGAAATTTAGAGCGTAACACTCACGTTTTGTGCTTCGGGGTCACCCTCCAAGTTTAATTCGGACTCCAAATAAGTTCACCACATTGGCTTAAATTGTAGCCGCCGAGCATATGCGCCACTTGCTGGGTTTGAGTACTGGCGAGCATTTTAAAAAGAGCTTGGACCTGACGTCGAAAATAGATGCTCTGGGGCATCACAAAGTCAAAAGATTCTTCCACTAAAGGCACGAAGCTTAAGCCACTTTCATTGGCCACGGACTGACAGCCAAAGCCGATGTCAGCATCACCTCTTGCAATGTAACCAGCAAGTTCACGTTCGCTATAGGCGGTCATCACCCGGTTTAGCTGCTCGAGGTTTGCATCGTGCTTTGTTAGCCATTGTTCAAGCTGCTGTTGGCTGCCCGCGCCTGCTTGGCGTCCGACCCATCGCCATGGATATTGCGGTACTTTATCTTCTTCCTGACATTGGTGGTGCATATCAGGGCGAACCATCAGCCCTTGCTGTCGGGAATAGCCGTGTAGCAAGATCCACTGTTGATGGCTCGGATAACTTTTCAGGAGCGCAGGGTGCCGAGTTGCTCGGTCTTCAATATTACACATATGCAGTGTACACACATCTGCATAGCCTTTTGCGAGTAAGTCTAAACCTAATCGAGAACCGGTCGCGCTGTAGCTAATTAATTCTTGGCTACCAACCTGAGACATTAAACGCGCGACCAGCATCGAAAGGAGCGGATCATCGCTACCAGTGATTAATAGCCTATCAGAGAGCATGCCGCTGTGGCAGGAGTCCATAATCCAACGGTCAATTAAGAACTTTGGAAATAGCCACTTACCTGTAATTTTTGTTGCGGGCAAAATACGCTCATTTGCCATGGCATAGACTTTCTTTTCATTTAAATCTAAGTATTCAGCAACTTGCTTTGCGCTCATGTAGACCAGTTCACTGGCGTCAGTCATGGATTGTCCTAGCTTTGTTATTCATTATTTATTCTGGGCGGCGTTCATGACATCGAATTCGATGTTCTCAGCGCCATGGTAAATCAAAAAGTGCCGACCTTTGGCTCGTGCAATAATGGTGATGCCGAGCTTTTGTGCCAACTCTAGGCCCATTTGGGTCACGCCACTTCGAGACAATAAAACTGGAATACCCATTTTGGCAACTTTAATTACCATTTCTGAGGTCAAGCGTCCTGTGGTGTAAAACAATTTGTTGGCACCGTCCACTTGGTTGAGCCACATATCACCCGCAAGCGTATCAACGGCATTGTGTCGGCCAACGTCCTCCACAAAAGCATCAATAGCTTCGCCCTCGCAAAGGCCGCAGCCATGAACCGCGCCTGCATTTTTATAGGTTTCATTGAAAGCGCTAATATTTTTAAGTAAGCCATATAAAGTGCTTTGCTTGATGGGAGGGCATTGTAGCTGAATAGATTCAAGCCCCTGCATAAAGCCACCATAGACTGTTCCTTGACCGCAGCCCGTCGTAACTGTCTTTTCTGACAATTGCTTCTCTAAATCTTCAGTGGTCTCTTGGGTAATGACCGCCGCAGATTCAACATCCCAATCAACAATCACCGACTCTAGCAAATTTGTATCACTGATAAACCCTTGGTTTTTTAAGTAGCCAAGCGCTAGTGCTTCGGGCTTAGCGCCTAGCGTCATTAAGGTCACGATGGGTCGCCAGTTTAAATACACCGTTAGTGGCCTTTCGCAGGCAACCGACTTGTCAACGAGGTGACCTTTTTCATCAACCGCTTGAACTTGAATCGTGAGCGGCACTTCTGCAGACGTTTTAATTAAGGATAATTTCTTGTTTGATATCGTCATCAGCAAATTCGGCAAATATTTAAGATATCAAATCATAGCAACTTTTATGCCTTGGGTGCGTTTATCTGATGAAATACGTGATCTGCTGATTTATGTGATCTAACGCAAACCGCTTTGTCCAACAATATCTTGCGTGTTGGACAAAATGTCCTAGTATAGAAGTTGTTATGATGACTAGCTTCAAAGTTTTGGGTTGAAATCGTGCTGGCATCAAAATTGCTGTTCATGGAAATTAGAGCTAGCAGTCGTGAAAGCCAGTGGGCTGATTTGCGACCGAAAACGGAGATGCCATGCAACATACAGATAATCAGTGGCCCATGTATGTGTCATTAAAGAAAGTGACCAAGCAAATGGGGCGTTGGACATCCGATACTTGGGAGCTTGACCAAATTGTTCCCGCAACCAACCAGCCGCCAAGTGGCGCGCATCTCGTATTATTAGAACTGCATAAAGATGAACGTGGTAGTTACCGAATCAATTTAGATATGGACAATGCCATGCTGTACATCGTTTGTGATGAGCTAGAGGATGGCACATGGGTGCCATCTTTGGTTTCTGCTGATCAAAATGTCGCAGCGGGCTGCCTTGAAGCCGATACACCAGTCCTCAGTATTCTTTTACCCAGCGCCATCGCTTGTTGGATAGAAGCATTTATCACGCGCCATGGCGAAGTCGAAATTTCAGCACATCGCCGTAAGCACGTAAACCGTCGAAAAGAGTTGGCGGAAGCTCGTGGAGAAAAGCCCTCATGACAGATTCTCCTAAAGGATTCTTGAGTCGCTGGCGTGAACGCAAAGAAGCGGTTGCTGAGGAAGAGCGAACGCTTGAGGTTGATCAGCTGGAAGAGGCGAAAACCTCAGCACAAATCGAGGGCTCGCAAAATCCAGCGGACGTCAAGCTCGATGCAGATGAGCAGCCGACTCAATTGGCTGACATTGAAGAATTACCCGACCCGGAGTCAATCGAGGTTGGTGGAAGCTTTGCTAGCTTTATGGCAGAGCATGTCGACCCAACACAAAAAGCAGCCGCATTAAGAGCTTTGTGGAAGCAACCCCACTACAACGAAATTGATGGTTTATTGGAATATGCATTGGACTATACCAATCAACCGCTTTTAGCCGATGACGTTTCGGCGGAGCTTGCACAGAAAGTTTTCCGCCATGTTACAAAAGATGAGTCTGAAGAAGAGGAAGAGGCTTTAATTGCTAATGACGTGTCTGTTGAGGGGGGCGAATCGTCGCCCGAAAACGTTGATGTGCAATCACCCGAAATTCAACAAAACGATACCTTGGTCTCGTCGGACAATTTGACTGATGAGAGCTTGGTCGTGAGCCAAAATGAACCAGATGTAGTAGCTGTTGCAGATGACCCTGTTGTTTAACGGTATTTAAGGGGGTTCTGAATCCCATATTTTTGGTACGTGAATTGCTGTTGAATAACCGTTGCGGCAGATACGAACGAAAGAAAAAAGTTAATAAAAATCGATAGATAATTTGCTTTTACTCAACAAGGGTTGGGTTCAAGCAGAAATAATTTGTATTACCGCTCAACCCAGATTGAGAGCATGACAGAGAAGCAAACGATGGTTCGTCATGGCTGGGCTGAAACTTTTGATGCAATATTTTTGTTCAGGAATAGAGTGTGAACATAAACGAGAATAGCAATGAACCTAAAGGCGAGTTGAAGCTAGTTCGCCAACAAATTTTAGCACGGACGCAAATTCTACAGAATTTGATTCCGCCAACTGTGAGCTATCAAACGCAAGGCCATGTATTAGTCATTGGCCCTGAGGATTTAGCTCGGTTGGCCGCAGACAAATTACAGCAAATGGCGAGCTGCTCGATTTTGGCAAATGAGGCGATTACGAACCAAGATGAAGCCCACTTGCAAAAAGTCGTTGAGGCCGCTCCAGATGTTGAGAGCTACTATAGCCATTTGCTTTCAATTAAAGGATTCCTTGGTCAGTTTCAAGTGGTTGTTGATGTCGATGGGGGCGCCGCTGAACTCAGTACTCTTGCCATTCGTAAACCGCATTTCGACTTAATCCTAGATCTAAGCCAATCCCCGTGCTTAAACCTAGAAATGTTGCCGCCAGGCTATTTTTATGTCGGTCAAGATCAGCAGAAATTAGCCGACGCACTTGCGCAAATTCCTGATCTTGTTGGTGAGTTCGAAAAACCGCGTTACATCAAGGTGAATGCTGATGTTTGTGCCCACAACCGTAATGGTATTGAAGCCTGTTCACGCTGTCTAAACTTCTGCCCAGCCGATGCAATTAGTAGTATCGAGCAAAAAATTGAGATCGACCCTTACCTTTGCCACGGCGCCGGTAGTTGTAGCAATGCGTGTCCTACTGGTGCACTAAGTTATGATGCACCAACTCCAGCGGCACTTGGCCAGTACCTGAAAAAAATCATCTCAACGTTCCGAGCTCAAACCAATGTTGCTCCCGTCGTGTTATTTCATGATGAGAACCTAGGGGCTGAATTAGTTACTGATGCGCTCGCCGGAGACATTATTCCTGTTGCCCTAGAAGAAATTACAGTTGCTAGCACTGAACATTGGCTCAGCTCACTTGCATGGGGGGCGCGTCAAGTCTTGATCCTGAATACCCCAGCAACACCACCGACATTGAATCAAATGTTAGCCGGGGAGACCCTACTCGTTAGTCGGATTTTGGAAGAAATTGGCCAACCACAGCAGCGGTTGAACGTTATCTCCCCTCACGAGTTAGCAGGCATCGATTCGCTGTTAAGTGTGAGTCGAGATTGGCCCGTTTTTAGTGGTGCGGAATTCGCCCCCAGTAGTAAGCGAGCCACCATTTATGCGGCTATCGATCACCTGAATCAACAGGTGGCTAATGTCGATAATACAATGCTGATGAACAATATTCCTTACGGAAAAGTGAATGTAAATGCCGAGTCGTGCACCTTGTGTATGTCGTGTGTCGCCATCTGTCCAACACAAGCCCTGCAAGATGGTGGTGACCTCCCAGCATTGAAGTTTGTTGAACAGGATTGTGTGCAGTGTGGCTTATGCGCTAATGCATGCCCTGAAACCGTAATTAGCTTAACTGCGCAAGTGAACTTCGATGCACAGGCGCGTCAGCAACAACAAATCTTGCATGAAGAGCAACCGTTTGAATGTATTGAGTGTGGTGAGCCCTTTGCAACCAAGTCTATGGTAGAAAAAATGCTTGGGATGGTTGGTAGCCATAGTGCATTTGATGCCAATAGTGAACGCTTAAAAATGTGTGGCGATTGCCGCGTTAAAGATATGTTTGCCGATATTTTAGATAACCCAGAAAAGCAATTGGATTAAGAGATCTGTTATGACCCAAAATCAAAGAGAAATTTCAGAAAATGATCAGCTTCGAGCTGATATATACCAGTTGCTAGCCGCAATGTTTCGCTCGGCCCCAAGTGCCGAGTTACTGTCATTTTTAACATCGCTCGATATCGATGTAACTGATGAAAGTGAGATTGCCAAGGCATGGCTTGCGGTCAAGCAAGCTGCTGGAAAATGTTCTGGTGAAGATTTAGCTGAAGAATATCAAAATATTTTTATTGGTGTCGGCACTGGTGAAATCCTTCCATACGCCAGTTGGTACCTTGCAGGCTCGTTGATGGATACGCCTCTTGCTGCATTACGGCAAGATTTAATGCAAATGGGGTTTGAACGTCAAGATGAAGTGAAGGAGCCAGAAGATCACGTTGCGGCACTATGTGAAGTTATGAGTAGCTTGATCCTAGAAGCACCAAGCTATCGCCAACTTGCATTTTACCAACGTCATATCGGTGGGTGGATTAGCCGTTATTGTGAAGAGCTCGCGCGCGCACCTAGCGCCCAGTTTTATCAAGCCGTTGCCCAGGTTGCAGCCGCATTTTTTGCTGCGGAAGCGAATGTATTTGAGCAACTCAACATGGATATTCCAGTGAACTGTCCTGGAAATGAAGAAATCGAACCTCAAGCAGTATAGCTGCGTGGGGATTGGTGTAACGCAACCGTTTTATTGCCCTGATACCAATAATAAAGGTGTCAATAAAACAATTGAGGTGGGGAGTTATCCCCAAAACAAGGAGAGACTATGAAGAAGCAAGCTTCTGACATGGGCCGCCGTCAACTACTGAAAGCTCTGGCACTTGGCAGCGCGGCAGGTGCAGCTGCCACGATGAGTGGTCAAGCCGCAGCAGCCCCGGCAGCAAAAGCGCCTGAAGATCAAGGTGATGGTTACCGCGAGACCGACCATATCCGTAACTACTATGCCACTTTACGTGGTAAGTAATACAAGGAGAATCTAATGCGATTAACCCGCAAATCAGATCAAGCGGTAACGGCAGATAAGCCGAGCTTAGGTCTAAACCGACGACAATTCCTAAAATCTGCTGGTATTACAACTGGTGGTATTGCTGCAGCATCCATGCTCGGTACAGGAATGATGCGCAAAGCAGAGGCAAAAGATGTTGCCCATGATGCGCCAACTGAAATCAAACGTACGATTTGTTCCCACTGCTCTGTAGGTTGTGGTATTTACGCTGAAGTCCAAAATGGTGTTTGGACCGGTCAAGAACCTGCGTTTGATCATCCATTCAATGCTGGTGGTCACTGTGCAAAAGGTGCAGCGCTTCGTGAGCATGGCCATGGTGCTAAGCGCCTTAAATATCCAATGAAGCTGGAAGGCGGCAAGTGGAAGAAGCTTTCTTGGGAGCAAGCCATTAATGAAGTTGGCGATCAGATGTTAAAGATCCGCCAAGAAGCGAGCTCAGATTCTGTATTCTTTATGGGTAGTGCAAAGTTCTCGAATGAACAAGCCTACATGTACCGTAAACTTGCAGCGATGTGGGGCACGAATAACGTCGATCACTCCGCTCGTATTTGTCACTCTACCACTGTAGCCGGTGTTGCTAACACTTGGGGTTATGGTGCGCAAACTAACTCGTTTAACGATATTCGTAATGCGAAAGCAATGATGTTCATTGGTTCCAACCCAAGTGAAGCACATCCTGTTGCCATGCAACATGTTCTTGAAGGTAAAGAGCGTGGCGCAAAAATTATTGTCGTTGACCCTCGCTTTACTCGCACGGCTGCCAAAGCAGATGAGTATGTACATATTCGTCCAGGTACGGATATCCCTTATATCTATGGCTTACTCTGGCATATCTTTGAAAATGGTTGGGAAGATGAAACCTTCATTCGTCAACGTGTCTATGGCCTTGAGCGTATTCGCGAAGAAGTGAAGAAATGGACCCCAGAAGAAGTTGAGCATGTAGTCGGGATCCCGAAAGCACAAATGTATCGCGTTGCGAAAATGCTCGCTGAACATCGTCCTGGCACTGTAGTTTGGTGTATGGGTGGTACGCAGCACCACATTGGTAACGCGAATACCCGCGCTTATTGTATTTTGCAGCTAGCGCTTGGCAACATGGGTAAATCGGGTGGTGGTACTAACATCTTCCGTGGTCATGATAACGTGCAGGGTGCAACTGACTTTGGCTTATTGTTCGATACATTGCCTGGTTACTATGGTCTGAAGACCGGTTCGTGGAAGCACTGGTGTAATGTGTGGGATTTAGATTATGAGTGGGTGAAGGCTCGTTTTGACCAAGAGAAACGTCTAGGGCAAGATCCAATGACCTCTACGGGTATCCCTTGTTCTCGTTGGCATGATGGTGTGCTAGAAGACAAAGATAAAATAGCTCAGAAAGACAATATTCGAATGGCTTTCTTCTGGGGGCAATCGGTTAACACTGAAACCCGTGGTCGTGAGGTGCGCGAAGCACTAAACAAGATGGATACCGTCGTAGTTGTTGACCCCTTCCCAACAATGGCGGGCGTCATGCATACCCGTAAAGATGGGGTGTATCTGTTACCCGCTGCAACTCAGTTTGAAACCTATGGCAGTGTATCTGCATCAAACCGCTCTCTTCAGTGGCGTACGAAGGTTATTGAGCCTTTATTTGAGTCTAAGCCAGATCATGAAATCATGTACCTGCTTGCGAAGAAAGTCGGAATTGCTGACCAGTTCTGTAAGCATATCAAGGTCAATGGTACTGAGCCGTTGATTGAAGATATGACCCGTGAATTTAACAAGGGCATGTGGACTATTGGTTATACAGGTCAAAGCCCTGAACGTTTGAAGATGCACCAAGAAAACTGGGGCACTTTTGATATCAATTCACTTGAAGCACCCGGTGGTCCAGCTCGAGGCGAAACCTATGGTTTACCTTGGCCTTGTTGGGGTACGCCAGAGATGAAGCATCCTGGTTCACAAATTCTTTACCGCACGGATCGTGAAGTGAAGAATGGTGGCGGTAACTTCCGAGCGCGTTATGGTGTTGAGCACAATGGCAATAATATTTTGGCAGAAGGCTCGTATTCAGTTGGCGCTGAAATTCAAGACGGTTACCCAGAGTTTACCCATACGATGTTAAAGCAACTTGGCTGGTGGGATGAACTCACGGCTGAAGAGAAAAAGCATGCTGAGGGTAAAAACTGGAAAACAGATATCTCTGGTGGTATTCAACGTGTTGCGATTAAGCATGGCTGTATGCCTTACGGTAATGCGAAAGCGCGCTGTATCGTTTGGAATTTCCCAGATGATATCCCAATTCACCGTGAACCACTGTACACACCACGCCGCGATCTTGTGGCGAAATATCCAACATATGAAGATCGTATGGTTGCTCGCCTTCCAACCTTGTATAAGTCAATTCAAGAAAAAGACTTTGCCAAAGACTTCCCGTTAGCAGTTACGACTGGACGTTTGGTTGAGTATGAGGGCGGTGGTGAAGAGACCCGTTCGAATCCATGGCTTGCAGAGTTACAGCAAGAGATGTTTATCGAGATCAACCCTGCTGATGCAGCTGATCGTGGCTTAAGAGATGGCGATGACGTTCATGTCCATAGCCCAGAAGGTGCCAAGATTACTGTCAAAGCTATGGTTACACCACGTGTAATCGAGGGTGAGTGCTTTATGCCGTACCACTTTGCAGGTGTATTTGAAGGTGAAAAACTAGATAAGCACTATCCAGAGGGAACGGTTCCATATGTCACGGGAGAGTCAGCCAATACGGTGATGACCTATGGCTATGATGTTGTGACTCAGATGCAAGAGACGAAGTCTAGCTTGTGTCAGATCAGCAAAGCCTAACCACACTTGATGAGGAGATAAGCCATTATGGCAGTCATGAAATTTTTGTGTGACACCAAGCGCTGCATCGAGTGTAACGGTTGCGTCACAGCTTGTAAGAACGAAAACGATTCTGCGTTAGAGTGGGGCATTCAGCGCCGCCGCGTAGTGACCATTAATGATGGTAAGCCTGGGGAAGCTTCAATTTCGGTTGCGTGTATGCATTGTACAGATGCACCGTGTATGGCCGTTTGTCCTGCTGATTGCTTCTATCGAACAGAAGATGGCATTGTGCTTCACAATAAAGATACCTGTATCGGTTGTGGGTACTGTTTCTATGCATGTCCATTTGGTGCACCGCAATTCCCGAAAAAGACAGCTTTCGGTAGCCGCGGCAAAATGGACAAATGTACTTTCTGTGCCGGTGGACCTGAGGAAAACCATTCAAGCGAGGAACGTCAGAAGTACGGTTCGAATCGTATTGCTGAAGGTAAGCTACCTATGTGTGCAGAGCTTTGTTCAACCAAAGCCTTGTTAGCAGGGGACGCAGGCATTGTTTCGGATATCTATCGTGAACGTGTATCTGCTCGCGGTAATCCGAATGTCATTTGGGGTTATAACCCTAAAACTGGCGAAATAAACTAATGCAGCTAGGGCTACAGCTATTGCTGTAGCCCGACAAGGAGTGACTATGTTAACTAAATCGCTGCGTAGTTTGTTGACCTTACTCGTACTTGTCATGGGGTTGGGGCTTGCGCCAACCACGATGGCCGTCGATGAGCAAAACAGTAAGCAGCAGGGAACAGCGAAGATGAGTGACGCTGACCTTTGGCGAGCAGTGAAAGCCGGAGAATCCGGTTATAGCACTGACCAAGGTCTAGAAGGTGGCAATCTCATCAATGTTGCCGGTAACCAAGGAAAAGAGATTAAGAACGAGTATTTAACACCTGCGATGGGCTTTACTGTCTTGGGTGTTTTTGCCGTGTTTTTAGTGTTTTTCCTCGTGAACGGGCCGTCGAAACTGAGTCATGGATATTCGGGCAAGATGGTGGAACGTTGGTCAAAATCAGATGTGAAGTTGCATTGGGTTTTGGCGATTTCCTGTCTGTTGCTGATTGTCACTGGTTTAAACATTATGCTAGGTAAGCATGTGTTACAACCCTATGTTGGGGATGGACTTTGGGCATCGTTAATTGGTGCGAGTAAGTTTATTCACGACTGGTCTGGTCCAGTATTCTTTGTATCTTGGGTACTTTGTGTTGTGAAGTGGATGCCTTTGCAGACATTTAAGCTTTACGACTTAAAGTGGTTCCTTGTTGTTGGTGGTTACATTAATTTTGGCCCCTTCAAAGGCAAACATCCTGATAGTGGATTTGCCAATGCGGGTGAAAAAATGTGGTTTTGGACGCTCACTATATTTGGTTTGTTCATTTGTATTTCCGGTGCCATGTTGGTGTTGCCGGGGCTCGACTTACCAAGAGAAGCGTCGATGGCGGCATTGCTGATCCATGCTACGAGTGCCATCATCATTATTGCATTTACTATCGTGCATATTTGGATGGCTACGGCATTGAGTGAAGGGGGAATGGAATGTATGAAGTCTGGTTATTGTGATGAAAACTGGGCGATACAACACCACAACCTTTGGTACGATGAAATCAAAGAGAATGGCTCCATTCGTTATAAAGAGTAATTTGTAACGACATCGCCAGCTGAAGATACCCACCAAATCGGTGGGTATTTTTTTGCGACCTTGCTTGCATTTGTGGAGTCATAGACAGCGTCTTTGTTTAGCATTGTCTAAACTTGAGGGTGTGCTCAAATAGTGTGACCCAGCCTGCAAACTATTCCAGTGGTTGATCTTTATTCGCTATTGATTTGCTGGCTTCAACAGTGAAAAACGGCAAAATGCTAAGTTTTGTAGTATTTATCGCCCTAAAACTAAACAAAAGTCCTGTTTTTTCGAGTTTTGTGGTCATTAATTAACAAAAGGCTTTTGCCATAAAAACCATTTGGAATAGTTTTGTGAGCGATCCGTCAAATTTGGCATTTACTAAAGTGTGGTTGAGCTAGCAAATATTAACATTCGCTAATTAGCGCTGCGTAACTTGTAACCAGTTCACGGTTTAAAAAAAAGATTGCAGTTAGTCTGCAACCTCTGTTAGGGAGATATTCGCACTCACTAATACAGTAAAAGGCAGTATAAATAATTACCTAAGATAGGAACCCTTATGTCATCAATTATCCAAACTCTAGACACCAAGTTTGCCGGCGGATACGAAGCCAATATTACGGTGCCAACTTGGATGTTGAGCTCGATGGAACGGGTGATGCAATATTATGTCGATAAGAACCTAAGACTCGACACTCTGTCTGCCGATACCATGCCTGCACCGGTAGAGGGCAAAAAGTACATGTTGTATGCCCATGTACCTTTCTGTCATACCCTCTGCTCTTACTGCACTTTCCACCGTTTTATTTTTAAAGAAGATAAAGCTCGCGCTTATTTTGTGTCTTTGCGTAAAGAGATGGATATGGTTAAAGCCTTAGGCTATGACTTTGAATCCATGTATATCGGTGGCGGGACGACGACAGTCCTAGAAGATGAGCTCGCGCGAACCATTGAGTATGCCAAAAAGCTATTCCCAAGCATTAAAGAGGTTTCTTGTGAGTCGGATCCTCAACACCTAGATAGCCCCGAATTTAAACAGCTTGAGGGATTAGTTGACCGCATGTCTGTGGGTGTTCAAAGTTTCGATGATGGCATTTTGAAAATGACGGACCGACTTGAAAAGTTTGGTAGTGGTCAACAAACGTTCGACAAAATCATGGCGGCCAAAGAGCTGTTTCCCATTATCAACGTTGATTTGATTTTTGGCTTCCGTGGCCAAACGGAAGAGATTATTCAGCATGATTTGGATATGGCATCGCGATTAGATCCGCGTCAAATCACCACATACCCACTGATGATTACTCACCAAACCCGCAAAAGCGTGAAGGGTAAGTTAGCAGCAGATCAAGCGGATATGGCCAACCAATATCGTCAAATTCTAAATAGCCTGAACGGTCAGTATAATCAGCTTTCTGCGTGGGCATTTGGTAAAGCTAACGATGAAGGGTTTGATGAGTATGTTATCGACTATGATGAGTACTTAGGGGTAGGCTCTGGATCGTTTAGCTTCCTAAACGATACGCTTCACGTGAATACGTTTTCGCTTCGCAAATACCATGAAAGAATTGCCGCTGGAAAAATGGGTGTTGAGCAACAGAAGAACTACAGCAAGAAAGATGTGATGCAATATCGCTTCTTGCTGGGCATGTTCTCTGGTCGCCTTTCGCGCAAATATTTCCGTGAAACATTTGGCGTGAATTTAGATACCGCATTATTCAAAGAAATGACTTCAATGAAAGCCATCGGCGCATTGAAAAATGATCCAACAGATCCAGATAACTTAATCGTTACCGACAACGGTAAAATGATGGGCCTGTTGATGATGAAAGAGTTTTACTCAGGGATGGACAATGTCCGTGCGCAATTGCGTAAGCCTTTGCAAGCTTGTGATATGTAAATTCTGATGAATGTTTGAAAAGGCCGAAATGTGAATTTCGGCCTTTTTTATTGCCGTTTTCATTCTGACGTAGTTGAATACTTTGCCGTGACATGGTGAATCACTCAGCCACTGATTTGTTCGTAATTTGTTGCCTTCTAGGGCGTAAGCACACTCAAAAAGGAAGATGGATTGAAGTCTGAATATGCCCCAATGTTAAGCGTGAAGGAAAAGCTGTTGCTGATTGCGAAGCATCTTTGCTGGGCATTGCCATTACTTTTTGTCACTGAAACTTGGTTTTTTCCTTGGTTAACTCTTTATGCCGAAGTGGCTCACTGTCATGACTATGGTTGGGCAACTGGCGCAGAGTTATTGATATATGGAGTATTTGTTGGCTTGCCCTTGTCAGCCGTTATTGTGTTTAGTATTTTGCTTGGGCCACTCAGTTGGCGGGTTTATCAATCGCAGCAGTTTCCGCCGCCTGGTGAAAAGGTATTGCGACCAACAGCATATGTTTATGGCACTAAGGCAAGGTTCAGAGTTTATGTTTTTGGGTTGGTGATATTGGCCTTATTCGGACTTAGTGTTCAAGGCGTGTTTTGGGCACAGGATGTTTTGTTGGAGTCAGGGCATACGTTCGAAAGCCTAAAGAGTTCGACTATAGAGGCGAAAGGGGCATCCTCAGTGACTGCACAGCACTTTAGTTCTTCATTATCAAATGGTTATTTGTGCGAGTCTAACGGAATAAATATTTAAGGATAAAAATGATTAGAAAAATTGTAGCTTTAATCTTTTTGGCAATTTCGATAAGTGCTCATGCGAGTGAAACACTATTGGAGATTGGTAGTGAGGCTCCTGATTATTTAGGCAAAGACGCAAATGGTGGTAAGGTTTATGTGTCAGAGCTAGAAGGAAAAGTTATTGTTGTAAGTTTTTGGGCGTCTTGGTGCAGTCCCTGTTTAAAAGAACTACCCATATTAGATAATATTCAAAATCACCTCGGTCTAGATAAAGTTCGAGTTATTGCGGTTAATTTTCGCGAAGATCGAAAGACCTACCGCAAGATTAAAAAGGTCTTTAAAGATACGCAACTGACTTTAAGCCATGATCCCAAAGGGCGTATAGGAAAGAAATATAAGGTAGAAGGTATCCCGCATTTAGTAATAATTGACCAGCAAGGACGTATTGCAATGCAGAGTGTTGGATATGGCGAAAGTGTAATCGGAGAGATTGCTGATACATTGAATGAGTTATTGGCTCACTCGAATAGCTTACATTAGTAGGCAATCACTTCTTTAATTAAAAACTCTTTGCCACTGAGCATTCCCCAGTCTTCACATTGGCAATCTGGGCACTTGGATTGATGCTGTAAAATATTGAAAATCTGGTGGCATTGCTTGCAGATCGCTTCCGCTGGGATGACCTCAATCGCTAGCTTGGTGTGTTCAAGCGGTGTCCCATCAACCGCTGCGGGATAACAATCTTCAATGTATTTTGGGATCATTGAAGAGAGTTGACCGATTTGCAGTACAATCGTATCTACTTTCTGTAATTGGTGAGTTTTAGCAAACTCACTCACTGTTTTAACAACTTCTATGACGACGCCGAGTTCATGCACAATTAGGCTCCTTTAAATTGAGCATGGTGCATTGCACCATGCTCATGCGATCAATCGACTAACATGGTTTTAATGCGTTTGATTGGGGCTTTCATTGCAATACGAACTTTGCGTTTCAAGGCATGCTTGATAATGACCCCTTTGACATTTTTCAAATCGGCGCCATCAGCATCATAGGCACGTACCAAAGAAATCGCATCAAACTGACATTTGGTTGTACATGCACCACAACCCACACACATAAACTCGTCCGCTACCACAACACCGCAGTCTAAGCAGCGCAGGGTTTCTTGCTGAACTTGCTGTTGGGTTAAAGTGCCGCGTAAATCTCTGAAAGTTTTCTTCGACTCTTGGCCGTCGACTTCAGCAATCTCTTGCCTTGGACTGTTGTCGTAGCCATCTAAGTTGAGCGCTTGCCGGTCGAAAGACTGGTAGTTGCGCTGTATTCGTCCCAACAGTAAGCTTTGACCGTGCTGCACAAATCGATGAATTGAAATCGCAGCTTCTTTGCCTTGAGCAATCGCATCAATGGCAAACCGAGGGCCGGTGTAAGCATCGCCGCCGACAAATATGTCGGGTTCACCCGTTTGATAAGTAATGGGGTCGGCAATTACAGTTTGATTTGGGTTGAGGTTAACCTTGCTGCCTGTGAGTAACCTTCCCCAGCGCATTGCTTGGCCGACCGATAAAATCACATGGTCTGCAGCAATAACTTGCGTATGTTGCTCGTCAAATTCGGGAGAGAAATTACCCGCTTCATCGAGTACACGTAGGCATTGTGCAAACTCGACAGCCGTGACTTTGCTATCTTCCTCAATGATACGTCTGGGACCCCAGCCATTATGGATGGAAATATCTTCCGCTAATGCTTCCTCCACTTCTTCTTTATGTGCAGGCATGTGCGCCCGACTTTCAAGACAAAACAGTTGTACATCGTCTGCGCCGGCCCGCGTTGCTGTGCGTGCCACATCAATCGCGACGTTACCACCACCAATTACGACAACTTGTCCTGACAGCTCGCTTTGCTGTCCCAAGTTGACTTGGCGGAGGAAATCCACGCCCGTGGTGACGCCTATTGAGGATTCTCCCTTAAGGCCGAGGCTGCGTCCTGACTGCGCGCCAACTGCAATATAAAAAGCGCTATATCCGTCTTTTCGAAGTGCATCAAGTGTTACGTCTTGGCCGACTTCAATACCTAATCTAAATTCGACGCCTAATTCCTTGAGGGCTTCAATTTCAGAGAGAATGACGTCTTTTTCAAGTCGATAAGAGGGGATGCCCAGTGTGAGCATTCCGCCAAGGGCTGGTTGCTTCTCAAAAACAGTAACTTGATAACCATCAACCGCAAGGAAGTAAGCACAGCTTAAACCCGCTGGGCCGCTCCCAATCACGGCTATTTTTTTGTCGTACTGGTGCTTTTTTGTTGGCACATAGCGTGTCTCCGCATTGAGATCTTGCTGGGCAATAAACTTCTTAATGTCATCAATGGCAATTGGATTATCAATATCGCCCCGGGTGCAGTCGGATTCGCATTTTTTCGGACAAATTCGCCCGCAGACTGCTGGAAAAGGATTCTCTTTTTTGATGAGCTCCAAAGCATCTCGATACTTTCCTTGCGAGGCCAATTTGATGTAGCCCTGAATGCCGATATGGGCCGGGCATTCGGCTTTACAAGGGCTTGAACCGCCTTCTGCGACGACTTGTTTATTTGTTCGATAGTCTGGGTTCCATTTGTCTGGGCCCCATTTCGTATCGTAAGGCAGATCGCGTTTTTTCGGTTTCTCTGGTTGTGCTGTACATAGTTTTTGCCCAAGTCGTAGCGCATTGGTTGGGCAAACCTCAACACACTCGCCACAAGCAACACACTCTTGAGCATCGACTTTTACAACATAGTTTGAACGGATCATGTCAGGATTTTGCCATTGACTTGCGAGTCTTAAAGCAAAGCATCCACAGCCGCAGCAGTTACAAATGGCATGGGTCTCTCCAGAGCCGTCAAAGTTGGGCATGCTGTGCATGAGACCATTATCTTCCGCTTTTTTAATGACCTCAAAAGCCTCGTCTCGAGTTATTTTTCGGCCGCGCCCAGTACGAATATAGTATTCAGCCGCGTGCCCCATTTGAATACAAATATCTTCTTTTAGGTGGCCGCACCCCTCACCCATTGCCTCGCGCGATGTGCGGCAAGCACAGTCTGAGAGGGAGAAGATATCATTGTCATTCAGATATTTAGATACTTCTTCATACGAAGCACTTTTGGTTTCGCCATCGATGGCTGTTTGGATGGGAATGATCCGCATTGGGCCAGAGCCAACGGGAATATTCCCCGCAGCTAAAGGACCTTTCTTCTTACCAAAAGCATCAAAAGCTTCGCCAAGTTGCGGATATTTTTGAATCAGCTCTTTATTGTTGACGATCATTTCCATATGACCGGGAACCCAAACATCAATCCAGTATTGGTCGACGCCATCGATTTCGTTGACAAATGCGGCACCGACCATGGCGATTTCCCACAGAAGCTTTTCGGTTTCAGCTTCTTGCTTGCCACACAATAAGGCAACTTGCTGGGCAGACTTGGGTTTGCGTAACTCTAAGCATAAGGCGACTTCTGCCATTTCTTCGGATAGGATCGGCTCGAGTATTTTATATTCTGGGTCGTCACTGGTGACGCCGTTTCGAGAACCGCGCTTTGTGCGGCTAATCTTGTTGGCAAAGTCAAGTACCTTGCTTTTGACCATTTTCATATGGATTCCTCGCTTTCCCTAGACTAGTGGTTTTGCCAAGCGTGAACTTGGGTGTGTAACCAATCAGCCCATTGCTCGATACCTTCTCCTGTTCTCGCGGAAATCGGGATGACTTGAATGTTTGGGTTAAGCTTTTTTGCTCGCGCTTCAACAGCTGCAATATCAAAATCAAATACGCCGATGGTGTCGATTTTGTTTATCAGTAAAACGTCTACAATGGAAAACATGAGGGGGTATTTAAGTGGTTTATCATCCCCTTCGGGAACGCTGAGGATCATGGCATTTTTAACGGCACCGGTATCAAACTCGGCAGGGCATACGAGGTTGCCAACATTCTCTAGAACCACGAGATCAAGAGATTTAGCATCTAAACCATTGAGTCCTTGCTTTGTCATCTCGGCATCGAGGTGGCACATCCCGCCAGTATGGAGTTGAATTACTTTTGTGCCGGTGTTTGCGATAGTATGGGCATCGACATCTGAATCAATATCTGCCTCCATAATGCCAATGTTTAGATCATCCTTTAGATGATTGATGGTGCTGACCAGTGTGGTTGTTTTGCCTGAACCAGGTGAAGACATTAGATTAAGTAAGAACAACTTGTCTTGTTTTAACTCAGCACGGAGCAGCTCTGCTCGCTTGTCGTTGTTATCAAATATACTTTCTTTGATTTCCAGTACTTTAAATTTTTCCATTGGTTACCCCTTAATTTATAAATCTTTAAACCTTGAATATGTTTCTTTGGACGCTGAAGTCGATTCTGAGGGGCACAGAGACTGGAATAGACACGCCTTTATTATTTTCGTTGGTGTGGCGGTCTTTTGAATTGTTGTATTTATCTACAA
This sequence comes from Shewanella gelidii, assembly GCF_014647855.1. Lineage (GTDB taxonomy): Bacteria > Pseudomonadota > Gammaproteobacteria > Enterobacterales > Shewanellaceae > Shewanella > Shewanella gelidii. Next base: position 61,708 of record NZ_BMPZ01000010.1, on the reverse strand, counting down.
ATTAGAGTTTATGCTCTAATTTGTAATTTACGAGGTTATGATTGAGTTTGTCGTGACTCAAGTCGCAAAAATGGCATTGAGTTTGGTGAATCAGCCCATATGAGTTCGATGAGCAGTTTAATGTGCCTGTGCAGTATGACCTCTAAGCCAGTACTGTGTTATGGGTAAATTATTCAGCGATTTGGGGCTAGATAAGGCCATCACGATCATGATTGCCGGCAATTGTTCTGTGAATGAAGTGCATTTGATTCACACGATAGTTAATCATTGATACCGGAACGCTGAGGCGAAAGTGGAAAGCGCTGAAACTTGTGACGGTGCCCTAATTGGCATGCTGGGCGTTATGAGAGAGGACGGGTGCGGTAATTCCGCGATGTGCACACTAGTGCTTTATTGATATTTGCCGTTCGCGATACTCAGTTCACTTCAATATGAGGATGGCCATCGTCAGTGGCCGTTTCGCCATTAGAGAAAGCATTTAAAACTTAGAATCTATTCGAGTTCTCGCAGGGTTGGTCATCTGCATCGCCATCCATGAGCGTTCCTGGACAGTTGTGGTGGAAAAAGAGGGCTTCCCTTTTCGAAGTCATCTGTGAACAGTATTTTCTGCCATCACATTGAAACTCAGTGTGTGAAGAGGACAGTGAGCTGACGTATTCGGGCTCGATATCGGATTTTGCAATGGAAGATTGAATGAATTGACTGAGTTCTAGTGGTTGCTCGGCAACGTGATCTTGGTAATAGCTCCAGCCGGCAAAAATTAAAATGGCGAGAATAATTAAATCTTTCAAAATTCACTTCCTGTGTTATATCGGAGCCCTATTTTGCACAGATTAACAGTTACTTACCATACTGTTGACCATACATCATCATGCTTGCAAGCGTATCCGATATTAGATTTTGATAATATTTGCTTTTAATTTCAGAAACATAAACTTAACACTCTTGAAAGATTAATTTTGTGATCCTACAAGACAAATTGCTACTTTTTAGTCAATTTAAGTGGCTGAAAAGTTGAGGAAATAAGTATTTGGGTTCTAAGCCGCTATACATTGTGGGCGAAACTTAGGCTGTGAAGTCAAGTAAATTGCGCTGGTGCTTGATAAGATAAAATTTTTAGCGGTCTGTCCGGTGAGTGATAGCGACAGTATAATTGTTGGATATCATTGGGTGTTTCCGTCGATTGGTGAAACCCTAAACTCTGATAGAATTTTTGCAGTGACGGGTCGGTAAAGACAAAAAACTGGTGATAGGCCATAAAGCCTTGGCAGCGGTGCAGTAGCTCTGTAGCGACCCCTTGCCCTCGCAAGTTGGGATGAACACACAAGCCTGTGACGAGTGTGAACTTTCCGACAGGGCGAAAACGAACACATGCAATGAGCTGATGGCCTTGGTATAGGCCTGCAGCAGCTTCTTTTTTGAGCATTCGAGCGTAAGGCATGTGGCGTTTATAAAAGGCCTTCATTTCTTTTCTATCGGGATAAGGATGCCATTGAATATGGCGAAGAGCGTCGTTATCTAGTGGCATCATGAGTCAATTGGGTCGTGTATATTGATACATTGTCCCGGTGATTATAGCAGGAACTAAGCAATTCATCAGCGCGTTGATATAAAAATAAGGTGCTGATATTAGGGAAGAATATGGCGAATATTTTATTGTTGGCAAATTTGAACTGTGACCGAATTCTTTTGTTAAATAAGGCATTGAGAACCGGAGGCCGATTTCACTATCAAGACGGTGGTCAACGCCTTGGTGGTGGTGGCGCCAACACAGGTATTGGCCTGGTATGGGCAGGGCATCGCGTCGCACTGGTTAGCCAAGTGGGTCGTGATGAGATAGGAGATTGGTTGCTTGCAGAGGCTTCAACTCAGGGTATCGACTGCCATATGATCCAACGACGCCCTGGAAATACCTGCGAGATGTTGCTCGTCATGACTCCTGATGGCGAACGAACAATTATTCGACCAGAGCGACCTATTTTTGAATTACCTGCACCACCAAACTGGCAACAATGGGATGCTCTTTATATCAATTCCTCTTATGAAGGGGCTGTGAGTTGGGCTCGTACAGCGTTGCCTTACAGCCTAGTCGTTGCTCAACTTGCCAAAGATGACCGAGCTCGTCCCTGTCATGTGTTGATTGCTTCTTTATCGGATATGTATGAGCGAACTGGGCTCTCGATGTGGGAGTTTGCCATGTCGATTGCCGGAGAATCATTACAATATTTTATTGTCACTGACGGTGAGAATGGTGCAACAGTTTATACTTCACAGTCCCATGACCAAGTGGATGCCGTTGCTGCGAACGTTGTCGATACGACAGGCGCTGGCGATGCTTATGCTGCAGGCGTAATCCATGGATTAACTTCGGGGGCCTCTATCGTACAAGCGATGCAAGAAGGTTCAATGTGGTCAAGTTTTGCTGTAGCCAGCGAAAGCTCTATACCGGGTATAGATTTAAAGCAATACCTGCAACCAATGAAGTAAAGCCATAGTGCCGCAGCTATTTGTCTAAGGAAGCATCATGGGCCTAATCGAAGCCATTTTAATGGGGTTGCAATTTAGGCGCCTGCAAAAGCCATTTGTATTCTTTTCAATGTTAATTGGCTTGCTATTTTTTTCTTTGGCTGGTTTTGGAATGTTTTACGGTATCTATGAAATTGTTGTAAGTGATAAGACTGGTCAGTTTGTATTTATATTGGGTGCGTTGGCGTTTTCATTGCTGTTCTTTGGTCTGGCGGCTGTTTGTGGTTTTATGATTCAACGCTGTTTTAAAGAGGCGTAATCGGCATACAGCCAGCCCTCAAAACTCTGCAGCTAAAGCTTTTTAACTCCGTGACTCATATGTCCTTTATTTTCCTGTCATCTTTTTGTCATCGATAAGTCACCGAAGCGTCACATGGTCTCGGTATTCTAAAGCTGTCTTTATGTTTTTTTATGTAAGCTCCCAAGGTCCTCTGATTCCGCCTGCCAGCAGCCCTCTGTTGTGCAGGTTTTTTTTGCCTGTTTGATTGTTGAACAAGAGAACTGTTCACTTGGTATTTAGATTTGCTTTGTTAGTATGAAGTTTCTACATGTGCTCAAGAACCTAAGGAAGGTTGTTTCGATGTCAGAAGCTACTCAGATAGTGAATCGTATTTCAGGACTTTTTGCAGGCAGCGATACTAAATTTGTCGATGGGCTAGAGAGTGCAATTGACCAAAAGCAGCCACAACCCTTTTTAGTCGTAAAGCAAGATAGAGTTCAAGGTGATTGGCAAGCCGATCGTCGCCATCATGGTGGTGAAGACCGAGTGCTGCATCATTTTCCTCGAGAACATTATAATCAATATCATGAATGGGGCATGCTGTCGTCCATGAAGGATTCTCCGAGTATGGGAGAAAATATCAGTACGGTTGGCTTGCTTGAAAACCAAGTGAACATTGGTGATGTTTTGCAAATTGGTGAAGTCGTTGTGCAAGTGACTCAGCCTAGAGCACCGTGTTTTAAATTGAATTTACAATTTGGGCATGAGGGTTTTGCGCTTAAGATGCAGCAGAGTGCTAGATGTGGTTGGTTTTATCGAGTATTTGAAACAGGCACCATTCGTCGCAGTGATAGAATTCTTAGGCGACAACGAACGTCTGACATTAGTATTGCCGAGGCCATGGCGATTTATTTTTCAGAGTCGTTTGATGCGGCACAATATCAAAGGTTACTGAAAGCTGATGGTTTGGCTGAAAGTTGGCGCCAGAGTTTGGCTTGTCGGCTTGAACATGGCACGATTGAAAATTGGCAAATGCGTCTCACCGGTCAAATGGCGACGTAGCACAGATGAAGTGAAAGGTTGAAGGTGTAGGAATGGAAGGATACTCGGAGCATAGCTCGCTAAATCAAGATGAAAAGAATATCGCCATGATTTTGCATGGCGCAAGCTTTGCTGGCTATATGATCCCAATGGGAAATATATTGGGACCGCTGATTGTATGGCTCATGAAGCGTGATGAAATGCCGTTTGTAAACGCATGTGGCAAAAATTGTTTGAACTTTAAAATTAGCTTGCTTATTTACGCTTTGATTAGTGGCGTTTTGGCATTCATCGGTATCGGATTTTTATTGCTCGCTGCTATCGGATTGTTAGATATTGTCGTGACCATTATTGCAATTGTCAAAGCCAGTGAAGGCAAGCTCTATCAATACCCTTTAACAATTAAATTTCTAAAATAATCGACTTTTGATGCTATCAGAACATGAAAAAAGGTCGCAATTGCGACCTTTTTTGTGAGTTTTTTACAGACCTACATATTCGGGTAATTTGGACCACCGCCACCTTCAGGTGTTACCCAAGTGATATTTTGGCTTGGATCTTTAATATCACAGGTTTTGCAATGAATGCAGTTCTGGCCGTTAATGACAAGTTTAGATTCACCTGCTTCTTCTACAATTTCATAAACTCCAGCAGGGCAATATCTTTGTGCTGGCTCATCATACTTCTCGAGATTCACTTTAATGGGAACCCCTTTGTCAGTGAGCTTTAAGTGACAAGGCTGGTCTTCTTCATGAAAAGTGCTCGACAAATAAACAGATGATAGCTTGTCAAAACTCAATTGACCGTCTGGCTTTGGGTAATCGATTTTAGCAAAGTCAGAAGCAGGAGCCATTTGGGCATAATCTTCATTGGTGTCTCGCAAGGTGATCGGGAGTTTGCCGCCAAACCAATTTTGGTCGATATAATTGAATGCGCCGCCCAAGAAGGTACCGAATTTATGCATCGCGGGACCAAAATTGCGTGAACAATGTAACTCTTCTGCAAGCCAACTCTGGTCAAATTTATTTTGGTAGCAGTTTAAATCCTTGCCGCCATCAACACCTGCAATTAAGCCTTCTGCAAGAGTTTCTGCTGCGAGCATGCCGCTTTTCATCGCGGTATGTGTGCCCTTAATTTTGGCAAAGTTGAGTGTGCCGGCGTCACAGCCAATGATGAGACCGCCTGGGAAGCTCATTTTAGGCAGTGAATTTAAGCCGCCTTTGGTAATGGCCCTTGCGCCATAAGCAACGCGCTCGCCGCCTTTTAAATACTGGGCGATGACCGGGTGGGTTTTATAGCGCTGGAATTCGTCAAATGGACTGAGGTGCGGGTTCTTGTAGTTTAAATCAACAATCAGCCCAACAGCGACCTGATTGTTTTCTAAATGGTAGAGAAAGCCACCACCAGAAGCACCTTGGGTTAACGGCCAGCCGCCGGTGTGAACCACTTTACCCAGTTGGTGTTGTTCGGCTGGAATGGTCCACATCTCTTTAAAACCAAGGCCATAGTGCTGCGCTGTTTTTCCATTGTCTAAATGGAATTTTTCGATTAGCTGTTTACCTAAATGGCCACGGCAGCCTTCACCAAATACGGTATATTTTGCGTGTAGTTCCATACCGGGTTCGTAGCTATCTTTTTCTTCGCCATTTTCCCCGACGCCCATATCGCCAATGAGAATGCCTTTAACGCTGCCATCGTCGTTGAATAACAGTTCGCTTGCGGCAAAGCCTGGGAAAATCTCGACACCTAAAGCTTCAGCTTGTTCGGCCAGCCAGCGGGCTAAGTTGCCCACACTAATAATGTAGTTGTCATCATTGTGCATGGTTTTAGGAACCAAGCTGTGAGGGACGGTTTTGGAGTCTTTATCAGAGCTGAGCATGTAGATATCGTCATGATCAACCTTCGTGTGTAACGGTGCACCTTTTTCACGCCAATCGCTGAACAGCTCGTCTAGAACTTTGGGTTCAAATACCGCACCCGATAGGATATGTGCGCCTACTTCGGAGCCTTTTTCTACAACACAGACACTGATTTCTTGATCCGAGTTTTGAGAAATTTGCATGAGGCGGCATGCTGTTGCTAAGCCTGCTGGTCCCGCACCCACAATTACAACATCGAAATCCATTGATTCGCGTTCCATCCAAGCACCTCTATTCCTTATTGAATCCCCCGTTTGTAAACGGGTGTTTTATTGTCTAGGTCAACTTTACCGTAATTTTGTGCGCTCGCACAGTTTTTGGACGCATACAAAAGTCTATTTTTTATTGATTTTGGCTTGATGCAGGTCACGTAAAGACGATATTTGTCTGATCAGCTGCAAGAAAAGACAGATTTTTACTAGGGTTTTGTTAATTTTTCTGCCTATAATTCATTTCGACGGTTCTCCGAGCTTTTTGTCCTAAGTCACCACAGATACGGACGTTAAGCCGTGGCAATACGGCCACCGGGGTGAGCAAAGAAATGATCTCACCTCCCCTTACTTGGAAAGGTGATCATGTCTCAACTACAAGACAACTTTGGTCGTAGGTTTCATTACCTGCGTATGTCTGTTACAGACGTCTGCAATTTCAAATGCACCTATTGTTTGCCTGATGGCTATAAGCCGGAAGGTAAACCGAAATTTTTAGCATTGCATGAAATTGAAAATCTCATCTCTGCATTTGCCGAAGTCGGCACGGAAAAGATCCGCATCACTGGCGGCGAACCTACGTTGCGCAAAGACTTTACCGATATCGTTCGCATTGCTGCCGATAACGACAAAATCAATACCATTGCGACGACGACCAACGGTTATCGTCTCGAGCAACATGCCAAAGAATGGTATGACGCCGGTTTGCGCCGCATTAACGTTTCCGTTGATAGCCTTGATCCCAAGATGTTTTACCAAATCACTGGTGAGAACAAATTTGATAGCGTGATGCGTGGCATCGATGCTGCTTTAGAAGCTGGTTTTGAACGCGTCAAGATCAATGCTGTCTTGCTCAAAGGCATGAATGATCAAGATCTGCCTCGCTTCTTGCATTGGATTAAGCATACCCCAATAGATTTGCGTTTCATTGAGTTGATGGAAACCGGTTTAGGCCGAGAATATTTCCAAGCGCACCATCTTGCTGGCATGGATATCAAACAACAGCTAGAACAAGATGGCTGGCAATTTGATCAACCGAGCGCCAGTGACGGTCCTGCACAAAACTTTAGCCACGAAGATTACAAAGGTCGTATAGGTTTGATTATGCCGTACGCCAAAAATTTCTGTGCAAGTTGTAATCGTCTGCGTGTGTCGGCCAAAGGTAAATTGCATTTATGCCTGTTTACTGAAAATGGTGTTGATCTGCGTGACTTGCTACAAGATGCCAGTCAGCGTCCAGAACTTATCGAACGACTCCATGGTCAGCTAAACCAAAAGAAAGAGACCCATTATCTCCATCAGGGCATAACGGGTGTAACCCAGCATTTGGCATCTATTGGCGGCTAGTTTGTAATTGCGGTGACCCTCGGTCACCGCTCGCTTGATCTTCACATCCAAAAAAAAGAGAAAACCCATGGGACACTGTACCAATACTCGTTTTGTGCCTCTGAATATAGCGGTGCTAACTCTATCTGATACCCGTGATTTCACCAATGACACTTCGGGTGATTTTTTACAAAAAGCGTTACAAGAAGCTGGGCATCAACTGGTCGAACGTAAAATTAGTAAAGACGATAAATATAAAATTAGAGCCATTGTGTCTCAGTGGATCGCTTCGGAAGAGGTGCAAGTGATACTTACGACTGGTGGCACCGGCTTTACGGAGCGAGACAATACACCGGATGCGGTGTCGGCTTTATTTGACCGCAATATTGACGGCTTCGGTGAGCTATTTCGTCAGATTACTTATACCGAGCTAGGCACATCTACAGTGCAGTCGCGCGCATTGGCTGGCATGGCTAACAAAACAGCAATTTTCTGCATGCCTGGCTCAACTGGCGCATGCAAAACGGGTTGGAATAAAATCTTAAAAGAGCAACTTGATGCGACTCATCGCCCGTGCAATTTTGTCATGCACATTAAAAAGACGCCTACGGCGTAACAAGTCCATTTCGAGTTAAAAGGCAGAATTTTTATGAGTGAAACATTTACCCACATTAATGCCGATGGCAATGCGCATATGGTTGATGTGACAGACAAGTCTGTAACTGAGCGAGAAGCGCGTGCTGAAGCATTTATTGAGATGGCACCGTCAACCTTGGAAATGATCATGAGTGGCAGTCACCATAAAGGTGACGTATTTGCTACAGCACGAATTGCCGGCATTCAAGCGGCGAAAAAAACCTCAGATTTAATCCCATTGTGTCATCCATTGATGTTAACTAAGGTCGAGGTCGAACTGGAGGCGCAACCGCAGCAAAATCGAGTGCGCATTACCAGCTTATGTAAGCTATCGGGTAAAACTGGAGTCGAAATGGAAGCGTTAACTGCGGCATCGGTTGCGGCGTTGACGATTTACGATATGTGTAAAGCGGTGCAAAAAGACATGGTTATTTGCCAAACTCGACTATTAGAAAAGCGTGGCGGCAAGTCAGGACATTTTAAGGTTTAATAATATGATTAATGTACTTTTTTTCGCTCAGGTAAGAGAACTTCTCGGTGTGAGTAGTATGCAAGTTGAAGCAAGTAGTGATTTGACCACAACCGAATTGCTCAGAGCGCATCTAGCCGCCACGGATGAGAAGTGGGCTCGGGTGATGGCATCTGACAAATTATTGGTGGCTGTGAATCAAACCATTAGTAATTGGGAAGCCATTGTCGAGGATGGTGACGAAGTTGCCTTTTTCCCTCCCGTGACCGGAGGTTAAAATGATTGCTACTTCCGAGAACAAGCAAGCAATTCGTAAAGTTTTGGTACAAACGGAAGATTTCAGCGTTGCGGACGAATACGCCTTGATAGCTGCCGATGCCAGTGATGGTGCTGTGGTGACTTTTGCTGGCAAGGTGCGTGATTTTAATGACGGAAGTGACGTGACGGATTTAACGCTTGAGCATTACCCTGGCATGACTGAATCGGTACTAAAGCAAATCTCTGTTGAAGCCTGTGAGCGTTGGCCGTTGAACAATGTCACCATTATTCACCGTGTTGGTACGATGGCTTTAGGTGAACAAATTGTATTTATTGGCGTAAGTAGTGCCCACCGTAAGGCTGCGTTTGCAGGATGTGAATTTCTAATTGATTTTTTGAAGACCAAAGCACCATTTTGGAAACTCGAAAGTAACGGTGAGAATAAGTCTTGGGTGGATGCGAGAGATTCAGATGAACAGGCTGCCAAAATGTGGCAGAAGTAACAATTGTGCTAGGATAACGACGTTTTGAAATATGACCTTGCTGCTCGCAGTAAGGAGAAGGTTTGAAGCGGGAGCAAACAAATGCAACTTTTGAGTCGCTATGTCGCCCTATTCGGGTTGCTAGTATTGTTAACAATAGCCAGCTTGAGCGCGGTTGCGGCGGATGTACCTGCCATTGCTGCGGCATCAAATATCAAGTTTGCTTTAGACAAAATTAGTCAACAATTTACGAAAGAAACTGGGCTAAAGGTGCGTATCTCCTACGGATCTTCTGGCAACTTTGTTGCTCAAATTAAGCATGGTGCACCTTTCGAGTTATTTCTCAGCGCTGATGAGCGTTATATCGACCAGTTGTATAACGCCAAAAAAATTGATGATCGCGGTGTCGTTTATGCCATTGGCCGACTGGCTGTCGTGGTTTCTAAATATAGTGATATGAGGCTCGACCCGAATTTAAGTGGCGTCACAGCAAAACTTGCTCGGAACCGTTTGCACCGATTTGCGATTGCAAACCCCGACCATGCGCCTTATGGCGAACGTGCTAAAGAAGCGTTAAATGCATTGGGTTTATGGCGTTCGCTTGAAGGTAAGCTCATCATGGGCGAGAACGTTGCTCAAGCGGCTCAATTCGCGGTGAGTGACTCGACTCAGGGCGGTATCATTGCCTTGTCGCTTGCTAAGGCTCCTGAGTTTAGGCGCCATGGGCGCTATGAAGCGCTTCCTGAAAAGCTCCATACCCCGTTATTGCAGCGTATGGTGCTGACTCCAAAAGCAAATACGACAGCCAAGAAGTTTTATGATTATATTCAGTCAGAAAAAGCGCGAAAAGTGTTCAAGTATTTTGGCTTTGGTTTTCCTAAGGCTCAAACAAAGTAACTAGGAGCAAGAGTGGATTGGCAAGCGCTGTGGTTATCCGTCAAGTTAAGTAGTATTACCGTGATGGTACTGATCCCATGTGCCATTATCGGTAGTCGTTATCTTGCCTATCGCCAATTTGTGGGGAAGTCATGGCTAGAAGCGCTGATTATGGTGCCGCTTGTCTTGCCGCCTACCGTGATCGGATATTACCTGCTGGTGGGCCTCGGTAGCCAGAGCTGGCTTGGACAGCTGATTATTCAGCTGACCGGTCAACAACTTGTCTTTGATTTTTCCGGGCTGGTTGTCGCATCAGTCCTCATCAACATTCCTTTTGCCGTCCAGCCGATCCAGCGGGCATTTGAAGCTATTCCTGAAGATGTGCGGGACGCTGCATCTTGCTGTGGTATGAGTCCGTGGACTGTACTTTACCGTATTGAGTTGCCTCTGATTTGGCCCGGAGTATTAACCGGGCTTGTGCTATGTTTTGCCCATGTTTTAGGTGAGTTCGGCGTGGTGCTTATGATGGGTGGCAACATTGCTGGCGAAACCAAGACATTGTCAATTGCGATATACGATAGTGTTCAAGCGTTTGATTTTACCTCGGCAGGCACAATGTCTCTGGTATTGTTGTTGTTTGCAATTACAGTTCTCGCCTTGACGACAAGCTTGTCACGACGCATTGGAGGTCAGCATGGCACACCACGTCGCTGATCTACATTGTCGCGTTGAACAAGACAGCTTTATTCAGCTGAGCGCAGATTTCAGTGTTAAAGCGGGAGAGGTTCTTGCGGTTGTTGGACCTTCTGGAGGAGGAAAAACAACCTTGCTAAGAATGATTGCAGGGTTAAACCGGCCAAGCTCTGGACAGATTCGATATGGTGACCAAACATGGTTTAGTGAACAAATCATGCTGTCGCCACAACAGCGGCATATTGGCTATGTGCCTCAACACTTTGGCTTATTTCCGCATTTAAACGCACTGGAAAATATCGTTGCTGCCTTAGATCATTTACCTAAATCTGAGAGAAAGGCTAGAGCCCATGCTTGGTTGACGCGAGTGAACTTGCATGAAGGTTTGCCTGATCGGTTACCGGCGCAATTGTCTGGTGGCCAACGGCAACGTGTTGCGCTTGCGCGTGCATTGGCTAGAGAGCCATCAGTACTTTTACTTGATGAGCCGTTTTCTGCCGTAGATAAAGAAACGCGCGAACGCTTGTATCTAGAGCTGGCAAGGTTAAAAGAGCAACTTTCGATACCTGTGATTATGGTCACCCACGATCTTTCTGAGGCACTGCTTTTGGCTGACAAAATGGTGCTCATTAGCCAAGGTCAAATGCTGCAGTATGGAGTTCCCCATGAGGTGCTAGCAAAACCTCGCAACGAAGCGGTTGCGCGGCAAATGGGTTTACGCAATATTTTCAGTGCCAAGGTGGTAAATATTGAACCCCAACGTGGAATTACCTGGCTTAAGGTGGGTCAGCATGAGATAGCCAGTAATTATGAACCAGAGCATCAGCCTGGAGATGAAGTGCGTTGGGTGATACCAAATCAAGGGATACGCTTTAATTCGATTGCTAAAGGCCGTCTTTGCCGCAGTTATAATAAGCTCGATGTTGTTATTGACTCCGTGTTGGTGATGGGCGAATCGGTTCGATTAATCGCTCACGTTGAAGGTTTAAGCGAGGCATTAAATGCCGAAGTGCCTTTGCATCTTGCTGAGAAACTTGGTTTGGCAAAAGGGGTCGCAACAGCTGTTGCATTAAAGTCTGATCTCATCCATATTCTTGAAAGTGAATAGCTTTTAATATCTAGATAAAATGCGTGTTTTCATGTTGTCAGAACAAGGCGTTACGATAAACAAAGATTAATTTTAACTTTTGTAAAGGGACTCATATAGTACACAGTGAGTCTAGTTGGGTTTATCGTTCAAGTGATAGGTGTAGATGATGGGGAACGTCATGATCCGCATACTAGTGATGTCGATAATTGCTTCAATTTTTGTGCCTTTGACCAGCGCGATGTCCAATGTTTTACCTAAGATATCTGAACAACAACTTCCCTCTCCAATTAAAGTGATGCAACAAGTCGAGTTATTGCATGTTGGCATCATTAGTCGGTTCCACCTAGAGCGAAATAGCCAAGGCGACTTGAGCTATCGTATCGATGTGATTGAATCTCAAGAACACCAAGTGACACACTTTAGCTACAGCATTAACAATGGTCTGCTGATCAATGAAGGCGTGAATGATTTAAGTTCATATGAAGTAGAAAAACTCAATGCAGTGCTGTTTCTTAAGGTCAATCGATTGAGCTTTTCCAACATGGTGAAGTCAGCAACCACGGAAAGTCGTGGCCATATACTTGAAGCGAAGCTTGAGCATGATCTCGGTGTGAACTATTTAAGCGTTGAGCTTGTCGACGCACAAGGTAAGCATATGGTTGCTTTTGATCTCGATGAACAACGACCTATGCCCGTACTAAAATGGCATTAATAAGGGATTATTATGAAAGTATTATTAGTTGAGGATGATCCTAAGACAATTGACTACATTGCGAGTGGTTTTTCAGCAAAAGGCCATGATATCGATTCGGTCGCCAATGGTGTCGATGGGCTATTGAAAGCCCAAACTGGCAACTACGACCTCCTTGTTTTGGATCGCATGTTACCCGGGTTAGATGGCCTTGGTGTGTTGGCAGAGTTAAGGGGGGGCGGTGATGAAGTTCCTGTGATGATCTTGTCTGCTCTTAGCCATGTTGACGAGCGGGTCAAAGGCTTGCGAGCCGGTGGTGATGATTATATGACCAAGCCTTTTGCATTTGCCGAATTATTACTTCGGTGTGAAAAGCTCTTGAGTCGTTACCAACAAAACCCTGCTGCAACCGAACTTATTGTTGGTGCATTGCAAATCGATTTGATAACTCGCAACGTGACTTTGGGTGGCGAAAAACTATTGCTGCAACCCAAAGAATTTAAGTTGTTGCGATTTTTAATGGAGCATGCAGGACAAGTTATTAGCAGAACAATGCTATTTGAAGCGGTTTGGGATTATCACTTCGATCCGAGAACCAATGTGATTGAAGTCCATATTGCCAAGTTGCGCCGGAAGTTTGCTGAACTAGGTTATCCAGACCTGATTGAAACCGTAAGAGGGGCTGGATATCTTCTGCGTGAAAAGAACTAAGGCAGTTTATAGCAGCGTATGGCGTACAACTCTGTTTTTTTCACTGATGGTGACCGTCATCATCAGTGTGCTGTTGCTCGTGATGTATCGACAATTAATTACCGAGCAAGAGATACAGATTGCCCAACATATTGAAGCCGAAGTCACCCGTTACCAAAATTTAGCGCGGGTGCATGACCGGCTTGGTTTTGCTAAGCAGGTAAGTGCTGCAGCGGGTCAAGCTGTGTTTGTGAGTTGGCATAATGGCGCCCATGTCCTCGGTGCCATGAGTTACATTCCAGAAGATTTACCCATCTATCCGCAAACCAAGGAGTTTATGGTTTTTGCAGGGGGATCACATAAGTTATTTGTTCTGACTGGAGGTATTGCCCAAACTCAGATGGGACCAGTTCTTATTGCAACCCGTAGTGACCATCTGGTTACGGTTTTCGATGAATTCATTGGTGCTTCAATTACTGCCATTACGATGACCTTACTGCTTACATTGACACTCGGCTGGTTGTTTTCCAAAGCGATATTACGGCGTATTCAACGCTATCAAGAACTCTCGGCTTTGATTGAACATGGAGATTATGGCATTCGCTTTCCTATCGGGGGGCGCCGCGACGAGTTTGATGTGGTCGCGAAGCAATTTAACCAGGTTTTAGATACGTTAGAGTCAAACTTGGCGGCTGTGAGAGGGGTAACAGATAATATTGCCCATGACCTTCGAACGCCGCTATCTCACCTACGAATGGGATTAGAGCGGCTGCAAACTTTGCCCAGTGACCAAGTTGCAGATGCAAGTGCTGGACTAATTGAAGAGCTTGAGCATTGCTTGGCGACCTTTGACTCTATGTTGTCATTAACCCGGATTGAAGGGGGCCAGCGTCCTTTGGAGCGAGAGCCTGTGAGCTTGCATGAGCTGTGTCAAGATTTGCAAGAGATGGCTGAAGCAATGGCTGAAGCCAAGAGTCAGTCTCTACAAATAAACTTAGGGCTAGATCGCACCATATCGGGCGACAAACACCTGCTATTCCAAGCCTTATTTAATTTAGTGGATAACGCGATTACATATGCAGGAACAGAGTCCACTATTGTGATTGAGCAACATGAAGGAATGATTTGTATCAGAGACAATGGCCCAGGTATTCCTGAAGACTGTCGTGAGAGAGTGTTTGAGCGCTTGGTTCGTCTCGATCCAAGTCGGCAACACAAAGGCACGGGGCTTGGCTTATCCATGGTAAAAGCGATATTATCGCGCCACAACGCTACAATTACACTGAAAGATAATCAGCCTGGACTCATCGCGGTTGTGGAATTTGAGTGTTAACACCGCATAAGTGAATTCTTACATGTACCAAGTCGTCGCAGATGAGCACGATTTCATCATTATTCATAAGTTCAGCCAAGTGCATTTTCATAGTCAAGATGGTCACGCTGGCGTGGTTGCACAAGCCGAACAAGATTTAGGGCTGAAGTTATTTCCGGTACATCGACTGGATACCATGACGTCAGGACTACTTATCCTTGCTAAAAGCTCTGCTGCAGCTGCAACTTTTACGCAGCTCTTTGAACAGCATCAAGTGCAGAAATATTATATTGCCATTGCCAAAGGAAAGCCGAAAAAGAAACAAGGCTGGATTATTGGTGATATGGCTAAGTCTCGGCGTAGTATGTATAAGCTACTTCGCTCGACAAAGAATCCTGCAAAGACGTTATTCTTTTCGCATGCGTTGGGGGAAGGCGTTAGACTTTATTTGTTAAAGCCTCTTTCCGGAAAAACACACCAACTTCGCGTGGCGCTCGCCAGTATCGGTGTTCCCATCCTTGGTGATCCTCTTTATGGCAAAGGTTCAACTGAGGGCGAAGACCGAGGTTATCTACATGCTTTTGTTTTGGCGTTTCGGTTTCATGAACAAGATTATTGCTATCAATGTTTGCCTGAACAGGGGGTTCACTTTCGCAATGATGCCGTCGTGCAGCAGTTGCAACTTTGGTCAGAACCTGCGAGTTTAGACTGGCCTAAGAGCAAAAAATAATAACGACATAGACAAGGAAAGCCATGATGGATAATAAAGTTCTGCTCATTATTTTAGCGATAATCATCTCCCCAGTTGCAGTGTTTATTAAAGAAGGCTTAGGGAAACATTTTTGGCTCAATATTGTGCTCGTGATTTTGTTTGTGATTCCAGGGATCCTACATGCGCTTTGGTTAGTCACGCGCAAAGGCTAGTATCTATTTTGGTGTTCGATAAAGAGAAAGCGCGATACCAAGCGCTTTCTTTTTGGGTGACGGTTTGATTTATTTTGTCTTTCGTATAGGATTGCCCGCAGCTCTTGTCATGCTGAACCGACATGTATTTAAATGATGAAATTCACCAACAGAGTTTACGGGTATGAATCGCACTAAAAAAATCACTTTAAAACACAAGGCGAAACAAAAAAAAGCCAAACCTAAAAATGGCAACAAACCTGCTTATATCTCTAAAGCCCAGCGTGCCATATTGGTGGATGCTCCTGTGTCCGAAGGTGTATCTGAGATGGTTGAGCCCACTCAGGGTTAAGATCGATGACGAGTGCTCATCATCTCTATTAATTGTTCAATTTAAATAATCAATTAAACTAATATTGCATTGTTTGTTAATCTAATACCGCCCCATCAAACTGTTTTTGTCGTTCATGCGCGTTCGTTGTGACTCTTGTTTCCATGCATTGTATTTCTACACTAGCGGGGTCTCCTGGTTCGATTTTCATATTTTCATTGGTTAATTTCTTGGCCGGTTCATTCTAAGACTCCATGCTGAATGGTGGAGATGTCATTTTTTGTCATTCCTCATCCTTAACAATTGAATCTTGATAAGCAACTGTTTTAATTGGTTTTGTCATGTTCGCTTGGTACGCTGTTAAAAATTGTTTGCCTAAAATTGCAATCAAAACAGCTTTTACTGCGTCTTATGTAATGCATATCGCATTGTGAATCATTGCCATTCCGGCGCATAAGGAAAGTAAATATGAAAAATACCAATAAAGCATTATCTCTAACAGTCGCAGGTCTTTTAGCCGCAGGTGTCGCAGCAAGTGCAAATGCGGTGCCTGATCAGCCGCAGAAATGGGAAAAATGTGCGGGCATTGCAAAAGCGGGGGCAAATGACTGTGGGGCGCTCGATGGCAGTCATGGCTGTGCAGGTCAAGCCAAAGCCGACAATTTGGATACGGAGTGGGTCTACGTGCCAGCAGGCACCTGCGACAAAATCACGGGTGGTGTTGTCAAAGCTGTGAAACCGGCAAAGTAGTGCGTTATGTATCGCATTGAAGACATTCAGGGAGCAGGCGTTGGCCTGCGTATCCCTCATGTGCAACAAGTGTTAGCAAGCGACACTATGGTTTCACCATGGTTTGAGTTGCTGGTGGATAACTGGTTAGTTGAGGGTGGCCTCAATCGTCGCTTACTGTCTGAAGTCTCTGAGCGTTACCCTACTGTATTTCATGGTGTGGGTTTGTCGATAGGGGGATGCCACGATATTGATTGGTCTTACCTTGCTCAAATCAAAGCGTTGATGAAAGAAACGGGCGGATTATGGTATTCAGAACATCTGAGCTTCTCGGGGACTCAGGATTTCAAGGTTGCCGAACTTTTACCTTTACCATATACCCAAGAAGCGGTCGATCACTTAGTGAGTCGAATTCATCAAGTTCAGGATTTTTTTGGTGAACGCATCCTTTTAGAAAATGTGTCTACTTACTTGAGCTGCCAATACAACGAGCTTGAAGAAGCTGAGTTCATCAAGCAAGTTGCTGAGCAAGCGGATTGTTACCTTTTACTGGATATTAACAATGTGTTTGTTACGTGCAGTAACCTGAATCAAGATATTCAGCAGTTTTTAGATACGATTCCTGCTCAGCGGGTCAAGCAGATCCATTTGGCTGGTTTTGATGATAAAGGGGAGTACCTATTAGATGGTCACAATAACCCGGTTGATCCGCGGGTGTGGCAGGCGTTTGAAGCATATATTCGAAAAAATGGTGCCATAGCGAGCATGATTGAATGGGACAATGAACTTCCAAGTCTAGATCGATTGCTGCAAGAGCGGCAGCAAGCAGAAGTGATATTAATGACTCAAGAGCGGAGCCAATTTCAATGCGCTTAAAGGATTGGCAAAGCCAGTTTGTCGCTGCAGTAACAGCAAAAAATCAAGAGCAATCCGGATTTGAAGTGCTTGTTGGTGAAGCTTTAAAGCATCGTGTTGATATCTACCAGGGCAGTGCACAGCAAGCGTTAATGAATACGCTGAATCATATTTATCCAGTATCACAGCAGGTATTAGGGGACGATTGCTTTGCACAGTTTACCCGTCAATTTGTAGGTGAGTACCCGCTTCAATCGATGAACTTAAATCATTATGGTCGAGACTTTAGTGAATTTATGGCAATAGCACTCGCGCAAGCCAAATCGAAAAATAGGGCTTTTGAAGATTTTGAATACTTATCCGATCTGGCAAAAGTTGAGTGGTTATGTCATCGCGCTTACTACGCTGCAGACCAAATATCATGTGACCCAATTGACATGATGGGAAAGCTGCCGGAGGCTCGTCAACTTGGGGCTAAGCTATTATTGGGGCCAGATATTGGCATTGTACAGTCACATTTTCAGTTGCATCAAGTATGGCAATCATTATGTCCTCAGCAGTTTGTTGGACAAAGTTCCGAAGCTTCTCAAATGACGGACTCATTCACAGAACGATCGAATGGAACTGGCGAAGCCGAATCTCTGTTCTATTGTTATATGGTGCAAAGGCAAGGATTCAAAGGCATGTTGCGGGTAATTTCTCTGGCTGAATATCAGCTGCTTGAAGCACTGCTGCAGCACCAAACTCTGCAACAGCTTACGGATTCTGGTCTCGACCTCTCCTATCTCGCTCATTTTGTCGCCAATGGATGGATTGTTGGTTTTCATCAGGGAAAGTCTTAATTTCTGCTGGGCGAAATGCTCAAGGGGGATGCTTGTTGACGCAGCAACAAATGCAAGGGCTTTATCGATATTGCATCATGCTCACATCTGATCCAGCTTCGGCTGAAGATCTTCTACAATCTTCGCTAGAGAAATGGCTTAAACGTGGCCAGCCTCAGGCGTTTAATTATGCTTATTTACGCACCGTGGTTCGAAATCAGTTTATTGACCTGTGTCGTCGGCAGCAAAGAATCGCTTTTGAGCCGATAGAGGATGGCATGCCAAGCATGATGGATGAGTCTTGCTTAGCTGATTTATACATCCAACATGATTTGATTGAGTATGTGATAGCTCGCCTGACCGTTGCAGATAGAGAGGTGCTTTATCTTTGGGCTGTTGATGGTTACACTGCGGCGGAAATTGCCATTGAATTGAATCAGCCGCGCGGTACAATTTTATCGAGACTACATCGGATTAAGCAAAAAGTGACTGAAATGCAGCCCGAGAAAATGGTCGTTGGAGGGGACTCGCGATGAAGAAATCTGTTTTTGAGCCGCGCCAGCAGAACACAGTGAAATTGAAAGATGCTGCGAAGGCTCACTTTGAGCAATCCCAAATGGATCCCCAGCAATTACAACGCTTGTCCGCATATTTGAAACCAGAGACTCAGGCGACAGATCAAGCGCCAAACTGGAAAAGCTCGTTGAAGTGGCTGGGCATGCTCGCAAGTGCTTTGCTGCTGGTGATGGCCTGGGTGTTCATGCCGCAATCGCCAAACTTTTCTGAAATGATTGCCACTGAAGTTGCGATGAATCATCTCAATATGAAACCGCTTGAAGTAAAAACCAATCAAGTCGCGAGTTTGCGTCAATACTTTACTGAACTAGACTTCTCGATTACCAAGACGAGCCGTAAAATTTTTGATGATAAAACGATGCTTGGCGGGCGATATTGCTCAATTCAAGGCGTTACTGCGGCGCAGATCCGGTATGAAATGGCCGATAGTGTCCAAAGTGCGACATTGTATGAGGTGGGCTATAATCCAGACGTGCATGGTGAACAGCCTGACATCGACGTGGGTGAGTCGCCAAAACGTTTGACGATCAATGGTGTTGATGTTGAGATTTGGGTTGAAAAAGGTTTACTCATGGCGCAAGCCAAAAGTGCAATATAGAAGCGCGTGAAGCTTCAGTAGGTTTCCCAATCTAGGATCGCGCGGATGAAAAAGCCAGAGGATTGCAATGACCTTCTGGCTTATGATCATCAATAACGAATCCTGACGTGTTCGATCCGTTATTGTTTAACTTTGATTAACAGTTACATACTTTACAGTTTGATTGTTTTGTTAATTTCAGTTCACGAAACTCCATTGTCATCGCATCAACCATTAACATCCTACCGAGTAGCGGACTACCCATTTGGCTGATGACTTTGATGGCTTCAGTGGCTTGCAAGCAGCCAATCAGTCCGACAACGGGTGCTAAAATACCAGATTCCACACAGGTCAGCTGCTGCTCACCGAAAAGCTGGCTAAAGCATTGATAGCAAGGGTGGTTATCTTGGTAGTCAAAAACTGTCACTGTACCTTCCATGCGAATTGCTGCTGCAGAAACCAAGGGGGTTTTATGCAGAAAGCATAACCGGTTGAGCTGTTCTCTAACGGCGACATTGTCGGTACAGTCGAGTACGATTGTATGCTGAGCAATGAGTTCGTCAAATTCAGGGTCATCCAGTACGCCATGAATCGTGGCCACTTCAATATGCGGGTTCAATTGAGTGAGTGTTTGCTTAGCAGATTCAACCTTGGGTTGGCCAATGTTCGCATCTTGATGCAACACTTGACGCTGCAAGTTAGATAACTCAACGGTATCAAAATCGACTACAGTCATTTTGCCTACGCCAGCAACAGCTAAATATTGGCTCGCTGCACACCCTAATCCACCAGCACCGATGATGAGTGCTTTTGCTTCTTTGAGCCGCTCTTGCCCTTCAAAGTCCATCGCTTTGATTGAGATTTGGCGACTATAACGCATGGTCTCAGCATCGCTGAGGATTTCTTGTTGCTCAAAGTCGGTCATGTTTGCGTATCCTTCATGATTAACACAGCACCTTATCAAAGGGCTCTATGACGACTTGAGATCCTGCTGCAGCATTGGCTTGCTCCTGTGGCAACACAATAAAACAGTTCGCTACACTCATGGAAGTGAGCATGCCTGAGCCTTGACTCCCGGTAATACTGACTTCAATCGAACCATCAGCAGTTCGATGATAAATGCCGCGCTGATATTCAACCCGACCAGCCAACTTACGAATATCGCTGGTTAGCGTGGCGTTGAGCTGTAACGGCTCAGCAGGCGGAAGTCCCTGCATTTTCTGGATAAGTGGCAGAACCAACTTGTAGTAGGTAACCATCGAAGAAACGGGGTTGCCTGGCAGGCCACAAAACACTGCGTTACCGAGCTGCCCGAACGCGAAAGGCTTACCGGGCTTAATTGCGAGCTTCCAGAAAGTAATCTCACCTTCTTCCTGAAGGACTTGTTTGGTGTAGTCTGCATCCCCGACTGACACGCCACCTGATGTAATGACCATATCTGCGGTTGCGGCTGCATTTCTAAAAGCCTGACGAATTGCTTCAGGATCATCTTCAATCACACCTAAATCGATCCACTCGACGTTGGAATTGATGAGCAAGCCTTTGATGCTATAGCGGTTAGAGTCATAGATTTGACCTGGAGCAAGCTCTGTTCCAACTGGGCGCAATTCATCGCCAGTTGAGAAAAAGGCAACGCGGATTTTGCTATATACGCGTAGCTGGCTGGTCCCTATGGTGGCCAGTACGCCGAGCTCTGCTGCTCCAATATGTGTCCCAGCCTTTAAAACCTTTGTGCCGCGTTTGACTTCTTCACCTTGGTTTCGAACATTCTCACCTTGCTTCTTGGCATCTTGAATGGTGACTTGATCGAGTTGAAGCTCGACTTTTTCTTGCATTTGGACAGTGTCATAGCCAGCAGGGATCGGTGCGCCGGTCATAATGCGTACGCAGCTTCCTGCTCTAAATTCACCATCAAAAGGATGCCCAGCAAAAGATTCCCCTATCAAAGTGAGCTGTGGGTGCTGCTGTAAATCGGCAAAACGATATGCATAACCATCCATTGCAGAGTTATTGAATGGTGGAAGATCGATACTAGAAGCCAGATCTTCTGCGAGTACTCGCCCCAATGCATCAGAAAGTTGGACTATCTCTGTTTGGTCTGTCGGTGAGACTTGTTTGAGTAATGCAACAATGGCGTCATCTGGATGCATTAAACTGGGTTTGGCGCACGGGTCGGTATTTGTTGGCATTCGCTGTCCTTGTTACTTATCACAGGCTATTTTTGTCAGCTATTATGCCACGGGCTTAATCGAAGGCTATGATCTTCGTTTGAGTTTAATGAAAATAATACCAATGCCTAACTTGCAGACACCTGTGTGGGCGAATCCGTAGAGGTTGATGGCGTTTGGTGGGTAACTTGTTGGCCTGCTTTGAGAGTTTCAGCACCGCGAACGACGACAGAATCATGTTCGGTAACATCTCCCTGAACAGCGATCCATTCGCCAACACCGTCTCCCAGCGTAATATCGACCTTGACGGCTTTGTTTTCGCTATTAATCTTGAACAGATGTGCGCCACTGGAGCGTAGTACAATGGCATCTCTGGGGACTAAAATTGTGGCTTGTTTCTGGGCAATTGGTAGTGCTAAAGATACCAACTCTCCCACGCTAAATGCATCTTGGATTTCAAGTGGAATATCTACGCGTGCTTCAAAAGTCTGTGAGCGTACTGCGGAAACTGGGATTAAGCTACGAATCGAGGCTTCAAATTCTCCTCCAGCATGGTAAATACGCAACTTATCACCCACACGAACTTGCTTGCTATGCTTGAGAGGTGCGTGGACACGTAGCTCAAGGTTTTCAGGATCGGTAATAGAAACTATGGCATTGGAGCGACTAATGTCTTCGCCAATTTGATGATATCTCGCCGTAATAATGCCGCTAAATGGCGCCTTTATTTCGGTGCGCTCGATATCATCCATGATCATTGCCAGTTTAATTTTTGCAAGCTTCAGGTTCGACTGAGCCATGTCTTCGCTGGTTTGTGCCTTATCTAGCTCGGTTTGTGATGCGTGATTACTGCCGATTAATTGTTTAAGCCGCTCTGCTTCACGGCTTATGCCTTTGAGAGTTACTTGTTCACGTTCAATCAGTGCTAGCTGCTGTGCCTGTTCTAATTTCAGCCGGTTCTGTTCAAGTTTGGCAACCACATCCCCCGCTTGTACATGAACACCTGCCTCTTGTACCCAAGTGAGCCGGCCTTCAACGCCAGCGGTAAGTTTGGCGTTTTGGCGTGAATGTACAGAACCAATAACCATCATGATAGGCGAAATGGCTCGCTTCTCCGCTTGCGCTGTACTGACCAAATGGGCTGGCTCGGTTGGTGAATCGGCAGCAATTGCGGTTGCATGACCGGTACAACTGAGACAAATAACCATAAACAGACGTTGGGTTGTCTTTGACAATTGCTTCATGGTTTTCATTCGGTTAGTCCTTGGTTGTGCTTGGCTGATGATAAATGAACAGCCGCTGCACTTGTGGCTGTTAAACGCAATAAACTGGGCATCAATATAAGTGTAAACAGAGCACTAAAGCTCATGCCGCCGACAATTACTGCGGCTAGGCCTCGATAAATTTCACTTCCGACACCGGGAACAAGCATGAGTGGCAACATGCCAAAGATACTGGTTAATGTGCTCATATATACCGGGCGAGCTCGGGTTTGCACCGCCTGATAGATTGCGGCATCGATATCGAGGCCATCGCGAGCGCCTTGGCGGGTTTGGTCAACCAGCAAAATAGCATTGTTTACAACAAGCCCGAGTAAAATAATAAAACCAATCATGGTTAACAAGTCGAGGCTTTGAAAGCTAAATAGATTGAGCACCCTCAAGCTGACCACGCCACCGCATATGGCCAAAGGCATGGATAGTAGAACCAGCGCACTATCGGTTGCCGATTTAAACATGGCTGCCATTAACAGAAATAAAATAACCACTGCTAATAGGAAGTTCATTCCCATGTCTTTAATGGTTTGATCAAGTTTATCGGCACTGCCGCGGAACTGAATGGCGCTATTTTCTGGCAAGCTCGCTTTTAGTTCTGTGAGAGCCTTGGATTTAATGGTTTCTAATGCCTCATCTAAGGACATATCAGCAGGCGGGAAAATAAGTAGGCTTACACTGCGTTTGCCGTTGACTCGTTGGAGCTGAGTTGGGCCAACGGTACGGTGAATACTCGCTAACTCACCGATGGTTTGAATGCCGGCTGCTGCGGTGTAAACCGGGGTCGCTGCGAGCTGCTCTGGCACTTGCCATTTCGGGCCTCTGAGTAAAATGTCCATACGCTCATTGCCATCAAAATATTCGCCAACAAATAAGCCTGAAGTATAGGCGCGGATTGCATTTGCGATTTGAATGCGGTCAACACCGGCTTGGGCGAGTCGACGTTCATTGGGGACAAACTGTAATTCAGGCTGTGCCATCGAAAGTCCCGGAATTGGCCGAACGACAGCTCCCGGTAGGGCTGTATTGATCAGGCTCATGCCCTTGGCGGCACTTGCCATGAGCGCCTCCATATCTGGGCCTTGTAAATCGATATTGATGGCACGCCCACCATTAAAACCAAATTGTAGTAATGAACCGCGATTGGTAAAGGCTTGTGTATCGGGTAAGCCAATCAATATTTCTTCATTCAGTAAGCGGATCATTTCATCGGCTTGGGTCGGGTCCTCTGGGTAGATAAAGAGCACATTGAACGCGGCATACATGGAGAAGTTGTACCCTTTAATGAACGGTTGCTGCTCCTTTTCATAATAGGGTTTCAAACGCTGAATAATGGTCTGACCGATCTCTTTTTCTAACGTTTGAATATTGGCTCCCGGTGGTAGGGAGAAAAAAGCGAAAATGCCATCGGAGCGTGCTTGGGGAAGAAAGTCGGGTCGAGGCATCAGGAGCAGGGTTAGTATGCCACTGCCTAATACCAAAATAAGCACCCAAACTGCCGCTAGTTGGCGAGTTGCAGTTAAGCGTTTCACCAAATGTGTCAGTTTGAGCCACAGCGTTTGTGTGCTTTTCTGTTCCGGCAATTTAAGCCACAGTAGGCTAAACACTGGGATTAGGGTGATGGCACTTAAAAACGAGGAAACTACAGCCACTGAGAGCGTGAGGGCAAGATCCGAGAACAACTGGCCTTCGACGCCTGGCATAAAGAGTACTGGCAAGAAAATGGCCACAGTGGTCGCCGTGGATGCCAAAAGCGCGCCTTTGACCTGAGCTGCGCCTTGCAAGACTGCTTTGCTTAGGGATTTACCTTGTTGCACTAGTCTGACAATGTTCTCTTGTACAATAATCGCCGCGTCGAGCACTAAGCCAACGGCAAATGCGAGTCCTGCAAGAGAAATTACATTTAAAGATCGGCCCATGGCTTCTAGTGCCATGATGGCGATTAACAGAGCGACGGGAATTGTCGATGCAATCATCAATGTTGCTGGTGCACTTCGGAGAAAAGCAAAGAGGACAACAAGCGCTAGAATTACCCCAATGGCGAGATTGCCTTTCACCAATAAAATGGCACGTTTGATGTGAATCGAGGCATCAAAAGAGAGCTCCATAATCAAGCCATGTTCGGCTAGATTTTGTGTGTTGAGTTCAGTTATGGCTTGATTTATGCCGTCTAAAACCGTGACGGTATTGGCATCAAATGTACCTTCCACGGTTAAGTAGTATGCGGTGTAGCCATTACGTTTAGTAAATCCTTGAAAGTCACGGCTGCCTATCGATACATCCGCCAGCTCATTTAAATAAACCGGTCTGCCCTCATTGTAGGTGACGATTAATTGACCGAGGTTTTCTGGGGTGTATTGACCGATGAACCTGACGGTGTATTGGCGTCGACCTACATTTGCAGTGCCACCGGATATATCGGCAGCGCGAGATAAAGTACTGCGTAGTTGATCAAGCGTAATCCCAAGGGCTGCAGCGCGATAAGGATCAAATTCAATATGTAGTTCTTTCGGCCGGCGACTTTGCAGGTTAACGGAGCCGACGCCAGTGATTTGCCGTAGCCGTGGCTCTATCACGTCATCAATGAGTTTTTGGTATTGACTGAAATCGGTTGCAGGGTTGTCAGGTGCCATGCGGATTAAGATGGATGCTAAGTTTGGTGTTCCTCTTCCCCCTCCTACATTGATAAAGGGCTCGTTGGCGTCAAGTGGGCGGGGTGGTGTCTGATTCAGTGCATTAATCACATCAATCATCGCAGTTTGCATGTTGCTACCGACCTCAAATGTTAACGTGACACCACCGGAACCTTGGGAGATCCGAGAGGTCATTTCAACGACCCCAGGAACTTGGCGAAGTACGTTTTCTTGGGGCTCGATAATGTTGGATTCCATTTCCTGAGGTGCAGCACTGCGCCAGTTATTGAAAATGGTAATTTGAGGTCTTTGAATATCAGGAAGTAATTGGATCGGAAGCTCTAAAATTGCGAGAGCGCCAAAGACACAAATTAATAGCAGGGCGACAAGTGTTCCTGCGGGGTTTCGAGTGCTGGCTTGGGTAAGATCCATGTTGGCTTCCAATTATTATTGTTTTCGGTTGAAGCGTGGATGGCACTGCGATGAAATGCGGGGACGCCATCCCTTTGCGCCATTGGTTATTCGTCGTGGTCAGTTTATTTATCACGTGGACGACGGGATTGACGCCAACAAATAATAATCCTCTCGTACGGTAAAATCTGTCTCAAATAGTTAGCAAATGTAACAGTCTTATGGCGGGTTTGGTTAAACGCCGACATTGCCGTGTGCGGTTAGTTTAAGGTATGAAGATATTTAACTTGCGTGATGAAAGCGAAAACTAGCAGTTGCATTTGCTGGTGCGCTTCAAGACAATAGTGAAAGTATTTATATTAAAAGGAAGCCAGTATGTTAACGCAGTCGATGGTCGATAAATTAAATGAACAGATCAATATGGAGTTTTTCTCTTCAAACCTCTATCTGCAAATGAGTGCGTGGTGCGAGAATAAAGGCTACGAAGGTGCCGCAAAGTTTATGCGTGAACACGCTGACGAAGAAATGGAACACATGCGCCGTCTATTTACTTATGTCAGTGAAACGGGCGGGCTGCCGTTACTGGGTTCGATTGAAGCGCCAGAGTCTGAATTTGAATCTCTGCTTTCTTTATTTGAATACACCTTTGAGCATGAGCAACTGATTACCAGTAAAATTAACGCATTGGCTCATGCTGCATTTACGAATCAGGATTATTCTACGTTTAATTTTCTTCAATGGTATGTTGCCGAACAGCATGAAGAAGAGAAGCTGTTTGGCTCAATTGTCGACAAGATCCGAATGATTGGCGAAGATGGCCAAGCGCTCTATTTAATTGATCGAGAGCTCAAAGATCTTGCTGTTGAAGGTGGCGATAGCATAATGAATCCTCAGCAAGCTGTTTAACGGATTGATTGCGCATTAAAATGGCGACCTTCGGGTCGCATTTTTTATGGGGGCACACGGCTCAATCCGTTGTACTTAGATATCGTGTGTGTACTTTACAGTCTTATTCGAGGGCGGTTGTTGGCTTGTCTGGGATTGAATAAAGGCCTTGAGTTCAGTCGCGCAGATAGGCTTAGACATATAATAGCCTTGACCATAATTACAGCCCATTGCTTTCATTAAGAGCCACTGGGCTTCTGTTTCGATACCTTCTGCCACCAGATCCATTTTCAAGCTCTGCCCCATCATCACAATTGCTTTAATGAGGTTGGCGTCAGACTGGCTTTTTAGGGCGCTATCCACAAAGCTTCGATCAATCTTAATGGCTGAAATTGGGAAGTTCTTCAGATAGCTTAGCGACGAGTAACCTGTGCCAAAGTCATCAATATAGACCTCGCAGCCCATGCCGCGAATACAGTTGAGTGTATTCATACATTCATCAGTGTCTTGCATCAGCATGCTTTCGGTAATTTCAATATTCACCGATTGTGCAGGAATTTGGTAATAACCGAGCTGATTCGAAAGATGCTCAACAAATTTGCGCCCCTGTTTTTGTTGGCACTGTCTACCCGACATATTGATGGACATCTTGATATCTATTCCCGCATTCCGCCACTCGGCGAGATCTTTCAATGCCTGTTCTATGACCCAGTTACCAATAGGAATGATGAGGCCGATTTCCTCAGCGACTTGAATAAATCGATCCGGAGCCATTAAGCCGTGTGTTGGATCTTGCCAGCGGATTAACGCCTCAACCCCGGTGACCTTGCTATTACTCATGTCTACAATGGGTTGATAATGTAAGAAAAACTCATTTCTTACGACCGCTTTGCGAAGACGTTCTTCTAATTCGATACGTTCACGCATGACGGTATCCATTGCTGGAGTAAAGCACTTAAACCTGTTTCGACCTTCTTGCTTGGCTTGATACATCGCGGTTTCGGTATTTTTTAGCAGTGAATCAATATCATCCCCATCGGCTGGATAGAATCCGACGCCAATGCTACCGGTAATCTCGACATCTTTGTCATCTTGGTCGTTGACGTTGAAAGGTTTTTCTAACCCGCGGAGAATACTGATACACAGCTGCTCCACTTCAAATTCATTAATAAATTGCGGGAGTACAATTAAGAATTCATCGCCACCAATTCGAGCCACAAAACCTTGGTTGGGCATTTCGATTAATAGTC
This sequence comes from Shewanella gelidii, assembly GCF_014647855.1. Classification (GTDB taxonomy): domain Bacteria; phylum Pseudomonadota; class Gammaproteobacteria; order Enterobacterales; family Shewanellaceae; genus Shewanella; species Shewanella gelidii. The sequence continues at coordinate 33,857 of NZ_BMPZ01000010.1, read as the reverse complement.
GGCTGGATACTAATGATAGTAATGCGTCACCGGTTGGGTGACCTTGAATATCATTGATGTATTTAAAGTGGTCCAAGTCAAGCATGAGTACGGCAAACTCTGCATCTTGTTCTTTGGCTTGGTTAATTTCGTGAGTTAAACGTTCTAAACATAGGGTTCGATTGGGCAATGTTGTCAAGGTATCAAAATTACGTTGATACCAAATATCCCGCTCATACTGCTTGCGATTACTAATATCGATAAATAAACCAATATGCTGCACAATTTCGTTTTTGTCGTTTCGAACAACGGTAATCGCTAGGTATTCTGGGTAAGTGTCACCATTTTTTCTTCTGTTCCAAATCTCACCGTCCCAGCGGTCATTGGTCAGTAGCGAATTCCACATCTTTTCATAAAAGTCTTGTTGATGGCGGCCTGAGCTCATTATCGACGGATCATGTCCGCGAATATCGTCAATATGGTAGCCCGTCACTTGTGTAAATGCGGGGTTGATGAGTTCGATTTTGTTGTGAGCGTTGGTGACGATAATTGCTTCAGAAGAGTGTTCGAATACCGCACCAGCCAAGCTGAGTTCAGCCGTTGCTTTTTTTCGCTCTCGTAACATGGCATTGAGTGAGTTGGCCATTTGCGCGACTTCATCGATTCCTTCTGCATTCACCTCAAGCTCGACTTTCGGGTTTTCAGCCATATGCTTCATTTGCTTTGCGATGGCTGCAATCTTGTCCATTAGGCTCGAGCTCAAGTTATGGTTCACTTTGATGTAAAGAATAATTGCGACCATCAAAGTGATGAGATAAAGGAGCAAGGTAAACCCTGCATTGTCGTGGGACTTCTTACTTTCTTGGGTAATTTGATTGGTAATTGATATGACTAACTTATGCAATGACGCGATACGTTGGCTCGCGAGATCCCACCATAATTCACTTGTAATTGGAGAAGGAGGATGTTGCAGATCATTGAGCGCTTGCTTCATGGCTTGCTTGGCTTTGCTCCGCTCGTAAATAGCGCTCGAAGCTGAGCTGCCAAAATAGGTTGTGGCCGCTTGTTGTAACGCGAGGGCGGTGGTGCGTTGGGTGTCCGTAATATTGGGCAGGCGACTCAGCTGTATGATTTTGTTGTAGACGCTTTCTTTGAGGTTATTGAATTCTGTTTGGCGTTGAGGGTGAAGATTTCTAGCGGTTATTGGATCCAACTCGATAAACCCGCTATAGCTAATCACAGAGCTAATATCATGGGCGATAGCCATGACATCCATATCCGTATTCAAGCGAGCACGTATCTTTTCTATTTGCTGGTTAGCAGTGCTATCCGTGACATCTTGAATAAACTGGCGGTTCTGTGCGATCGGTGTGTTCAGCGCGGTCTGTATTGCACTTTCCTGCTGCACAATACTGATTTGAATTTGATGGTACTCATGCATGTCAAATTCAATGCGAGATAATATTTGGTTTAGTCTGCCGCGTTCAATTCCTGCAAGTTCTTGGACCCGGAGAATATTCACTAAGTCGACAAATGCACGTTGTTGTTCAACATCGTGGGTTTTCAGTTGCAACTGACTGATCAAATTAATCAGCTGTTGATTCAGATTAGAGTAGACATTAAAAAAACTATCGACAGATTGGTCGTCAACGCCTAAACGAAGCCCCTCAATATAATTGTGATAATCGGCGAGGTTTGGTGAACTCGCTTTTGTTACGCCTTCTTCTTTGTGTGGTGCGATGGTTTGAATGGTATTGAGTAGGGCTAGGTTTTCATTTTTTTGCAACGCACTCAGGTGATGGTTGGTCGCGGCTCTTTGCTGTTGTAGCTTTTCTAAACTCTTGGTGTGACGGCTATGGTAGTAGCCCGCACTAAGTCCACGTTCTTTTTGTAGTTCAAAAACTAAGTTAGCCAGCTTTTGGGTAATTTGAACGATGCGGTTGTTTTCTGTTGTTGCTTGATAAACATCGCTGAGCTGTTTTAGATGGAGTGCTGCAAAGAATAAGACCATGCAGATTGGTGCGAATGCGAGCAGTGCTAATTTTGACCTGAGACTCAGGTGGTGAAAAATAGACTGCATGCTGAATGATCCCCCCTGAGCCTGTAAAAGTTGTCTTTGCGAATGATTGATAGTTGCATATCCATTGGGGTAATTCGACAGTAGCGAACAAAAACGCTATTGAGTTCACGTTCTCGTGAATGGTTTGGTTTTCTTGAAAAAGTTGGTATTGATGCTTTTAAGATGAATGTTGCCGTAGGTTGTTGTTATATATGTATTAATGTGCATATGTGGATGTGTTTATATGTGACGACAGTCGTCTCGTTGTAAGTATTGAGGCGTTAGAAGAAGCTCCCAAGAATGGGAGCTTTATGATCCAAGAGAGGTATAACTAATCGGTTAACTAACTGCACTGAGTGAAGCGTTTCGATAGCAAACAATATCTTCGATGGTGAGTACCGGCATTTGGTATTTGTTTCCAAATTTAATGATTTCATCAAGCCGAGCCATCGTGCCATCAGGATTTGTGACTTCGCAAAGCACTCCTGCTGGCGTTAGTCCAGCGAGCACCATTAAATCGATCGTGCCTTCTGTATGGCCTCTGCGTGTCAAAACACCACCAGGCTGTGCTCGCAAAGGATAAACATGGCCTGGCCGAGCTAAATCACTTGGCTGTGCGTCCTTGGCTATCGCTGCTTTAATGGTCGTGACTCGATCGGCTGCAGAAACACCGGTAGTTACCCCTTCCTTCGCCTCAATGCTAACGGTAAAGGCGGTACCATATTGGCTTGAGTTGTCTTCGACCATCGGAGGTAGTTGCAAAGATTTAATTTTATCATCGGGTAAGCACAAACAAACGATGCCACTGCATTCTCGAATAAGCATCGCCATTTGTTCATTGGTAAGGGTTTCTGCTGCAAAAATAAGATCGCCTTCATTTTCTCGATCTTCATCATCAACAACAAGTACACCCTGGCCCATGCGCAAAGCATTGAGTGCTGTTTCAACACGTTGGATGGGGTCGCCAAATGGGGCAAGTAAAGACTGATTCATGGTTCTTCCTATATTTAAAGGGATGTTGTCCAGAATCAGGGCGTGCAGGAAAGCAATAGCATCCCAATCTTTGGTTGCTATCGGTATAAGAGTGCGGCAGCATCAAATCGGCATCAGAGCTATCCAGCCCTTGCTTTATTGTCACTGCAATATTGCGATCTTACATTCTCTTCCATCCGGACTTATCAACAATGAGCCAATATTAAGCTGATTGTGAATTACCGTCGGCTCTGGAATAGGCAAGAAATGCCGTCACCAGATCTGCTGTCCTTGGCGTTTTGTGCCAAGCGCTCGCGGGCTTTCAATGGAAATTGATTACCGCCGGTGGGGAATTACACCCCGCCCTGAGAATTTGCTAAGTATATTGTTTTAACTTAGCGCGGGTATGGTGCGAAATTTTACAAGCATTAGCAATGACCTTTGTTTCACGGTGCGATCACGTATACATCTTGGAATTGATTTTTTGTGTAATGGTTGGATGTAGAGGTATTGGATTGGGGCATTGTTACCTGTTTCAATTGGCTCGCTGTCGAATGATTTGTTGTTAAAGGTTTTTGCTTTACCCTGAGAAATGCCTCACATAGACTCAGCGTTTAGTTTATCGGTGCTGGCAGCGGGATTTCTCTTAAGGTCAGCGAGATAAAACCGCGAGCAATGGTTTATCGTTACTGCTTATAATGAAATATGCGAGCTTGCTTTTTCTTCATTGGAACCCACATGAGTCAAAAAAATATTCAGCCCCCAGTCGCCCGTAAAACACCTCACCATATGTTGCTGCATGGTGTTTCACGCACGGATGATTATTATTGGATGCGTGATGATGAAAGACAAAATCCGGAAGTGATTGCTCACTTGCAGGCGGAGAATGCCTATACTGAGTCAGAGTTCGCACCGCGCAGCAACCTTCAGCAGGTGCTCTTCGATGAGTTAACCTCAAGATTACAAAAAGACGAATCGAGTGTCCCCTATCAGTGGCAGCAGCATTGGTATGGTTCGAAATATATTGCGGATGCTGAATATCCATTATTGGTTCGATCCGCAACATATGATGGCCCATCGCAGTGTATGCTTGATACAAACTTGCGGGCTGCGGATCAGGAGTTCTATAGCTTGGCGGGTGCCGCTGTTAGTCCTGATGAAACCCTGTTGGTTTTTGCTGAAGATACCATCGGGCGTCGCATCTACCGTGCACATGTTAAAGATCTGCAAAGCAATACATTGCTGAGCGATCGGCTTGAAGGCTTAGATAGTGCCCCAGTATGGGCCAACGATAATTTGCATCTTTTCTATATAGCCAAAGATGAGCAAACTTTGTTAGGAAATCGTGTCTACCGTCACCGCTTAGGCTCACCGCAGTCAGCGGATGTTTTGGTTTATCAAGAGCTCGATGAGAGCTTTTATTTGTCCCTTGGTAAAACCTTAGACGGCAGTCACCTTGTATTAACACAAGAAAGTACCGTGACCAGTGAGGTGAGCTTACTGGATGCGAATCAGCCGTTAACTCAATTTATTTCAGTCTTAGCAAGAGAAGTTGGTCATGAGTACTCCGTCTATAAGCTTGGAGAACAGCTCTATATATTAACTAATTGGCAGGCGAATAACTTCAGATTGATGCAAGTCCCGCTCGCTTTATCTGCCGATAAACAGAATTGGCAAGAGGTGATAGCCCATGAGCCGACGACTCGTATTGAAGATGTGCTGTTATTGCAGCACCACTTGATCATTCAAAACCGCCATAATGGCCACCCTTCAATTGATGTGCATCCTCTTAATGGACAAGCCTCGTACTCACTTGAATTCGATGATGCGGCTTATGTGGTTGGTATTGATGTTAATGCTCAGCAAACGAGCCAACGCTTACGCATCTATTATTCGAGTATGACTACCCCAGAAACCATTTATGAGTATGATTTAAATCACGCCAATCACAGAGTCTTGTTAAAACAGCAAGTTGTTGTTGGTGACTTTAATCATGAACGCTATCAATCTGAACGGTTGCTTATTACTGCACGAGATGGGGTTCAAGTGCCTGTATCGCTTGTTTATCGGCGAGATTACAGCAACCAAATGAGCCTCAACCCTTTATATGTATATGGGTACGGTGCCTATGGTTATACCATTGAACCGGACTTTTCTTCATCTGTTCTAAGTCTGCTCGACCGCGGCTTTATATACGCAATTGCACATGTGCGGGGTGGTGAAATGCTCGGCCGAGATTGGTATGACGCTGGGCGATTGCTAAACAAACAGCACACTTTTAATGACTTTGTTGATGTTACTAAGGGCTTAGTCGCGCTCGGATATGGTCATCAAGATAAGGTTGTTGCGGCTGGTGGCAGTGCCGGAGGTTTACTGATGGGGGCCGTGATTAATCAGGCGCCGGATCTTTATCATGCGGTTGCCGCGCACGTACCGTTCGTTGATATTGTCACCACTATGCTTGATGAGTCGATTCCGTTAACAACCAATGAGTATGATGAGTGGGGGAATCCGAATGACAAACAATATTTTGACTATATGCTGAGTTATTCACCTTACGATCAAGTGAAAGCGCAGGACTATCCTCATCTTCTGGTAACAACAGGGTTCCATGACTCTCAGGTTCAGTACTTTGAGCCAGCAAAATGGGTTGCCAAGTTGCGTGAATACAAGACTGATAATCATCAGTTACTTTTCCACATTGATATGGATGCTGGCCATGGCGGTAAAAGTGGTCGCTACCAGCAATATCAGGATACGGCACGAGAGTATGCATTCTTTATCGATTTACTGGGTTTAAACCCATGTGGGGTATAGGTCAATGAAGACTTCGGCTTGGTACGTGTACATCATCCGCTGTTGTCATGGACATTTATACACAGGCGTTACCACAGATGTTGAACGCCGCTTTAAAGAGCATGAAAGCGGTGGAGTGAAAGCCGCCAAGTTTTTAAAAGGCAAAGGCCCCTTGAAATTGATGTACCAAGAGGTTGCCGAAGATCGCAGTGCAGCTTTAAAACGGGAAATTGCGATTAAAAAATTATCTCGCTCAAGTAAGCTTGCTTTGATCAATCTTCATCAAAATCACAATCAAAAAACGACTTAGTACCACTGAGGGTGCTGTTAAAGTGTAAGGAAGTGATCCCGTGAAAACGATGTTGCAGTGGCTTCCCATCAACAAATTTGGGACAAAAGCTAAGATGTATCGCGTGATTAAACCGTTGAAGATAAAAGGGCAGAAGCTTAACGAGCCAGCATTTTCTATGCAAGGTTCGAAAAGCTCTGCGTCGGGAAGAGATGAGTTGAGGTTGATTCAGAACCCTACAAGCTCGAAGCCTTTTGCTGGTGGATTGCGCGGTGCTTAATCGATGCTAACGGCTCCAGAGATATGATCAAAACTCAAGCTGCCAGAGCCAGATTCGATGATGTGCAGCCCACCAGCATGCTCAACATCGATTGACCCAGAACCATCGTCTATGGTGACAAGGCCTTGAGCATTGTGAACGCTTAGGCTGCCTGAGCCGTCTTGAATGTTGACATCACCAGATACCTGGCGAACGCGAATGGAGCCAGAGCCATCATCAATGGCGATTGTTTTGCCACCTTGAACTTCAATAGAGCCTGAACCATCTTCAATGGTGATGTCGCTATTCATGCCCACGACTTGAATAGAGCCTGAGCCGTCATCAATATTGAGCTTTAAGTGGCTCGGCACTTGTACGGTGAGATTGATGTAGGGCGAATTCCCCATCGAAAAGCTTGAGTCGAAACCAGCATTTAGCTTTATTGTATCGGCAGATTGTTTGAGGGTAAGTTGAACATCATCTAAGTCATAATAGTGAATATCTGCAGTGACGATGACTTGATCAATATGATCACGCCCTTCTATTTGTAAGCTGCCAGCTTCTGTTGTTGCAATGAGTTGTGACGCTTCAGCCGCAGTGAGCGTTAAGGTTCTTTGTTCATGTTCAAGAGGGCCTGAATCTGTTGCATTTACATTAATAATACAACCGCCCATGAATAGGCTTGTTAGTGCAACTGCAGCGAGTTTAAGTTTCATTCTTATATTCCTTTTAGGGCGAAGTCTAGTGTCTATCACAACATGTATCAGATTAATTCTTCCTGAATAGCGAATTTTATGCCAAAATTTAACTTATTGTTTTATATTGATTTTTTGTGTTGTTCTGGTTGTTGGATTCACGTGCCTGTGTAATTTTTACAAATTAAGTTAAGTTTTTAGCTAGAAATTCGTGTAATTCGTCATTAGGCTAAATTCATTGTGATGAAGGGAGATGGTATGGATTATTTGCAAGTGAATCAGCAAGCGTGGGATAAGCGGACTGAGATCCATAAGGCTTCTCGTTTTTATGATGTTGATGGCTTTTTACAGGGGGCGAGTTCACTGCAAGAGATAGAGTGTCGTGAGCTGGCCGTTGCAGGAAAAAGCTTATTGCACCTCCAGTGCCATTTTGGATTAGATACCTTGTCTTGGGCGAGGCTCGGAGCCAAAGTCACAGGTGTTGATTTATCTCCTGCCGCCATAGGCTATGCACAAGAACTGGCGCAGAAGGCGAAACTAGATGCCACATTTGTTGCAAGTGATGTGTATCAATGTCGTCAGTACATACAAACACAATTTGATCTAGTGTATACATCTTATGGTGCGTTGTGTTGGTTACCTGATTTGCGACAATGGGCTGAAGTCATTGCCGCGAGCTTGAAACCTGGGGGAGAGTTCTACATGGTAGAGTTTCATCCACTTCAAGCGGTGTTTGAAGGTTATCGCTACTTTTCACACGCAGAACCAGACATTGAAACAGAAGTGACCTACACCGAAAATGCCAATGATGAAAAACATACAACAGCGACTTGGTCCCACCCCATTTCTGAAGTCATCAATGCGTTAATACAGGCAGGCTTAAATATTCAAAGCGTACAAGAATATGACTATAGCCCATATAATTGCTTTGAAGGGCTCGTTGAAGTGGCTGAAGGCAGGTATGCCTGGCTCCATCAAGAACAAGCCATTCCATTGACTTATGCTTTGCGGGCTAAAAAGCCTGAGTAATTAGCTACGCGTTAACGTGCTTGACCGGTGAAGGCCATGAACAGCAGAAAAAGCTTTGAGGTACGAGCCGCTTTTTCTGCTGTTCATATCGGTTTAATGACTACGTAAAACTGGGTAGGCAAGATAGGCTTGGTCATAGTAAGGGCTACGTTGATAAAACCAACGTAAGCGTGCCTTTGGGTCTTGGGCAAAAGACGCATTTGCTAATGCCTGTTGAAATTCTTTAGCAAGCGCAGGATCATCGGCTAGCATTTTGGCTGCCATTGGCTCTACAGCATAATTCTCGATATATTCAGTACGCGTAAAGATGGGATTGAAAAATCCCCATTGCAGTAATGAATCCCTAGATTCCGGCTCCAACAGCATTATCGCCAAATCTCCCAGTGGCTGCTTGGTATTGATCTTCACGGTGCCGGCAGGCAGCGTCGTGGTCATGGTGTGAAGGTTTGTGTTGACGCTCACGCGTTGCCGGCCTTCATAATCTTTGCTTTGAAATTCAAAATCATCGATACGATATTGGCTGAGGCTTACCTTTGTTGATTGTTGCAGCACTTGCATACGGATCCCGTGTATATCGAGCCGTTCAATTACCTGCTGCCACTGAGCAGGAATATAATATGCTTCTGGCCGAGAAACTTGCTTTAAAGGTTTGGTATTGCTGTGAACCGGCAGGTTGATATAGCTCTTGGGTTTGCCATTCCAACGAATAATTTTGTTTCCACTAATTGGGCTGTGTTCGAGCGAATAATCAATGCCTTTGAAGTCGCGGCCTAAAGACTGCTGCTCTTCGCCCCACTTTACCGTAATGGTTTTCGGGTACCGGTAGCTATCTTGGGTGATTGCTGACTTGAGCGTCGTGGCTTGAGTACCCATTAATTCCAGCGTACTTTCTAGCATGACATACGTCGCTAATACCCGTTGACGAAACGGTTTTAAGCTATGGTTCTCAATTAAAATAGTGGGTAAATGGCGTGCATCACCATAGCCGTTTGAAAATCGAGGACTCGGATTCCACAGAGAAAAGCCTTGGTTGATATCGGTATTGTCTTTAGCAAAGACAAGCTCTCCAGGAATGTGCCCTGCTGCTGTGAGCGCACTATATATCGCGGGCTTGTATGCATGCTCTAGCCAAGCATAACTAGCTGGGCTTAGACCTTGCTTTAAGTTGTAGCCTAAGGTGAGATCATATTGATAATCAATGCCATCGGTGACATGGACGTCAATATACAGACTTGGGTTCCATCGATTGATTGCGCGGATCATATGCTGCATTTCTGGGCTATCCGCTTTTGCATAATCGCGATTTAGATTTAAGTTTGTCGCTGTCGTGCGCCAGCCCATATTTTCTGGACCACGTTGGTTGACGCGATTGTATTGACCGCTGCGCTCGTGCCCATCCACACTGAAGATTGGAACGAAGAGTAAATTGGCATCCGCAAGCAAGTGCTGTTTATTCGCAAAAACAATATCGCGAAGCAGCATCATGCCAGCATCTTTGCCATCGATTTCGCCAGAATGAATACCCGCTTGCACTAAAATAGTGGGTTTGTTGTTTTGGCTCAACGTCTCAGGGCTGTTTGCCCCCTCTTGTGAGGCGATGATCATCCAAATATCTCGTCCTTGTGGACTCAGACCTAAACTGACTTTGCTTAACATTGGGCTGGTGGCAATGAGTTTGTCTAGCCATGCAATCGTGTCGTCATAGTTTGGACTCGCGAAACCTTGGCTTTGTTCAAATGGTGTTGCCCATGGGTCATTGGCATCGACCATCAGTTGTTCGCTGTTTCCCTGCCAAGGCTCTAGAGGTGGCAAAATCGTATCATTGACATAGCTGTTGCCGTGAGCCTGTGTTACTTCATTGCTATGTGGAGTGGCGGTCGCGGTCAAAACAGGTAAGGTTAGTCCAATAGTGACTAGGGTGGCACCAAGTGCCGAACGGGAAAAGAGCATTGAGCGAAGAACGGGCATAACGACTCCATCTAGAGGGTGGTAATAGGGTTAGGCGTTTTGATTTGACTCTTTAACCATTGCCTTCGTTGACGGCAAGTATTGGTCCAAAAGATTGCGAAGTATCTTTGATGAATTGGATGCCGAAAGCAAGTTGCAGAACCGCTTAGACATGAGTCGAAACAAAAAATGCCAGTTACAATCAAGGCAACTGGCATTTTAATCGGTTCAACTTGGTTGTTGACCGTTACACTTTAGGACCTGCAGATTTGATAGCATCTGAAACATCATACTTCGCAAAGTTATCGCTAAAGGCTTGAGCAAGTTGCTTCGCGTATTTGTCGTAAGCAGCTTTATCTTCCCAGGTGTTGATTGGGTTAAGTAAACTTGCATCCACACCAGGAATGTTTACTGGCACATGGAGGTTTAGTTGCTCTAAATGTTGAGTTTCAGCATCTTTGAGTGAGCCGTCCACAATTGCGTCTACAATCGCACGTGTCGTTGGAATATCAAAGCGCTTACCAATCCCGTAAGGGCCGCCAGTCCAACCCGTATTGACGAGATAGACTTGGCTGCCAAATGACTCGATACGCTCCATGAGTAGCTCCGCGTACACGCCTGCTGGACGCGGGAAGAATGGTGCGCCAAAGCAGGTCGAGAACGTTGATTGAATTGCTTCTGTTGAACCCACTTCAGTGGATCCTACTTTTGCCGTGTAGCCAGACAAGAAGTGATACGCTGCTTGCTCTTTTGTCAGCTTCGATACTGGTGGTAGCACACCTGAGACGTCACAGGTTAGGAACACCACTGCATGGGGTTCTGCGCCACAGTTAGCCTCGATTCGTCTAGCGATGTGCTCAAGCGGATAAGCTGCACGGCTGTTTTCGGTAAGGTCGGTGTTACTGTAGTCAGGCACACGATGCTCATCCATGGTCACGTTCTCAAGCACGGTACCAAAGCGAATCGCGTCCCAAATCACAGGCTCGTTTTTTTGGCTTAAATCGATACACTTGGCGTAACATCCGCCCTCGATATTGAATACGCCACCAGGTGCCCAGCCGTGCTCATCATCACCAATCAAAAAGCGCTTTGGATCAGCAGAGAGAGTGGTTTTGCCGGTACCAGAGAGTCCGAAGAATAGAGTGGTATCGCCTTGTTCACCGACGTTTGCCGAGCAGTGCATCGGCAAAACGCCCTGTGCAGGGAGTAAGAAGTTCTGTACCGAGAACATCGATTTCTTCATCTCACCCGCATATTTCAAACCGGCAAGTAAGATTTTGCGCTCGGCAAAGTTAAGAATTACGGCAGCATCTGAACTGGTCCCGTCGCGCTCTGGGTCACATACAAAACCGGGTGCGTTCACAATTTGCCAAACGGGTTTATTCGCTTGGTTGAAGGTTTCTGGAACGATAAATAAATTGCGAGCAAATAATTGGTGCCAAGCAAATTCAGTGGTGACATTGATTGGCTGATAGTGGTCAGCGTCAGCGCCAACTTCGAGTTGTGAAACAAAGGTCTCTTTGTTTTCTAAATAGGTTTGAACACGTTTCCATAGGGCATCAAAGTCACCGGCTGAAAATGCGCGGTTTACTGGGCCCCATTCGATATCGTTTTCGCTGCTCGCTTCTTTTACGATAAAGCGATCGCCTGGAGAACGTCCTGTGCGTGCACCTGTTTTTGCGACCAAAGCACCATTCGCTGTCAGCTCACTTTCGCCGCGTAGCAGTGATAATTCAACAAGTTGTGCTGTGGTTGGATTATGATGGACGCGGTTTACTCCTTCCGCCATAGGTAATATCTCCATTCTATACGAGGTTAAGTTATTGGTTTGGTCTTCACGCCAAATAAGTTCTAAGTCCTTGAACGTTAAGATCCTGATCATTTAATTTTTATATTTGTGATCAAGGCAGTTCAGTTCTTAGATTGATACTGCGGAGATCTTCGCCATGATAACGCTAGGGCTTTATTGACGCTGTGATTGTAACTTAACCAGTTGCGGAAGTGTGAGCTAGATCTCAAAATATTTTTACAAAAAAAAGACACCACGTGGTGTCTTTTTTTAGTCTGCTGTTTTTTAAACGTTTACGACTGAGAAGTCGTTGTTTTTGGAGCATCGGCGAAAATAGCTGCAACGTCTATAGAGTCGAATTTATATTGGCTATTGCAGTACTCACAGCCCATTTCTATGCTGCCTTTTTCCGCAAGTATGCTTTCGACTTCTTCTTTTGCAACCGAGCGAATAGCACCCGCACTACGCTCACGTGAGCAAGTACATTTAAAACTTACATCAACAGGCTCATACAGACGCACCGTTTCTTGATGATATAAGCGGTGCAATACGTCTTCGGCTTCAAGCTCAAATAGTTCTTGCTGCTTGATGGTTCCTGTGAGCTGGGCCAGATGCTCAAAGTCCTGCTGATGCTCTGATTCGCTTGGCAAGATCTGTAATAACATCCCGGCAGCTTGTTGGCCGTCAGCAAATAACCAAATGCCGGTCGGCAATTGCTCTGATTGCATAAAATATTCTTCTAAGCACTGTGCAAGGTTGGCTTTATCTAATGCTACCACCCCTTGATAACGTTCGCCGTTGTCAGGAGTCAGGGTTATCACCATATATCCTTTGCCAAACAGGGCTTGTAAATCTGCGTCATCGGCTAACTCGCCATTCCAGCGAGCAACACCTCGTAACTGCTGCAAATTATTGCCGTTAATGACCGCGAGAGAAACGGCACCATCGCCTTGCAACTGAATACTGATGTCACCACTAAACTTCAGGGTCGCGGTGAGCAATGACGTGGCTGCCATCAATTGGCCTAATATATCTTGCAAGACCTTTGGATAGTCATGGTTTTGAATGACTTCTTGATAGCTGTTGTCTAGTTGTACAAGTTCACCGCGCACGTCAGCTTCATCAAATAGGTAGCGGTGTAATTTATCTTTACTCATTTATAACTCTCAATATTTAAAATTCTTTAATTCGTATTAGCTGTCGGCGCTGTTTTTTGTCTGGCTTCTGATCGGGTGCCGGATTGTTGGCAATATTTAGTCGTCTTGCTTCGGCATAAGTTTCTCGTTTTGCAATACTTTGGGGCGTTTCTTCATAAAGCAACTGTGCGATTGCAGCTTTTTGTCTTTGCTCGGATAGTGATTTGATGACGACCTCTTTGTCATCAAAGCCTTGGCGTAACTTTATGCTGGCTCCAATTTCAACGATTTTGCTGCATTTACTGCGTTGACCGTTGTAGTGAACCTTGCCGCCATTGATCATGTCTTTGGCGATAGCACGGGTTTTATAGAAACGTGCGGCCCAAAGCCATTTGTCCAAACGGACACAAATTGTACTTTGTTTGTCAGTATTCATGGGAATTCCGTAGGCACTTTGTTGCTAATTTGAACAAGTGCAATCAAAAATGTGACTCGCGGCAAATCTAGTTTTGTAAAAGGTGGCGAACTTCACAACGAAAGCAGGACGGCTAATATAGCATAATCGGCCATTTTCCGCCAATATTGGCCGATGAATGGGCTTGTTGCGCTACTCTGTGTGAGTTAGCATGGGCAAAGGGAATTTTAAGTAAAATAATCAGAACAGAGGCCTGTAAAGAGGGTCCTAAATTATATGGATTTATTAGATAAGTTCTTGGCTAGGTTGGCAGGGTTACCACATAAACCGCTCAGCATGGTCACTTTTGGGGTTGGGTTAGTCGCCGTGCTTTATATTGCTGCGGGAATTACCTGGAAGCTTATACCCATTTCGGAGTCCACCGTCGCGTGGGAGCCAACACGTAGTGCTGCCCAAAAAGGCGCGCAGGTAAATGTTTCAGAGTTGAACCAACTTGCACTTTTTGGCCGCCTCGACAGCAATGCAAATAAACCAAAGCCTAAGCCGGTAGAGGTGGAAATTACAGATGCGCCAAAAACATCACTGTCAATTCAGCTGACCGGCGTCGTTGCCTCAACTGCCGAGCAGAATGGTTTGGCAGTCATTGAGTCTCGTGGCAGTCAAGAAACCTATAGCTTAGGCGATAAAATCAAAGGGACTTCGGCATCGCTAAAAGAAGTTTATGCGGACCGTATCATCATCACCAATTCTGGTCGTTATGAAACACTCATGCTTGATGGCCTCAAATACACCAGCAAAAGCAATGCGAATCAGCAGTTACAGCAAGCAAAGTCTCGGCCTAAAGTGAGCCGGGTTGATCAACGCAAAAATAGTCGCGTAGCCGAGCAGCTGAGTGCTTCTCGAGAAGAGCTGATTGCAGACCCGACAAAAATCACGGACTTTATTGCGATTTCACCAGTCAAACGAAAGGGGCAGATTTTAGGTTATCGCTTAAACCCCGGCAAAGACGCCAAGCTTTTTCAGCAGGCGGGCTTTTTAAGAAATGATTTGGCGAAGTCGATTAATGGATACGATTTAACGGATATGGGGCAGGCGCTAGAAGTCATGGCGCAAATACCCGAATTAACTGAAATTTCGTTGATGGTAGAGCGCGATGAACAGTTAATAGAAATTATGTTTAGTTTGCCGCAATAAGTTTGGCATTGGGGAAGATTTACAATGAATAACACAAAGATTCGACGCAAGTTACTTGCTGGGCTCGTGGCGGGCGCAGCCATATTTGCCCCTTTGCATGCTTGGTCTGAACAATATGCGGCAAATTTTAAAGGCACAGATATTCAGGAGTTTATCAATATTGTTGGTAAAAACCTGAATCGTACGATCATCGTTGACCCTACGGTGCGCGGCAAAATTAATGTCCGCAGCTATGACCTGTTGAATGATGAACAGTACTATCAATTTTTCCAGAACGTGTTGCAAGTTTATGGTTATGCGGTTGTCGAAATGGACAACAACATTATCAAGGTCATCAAAGATAAAGATGCCAAAACTGCTTCAATTCGCGTTGCCGACGATAAGTCGCCAGGAATTGGTGACGAAATGGTTACTCGCGTCGTTGCGCTATACAACACTGAGGCCAAACAACTTGCTCCTTTATTGCGTCAGCTCAATGATAACGCCGGTGGCGGGAACGTTGTTAACTACGACCAAGCAAACGTACTGATGATTACCGGTCGCGCATCGGTAGCCAACAAACTTGTGGAAATCGTGCGTCGCGTCGACAAGCAGGGCGACACAGCCGTGCAAGTGGTGTCACTTGAATTTGCATCTGCTTCTGAAATGGTTCGTATTGTGGACGCACTTTATCGCGCATCGGCGAATCAAGCGCAGTTCGCAGGCAAAGCGCCAAAAGTGGTGGCTGATGAGCGCATGAACGCCGTTGTTGTTAGTGGTGATGAAAAAAGTCGTCAACGTGTAGTTAATCTCATTAAACGGTTAGACGCCGAGCAAGCTAACACTGGCAATACCAAAGTTCGTTATTTACGTTATGCCAAAGCAGAAGACTTAGTTGAAGTGCTCACAGGTTTCGCCCAAAAACTTGAAGGCGGAGATGGTGCTGCTGCAGCCAAAGGCGCTAGCAAGCAACGACGCAATGAAATCAATATTATGGCGCATACCGACACCAATGCTTTGGTGATATCTGCTGAACCAGATCAAATGCGTACCCTTGAGAGTGTCATTAATCAGCTGGATATTCGTCGCGCGCAAGTGTTAGTCGAGGCGATAATCGTCGAGGTTGCAGAGGGTGATAATGTTGGCTTTGGTGTGCAATGGGCAACCGGTGCAGGTGGATTGTCGCAGTTTAATAATTTAGGGCCAACAATTGGTGAAGTCGGTGCCGGTGTGTGGGCGGCACGTGAGGAAGAAGGCACGACGGTCAAAACGACCGATAGCAACGGTAGTATCGTTGAAGTAACCAACCCAACATCTGATGGGGATTACACTCTGATCGCGCAAGCATTGGGTAAAGTGAGCGGCATGGCATGGGGGGTCACAACCGGTGATTTCTACGCATTAGTGCAGGCTGTGTCGAACGATACCAACTCAAATGTGTTGGCGACGCCTTCAATTACAACGCTCGATAACCAAGAAGCGTCGTTTATTGTGGGTGATGAAGTACCGATTATTACCGGTTCCACATCGAGCTCAGGAAATGACAACCCATTTCAAACGGTTGAGCGTAAAGAGGTTGGGGTGAAGCTAAAGGTGGTGCCACAAATTAACGAAGGCTCTTCCGTTAAGCTTACGATTGAGCAAGAAGTGTCTGGTGTGAATGGTAACACCGGTGTTGATATTAGCTTTTCAACGCGTCGCTTAACGACAACCGTTATGGCGGATTCCGGTCAGATTGTTGTTTTGGGTGGTTTAATTAACGAAGAAGTACAAGAAAGTGTGCAAAAAGTGCCGCTATTGGGTGATATCCCTTACCTTGGGCATCTGTTTAAATCCTCTTCAAGCAAAAAGACCAAACGTAACTTGATGATATTCATTAAGCCGACCATTGTACGTGATGGCATGACGATGAACGGAATTGCTGGGCGCAAATATAATTATTTCCGAGCGTTGCAACTCGAGCAGCAAGATCGCGGTATTAACTTAATGCCAAATACCGACGTACCAATTCTTGAAGAGTGGGATAAACAAGGCTTCATCTCTCCGGAAGTCAATGAAATTTTAGAACGCTATCAAGATGGCCAATCGATGGATACTCCATTGAGGGAGCAAGAAGCTGCGCTCAAGGTGTTATCAGACAATAAGCAGAGCAATGCCCATGAGTGAGATGCAACACGCTGAAGAGAGCGAACTCGCTAAGGTTTCTAGTGACCTTGGTATGGTTGCAGAAGGTGAGGCTGATGAAGTCTTTCACTCAGATAGTAAAGAGCGTTTGCCGTTTGCATTTGCTCACCGACATAGTTTGGCCTTGGCAACTGAACATGATCAATTGACCCTTTATTACACCGACAGCACCCCACTTGAGGCAATGCTGGAAGTGCGACGCTATGCCGTCAAAGAGCTTGTGTTAGAGAAAATCCCAGCGGATGTATTTGAGGCCAAATTGACTCAGGTATATCAAGCAAACTCTTCAGAAGCACAGCAGTTGATGGAAGATATTGGCAACGAGATGGATTTATTCACCCTAGCAGAAGAGCTTCCTCAAACCGAAGATCTGCTTGAGGGGGATGATGATGCTCCGATCATCAAGTTAATCAATGCGCTGCTCTCAGAAGCGATTAAGGAAGAAGCTTCGGATATTCATGTCGAAACCTATGAAAAACAGCTGGTTGTTCGTTTTCGGGTTGATGGCGTGCTAAAAGAAGTTTTAAAACCAAATCGGAAACTCTCTTCACTGCTCGTGTCGCGCATTAAGGTCATGGCAAGGCTCGATATCGCTGAAAAACGGGTGCCGCAAGATGGCCGGATTTCTTTACGAATTGGTGGTCGTGCTGTTGATGTGCGTGTATCGACGATGCCGTCGAGTCATGGTGAGCGTGTGGTGTTACGCCTGTTAGATAAAAATGCCGGCAACTTAGATTTAGCACAGCTGGGTATGACAGCGAGTGTGCAGCAGCAATTTGATGAATTAATCCGTAAGCCCCATGGGATTATTTTGGTGACCGGTCCGACAGGCTCTGGTAAAAGTACCACCCTCTATGCGGGTCTGACCGAAATTAACGCAAAAGATACCAATATTCTTACTGTTGAAGATCCGATTGAATATGAGCTTGAAGGGATTGGTCAAACCCAAGTGAATACGAAAGTGGACATGACCTTTGCTCGTGGCTTACGAGCAATTTTGCGTCAAGATCCCGATGTGGTGATGATTGGTGAAATTCGAGATCTAGAAACCGCACAAATCGCAGTGCAGGCTTCGTTAACCGGTCACTTAGTTATTTCGACTTTGCATACCAATACGGCATCTGGTGCCATAACGCGTCTGCAAGATATGGGCGTTGAGCCATTTTTGGTTTCATCGAGTTTACTTGGAGTTTTAGCCCAGCGACTCATTCGAACCTTGTGTAGTGACTGCAAAATCGAGCATGTTCCTGATGTGCGAGAGCGTGAGCTGTTAGGAATGCAAGCGTCGGATCAGCGGGTTATTTATCGCGCCAAAGGCTGTAAAGCATGTGGTCACAATGGGTATCGCGGTCGAACAGGTATCCATGAACTGCTAGTGGTTGATGACCACGTGAAAGAGCTTATTCATGGAGGCCGAGGCGAGTTGGCGATTGAAAAACATGTTCGCCAAATCAGTCCTGGAATACGCCACGATGGTATGGAAAAAGTCCTTCTTGGGCTCACAACGCTCGAAGAAGTCTTGCGCGTAACGCGTGAGGAATAAACATGCCGGCATTTGAATACAAAGCGCTGAATCGTCAAGGCAAACAGCTCAAAGGCGTGATTGAGGCGGATACTGCCCGCCACGCTCGAGGCCTGCTGCGTGACCAAAAAATGATGCCGCTTGAAATTGAGCCGGTGACCGAGAAAGAGTCCAAGGCTGCTAGAGCCGGTTTTTCATTTAAGCGTGGTATCTCAGTTGCCGAGTTAGCGCTGATCACTCGCCAAATTGCGACGCTCGTAGCCGCTGGCTTACCAATTGAAGAAGCATTAAAGGCCGTTGGCCAGCAGTGCGAAAAAGATCGCCTTGCCAGTATGGTGATGGCAGTGCGCTCCCGCGTCGTCGAAGGTTATACCCTTGCTGATTCGATGGCTGAGTTTCCCCATGTCTTTGACGAGCTGTATCGCGCCATGGTCGCTTCAGGCGAGAAATCCGGTCATTTGGAGGTGGTATTAAACCGCCTTGCAGACTATACCGAACGTCGCCAACAGCTAAAAACAAAGTTAACCCAAGCGATGATTTATCCCACCATGCTGACCACGGTGGCGATTGGTGTGATCGGGGTTCTACTGGCCGCAGTTGTACCTAAAGTCGTCGGGCAGTTTGAACATATGGGGCAAGAGTTACCGGCAACAACACAATTTTTGATTGCTGCGTCAGATTTCGTCCAAAATTATGGTCTTATTTTACTCGGCGTGATTGCGTTGATATTTATCGGCTTTCAGCAGTTGTTGCGTAATGATGGCTTCAAAATGAAGTACCACACTTTACTGTTGCAATTGCCCGTTATCGGCCGGGTGAGTCGCGGACTGAATACAGCGCGATTTGCGCGAACATTAAGTATTTTATCGGCCAGTGCAGTGCCGCTGGTTGATGGGATGCGTATTGCCAGTGAAGTTTTAATGAACGTTAAAGTGAAAGCTGCGGTCGAAGAGGCAACCACTCGGGTTCGAGAAGGGACAAGTTTAGGCGCAGCGTTGACCAATACCAAGCTCTTCCCACCCATGATGCTCTATATGATTGCATCGGGGGAAAAAAGCGGTGAGTTGGAACAGATGTTAGAGCGAGCCGCCGACAATCAGGACCGTGAGTTTGAAGCCAATATTAACCTTGCTCTTGGTGTATTTGAGCCTGTACTCGTGGTGAGTATGGCGGGGGTAGTGCTGTTTATTGTGATGGCAATTTTGCAGCCAATTTTAGCGCTGAATAATTTGATTAGTGGATAAAGTCGTTGCTGGCTGATTGCCAGCAATGGGCAACCGATTTAAGAATTCCTAGGAGGATGTTGTACATGCAGTTGAGTCAAAGACAAAAGGGTTTCACCTTACTTGAAGTCATGGTGGTGATTGTGATTTTGGGTATTCTTGCTTCCATGGTGGTGCCAAACTTAATGGGAAACAAAGATAAAGCCGATCAGCAAAAGGCGGTATCGGATATTGTGGCGTTAGAAGCTTCTTTGGACATGTATAAACTGGAAAACGGTGTATATCCGACAACAGAGCAGGGACTGCAGGCATTGGTTGAGAAGCCGACTATTTCACCAGAACCACGTAACTATCGTGAGGATGGCTATGTAAAGCGTTTACCACAAGATCCGTGGCGCAATGACTACTTGTTATTAAGCCCTGGTGAAAACGGTAAGCTAGATGTGTTTAGCCCTGGCCCTGACGGTCAGCCGGGTAATGAAGATGATATCGGTAACTGGAACCTCCAGAATTACCAGTAAGATGACACGCAAAAATAGCTGCGGATTCACGCTACTCGAAGTCCTGTTAGTGGCATTACTGATGGGGCTCGCGGCGGCTGCGGTAACCTTAACCATGGGGAATTCAAACAAACAACAAGATCTAGATAAGCTGGCACTGCAATTTATGGCCGCCACAGAGCTTGTTTTGGATGAAACCATTTTAAGTGGCCAGTTTCTTGGCATCATGGTTAAAGAAGACCAATACCAATTTGTTTATTTTGATGATGACAAATGGCAAACCATTGCAGATGACCGCCTACTATCTGAAAGACAAATGCCAGAAGATGTCACGTTGCAACTGGTCATTGAAGGTTTACCTCTGACACAAGAAGATGAAGAGGATGAGTCTTGGTTTGATGAGCCATTTATTGAAGCTGAAACTGAGCTTGAAAACGAGGTGAAGGAGCCTGAAATCTTCCTGTTTCCCAGTGGCGAAATGAGCGCATTTGAACTTGCTTTTTCAAGTCAGAATCAGCAAGGAGAATCAGTAGAAGCGCTTGTTGTTGGCTCAGCACTAGGACAGTTAAGTCTAGGGAGACCGGATGACCATCGCTAAAGGGATGACTCTGCTTGAAGTGTTGGTTGCATTGGTTGTGTTTTCAATTGCCGGTGTTGCCGTCACTAAAAGTCTTGGTGAGCAAATGGCGAATATGCCCATTTTAGAAGAACGAACTTTGGCGCAGTGGGTCGCGAGCAATGAAATGGTCAATGCAAAGTTGGAAAAAGGCTTTCCTGCCATTGGTAAAAAAGAAGGCCGAGTGGAGCTCGCCGGTAAAGATTGGTATTGGCGCAAAGAGGTGGTAAAAACCACTGACGATAGTTTTCGTATGATTCGGATTAGTGTTAGCAAAGATGATCGCTATAACCGAATCATCACCAAGTTAAATAGCTATGTGCTCAAAACAGAATAAACAGCGCGGGTTCACCCTGCTAGAAATGCTGATTGCCACGGCTATCTTTACTTTGCTGGGTTTGGCCTCGAATGCTGTTTTAACTACGGTGTTCTATAGCGATGAAACCACGCAGAAGTTTTCTAAGCGACTGAAAGGATTACAGCAAGGTTTTGGCGTTCTAGAGCGAGATTTTGGGCAAATGGTTGCTCGCACGCCGCGGTTACTCGAGGGCGGGAGAGGCTCGAGTGTGTTTCAAACCGGTGAGAATTTACTGGGCTCAGAAACCGAAGCCATTGTTTTTTATCGACTTGGCTGGTTAAACCCGAATGGTATATTGCCCAGAGGCAGTCTGCAATCGGTTGCCTATGTCGTCGAAGAAGGGCGTTTAGAGCGATGGTATTTTCCGTATCCAGAGCCCGAAGTGGGCGCAGAACCATTGAAAACAGTCATAATTGACAATGTCATCTCGGTGCAATACTCCTTTTATCGAGAAGGCAAATGGCAACGAAAAACTGAGAATACCACTCTGCCAGAAGCCATTGCGATGGCAGTCGAGGTTGAAGGGCTAGGAAAAATAGAGCGTCGTTTTTTATTGTCTAAAGGGCAATTGTTAAAAGATAACCAAGGTTCGAATGGTGGCTCAGGGAATAATGGTTCAGGCAATAATTCGGGCAATAATTCGGGCAATAATTCGGGCAATAATTCGGGCAATAATTCAGGTAATAATTCAGGTAATAATTCAGGTAATAATTCAGGTAATAATTCGGGCAGTAAGAATACTGAGCGTGGTGGGTAATGAAGATGCCTACACGCCAACGGGGCGTCGCGCTTATTGTCGTGTTGTTGTTTGTGGCGGTCATAGCTGTGATTGCCACCAATATTACGGGTCGTAACCAATTGTCTATCCGGCGTACACTCAATTTGGCCCAATATGATCAAGCTTACTGGTATGCTCTTTCTGCTGAAGAGTTGGCGAAGCAAGTTTTGAAGCAAGATCTTGATGATTCAAGTGACTCAGTACATCGGCAACAATACTGGGCGCAGGCAGATGTGGTTTTTCCGGTCGAAGGTGGCCAAATTGCGGGAAAAATTTACGATATGCGAGCCTGTTTTAACATCAATGCAGTGTCTGCTCCGATGGAAAAAGGTACAAGTGGTCAGCCGGTGTTATCAACGGCAGGCCAGCAATATCAAGCGCTACTTGTTGCTTTAGGCATGGATGAGTTTGTCGCAGAACGGCTAACTCATACGTTGAAGGATTATTTAGATGAAGACGCAATTGCGGGTGCTTTAGGGGCCGAAGATGCGGAGTATGAGTCTCGCCAAGCCCCCTATCGAGCAGCGAATACTTTGATGAATCATAAGAGCGAATTGCGGGCCGTACTTGGATATAACCAAGCCGTTTACCAAAGGTTAGCACCTTATATATGCGCGATTCCAGGAGAAGATAGACAGGTATTGAATGTCAATACCGTTGAGGCTGAACATGCTGCACTCTTAAGCGCAATGCTCAGCAATAACATCTCAGTGGCTGAAGCAGAGAGTATGATCGCAGATAGACCCGGTGATGGTTATAGTGATATTGCAGACTTCTGGGCAAATCGTGCATTAGGTTCGATCAACTTGCCGGAAGCACAAAAGTCGAGCTTTGAAGTTACTAGTGAGTATTTTTATTTGCAAGGTGGCGCTAAAGTCGACACCGCAGTTTTTAAACTCGACAGCGTTTTAAAGCGTGGTCAAAAAAATTATATGGATGTTATTAGTCGCCAATACGGTGGCCAGCAATAGCATAGTGTCGGTGTTGTTATGCACCGAAGCCTTGGAGAATGACAGTGAGCGAAAGGCTATATATCCGCTTAGGCAAAGTGCCTGAAGCAAGTTGCCAATGGTTAGTTTGGTCGGAGCAAGAGCAAGAAGTGATTGCTTCGGGTGAGCTTGCAAACGCATCAGAATTAGTGGGGTTACAAGATCGTGCTGCTTATCGCCCTGTTGATATTTTGGTGCCATCAGCAGCCGTCACCCTCACGACAATAGACTTGCCCGAGAAAGGTCAGCAAAAAGCACTCAAAGCGCTGCCATTCATGCTTGAAGAGTCCATCATCGACAATGTCGATGAAATGCATTTTGTGGTTGGTCCTCGGGACGGTGAGCGCGTCAGTGTCGCTGCCGTGGCAAATGAGCAAATGATGATGTGGCTTGAGTGGTTGAACGAGGCCGGCATTACAGCGCGTAGCTTTATTCCTGACAGCCTTGCCCTTCCGCTACACGGTTGTGATTGGGCGGCCATGCGCTTTGGTCAGGAGACTCTGATCCGAACAGGACAAGCAAGTGGCCAAAGTTATAGCCCGCAATGGCTTCATTTAGCCTTGCCACAACTGAATGCTAGTGGTGACCATTTATCTGTGGCTACCTATACCGAGTTAGAGTTTCCAGGGTTAAAGAGCACACCGCAACAACTTGAAATGCCGATGCTGGTGTTAGCCAAAGGTGTTGCTCAAGCGCCGATTAATTTGCTTAGCGGGATGTTTAAGCCACAAAAAGAATATGGTCAGTCTCTAAGCCTATGGCGTAACGCCGTTCTGGTTTTT
Source organism: Shewanella gelidii (assembly GCF_014647855.1). Lineage (GTDB taxonomy): Bacteria > Pseudomonadota > Gammaproteobacteria > Enterobacterales > Shewanellaceae > Shewanella > Shewanella gelidii. The sequence goes on along the minus strand of NZ_BMPZ01000010.1, from coordinate 10,367 downwards.
GTGGTGGCATTTGTTTTGTTGCTGATTGATAAAGGGATCAATATCTATCGAGCTGAGGCGCAAATTTCTGCACTGCAGCAGCAAACTCAAGAGGTATACCGCCAGCTCAAGCCGGGCAGCGGTGTTCATGCCAATTTGATCCCCGGCCAATTACGCAACCAGCTTAAAAAGTTGCAAGGTCAAGGGGGCGGCAATGAGTTCTTCGCGATGTTACAACAGTTGAAAGGTGCTTTTGCAAAAGTACCGGCATTGAAACCGAATAGCTTACGATTTGATGGCAATCGTGGAGAGCTGCGTATGCAAGTGACCGCGACAACTTATGCGCAAATCGAGCAATTTAAAGAAGCGATTTCCGGCCAGTTTAAAGTCGATGCCGGTGCGATGAATAGTAGTGACGGGAAAGTCACGGGCACGTTAACCTTGAGGACTAAATCGCATGGATAGTTTGCGTGATTGGTGGCAAGGCCTATTACCTCGAGAGCAACAACTTGTTTCTGTCGCGGGTGTTTTTGTGGTGATTGCGGTGATTTATTGGGGGGTGTGGGCACCTATCAATGACGCTGAAAAGCAAAGCATTGCAAAAGTAGAGGCACAACAGCAAACCCTTAGTAAAGTGAAAGGGCTCGTGAATAAAATTGTGAGCTTAAAGCAAGGGGGAAGTAAAACTTATCGCGGTAGTTTAAGTGCTGCAGCAAACCAAACTGCGGCGAAATACGGTCTTGTTATCACGCGAATGCAGCCTCAGAACAACAAGATCCAGATTTGGATGGATGAAGTGCCATTTCAAGCACTAATGAACTATCTTAACGATTTAGTACAGTTAAAGGGGCTGTCGTTAGATAGCATTGATTTATCTGAAACTGAGCAACCAGGTTTAGTGAAAGTTAGACGTATTCAGTTGTCGCAGTAAAAAGGCGTATTTGTGGGTTTGATTAAAAAGATTATGGTCGCGGTCGTTATTTATGCGGCCTTTATGCTGGTTCTGATGCCAGCCAAAGTTGTTCTCGCGTTGGCGCCTCTGCCGTCACAGCTACAAGTTTCACAGGTTACGGGAACAATATGGCAGGGGCAAAGTGAACTGGTCAAGGTTGGTCCGCGTCGCCTAGAGCAAGTGAGCTGGAGTATTCGACCCATGGCTTTGTTTACGGGAACTCTCGAGCTTGATGTCATGATTGGCAATCGTTCTACGCCCGTCAGTGGGAAGGCGAAGTTGATGCTCAGCCCTGCGGGTGCGCAAGTTGAGCAGTTGCAATTTGATGCTCCCCACGGCTTTTTATTGGCCAACACACGCTTACCATTTAGAACGAAAACCCAGGGTGATATCAGTTTGGTTATCCCAGAAGGGAGTCAGGGAAAACCTTGGTGTGAGACGCTTTCTGGTAAATTGTTTATGAATCAGACGCAAGTGACGAACCAATTTGGAGAATATCCAATTGGCAACGTGGAGTTCGGGCTCAGTTGCGATAACGGGCAAATCAAGCTCACCACGGATGAGACTAAAAATAGCATAGATCTTGCTGGTGACATTATTGTTGGTGAGCGCAACCGCTTGCAAGTGATGGCTAAGATTAAGCCCACAGATAGTCAGCCAGATGATCTACGAAATGCACTAGGGTTCCTAGGGCAACCGGATGCAGAAGGTTACTATCCATTACGTTATAACGGGGTTATTCCAAGGTTTTAACTTGGGTTGATGGAGAGTGTCTTGTCATCAATGTCGACGAAGCCTAGGCACAATGCTTAGGCTTTTTTGTGTGGCATGTATTTGTCGCTGTCGTTAAGTGCTTGCCTGCAATAGGTCATCTAAAAGTAAGTGGTAGTCATTGGTTGCCGGGAAGTCAGCAAATTGTTGATGGGGTTTTAGACTATCGGGATTAGATATCCCTAGCTGGTATCCTACACCTGCTAATTGGGCGGCTTTGAGAATGGTCTCATTGTCATCAACAAATAAACAACGTTCTGGCTGCAGCTGATAACGCTCGAATAGATGGGTCCAAAACTGTGGATGTTCTTTTGCAAAGCCAGTTTCGTGACTGGAGAGCACTTGATCAAGCTCTGTGGCCATTCCCGTGTGTTCAAGCTTCAGCGATAAACTTTTAGGATGGGCATTGGTGACTAAAATTCGTTGCTTGTTCGCCTGTTTGAGAGCCTTTAAAAACGGCATGCTGTCCTGTCTCAGCTGAATTCGTTCAACAATGGTTTGATGCAAAGCTAAAACATCGAGCCCAAGTTGTTGTTGCCAGTAATCTAAGCAGTACCAGTCTAAGGTGCCCTCTACCTGCGAATAAGCCTGCTCTACCAGTTGTTGAGCAGCTTGGCGAGATATGGATTTTTGTTGGCTCAATTGCTGTGGCACGATATGGAGCCAAAAGTGGTTATCAAAGTGCAGATCGAGCAGGGTCCCGTCCATATCTAGCAGTAATGTGTCAATTTGATGCCATGGAAACATAAGTTTATCCGTTGTAAAGCGAAAAAAGCCCGCATAGTTTAGCGAAATAATCTGTTATTTGTCTCACAAGTTAAGATATAGTTTAGTGAAGCATCAAATCAGCTAGAGGTAGCTATGAAGTCTCGGCCACAAAAGCCGCAAATCATACATACAGAAATAGTTGCTCAAAGCCGGTTATTTAAAATTGAGCAAGTGCATCTGAAGTTTTCAAATGAGCAAGAGCGAGTGTATGAGCGCATGGCTGGTAATAACCGAGGTGCTGTGATGATAGTTCCGGTATTAGGTGACCAACTATTACTTGCTAAAGAGTATGCTGCGGGTACCCACAATTATGAAGTGGGCTTCCCTAAAGGGCTGATTGATGAGGGGGAAACGCCTGCTCAAGCAGCAAACCGAGAGCTTCAAGAAGAGATTGGTTACGCCGCGGGTCGTCTGACGTTATTGAAAGAGGTCAGTTTGGCTCCTGGGTATTTTGCAAGCAAGATGCAAATTTTCTTGGCAGAAGATTTGAGAGATAGCTGGCTTGAGGGAGATGAACCCGAACCTATTCAAGTGGTGAAATGGCCGCTGAGCGCATGGAGTGAGCTGCTTGATGAAGATGATTTTTCCGAGTCAAGAAGTGTCAGCGCCTTGTTTTTAGCGCAAAAACATCTAAACATTAAGTAGTGCCTACCTTTTACTGCAACCGCGTTAAAGAAGTAAGCCTCGTGTGATTTTTGAAGAGTATTGGCAGTAGGAGTAGTTATGAAGCCTGAAGAGTTAGTTGAAGCCGCCATCGCCATTGCGACCACTGCGGGACAGGAAATCCGCTCGATTTACCAACAGGGTAGCTTTGAGCGCGAAATTAAATCTGATAATACCCCAGTCACTTCAGCGGATTTAGCTGCTCATCAAATTATTACTTCGCAACTTCAGGCACTAACGCCTGACATTCCCGTGCTGTCCGAAGAAGCCGCCGACATCCCTTTAAAGGATAGAGAAGGTTGGTCCAAATATTGGTTGGTGGACCCTTTAGATGGAACCGGCGAATTTATCGCTGGCAGTGGTGATTTCTCGGTTATTGTTGCGTTGGTTGAGCATAATCGACCGATTATGGGGATTGTCTATGCGCCGATGTCAGAGACATGCTATTACGCAATTGCCGGCTTAGGTGCATATAAGCGTGATGCATCGGGTGAAACCCGTATTTGTAGCCGCCCAATGACCAATGATAAACCTGAGCCAATCCGTCTTGCGGTTAGTCGACGCCAAGACCCACAAACAATCTTGACGATGCTGGACTCAACGCTACAAACCGAGATGGTTGTGCTCGGCGGCGCGGCCCTCAAAAGCTGTTTAGTTGCCGAAGGAAAAGCGGATTGCTATGTCCGTGTCGGTCCGACCGGAGAGTGGGATACGGGCGCAGCTCAGATTATTATCGAAGAGGCGGGTGGCCAGTTGATGGATCTCCAATTACAACCACTGACCTACAATGAGCGAGAAAGTTTAGAAAATCCTAATTTTATTGTTGTTGGGGCACCAAACCTCGCGTGGGATAGAATCTTAACGCCTTAATGATAAGAAGGTGGTGCTCACTTCATCTTCTTTGAGCGCCAACAAGAACAGTGTTTATCCTGTAAATCTTGGGTTCTGGTCGGCAGATTGAAATATGGATGGCTCATTGCTAAATCAAAAACGCTTTTTGCCTTATTTTGTGACGCAATTTTTGGGCGCGCTCAACGACAATCTGTATAAGAACGTGATTTTATTATTGGTCGCGTTCAGCCAAGTTGACGCTTTACCGATCAGTAGCCATTTGTTTGTCAACTTAGCGGCCGGCTTATTTATTCTTCCATTTTTTCTTTTTTCTGCACACGCCGGTTTATTAGCAGACAATGTTGATAAGTCACGGCTTATTCGTCACCTGAAATTACTTGAACTCATTATTATGAGTCTTGCTGCCGCAGCAATACTTTCTCAACAGTACCTATTTATGCTGTTGTTACTTTTTTTTACTGGATGTCAATCTGCCTATTTTGGCCCAGTTAAATATTCATTGTTACCGCAAGCTCTACTTCCCAATGAACTGGTGAAAGGTAATGCGTGGGTAGAAATGGGAACATTCATTGCCATATTAATGGGCACGCTTTGGGCGGGGTTGTTGGTTTCGCAGCAAGCCGGGGCAACCTTGCCAGCAGCGATGATTGTTTTGCTGGCGCTGGCTGGTTACATGGCCAGCCGACAGATTCCGGCAACGCCGATTCATGGCTCAATTGCCAAAGTAAAATTTGCACCCTTTCATGGATTGTTGCGGACTGTACAACAAGCGAGAACCCTGCCCGCGACTTGGGTCGCTATTCTCGCAATTAGTTGGTTTTGGTTTTTGGGGGCAACCTATCTGACCCAGTTCGCTAATTACACCAAGTTACATTTGCAGTCTGGGCCAACCGTGGTGTCTTTGCTATTGGCTCTTTTTTCATTGGGGATCGGCATTGGATCTATGTTGTGTGAGCGGCTCTCTCGAGGGCAGGTCAAATTAACCTTAATTTTTTGGGGTGGCTTGGGGTTAAGTTTGTTTGGCTGTGATTTTGCGCTGCGAGACCCAGTTATAGCCGCTTCTCAAGCTCCTTTCATGGATGCTGCCGAATTTATTATGCAGCCATCCCAGTATCGTCTGATGTTTGATTTGTTTATGATCGGGGTCAGTGGCGGTCTATTTATTGTGCCATTGTATTCATTTATTCAGGCAACTGCTCCCAAAGGGAGGTGTGCCCAATTAATTGCGGCGAACAATATCATCAATGCGCTGTTTATGGTGGTTTCAGCTATTTTTGCGATGGTGCTACTAAGCCTTCTTCAAAGCTCTATCCCACAGTTATTTTTGGCCACTTCAGTATTGAATGTTGTGACCGTTTTATATGTTGCTAAGCATTTCGATATACTTTCGAGTCAGCTGAATGCTTCGTAAGCTTTTATGCTTGTATTGCTGCTATGGGTGTCAAAAGAAGTGCTCGTGTTTGCTTTCCTTACTCGCACCTCAATCGACCAAATCCTTCACACGGTTAAGCGTAAGCTTGGGTGAGCAACTTCCATTGTTTTTGCTGTTCAAGTAGTTTTAATTTGAGCTCTTTCACCTTACCCGATAAATCTTTCACCATGAGTTGTTTCTTTTTTGCGTCTAATAGTTGCTTCTTAGCGTGATAGTAGGCGTTCAAGTGTGTTTTCAGTTCTTCATATTCTGACTGTAATTTGTCCAATAGTTCATCAGCATTCTGCAATCGAGCCACGTTATTTTGCGTGCGCTTGAGTTGCATTTGTAGCGCAGCGGTATCGATACGCTCTTGGGGGCTCACGCGTAAACCATGTGCAAGACGGCACCAAGCCAGTAAGTTAATGAGCCATTTGGTTGGGTCGTAATGCCACCATTTGATTCCATTTCGATAATCATTTTCGAAGATATGATGGAAGTTGTGGTAACCCTCGCCATAAGTGAGTAGTGCGAGGAAACCGTTATCGCGTGCGGTATTTTTGTCTGTATAGGGTTGGCTGCCCCATATATGCGCAAGAGAATTAATGAAAAAGGTACAATGGTGGACCACAACGAGTCGTAATAGACCCGCCATTAATAGCATGGAAGCGATATCGCCATTGAGCCAACCTAGGAAAATCGGCAAGCCAATGTTCATAAGCAGTGCGAGCGTTAAATAATGATGGTGTTGCCACATCACAATCTTGTCATTTTGTAAATCGCGTACGTTCTTATAATCATGATACCGATGAGCATGGTACTCACGGAGCATCCAACCTATGTGGCTGTACCAAAAACCCATGTTAGCTGAATAGGGGTCCTTTTCGTTGTCATCGACATGTTTATGATGTACCCGATGATCCGACGACCAATGAAGAGCGCTATTTTGTAAAGCCAGTGCCCCACCGAGCGCAAAAACAAAGCGAGCACTCCAGTGTGCTTTGTATGTTTTATGGGACCAAAGCCTATGATAACCCGCAGTAATAGAGAGACCGCTCGCGAATGCCAAGACGACAAAAGTAATCCATTCTATGAGCTCAAAACCATGGGATATTTCTCTGTAAGGGATTAAAATTATCGTTGCCGAAAGGGTTAGTGCGAAAAGGAGGGCGTTGGTCCAGATGATCGGTGGTTTTTTCATAGAGTTTTTCCAACAATATTTGAGCGTACATCTGTAAGCTAATCTAGCGTTAATTTTGATCTGGGTCAAGTCAGAGTCGGCATTGGCGGGGGCTGTGTTTTGCCGTAAAAAAATGTATTATTCTCTGATTACATTTAGTTAGCGGGTAAAACATGGGCATTCGAGCACAGCAAAAAGAAAAAACAAGGCGGGCGTTAGTCGACGCTGCTTTCAATCAGTTAAGTGCTGAACGAAGTTTTTCTAGCCTGAGCCTCAGAGAAGTTGCCCGTGAGGCAAATATAGCGCCAACGTCTTTTTATCGCCATTTCAAAGATATGAATGAATTGGGGCTGACGATGGTCGATGAAGGTGGCCTCACATTGCGTCAGATGATGCGTAAAGGTCGTCAACGCGCGGAAGCCGGTGGTAGTTTGATCCGCATTTCAGTTGAAACTTTTATGGAAGTGTTGGATTCCAATCCCAATGTGTTCAGAATTTTGTTGCATGAGCGTTCGGGGACATCAGCACCATTTCGAGGCGCAGTCGCGAGAGAGATTGAACATTTTATTTCCGAGCTAGTTCATTATACGGAAACCACAACTAACCGAAGTCATGATTTAGCACGAGCTCAAGCTGAGGCTCTCGTTACTTTGGTCTTTAATGCGGGCGCAGCTGCCTTGGATATGAAACGAGCCGATCGTAAAGCGCTAGCGGAACGGTTAGTCATTCAGCTGCGTATGATTGCCAAAGGTGCCGAAGTTATCCAAGAAAAGCAAGATAATCGCTAGTCGAAAAAAACAGAATCAAAAAAGGGCCTTGCGGCCCTTTTTTTGTAGCGATGTATGTTGAGATTACGAACGTCTTTCTAGTAAAACGCCGCTTTCCATATGGTCGGTATATGGGAATTGATCAAATAAAGCGAGTCGCGTTATATCGTGCGTCTTTGTTAGCTCATTTAAATTGTCGACAAGAGTATGCGGGTTACATGAAATATACAGAATTCGTTCATAACCTTGGACGAGCTTGACGGTATTCGAGTCAAGGCCTGCGCGCGGGGGATCGACAAAAATGGTGTTGCATTGATAGCTATCTAAATCAATACCTTCGAGCCGGCGATAACTGCGTTTTTTAGCCATGGCATCGGTAAAATCTTCAGCAGACATGCGAATGATTTGCACATTATCGGCATGATTCGCTTGGATATTATATTGAGCAGATTCCACTGATGGTTTAGCAAGTTCGGTTGCTAACACGCGATTAAAGTTTTGCGCTAGCGCAATAGAGAAATTGCCATTACCGCAATACAGTTCCAATAAGTCGCCACTGCTATTCTTCGTTGCGTCAATGGCCCACTCGAGCATTTTAATTGAAACTTTGCCATTGGGTTGGGTGAAGCTATTTTCGACTTGTTGATAAATGAGTTCTTTACCAGCAACTGGAATTGTCTCGATCACATAGTCTTGATCGATGACAAATTTCTGCTTGCGTGCTCGCCCAATGATATTGACTTTGAATTGCTTGCCAAGCTCTGCTTTGAGTTGTCGCGCATGTTGCTGCCACTCTTCATCGAGTTGGCGGTGATAAAGCAGCGAAATCAAAATTTCACCACTAAGCGTTGATAGAAAATCGACCTGAAATAGCTTGTGTCGAAGCACTGGATTAGGGCGCAGCGCCTCCATCAGGATAGGCATCATCCGATTAATCAGTGCACTCGCAGGTAAAAACTGTTCACAGCGAACTTTGTCATTAAGCACTTTATCAAACATGTAATAGTAAAGATCATCCCCATCATGCCAGGTTCTGAACTCCGCTCGCATACGGTAGTTGGCGGGCTCTGAACTAAACACTTCCAGCTCTGGTACAGTAAAAGCCTGAAACAGGTTTTTTAACTTTTCTTGTTTTTCAGCCAGCTGCTGATCATAGCTTTGGGGATCCATTGCTGCTAAATGCATCGTCTTATATTGTCCGCTGATATTACTAGGTGCGCGATTATACCAAGTGTAGCTATGTTGTATAGCACTGCTCATTTATAGAAAATTGAGAACGGATCAGTTGCGAACCTTTGCGCTTTACTGAGGCCTATGTGAAAATTGCATCCCGATTGATGTTTGCTGTTGTTACAGGAGAGGTGCGTTGCCCAAACCGATTTTGATATTTGATTCTGGCATGGGGGGGCTCTCTGTGTTGCAAGAAATCAGGCAACAGCGACCAGATTTGGACTACTGCTATCTATTTGATAACGCGCGGCTGCCCTATGGCGAGCTTGATGAACCCGTGTTGATTCAAGGGTGTGTTGAGTTGGTCGTTAAGGCAGTGCAACGAGTCGATGCCGCTTTAGTTGTCATTGCCTGTAATACCGCAAGCACGTTGGTGCTAGAAACACTTCGAGCAAAGCTTACTATTCCTGTGGTGGGGGTGGTGCCAGCGATTAAGCCGGCCGCGCAGCTATCTCAGTCTAAACATATTGGTTTGTTGGCAACTCCTGGCACCATTCGACGGACCTATACCCATGAGTTGATCGCACAGTTTGCGCAAGATTGTAAGGTTGAGCTCATCGGCTCTTCAGAATTAGTGTTGATGGCAGAACGTAAGATGGCTGGACAGAACGTGGATATGTCCCATTTCGCGGAGATATTAAAACCGCTAACGGCATTAAACCTTGATGTACTGGTGCTGGGTTGTACCCATTTCCCACTACTTGCAGAAGAGCTACAACAAACCTTAGGGGGCCAAGTAACCTTGCTCGACTCGGGATCGGCAATTGCTAAAAGGGTACAGGCGTTGTTATCAGAGACGAATGAGACTCAAGGGCAAGCTGGTGAAGCGGTGGGAGTGTGTCGTGCTTGGTATACAACAGAACAACTATCAAACGGTTTGAGAAAAACGTTAGTCGCGAATGAATTTACAAGTGTGCAAAGTTTCATCAACGACTAACGCTTTTATATAATAAGGCGATTAGTCTACTGCTGCTGCAGTGTTCCTTTCTTTCGCCTCATTATCTTGTGTTTTTGCTTCTCTTACTTTCAAGGTCCTTTCTTGAAAGCTAAAATCATTGAGTTTGTTCATTGCCTTTTTGGCACCCGACTCTGACATCTCGACAAAACCAAATCCTTTCCGGCGGCCTGTTTTACGATCTCTGACTAAGCGAACGGAGTTTACTGGGCCATATTCACCAAATAGTGCTTTAACTTCACCTTCGTGAACGCGGTATGGCAAGTTGCCTACGTAAAGGGTCATCGTTGGACCTGAATATTGGCCGTCTGACTCTTGAGTTGCAGCAGTTGCGGTAGTAGTTGATGACATGCTCATTACCAGTGTGGCTAATACCATGCCGATGATAAATGCAGCGTAAGCGGGAACTGCTGGGATTTGAAAAATCGCAAATGCTCCAATAACGGCGACAATCAAAATAATAGCAAATGACTTTTGCATAAGAATGCTCTCTAATATGATGTGAAAATTGATAAATATCTGTTAACAGCAGGCTATATGGTAATGAATTATTTATAATTACACTAGTCTATTGCCGAAAAAATGACCTTTGTCATTGTCTTGGCTCACAAAAGCGTGATTTTGATACGTTATCTAAGTCAAATCGTGCCCTTTTTAAACGCAACGCTCAATAAATACGCCAACAAACATTTTCTTTGAAAAAGCCCTTGCGTGGTTTCAAAATCTCCCTATAATGCGCATCCACTGACACGGCAGAGCAACTTCGCAAGAAGGTGATAAAGCCAGTCAGGGCGCAGAATTAGCCTCGGTTAATTCATCGGTGCAGAAGGTTTTGAAAG
>NZ_BMPZ01000009.1 GCF_014647855.1 Shewanella gelidii | reverse complement strand
TGCAACGTTTTATTTTCAGCGTAAATGACGTATAACAAGCTAATTAATAAGGACAAAAAACAGTTGGCTGTTTTCGTTCCTCAACATTTTAGCCAACAATTTTTTGCCCATTATTAGGGCGTTATATGCTCAAGGAAGGATATGAGAATCATTGACTGTTATTCGGAAACATCAGACATAGGTCCTGATATTGCTATATTCGAAACTGAAAACTCTGGCTTTACCCTTTTAATGTCTCGTTCTGGTGACCCCTATGATCACATGAAAGTGTATTTCGATGACGAAGAGATACTCGAAGGTCAACGCGCAAAAGAAATTCTTGAGCTAGTTTCTTCTGCAAAAAATGAGCTTGATGAAGAGGCTTCAGCAATATTCATTGGTATTAGAAATGCGATCGAAAAGAGCATATAACAAGTTGCTCAAGTTCGTTCGCAAACTCACTGGGACAATTAACAGTTGGCTTGGCGCTTCGCGCAAGTATAGCCAACAGTCAATTGCCCCTTAGCAAAGCGTTAGGTTGCTAGGGAAGATGTTGTTAAATCATTGGACTCACGAACGTAAGCAGATCGAGTTTAACTCTGAAACAGGTCTAGCGAAAACGATAAACTTGGGCAACGCTAAAAACACTGATAAACCTTGCTTTGGATTTGCCCATAGCGAGAAGAGAATTTTTGGCTCAAGAATAAACTTCGCGATTTACAAAGAAAATGACAACATTATATTCTCCGCAGGTAATAAAAATTGGAACACTAGTGACTCAGGAATAGAGTTTAAACATTCACAGCCTTTTCCATTTATTTCAAATTTTCAGGTAATTGAAAACGGTGTTTGTACTTTTAGTATTTTGTATTCACATTTAGCTAGAGCGTTGTATTCGATTATTGATGTTACTTACGACCAAATTGATAGAGACGCAGACTTTTATTTGGAGTTTGTTTCAGAAAACCTACTAGATAAAGAGTGGCGCGCAATGGTTATTGAAAAATGGGACTCAATCGCAACCTAACAAGTTACTCAAAAGGACGCAAAACGCTTGGCTTGTGCTCCTTCGTCGCCAATTTTAGCCAAGCATTTATGCGCCCATTAGTAAGGCGTTATATGCACCGAGGGTGGTGGAATGAATTTATCAGCAGCATCAAATACTGAAATTCCTGCATATGAATTATTAATTGAGCTTGGTTATGAAGTAGCTCAATTGAACTCAAATAGCGCTGATGTCTTATGGCTAGCAACGCGAAACGGAGATAAATTCAAAGCTAATGGGTTAATTGAACTTTTAGGTATTGTAAAGCTAGCTGAATGCAAAGGAGAGAATTGGCAAGTATCAGATGATAAAATTGATATTTTTCTTTCTAAGTTTTAGTTTAATGTGCATATAACAAGCCACTCAAGCAGGACAAATAACAGTTGGTTTTGTTCGCTTCGCTCTCTATTATAACCAACTATTATTTGCCTCTTAGTGGGGCGTTATAAGCACTTAAAGTTTTGAGTATGAATCAAGTTGTCGAGTTAAAAGAAGAACAGTCAAGCGTAGGTGCCCCATGTCCTGTAGTCTTAAGTGATGAGCATGATCTATTCGTTGCTTATTACATGCAGGAGCAGTCAAAAGACTTTGAGCTTGAAGCTGTTGGTCTGGTCAAGTTTACGGGTTTTCACTCTTATAAGTTTGGTGCACCAAACGATGAAGCATTTCATGGACACCCATTAAGCGAAAACGGGTTAGAGCCATATGGAACCTTTAAAATTCAGAATTCAACATGGGTTCAAGAACTATGCATACAAAATAGTGTTCACCCTTACCACTCTGATGACATTTTTAGAGATTTAATTCACTTTGTGTGGAGTTTTCACGACACTACTTTAGAGGTGGTTGCTAAGAGCTACGAGTTTAGTCTCCACCAAGGCACTCCAAGTAGTGTTTTAGCAAGCTACCTTTCAAGTATCGAGTAGGTGCTTATAACAAGTTACTCAAAAGGACGTAAAACGCTTGGCTTGCGCTCCTTCGTCGCTAATTTTAGCCAAGCATTTTACGCCCATTAGTAAGGCGTTAAGTGTCGGGGGTGGTTGAGTGAAGCGTGGCTCAAAAGGAAGCGATAAAGAGCTAGATTCATATTCAAAGATGTCTCTTCCGGATTTAAATAAGGAAATAGAACGCTGTATGTGGGGCTCTAAAAACGGTGGTACTACAGCTGGTAGGAAATCCTACTTCAAACGTTTATTGTGGCTGGAAGAGATTCGCGAAGATGTCCATGGCATTGAGGCTCCTAGGCGTGATTTTAGAAAGCATTAATCAACAAACACTTAACAAAACCAGCCAGAGGGACGCAGGAAACTGCGCCCCTGCTGGCAGGCGTTAGCAATCTTATCGAGAGATCAACCAAATGAAGTATATAATAACCATCATTTTTTCATTACTTGTGGTGGGGTGTTCGTACGAAGATATTAAAGAGTCGATAGTTCCAAAGGAAGAATCATCTTTTGCCAAGGGCTATTTAGAACAACTTCGATTAAAGAATTATGAATACATAAAATCTCAAATGCATCCAGAGCTTCTTGCCAAAGTAACAGTTGAAGAACTGGATAAATTGTCTGGATTTTTTCCAGAAGGTGAGCCTTTAAATACTGAGTTAATGGGTTCAAATGTTCGTACATTCAATGATATTTGGTCAGCGAGTTTTTCGTTTGAGTCTAAATTTGAAGTAGATTGGTCAATATCAAGTGTTTCCATGACGAAGCAAGATGGAAAGATTTTGGTGACAGGAATTAATGTTTATCGAACCAATGAATCACAAAAGGTATTAAACTCTTTTGGTAACGCAGATATAAGTATGTCTAGGGTTTTAATATTCGCACTAACAGTAGTCACTCCAATCTTCATGATCGTAACTTGCTTTTTTGTTTACCGAACCCCCATAGAGAAAAAATGGCGCTGGTACTTATTGTCGTTTGTTGGTATTGGTGCGATAGCAATGAATTGGACTACTGGCGAAATAGCCACAAAAATAGCAACAATAAAACTCCTAGGTTTTGGTGCTAGTGCTGCAAGCGAATTCGCTCCGTTTATATTTACTTTTACAATACCTATCGGGGCAATAACATTTTGGCTAAAACGCAAAAAAATGATTGAACAAACAATTGCTAACAAGGCCAGTCAGCAGGACGCAGCATAGCTGCGCCTCTGCTGGCGGCGTTAGGTTTATCACTCAATATCGATGTTGAAATCACTATTTTTGTCTTTGGCACTTAGGGAAATTGATAAAGGCGGAACACGCTCTTATTCAGCTATTTCTGCTGTATCAACATTATCTTTTTTCATGCTTCTTAATCTTTGGTCAATTTTACTAATTACCGAAATTTTCTTAGGAAGTGTATTTGCTGAAATTAATAACTTTCTATTTAGCCAAAAACACTACATTGCAAGTGCGGTAATTTTATATTTTATCGTTGCCATAACTGTCTACTATCGTTATAAAAACCTAGATTTGGTGTCATTGGCAAAACAGCATCCAAACGGTATAGGTAGATTCATTATCTATGGTGCATTTAGCGGTATTGTTTTTATCTATGCGTTGTTTTTGCATATATAGATACACCTAACAAGCCAATTAAGCGCGGGACTGCTAAAGCTTGGCTAAGTTCCACTTCGTTACACAGTTTAGCCAAGCATTTATCAGCCCCTTATTGGGGCGCTGGGGGATCCCCTCAAAATTGAGGTCTTCCAGCAGTGTGAACCAACTTGATGTATTCATGCATCGCCCAGCGTAAATGTTGCTCTGTTATCTTGTAGTTTTTCCTCTTCCGAACTTCTTTCCCTAACCTCACAATCGACAACACTGGCCGATGCCGGATTGTATTGGCTTGAAAGTGCTTTTGCCATCCTAAATGAAGGGCGATAATACCGATTAACCATAGTGCAATTTCAGCAAGCATGGCGATGAGTAGCAGTACGTCTAGCCGCTTTGGGTATCGGCTTTTACAGTGTCGCAAACCCATTCCATATTGTGGACTTTTTAAGTCACGAAACGTCTCTTCAATCTGCATTCGTTTTGCGTAGAGGTTCGTTACTTGGACAGAGTTAAAGTGGTTGGGCGGTAAGTTGGTTGCGAGTAACCACGGCTCTTTACTGCTTCTACCATAGCTTGCTTGAGCGGTATGATTCCTTCCAGCTTTTGAAGAGCGGCGGTCTTTGCGACCTTTTTCCTTTGCTTTATACAAGTGTAAATGGCATTGCAATGGACTCTTACGGGCAAGCTTTACACTGCCTATGTACTTGGCTTTGTTCGTTGCAGTTGGGTAAAGGGATTTGTTGGAATGCCATTGGTGTTTGCCCGAATGTTGGTAGCTGACATCACCACGTACACGTCCTAGCCAGAACCAGCCTAGTTTAGCGACTTGAGAAAACCAGGTATTTCGATAACCCGCATCAGTAACGATTAAAGGGCAGCAATGCTTTGGTAAAACGTTTGCCAACTCTTCAAGAAAACGGTTGTGGCTGCGCGGTGAATTGCTATCTCTACAGGCTTAGCATCGAACAAAAATGTGCGCTCGTAGAGAGTCACACTTCGACCTTGAACACTGATGGACGCACGCAAAGTCATCAACCTCAATTGTTCACGAACATCGGCCCAATCTACAAGAATTATGGGCATAGGGTTGGCACCACAAAGGTGGCGTGCATGCCATTGATATATAGCGATTCGGTCATTATTAAGGTGGTGATTACCGAGTAATCGGTCAATGCGCTTAATGCTGTGCTTAGCAGCCACATTGCCTGAAATGTTACGGCCTAGCTGGGTTAATGAGAGTTGATTACCATCGAGTAATGACTTAGTTGCAACTATCAGAGAACTAAGACGTTTTTTGTGAATTGTTGGGCATTGCATCGCTAGCGATTGATGTAGTATGTTGATGTCGCGCATGGTGTTGTTCTAGTTTGTTTTTGGCGAAATTGATTAGATCAAACAGCACCATGCGTGTCTACTTATTGATTGTAAAAGAAATTATCTGGGGATTCCCTAGATTGCGGCGTTATAAAGCATCAAGGAACGAATTCGCATGAAATCAACAATAATCACAACTCTAATTATTCTCCTTTTATCTGGTTGCACCTCAATGCAACCTCTATCTGAAGGTATGCCGAAATCTCAATTTGGTAATGATTTAAAGGTTGGGGACTATATATCTATTGTCACAAATGATGGAGAAACTTTTGAGTTTGAAATTAGTTTGGTTGATTCCGAAGAAGTACATGGGGAAGGTGTGGCAATTAAAATTTCAGACATTACTGAAATAAAAAAGAGAGAGTTTTCTTTGTCTAAATCTTCTGGTTTGGTTGCAACCATATGGGTTGGGCTTTCAATTATAGTTCTTGGCTATCTTGGGGTAGTTTTTTAATAGCTTTATAACAAGTTGCTCCATCGGAAACGTACAGTTTGCTCACGCTTGGCACATTTTAGCCTAACAGTACTTAGCCGCTGAGCCAAGCGTTATGTTTTTTATATCGTGCAATGGTGCACATTAAATTTAAGGATGAATAATGAAAAGTTTATATAAAGTGTTAGTAGCAAGTACCTTAGCTATGTCCTCTATGGCTTATGCCAATCAAGATGTAACTTTGAAACTTGATATGTATATTAACGGCGATTTAGTGAAACCAATTTCATTAAAAGGTCAGATAGCAGAAAGTTTTACAGCTCAAATTGATGGCGAAGTAAAATACGATATAGTCCCAACTATTGAAAATGGAGCAGTTAAACTTTCAACTATTTACTATACATATACTGACGGTGCCTTTGTTCAAAAAGAGAAGCCTGTTTTAGTTACTGCGGCAAATCAAGCTGCAACGATTGAAATTGGCACTGAAGGCGTAAAGGTTTATAAAATCCAAATCACACCGCAAACAAAAATATAACAAGAGACTATGGCGTCAATAGTTAATTTTGAGCTTTTGGCGTTTCCCACATAGCACCATCTCTGAGCATTGAGTTTAACGTCACAACCATCTTCCTAAATGCAGGCAATTATCGCCACTTTCTTTGGTTTTCCAACTGCGACTAATCGCAGGTATGTTTCTCTGAAAACTGGGTTAGATTGAATTGCAGACATCATCGCCATATATAAAACCGTTCTGACTTGATGGCTGCCTCCCTGAATTTTTCTTTGGCCTTTGAAGCGGCCGCTTTCCTTGTTCATTGGCGCAACTCCTACCAGTGAGCTCGCTTCTTTGTTGTTAATATAGCCTAACTCTGGAAGGCTACTTATGATTGAGGCCGCGGCTATTTTACCTATCCCTTTCATGCTTTGAGGGATGACATTTTTAGCTTGATAGTCAGGGCATGATTCGATGAGTTTAATGGTTTTAGTTTCAATCTTTTCTATCTGGTTTTTAAAGATCGTTAAGATGGCTTTGATTGTCATTGCCAGTTCTTTAGGCAAAATTTGAAGACGGTTTTTCTCCATCGTTTGCATCACTAATATTTGATTGCGCCTTGAGACCAAATCACTCATGGCCTGCATGATTTCTGGCTTTAACGTAGATAGTTTAGGTTTAATTGCTTCACCATAATGGGTGATAAGTTGTGCGTCTAACTTATCAGTTTTTGCTCGTTGACCAATCGCACCAGCAAAACGTTTTATGTGTATTGGGTTGGCAATAACGAAGGGTAGGTTGGCCTCAGCACAGGCCATGATAAATGGCATTTCTAGGCGACCTGTCGCTTCGATAACAATACGCTTTGGTGGGTATTGCTTAATTTTCTGTATCGCATTTTTATTGCCTTTTTCTTAACTGTTCACAAGTATGGTTATGTCAGCCCCAGCCGAAAGTGGGTGTTGTGTTGCTTGGGTTTTAGCGTGCTTCGCTAAGACGTTGAAAGGCACTAATAACATCGGCAGTTAGAGCCATACCCCTCGCTTGCGACTTTGCAAGATGTCGAATCAGTTGTCGAGCTGTGCGCTGTCTCAACAATAGCTTTTGCTTGTTTATGTAAAAGAGAATCTGTGTCAGGGACTTATATGAATCAAATTTTTATTAGAAAATTGTTATGCATCGCAGTTTATGACTATTTCGCTTTCCATTTCGTATAAATTTGCACAGCATTGAAGGATATTTGCATCATTTATTTCTTAAAAATAGCGAATCATCGATGTTTAACCAATTTCTTGATCAGGCCATTATTCTTGATGTTACCCAAAAAGTTACTTTAGATATTCGGCTTGCTGAAGAAATGAGTGATTTTGCAGTGTTGCAGTTTATGCATACGCCGTTGCTTGAGTTGATTGTTAATCGCGTGGAACGCCACACGGCAACAATTGCTATCCGGGCACTTCCATTTTTAACGGTGTCGGAATGCCAACCAGCGCATTTAGACGCGAGTCACCGGATTTCAGTGCATTCATTACTGAGAACAAAAGGCCAAGGGCTGCGGTATTATCGACAATTAGCGATGGCGCCTAAACTGTGTGCCACTGCATTACGAAATGGACTGTCGCTGACACTAAAAGTGAATGATGGCGTGTATATTTGTAATGACGAACATGCGAAATTTGAAGTTGTCCCCTTAGAGCAGGACGTCAGAGTATTTGAAGGCCCTCGGGCATTAATGATGGCAAGAGAGCTAATCTCCCGAAGCTATGATTATGATAAGAAGCCTGAAATGATAGCAGTTCACATGAGTGAACTGGATATGGTAAGCCGAGAGTTAACGGATTATCTAGCCAGCGAAGCGGGCAAGTTACATTCGGGATTACGTATAGAAAGCGTGCGCCTAGAGAGTCAAATTACTGAAAAACGTCAATGGCTACATCGAGAGTATTCTCGGGCAATAGAGCGAAGCCACTTGTCGGGGGGAGCCAACGAAGATTGGTTGCCAGAGTCTCCGGGCGCAGAACTATCCGCGAAAAAGCGTTTACGTATGTTAGAATGTTACCAACTACTAGCCCCAAAGGAAGTGACGGAATTGGTACAACAAATGATGGAAGAAGATCATTTGTAAAACAATTCGTTTGTACTTCTTCGATTGAGACCGTTCATGTTTTATCAATGTCCTATATGTCGTTCCCCCCTTGAATTGAATATGCCAACATGGCAGTGCCACCAAGGTCACTGTTTTGACCGTGCCAAGGAAGGGTATGTCAACCTGTTACCTGTGCAAAATAAGAAATCAAAAGATCCGGGGGATAATAAAACGATGATGCAGGCGCGTCGTGAGTTTTTAAATGCCGGCCATTACCAGCACTTGAGCGATAGAGTGGGGGAGTTAGCACTTGAGTTTGCGCCTCAAACACGGTCGATATTGGATATTGGCTGCGGGGAAGGTTATTACAGCGATCGGTTATTCAATGTCTTTTCTTCTGACAATGAATGTCAACTTCATGGTTTAGATATTTCAAAATCTGCAGTTCGCTATGCATCAAAACGATATAAGCAAATGCACTTTTGTGTTGCGAGTGTGTTTGATATGCCATTTGTTGACCAGAGTTTTGATTTAGCTTTGCGCATCTATGCGCCGTCTGATTTGGATGAGCTAAAACGAGTGATATGTCCTGAAGGTCTGTTGATTACCGTTGCCCCAGGACCTATGCATCACTTTGAAGTTAAAGAAAAAATATATAGTGATCCACAACCTCATCCTGAATCAATTGCAGAAATCGATGGTTTCGAGTGTTTACACTACGAACGCCTGCGTAGCCGAATGAATCTAATTGACGCGAAAGATATTCAAAACTTTTTGCAAATGACGCCATATGCATGGAAACTAACGGAAACTCAGAAAAAAAGCATGGCAAATTCGAATTTTGAATGTGAGCTGGATTTTCAAATCGAAGTACATAAGTTGCGCTAGATCTCAGTGCTATCAAAATCGCTATCCATATAAAAATTAAGGACTTTTAAATCAACAGGGATTTGTGCAGTAGCTCATAGGTTGTATTCGGGCTTAGATGTTGAGCAAATAACAGAAATTTAAGTAAAAAAAGCTGATATGAGCATTTTTAGTTAGTTGACTTATAGGGAGAATGCTATATAGTGAACTCAGCTTGAAAGTTGGGCTTATATTTATGTGTTCAATACGACCAGTTCGTCCTGTAACATAAGTAATACCGGCATTTTCCAGCGCTACTGCCGTTAAGGCTTTAATTTATATATTTACAGGATTTCAAATCATGTCTCAAGTAACTGGTGTTGTTAAGTGGTTCAACTCTGATAAAGGTTTCGGATTTATCGAGCAAGAGTCTGGCCCAGACGTATTCGTTCACTTCCGTGCTATCAACACAGATGGTTTCAAGACTCTTGACGAAGGTCAAAAGGTATCTTTCACTGTGACTCAAGGTCAGAAAGGTCCTCAAGCTGAAAACGTTTCTGTTGTAGGCTAAGTCTTGATTCTCAGTATTTAACTGAGAGTTAAAAAGTAGAGAGCTATGGTTTATGCCATGGCTCTTTTGTTTTTAGGGACAAAATTTACAAACTGTCTGACGTTAATTCTCAAGTTGTTTAAGCGTCGTGGCTGAGCGCTCAGACTTTCGCGGTAATGTTTCTCTTGTGTAGACGTTAAAATACTCAAGCTGTAGAAATAGCGATAGTCGCTTATTCCCGCCTTTGAAATTATTCTATCCAGCATCCAGCATCCAGCATCCAGCATCCAGCATCCAGCATCCAGCATCCAGCATCCAGCATCCAGCATCCAGCATCCAGCATCCAGCATCCAGCATCCAGCATCCAGCATCCAGCATCCAGCATCCACGCGTTGATCTAGCAGCGTTGCGATTGCCTGTATCACTTTTTGAATGGGCAGAAATCTAGCTCAAGCCGACCTATTAGTGGCTCTGGGTTATGACATTAATATTCGAAACCTGTTCTATTTGGCTTTTTATTGACTGTGTATCCTTGGCTGCACACAAGCTGTGAGGCGGTACGTCCGTCGCAGTAGTTTTAGAGGTGGTGAGCTTTTAAGCTCAATGTGTGTGAAGGAACTTTGCAAAAGAAGTAAAAGGTAAAGCGGATGATTTTTAGTTCAGCTCAGTTTTGGTAAAAAAGGAGCCTTTTGACAGGGCTCCTTTTTATATTCTACTACTTGGTTAGGAGAAGAGGGTGTCTTCTAGTCGTTTACCGTTTAATAGTTGCTTGTATTGCCAGTGATGTTTTTGCAATTGCTGAAAGATAAAACTTTCGACTTCATAGGTGTTATTCAACGGCTTATCAGGGGTTGATTTTTGGTTGATGGCAACTCGCTCTATTAAAAACTCTTTTGCGTTTCGCGATTCAATGTGATGAATACCGGGATGTTCACTTAAGACTTGTATGACTTGTATGACTTGTTGCGCGTCGCACTCGGTTAAGGTCAGAGTCAGGAATTTGTTGTCATCTTGGTTATTTTGAATGGAAACAGATTGCGTTAGCTGGCCTTTCTCTAGGTAAATCACTTGATCGCATAGCTTTTCTAGCTCGTCCAAGTTGTGCGAGCTAATGATAAACTGAGTGTGTTGCGCTAATGAATCGATGAGCTCTCTTAGTTTTTTTGCATTCGCGGGATCAAGTCCCGCGGTGGGCTCATCGAGTAAGACTAGTTCAGGTTCCCCAATCATGGCCTGCGCGATAGCGACACGCTTGCCCATGCCATGACTTAGGCTATCAGGTTTTTGATTTGCTGACTCAAGTAAGCCGACCAATGATAATACTCGTTTCGCCTCAGCTCGAGCATGCTTGGACTTATAGCCCTGCAAAGAAGCAAAGAAAGCAAGTTGGCTAGCAATTGAAAAGTTAGGGTCTAATGCGGCGTCTTGAGGGAGCGCCGATATGCGTCCTAAAAGAGTCGGGCTACCGGCTGGCGAACCGAGGATCTCTACTGTACCAGAGGTTGCTGAAATATAGCCGCAAAGGATACTAAATAGGGTTGTTTTTCCGGCACCGTTTGGGCCTACAAGTGCAATCGGTTTCCCACCTTCTAGTTCAATACTAACGTTATTTAAGGCTTGGGTTGAACCAAAGTCTTTACTTAGGTTGTGACATTTGATCAAACTCATAGGGCAATCCTTATCATGTACAGTCTGCCGATAAATAATAAGACCAGTGCCTGTAGCAATGGGATTGCCGAATAGGAAAGACTATCCATGCCTTGGGTATTAATCATTGAAGAAAGCTGTGCACCAGGTAGTGTCCATTCCAGCATGGCAAGCTGTGGAGCATAGAAATTGATGGCCGCCATCGCGATAGAGGTTAACGCCCAAAATACGATAGCCTGAACTGTAGCCTGTCGAGCGGTACTCGCGTGCAAGGATAAAATTGCCATTAGTGCTGTAAAAGGGAGCAACACAATAAATAAATTGAGAGTGACAAGAACCCCGTCGAATATTGCGGCACCAATGAGGCTTGAGTCGCGACTAATTGCTAACAATACCGTGGCGCTAACCGCTAGAATAACTAAAAAAAGCTGGATAGCCATTTGTCCGATAAACCGACCGAAGAATATGCTATTTCGACTCGCCCTCAGGGTTAAAAATCGAAAGGTACCGCGGCTACGGTCCGATGCAAACTGATCGGCGGCAATAAAAATGCTAAATAAAGGAAATAGATACAGCCCTAAACACCAAAATACCGCAAGCTCTGCAACCTGCCATTGAAATAATTGGTTTACAGCGCCTTCACCAAAAAAACTCGCGATAAAGGCTTTGAAATCCGGGCTCAATAAGTAATCTGATGCGCCACGAATGGGATAAAGCAGAATGATTCCCCAAACGAGGGAGAAAGCAACAATCGACAAAATCCCTCTTTTGTTATTGAATAATTTTTGTAACTCAAAGAGAGCAATGGTGACGCTATTACTCATTTGAGAAGGGCCGGTTGAGGCTGCCTGCATCGTTTGATTCCTTTGCATGTAAATATTGATAACAACTGCATTTATCGCTTGCTAGCTCAGTGATTCTAATTGCTGTATGAGTTCGGCGACTTGTTGCTCTAGTTTGTCAACGCGTGATTGCAAGCTTTCATTTGAGGGGGCTATATCCACGGTTGTCATGGGTACAGGAATCGACTGAAGTTTGCTTACATCTTCGTTGTGCTCAGTCATTAGCTCTCTAAATCGAATTTCCCGTTTACCTGGTATCTTTGGCAATTGCATGGTCAGCGGTGGTTGGCGTTGTTGCAATTCGTTTAAAGTTACTTCTACTTCAGCGATATCGCTAAAACTATATAACCGCGTACTCCGTGTTCTCAGTTCACCGGAAGTTTGAGCGCCTCTCAGTAGCAAAAGGCAAACGATGGCAACTTGTGCAGGGCTAAGCTGTAAATCGCTAAATTCGGTATTACAAAAACGATGCTTGTATTTAATAACCCGGCTACCAAATCCAGACTGTTCACTAATGAGGCGCTTTTTGTTGAGACTATCAATGCCCTGCTGGACATCGGTCTCAGATAAGGACATCACAGGTTCCCGACTTGTTTTTTGATTACAAGCCATCGTGAGCGCGTTTAGTGATAATGGGTATTGATCGGGGGTGGTAATTTCTTTTTCAAGTAAGCAGCCAATAATTCGTGCTTCTAATGATGTTAGTTCCATTCTAATCTCGCTGAAAAGCATGACGAGCAGGGGCGTCATGCTTATTATCCTAGTTTACTTGTCTATAAATTTATTGTTCAGCTAATGTTCACTGAATATTTAGCTTAACAAATCTACTTCGTTGAAAATGTGGGGCTATTCGCGATTTTGAGTCAAACGGATGCCATCTGAGTCAATACTGATCATGCCTTTTTTGTATAAGCCGCCGATCGACTTTTTAAATGCTTTTTTACTCATTGCTAGCTCGGCATAAATCACGTCTGCATTGGTTTTATCTGTAAGTGGTAAAAAACCTGCGGCAGACTGCAGTCGTCTTACAATGCTCTTAGCATGTTGGTCGAGTTCTTCTTTGCCACCTTTTTGCAGCTGAAGATCAATTTTTCCATCTTGCCTGATTTGCTTGATGTAGCCACGGGTGCGTTGACCAAAACGAAGCTTTTTAAATACCTCATTCTTATAGATAACACCCCAATGATGATTATTTATAATTGCTTTATAGCCAAGTTCTGTGGTGCCTGCGATGAGTAGTTCAACCTGTTCGCCAGCTTTGTAGAAAGCAGGGCTATTGTCCAAAAATTTATCGAGTTTTGATGAAGCAACAATGCGCTCGTCTGCTTTATTGATATCAATATAAACGAGGCAAGTTTGGCCTTCTTCAACCGGGCGTTTTTGCTCGCCAAATGGTAGCAGTAAATCTTTTTCTAAGCCCCAATCCAAAAATGCCCCAAATGGACCCGTAGCGACCACTTTTAGCAATGCAAATTGACCGACTTCTGCCACAGGGTGTTTCGTTGTGGCGATGACCATGTCCTGGGAATCGAGATAGATAAATACGTCGAGCATGTTTCCTAGTTCAGTGTTCTTTGGAACGAACTTATTAGGTAACAAAACCTGCCCTAACTCTTTAGCATCTAAATAGACGCCAAAATCAACTTCTTTCACCACTTCTAATTTGGCAGAACGACCAATCTGTATCATGTAATTCTCTGGATTTAACTTCTTTATGGCGAATTATATACAGAACCAATCCCTTTTGCAGTGTAAATATCCTTGTAGCGCTGAATTTAGCTGGTTTTATAACGCGCTTTAAACCGATTTTTTTACATGCTATTTTGAACAAAATCGATGTCATTATGAGCCCGAATTCTGGTTGAGCGTTGCCAGTGAATTATTGTATTGATTTTGTCCGTGATTCAACAAGGTAAGTAAGAGAATCGGCAGAATAAAATTATTTTTTATTCTGCTAGAAATCCTGCTTGCATTAGCCGTATTTGCGCGGTTTAATTGCGCGCCAAGTTGTGAATCTAAACCAGTGGTGCAACTTGTGTGAGTGCGGCGAGAATACATCCGTCGTCAATAAAAAAAAGACCAGCCATACGTTATTTATGCTGGCTTATACTTTGTCAGATTGCGACACTTTTTCATGATGTTATCGCAATTTTGGCGCTGATGATTTTGAATTTATATAGTGGGAATACAGGCTAAGAGATATGAACAACTGGTCTATTGATGATGCTCGTGCGGGTTACAACGTAACGCATTGGAGCCAAGGCTTTTTTGGAATCAGTGATGATGGTGAAGTTACAGTCACGCCAGATCCTGCCACTCCGTCTCACCAAATTGGTCTAAATTCTTTAGCCAGAGATATGGTCAAGGCGGGTGTTTCTTTGCCTGTGCTGGTGCGATTTCCACAAATCCTTCACCATCGCGTACATAGCCTGTGTCATGCATTTAACCAAGCGGTTCAGAAATACGAATACCAAAATGACTATTTGTTAGTTTATCCAATTAAAGTGAATCAGCAGCAAACGGTTGTTGAAGAAATATTAGCAAGCCAAAAATCAAAAGAAGTGCCGCAGCTGGGTCTTGAAGCTGGTAGTAAGCCTGAGTTAATGGCGGTGCTAGCCATGGCTCAAAAAGCGAGCTCTGTTATCGTCTGCAATGGCTATAAAGATAAAGAGTATATTCGACTGGCGCTCATCGGTGAAAAGTTGGGCCATAAAGTATATATCGTTTTAGAAAAGCTATCAGAGCTCAAGTTAGTTTTAGAAGAAGCCAAGCAGCTTGGCGTGACGCCTCGTCTTGGACTGCGCGCTAGATTGGCTTTCCAAGGCAAAGGCAAATGGCAAGCGAGTGGTGGTGAAAAATCTAAGTTTGGATTGTCGGCAGCGCAAATCTTGAGTGTTGTCGATAGCCTGAAACAGCAGGGGATGCTGGATAGTTTACAATTGCTGCATTTTCACTTGGGTTCGCAAATTGCCAATATCCGCGATATTCGCCAAGGGGTGAGTGAAGCCGCGCGATTCTATTGTGAATTAAGAAATCTTGGAGCGAAGGTTAATTGTTTCGATGTTGGTGGTGGTTTAGCAGTCGATTATGACGGCACCCGCAGCCAAAGCAATAACTCGATGAACTATGGCCTCACTGAATATGCAAACAATATTGTCAGCGTATTGGCTAATACCTGTAATGAATATCAACAGCCAATGCCGAGATTGATTTCAGAGTCCGGTCGCTTTTTAACAGCCCATCATGCAGTTTTGATTAGCGATGTGATTGGTACAGAGGCCTACTCTCCAGAAGTTATCGAAGCACCATCTGAAGATGCACCCTTGCTGTTACATAACATGTGGCGTTCTTGGGAAGAATTAAGCAGTAAAGCAGACCAACGCGCACTGATCGAAATCTATCATGATACCCAAAGTGATCTCACCGAAGCGCACACGCTATTTGCCATGGGACAACTGACATTAGAGCAAAGGGCATGGGCAGAGCAGACTAATTTAAGAGTTTGCCATGATATCCAAGGTCAATTGAGCGCGAAGAACCGTTATCACCGTCCAATTATCGATGACTTGAATGAGAAACTGGCCGATAAGTTTTTTGTCAATTTCTCCTTATTCCAGTCACTGCCCGATGCATGGGGAATTGATCAGGTGTTTCCCGTGTTGCCGCTATCTGGGCTTGAAAATGCTTCTGAGCGCCGTGCGGTTATGCTAGATATTACTTGTGACTCCGATGGCACCATTGATCAATATGTTGATGGCCAAGGTATCGAAACCACGTTGCCAGTACCTGCTTGGAGTCCAGAAAGCCCCTATTTAATCGGCTTTTTCTTAGTCGGTGCCTATCAAGAGATTTTAGGTGACCTACACAACCTATTCGGAGATACAAACTCGGCAGTGGTTCGATTAGACGAACAAGGCCTTACAAATATCGAATCAGTGTTTGCTGGTGATACGGTTGCGGATGTATTGCGATACGTGAATTTAGATGCTGTGTCGTTCATGCGTACATATGAGCAATTGGTCAATCAACATATTGTTGAGTCAGAGCGCGCCCATATTCTTGAAGAATTGCAGCTTGGATTGCAAGGCTACACCTACTTAGAAGACATCACTTAAGTGGTGTCATATCGAGCTGCACTGCGGCATGCTGGAGCTGAAGCCACCGATGTTTTATGAAGGCTGCGAGAAAAAGCTGGAGGTAATTGTTGATCGAGGTTGCCCCAATTTACGCCATTTAGGTGCAGACTTTTGGCAACGTGTCGTTCATTGCGCGGATGCGATGATTGTTTCTCGTATGAGCAACGATGATTGTGATGCCTACGTATTAAGTGAGTCGAGTTTATTTGTATGGCAAGATCGCTTCGTCATGATCACTTGTGGTGAAACCGTTCTTGCAAACTCCCTGATGCTATTTGCTAAAGAAATCGGCCAGGCTCAAATTGCATTTGTTTCTTACCAGCGGGGCAAGGAGTTACTCCCCGAGCAACAATTGAGTCATTTTGTCGATGATGTTGCTAAAATAAAAACAGTGATCAATGGTCAGTCCTACCGCATTGGCGAAGTGAGCCAGCGTCATCATTTTTTGTTTCATAGCCACAAACAATACCAGCCAGGTAGTCAAGACTGCACGAGTGAACTGCTGATGTATCAGATTCGCGGTCATGTATCCAATTACCTCAGGCAGCCACAGCAAAAAAACTGTGAAATACTTGTATTATTGGGCCTAAAGGATTTATTGCCGGCATTTACGTTCGATGACTATTTGTTTTCGCCTTTGGGCTATTCGCTCAATGGCATTTCAGGTTCTCAATATTTAACCCTGCATATTACGCCGCAAGAAAGTGGCTCTTATGTCGGCTGTGAAACTAACCTCAGTGATGCGCATTTGGTACAGACAATATTTGTCCAACTCTTGAAACTATTTGACCCAAAAACATGGGATGTCATAGGCTTTAATGCCACGCTAAATTTACCCCGTTTTTCGGTTGAAAGTGCGAGTTGTTGTTTGGATATTGAACAAGGGTATCAAATTGAATTTAACTATTTTGAAGCGAGCGCGAATGGGCGATTGCTTATTGAAAAATTATAAGAAGGAAGCAGAGTAAGCTTCCTGTTTGGAGATATTATGACGACAATTGCTGATAAAGCTGATTACTCCTTATATTCGAATGCATTTGGTTATTTACGCCAACCGCTTGATTTCAAGCCGTTAGAGAGTGATGCGGATATAGTTGTTCTAGGATTACCGTTTGATATGGCAACCACTGGGCGCTCTGGTGGTCGACTTGGCCCTGATGCGATCCGTCGTGCGTCGGTAAATTTAGCGTGGGAAGAAACTCGCTGGCCGTGGAACTTTAAACTCAGCGAACAAATAAAAATTGTTGATGCAGGAGATCTTGTCTATAACTGCGGTGATAGTGCTGATTTTACCCAAAGAGTCGATGATTTTGCGTCAGCTATTGTGGCTTCAGGGAAAGGCTTGCTGAGTTTTGGCGGTGATCATTTCGTAACTTTACCGCTATTACGTGCTCATCATAAGGTGTATGGGAAAATGGCATTGCTGCATTTTGATGCGCATACCGATACCTATTCACAAGGTAGTAAGTATGACCATGGCACAATGTTTTATCATGCGCCAAATGAAGGTCTTATTGATGCAGAGCATTCGGTACAAGTGGGTATTCGTACTGAATATGAGGCAGAGGGACATGGCTTTGATGTTATCGATGCGGCAACGGCTAATGATATGACGGTTATTGATATCGTCGAACGTATTAAACAGCGCGTTGGTACCCTTCCTTTGTACGTAACATTTGATATTGACTGTTTAGATCCTGCATATGCGCCGGGAACTGGAACGCCAGTATGCGGTGGTTTAAGTAGCGATAAAGCAATGAAAATTATTCGTGGCTTGCGAGGCATGAATATTGTGGGTATGGATGTCGTTGAAGTTGCGCCAGCCTATGATCATGCGGAAATCACAGCACTTGCCGGGGCTAGCCTTGGCCTTGAAATGTTGCATGTATGGGCCGAAGGGAAAGGGCTCGTAAGCAAGTAAATAAGACTTCTAAGCTGATTAGGCTGCAATTGTGCGCAACCAGCCAAAGGAAAAGGTATGACGGATTTAAGTGATATTCGCCGTGAATATAACCGTGATGGTTTGAGAAGGGAGCAGCTACCGAATGATCCGATGGCACTGTTTAGCCTTTGGATGGAACAGGCTCGTGATGCGGAGCTGAGTGATCCAACCGCGATGGTACTTGCCACTGTGAATGCAACTGGTCAACCGTTTCAGCGAATTGTATTACTCAAGCGATTTGACGAGAAAGGTTTCGTTTTTTTTACAAACCTTGAAAGTCGTAAAGCCGAGCAGATAACAGAAAATGCACAGGTTAGCATGTTGTTTCCTTGGCAAGCTTTAGAGCGTCAAGTCGCAGTAACCGGCGTCGCTAAACCGCTGAGTCATACCGAGGTTTTAAAGTATTTTGTAACGCGCCCCAAAGAAAGCCAAATTGCAGCTTGGGTATCAAATCAATCGAGCAAACTATCTGCAAGGCAGGCGCTTGAATCCAAATTTAACGAGATGAAACAAAAATTTGCGAAAGGTGAAGTGCCTTTACCTAAGTTTTGGGGTGGGTATTTAGTGGAGGCCGATAGTATTGAGTTCTGGCAGGGCGGTGAACACCGACTGCATGATCGCTTTTTGTACGTCAAGCAAGCATCAGGCTGGCAAATTGATCGTTTGGCCCCTTAGTCAAAGTTGCTTGCCGACATTGCAATGAATGTGAAGGTTACTTAATTCGATATTCATAAAAGCGCTATGGTCAGCGCTTTTTTTAATGGGGATGAGTCCGCTATACTGCAATAAAGCATGCACTCTAAGGAATGGCGATGAAACACTTTATACTAATGGCTCTTTTGTTTTGTTTTTCGGTTGGCCTACAAGCAGAGACTTGGAATGTCGATAACCAAGCTTCCCAAGTTAACTTTATCTCGGTCAAGAAACGTGATGCTGCGGAAGTGCACCGGTTTACTCAGGTTGAAGGGCGCTTGAGTGAGACGGGGTTTGAGCTCAGCATACCGCTAAAATCTGTGCAAACGAATATTGAAATCCGCGATCAGCGGATGCAAAGTATGTTATTTGAAGTCGCTAAGTTTCCAGAGCTAAAGCTAACCGCTCAAATCAAGAGCAAAATGGTGGATTCTATGGTCATCGGTCAGCGACAGGTTTTATCGGTGCCCGCCAAAATTTCGCTTCATGGTTTTGTGCAATCTATGACCATTGATGTTGTGATTGCCAAGTTATCTGACCAGCAAGTGATGGCGACCAGCTTACAACCTATCATTGTTAGTGCTGATGGGTTTGGTTTGGGAGAGGGAATTGAAAAGTTACGTCAAATTGCAAGTTTGTCTTCCATTAGCTGGGCCGTGCCTGTGACATTTGTTTTAGTTTTAAATAAATAGCGTGGCGCGTTTATAATTGGACAAGACAGAAGTAGCTCATTGGTTCATACTTTAGTATGTCAGTGTGGGTAAAAAGTTTAGGAAGCATCATGGTTACAGATAAAGATGGTTATATGCATTTGATTCAGTATTTGACTGAGCACCTTGGCTTGTTTGAAACCCCTGCTTCTGAAGAATTGGTAAGTGACACCGTGATGTCTCTGTTTGAAGAGCAGTTAGCCGCGCAGATTATCATGGTGTGTGGCCAAAACCCTGAGCTATCCTTCGCTGATCGTAACAAAGTAATTCGAGAAGTTGATGCTATTGTTTACGATTTAGAAGAAATTCTCGCTAATGTTGCTAATCGCTATGCCACACCCGAACAGACTCGATTTATTACAGAGTTTTCAGGCCTGATTAAAAACTTGTTTGATCAAGAAATCGCAAAATTAAAGCAAGTTTAAATGAACTGCACATCAGTTCTTTAATGTATTGAGCGAACGTGAGAAATCTCGTTGGCGTTCGCCATTTGCTACATGGAATCATTAAAGTGCTTCAATTGGAATTTTGCAGCGAATGTTTGTCCCTTTGTTGATTTCACTCTGAATTGTAAATTCTCCACCTAAATGATGCTGTACCCAAAGTGCAACGCAGCTAAGTGTGCCTTGGCATTGACGCTCTTTTATCAGTACTTGCGTCTTTGCCAGTATGACAGGGTGTAAACCGACGCCATTATCTTTTATCGATACTTCTAAAAGCTTATCCAGACTTGAAATGGAGAGGTGGATGTTTCTGTCGCTACGTTCAGATGTGAATCCATGGCTGATGCTGTTAGAAATTAGTCGGTAGCTTAATAGCAGCAACATCCAAGCTTGGGAGTCAATCGTCAGCGCTTGTTCAAAGTGTGTCACGAGATTAATACTATTTTGATCGAGAGTTGGCTGTAATATTGATTTTAAGTGGCCAACAAATTCATCGACGTGCAGTGGCTTTACATTGGTGGAAGCATGGGCTGTGAGTTGATACATATGGCGAAGTTGATCCGCTTGATTCGTTAAGGTATCGACAAACTTCGGGTCAGAAATCATCGTACTTCTGTGGATTTCACTTAGAAGCTGATCTTGCTCGCGCATCATTTGTTCTACCATGGTTGCAAAAACTGATTGCATCATCGATTGACTATTGATGTATGCTGAATTGAGTTGCTGTTGATGCTGTAATTGTTCTTGGGTAGAGGCAGCCTTGCTTTTGAGTTGTTCAATGAGCTCAGATTGCGCATGTTGCTTATCTATTTGTTGTGTTTTCAATGAATCTAAGCGATCTAATTGCTGCTTTTGAGAGTGCTCAATTTGTTTTTGTAAACTAAAGTCAAAAGCGACGGCCCCGATTGCAACAGGCTCTCCTTCAAGGTTTTTAATGGTAAATTTGTTGACTAAAAAGGGGATCTCACCACGCGTCGTCGGTAAGACTTGTTCAACAAAAATGGCTTCTGTTGTCTCCATAATTCTTAGGTCAGAAGCTCGGTAATTTTGAGCCAGAGTCGCCGGGAAGATATCGAAATCATTTGAGCCAACAAGATGCTGCCTTTCTATACCTAATGTTTCGCAATATTTATCGTTTACTAAGGTATAAATGTTATTCAAATCTTTGACAAAAATCAGGCACGATGAGCTATTCAACATAGTATTTAGTTGATTTTTATTCGCCTTTAAAGCTTGTTTTGCGGTGTGTTGAACCTTGAGTTGATGCTCGAGTGCTGAGTTACTTTTATCAAGATTCTGACTAATGGTTTCTAATTGATGGGTACGGCTAATAAACGCTTTCGCGAGCATGCCAATTTCGTCATTGCGCTGTGCAGCTTTAAGTTGAAGGCTATGACTTTGGCTTTCATCTAATGTCGAAACCATTTCACTAATGGGTTGCACAAATAAACGATTGAGTACTGCAAATAAAACGACCAATGCAAGCAGTTGAATGATGACCAAAAAGCCACCAATCGTGCCTGCAATTGAACTGGCCTGATTTTCAAAAGCACTTGTTGGCGTAATGATTGCGACTTTCCAGTACGTATTTGGCATCCTAAACAGCGAGGCCATTGCGGGCTCTTCTAACTGAGGATCCATGTTCACTTTGAACGACGACAATA
This sequence comes from Shewanella gelidii, assembly GCF_014647855.1. GTDB lineage: Bacteria > Pseudomonadota > Gammaproteobacteria > Enterobacterales > Shewanellaceae > Shewanella > Shewanella gelidii. Next base: position 124,771 of record NZ_BMPZ01000009.1, on the reverse strand, counting down.
TAATGGGAGGCTTTGAAAGCGGAGACGCCTTGGCGTTTACAATGGCGCTTAACATTGAGTGCCGCTCTTGAGCACCTTTACTTTTGAGGTTATCAAGTTGCTCAATCGTAAAAACCCGTTGTGCAAGTGATTGCGTGATGAGCTGTTGATCTACAGCTTGAATTTGCTTTGCCATTTTTAAATAGCGCGTTTGTTGGGAGGCGAGTGTTTGTATATTTAACTCTGGTTTGTCACGGGTTAATTCCAGATGGCTAGGGTAAGCAATAATATTGTTAAATTGATCGAATACGATTAAATAGCCGCTCATTTCCAGTAAAGATTGCTCAAGAAAACGACCCATTTTTTCAAGATTCATATCTACGGTGGTTACGCCGATAAACTGGTGTTCTTTCCAAATTGGAACCGAAGCCGTCACCATGGCTGTTTTGGTGTGAGGATCTTGATAAACACCTGACCAATACGTGTGACCTTTGGAAAAGTAGCGTAAGGGTTTGTACCAAGGTTCTGTATGATAATTGGGGCTATCGCCAAGATTGTAATCATTGATTTGAATGAATTGTTCATGCTCATTCCGAGCCCAGAATTGACTGGGGCGATAGGTATTGTCCTCAGCTTGTTCGTTTTCGGGCCATATCCCACCACCTTCAATTAAGTGTTTTTGACTTTCCATGCCTAGAAGGTGAGGCGTGATTTGTTGTAAGTGCTGTGGTGAATCATGGTAAAGCTGTGCCATATTACTCATTGAAATTGCGAGACTTTCAACTTGTGAGGTCACTTCTAGCAGCTTCGCAATGACCATTTGACCTTGGCTTTTATTAATGGCTTGCTGTTGTTGTAAAATTTGTTTGTTTTGTACTGTGATTAAGACCCAGTAGGTACTGCTGACGACAATGATGGCAATGACGAGTTGAAATAAACTCAGTTTATTGGGCAGGCTATTTCGCCAATCAAGTTGGCGTGAGGTGAGAAGCTGTTTGGTGTTCATTGTTATGCTCACTCCCTGCAAATCGAAATGTCGCTATGTTGTTGTTATTTTTGGTTGGTTTTTACATAGATTTAACATGATAGTTTTAAGTTAGCATGCTACCGCAAGTATTCAAGGGAATGCTGACTAGATTAGCGATTATTAAAGTTACTTAATTGAAAACAGCTTTGATGGACAAGTTCGCAGAGAAGCCTGTTTTCAAATAAGGTGTCATGTAGGTGACGAAGTGTGGCTTTATTGATATGAATCATTAGCAATAATTAGCAGGTTTCATTTAAAGCAGCTGATATCGCTAAATCGACAGCATCATATCGAGATTGACTATGCCTCATGATTGAGTTAATAAAAAAGCAGAGATTATTCATCTCTGCTTTTTTGTGAAATTATATTGCCGTTTCAATTGCTCAAGTTTGCAACTTCAACACTATACTTTGAGGCCAACCAATAGCTGATCCATTTGTTCCGCGGTTGCTTGAAGTTCATCGCAACCAGAAACCGCCCGATTAGCAGACTGTTCTACATCATGACTTTGGTTGCGGATTTCCATTAAGTTCGTTGCAATTTCATTTGCCACACTAGACTGTTCTTCCGCTGAAGTAGCGATTTGCACGCTCATTTCTAGGACGGTATTACTATGGCTAGCAATAGCGACGAGGTCGTCGCCGGTTCGTAGAACATGCTTTTTACCTTCATCAGCTTGTTCCACTGTTTTTCCCATCACTTGAGTTAGCTGTTGACTCCCAGACTGCAGTGCTTCAATCATCGCTTTAATTTCAACGGTTGCAGCTTGCGTTCGACCTGCAAGCGTCCTGACTTCATCGGCAACGACAGCAAAGCCACGGCCTTGTTCTCCAGCGCGTGCCGCTTCAATGGCCGCATTTAATGCGAGTAAATTAGTTTGTTCAGAAATTGCATTAATTGTCGTCACCACTTCATCAATCTTGCAAGCATTTTCATTTAGCGTGGCAACAGCCTCTGAAGCATTTCCGATTTCTGTGCTGAGCAGCTCAATAGAATCAACTGTTTCTGAAATATCTTTCGAGCCTGCCGCGACTTGGTTGTTGGTTTCTTGGGTTTCAGTTGATGATTGCTCTGCGTTACGGGCGACTTCTTTTACTGCTGCGGTCATTTCTTCCATGGCCGTTGCTAGTGAATCTAAATGCTCTCGTTGGTTAATTGCCAGATCCTGGCCTTGTTCGGCATTCTGTTTGAAGTCGGTGACGACTTGACGAATTTGCACGGTTGCCTGAGAAATGAGCTTCACTAAGTTGTGTTGACGTTCAACCAAGGTATCGATGCTGATGGCAAGAATACTAAATTCATCTTTGACTTCAAAAAAATTGAGTCGGCCGGTGAGATCGCCGTCGGCAGCTTGCTTTAAAGCTCTGACCGACGTGAATAGCGCGCCACCAACAAACGTAGAAATGTAATAACAGGTGACTAAAATGGCCAGAGCTGCGCCAACAATTAAACCCAAGGTGCTGGAATCGGCATTCATTGCGGCCTTTGGTACTTCAAGTCCTGTAATCAAATTAAATTGATTCGAACTACTAAATGCTTGAGTTAAGTCGTTTGTCACACCGCCGCCTTCCTGTGCCAAAGTTCTCGCGTCGTGAGATGCGCTGTTTTTCGGCATAACTTGTAATTGGGCAGGGAGCTGCTGAATAAAGTTCTGGTGCGCCGATTCTGGAAGCTGTTTTAGGGCTATTTCAATGGTTTTATTGATGTGTTGGCTTTGAGTTTGAGTTAGATTGGCAAGTATGTGCTGAGTTGAGGCTTGATGGCTTGCCAGCAGAAGATAGGCAAAGAGAATGAGAATAAGAATAGGGACCAATGCCAAAACGGCAAACTTGGTTCTGAGCGTCATGTGGATTAAGTATTTATCTATCCAACGAAATTTTACTTCTTTCATGAGAGCCTCGTTTCTCTGACGTTACAAAATAATCGATTTCATTTAACTATAGCCAGCCTTTTTGCCAATCAATCCATCGGTTGGTGAGGTATCATTCCGTGAACACACTAAAAAGCCTACTTTAATTACGGTAATTGACTGGATTCTACGCTTCTGATCACGTTTAGGCTAGGTGTAAACGGATTTGTCGCACGTTTTTGTGAAAATGAATTACTGTTTTGTGCTAAAGAGGTCTTGGGTGTATATAAATTAGTCTGTTTTTTGATACAAAGTTGAGCGTTACGCAACACCTAAATATTTTAACTTTTCAACGTAAAAAGAAGCATCTTATTCTGTTACATCACTCTACAGGCTGAATATCAATTAACTTCGCGTTTTTTCGCAGGAAAAGAGGCAGTTTTCACTAGTCAAAAAGCCTCAGCTATCGTAGAATTTCCTGCTTTGTCTGAATGTAAAATTAGACCCGCACTAAACACCTATAGTCTGCATATTTAGCAGGCAAAATATGCAGTGGAAGAGAAGATGCAGCAGTTAACCGATATTGTGGAACAGGCGCTTGCCGTCATAGAGCAAGCCCAAGACCTAAAATCCCTCGATGAAGTTCGTGTCGATTACCTTGGTAAGAAAGGTAAGATCACCGACATGATGAAAATGATGGGCAAACTACCACCAGAAGAAAAACCAGCGTTCGGACAAGCTGTCAATAAAGCGAAGCAAGCTGTTCAACAACAATTGTCGCAAAAAATTGAAGCGCTCAAAGCTGCAGAGTTAGAGAGTCAACTCGCTGCGGATAAAATTGATGTCACGCTCCCTGGGCGCTCTGTAGGCAATGGTGGATTACATCCAGTCACTCGCACCATTGAGCGCATTGAGTCATTCTTCGGTGAACTCGGTTTTACTGTAAAGCAAGGTCCTGAAATTGAAGATGATTTTCATAACTTCGATGCGCTAAATATTTCGGAGCATCATCCTGCGCGTGCTGACCACGACACGTTTTACTTTAATCCTAAAGTGATGTTGCGTACTCAAACTTCTGGTGTTCAGATCCGTACTATGGAAAAAGAGCAGCCTCCTTTGCGTATTATTTCGCCGGGCCGTGTCTATCGAAATGATTACGATCAAACCCATACGCCGATGTTTCATCAGGTTGAAGGTTTGCTTGTGGATGAGCATGTCAACTTTGCTGAGTTAAAAGGTATTCTCCACGACTTTTTGCGTAACTTCTTTGAAGAAGATTTACAGGTACGTTTTCGTCCATCTTATTTCCCATTTACTGAGCCTTCAGCTGAAGTTGATGTCATGGGTAAGAATGGTAAATGGTTAGAAGTGTTGGGTTGTGGCATGGTGCATCCAAATGTACTCCGTAGTGTCGGAATTGACCCCGAGAAATATTCTGGATTTGCTTTTGGTATGGGGGTAGAGCGCTTAACGATGCTTCGTTATGGCGTGAATGATCTACGTGCCTTTTTTGAGAACGATCTACGTTTTCTTAAGCAATTCAAATAACGGAGCAGTATAGAAATGAAATTTAGCGAATCTTGGCTCCGAGAGTGGGTCAACCCAAGTATTAGTCGTGACGAACTATCTCACCAAGTCACCATGGCTGGTTTAGAAGTGGATGGTATCGACCCAGTAGCCGGAGAGTTTTCTGGTGTTATTGTCGGTGAAGTGGTGGAGTGTGGCCAACACCCTGATGCAGATAAACTACGCGTTACCAAAATTTCCGTGGGTCAAAACGAATTGATTGATATCGTTTGTGGCGCACCAAATTGCCGTCAAGGGATTAAAGTTGCGGTCGCAATGGTCGGTGCCGTATTGCCGGGCGATTTCAAAATTAAAAAAGCCAAACTTCGTGGCCAGCCTTCAATGGGGATGTTGTGCTCATTTGGTGAACTCGGTATTGATGTCGAAAGTGACGGCATCATTGAGTTACCGGCAGATGCACCATTAGGTAAAGACGTTCGTGAATATTTAGATCTTGAAGATGCCATTATAGACGTAGATTTAACCGCAAACAGAGCAGACTGTCTTGGTATGGCCGGTTTAGCCCGTGAAGTGGGTGTGCTGAATCGAATCGAGGTGGTAGAGCCAACTTGGGATACGGTAGCAGTAACGACAGACGCAAAAGTTGCGATTAGCATTGAAGCGCCTGAAGCTTGTGGTCGTTATTTAGGTCGCGTTGTCAAAAACGTGAATGTCAAAGCGGAAACACCACTTTGGATGCAAGAAAAGCTGCGCCGTAGCGGAATCCGTTCAATAGATCCGATCGTTGATATTACTAACTATGTTTTGGTTGAGTATGGCCAACCCATGCATGCATTTGATTTAGCGAAGATTGATGGTGATATTCACGTTCGTCTAGGCGATGGTCAAGAAAAGCTAACCTTGCTTGATGGGAATGAAATCAAGGTTCCTGCGGATACACTGCTAATTACTGATGATAAAGCACCACTTGCTTTAGCGGGTGTTTTTGGTGGTGAGTCATCAGGGGTGAACTCGGAAACTCAAGATATTTTACTTGAATGTGCATTCTTTGCGCCATTGGCCATTATGGGTAAAGCACGCCGATTGGGATTGCATACCGATGCTTCACATCGTTTTGAACGTGGCGTTGATCCCGAGTTGCAGCACAAGGTGATGGAACGTGCGAGCCGTCTTGTATTAGATATTTGTGGTGGTGAAGCCGGTGAAGTGATAGAGGCGAAATCCGATGCGCATTTGCCTAAGGCGGCAACAATCACGTTACGCCGTAGCAAGTTGGATAAACTTCTCGGGCATGTGATTAGCGATGCGGATGTCGTCGAAATTCTAGAGCGTCTGGGCTTTACGGTTGTCGTACAAAACGATGGTTGGACTGTGACAACAGCAACTTATCGATTTGATATGGCCATCGAAGAGGATCTGATTGAAGAAGTTGCACGCATTTATGGTTACAACAATATCCCAAATGTTGCGCCAGTTGCCGCATTGAAGATGTCTGACCATAAAGAAGCTGATATTGACCTCAAGAAAGTACGTCGTCTCCTTGTTGCACGCGGCTTTCAAGAAGCCGTGACTTATAGTTTTGTTGATCCTAAGTTACAAGACAAAGTTCACCCTGGTGCTCAAGCCATGGTGCTACCGAATCCTATTTCTGTAGAAATGTCGGCGATGCGCTTGTCAATGTTTACAGGCTTGTTAGGTGCCGTTGGCTATAACCAAAGCCGTCAGCAAGGACGAGTTCGTTTATTCGAAACGGGTCTTCGGTTTGTACCAGATGAGCAAGCTGAATCAGGTGTACGCCAAGAAGCAATGCTGAGTGCTGTTATCGCTGGCAACCAAAACGATGAACATTGGTCTATGGAGTCAAATACCGTAGATTTTTATGATCTCAAAGGTGACTTAGAGGCCATCATCGGCTTGACTGTTTCTGAGCAAGAATTTAGCTTCAGATCCGCACAGCATTCTGCACTTCATCCGGGGCAAACTGCTGAAATATTAAGAAATGGTCAAGTGATCGGTGTTATCGGAACCCTCCATCCGAGCCTTGAGAAACCTTTTGGACTCAATGGGAAAACAATTATTTTTGAGCTTGAATTGGCTGCTTTGCTACAGGCCAATTTGCCGCTAGCCCAGACTGTATCTAAGTTCCCGGCTAATCGTCGCGATATTGCTGTTGTAGTTGATGAGTCAATTGCTGCAAGCGATGTGATGAATTTGATAAGAAAAGTTGGCGAAAATCAGTTGGTTGGCTTAAACTTGTTCGATGTATACCAAGGTAAAGGTGTTGAGTCAGGCAAAAAGAGTTTGGCGATAGCACTTACGTTACAAGACAACACTCGTACGCTTGAAGAAAAAGAGATAGCTGAGATGGTTGATTCAGTGGTTTCTGCTCTCAAGTCCGAGTTCAACGCATTGTTGAGGGATTAAAGTATGGCACTTACCAAAGCCGAAATGGCAGAGCATCTTTTTGAAACGCTTGGCATTAACAAGCGCGTAGCGAAAGAGATGGTAGAGTCGTTTTTCGAAGAAATTCGTACAGCACTCGAAAGTGGTGAGCAGGTCAAATTATCTGGCTTTGGCAATTTTGACCTCAGGGATAAGAATCAAAGACCGGGAAGGAACCCAAAAACAGGCGAGGACATTCCTATTTCAGCTCGTCGTGTGGTGACATTCCGTCCCGGACAAAAGTTGAAGAGTCGTGTAGAAACGGCGAACGCGGATAAATAACCGCGGGAATGTATCTTTGAAAGCCACTCATTTATGAGTGGCTTTTCCTCTCTATTAGAGCTTGAACCCTACCATTTTCTGTCAAGAACAGAGGTTTCCCCTTGGCAACGTCTAAAAACTATTTTGAAAATCGATTTACTTTTGATCTTTTGCATCCGAAGTACATTGGGACTTGGCTGCAAATTTTATTTCTGTTTGTTCTAGGTTTATTGCCTGCTTTTATCCGTGATCCAATGGTGAAACGATTGGCTAAAATCGTCATGTTGTTGGCAAAGCGACAAATTTCAGTAGCCCGAGTCAACTTAAAATGTTGTTTCCCTCAATATTCTGAACAGCAGATCGAAGAATTATTATATAAAAATGTACAGTCATTTTTGATGACTCTGCTTGCACAAGGTGAATTGATCTTTGGCACTGAAGCGTTGATCAAGAAGCGGGTCAAGCTGCATGGGGAAGCCCATATCAACGCTGCACGAGCCAAGGGTAAGCCAATCATCTTTATCCTGCCCCATGTTTGGCCAATAGAATACGTTGGCTTACGTTTGAATCTAGAGCTTCCTATGGTTGCAATGGCGAAAGCACATCGTAATGGCTTGTTTAACTGGTTTGGTGTGAGAACCCGTAATCTCTTTGGTGCAAAAGTGTATAAACGAGAGGCTGGCATTCGAGCATTGGTCAAAGAGCTACGTCAAGATCGCAGTTTTTTTTATCTGCCCGATGAAGATCTAGGTCGCGAGAATAGTGTCTTTGTCGACTTCTTTGCAACACAGAAAGCAACATTGCCCGTGGTTGGTCGCTTAGCAAGTGCTGGCAACGCCGAAATACTGCCAGTACAGGTGGGTTATTGTGAACAACGCCATCAGTTTCAAGTGACTGTTCTAGAGCCGATGGATACGACTCATATGGCGTCAAAACAAGCAGAAGCTCTGGCGCTTAATGAAGTTGTTGAACAAGTCATTCAAGCATTTCCAGAGCAGTATATGTGGTTTTTGAAAATCCTAAGAACACGTCCTGAAGGCGAACCTTCTATTTACCCAAAACGAGTGCGCAAGCCCAAGAGCCGCTAAGTTAAACTCAAGCACACTTGAGGGCTTTGCGTTATGTCGCGCCATTTAGGTTGTGCTGCAAATGCTCGACCAGTCGGCGCACTTTGGCGGAAAGGTGGCGTGTATGCGGATAAACTGCCCAAATGTTTTCTGGTGTGGCTCGAAAAGGAGCCAAAACCTCAACCAGTTGACCGTTAGCAATATCATCTCCAACGTAATAGTCTGGTAGCTGTACCACGCCCAACCCCTTTAATGCTGCATCCCTCAATACTCTTCCCGAATTACAGCTATGCTTACTTTTTATGGTATAGCTTAGTTTTTTGCCATGCTCGTTTTTAAAGTGCCATTGTGGATGTGTACCTGCAAGGCAATCATGGGCGCTTAATTCATGTATTGTCTCAGGTATCCCAAACTGATGAATATACGCTGCAGATGCGCAGGTATAGTTTGTTCTTGTACTAATAGCCTTTGCGATATGCGTCGAGTCAGCAAGTTGCCCAATTCGAATGGCTAGGTCAAAACCGCCTTCAACAATATCGAGCTGCTTATTGGTTAAGATCGTTTGTACATTTACGTCAGGGTAACATTCTAAGAAGTCATGAACTTTGGGAAGGATAAATTGCTCACCATAAGCCACTGGGGCTGTGAGTTTTATTGTACCCTGTGGCGTATCTTGAAGATTACCAAGAGCGCGTTCAGCTTCTTCTAAACTGGTAATGATTTGCTGGCAGTGCTGTAAGTATATTTGTCCTTCATTTGTGAGTGAAACTTTACGTGTTGTTCTGTACAGAAGTTTGGTACCGAGCCGCCGCTCTAAAGCATTAATTTGGCGGCTAACTTGTGCTGTTGAGATGTCTAACTTTTGCGCTGCGACTGTGAAGCTTTGCTGCTGCGCCACATGAACAAATTCATACACACCTTGCCACAAATACATTGTTACTGTCTCGTAAAAATTAATTTCAATTTAGCTAGATTATCATTCGTGTAGAAATAAATAAAATAGCTCTATATTAAAATTGTGAAAATAAATGATTGAGTGTGGAGAAAAAGAAATGACTGATAAGTTTATTAAATCAAAAGCGGCTGTAGCTTGGGGAGCGGGTCAACCACTCGTTATGGAAGAAGTGGATGTAATGTTACCTAGAAAGGGTGAAGTTTTGGTGAAGATCATTGCTTCAGGTGTTTGTCATACCGATGCCTTTACGTTATCTGGAGATGATCCCGAAGGCGTTTTTCCAGCTATTTTAGGCCATGAAGGAGGCGGAATTGTCGAGATGGTCGGTGAAGGTGTAACAAGTGTCGCCGTTGGTGACCACGTGATCCCGTTGTACACACCGGAGTGCGGTGAATGTAAATTTTGCTTATCTGGAAAAACCAACTTATGTCAGAAGATCCGTGAAACCCAGGGGCAAGGGTTAATGCCGGATGGAACGACGCGTTTTTATAAAGACGGTGAGCCAATATTCCATTACATGGGGTGCTCGACTTTTTCTGAGTACACAGTGCTCCCTGAAATATCTTTGGCCAAGGTGAATCCGGATGCACCTTTAGAAGAAGTTTGTTTATTAGGATGCGGTGTAACTACTGGGATGGGTGCAGTGATGAATACGGCAAAAGTTGAGGCGGGGGCAACAGTTGCCATATTCGGTATGGGTGGGATCGGTTTATCAGCAGTCATTGGTTCGGTAATGGCTGGTGCAAGTCGAATTATAGCAATCGATATCAATGAGTCGAAGTTTGATCTAGCAACCAAACTTGGCGCTACAGATTGTATTAATCCTAAGCATTACGAACGTCCGATTCAGGAAGTCATTGTGGAACTGACGGATGGCGGCGTTGATTACTCTTTCGAGTGCATTGGAAATGTAGATATCATGCGTTCAGCATTAGAGTGTTGTCATAAAGGTTGGGGAGAATCTGTGATAATCGGTGTCGCAGGGGCTGGACAAGAAATTTCTACCCGTCCATTTCAACTGGTCACTGGTCGCGTATGGAAAGGTTCTGCATTTGGTGGTGTCAAAGGGCGTTCAGAATTGCCTGAAATTGTTGAGCGTTACTTGGACGGAGAGTTTAAACTTGATGATTTCATTACGCATACCATGCCACTAGAAGAAATAAATCACGCATTTGCATTGATGCATGAAGGTAAAAGTATCCGCAGTGTCATTCATTTTGATTCATCGGATCAATAAGGAGCAATTCATGTTGCAGCAGATAAGTAAAAATAAGGTATTTAACGGGTGGCATGCGCAGTACAGCCATGAATCTACAAGCCTTGCATGTAACATGCGTTTTGCAATTTATTTGCCGCCACAAGCCGAGCATCGACCGGTTCCTGTTTTGTATTGGTTATCGGGTTTGACCTGTACTGATGAAAACTTTATGCAAAAAGCGGGGGCGCAGCGAGTTGCTGCTGAACTGGGTATTGCCATTGTTGCTCCCGATACCAGTCCACGGGGAGAAGAGGTCGCAGATGATCCTGATGGCAACTATGATCTAGGACTTGGGGCCGGCTTTTATGTCAATGCAACTGAAGCACCTTGGGCACAACACTATCAGATGTATGACTACGTCAGCAAAGAGCTTCCTCATCTGATTGAGTGTCAGTTCAATGTGTCAGATGTCAAGTCTATCTCTGGTCATTCCATGGGGGGACACGGTGCGCTGATATGTGCACTCAAAAATCCGATGCAATATCGTTCAGTGAGTGCGTTTAGTCCTATTGTAAACCCTACTAATTGCCCTTGGGGGAGCAAAGCATTGACTGCGTACTTAGGTGATAATCGTGCGGCATGGTTGGTTTATGATGCTTGCGAATTGATGCATAACGTAACAACCTCTGTGCCGATGTTAGTCGATCAAGGACAGGCCGATAATTTCCTCGAAGAGCAATTGTTAACGTCTAATTTACTTGAGGTTGTGGAAGCGAAAAATTATCCAGCACAGATAAGGATGCAAGCTGGCTATGATCATAGCTACTATTTCATTGCGACGTTTATTGAAGAGCATCTGCGCTTTCATGCCAAGTACTTGCGCGAATCAGCGTCGAAGTGAGAATACCCGATAGCGACTGACTGTCCGAACAAAAAAAGCCATCATTGATGATGGCTTTTTATTTCTCTATCTTAATGGACATTCAAATCAATTAAGCTCTACTTTTTCCATTTCTAGTTGTTGCAAAGAAATCACTGCTTGTGTTCGGTTACGCACCCCAAGTTTTCTAAATATAGCGGTAGCATGCGCTTTAATTGTTGCTTCAGAGACATTGAGATCGTAGGCAATCTGTTTGTTTAATAAACCTTCAGCGAATAACTGTAGTACTTTGTATTGTTGTGGAGTCAGTTCCGAGAGCTTACTCGCCATTTGATCGGTACCGTTTTCTTCATTGACTTCGATCAGTTCAATGCCTTCTGGCAGCCAAATATCACCATATAACACACTGGTTAAGGCTTCGGCGAGCACTTCCATTGAGGCGGATTTAGGAATAAAGCCGGCACTGCCATAGTGGACTGCGCGAGAAATGGTGTTGACATCTTCGTGTGCAGAAATCACGACCACAGGAAGCTCAGGAAAATGCGAGCGTAAATGAATTAATGTTGAATAGCCATGGCTTCCCGGCATCTGTAAATCCAACAGAACCAGATCGTAACTCTTACTACTGTCTTCTAGTAACTGCTGCAGTGCGTCCGCACTGTCTGCTTCAAACCAGTGTGTGCTCGACAAAGCATTCGTGAGGGCTTGTCGCAAGGCGTTACGAAACAAAGGATGATCATCGGCAATTATAATATTTAGATTTTCTAGCTTCATGGCTTCTTTTGTTTATTTAGGTGGCACTTGAAGGTATCTCAATGTAACAGAAAATGTGGGATTGATCCTATTCTTTATTCATTTTGCTATACAATTTTATTATATGTTTCCTTGTGTTAGACCAAAGTCTAATAAGAGGTAAGTTTGTGCTTCACATAAACATTCCCTAATTTATTGAGTCGGTGGGTCTGTTGTCATACGTAAGAATGAGTCTGTTATTGTGATTAGTCATGCGCTTTTCTTGCCTAAATATATGTATGCGCTGTGTCTACATCAAAAAAGAGTGTGTATGAAAGGCATTTCTCACACTGCTGGTACTCGTCATTATTTTGGTTGTTGTGTGCTTACCGAATAGAATTGCTTCAGTTGCCGCTTCAGTGCTAGAAACGGTCAAAGTTCACAGTGAATATATTCACGCTTTAGTAGGGAGAAGGATCGTTTTTGAAAATCCACTTTAGCGATGCTTTTCATTAATGATCATAGTTAGCAGGGTCATGATTTGTGCTACTTGAAAGGCAATAAAAAAGGCCCTTGATGGGCCTTTGTTGATATAAAGATGGAGTTAACCTTTAGCAAGCTGTGTCATGCGTGCTCTAGATGCGCAGGCGAGCTTGCGAAGCAGGGTTTCTGAGTCTTGCCAATGTAAGCAGCTATCTGTGATGCTCTGCCCAAACGTCAGTGGCTGGTTTGGTTCTACTTTCTGGTTACCCTCTTCAATGAAGCTTTCAGCCATAATGCCTGCAATTGCCGTAGACCCTTTTTCGAGTTGTCCCATAATATCATCAGCGACGTTGAGCTGATTCTTATGTTTTTTCTGGCTATTGCCATGACTAAAATCAACAACCATACGCTCAGAAATACCTGCATCTTCAAGCTTCTGACGAGTTGACTCAATATCATCCGCAGAGTAGTTGGGTTGGTTACCGCCTCGTAAAATGATATGGCCAAATGGATTACCATGTGTGCGGTAAACTGCCATCGCACCATCTTTATCTGGCGAATAGAAAATGTGCGGAACTTTGGCTGCTCGTACGGCATCTACAGCAATTTTGATATTCCCGTCGGTACCATTTTTAAAGCCGACAGGGCAAGAAAGTGCGGAAGCCATTTCACGGTGGACCTGGCTTTCCGTTGTGCGAGCGCCAATTGCACCCCAAGTAATCAAATCAGCGATGTATTGGCCGTTCACCATATCAAGAAACTCAGTCGCGATAGGCAGTTTTAGCTCCGTGATTTGTTGTAATAGATGACGCGCTTTACGTAAACCTTTATTTGGGCTAAAGCTGCCATCTAGATCTGGATCTGAGATTAAACCTTTCCAGCCTACAATCGTTCGTGGCTTTTCAAAATAAACTCGCATAAGTATACACAGGTCATCTTTCAGCTCTTGATGGAGCTTGGCAAGGCGCTGCGCATATTCTAGTGCTGCGTCAGTGTCGTGGATTGAGCAAGGGCCAATAATAACCAGCAAACGCTGATCTTCGCCTGATAAGATTGCTTCAACTTCGCGGCGTTGCTGTACGAGGTAGTCTGCTGCGTCTTGGGTTAGAGGATACTCAGATGCAAGTTGTGCAGGAGAGATGACTTTACATAATAAAGAAGTGCGTAATTCGTCTGTTTTAATGGTCATTCATGTTACCGAGCATTCGTGTGGAGCGTTCGTCCATAATTGGCACGGATTATAACCAATCCCAGAGTCTTGCACAGTGCCTATATGTATCTTTTATAGGCAACGGTGCAATTTATTTTTGATTTGTTATAAAAATTGTCTGACTTGCTCGTGAATTGTAACATTTTGCTGTCACTTTATTACAAGTTAGAACATATGACGCTCTAGACCTGTCATATCGAGAATTTTTGTTGAAATTTCTTCAACTGAATGGTTGGTGGTATTCACAAAAGGAATGCGCTCTTTTTTGTAGAGCATTTCAACTTCTTTAACTTCTAAACGACATTGTCTGAGGGAACTATAGCGGCTATTTTCAAGTCTGCTTTGACGTATTTCATGAAGCCGATTCGGATCAATGGTAAGGCCAAAAAGCTTACTTTTATTGCGTTTTAAAACTTCTGGTAATTTGAGGTTATCCATATCATCTTCCGTGAATGGATAGTTGGCTGCTTTGATGCCAAATTGCATTGAAAGATAAAGACTTGATGGCGTTTTACCGCAACGCGAAACGCCGAGCAAAATGATGTCTGCTTTATCCATGTGCTTCATGGTTTGGCCGTCATCATTATCCATTGCATAATTAATCGCATCGATACGTGCTTCATAGGTATGATTTGCTTTACCGTGGGTTCGATGTATTACGGGTGATGCTTTTATACCCAGTTGTTGTTCGAGTGGCGAAACAAAGGTATTCAAAAAGTCATAATCGACACCTTCGGAACTGTAAATAATTTCACGTATCTCTGGTTTTATGATGGAGTGAAACACAATTGGACGTATTCCTGTCGTAATAAAACTATCATTGATCTGCTTGATTACTGATTTTGCTTTCGCTGTGGTTTCAACAAATGGAATCGTAAGTGCTTCAAATTCTACTGGAAATTGCGATAGTACTGCATGGCCAAATACTTCTGCGGTAATGGCTGTTCCATCAGAGATGTAGAATACTTTCTGTGTCATAAAGACCTCATGTGGTAATAAAATTACAAACAAAATTATAGATTTACGCGTACTGCCATGAAGTGTAAAATGCCGTTGCCCTCGTGTGAAGGGGCTAATGAATAAAAAACCTTCGGAGATAGAACTGTGCAATCATACGTACTCTGGTATCAAGAATTAGGCATGGGCGATGTAAACCTAGTTGGCGGTAAAAATGCCTCGCTTGGTGAGATGATTAGTAATCTTGCTAATGCAGGTGTTCAAGTACCTGGCGGCTTCGCAACGACCTCTCATGCGTTCAATGAGTTTCTAGAACAAAGTGGAGTGAACCAGAAGATTTATGACATCTTAGACACCTTGGATGTTGATGATGTGAATGCACTGGCAAAAGTAGGTGCTCAAATTAGACAATGGGTAATTGATACTCCATTTCAGCCGGAACTTGAGCAAGCCATTCGTGAGTCATACGAAAAGCTAGCCTCTGAAACCCAAGACGCTTCATTCGCTGTTCGTTCATCAGCGACTGCAGAAGATATGCCTGATGCTTCTTTCGCGGGTCAGCAAGAGACTTTCCTAAACGTTAAGGGGTTCGAGTCTGTCTTGGTCGCAATTAAGCATGTATATGCTTCACTGTTTAATGACCGTGCAATTTCATACCGTGTTCACCAAGGTTATGACCACCGTGGTGTGGCTCTATCTGCCGGTATCCAGCGTATGGTTCGCTCTGATAAAGCTTCTTCTGGTGTCATGTTCACCATGGATACTGAATCAGGCAATAACGACGTTGTATTTATTACTTCATCATTTGGTCTTGGTGAAATGGTTGTACAGGGTGCAGTGAACCCAGACGAATTTTATGTACACAAGCCAATGTTAGCTGAAGGCAATCAATCGGTTGTTCGTCGCAACATTGGTAGTAAGCTTATCCAGATGGTGTACTCTGATGATGAGAGCCATGGTAAGCAAGTTAAGATTGAAGATGTTGATGCAGCGACTCGTCGTGAATTCTCTATCAATGACGACGAAGTCATGGAGCTTGCAAAACAAGCTGTCATTATTGAAAAGCACTACGGTCGTCCAATGGATATTGAGTGGGCGAAGGATGGTAATGATGGCAAGCTGTACATTGTACAGGCTCGTCCAGAAACTGTTCGTTCACGTGAAGATGTTCAATTAATCGAACGCTATAACTTAAAAACTCGTGGTGAGATTTTAAGTGAAGGTCGTGCGATTGGTCACAAGGTTGGAACAGGTGTTGCGAAGGTTCTTGCATCAATTGATGATATGGATCAAATCCAACCAGGTGATGTACTCGTTACAGATATGACTGACCCAGATTGGGAACCAATCATGAAACGCGCTAGCGCGATTGTAACGAATCGTGGTGGCCGTACTTGTCACGCTGCAATTATTGCTCGTGAGCTAGGTGTCCCAGCGGTTGTTGGTTGTGGTGATGTAACAGACCTAGTAAAAACCGGACAAACTGTAACCGTTTCATGTGCTGAAGGTGATACAGGTTTTATCTATGATGGCGAGCAAGAGTTTGAAGTGATTTCATCTCGCGTCGATTCTATGCCTGAATTGCCAATGAAGATTACCATGAACGTTGGTAACCCAGATCGTGCATTTGATTTTGCACGCCTTCCGAACGAAGGGGTTGGTCTAGCCCGTCTTGAGTTCATTATCAACCGTATGATTGGTATTCACCCGAAAGCTCTACTTGAGTTCAATCAACAAGATGCAGAGCTTCAAGAAGAAATCAATGAGATGATTGCTGGCTATGATTCTCCGGTTGAGTATTATGTCGCTCGTCTTGTTGAAGGTATCGCAACTATTGGTTCTGCTTTCTATCCGAAGAAAGTGATTGTTCGTATGTCTGACTTTAAGTCTAATGAATATGCGAACCTAGTTGGTGGTGACCGCTACGAGCCAGAAGAAGAAAACCCAATGCTGGGCTTCCGTGGTGCTAGCCGTTATATCTCAGAGTCTTTCCGTGATTGTTTTGCGCTAGAATGTGAAGCCATTAAGCGTGTTCGCGGTGAGATGGGTCTGAAGAACGTTGAGATTATGATCCCATTCGTTCGTACTCTTGATGAAGCAGCGCAAGTGATTGAGCTGTTAAAAGAGCAAGGCCTAGAGCGAGGCAAAGATGGTTTACGCGTGATCATGATGTGTGAGCTGCCATCAAATGCATTGCTTGCAGACCAATTCCTTGAGCATTTTGACGGTTTCTCGATTGGTTCTAACGATTTGACCCAGCTTACATTAGGCTTAGATCGTGACTCAGGAATCATTAGCCATTTGTTCGATGAGCGAAACGAAGCTGTGAAAGCACTTCTTTCTTTAGCCATTCAGGCGGCTAAGAAGAAGGGAGCTTATGTTGGTATTTGTGGTCAAGGACCTTCAGATCACCCAGATTTTGCTGCTTGGTTAGTTGAACAAGGCATTGACACGGTTTCACTTAACCCTGATACAGTCATTGACACATGGCTATATTTAGGTAAAGAACATGCATAATTAAGCATCAAAATTGTCATGTTGAGATAGAAGCCGCTTTTTAGCGGCTTTTTTGTGTTTATAATGACGTCATATTTAAAAGGGAATAGAAAATATCCATGTTACCGACATTATCTCATCAGCATACTTTAGAACCTGTTTATCTTTCATTTTTAGATGCACTCGCGACTAGTGGTTTTAGCGGTGACATCGACAAGCGATATAGCGCACGCCTCTCCCAGGCCACTGATAACTCCATTTATCAGTTTTTGCCGCAAGCAGTGCTTTATCCAAAATCCACAAAAGACGTGCAAATCATGTTGCAGCTGGCTGCAAAGCGTGAGTTTGTTAAAGTGACTTTTTGTGCGCGTGGCGGAGGTACTGGCACTAATGGTCAAGCATTGACACACGGCTTGATTGTTGACGTGTCGCGCTTTATGACCCGCGTGCTAGAAGTTAATGTAGAAGAAGGCTGGGTGCGCGTCGAAGCCGGCGTGATTAAAGATCAGCTCAATGACGCACTGCGACCTCACGGCTACTTCTTTAGTCCTGATTTATCGACCTCTAATCGGGCCACGATTGGCGGGATGATTAATACTGATGCTTCAGGGGCCGGCTCGCTGGTTTATGGCAAAACCTCTGATCACGTGCTTGAAATGTCTAGTGTGCTCATTGATGGCAGTATTTTGGAAAGCCAAGTAAAGACTGCCGAATCTTTGAAAAATACAAAAGTTTCTTCAAATCCGTTCGCTGAACGTATTTATCAAGAAGTTTCAAAAGTATGTAAAGATAAACGAGCGCTTATTGAAACTCGTTTTCCGAAGTTAAACCGCTTTCTCACGGGTTACGATTTAAAAAATGTTTGGAGTGACGATCTAAAAGAGTTTGACCTTTCAAGAATTATTTCTGGTTCTGAGGGGACACTTGCGTTCGTGACTGAAGCAAAGCTAAACATTACGAAGCTGCCTAGTCAGCGCATGATGGTCAATATTAAGTATGATTCTTTCGAATCAGCTTTGCGGCATGCGCCATCTTTAGTTGCTGCGAATGCCACTGTTGTAGAAACTGTAGATTCTAAAGTGCTTAACCTTGCCAAAAGCGACATTATTTGGCATTCAGTCTCTGACCAAATTACTGAAGTTCCAGGCCATTCTATTGAAGGGCTAAATATGGTTGAGTTTGCGGGTGAGATTGATGAAGTTAAAGCAAAAGTGGCATCGCTAGAAAAAGTTCTTTCTAAACAAATTAAGAAACAACAAGCCGGTGTACTTGGTTATCAGGTGACTGCAGATAAACAGAGTATCAATCGTATTTACGGAATGCGTAAAAAAGCGGTAGGGCTATTGGGCGCAGCTAAAGGCCAACGTAAACCAATTGCATTTGCGGAAGATACAGCAGTCCCACCAGAAAAACTTGCAGACTTTATTATGGAGTTTCGAGCGTTACTCGATAGCCACGAGTTGCAATATGGTATGTTTGGTCACGTTGACGCGGGCGTTTTACATGTTCGACCAGCCCTAGACATGTGCGATCCTAATGATGAAAAACTCTTGAAAGTCGTTTCTGATCAAGTTGCAGCATTAACTCGAAAATATGGCGGCTTAATGTGGGGCGAACACGGTAAAGGCGTTCGGGGTGAATATGGTCCAGATGTATTCGGTGATGAGCTATATGGTGTGCTTCAAGACGTCAAAGCATTGTTTGATCCCCATAACCGTTTAAATCCAGGAAAATTGGTCGCGCCAAAAACGGCTGGTGACTTAATTTATAATGTTGACTCTATTAAGCGTGGAACCTTTGACCGAGAAATTCCGTTGAAAGTTCGAGAAGCATTCCCTGATGTGATGGATTGTAATGGTAATGGTCTGTGTTTTAACTACAGTCCTTATTCCCCAATGTGTCCGTCTTTCAAAGTGACTGATGACCGCGTTCAGTCGCCTAAAGGCCGAGCCGGTCTTGTGCGTGAATGGTTACGCTTATTGGAAGCAGAAGGAATCGATGTCAACGAGTTAGCAAAAGCTAAACCAGTCAGCATGCTACAACGTGCGCAGAATAGTTTTAAAGCCAAGTCTGAGTACGATTATTCCCATGAAGTCATGGAGTCCATGAAGGGTTGTCTTGCTTGTAAAGCTTGTGTTGGGCAGTGCCCAGTAAAAGTTGATGTTCCTAAGTTTAGAGCGGAGTTCTTTAACCTTTATTACAAGCGCTATATGCGTCCGGCTAAAGATTACCTCGTTGGTACGATTGAAGACTCTGTACAAGTGATGGCGAAGATCCCAAGAATCACCAATTTCGCTTCGCAAAACCCAGTAAGCCAATGGGTGATTAAGAAAGCGCTGGGTTACATTGATGCGCCAGCTTTGTCTGTACCGACCTTGAGTCAGCGTTTGGAAGGGCATTCGTGCTGTGACTATGATTTAGATGCGTTAAAGCGGATCCCAGACGCCGATAAACATCAATATGTATTAGTGGTGCAAGATCCGTTCAACACATATTATGATTCTGGTTTGGTTTATCGAACCATACAGCTCATTGAAAAGCTAGGATTTAAACCCGTTTTGTTACCATTTAAACCTAATGGTAAAGCCATGCATATCAAAGGTTTCTTAGATAAGTTTGCGAAAACTGCGCAATCGGCGTCTGACTTTTTAAATCAAGTCTTCGCGCTGGGGATGCCGATGATAGGGATTGATCCTGCAATGGTGCTTTGTTATCGCGATGAATATAAACATGCGCTTGGCGATAAACGTGGTGATTTTGAAGTGAAATTGGCCAATGAATGGCTACTTGAAATCTTTGAACAACTGCCAACCCGTGAACCGTTAGGTGTGACTTATACATGGGTAAGCCATTGCACCGAATCAACGGCAAAACCAAGTACCCCTAAAGATTGGCAAACAATCTTTGCGCGCTTAGGCGCTGAATTAAATACAGTTAGTTTAGGTTGCTGTGGCATGGCTGGAACCTATGGCCATGAAACCGCAAACATTGAAAATTCTAAAGCCTTATTTGATATGTCATGGAAGAAAGGGTTAGAGAACTATTCACCAGATAAAGTATTGGTTTCTGGTTACTCGTGTCGGAGTCAAATGAAGCGATTTGGTGGCTATCGACCAAAACATCCGCTTGAAGCTATTCTTGAGTTGGTAAAGTAGCACCGTAGATGATGAATGAAGAGCCGTTTCGATGATCGAAGCGGCTTTTTTATGCGTATGAATAAATGTTAATCATGGTATCTGTTTTAATTACGAAAAGTGCTTATGAATGAGTAGTATAGCTTGTTGTTCTTACAATCCGGGTAAAGCTGTTTACGTACCTTTGGTGAGACATTGACTAAAGAATCAGTATATACTGATATAACATCAGAACTGATTTATGAAGTTCATAGGACGTTGAAGTTGGGGGATGTATGTTGAATAAGGAACAAGAAAAACATGATGCGCCTGAATCAGCACTTCATAATTTAATTCAAGGGACACCACTTTGTTCTGAAGTGCCGCTGTTTAAGATCGATAATCAGGGGCATTGGCGCTACCTCAATAGCCCGCTCCCAGCAAAATTTTCAAAGCTATTTAGTACTATTTTGCATCGAGTGGATGACGAGTATTTCTTAATTACTCCAGTAGAGAAACTAAAAGTCGAAGTCGCTGACTCGGTGTTTACGGTTGTTGACTACGATAAGCGACAAAATGGCAATTTTGAAGTAACTACAAGTATCGGCACCAAATTTTCTATTGCTGATCTAAGTTGCTTTGAATTAAGTGACGATCGCATCAAAGTGTTTACGGAGAGAGAGTTGCCCGCAATTCTTGGCAGGGCTTGTTATTATCGTTTTATTGATGAGTTTGTTCATATTGATTAACTGATTGTATTTCAATGATTTTACAATATTATTTGATTTTACTTGAGAGTTTAACTCGCAGCATTCTTGATAACTGGTAAAATTGTAGTATGCATCATGGTCATAGGAGGTGTGATTTGAAACGTTATGAAAGCCTCGGATATTTGGTATCTCATTTGAATATCGAGTTACAAAACGAACTCGATCAGCAATTAAAGCGCTATGGTTTAGATATTAAATTGTGGCCAGTTCTTTTTGCACTTTGGCAAGAAGAAGGCGTTACGCAGACTGAATTATCCAAACGGTGTGACGTAGCAAATTACACCATGACCCGTTTGCTTGATCTATTGCAAGTACAGGGCTTAATCACTCGATTTCAAGAACCTGAAAACAGGCGCGCATTTCAAATTTTTCTAACTGATGATGGTAAAGCATTAGAGCAAGACTTAATTCGTGAAGCGGAGAGAGTCAACGAACATTACCTATCAAGGTTAGAGACTGATGAACAAAAGCAGTTTATGGCGTTGATTAATAAGATAAATAAGCCCGACTAATCGTTTGTTCTAGAACAGATTAACATTGAATTGGCACTATAATGGACGCAACTAAAACCAGATATTCTGATATTAGATGTTGATGAGATTAGTTATTTTGCATTGTATTTCAGCTTTTTTACCTAGCAAGCAAACCCATTCCGTATAAAAATATAACAATCCGTAATAAACTTCGCTTGCTTAAGCAAGCCAGTATAGCAATGCGGTCGCCATACTCGCAGATACCAACAGTGAATTATAAAAATATTTCTGACTTTGCATTAGATTGCGCTTGCCTTGCTTTAAGCTGGCGACCAGTTGGTTTTGTTTGTAGATTCTGCAAACTAACTGGTCTGTTTGAGGGCAAATGAGTAATTTAAAACTACAAGGAAGGCCATTGTTTAACTGGATTTTGTGTTCACTTCTTCTTCTGAAATTCAGCTTCTTTGAAACCATCTCACCATTCACAAATACGCGTTCAAGACCGTTCCAGTTACTAGCCTGAAGCTCCACAAGGTCTTGATTTAGTCCATATTTAAAGCTGACCATAACGCCGTCCTGTGCAAGTAAGATAGTATTAAGTGAAGCAGAGGATTGCGATGAATTCCAGTGAAGAATATGAAAAATTTGTTAGGTTGCAGCGTCGTCTTGATATGTAAGGAAAATAAGATGCCACGATAAAGTCTACCGTGGCATTTTCTATTTATTGTGCAGCAGACTCGATGATGGCTTGCGCCATTTCATCTGCAATCTCACCGGTAGGTCGGCTCTGTTCTTCAGCCTGCTGGAAGATTTTTAGCAAGGTATCGTAGATTTGATTAACTTTTGCTGTGGACTGTGCTTCATCATAATGGTCATCAAATGAAACATTGATGATGCCGCCAGCGTTGATGACATAATCTGGTGCATATAAAATGCCCATATCCGTTAACTGTTGTCCATGCTGGGGCTCTGCCAATTGGTTGTTGGCACAACCAGCAACAATACTCGCTTTAAGCAGTGGTAGGGTTGTATCGTTAATTGTTGCACCTAAGGCACAAGGTGCATAGACGTCAACATCCTGCGTGTATATATCTTGCGGTGCAACAACCGTCGCGCCAAATTCAGCAGCAACTCGGTCTAGTGATGCTTGATGAATATCGGTAACGATGAGCTCTGCTCCAGCTTGGTGGAGTTGTTTACAGAGATAATATCCAACGTGACCAACACCTTGGACTGATATTTTTAGACCTGCAAGACTATCTAAGCCTCGTTGATGCTTTACGGCGGCCTTGATCCCAAGAAATGTTCCCAGAGCCGTGAATGGAGAAGGATCGCCACTTTTCCCCTCAAGGCCTGCCATATATGGAGTTTCTTGATGGGCAATCATAATATCTGCCGTGGTGGTACCGACATCTTCTGCTGAATAGTAGCGTCCACCAAGGCTATCAATAAACCGACCAAAAGCTCTGAACAGTGCTTCTCGATCTTTAGTTTTGGGATCTGCAATAATTACTGACTTGCCACCACCCATTTTTAATCCGGCTAGTGCATTTTTATAAGTCATTCCTTTGGAAAGTCTGAGCACATCATTTAGTGCTTCATCATCAGACTGGTAATTCCACATTCGACAACCGCCCACTGCCGGGCCCAAATTTGTGTTGTGAATGGCAATAATGGCCTTGAGGCCACTTTCCTTATCATGACAGAATACAACCTGTTCATGTTGGTCAAAAGATACATGATTAAATACAGCCACGTGATACTCTCCGCCGTGCAATGATTTGTGGGTTAATGCCAGATCTACAACCCACTTATTAGGATAATTATTGCAGAACGATAGCATTTAGCGATACTCTCGACAAAGCACTAATTCGGAATTTTTGTGATCTGTGTGGCAATTTAGCTTTCCACTTTACGTTAACGTAAAGTTGTAAAAGTAAATTGAATGTTGAAACTAAAAAATAGTTTGGTTTAAATAAATAATAGTTATTAAATAACAATAAGATAGGAAAAAAGCATGACAGAGCAAGCGGTTGAACAAGCTCAAGAAGTAGAACAAAAACGTCAAGCATGGGTCCGAGAGCATTTTCAGAAAGCAAATCGATTTTTAGCAGAAAAAGGTGTGATCCCTGAAAAAGTGATTATGGAAGAATCTCGCTTTCTTGCACCTTTTGTTGCCATTTGGAAGCTAGAATCAAAGCAACCAAAGAAACAAACCTATTGGGTCATGTCGGGTGATTTACCTTCCGACTTTGTTGAAGCAAGTGTGGCACCTAATGCACGTGAAGCCTTACGGCACTTTTCAATGATGTGGCAAATGAAGGCTGAAAATTTAAAGCAGAGTGGCGTGACAAGTGATCCAACACAAGCGCAATTTGCAGCATTATTGATTTCTCGAGCCGAAAGTCTATATAAGCTATATAACGACGAGAAAATGTGGGGACGACTTTCATAGGTTTATTGTTGTTTTTGCATATGAAAAAACCAGCATTTGCTGGTTTTTCTATTTTTATAATTGAGCTGTTTTATGAGATTTGCTTAGGTGCACAACAGCACAAACTAATATGCAAAACCTAGTATTCATCACTTAGATATAAATAACCGTTGTTTATCAGCTGTAGAATAAGCGTGATAGTTTGTGGCGATTGACATAACTCTAACGCTCGAAATGAGGAAAAAGAAAACTCGTAGCTTAGTGATTGAGTGTTCGATTCAGGTATTCCTTCGGTTGAGTAACATTCGCCATTTACAAATAGTCGACTTTCAGCATCTTGCTCTAACCAAATGATTTTCACACCACCAGTTCGGTGTAGACTTGCACCATCTGATAGTTCACGAATTAGCTCATTTTCGTCAATACGGTGACCGGTTTCGATGTTGAGCTCAAAGCGGTTTTGACTGAGTATTTGTCCGAGTATTTGCAGATATTGCGTTTTGTCATTGGCGAGCGAAGTCAGTAGGCATAGTAACTCTTGTTGTTGAACGGCTGAAACCCCACCGCCTGATAAAGGCTCTGAAGAAGATTCGTAGCGAAGCTGGCCTAGATTATTATCCAGATAATAGTCAGCAAACTCATTGAGTAGTTCTTGTTGACTCGGCGCTCGAAAGCCAACGGAATAGCTTATTGCTGTTTCTATTGTTTGGCCTCGATGGGGAAACCCAGGTGGGATGTATAAAATGTCTCCAGGTTCAAGCACCTCATCAATCATGGGTTCAAAATCTTCAATCAAGGGTGTATCTGAGCGGCTGCCTCGGGCTGGGTAGACGCCTTTCTCGCCAACTTGCCAGCGACGAAGCCCCTGTCCTTGAATGATAAATACATCATAATTATCGATATGCGGTCCAACACCACCAAATGGGGTAGCAAATGAAACCATTAGGTCATCGAAACGCCAGTCTGGAATAAATCGAAATGCTTGAACGAGTTGGTTCGCATCAGGGTGCCAATGGTTAACCGCTTGAACGAGCAATTGCCAATGAGTTTCACCAAATTCTTGATAGTCAGTAAAGGGACCTTGAATGACTTGCCATTCTTCTCTTTGCTTATCTGCCTGCTCGGTAATTACTATGCGAGAGGAAATGTCCTCTTCCATTGCAAGGCCTGCCAACTCGTTGGCATCGATGAAGTCTTCAAAGTTAGTAAACCCCTGCTTTAAAACGATAGGGCGTTTTTGCCAGTGCTGACGAAGAAAAGCTTGAATATCAAAGTTAGGTGTATACATAGCAATAAAAAAGGCAGTGAATAAAACAATGACTTGCTTTATTCCTGCCTTAAACCTTTAAGTTAGAAAATTACTTGAGTTCGTCAACAAAAGACTCTGCGCGGCCAATATAGTTGGCAGGTGTCATCTTCTTCAGCTCGGCTTTAGCCGCATCAGGCATTTCAAGAGAGTCAATAAATACTGCAAGTTGTTCTGCATCTATGCGTTTGCCGCGGGTTAACTCTTTTAGTTTTTCATATGGTTTTTCAATGCCATAACGACGCATTACTGTCTGTACAGGCTCGGCAAGAACTTCCCAGTTTTGGTCGAGCTCTTCTCGAAGTTTCGTTTCGTTTACTTCAAGTTTACCGATCCCTTTCAGCGTAGCTTGGTAGGCAATTAAGGAGTGAGCCATACCAACGCCTAGATTTCTCAAAACTGTGGAGTCGGTTAAATCGCGTTGCCATCTCGAAACTGGTAATTTGGCTGCGAGATGCTGCATTAGCGCATTGGCAATACCCAAGTTACCTTCAGAGTTTTCAAAATCGATAGGATTGACTTTATGAGGCATGGTTGAAGAACCAATTTCGCCAGCAACCGTCTTTTG
The DNA here is from genome assembly GCF_014647855.1 of Shewanella gelidii. Taxonomy (GTDB): domain Bacteria; phylum Pseudomonadota; class Gammaproteobacteria; order Enterobacterales; family Shewanellaceae; genus Shewanella; species Shewanella gelidii. The sequence goes on along the minus strand of NZ_BMPZ01000009.1, from coordinate 99,044 downwards.
CTTGAAGTGACCCAGTGCAATATAGCCCCAAATATCACGGTCAAAATCGATAAGAATCGTATTGAAACGCGCGAGAGCATCAAATAATTCAGCAATGTAATCATGGGGTTCAATTTGAGTCGTGTATGGGTTCCAATTTAAACCGAGGCTGGTTACAAAGCGCTGTGATAGTGAATGCCAGTCAACTTCTGGGTACGCTGAAAGGTGTGCATTGTAATTGCCGACAGCACCGTTAATTTTTCCCATAATCTCTACGGCTTGAACCTGCTTGAGCTGGCGCTCAAGACGGACCGCAACGTTAGCCATTTCTTTACCAAGTGTCGACGGTGAAGCTGGCTGCCCGTGAGTTCTCGACATGAGCGGCACACTGCGGTATTCCGTTGCGAGTGCTTTGATGGCATCAACCAGTTTTTGGCAATAAGGTACCACAACCTGATCGCGGGCTTCTGCTAACATCAAGCCGTGAGAAAGATTATTGATATCTTCTGAAGTACATGCGAAGTGTACAAATTCATCAACAGCTACGAGTTCGCTATTGTCCGCAATTTTTTCTTTAATGAAATATTCGACGGCTTTTACATCGTGATTGGTGGTGCTTTCAATTGTTTTGACGCGCTGGGCATCTTGCTCACTGAAGTTATTCTTGATGCTATCGAGCAGAGTTAAAGCCGACTCACTAAATGGCGGAACCTCTTCAATTTCAGGGCAGCTAGAAAGTAGTTTTAACCAATTAATCTCGACTTGAACTCGATACTTAGTGAGACCGAACTCGCTGAAGATCCCTCTTAATGAGGCGGTTTTACTACCATAACGACCGTCTACAGGAGAGATAGCAGTTAGTGCGGAAAGATCCATTAGAAGCTCCTTGATGAACTTATATGTAGTTATAGGGTAAGGCTATTTTTAGCGACGTCTACGATCGCTTTTCTTGAAAAGACAAGGTGCCTACGCTTGCCTCCTAATTGTCGCCACAATACTGCACTGCGCATAGCGCAGAGCAGTAGGGCGCGAATTCTTTGTTGTACAATGGGGCGTTGTAAATGTAATGGGTTGCCTGAAATCTGTAACTTGTGCCCTAGAGGGCTTATAATATCACTATAAATGCTGGCAAAATTGGCAATGACTTGCTCATCATTGATGTCAAAGTGATGCAATTGGCGCTGAACTTGCGTAAACCGCTCTGCTAGCATTCCTAGTGCTGCATCATCTCGGGAAAGTTTGCGTTCTAGCGCTAATATCCCAACAAGATAACGCGTAACTTCAACATCTTTCTTTCGGCTATCGCCAAGTTGATTCATGATGGCTTCATAACCCAGCTTTAAATCGGGCGACTCCCCATATACATCTTTAGGGGATTCAGGGTTGGTCACGAGGATGCTATGCAAGCTTGCGGCTAAAGTGTCGAGATCTGATTCACCGTTACGTGCTTGCAATTGAACCTGCATAATTGCTTGTAGAATCCCGGCAAATGCCATCGTGCGTTCTGTTTCTTCTTGCATCCCTTTATTCGTCCTTAATTAACTGGTCAATAATGCCGCCACCCAAACAAACCTCGCCATCATAAAATACAGCCGATTGTCCCGGTGTTACTGCTGCCACCGTTTGTTCGAACGTGACTTCAACCGTTTGTTCATCAATAAAATGTACTCGACAAGGAACATCTTTTTGACGATATCGGGTTTTCACCGTAATAGTACTGCCATCTTGGGGGCCTTTTCGGTCGACCCAATGTAACTGATTCACTTTCATGCCGTGGGACATTAGCCTTGGATGGTTTGCCCCTTGAGCAACCACAAGCACATTTCTTTTTAAGTCTTTATCGACGACATACCATGGATCTTCACCACTGTTTTTTAGGCCGCCGATGCCAAGACCTTTACGCTGTCCGAGCGTGTGGTACATCAAGCCTTGATGCGTACCAACTTCTTCGCCTTCTGCGCTTTCGATTTTCCCCGGCTGTGCTGGCAAAAAGGTCGCTAAGAAGTCGGTAAACTTTCGTTCACCGATAAAGCAAATACCAGTGCTGTCTTTTTTATCATGGGTGATCAGCCCAAGCTCTTTTGCTATTTCTCTAACTTCAGACTTTTCTAAGTTGCCAATTGGAAAGAGAGAGCGTGCGACTTGGTCATGGCCTAAGGTATAGAGGAAGTAGCTTTGATCTTTATTTCCATCAATACCACGGAGCATCTGTGTATTATTCACATCATCACTGCGTCTAACATAGTGCCCCATTGCGATGTAGTCGGCATCGAGGATCTCATCCGCAAACTCAAGAAAAGCTTTAAATTTGATTTCCTTGTTGCACATGATGTCGGGATTTGGTGTTCTTCCTGCTTTATATTCAGCAAGAAAATACTCAAAAACATTGTCCCAGTACTCAGCCGCAAAATTGACAGTATGCAATTTGATTCCAAGTTTGTCGCATACGGCTTGTGCGTCTTTTAGATCATCTGCCGCTGCACAATACTCATCGGTATCATCTTCTTCCCAGTTCTTCATGAATAGGCCTTCAACTTGATAACCCTGTTGCTGTAACAGGTAAGCCGAGACAGAAGAATCCACACCGCCGGACATACCGACAATGACTTTTTTATTTGAATGAGAAGTTTCGATTGATGCCATAAACCTTTTAAACCGTTGCGCTGAAAACTATTGAAATTGTATGACCTCACGCCATAAGAGTTCATGTTGTGCTCTTATGGCATATGAACATGATCGCGCGAAGCCATTCACCGCGTTTCTGCGGCGCGATATTCTACCATGCATTCGTGATCTGAGCTATGGAAGTGTTGCTTATAAAAAGTCATGATTCAAAATTGAAAGGTCGTGTTGCTTATTTGCTAAGTAGTCGTCAATGGATTGCATGACGAGGGGACTGCGATGAGTAGATTGTTGTTGCTTGATTTCATCGTAGGTTAGCCATTGTGCACTTATAATTTGGGGATCTTGTGGTCTGATAGGGCTGAGGGCTTCAAGTTCTATGGCAAATGTAAAGCGTAAGTAGGAGGCGTTATTGTTTGCTTGGAATTGGTAGATACAGATGAGCGAGTCGGCTTGAGCGCGAATTCCAGTTTCTTCATATAGCTCTCTACTGCAAGCTTGCTCTACGCTTTCATTTGCTTCTATGTGACCTGCGGGCTGATTAAACACGATTTGTTGGTCGATGCGCTCCTCTACCAGCAAAAAGCGCCCCTTATAGTGCACGACTGCTGCGACGGTGACATTGGGGCGATATCTTTCCTGCATGTTTACCTCCCAGGTTGAATGACTTTGAATTCACCACTTGCAATATCATCTAGACTCCATTGGCCGATTTTGTAGCGAATCAAACGTAATGTCGGGTAGCCAACGTGTGCAGTCATCCTTCTGACTTGTCGGTTTTTGCCTTCACAAATCTTTATTTCTAGCCAACTTGTTGGAATGTTTTTTCGTTCGCGAACTGGTGGGGTTCGTTCCCATACGTTAGGCTCAGGGATTAACTGAACTTTTGCTGGCAGAGTTCGACCATCTTTTAGCTCAACGCCTTGTTGAAGTGACTTGATGGCTTCTTGTGTTGGTACCCCTTCAACTTGCACCCAGTAAGTTTTGAATGTTTTCTTTTGGGGCTGGGTTAACTTTGCCTGTAAAGGCCCGTCATTTGTGAGCAGCAATAAACCTTCGCTATCGCGATCAAGCCGACCTGCAGCATATACATTTTTTATAGCAATATAGTCTTTTAATGTGGCGCGTTTTTCAGCATCGGTAAACTGGCATAAAACATCGAAAGGTTTATTAAACAGAACAATAACCCGGTCTTTTGCAGCAGGTCTTAGTTTTTTTGTTTTGGCGATGTGAGCTGAAGGGTTATTCAAATTTCGCTGCGCGCCATTTTTTTCGGCGCAACTTTTGTGAGGCTTCCGGTGCCAGGCATTTGTTTTATTGGATTTTTTAGCGGGCTTGGCAGAGGTCATGGGGTTAATTCGGTAAGAAAGTGATTACAAGTTAGCCCTATTGTACTTGGGACTGGGCTTTAGTGGAATTTGAATCTTTGTCGGAATGTTCTATTATAGCGGCGAAATTTGTGACGCAGATCAATCTGCAGCTTGGTTCTATTGATATCAAAGTCGTTGATTGGTTGGGTTCGTGTGTTACATAGAGGGTGAAATATCTTTGATTTGCAATCTTTTCGCTGAAATCAGGCCACTTCTGAGGTAGAGTAGCACGGTATTTGTCAACCGTAAAAAAATAATAAAAGAATAATAAAATCAATAAAGTTTATAAATTTCAATAACGTAGGGTTAAAAATGAAAGACACACTATCAACAATCATCTATACAGAAACAGATGAAGCCCCAGCATTAGCGACGCTATCATTGTTACCAATGATTAAAACCTTTACCAAAGCTGCCGGTGTTAATGTAGAAACGCGTGATATTTCCCTATCTGGCCGTGTAATTGCCAACTTCCCCAATAAATTGACGGATGAACAAAAAATTTCTGATGCGTTAGCTGAGCTCGGACAATTAGCAACCAAGCCTGAAGCTAATATTATCAAACTTCCCAATATCAGCGCATCTATCCCGCAGTTAAAGGCTTGTATTGCTGAGCTACAGGCAAAGGGATATGACATTCCTAATTACCCCGATGAGCCAAAGAATGCTGCTGAAAGTGCCGTAAAAGCACGTTATGACAAAATTAAAGGTAGTGCTGTAAATCCAGTTTTACGTGAAGGTAACTCTGACCGTCGTGCGCCGACCTCAGTGAAAAACTACGCGAAAAAGAACCCTCATTCGATGGGTGTTTGGAGCAAGGATTCAAAGTCACATGTCGCTCATATGGTATCAGGTGACTTCTATGGTAGTGAAAAGTCTCTCACGGTTGCTAAGCCTGCGAGTGTCAATATTGTTTTGACCAAAGCTGATGGTTCAGAAAAAGTTCTGCGCGAATCATTATCTTTATTAGAAGGAGAGGTGATTGATACGGCAGTGATGAGTCAAAAAGCTTTAGTTGAGTTTTTTGAAAAAGAAACTGCCGCAGCAAAAGAGCAAGACGTTTTGTTATCGCTTCACTTAAAAGCGACCATGATGAAAGTCTCCGACCCAATTTTATTTGGTCATGCGGTGAAGGTTTACTACAAATCTGCATTTGATAAATATGGTGAGTTATTTGAAAAGCTAGGCGTCGATGTAAACAATGGTATTGGCGATGTTTATGCCAAAATTGCTACTTTGCCTGCAGAACAACGTGCCGAAATAGAAGCTGATTTAGCAGCCGTTTATGCTGAACGAGCAGAGCTGGCAATGGTTGACTCTGACAAAGGGATTACCAACCTTCATGTCCCTAGCGATATTATTATTGATGCTTCTATGCCAGCTGCTATTCGAACGTCAGGACAGATGTGGGGACCTGATGGTAAGTTGAAAGACATGAAAGCCATGATCCCTGATCGTTGCTATGCGGGTGTCTACCAAGAAACAATTAGTTTTTGTAAAACCCATGGTGCTTTCAATCCAAGCACAATGGGTAGCGTGCCAAATGTTGGTTTGATGGCGCAAAAAGCTGAAGAGTATGGAAGCCACGACAAGACCTTTGAAATTCCAGCTGATGGTGTGGTTAATGTAATTGATAATCACGGCGATATTTTGATGAGTCAAAATGTGGCTCAAGGTGATATCTTCCGCATGTGCCAAGTAAAAGATGCACCAATCCGTGACTGGGTTAAACTTGCCGTGAATCGTTCACGCTTATCTAATACGCCAGCAGTGTTTTGGCTAGACAAAAATCGCGCTCATGACGCGCAGTTAATTGCCAAAGTTGAAGCATATCTGCAAGACCATGATACCTCAGGTTTGGACCTACGTATTTTGTCGCCAGTTGAAGCTACCCGCTTTACCTTAGAGCGAGTAAAACAAGGTTTAGATACGATTTCGGTAACAGGAAACGTACTTCGCGATTACCTAACTGATTTGTTCCCGATTTTAGAATTAGGAACAAGTGCGAAGATGCTATCGATTGTACCTTTGATGAATGGCGGTGGTCTATTTGAAACCGGTGCTGGTGGTAGTGCTCCAAAGCATGTTCAACAAGTCGAGAAAGAAGGTCATTTACGTTGGGATTCTCTTGGCGAGTTCTTGGCACTAGCCGCGTCACTCGAACATTTAGCTCAAAGCAATGACAACGCTAAGGCACAAGTTTTAGCAGATTGCCTGGATATCGCAATTGGTGAATTCTTAGATGCAAATAAATCACCTTCTCGTCGAGTCGGTGAGCTTGATAACCGCGGCAGTCATTTCTTCTTAGCGCTATTTTGGGCAGAGGCCTTGGCAGCACAAGACAAAGATGCAGCGCTAAAAGCTGATTTTGAAGATTTAGCAAAAGGTCTTCGTGAAAATGAAGCCGCTATTGTTAAAGAATTGAATGATGCGCAAGGTGATGCGATTGATTTAGGTGGTTATTACCGTTTAGATGCCGCTAAATCTGCACCGGCAATGCGTCCGAGTGCACTGTTGAATTCATTTTTTGCATAATTAGCGCAGCTTTATCGAGCGAATAAAAAAGGCAGAAGTTTAAACTTCTGCCTTTTTTAATACTCCCACCGATGAACTGTTTCGAAGAACTACTTCGTCGGCGATATGGCTGAGGCGTGCATCCCCTTAGGGCCTGCTTCTACTTCAAAATGAACTGGTTGGCCTGCTTTTAGAGTTCTATAGCCTTCCATTTCAATGGTAGAATAATGTGCAAAAACGTCCTCGCCACCTTCATCAGGACAAATAAACCCGAATCCTTTGGCGTTATTGAACCATTTAACAGTTCCGTTTGCCATACTTCCTCTTCCTTCTATTGTCTACTTACCAGTAAGATAGTAAAACTGAATGTGATGTACGAGAGTTATTTAACACTCGCTAATAAACAGAATGAAAGTATAAAAAGCTGATGTCAAGTAAAAAGTTAACAATTAATCAACATCAAGGGTTACTTTTTCCGTCAGTACAAACACCGCAATATAGGCTAATATTTAGTTATGGGTAAAACAGGAAACATTGAAAGCGTTGAAGAACGCTTAGAATCAGAAGTTGTACCACCTCCCATGTATAAGGTGATACTTAATAATGACGACTACACACCAATGGACTTTGTGGTCGTTGTTTTACAAAAATTTTTTAGGATGAATGAGCAACAGGCAACAGATGTGATGCTTGCAATCCACGAAAAGGGTAAAGCAGTGTGTGGGATATTCCCCCATGGCATTGCTGAAACTAAAGTGGCGCAAGTTAATCAGTTTGCAAGAGAAAACCAACATCCGCTATTGTGTTCCATAGAGAAAGCGTGAACTTGGTTGAATTAGCTGTAAATTTCGGGGGCGCTTATGCTAAACAAAGATCTTGAAATCACCTTAAATTTAGCTTTTCAAAGAGCTAGAGATTCCCGTCATGAATATATGACCGTAGAACATTTGTTACTGGCACTCATTGATAACCCGTCTGCACAAGAAGCACTTAATGCGTGTGGTGCAAATTTGGATAAGCTTCGAGAAGAAGTTACGAGTTTTATTAATCAAACGACGCCACTTATTTCTGAACCTGATGATGAGCGAGAAACGCAGCCGACATTAGGCTTTCAACGTGTTTTGCAACGAGCCGTATTCCATGTTCAGTCTTCAGGACGTAATGAAGTGAACGGCGCCAATGTATTAGTGGCTATTTTTAGTGAGCAAGAATCACAAGCGGTTTATCTTTTGCGTAGCTGTGATATTAGCCGTTTGGATGTGGTTAATTTCATTAGTCACGGCGTTTCAAAAGATGAAGATTTTTCCGACTCATCTGATACAGAGCGGTTAGAAGATAAAAGTGAATCTGAAGAAGAGCGTAGTATGCTCGCCAAGTTCACAAGCAATTTAAACGAACAGGCTGCCCAAGGTTTTATTGACCCCTTAATTGGTCGAGAGCATGAAGTTGAGCGTGCAATTCAAACCTTATGCCGCCGTAGAAAGAACAACCCATTGCTCGTCGGTGAGGCTGGTGTAGGTAAAACTGCCATTGCGGAAGGCTTAGCTTATCGCATCGTGAATGGGCAGGTACCTGATGTGATGAAGTCGGCTTGTGTGTACTCTTTGGATCTTGGCGCTCTGCTCGCGGGAACCAAGTATCGTGGCGATTTTGAAAAGCGTTTTAAGGGGTTGTTGAAAGAATTGACCGCTAATGAAAATGCGATTTTATTTATTGATGAAATCCACACCATCATTGGCGCAGGGGCTGCATCGGGTGGCGTTATGGACGCTTCGAATTTGTTAAAGCCATTATTATCCAATGGTACGCTGCGATGCATGGGGTCAACGACATTCCAAGAGTATCAAAGCATTTTTGAGAAAGATCGTGCGCTTGCTCGTCGATTCCAAAAAGTCGATATCAATGAACCGTCTGTGGCTGAAACCACTAAGATCCTACAAGGCTTAAAATCCAAGTATGAAGAACATCATGGTGTGCGTTATACGCTTGCAGCATTAAGTAGTGCAGCCAGACTTTCGGATAAACACATTAATGACCGACACCTGCCAGATAAGGCGATAGACGTCATTGATGAAGCGGGTGCTCGTATGACGATGTTGCCACAAAGTCGCCGCAAGAAGACGATTGGCCAAGGGGAAATCGAGGCGATTATCGCCAAGCTCGCACGCATTCCAGAAAAGTCCGTTTCTGCTTCCGACAAAGAGACGCTTAAAAATCTTGAGCGTAATCTTAAAATGGTGGTCTTTGGGCAAGATCAAGCTATCGAAAGTCTCAGTTCGGCCATTCGCCTATCGCGAAGTGGTTTAGGCGCTGAAACCAAACCTGTAGGGAGTTTCTTGTTTGCTGGGCCAACTGGGGTGGGTAAAACTGAGGTCACGAGCCAGCTCGCGAAGTGTATGGGTATTAAGCTTATGCGCTTTGATATGTCCGAATATATGGAGAGCCATACGGTTTCCCGATTGATTGGTGCACCGCCAGGTTACGTAGGATATGACCAAGGCGGGTTACTGACGGATGCCGTCATTAAAAACCCTCACTGTGTGGTGTTGCTTGATGAAATTGAAAAAGCGCACCCGGATATATACAACCTGCTGCTACAAGTCATGGACCACGGTACATTAACCGACAATAATGGCCGAAAAGCAGATTTCAGAAATGTCACACTTGTGATGACAACCAATGCCGGCGTGCAAGAAACCATTCGTAAATCGATTGGTTTTAGACAGCAGGATCATAGCTTAGATGCTATGAGTGAGATTAATAAAGTGTTTTCTCCGGAATTCAGAAACCGCTTAGACTCTATCATTTGGTTTAATCATCTTGATATGACAGTGATTGCGAAGGTGGTGGATAAGTTCCTAGTCGAGCTACAAGCGCAGCTAGACGAAAAACGAGTCACTTTGGATGTATCAGATGAAGCGTTAACCTTATTGGCGGAGAAGGGCTATGACAAGTCAATGGGCGCTCGTCCAATGGCGCGAGTGGTAACCGACTTGATTAAACGCCCGTTGGCTGACGAAATTCTATTTGGCGAACTTGAACGTGGTGGTGTTGCAAAAATCGATGTCAAAGATGGTGAGATTAGTATTACTCCTGAAATCGTGGATAAAGTAGCTTCATCATAAGTATGCGGTAAATATTGAACGCATAAAAAAACCGGCAATAGCCGGTTTTTTTTATCTGAAGCTAATCGTTAACGTGCGCGGAAGACGATACGGCCTTTACTTAGGTCATAAGGAGTCAACTGAACAGTGACTTTGTCTCCAGTAAGAATTCGAATGTAATTTTTGCGCATTTTTCCTGAAATGTGTGCTGTTACAACATGACCATTTTCAAGTTCTACGCGGAACATTGTGTTTGGCAAGGTTTCAAGGATAGTGCCTTGCATTTCAATGTTATCTTCTTTCGCCATTAATTAGTTATCCCGTTAGCCTTCAAATATAAAAAACGGGCGTATCATGCCCCAAAAACGTCTGACTGTAAAGCAAATGACTAGGGATTCTCGTAATATTGCCAACCAGTCGCAGATAATATCTCGTAGGGGCGATATAGGCGCTTATAATTCATCTTGCGATTGTCATCTATCTGATAACCCAAATAAAGGTATTGTTTTCCCATTTGCTTGGCAACCTCGATTTGAATCAAAATCATTAATGCACCTAGCGAACGTTTTGCAAGTTTTGGTGAGAAATAGCTATAAATAGCAGAAAAGCAATTGCTTGAGTGATCAGTTACCGCGACTCCAATTAACTCTTGTTCATGATAGAGCTCAATAAATAACGGCTGCAGCCAACGACAAAGCAAGAAGTTTTGATATTGTTCTGGGGTTGGCGGATACATTGGGCCATCCATATGTCGCTCAGCAATATACTGTGCATATAGCTGATAGTGCTTTTCATTGTATTGTTCAGTAACTTGCCAATGAATATCCAGATTGTTTTTTAGCGTCCGTTTTTGCCGTTTAGAAGGGCTAAAATCAGCAATTGGGATTCGAATGGGCAAGCAGGCTTGGCATCCTGCACAGCGAGGTTTGTACATAGCGTCGCCACTTCTTCGAAAGCCAAGGGCGAGCAATCTTTCAAATAAACTAATATCGAGTTGTTCTTCTTGAATGACGAGTAGCTGTTCTTGTTTTTCAGGCTTATAGACGCATGTTGAGGCTTTGCTAATGCCAATAGCAATCGTGTGTGGGTCAGAGTTCAATCAGTACCTCTCCGGCTTGCCAACTGGTTGAGCAGGCTTCTTTGTCGCGAAACCTTTGTAGCAATTTGATAAAGTCTTTTCGTTTTATTGCCTTTGCCCCAAGGCTATCAAGGTGGGGGTTCATGATTTGTGCATCAATCAACTTAAAACCATTTCGGAGTAAATGTTGATGGAGCATGATCATTGCAGCTTTTGATGCATTGGTTTTCGTATGAAACATCGATTCACCACAAAATACCTGCCCAATGGCTAAGCCATATAGTCCCCCGATGAGCTGCCCTTGTTGCCAAACTTCGATAGAATGAGCATTGCCATTTTTGTGTAAAGTTTTATAGGCATCTTGAATATCGTCGGTTATCCATGTGCCATCCTGATTATTGCGTGGACCGGCACAACCCGTCACGACGGCTTCAAAAGCTGTGTTTATTGTATAATGCCACGGCTGTTTCTTTAAATATTTACGTGTACTACGGCTAACACGAATACTGCCTGGAACAAATACAGCTCGGGGATCGGGTGACCACCATAGAATTGGATCATCGGCATTAAACCAAGGGAAAATCCCATTGTAATAAGCCGCCATGAGACGCGCAGGTTGTAGGTCACCACCAATCGCTAATAGCCCATTGGGATCTGAAAGCGCAAATTCGGGTGCGGGAAATCGTTCTACGTCATGATTTAAAAAAGACAGTGAGTTCACAATTGGGTATTATTTGGTCTAAGGACTCTCTTTAATTTAGCGGAAAATTCCTGATGTTGAAACCTAGTACGCGTTACTTATTACTGATTTTTGCCCTTTGTTTTAGCTCTGCAACTTTGGCTTACGAGCGTAATAAAGCCATTCCAGTTGAGAAAGTGACCTATGGCACTGTTAATTCTGTTCGAAATATTACAGAAAAACAATTAATTGAAGACCAGAACAATGGGTGGCGTACATTCGGGGGCGCACTAGCTGGTGGCGCAATCGGACATCAATTTGGCGGTGGTTCGGGTCAGGACATTGCGACCGTCATCGGAGCATTGATTGGCGCAAATATGGCGAGTCGACAGCGCGGAGAGCGTTATCAAACGTTGGAATTGGTCGAGTTAATGATTAATCTTGAAGACCAATCGCAAGTGATGATTTTACAAGATTTAGATACACGGATGATATTTAACCCCGGTGATGAGGTGAGGGTTGTTTACTTAAAGAATGGTGTTCGAGTTGATAAAGCCATGTAAATGATATCGGGTGTGAAGTTGAAAGTGTAGACAAGAAAAAAGGAGCCCTATAGCTCCTTTTTCCGTCGTGTTCGTTTTAGAATCCACGCGGTAAGGTTGACTTACCAGATTGTGCAGCGAGTTTATTGCGCCATAGTTGCTTTGGCGTCATGCCAACGTTTGACGTTGGTGCTTTATCTGCAGTTTTCTTTGCAGGTGATTTTTTTGCTGGCGCCTTTTTTGCGACAGGTTTCGTTTCAGCTTTGGCTTCAACTTGAGGTGCTGCTCCGAACTCTTCTAACATAGTTTCGAGTTCACTGAAGCGAATAGACTTACCGCCATCGATTTTGTACCAGCTACCTTTCTGCTCGATTGTTACTGCCTTATTTTCTTTTTTGGATAAGGCGTCTTGCAGGGTGCTGATTACTTCTTCTTTGGTCAGTTTTGACATAGTTTTAACCTGTTTAATTTATTGTTTGTGTTTCGAATCCGCGCAATTTTAAAGGTGAAACCATGTATCTGTCCACTTTTGCTCCAAATCTGGTTTGTTTCAGTGACCTCAACCAATAGTTGCAGTAATTATGCTTGTCGGCTCACACCCTTGTTGCTGATTAATTCTGCTGCTTCATTGCGCTGCATGGGATAAACTTATCCAATCTATTCAAAAAGGGGTGACTCGTGAAACGTCATACTTTGTCTCAATATTTAGCTGACTTTTTACAAACGGCTAAGTTTAAGGATTACGCACCAAATGGACTGCAAGTCGAAGGCCGTGCTGAAATTAAAACTATCGTTACCGGTGTAACAGCTTGCCAAGCTTTGATAGATGAGGCCGTCAAATTAAATGCTGATGCAATTCTCGTTCATCATGGTTTCTTTTGGAAGAATGAGCCGGAAGTCATCACGGGCATGAAGCAGCGGCGTATTAAATCCTTGCTTGAAAGTGACATCAACTTGTTTGGGTATCATCTGCCACTAGATGCTCATCCGATGATAGGCAACAATGCAGAGTTGGGCCGGCGTCTTGGGATGATTAATGCTGAACCCGTAGAAGCATTTGGAGATGGATTGCTGTGGCAAGGGAAGCTCGATTTACCGATGAAAGGTGAGGATTTTGCGAAGCATATCGAAAGTCATTTAAATCGCGCGCCACAACATATTTCTGCGGTGTCACACTCGATTCAGTCTGTTGCTTGGTGTACTGGAGGGGCGCAAGACTACATCGATATGGCGGCGCAACTTGGTGTTGATGCGTTTATAAGCGGTGAAATTTCTGAGCGTACTTTTCATTGCGCAGTAGAGCAGGGAGTGGACTATTTTGCTGCAGGGCATCACGCAACTGAGTTGTATGGTATTCAAGCCTTAGGTCATCACCTTGCCCAAGAGTTTGGTCTTACCCACCATTTTGTTGACATCGTCAATCCAGTGTGATGTAACGGTTTAGCCCTATTTATTCCGTTATAAAGAAAGCAGCTTCTTGACGAAAATTGTTGAGCTGATGGTTCAGTTTTATATAAAAACAAAACAACAAAAAAGCCGCGAAGAGCGGCTTTTTGATGTGTGCTTATCGTGTTCGAATAAGTTTTACTTAACGCGCATTCCCGGCTGAGCACCATCGTGTGGCTCAAGGATCCACAGATCTTTCTTACCCGGGCCTGCCGCAAGCACCATCCCTTCCGACATACCAAAACGCATTTTTCTTGGGGCAAGGTTTGCGACCATCACGGTCAGCTTGCCTTCAAGATCTTCCGGAGCATAGGCTGACTTGATCCCTGCAAACACTTGTTTTGTTTCGCCGCCCAAATCTAGCTGCAGCTTAAGTAGCTTGTTAGCATCTGGTACGTGTTCAGCCTTTGCAATACGTGCAATTCTTAAATCTAATTTGGCAAAGTCGTCGAAGCTTATTTCTTCAGAGATTGGATCTTTTTCAAGCTCAGTTTCTGGTGCTTTCTGAACTTCTAGGTTTTCTTTAGACGCTTCTGTAATCGCTTCAATCTTCTTCATATCAACCCGCTGCATCAGCGCTTTGAATTTGGCAATTTCATGGTTCGCTAACGAAGCACCAAGATTGTCCCAAGTGAGCGGGAATTGTAGGAAAGCTTCTACATCTTCAGCGAGTTTAGGAAGTACCGGCTTAAGGTACGTTACTAGGATTCTGAATAGGTTGAGTGCATTACTACAAACTTGATGCGCTTCACTTTGCTTATCGTCTTGTTTGACGAGTTGCCAAGGGGCAGCGTCTGCAACAAAAGCATTTGCATTATCAGCAAGAGCCATTATCTCCCGCATAGCTTTACCATATTCTCGGCTCTCATAATATTCAGCAATAAGGTCTTGCTTCGCGAGGAACTCGTTGGTGAGTGTCATATCTTCGATATCTGCTAACTTACCGTCAAAGCGCTTACTAATAAAACCAGCAGTTCGTGAGGCTAGGTTTACCAGCTTGCCCACTAAATCAGAGTTAACGCGTTGTGCGAAATCTTCAAGATTTAGATCTAAATCGTCAATTCTGCTACTTAACTTCGCCGCATAATAATAACGCAAATATTCAGGCTGAAGGTGCTCAAGGTAAGTACGGGCTTTAATAAATGTGCCTTTCGACTTTGACATTTTCGCGCCATTTACGGTGACATAACCATGGGCATAAACACTATTCGGTTTACGGTAGCCTGCACCTTCAAGCATGGCTGGCCAGAACAAACTATGGAAGTACACGATATCTTTACCGATAAAGTGATACACCTCAGCAGTTGAATCTTTATTCCAAAACTCGTCAAAGTTTAAGTCGTCGCGCTTGTCACATAGGTTTTTAAACGAACCCATATAGCCAATCGGAGCATCTAGCCACACATAAAAGAATTTGCCTGGTGCATCTGGAATTTCAAAACCAAAGTAAGGTGCATCGCGAGTAATGTCCCATTGCTGTAGACCTTGCTCAAACCATTCTCCAAGTTTATTTGCCATCTCTTGTTGCAAAGAGCCTGAGCGTGTCCATTCTTGCAACATGTTTTCAAATGCAGGCAAATCAAAGAAGAAGTGCTCCGTATCTTTCATGATAGGGGTTGCACCAGAAACGGCGGATTTCGGATTAATCAAATCTGTCGGGCTATAAGTTGCGCCACAAGAATCACAGTTGTCGCCGTATTGGTCTTCCGATTTACATTTTGGACATGTGCCTTTTACAAAGCGATCGGGTAAGAACATTGACTTCTCAGGGTCAAATAACTGAGAAATTGTTTTGGTTTTAATGTATCCACCATCTCGGAGTTTTAGGTAGATATCACTGGCCAACTCACGGTTTTCTTCACTATGGGTGCTGTGATAGTTGTCAAACTCAATATGGAAGTCTGCAAAATCTTGCTGATGTTCCGTTTGAACTTGGGCGATCATCTCTTCGGGCTTCACCCCAAGCTGCTGCGCTTTCAACATGATTGGTGTGCCATGCGCATCATCTGCACAAATATAGTAGCACTCGTGGCCACGTAGTTTTTGGTAACGAGACCAAATATCGGTTTGAATATACTCGAGCATATGACCTAAATGGATCGGGCCATTTGCGTAAGGAAGTGCACTAGTCACCAAAATTTTACGTTGTGAATTTGCCATCTTTTCTCAAATCATGTTGGGCCTAAATTAATTGGGATAGATACTAACCGATCCATAAACGACTTTCATCTAAACCTGTGCTAAGTGTGCTAAAACTACGCTAAAGTTTCTGCCATTATCTGGTACACTTAGCCAAATTCTTCCAATGGGGTAATCATTTTGTCAGCGAGTCAACAAGATTATCGTCTCAGTGACGATCTTTTAGCGCCGGTTTTGGCGATTCTAGATGCTTATCAAGATCCATATTTACAAAAAGGTTTAGTGAGCGCTGGTTGCGTCTCTAAGCTTGATATCGAAGGCAAGCAATTAAAGCTAGGTTTGGTTTACCCGTATCCTTGTCAAACCCAGTATCGTGATACCGTAATGGCGGTGACGAAGAAGCTTGCCGTGCTCGATGCTATTGATGAGGTTGAATGTGAAATTGACTTCCAACCCGCAAATTTCTCCGTTGTTCCCGGTGCTCAAGCGATCCCAAATGTGAAGCAAGTGATTGCAGTCGCATCTGGAAAAGGTGGTGTAGGTAAATCAACGACTTCAGTGAATCTCGCGCTCGCGCTCGCAGCAGAAGGCGCTAAAGTAGGCATTTTAGATGCAGATATCTATGGTCCATCCATCCCGCTGATGCTTGGAGTCTCCAAGTTTGTGCCAGAGTCGCCTGATGGCAAGCACATGACCGCAGCCACCAACCATGGTATTACCGCTCAATCTATAGGTTTCATGCTAATTGATGATGAAGCTGCCGTATGGCGTGGCCCTATGGCAGCCGGCGCTTTGACTCAGTTGATTAACGAAACACTATGGCCTGAATTGGATTATCTTGTGATTGATATGCCACCAGGAACAGGTGACATTCAGCTTACTTTATCGCAAAAAGTGCCTGTAAGTGGAGCCGTGATTGTCACAACACCTCAAGATATTGCTCTTGCCGATGCTCAAAAAGGCATCAGCATGTTTAATAAGGTAAAGATTCCAGTGCTTGGTGTTGTTGAGAATATGAGTTATCACGAGTGTCAATCATGTGGCCACAAAGAGCATCCATTTGGTTCCGACGGAGGTGCGAAAATAGCGGAACGTTATCAGGTGCCGCTGCTCGGTGCTTTGCCGCTGAAGCTCTCAATTCGTGAAGGCGCTGATAATGGTGCACCAAGCGTTGTTTCTCAACCAGAAAGTAATGAGGCTGCGACTTATCGAGAGATAGCGCGCAAAGTTGGCGCTCAACTCGCATTGAGTGAAGTGCAATCGGGTGTATCAATTAGCGTATCAGAAGACGAGTAGGGCGTAGCAAGATGAATTCTCAACAGTGTGTGATTATTGGGATTGCAGGGGCTTCGGCCTCTGGCAAAAGCCTCATTGCCAAGA
Source organism: Shewanella gelidii (assembly GCF_014647855.1). Classification (GTDB taxonomy): domain Bacteria; phylum Pseudomonadota; class Gammaproteobacteria; order Enterobacterales; family Shewanellaceae; genus Shewanella; species Shewanella gelidii. The sequence continues at coordinate 82,191 of NZ_BMPZ01000009.1, read as the reverse complement.
CCATTTATGAAGAGCTGTGCCGTGATCTTGGCACCGATCAAATTGGTGTGATTGCAGAGGACGCTTATTATCACGATCAAAGCCATCTCTCGATGGAAGATCGGGTTAAAACCAATTACGATCACCCCAAAGCTCTAGACCATGAACTGTTGTGTAAACACCTTGCACAATTGAAATCTGGAAAAGCAGCACAAATTCCTTGCTATAGCTATACCGAGCATACTCGTACAAGCGAAGTGATTGATATGCAGCCGAAAAAGGTGATTATCCTTGAAGGGATTTTGTTACTCACCGATCCGGCGCTTCGTGATGTGATGGATGCGAGTGTTTTTATGGATACCCCTTTAGACATCTGTTTTTTGCGTCGCTTGACTCGTGATGTCGAAGAGCGCGGCCGAACCATGGAATCTGTCATCGCACAGTACAAAAAAACGGTTCGCCCTATGTTTTTGCAATTCATTGAACCATCAAAACAATATGCCGATATTATTGTTCCTCGTGGGGGTAAAAACCGAATTGCGACCGATATTTTAAAAACTAGAATTCAACACCTATTGGCGAGATAGAATCCATTTTCGTTTGGAGTATATAGGGAGATAGAGATCGCATGCGTCTTACGGATATCGAAATTGAGCAATGCTTGGATGAGGGTTCAATTATTATTGAACCTCGGCCTAGCAATGATGCCATCAGTGGCGTAAGTATTGATGTACGCCTTGGGAATCAGTTTCGTGTATTTCAGGATCATACTGCGCCCTTTATTGATCTGAGTGGTCCAAGTGTTGAAGTTCAGGAAGCACTAGACCGGGTGATGAGTGATAAAATAGAAATCGCGGAAGGCGAGGCATTTTTTCTTCATCCTGGAGAGTTGGCTTTGGCTGTCACCTACGAAACAGTCACCTTACCGGCGGATATTGTTGGTTGGTTAGACGGTCGCTCTTCGTTAGCTCGTCTTGGTTTAATGGTGCATGTGACCGCCCACCGCATTGATCCAGGCTGGCAAGGTAAGATTGTATTGGAGTTTTTTAATAGTGGAAAACTGCCGCTGGCATTGCGGCCAAACATGACGATAGGCGCACTAAATTTTGAGCGCTTGAGTTCTGCGGTGGCTCGTCCATACAATCAACGTGAAAACGCAAAATATAAAGATCAACAAGAGGCTGTTGCAAGCCGGATCAGCCAGGACGAATAAATGGACGCTCTTTGGATAAATGGCATCGCGACCGATATCGGTGCTCCGTGTATTCAAGCGAATGACCGAGGACTAAGTTATGGCGACGGTTTATTTGCGACCATGCGTGTTTCTTATGGCAAAATATTGTTTCTTGGAAGTCATCTAAGTCGATTGCAGCAAAGTGCTCACCGGCTCGGTTTTGGTTGGCAAATTTCGCAACAAAGCCAAAGTGCAATGTTAGAAGCTGCGCAACAATATCCTAATTCATGCCTCAAACTCATGGTGAGCCGTGGTGCTGGTGGACGTGGGTACACGCCTCCAGAACAGCCTGACTTGAATGAAATCATTTCGGTGCAGTCAATCCCTACGCATTACCGTAACTGGCAACGCAGCGGGATTGCACTTGCTACATCTTCGATTCAATTAGGGCAACAACCCCGATTAGCCGGAATAAAGCATTTAAATCGTTTGGAGCAAGTTCTGATCAAACGTCGACCACTTCCTCAATGGGCTGACGATTCTCTAGCATTAGATGCAAAAGGTGATGTGATTGAAACATCAATGGCAAATATATTTTTCATTGATGGTCAAAGTGTCATTACCCCCGTACTGAGCCATAGTGGTGTCTCTGGAGTCATGCGCCAGCAAATCATTGAAGCATTAATTGAGCTTGGCTTTGATATTAAAATGACACGGATAGATTATCTTGGGGATCGCGAAAACGATACGGAAAGTGTAGGGTTACCTCAATTTCAGCACGCATTTATCACTAATAGTTTATTGGGGTGCGTGGATGTGACTCGTATTGATGCACAGTATTTTCAAGCTCATCCAGTGACAGAAATCCTTCGTCGTAAACTTAATATTCAACTATGAAACTACTATCAAAACCAGTTGCTTACTTTTTGTTGTGCTTATGTTTAATTGGCACCTGCATCGGTGGGTATATTTATCAAAGTGTTTTAGCTTACCCCCAAACACCATTAAAAATAACCCAAACAACTGAAGTGGAACTGACTCGAGGGACCTCGTTTAATCAGTTTTTTAAGTCGCTCGAGCAGCAAGGCATGATATCAGAGTTATGGAAACTTAAAATACTGCTCAAATTGCGCCCTGATTTGGCGAACATCCGCTCCGGTTACTATGAAATCACTCCCAATGAAACACTTTCCGACTTACTAAATAAGTTGAATCGCGGTGAAGAGAAAACATTCTCTATTACTTTGGTGGAAGGCTTGACGGTTAAAGAGTGGTTACAACAGCTTAAGCAAGCGCCGCGGTTAACTTTAAATGGTAATCCGTTTGAAAAGGTGTTGTTGAAACAACAAGATAACTCTTCATTACCGGAAGGGAAGTTTTTCCCGAATACCTTTCAATATCGAGCGAATGAAAGTGCCGAAACGATTTTGACTCAAAGTTACCAAAGCATGAAATCGCAATTGGCTGAAATTTGGCGGAACCGAGCGCCTAATTTGCCGCTCAAATCGGACTATGAATTGCTGATTTTGGCATCGATTATTGAAAAAGAAACCGGCCAAGCCCATGAGCGGCCATTGATTGCTTCTGTATTTATTAATCGGTTGAGAAAAAGAATGCGCCTACAAACCGATCCAACCGTTATTTATGGTATTGGGGATAAGTTTAACGGCAATATTACGCGTAAAGATTTGAGAACGCCTACCGCGTTCAACACCTATGCCATCAAAGGGCTTCCGCCAACGCCGATTGCGGCTCCAAGTCGTGCATCGCTGTTAGCTGCTGCACACCCAGCAAAAAGTGAAGCCCTCTATTTTGTTTCACGCAATGATGGCAGTCATATCTTTTCAAATACACTAAAACAGCATAATCGTGCTGTGAATCAATATCAGAGAAATAGAAAATGAGCCAACAGGGCAAGTTTATTGTGATAGAAGGTCTAGAGGGCGCCGGAAAGTCTAGCGCCATCTCGTTGGTTCGTGATTTTATTCATGCAAAAACCGGCGCAGAGCCTGTTTGTACCCGGGAGCCCGGTGGAACTCCTCTGGCTGAAAAAATGAGAGATTTGGTTAAGATTGCAGATAACACCGATCCTCTTTGTGATAAATCTGAATGCTTGTTGATCTATGCTGCTCGTGCGCAGCTTGTTGCGAACGTTATTCAGCCCGCTTTAGCGCAAGGGCATTGGGTGCTGGGAGATAGACATAACTTGAGCTCCATCGCTTATCAAGGTGGTGGCCGCGGTTTAATGCCATTGGTTCAATCGATTAGTGATGTAATTTTGGGAGACTTTAAGCCAGACTTAACTGTGTATTTAGATATTAACCCCAAAGTAGGTTTGGAAAGAGCGGCACTTCGAGGGGAACTTGATAGAATCGAACAACAAAAACTCTCATTTTTTGAGCGTGCCCGCACTGCTTATTTGGACGTTGCAGCAAAAGATGACTCGATTATTGTGATTGATGCTGAACAGCCTATAGAGCAGGTGCATAAAGATATTTTAACCAGCTTAGCGGCACAGGGTTGGGCATAATGCCGCTATTGCCATGGCTTGAGCCTTCTTTCGCGCATTTCATGGGGATTGTACATCGTCAAAAGATCGCTCATGCACAATTGGTGGGCGGAAGTATAGGTTATGGTGCAGATACGCTCTGCATGGCCATGGCACAAGCTGTGTTGTGTGAAAAAGCTTCAAACCATGGTGCATGCGGCTTTTGCAAGAGCTGTCAGTTGTTTGAAGCAAGAACGCATCCTGATTTTTATGCGCTTGAAGCTGACGGCAATCAAATCAAAGTCGACCAAGTTCGCCAGCTGTGCCAGCGACTACAGAATACTGCTCAACAAGGTGGCTATCGTGTTGCTCTGATCCGTCAGTGTGAAAAGCTAAATCATGCTGCCGCAAATGCGTTGTTGAAAACATTAGAAGAACCAGGTGTTAATTCTTTATTGATTTTACAATCCGACACTCCGAGTCGATTAATGGCGACGATTACGAGCCGCTGTCAACGCACTTTAGTGGCAACGCCAGATAAAAAAGCATTAAGGACTTGGCTAGAGCAGCAACTTGGACCGTGCCAAGATAAACTCTGGTGTTTACCGGTTGTTGGTGGCCCCATACCTTTAGTTGAATATTGTGAAAACGGCCACTATGAGCAGTTGTTGAAATACCGGAATAATTGGGTAAACAGCCTAACGACTGGACAGCTACAGCTTGGGTTTACCCAATTGAAGGATGAGCATCTTGTTGATGCACTTAAGGTTTTATATTTTGTTCTTCGTCAACAATTACTACAGCCTAAACTGGATAATCCATTTATGCGTCAAGCGGTTGTTGCGCTCGCAGACCAAGTGATGCATCAAGTCCACCAATTAAATCGTATGCCAAATGTAAATAATTTAGCCATTTGTCAGCGTTTTGTTCTAGAATATCAACAAGTAACTAAATTGTAGTATTTGCTTATCAATCAAAATGATAAACAGATGCTCACCAGTAGCAAATAGAGTGAGTTAAATTAATCCATGGTAGATGTTGTTTTAAACTTCGACACTTTGCACCAGCTTTATCGCGCTTATATGCCGTTTATAAAGCCTGCAGGCTTGTTTATTACAACGAGCGAAGCCCACTATTTAGGGCAGGAACTAACGATATCCTATCGCTTGCCGAGTACTGGAAATACCCATGAGTTTCGGGGGAGCGTGGTTTGGATTAACCCGATGGGTGCTTCCGGCGGTCGACCTGCCGGTATTGGAGTTAAGATTTTAACTGAGCCCGAAACCCATAAACATCATATCGAAAACCACCTCTCTAGAGAGTTGGCGTCAGGTGATCTAACGTGCACCATGTAAGCTTGACCCACTGGTTTTAGCTCGCTATTCTTGCCCACCTTATTTTTGTAACCGAGAACGCCCGTGCTAATTGATTCACACTGTCACCTCGACCGTATTAAAGCGGCGCCTGATGAGGCATCGTTGAAACTCCTCCTAGAGCAAGCTAAAAATCGCGGTGTCGATTACATTTTGTGTGTCAATGTGTGCCAAAGTGGCTTTGAAGCAATGAAGGCCAAAGTCGCGCCATTTAAGCAAGTATTTCTCTCATCAGGCGTACATCCTCTTGATGTTCAAGATGGTTTAGATATTGAGCAAATTTCGGCGTTTTCAACGGATGAACAGGTTGTCGCTATTGGTGAAACTGGCCTCGACTATTATTACGCAAACGAAACTAAGTCGCTGCAACAGCAGTGTTTTGAGCAACAAATAGATTTAGCGGTGCAAGTTAATAAACCTCTTATTATTCATACGCGAGATGCGCGGCAAGATACCATTCACATGCTTAAATCCGGTCATGCTGATAAAGTTGGTGGCGTGTTACATTGCTTTACTGAAGATTGGGACATGGCCAAAGCAGCACTCGACTTAGGCCTCTATATTTCTGTCTCTGGTATTGTGACCTTTAAAAACGCCGGAGCTTTGAGGAGTGTAATCCGCAAGGTACCAAAAGACAGACTTCTGGTCGAAACGGATGCGCCTTATTTAGCTCCTGTGCCACACCGTGGCGAGGAGAATCAGCCTGCTTTTGTTCGTGATGTTGCCGAATTTGTTGCTGAGTTGCGAGGAGAAAAGTATGAAGACGTCGCCAAGTATACCAGCGATAATTTCTTTGATTTATTCCACGGTGCAGCAAAGTTAGTCGGTCGGTAACCTATTGTATTCACTTTAGCAGTGTTTATTTTGAAGTATTTTTTATTCTGGCTTGAAGAATTTTGCACAAAAAAAGGCCCAAAACTATTCCGGTTGTTTCGGGCCTAGGGGAAGGGCTCATTCTGAGCCGTGCGCTATCTTTGAGAGCGCTTTAGCATCTGCTCTAAAACTTAGTCTAGTCAAAATATAGTCGCTAATTTAACAAAATGCCAAGCCAGCCTTCAATTAGTTTCAATTGTATTAGGAAGGCGTTGAATTTGTGTTGAGTCGGTCAAAGCCACTGTAGGAATAAGATTTCTTGCAGCGGCAAATTTTTCATTTCACAGCAGCTTTATAGTCAGCTCGAACAAACATTGTCTTTGACAAGTTCGCGGGGGAGATTGTTTTTGATGCGGTGCCCGAGGTGTTTGCCTAGCCCAAGTGCGGCACCTTGGTAACAAACAATGATTTCTCCTTTCGCTTTGCTTGAGCCGTCCAATGCGATATCCCGTCCTTTTAAATACTCAACACTTTGTGCTTCGTTTAATTCAAACCCTCGACCGCTGACTAATGGCAGAGTTGTGACTGCTTCATGTTTCGTTTTAAAGCCATGTTTGGCAATCTCTGCGAGCTTGAGGCCAATGCGCTGATAACGCATTTTCCCGATAAGCGGTAGGATTGATTTCGGAAATAGCCAGTACTCATTGTCGCGAACTTGGACGCTTTGGTCACTTGGTAGTTCAAGACCGAGCTGTTTGGAAAAGTGTTCTGAGATTGCTACAACCGCTTTATTGTTTGCAGGGGTAAATGGAAACTTTTTTTGTGGCTTGGGCTCAGTTAGATGGCGGGTTACCGAAGCTGTTTTTCTAAGTTTGGCGACAAAAAATCCTTCACTATCATATATCTGTGGCCAGACATGCAAAAATCCTTCTTGAGTACAAGCTTTCTCCGCGCCAGGGAAAAGCGTATTGAGCGGAACATATTCTACTGCATCACCGTAGCGTTCTTTTAGGTGTCGACACACATTTTGGTTTTCGAGTTGGTTGAGCGTACAAGTAGAGTAAACAAGTGTTCCACCCGGTTTTAAAGCAAGAAAAGCCGACTCGATAAGTTGTTTTTGCGTGTTCGCAATGTCTTCAATTTCTTGAATATCCCAATGTTTCAGTGAATCAGGATCTTTACGCACAGTGCCTTCACCACTACAAGGCGCATCCAGTAGGACGGTGTCAAAGGTTTGGTATTGATATTCGCCAAACACACAACCATCAAAATGAGTAATTGCACAATTTGAGACGCCCATACGAGAAATGTTCGCATGCAGCACTTTGACACGGCTTGAAGAATACTCATTGGCAATAATCAGCCCCTGGTTTTGCATCATTGCTGCCATTTGCGTGGTTTTAGAACCTGGTGCAGACGCAACGTCCAATACGAGTTCTGAGTTATAGAGTTCAGTTTGCATGGCAAAAGGGGGGAGCATTGAGCTTGCTTCTTGAATATAAAACAGTCCGGCTAAGTGTTCGACGCAATTTCCGAGCTGCACCTCTTTCTCCAGTGTAATCCAGTACCCATGATCACACCAAGGTATCGGCTCAAAATGCCAACCTTTGGGTTGCATCATTTTGAGAAAGGCGTCATCAGATATTTTTAACGAATTGATTCGAATAGAAGGCCTTAGCGGTTGCTTGCAATAGTGGACAAAGTCTTCAAGGTTAAGGTGAGAAGGGAGTTCTTTGGCAATACTGTTAATAAATTCTTGATTTAGTTGAACCATATATCATGCAAACTGTTTCATTCGGTGGCATTAGTATACCATATTGAGGTCACCGCTATGGAACATGTGGAGAGTTTTACTTGCTAAATCGAGTTTGGTTTGTGTTTTTTATCACGGCGGCTATAGCCATTATTTTGCAACTTTTCAGTGGCAACTCTCAGGTGCTGTCAGCAAGCGTTGATGCAATTTTTTCAAGCGCAAAACTAGCTGCTGAAATTGCCATTGGTTTAGTGGGTGTTTTGAGTTTATGGATGGGTTTAATGCGCATTGGTGAAAAAGCGGGGTTAGTGAGCCGTTTTGCCCAAGTTCTAGAGCCCTTGTTGAGTCGGTTAATGCCTGAAGTGCCAAGAGGTCACCCGGCTTTTGGTAGTGTCACGATGAACTTGACTGCTAATTTTTTAGGCTTGGATAATGCTGCAACGCCCTTAGGGCTAAAAGCAATGCAAGATTTGCAAACGTTAAATCCAAACAAGCAAACCGCAACTAACGCCCAGATACTTTTTTTAGTCTTAAATACATCCTCTGTTACTTTAGTTCCGGTTACCGTTTTTTTATATCGCGCTCAGCAGGGTGCAGCGGCACCGACAGATGTATTTTTGCCGATTCTTTTAGCCACCACTGCTTCGACCTTGGTTGGCTTGAGTGTTGTGGCTTGGTTCCAACGAATTCGTTTGATGAATGCGGTTGTTCTTGGATATGGCGCATTGTTGTTAAGCAGTTTAGCTACATTATTGATGGTGTTGGGTGCGTCAACCACGACTTTTATCAGCGAATTCTCGGCCATTGCAGGCAATGGTATTTTGCTTTGTTTGATTTTTAGCTTCGTGCTGATTGCAGCGTTTAAAAAAGTCGCAATTTATGATGAATTTGTAGAAGGGGCAAAAGAAGGGTTTCAGCTTTCTATCAACCTAATTCCATATTTGTTGGCGATGTTATTGGCCATTGCTTTACTTAGAGCTTCCGGTGCGTTGGATTATGTACTGCAGCTGCTTGCATACTGCGTACAAGCTTTTGGTGGTGACATTCGCTTTGTTGATGCAATGCCTACTGGATTGATGAAACCCTTTAGTGGCTCGGGCGCAAGAGCCATGATGTTAGAAACAATGTCTCATTACGGGCCGGACTCATTTGCAGGGCGACTTGCCGCAGTATTTCAAGGTAGTACAGAGACCACTTTTTATGTACTTGCAGTATATTTTGGTTCGGTTGGAATTCGCTATACCCGTCATGCGTTAACTTGTGGTTTGGTAGCCGATGCTGCCGGACTCATTACAGCGATTTTTGTTTGTTATTGGTTTTATGGGTAGCCTTTAAATTGCCATTTCAAAGCTCTGTGCTTTAAGAACTGGAAGTCTTCTTGTTTTTTAGAAGTCATGCCTCAGTGACCTTGAGGGTACAGTGCTTGTGCGTTTGATTGGGGGATGCTTTGCCACAACCAAAGGCGAACGAAATTTTCTCGTTAAAGTGCCGTTAGGAATGCATGAACACGACGTGGTGCACAACAAATAGCCTAAAGAGTAAGCTCGTCTTACGAAAACAATGTGAGTGCACTTCACTCCCATACTAATTTTCTATTGGTTTGCATTTTTGCTCAGGTTCCATGGGAAGCGGATGAGCACCTGAGTCATCTCGCTGCCTTCATGAACATTTGCTTCTATGGTCGTATGGATTGTTTAGGTGCCCATTGTTGCCAAAGAGGATCCGGCTTTTCGTGAAGCGGAGCTACCAGTTGCTGGCGAATTTGATTCGATGTGTTGGTCGTTTCCCTGGTTGCCACACCGATGCCACCGACGAGCAACGTTTCAAGTGAACCTGTGTTTATTTGGGCGCCTGAGAATAGGCCCCAATCTAACTTTATCCCTGAAAGATCCCAGAACTTACTACTTTGATTGACTACGTGACGATATTGACTATCGATATGGGCATGCATAATGATCTTGTTGCCTGAGGCCGCAAGTTGGACCTGATCAACCTGTCCGATAGCGATACCGCGATAAAATATTTGCGTGCCGACTTTGACTGAGCCTAACTCAGAGTCTTCAAGCTGCACCAATAAATCACCTTGTTTTGTATGCATTGGGGCGGTAAGGCTTGCGTTAAATCGAAATTGCTGTTGTGCAGACTTTCCAGGTAGGACACCAATATATGGACCGGTAATCAGTGTATCTACATCTTTCACTCCAGCTAATGAGACTTGCGCTTGAACGATGAAAAATTGGCTATCTGACTTTACGAAGTACTTTGCGTAATCGCCATATAGATAGGCATCAGCGTTGACAAAGTTGAGTGAAGGGTCGAGGGACACATTTTTTACTTGCCCAACTTGATGTCCTTGATAACGAATTGCCGCATTGACTGCAATCTGAGCTGCCGCAGGGAGCTGGATAGAGATGGGTTTTGCCTGCATCAGAGCAAGCTTTTTGTCTGCATAAAGATGTTCGGTATTGTTCTGTTTTGCGTCGACATGGCCAAGACTAATACTGCCTTTTAATGTGCCTTCTAAAGGTGCGACATCAATATCAACCCCCGCAAGGCTAGCATTGATCGTTGCTGCACCGTTGCGCCAGAAAACTGTGCGTGGGTTCAGAAGTGTTTGAAATTGTTTTTTGATCCCGAGCTCTATCGTAAATTGATTCGTTTGAGTTGCCCAGTTGACAGAGGTTACAGCCCCAACTTTCATTTTTTTAAAGTAAACAGGGGACCCTTCCGAAAGGCCAGCACCATCAAGGCTTGAAAGTGAACGATAAATGAGTTTTTGTTTGGCAAAATATTGTTGTGCTGCGTTTCGATCTGAAAACAGTCGTAGAGGCTTGATGAGTTTTGTTTGTTTGGTTTTTGGAGTCACTTTATTGCTTGATACTTGATTGACCGGCTTATACGGCTTTGCAGCCATCAAGCTAATGGCGCCTTTCACTAAAGTATCAATATCTCGCGATTTGATGGAGACCCCATCCAGTGACGCATCAACAGCTAAGGCTGATTCTGCAACAAAGTAGCTTGAAGGCGCGATCAATTTTGCAAATTCTGGCCATATTTCTATGGCGTATTCAACATGCTCAAAGGACTCACTTAAATTCGCTGATGTGACTTCGCCAATGGGTATTTGTTTATATCTGACTTGTGAACCGGCTTGAACGCCTGGGTTTGCATCAGATGTAAGCGTGAGTTGTAACCTGTCTGCTTGAAGCAGATCTGGCGCTACATCATTTAACTCAAATGCTGTTTGGGGGGCACCACGACCCGGGATGATATTGATGACGTGCCCTGTGATCATTCTTGCCGCGTTTTTAACGCCGCCCAGCGAAATGTCTGCGCCTTCAGACCAAAACAATGTTTCTTGGTTGAGCATGGATTGATATTGAGTATCAATCTTTGCGTCGAAGATGACGCCACTTGGGGTCAGTTGGCTTTGTAAGATTTGACCGATTTTTAACCCTCGATATTCTATGTTCGTGCCTTTGCTAACATTGGCCGCAGTATCCGCTGCCAATGTAATTCGGATCCCGCCGAGAGCGTTGGTTTCATTTTGATAAAGCGTAAAACTATCCCCATTTTTGGCCGGTTCACCAGATTGTGGGGAATTAAACGTAATACCGCCAGCAATAATGGAGGCGAGGCTTTCTGAATTGACTTTGATGCCTTGCAAAGAGGCATCAATGCTGACGCCAGACACATTCCAAAAACTAGAATTGTGTTTTACCAAATATGCATATTGTTCTTGTACGAAGGCGTTTATGGTGACGGTTTGGTGATTGGTCAAACGGTAGCTAACAATATTTCCTACAGGAATTTGCCGGTAGAATACGGGTGAACCCACATCAATTGAACCGAGTTTTTCCGCTGTCAATTCGAGGACGACGCCTTCGCTACCAGGAGTGATTGCCGGTGCTTGCTTTTCTGCTTCAAAACTATAGTTTGTATCGCCTTGACCGGGTTGAACACCAATATAATTGCCGGAAAACAATGCATCTAATCCTTCAACTCCGGTAATTGAGGCTTTGGGAGTTACGAGCCAGAATTTGGTTCCAGTTGTTAAAAAAGGCTCCGCCCGATAATCCATCAAAATATCAACATTTACGCCGGACAAGTCCTGATCGAGTCCAATGTCCACGACTTTTCCGACGGTTAAGCCCTGGTACTTTACTAGTGTTTTGCCCACGTCAATACCGGTCGCACTCGGAAAGTGTACGGAAACTTCAATACCTGATTCTTTGATGCTTTTGATGCCCAGCCAAGAACCGAGCGCTAGTGCTACGATTGGTAATAACCAAATTGGAGAGAATAGTTTCTTTTTAACGACCTTGGGCGCTTCAGTTTCCGTCATTTTTTACTTCCAATCTATCCCATAAAAGGCGTGTGTCGAGTACATGAGCAGCCATTTGTGTAAGTAAAATGACCAATGCAAATGCGGTGGCAGCTGGCGCTGGTTTGACATCTAAAAGCTGCCCCATATTGACTAGGGCTACAGTAATCGAAATCACAAAAAGATCCAGCATTGACCAGCGGCCAATCCATTCAATAATGTGGAATCCGGCCATTAAATATTTCTTTGAAATGGGTAATTCAAAGCTGATAGCAATCAGATAAATTGTCAAGCCAACGATTTTCATGACAGGCACTAAAATACTGGCGACAAATAAAATGATGGCAATGGGGATCATATCGGTATGCACTAAATGAGCAATACCGCTAAAAATAGTGTCATAGGTGACTTTCCCCTGATTTGTGATCATGGAAATTGGATAGATATTTGCAGGTACAAGCAGAATTGCGGCTGTGATAAGCAGCGCCCAACTTTTTTGCAAGCTGGTATCATCTCTTGTATGCAAAGGCGAGTCACATCGTAAACAATGACTTTGGGATTTGCTATTCATCTTTCGGCAGCGAGTACATAAACAAAGGCCGAGAGTCATGCCTGTATTGCGGTTTCGTTTAGTCATCGACAAAGCTCCACATATGTTCGAGGTTGTATTCTCGTTGCAAAAAGAGCGTTACGACGAACAGCATAGTGAAACAAAACGAACCGACACTGAAGTAGATATCAGAAAAATCAGAGAGATTGAACGCGGAAACGAGAAAACCCAACATATAGATTTCGAGCATCGTAAATTGGGTGACTAGATTTTGTCTTTTTAATAATTGCTTTAGGCTAGTTTTCAAGAAAACAGAACGACGACCAAATTTAATAATCAATATTTGGAATAAAACGGACAATAAAAGCAAGCCTGGTGCAACGACAGCTGCAAGCAGGACTGCGATGCCAACAACCCAATACCCTTGATCAATCACTGCTATTGCGCCTTGGATAACCGTTGTATTTCTAATGTTCCCCAAAAAGTGGATTTCTAAAACCGGGAGTAAATTTGCTGGAAAATATAGAAACACAGCAGCAAGACATAGTGCAAGCATGCCATTAATCGAACAGTATGGCGTGTCATATAAGGCGGTGTGACACCGAGGGCAGAGCGCCCTGACGCCTGATGGCAAAGCTCTTTTGCTAACCGCTAAATCACAAGCGCGGCACAATACGATAGATTTATCGAGCGTTTTACCCTGCAGTTTCAAATTTAACTAACCTTGTTAATTGAGCGACGATTGCAAAACCTTTGAAAACAACTGTTCATTTTAGCCCAAAGTCCACTGAGAAATGAGACCAAGATACAGAAATATAGAAAGATATTATCAGATTAGTGAGAACACTTGCATCTGTTGAACATTTTATGACACTCTGTGCACTGTATATAAAAACAGTGCGAGGCTTGATATGGCAGTAATTACACAGTTCGTCGTCGTTAGAGAAGGGGTAGAGAAGATGACATTTACATCTAAGAAGGAGGCAGATGCCTACGACAAGATGCTTGATATCGCAGATAATCTTATCCCATTTTTACAAAGTTCAGATCTGGAACTTGATGAACCGACGAGTGAAAAACTTGCTTTTTACCTAGCAAGTCATAAAGATGAGCTTGCTTCGTTATTGAAGGGAGCACCGCAGAAGAAAGCTCAGCCAGTAAAAAAGGCGAGTAAAAAAGCGGATACCGAATAGTTCTATTAGGAAAAACAAATGAAATCTGAGTTTTACGATACCTTGAATCGTCAAGTGCTAGCCTTATTTGAAGGTGAAACGAATCTGATTGCTGCCATGGCTAATTTTTCAGCACTGATTAATGACAGTTTGGACAATCTAAATTGGGCTGGTTTTTATCTGATGGATAATGAACAACTGGTTTTAGGTCCGTTTCAAGGTAAAGTTGCTTGTACACGTATTCCGTTAGGAAAAGGTGTGTGTGGTACTGCAGCGGCAACTAAGGAAACCCAGCGAATTGCAGATGTACATCAATTTGCCGGCCATATCGCTTGTGATGCTGCGAGTAATTCAGAGATCGTCATTCCTGTTTTTCGTCAAAGCGAAGTCATTGCAGTGCTAGATATTGATAGCCCAGTTTTCGATCGTTTTGATAGCCAAGACCAAGAAGGGCTAGAATCCTTGGTGAAAAGTCTTGAAAAGTGCCTATTTGATTAAAGAGCGCACAATTTCACATAATTCATGGTCGCAATCGCTGAATGCCGCTTTATAATAGGCGGCTGAGCTGTAGATGCCTGAATCACTCTTGTAAAAGTCAGCTTGTATGCCGAAGAAATTGTTAGAGTTTGTAATTATGCTTTAGCAAATTTCAATATAGTGCTAATTTGTACGTTAGCTCTAATGTAGAGTTAGCGAAGATAAACGACAAGAAAAGCAAGACGCTAGACGTTAATTAGACTTGTCCCTATTTGAACTGTGGAAGTAATGATGGAATCAACAGAAAAGTTGACCGACACCAACGCAATACTCGCGTATTTGTATGAAACATTCCCTTTGTGCTTTGTCGCAGAAGGTGAAGTTAAACCCTTAAAAATCGGATTGTTTCAAGATTTGGCTGAAAGGTTAGCCGATGATTCTAAAGTCAGTAAAACTCAGCTACGGGTTGCACTTAGACGCTATACTAGTAGTTGGCGCTACTTAAAGTGCATCAAAATAGGTGTGCAACGTGTTGATTTAGATGGCAACCCTTGTGGTGAACTTGAGCAAGAACATATTGAACATGCACAAGCAACACTAAAAGAAAGCCAAGAAAAAGCGAAAGCTAAGCGTGCGGCTCAAGCACCAAAAGCGGCGAAGAAGCAAGCGAGAAAGCCTGCGCAAGCTAAAAAACCTGCACAGAGCCGTCCGAAGCCTGCGAAAGAAAAGCCTGCACCAGTGAATTTAACACCGGCAGTATTAGACGAATTGAAACCAAATCAGCGAGTCAATGTCAAACTGGGTAAGTCACCAGTGTCTGGCGTTATCGTCGATATTAAAAAGCAAGACATCCATGTTCAACTCGATTCAGGATTCACGGTGAAAGTACCAGTTGAACACGTCATGCTGTAAACATTTTTGAAGGAGTAACTTGTTGATGAGAAAAATTTTTCTAGCTGCATCGATAGCTGCCGTTCTCGTCGGTACACCAGCTTGGGGAGCTAAACCAGATATTCCCGTCAATGAGTTACCTGTTCTGAGCCAAGAACCGCAACATAAAGTAGCGAGTAAGCGTGTGACGGGCGAATTCACACGATCTCACTACCATCGTATTGACCTTGATGATGCATTCTCTGAAAAGATTTTCCAACGCTATCTAAAGCAAGCAGACTATCGTCGTAATGTGCTTATGCAGAGTGATGTCGATGATCTTGCTGTGTACAGTCAACAGTTTGATGACATGCTTAAAGCAGGGGACTTAAATCCTGCATATGCTATGTATCAGTTAGTGATGAAGCGCCGTTATGAGCGCTTTGCTTTTGCGTTGTCTTTACTAGACAAAGAATTTGATTTTACGGTGAAAGGGGATAGTTACCAATTTGACCGTGAAGATGCTGATTGGCCCAAAGATAAAGCTGAATTAGATGAGTTGTGGCGCCAGCGTGTTAAATATGATGCGTTAAATCTGAAATTGACCGGTAAAGAATGGCCTGAAATTTCTGAAATTTTAACGAAGCGATACAACAATGCTATTAAACGTTTGAGTCAAACACAAAGTGAAGATGTGTTCCAAGGCGTGATGAATGCATTTGCACGAAGTATCGAACCTCATACTAGCTACCTTTCTCCGCGAAATGCTGAACGTTTCCAAATGGAGATGAATCTGAGCCTTGAAGGGATTGGTGCCGTCTTGCAGATGGATGATGATTACACGGTCATCAAAAGCTTAGTTACCGGTGGTCCCGCTGCGAATAGTGAAAAGTTATCGCCTGAAGATAAAATTGTCGGCGTCGGGCAAGAAGGTGAAAAAATTGTTGATGTGATTGGCTGGCGTCTTGACGATGTTGTTGATCTTATTAAAGGACCAAAGGGCAGCAAAGTTGTTTTACAGATATTGCCCAAAAAAGGTGGCTCGAATGCCAAGATGTTCGAAGTTACTATGGTTCGCGATAAAATTAGATTAGAAGATCGTGCCGCAACTTCAAGCGTAATCCAGCCAGAAACCGGAGTCTATGCAGATCGAAAAGTAGGTGTGATCAAAATTCCAGGTTTCTACATGAACCTATCTCAGGATGTTAAAAAGGAATTACTTAGCCTTCAAGAGAAGCACGTTGAAGCTGTTATTATTGATTTACGCGGTAATGGCGGTGGTGCACTCAGTGAGGCAACCTTGCTGACGGGGTTATTCATCGAGCTTGGTCCAGTAGTTCAAGTTCGAGATGCACGTGGTAAGGTTTCTGAACATAGAGATAATGACGGCAAAATGACCTATGACGGGCCGTTAGCTGTAATGATTGATCGTTATAGTGCTTCAGCATCAGAAATTTTTGCCGCCGCATTGCAAGATTATGGTCGAGCGATTGTGATTGGTGAATCAAGCTTTGGTAAAGGTACAGTTCAGCAGCACAAAGGCCTGCGTCGTATTTACGATATGTATGAAAAAAGTGTCGGTTACATCCAGTTTACTATGCAGAAATTCTATCGCATAAACGGTGGAAGCACGCAGCTGAAAGGTGTCACGCCAGATATTTTATTTCCAAGTGGCCTTGAAGCTGGTCAGTATGGTGAAGCGGAGCAAGATAATGCATTACCATGGGATAAAGTGCCGGTCGCAAATTATGCTGTTGTAAACGATATAACACCAGATTTAGTGGCGGCACTTGATGTAAAACATAAGCAGCGTGTGGTTGCTGATGTCGAATTTAACTATATTGCAAAAGATTTAGAAGAGTTTAAAAATAACCATAAAGAAACAAGTATTTCTTTAGTCGAAAGTGAGCGTATTGCTTCTCGTGAAGAAGAAGATCAAAAACGCTTAGAGCGCGCAAACGAGAGACTACTTGCGAAAGGTTTACCAAAGGTTAAAAGCTTAGACGATCTCGACTCAAATGATGAAATGCCGGATGCTTTTTTGAATGAAACGGCATTGATTACACTTGATATGGTCGATACTCAAAAATTAGCAAAGAACTCAATTAAGTAGTGTTAATCGGACAAAAAAAAGCGCGCCTAGGCGCGCTTTTTTTTAGCCTAATTTTCGACGAAGATAGTAGGTTAGAACATTTAGGTGCACGGAGTCTGACGTGACCTCTGCGCTTTTCAAAGCACAAGGAGGATCACTGATATACCGTGTTGTTCTCCTTTCCCTCGTTGAAAGTATACGAGAATTCAATTAAGGACACATTATGCAGCAATGCCAAGCCAAGCATCTGAAAGATTATCGCTCTCCAGATTTTACAATATCCCATGTCGTTTTAGAGTTTGATTTAAATGGCGTAAATACAAAAGTAAAGGCGACGAGTCAAGTTAAAAGGCTACGTGCAGATGCAACTCAGCTTGCGCTTCATGGTGAATCACTTAATCTCGATTCTGTTTTAGTCGATCGGGAAAAAGTAAACTATCAGGTCGAAGCAACACAACTAGTTATTGAAGTGGATTCAGATGCATTTGAGTTGGTTATTGAAACTCAAATCGATCCCGAGGCGAACACTAGCCTTGAAGGACTTTACATGTCTGATGGAGCCTATTGTACCCAGTGCGAAGCAGAAGGGTTTCGCAAGATAACTTATTTTTTAGATCGTCCTGATGTACTTGCTAAATATGACGTGCGCATTGAAGCGGATCAAGCTGCGTTTCCTTATATTTTGAGTAACGGAAACCTTGTTGAAAAAGGTGAGTTGCCAAATGGTCGTCACTTTGCGGTTTGGGAAGACCCTTTTCCAAAGCCTGCATACTTGTTTGCGCTCGTCGCTGGTGATTTTGATTTACTTGAAGATTCATTTATCACAATGAACGAACGTAAAGTGTTACTTCAAGTTTTCGTTGATAAGGGGAATCTCCACAAGGCGCATCATGCGATGGCGTCTTTAAAGAAATCTATGGCTTGGGATGAGCAGCGGTTTGGTCTCGAGTATGATCTAGATATTTATATGATCGTCGCTGTTGATTTCTTCAATATGGGTGCCATGGAGAATAAAGGCCTCAATGTTTTTAATACGAAGTATGTATTGGCTGATAAGGAAAGTGCTACGGACGATGATTACCACGGCATTGAGTCGGTAGTCGGGCATGAGTATTTTCACAATTGGACTGGTAACCGAGTCACATGCCGAGATTGGTTTCAGTTAAGTTTGAAGGAAGGTTTAACTGTTTTCAGAGATCAAGAATTTAGCTCTGACCTCGGTTCGCGAGCAGTTAATCGAATTAGTGCCATACGAGTCATGAAAAACCAGCAGTTTGCCGAAGATTCTGGCCCAATGGCGCATCCGATACGTCCAGAGTCAGTCATTGAAATGAATAATTTTTATACGGTGACCGTGTATAACAAAGGTGCAGAAGTTATACGTATGATGCACACCTTGCTTGGTGAAGATAACTTTCAAGCAGGTATGAGGCTCTATTTTGAACGCCATGATGGTCAAGCGGTCACCTGTGATGATTTTGTCAATGCAATGCAAGATGCAAGTGATTTAGACCTGACTCAATTTAAGTTGTGGTACAGCCAAGCGGGTACGCCTGTGGTATCGATTGATGACCATTTCGATCCTCAGAAGAAGCAATATACGTTAACGGTGAGTCAAACTCTCCCTGACACGCCGGGTCAAACCAATAAGCAAGCGATGCATATTCCTTTTGATCTAGAACTACTCGGTTCTGATGGTCAAAGTTTGGTCAATCAGGTGCTGGATATTACGCAAGAAAGTCAAAGGTTCGTGTTCGATGGCCTAACGTACAAGCCGACACCTTCATTGTTTCAAAACTTCTCGGCACCAATTAGATTGCAATATGAATTTAGTGACGAACAATTGGTAAACCTAATGCGTTTTGCCAGTAGTGAAGTTGCGCGTTGGGAAGCATCTGTACAGTTAATCAGTCAGGCGATTTGGCTAAATATCACGCGTATTCAATCTGGCAGCGCAATGGTGCTCGCTCCACAAATTGTTGATGGATATCGTGGCGTTCTGCTTGATCCGCAATTGGACAGCGCGCTTGTCGCGGAAATCTTTACCTTACCAAGTGCAGCTTCTTTAATTGAGCAAGTGGACTCAATTGATCTTGACGCGCTTGAAATAGCCCGAGAGTTTGTAGAAGAAGAACTCGCGGCACAATGTGAAGATGAGCTGTTAGTTAAATATCGTCAGCTTCACCATATTGATAGTGTTGGGGCTCGAGCCCTTAAAAGTCGCTGTTTGATGATGCTATTGAAAGTTTCTGAACAACATGATTCCATCGCGAAGACTCAGTTTGAACAGGCCGATAATATGACTGATACGTTGGCGGTGCTTTCTGCTGTAAACAATAGTGGGTTAGTTTTACGGGACGAGTTGATGGCTGCGTTTGAGCGAAAGTGGATAGACACGCCTTTAGTCATGGATAAGTGGCTTATGCTTCAAGGGGGGCAAAACCGAGAAGATATTATCGATAGACTTGCCGCATTAGAAGAACATGCAGCATTTAGTTTCACTAATCCAAACCGGGTTCGGTCGCTTGTCGGTGGGTTTGTTGCTCAAAACCTCTATCGATTCCATGCTAAAGATGGCAGTGGATACCGCTACCTTACGGATATTTTGAAAAAATTGAATGGGACAAATCCACAAATCGCTTCAAGGCTTGTCACACCACTGATTCAGTATCAGAAATTCGATGATTGCCGCAAACAGCAAATCAAGAAGTGTTTGAAGGAGTTGTTGACGCTACCCGACTTGTCTAAGGATTTATACGAAAAGGTATCAAAAGCGTTACTTTAGTCTGACCGCTGCAGGGTTTAATATGGACTCTGCAGTTTAAATCTGTCTTACGGACACTAGGAAGAGAGTTTTTTTGTTGTGAATTTGTATTTTAGTATGAATATGTCAGTTGCAAAATATCTCCCGTATTATCAAGGTCGCGCAGAAAGAATTGAAGTATTTGATGATGCGGGAAGGCGGATTTGGATTAATGGGCGGCACTTTCGTTCGTTTTTAACGAATCAAGGCGTAGCTGGTCGGTTTTGTTTACAGTTAGATGACCAAGGAAATTTTGTTAAACTTGAAAAAGTTTAGAGTAAATACTTAAAACAAACGCCTGTTTAATACGGTGCTATTTTGTTCACAGATCTCGGTCTAACTTGTTAATTTAAAAGGTGTTAACTTCGTCACAATTTTGCTTTCTGCACTTCTGATACATAAATTCAAATTTTGTCTCATTTTTACCTCTTTAATTTAACGTTACACATTCAATTCTCTAGAAAATTTTATCCTTTCGAGTATTGCCGATGGCAATAAATTGCTGTAACAATGGTGTTACCTGTAGGCTAACAAGATGTTGGCTGCAATTCCTATAACAATGAATCTAGCAGGTTACGGAGAGACAAAAGAATGAATATTGTTAAACGAGTATTTAACAAGTCGACTCTTGCTTTGGGGGTGGCGTCGGCGCTAAGTCTAGGTATCGCACCTAGTGTAAATGCGGTATCTATAGACTGGGGCGAAGTCACTGGGTCATTTGACTCGACCTGGACTGCTGGAGCCAGCTGGCGAGTTGAAGGTCGAGATTGGAACAATCAAATTGGTAAGGTAAATCATCCTCGATTTGACTGGTCTGGTTACAGTGCTTTCAGCAACACCATCTATCCATCTAGTGAGATCTGGGCACAACCCGGTTCATACTCTAGCAATGGAGACCTCAGTAACCTACTTTATTCTAAAGGCGACACGACATCTGAAATCGTAAAAGGACTTCACGAGTTATCACTGCAATATAAGAACTTTGGTATTTTCGCTCGTGGAATGTACTTCTATGATCGTAAGCTGAATGACGGCAATTATGATTTTACCGATCCTGTGACCGGTGGTTCATTCGATCCTTGTGATGATAAAAGGGCGAGTGAAGTTCAATGTAAAGACGTGCGATTATTGGATGCATTTATCTACGGTAACTTCGACTTTAATGATGGCGCAAATCCACTGACGATTCGCGTTGGTAATCAAGTCGTATCATGGGGTGAGAGCACATTGATTCCGCATGGTATTGGTGTCATTAACCCTGTAGATCTGAATATTCTCAATGCGCCAGGCGCAGAACTGAAAGAAGCATTTAGACCGCAAGGCATGGTTTGGGCATCCCTTGGTGTGACCGATAACTTGTCTGTTGAAGCTTTTTATCAGTATGACTGGGAGCCGATTTGGGTTCCTACGCCGGGTTCTATTTTTGCGACCAATGATTTTGCAGGTTTTGGTGGTTACAACCAGAATGCGCAGCTTGGGTTTAATGCTAATCCAGATATGAATTTGGATTTCCTTATCTCAGAGTATGAAACGCTCGCCGCAATGGTACGCAGTGGTCAAATTCCAATGGAGCAATTAGTGCAAGCTAGTCTTGCATACCCAACCAAGTTAACCCTTGTTGATGACGAAGCGGAACCATCAGACTCGGGTCAATATGGCGTAAAATTAAGCTATTATTCTCCTGAGTTAAATGAGACTGAGTTTGGTCTCTACTATATGAATTATCATAGCCGCCGTCCTTTAATTAGTGGTTATACCGCCGATTTTAGGACTGAAACCTTGGTTGCTGATTTGGCGACTATTGGTGCTAATGCTGGCAGTATTGATCGCGAATTACTTTTGAGCTTGGGAAGTTTTTCAAAGGCGCAAATTGCTTACCCTGAAGATATCAAGCTATATGGATTTAGTTTCAACACTTTGATTGGTGATACGTCAGTGGCCGGTGAAATTTCTCATCGACAAGATGAGCCGCTGCAAATTGATGATGTTGAACTTTTATTTGCGGCGATGCCGCAACAGTTAGCAAATGCAGGCTTAAGACCGGATCTAGATGGTATTTCTCAGATGGAAGTGCTTGATCCCGGTGCGTATGCAGAAGGGTTTATCCGTCTGGATACGACCCAAGCTCAGGTTACCTTCACCCACTTATTTGGTCCAACTTTCGGCACAGATAATTTGGTTATGCTCGCAGAAATTGGCGGTGTTTGGATTCATGATATGCCCGGCTTTGATGAGCTTAGGTTGAATGGCCCCGGCACTGCACGTTCTGGAGGAAACCCAGATATGCCAGGTATTATTCAAGCCTTGCATAATGGCCCAGAGACCAATCCATTTCCAACGGATTCCGCGTGGGGTTATCGTTTAGTTGCGAAAGCTGATTATAACGATGTTTTTTGGGGCGTGAATATGTCTCCAAGAGTAATTTTTTCCCATGATGTTGACGGTATTACGCCAGATCCAATGTTCTTGTTTACCGAAGGCCGTAAATCTGTAGCTATGGGGTTAAGTTTTGATTACCAAAGCCGTTGGGGTGCAGACGTTTCTTACAACACTTTCTTTGGTGGCGTGGGGACAACGAACGCGATGGCCGATCGAGATTATGTCTCATTCAATATTAAGTATTCTATCTAAGGGCAATAATAATGAAAAAGCTAACGATATTGTCTGCAGCAATTGCGATGGCACTTACCTCGTCAACGGCACTTGCTAAAGTTTCAGAGAGCGAAGTGGCTCGTCTTGGTGCAGATTTAACGCCGAATGGTGCTGTTAAGGCTGCCAATGCGGATGGCTCAATTCCTGAGTGGAATGGTGGCATTACGGAACCCATTCCAGGTTACAGTAAAGGAATGCATCATCCAGATCCATTTAGTGCTGACCCCATTGAATTTACGATTACTAATGCTAATAAGGCGCAGTATCAGGCGTTTTTGACTGAAGGCCAAAAAAAGCTGCTCGAGCTATATCCTGATACATTTAAAATGAATGTATATAAAACTCGACGCTCAGCATCATTACCGGATTTTGTTTATCAGGCGACAAAAGCGAATGCAGCAAAGGCTGAATTGGTTTCTGGCGGCAACGGAGTTCAGGGCGCATCGATTGGTGTTCCTTTTCCTATTCCCGCTAACGGACTAGAAGCAATATGGAATCACGTATTGCGTTTCCGTGGTGTTGATATTAAAACGGCACGTAGTCAGGCTGCACCGACTGCCGGTGGTAGCTACACCATGGTTGAGACGAAAGAAGAGATCCGTTTTCAATATTCTCGACCAGAAGCGAAGCTAGACGATCTTAAGAGCAGTAACACGCTATTTTATTTTAAACAATTGGTTTCTCAGCCTGCGCGTTTGGCCGGGACAGCGGTTTTGGTAAAAGAAACCATGGACCAGCAAAAACTGCCACGTCAGGCATGGACCTACAACACGGGACAGCGCCGCGTGCGTAAGGCACCAAACGTCGCCTATGATACACCGGGTACTGCGTCTGATGGCTTAAGAACTTCGGATGATTTTGATATGTTTAACGGTTCGCCAAACCGTTATAACTGGGAGTTAGTGGGTAAAAAAGAGATTTTTATTCCCTATAACGACTATAAGCTTCATTCAGATAAGCTTGAGTATGATGATATTTTAAAGCCTGGCCATATTAATCCTGAGCTCGTCCGTTGGGAGAAGCATCGTGTTTGGCAGGTTAAAGCGACATTAAAAGATGGCATGCGTCATATTTATAAAACGCGTATGTTTTATTTAGATGAAGACTCTTGGCAGGCATCTGTGGTCGATTTGTATGACAATCGTGATGAATTGTACCGCGTTGCTGTAGCTCATGGTTTGAATTACTACGAAGTGCCGACACATTGGAGTACTTTAGAGGTTTACCACGATTTACAATCGCGTCGGTATATTGCGATGGGGCTTGATAACCAAAGTCGTATGTATGACTTTGACGCTAAGCTCAGTGAAGCAAATTTCACGCCTGCTGCTTTAAGAAGGCAAGGCATCCGATAGTTGCAAAGTCGATCGGTAGAATTCAGTAGATAAAGTGGCGTTTATTTACTGAAAGTTGTGACATAGGGGCGCTAGACGCCCCTTTATTTTAAGGAAGATTGTATGTCGTTACGCATGCTAAATTGCGCAATGCTCTTCTGTGTTAGTTTTAGCTTTTTGTCATTTTCAACGTCAGCAGAAAATGTTGACTTAAGCCATCAAATTCAGCCGCTAGCACAGTCCTCGTTAATTCTTGATATCGCATCTCTGAATGAATCCGCTATTGCTGTTGGTGAACGTGGCCACATTTTGATCAAGAAAAAGCTCTGGCAACAAGTTAAGTCCCCAGTTCATTCTCAATTAACTAAGGTGTACTTTATCGATGACCTTTTGGGGTGGGCTGTAGGCCACGATGCAACGATTTTGCATACCCAAGATGGAGGCCTCACTTGGGCCGTGCAGCTACAGTCGTTTGAGCTTGAAAAGCCTTTTTTTGATGTGTTTTTTTTCGATGATAGCCATGGCGTCGCTGTCGGTGCATACGGTATGTTTTACCGTACCCAAAATGGCGGTGAGACATGGCATGAAGAATTTCATCAAGAGCTATTATTTGAAGAAGATGTTGAATATTTAGAGCAGTTGAAAGTCGAGGACCATGAATTATATCTAAGCGAACGTGCTGCATTACTGCCTCATTTTAACCGTTTTTATCCGCTTAGTGACGGCCGTTTTCTTCTCGTGGGAGAACTTGGTTTAGTTGCGTTTTCAGATGATTTGGGCCGCACGTTTCAACAAACTAGTTTCAGCTACGAAGGTTCAATTTTTAATGTCATAGAGTATGCGCAACAGGTATATGTGATGGGGCTGCGTGGCAATGTTTTTAAAACCAATGCCTCACTTCATGATTGGCAGTCGGTAAAAATGCCCATTGAGTCCACGTTAAATGGAGCAATTGTAGAGAAAGGTAACCTGTTTCTTGTGGGAAATGCAGGCGCAGTCGTCAAAATATCCCCAAGCCAGGCAGTAGAGCTTGTGGTACAGAAGCAAGGCGAGAATATTGTCGCGATCAATAAAGGGCCATTAGGTCAAATATGGCTAGCAGGCACGAAAGGTCTGTCCTCAATAGAATTACAATAATAGGGCCACTCAGATGTTAGAAAAACTGGTCAATGGATTTGAAGCGTTTCTGTTTCGTCATCGCGGGCGGGTGATTTTTGCCTTTGTGTTAATGACAGTTTATTTAGGGATGCAAGCAAGCAACTTAAAAATGGATGCTGCTTTTACTAAAAACATTCCACTACAGCACGAATATATGCAGACCTATCTCAAGCACCAAAAGCAGTTTGGTGGTGCGAACAGTATTATGGTCGCAGTCGAAGATACCAACGGTGATATTTTTAATGGAGAGTTCTTCGATGCCTTAAAAGGTGTACACGATCAATTGTTCTTCATTCCTGGCGTTGAGCGCTCTCAAGTTAAATCTTTGTTCTCGCCATCGACCCGGTTCACCGAGGTCGTTGAAGATGGTTTTGCGGGGGGGCCTGTGATTCCCGCAGATTTTTCAACAACCCCCGAAGGTTTACAGAGAGTTAAGAATAATATTGAAAAGGCCGGAATTGTTGGACGATTAATTGCTGAAGATTATAGTGCTGCGATGGTACGGGCGCAGTTAATGGATTTTGACCCAAGCACAGGAGAACCGCTCGATACATTAGCGTTTGCAGCTCAGTTAGAAAAAGAGTTGCGTGGTAAGTTTGAGAAAGACACCGTGAAAGTGCATATCATTGGCTTTGCTAAAATGGCTGGTGATGTTGCTGATGGTGCTAAAGGGGTATTGCTGTTTTTCTTAATCGCCATTCTAGTGACTGCTGTGATGGTTTATTTCTTCTCTAAGTCTATAGTTTTGACCGTATTGCCATTGATGTGCAGCCTCATTGCGGTGATTTGGCAGTTAGGCTTGCTGACGGTTGTCGGTTTTGGCCTTGATCCTATGTCGATTCTGGTACCGTTTTTAGTCTTTGCGATTGGAGTGAGCCATGGTGTTCAGATGATCAATGCTGTACGTCAGCGTGTTTTAGAAGGGCAAGCGACGAAATCAGCAGCGGCATCAGCATTTCGTAGTTTGTTAGTTCCCGGTGGTGTTGCATTGCTTTCCGATACCGTTGGTTTTTTAACTTTGCTGGCAATCGATATCGGAATTATTCGAGAGCTTGCCATATCGGCGTCACTTGGGGTCGCGGTTATTATTCTTACTAACCTTATTCTTCTGCCTTTAGTACTTTCATTTACCGAATTTAAAAAAACTAAAACAAATCCGAAACATGCCGCAAGGGTTGATAATATTTGGCGTAAGCTGAGTCTATTTGCTACACCCAAATATGCTTTGGTAGTGCTTGCAGCCACCCTTGTTTTGTATGGATTTGGTTTAAACCAAGCCAATAAAATGAAAATTGGAGATTTGCAGGGGGGGGCGCCGGCTTTACATCAAGACTCTCGATACAATCAAGATACTTTTTTTATTACCGATCATTTTTCAATTACCACGGATGTGATGACAGTTATCGTCGAGGCGTTTCCTGAAGCGTGTACTTATCATGAAGTGCTTGAACAAATCGATAACTTTGAGTGGCAGGTTAAAAATACCGAGGGTGTGCAGTCGAGTGCAAGTTTGGCCTCTGTAGCTAAGCGCGTGAATGCCGGCTTCAACGAAGGAAATCCGAAGTGGCACGTACTTCCCAGAACAACGGCGAGTTTAGTGCAAGCCGTTGGTCGGGTGCCTACCTCGTCAGGACTCTTAAACTCTGATTGTTCAGTCATGCCAGTGTATGTGTTTTTAGAGGATCATAAAGCTGAGACAATAGAGCGGGTCATTGATAAGGTCAAAGCCGTTGCTGCAACTATGGACAACGATAAATTGACCTACCGATTAGCCTCTGGGCCTGTTGGTGTGATGGCGGCAACTAATGAAGCCGTTGCCGAAGCGCAGCTGCCGATGATGCTCTATGTATATGGCGCAGTATTTGTATTGTGTTTAATTAGTTTTCGCTCGATTAAAGCGACTGTCGCTGTCATTGTGCCGCTTTATTTTGTGTCAACTCACGCGCAGGCTTTGATGACAGAGCTAGATATCGGTTTGGCTGTGAGTACTTTACCTGTTATTGCCTTAGGCGTTGGGATTGGCGTTGACTATGGTATTTATATTTTATCGACCATGTCATCGAAATTAACGGCGGGGATGCCTGTTCAGCAAGCATATTATGAGGCTTTAGTGGAAAGAGGAAGTGCGGTGATATTTACAGGTCTAACCCTTGCAATAGGTGTTAGTACTTGGTTTTTCAGTGCGCTCAAGTTTCAAATGGACATGGGAATTTTGCTGACCTTTATGTTTTTGGTCAATATGCTAGGGGCAATAATTATATTGCCGTCCCTTGCGGCAATGTTCTGGCGACAGCGTTGATAAATAAAGAAATTCAAAGGGCCTACGGGCCCTTTTTTATGCATAAAAAACCTAGATTAATGATTGTTTGAGCAACTTGTGGTAAAAAGTATCTGATTTGCATAGATTTAACAGGTAAAACCACGAAAAATTAGCTCGAAAATTCTAGGATTTAGTAATAAACTTCGCCACATGACCTTGATCACATAATTTGCGGTAGGGTCTATTGTTTCAGCATTCTAATAATGAAAAAGCGCTGCCATAGACGCTTAAGGAAACAGCAACATGGCCTTAAAAGATGCAATGCCTTCTGTTTTACTAGAAAACGTAATTAAACTAATTCATACCAAGGTTTCTGGCTCACAAGCTAACCAAGTTGAGCAGTTTACCTCTTGTTTATATGCACACCTCTCCAAAGATGACTTAAATGCAAGGAATGATAGCGATTTATATGGCTCAGCATTGAGCTTGTGGAATGCGCTAAATAAAGTCAGTGTGACGAATCCTCATATACGAGTATTTAACCCAAACCAATCCAAGCATGGCTGGCAATCGACGCATACTATTATTGAAATTATTCAAAAGGATATGCCATTTTTAGTTGATTCGGTCGGTATGGCATTGAAACGTTTAGGGATTACAACTCACGTGATGCTGCATACCCCCATGGCAATTGAACGCTCAGGGAAAGATATTTCGCGTGTAAGCTATGTCAAAGACAGTAATCCAGATAGTGAAAAAGTTGCTGTTTTCTTTATTGAGATTGATCGCCAATCGAACGATGAAGATATAAAAGCGTTAGCACAGCAAGTTAAGTCTGTTCTTGCTGATGTTGCTGCGTCAGTTAACGATTGGCAGCAGATATCTGATCAATTGTCGAGCACTATTAAAGAGCTATCTGAGCGTCCCTATCCTGGAGACAAGCGCGAGTTAGACGAATCAACAAACTTTCTTACCTATCTAAATAACCATCATTTCACGCTACTTGGTTATCGCCGTTATGACTTGAAGAAGGTCAAAGGAGACCTTGAATTGGTGCCAGTGATGGATACCAGTTTAGGTCTGATGAAAAAGGGTGATGGTCAAAGTGCACCGAAAAGTGTTTTGATTTCTAGCCTCTCTGAATCCGCCCGCAAAGAAGCGTTAGACGATAGTTTATTGATCCTGACTAAAAGCGGGACAAAGAGCCGAGTTCATCGACCAGCGTATGTTGATTATGTCGGCGTCAAACGCTTTGATGAAAAAGGAAATGTGATTGGAGAAGACAGATTCATCGGTCTTTACGCATCAAACTTATACAATCGCAGTCCTCGTGAAATCCCATTGCTGTCGGATAAAGTGCAAAGGATCCTAGACCGGAGTGGGCTAACTCCTCGCTCTCATGATTATAAAGCACTGCTAAATATCTTAGAAAACTTACCTCGTGATGAGCTGATCCAAGCCAATGTTGAAGATTTATGTGATATTGCTCATGGCGTTTTGGATATGCAAGATAGAGACAAATTAAAGCTGTTTGTTCGCAAAGATGGCTTTGGGCGATTTCTTTCGTGTCTCGTTTATGTCTCAAAAGATAGATACAACACCAAGCTTCGACAAGATACTCAGCGAATTTTAGCGCAGCATTTTAACTGCAAAGAAGATGTGGAGTTTACAACTTATTTCTCTGAGTCCACTTTGGCGAGAACTCACTATATTGTCAAAGTAGACAACAATAATATGGATGTGGATGTGGCGGCGATTGAAAACAACCTAATTGAAGCGGCCCGTTCGTGGGAAGATAAACTCAATACAGCGCTTAACTCTTCCCTTGGAGAAGAGAAGGGCACGAGTCTTTCAAAGCGTTTTGTCCACGCATTTCCACAAAGTTATAAAGATGATGCGCTGCCAAGCTCTGCAGTTGTTGATGTGCGAGAGTTGCAGCGATTAGATGATAGTCACAAACTTGGAATGCTGTTCTATCAGCCTCAAGAAACTGCGCTGAATGATAACAAAGTGCGTCTAAAGCTATTCCATAAAGATGAGCCTATCCACCTTTCAGATGTCTTGCCTATGCTCGAAAATTTTGGGCTTCGGGTGATTAATGAGCGTCCTTATGAAATCGTAACGAACGATGGACATACCTACTGGATCTTAGATTTCTTAATGACGGTGCAACATGCATCAACTGAAAACCTAGCTGATAGTCAAGACCGTTTCCAAACAGCGCTTGCTGATGTGTGGGCGAAAAATCTAGAAGATGATGGGTTTAACCGCATTGTGTTGGCAACAGGTTTGAGCGGAAGAGAAGTGTCTATTGTTCGGGCGTATGCGAAGTATATGCGCCAAATTGATGCAACTTTTAGCCAAGCTTATATCGAAGAAACCTTTACACGGTATCCGCAAATTGCAGATTTATTGGTGAAGATGTTTATTCGGAAGTTTAATCCAAAGCTAAGAACTCGAACGTTAAGTAAGTTTGTCGAACAAATTAATTTACGCTTAGATGAAGTGTCTAGCCTAGATGATGATCGAATTATTCGTCGTTATCTTGATTTAATTAATGCAACTTTAAGAACTAACTTCTATCAAGATGATGCTTTGGGTCAGGCTAAAGAATACGTATCATTTAAATTCTCGCCGGAGTTAATCCCCGAGATGCCAAAGCCATTACCCAAATTTGAGATTTTTGTTTATAGCCCAAGGGTTGAAGGCGTGCATCTACGTGGCGGCAAAGTTGCCCGCGGTGGTTTGCGCTGGTCCGATCGCCGAGAAGATTTCCGCACAGAAGTCTTGGGGCTAGTTAAAGCACAACAAGTTAAAAATACGGTGATTGTTCCGGTAGGTGCTAAAGGTGGCTTTGTATGTAAACAGTTGCCGACGACTGGTGGTCGAGAAGCGTTCTTCAATGAAGGCCAATCCTGCTACAAACTGTTCATTCGTGGTTTGCTAGATATCTCTGACAATATTATTAACGGTGAGGTTGTTCCACCAGTTGATGTGGTTCGTCATGATGAAGACGATGCGTATCTTGTGGTTGCAGCGGACAAAGGGACTGCAACGTTCTCAGATGTTGCCAACGAAATTGCAGAAGAATATGGCTTCTGGCTGGGTGATGCGTTTGCGTCTGGCGGTAGTAATGGCTATGACCATAAGAAAATGGGCATTACTGCAAGAGGAGCATGGGAATCGGTTCGACGTCACTTTAGAGAAGTGGGAATTGATTGTCAGTCGACAGATTTTACCTGTTTAGCTATTGGCGATATGGCAGGGGATGTATTTGGTAACGGCATGCTGCTGTCGAAGCATACGCGTTTAGTTGCGGCATTTAACCACATGCATATTTTCATTGACCCCAATCCTGATGCTGCGACGACGTATGTAGAGCGCCTGCGTTTATTTGAATTGCCGCGATCTAGTTGGGAAGACTACAATGAGAAGTTAATTTCTGAAGGGGGCGGCATTTTCAAGCGCAGTGCCAAATCTATCCAACTGTCACCTGAAATGCAGGAAATGCTTGGTTCGCAAAAGTCGACCATGACGCCAAATGAGTTGCTGAAAGAATTGCTGCAAATGCAAGTGGACTTAATTTGGAATGGTGGCATCGGCACCTATGTGAAAGCTTCTAGCGAATCGCATAGTGAAGTTGGTGATCGTGCCAACGATGCATTGCGTGTCAATGGCTGTGAAGTGAAAGCAAAGATTATTGGTGAAGGTGGGAATCTCGGTTGTACCCAATTGGGGCGTATTGAATATACCGCTCAAGGCGGCCGCATGAATACCGATTTTGTCGATAATGTTGGCGGTGTTGATTGTTCAGACAATGAAGTCAATATTAAGATTTTACTTAATGCGTTAGTGGCCGATGGCGAGATGACCACGAAGCAGCGCAATCGTCTACTTGAACAAATGACCGATGAAGTTGCGGAAATCGTATTGCAAGATTGTAATGATCAAACGCGGACGATTTCGGTTACGCAAGTGCGCGGTGCGGAGCAGCTGAAAGAACAAATTCGCTTTATTCATTATTTAGAAAAAGAGGGTAAGCTTGATCGAGCGCTTGAGTTTTTACCGACTGAAGATGAGTTTTCAGAGCGTTTAGCGAATGGGCGCAGTTTAACTCGACCAGAACTCTCAGTATTGGTTGCTTACGCGAAAATGGTGTTGAAAGAGCAGTTACAAACACCAGAAATAACTGAAGACCCATTTTTAAGTCAATTGCTTATTGAGTATTTCCCGAAACAACTGCAGCAAAAATATAGTAAACAAATGGCTGCGCACCCTTTGCGAGGCGAAATTATTGCAACGTCACTGGCAAATGAGCTTGTCAATGATATGGGCTTGAATTTTGTGCAACGTATGCAAGATGAGACAGGTGCCTCAGTCGCAGAGGCTACCATTTGTTATACTATGGCCCGCGAAGTTTTTGGGTTGGCCGATTTAACAAAATCAATTACTGATTTAAATGGCGTTGTACCTGCAGTCGTTCAAGGCGAAATGCTACATCAGTTGCGCCGCTTTATGCGTCGCGCTTGTCGTTGGTTCTTAAGACATCGTAACCGTAGCCTCACGATAGACCAAACGGTTCTATTCTATAAAGGTGTGTTTGATGAGCTCAAAGCCGGCGTTGATAAGTATTTAGTTGAAGAAGAAGTTATTGCGATTCGAGCAGAGATAAGTGCTTTGGTTAAGGAAGGAGTCTCACAAGAAGTCTCCAACTTAGTTGCAAATATGAGTACCTTATTCTCGGCGCTTGATATTGCACAAATTGCTCAATTAGAAAGTAAGCCGGTTGCTCTCGTTGCAGAAACCTACTTTAAGTTAGGTGCAAGAGTTGAGTTACATTGGTTCCTTGAGCAAATTAGTGCACAGCCAGTTTCAAACCATTGGCAAGCGCTTGCAAGAGCGGCCTTTAGGGAAGAACTAGATTGGCAACAACGCGCATTAACATCAACAGTTCTTCGGACCTGCACAACGTCATGTGATGCTGAGAGTATTATTTCTCAATGGGTTGAACTCAATCAGCAACTATTGGAACGTTGGTTCCACATGCTGGCCGACTTTAAGACTTCGCAAAGTCATGAGTTTGCTAAGTTCTCTGTCGCCCTACGTGAACTGAATCTTCTGATCCTTCATTGTGAAGGTACAAAGTAAACTATTATAAAAATCAGAAGCCCTGGCGATAGCCGGGGCTTTTTTTAGGTCTAGGAGAATACATGTTCTATAAATTAGCTCAGAAAGTCATGTTTCAGATGGATCCAGAGCATGCACATAATCTGGCAATCGGTGGTTTAAAAGTCACAGGCAATTCACCACTGAATTGTTTTTACGCGCAAAACATTAAGCCGGCGCCAGTAACATGTATGGGAGTGACCTTTCCTAATCCAGTTGGATTAGCTGCAGGTATGGATAAAGATGGCGAGTCTATCGATGCTTTTTATGCGATGGGTTTTGGTCATATTGAAGTTGGGACTGTGACACCACGGCCACAACCAGGTAACGATAAGCCAAGGTTATATCGATTAAAGCCTGCAAAAGCGATTATTAATCGCATGGGCTTTAACAACAAAGGTGTTGATAACCTAGTTGCGAATCTGAAAGCAGTGAAGTCCGATGCAAAGATTGGTGTTAACATTGGTAAAAATAGAGATACACCCGTAGAGCAAGGCAAGGATGATTACCTGATCTGTATGGAAAAGGTATACATGTATTGTGACTATATCGCGGTTAACATTTCTTCGCCAAACACGCCCGGCCTTCGTGCCATGCAATATGGCGATCTATTAGATGATCTGCTGAGTGGCTTAAAAGAAAAACAAGCTGACCTAGCAAATCAACATGGAAAATATGTCCCTATTGCTTTAAAGATCGCTCCGGATCTAACGAACGAAGAGATAGAGTCAATCGCAACTTCATTAGTTAAAAATAACTTTGACGGCGCAATCGCGACGAATACGACTCTCAATAGAGATGGTGTAAGTGGACTACTAAACTCTAATGAAACTGGGGGTTTAAGCGGCAAGCCTCTAAATGATTTGTCGACAAAAGTGATAAAACATTTAGCATCGTGCTTAAATGGCCAAGTTCCAATTATAGGTGTTGGTGGGATCAATTCAGCCGAAAACGCCATGGATAAATTTGACGCTGGATCAGAAATGGTTCAAATATATACTGGTTTTATTTATCAAGGTCCGAAACTAATAAAAGATATTGTCGATCTATATCGTACAAAATAAATACTAAAAGGATCGCAAAAGCGATCCTTTTTTCTTTATATACGATCCCTTCTTGAGCCAATGATCTAATTTAATAAACCATGTTTAATTCACAAATTTAATATTTATTTTGTAATTGAATAATTAATAGTCTATCATCGGATGTTAAATATATAGTCTACGGTTTTAATAAGTCGGGTTCTGGGAAAGCATCATGATATTAATGCCTCAAAAGGATTGGCAATGGAATTTCAGTCTCACCCATCAGGTGTTGAGTGTTTCGTTGGGCTCTGACTATGAATTTCTTACCCCTTATACTTCAAAGCTATTAATCCCTGACGCACGTGACTCTTTAGAGTTTAGTGTTGAGCATGCCAAGTTTTATATTGATTTATTGGATAAACTATCTACATCATTGTCTGTGACCGATGGTGCAATTGTTCAAATCGCGCTCAATGCAACGGCAGCGCATTTCTTGATTAAACCGCAAATGCCAAAGTCTTGGTTTTTCGACGCAAGTGACACTTGCGTTTACAGCGAAGTAGGCAAAGTCTTTTATATTAAAGCTAACGGCCATAAGTCATTGGTTGTTGCTGTTGAGGTCGGCTTACAGGCGACACAAGTGATGCTGCTGTCTTCGGAATGTCAATTGACGGATTCTAAATGCTTAAAGCAATTTGATACGATTAAAGTCATGCACGATCGTTTGCATCCACTTAGAGTTAATCGCCAAGTGGTTGCTGCATAGTCGATTCTAGCCTTTGAGGGTTATTATTAACGCTGCTGGTTTTCCATCATTGAATGTAGAGAACACTTTATTTCATTTTTAGTTTCTTCAGTTCAATATCCTCACTTTTCTTCCTCTTGATAGAATCAAATTTCACTTCATCCATGATTGTCTCATTATTAAGTTTATTTTCTTCTTCCTTAATATATTCATTCGATCAAAAACATTAGGTTTGATCTGTTTTTATAATCATTACAGTTATACCCAGTTAAGCAGTGAAAATCTTTTATATTAATAGTCTTTTTTAAACACGGATAAAAATATGCAAGTTATTGTTTATGATCGCTTTTTATTCTGCTTTCAATAGCCTTTTTTATCGCTTGATTCTATAGAGTCCACTTATTGATGAATATATTTGCGGATTTAGATTATTGATAAACGCATCGGCGACTGGTTTTTAAAAGTGAGCATATGACGGGTTAAGGTTGATTGTATGGCTCTATCTAAGTCTATGTGTTTTGGTAAACCCTATTAGAAACTTAAAGAAGACATGTGAAAACCAGAAAAAGAGGGCTCTCGTTTCGTGCTCAAATGAGTTAGAATCTTCGCCGGGTATCGAGTGGAGTTTGTGCTGGTATTTACTCGATTTTGGCGCAAGCCAAGATACGTCCTCCAGACTCACACAATCACAAGAATTTTTGGATAATTAATAATGAATCAAACTACTTCTCCAGAAGCGTCGAAGGGTTTCCCGAAGACGTTTTGGATAGCGAACGGTGTAGAGTTGCTAGAAAGAGCGGCTTATTATGGTGTATTCATCGTCATTACACTTTATTTGTCGCGAATTCTCGGTTTTAGCGACGTTGAAGCGGCTTGGATTTCTGGCTCATTTTCAGCTGGCCTTTATTTCCTTCCCACGTTTAGTGGCGCAATTGCAGACAAGATCGGCTTTAGAAATTCACTCCTGCTAGCTTTTGCCTTGTTGACTGTGGGCTATGCAAGTTTAGCTGTATTTCCAAATATGCTGGAAGCACAGGGCCTTGTTGAATATGGCAGAACCGTTAAGTTTACGGGTCTGTTAGAAGCTGATATTCGCTGGGCTATCGCACCGATTATGGTTGTGATTATGATTGGTGGTTCATTTATTAAAGCTGTTATTACTGCAACAGTAGCAAAGTCGACAACGGCTGCGACCCGAGCAAAAGGTTTTTCAATCTTTTACATGATGGTCAATATCGGAGCGTTTTCGGGTAAAACCATTGTGAAGCCATTGCGGGAATCGATGGGTGATTTAGGTTTGATTAATTTGAACTATTTTGCCGCAGCGATGACGGGAATTGCGTTTGTCAGTATTTTACTCTTCTTTAAAACGACCGATGAAAATGCCCATAAGCGTACTTTTGCTGAGGTGTCTCAGGCATTGGTTAAAGTGTTATCAAACGGACGCCTAATTGCACTGACATTAATTATTACCGGTTTTTGGATGGTTCAACATCAGTTGTACGCCACAATGCCAAAATATGTACTTCGTATGGCCGGTGAAGGAGCTTCGCCGTCGTGGTATGCCAACGTCAACCCATTTGTTGTGGTGCTGACCGTTGGGGTTGTCACGTCGATGATGCGTAATCGCAGCGCTCTGTTTTCAATGACCGTTGGGATGTTCATCATGCCAATCTCTGCATTAGCAATGGCCTCTGGGAACATGTTAGATGGCAACGTTGACTTAGGCTTTATCGAAATTCATCCTGTGGCATTTATGATGATTGTAGGTATTGTTTTTCAAGGTTTAGCTGAATCTTTTATCTCGCCGCGATTCCTTGAATATTTCTCTTTGCAAGCGCCAAAGGGTGAAGAAGGTTTGTATTTGGGGTTCTCTCATTTACATTCGTTTATTAGCTCCTTGTTAGGCTTTGGTTTGTCTGGTTACTTACTTAACGCCTATTGTCCTGATCCGCGTTTATTTGAAACCCACGAGGCTTGGGCTGCAGCAGCATCGAATGCCCATTACATATGGTATTTCTTCGCAGCGATTGCGACTGTGTCCGCTGTGTCTTTGATCATTTACGGAAAGGTCATTGAGCGTTTAAATTCTCAAACTGTTTAAATAAAGTCATATGCAAGAAGAAGCCAACTCGTTACAACGAGTTGGCTTTTTATTAAATGGTCTAAAACTTTAACTGGGTATGACTTTAGGTGTGGAATTATTCTCGGCCAAACTCAACCATACTTCCTGATTTTGGGCTAAAGAGGTGTTGGTGTAAGCGGGATGCAAATTCATCTGTCATGCCAGAGATATAATCGGCAATCACGCGATGGCTATTACTGCCGGACTCTATACTTTGTCGCCAACGTTCTTGAGTGTTGGCTGGTAAAAGTCGCTCAGGATCAGAAGCAAAAGCTTCAAATAACTCCATCACGATTTGTTGACCTTTGTACTCTAACATCTGAATTTCAGGCTTCCTCACTACGTATTTCAAAACGAATTGCTTCAGAACTTCAAGAGCTATTGCAAATTCTGGTTCAAGTTTAGCATTACATCGTAGTAAAGGTTCTTCAAAACGCTCATCCTCGACTATCGCGATAGCGGTAACAAAGCCATTGACCAGTGTG
This sequence comes from Shewanella gelidii, assembly GCF_014647855.1. Classification (GTDB taxonomy): domain Bacteria; phylum Pseudomonadota; class Gammaproteobacteria; order Enterobacterales; family Shewanellaceae; genus Shewanella; species Shewanella gelidii. The sequence goes on along the minus strand of NZ_BMPZ01000009.1, from coordinate 45,373 downwards.
CCAATTGCATCTTTTCTTAAGTGATGTTGGCTGCTAAATAATTTTTTATAGATATGGGTGAACTCGTGTCGAACCCATTCATCTTTACTAGTTTTCAGCTGATCTACAACGTCGAGTTGCCATTGGGATTGACTGACAATTCCCATTACGATGGCGTCTTCTAAATCATGTACCGCGTATGCAATATCATCTGCAAGTTCCATAATGGAGCAATCAAAAGACTTATGTAGCGTCCGGAGGTGGGTGCTTTTTGTTAACTTTTGGCAAGCGATAAAGTGTTGTTTATCTTGATTGGATAATGGGTCGAGTACCCAGTCCAAAATATCGGCATCATCATTAAATATACCTTTTACCGCTGGCCACTGGGAAGGTCGTAATTGTCGATAATTGCTGATCTCTAGTGCAGGTGTCGGAGACTTTAAATGGCTATAAAGTGCTGGATATTTTAAAATTCCAAGTAAGGTTCTTCGACATAAATTCATGCCATAGTTTAGTGTATAGGGCTCAAGCCTCGCTAAAATTCTAAATGTTTGTCCATTTCCTTCAAATCCACCATGGTCGCGCATCATGTAATTGAGTGCGACTTCACCACCGTGACCAAAGGGCGGGTGGCCTATGTCATGCGCAAGACATAATGATTCGAGCAAGCTGGTTGAGTCTAATAATGTGTGATGCTCAGGATGCTTTAGTTTCAGCTGCGCGGCGATACCTGTGCCTATTTGAGAGACTTCTAGAGAGTGAGTCAGCCGAGTGCGATAGAAGTCGTTCATGCCTACGCTATGCACTTGTGTTTTTGCTTGAAGGCGACGAAATGCTGCAGAATGCAAAATGCGCGCTCGATCTCTTTGAAAGGGGCTACGATGATCATTGCGGCGATTCTTATCTTCACCATGACGGCGCTCAGTCCACACATCACTCATTGGAAAGCTCTCCTTAACCTCTGTCATAACATTTTGTTGATATCATCAAGATTGAGCGTAAAGCTTGGAATAAAGCATTGACGAAAATACCGAACCGCAGGATCTGGGTTTGCATCAAGCATTTTCTCTAACCTTTTTTTCGCGGTGTTAAACTCATTATTGCCAGCACTTTGTTCCTCTAGACACTTTAAATAAGCACATAAGGTATCTGCGGATTTTACGAGTTTTTTATATATTGGGTCGGCCGCACTTGAGTCAAAGAGTTCTCTAAAGTCATCTTGAAATTCATCTGGCACCATTTCGAGTAACCGTTGTTCAGCGATGGATTCAATTTTCTTATATTCCGCTTCAATTTCTTTATTGAAATACTTCACCGGCGTGGGCAAATCCCCAGTTAATATTTCGCTAGCATCGTGGTAAATCGCCATCGTTGCCGCGCGATAAGGGTCTAAAGCACTATCGTATTTTTTGTTACTAATTATCGCGAGTGCATGTGCGACCATCGCGACTTGTAAAGAGTGTTCTTGTACGTTCTCGGTTCGAACGTTGTACATTAGCGGCCAACGTTGGATTAGTTTCATTCTTGCTAAATGGGCAAATAGATGGCTCATCTTCCTCTCTCTTTTCACTCAATATAACAACACATTAGCATAGTTAATGGATGGGATATAAAAAATAAAGCGGCCTATGCCGCTTTAATTTGTATCGATTAATAGTCTACTGTCGATAGGTCTCTAGGAACTCGCCGAAGTCAATAAGGGCTTTTTCTAAATCTTCTTTGTGTGGCAAAAAGACAACTCGCATATGATCTGGTTCTGGCCAATTGAACGCCGTACCTTGAACCAGCAGGATCTTTTTTTCTTTGAGTAGGTCAAGTACTAATCGTTCATCGTCTCTGATATTGAATTTTTTTACGTCGAGTTTTGGGAAGGCATACATAGCACCTTTGGGCTTTTTACAGCTCACGCCAGGGATATCATTGAGCAGCTCGTAGCAAACGTCTCTTTGAATCGCGAGGCGACCAGTCGGTGCGATGAGCTCATTGATGCTCTGATAGCCGCCTAACGCTGTTTGAATTGCATGTTGATTCGGTACATTAGAGCATAAACGCATTGAGGCAAGCATATCCAAGCCTTCAATATAGTTTTTGGCCGCTTTTAAGTTACCAGTTAACATCATCCAACCCACTCGAAAGCCGGCAGAGCGGTAGGCTTTTGATAATCCGTTGAATGTCACGGTAAGAATATCGTCGGAAAGGCTTGCCGCTGGAATATGCTCAGCTTCGTCATACAAAACTTTGTCGTATATTTCATCTGCAAATAAAATTAAGTCGTGTTGACGACATAACTCTACAACATCGAGAAGCAATTCTTTAGAATATACCGCTCCGGTTGGATTATTTGGGTTAATCAGCACGATCCCCCGAGTTCGAGGCGTAATTTTTTGTTTTATATCTTCTAGGTCTGGAAACCAATCTGATTCTTCATCGCAGCGGTAATGCACAGGTTTGCCGCCAGTTAAATTGACGGCTGCCGTCCACAATGGATAGTCAGGTGAAGGAATTAAGACTTCGTCATCTGAATTAAGTAGGCCTTGCATGGCCATCATGATGAGCTCGGATACGCCATTACCGATATAGACATCTTCTATATCGACACCAAAGATCCCTTTGGCTTGATAGTGTTGGACGATGGCTTTTCGAGCTGAAAATAGCCCTTTGGATTCACAATAGCCTTGAGCACTTGGCAGGTTTAAAATGACATCTCGGACAATCTCTTCAGGTGCTTCAAATCCAAAAGGAGCAGGGTTACCAATATTGAGTTTGAGGATCCGATGCCCTTCATCTTCAAGGCGGCGTGCTTCTTTATGAACCGGACCTCGAATGTCGTAACAAACGCTATCTAATTTATGTGATTTAATAATTGGGCGCATTCAAACCTCTAAATGGTACATGCTTGTCTTCTGAGCTAGCCTGAAAGCTAAGCTCTTGAGACTCTCTTGTACTGTAAATCATAAATGTTCTAGCAGAGTTTTGCTTTCGCGCTTTCTTACTAGTCTGATAAACCTTTGCCGAAGCAACTTAAATAGTGACGTAGTGGTAGCTATCTTGGTAAAAGTCGCGGTAGAACTCGAAAAGTGAGTGTGTCGGCATATTTAACCACACAATACCCAAATTTCGTTTTAGTTAAAAGCATAAATAAGAATATTTTACCTCCAAAAGTTGCTCGGTTAGTGTATCCATCTAAATGGTGCTTAAAAAGGATTGCTCTATGGTGGAAAATGCTGTTGTTGTGTGTTTTGGAGTCATTCGTATGTTGCATAATGAATTCTCATAAAAGTCCCTTGTTTTGTAAAGGTTCCATGTATATTCAGTGCCAAATTGTGAGTGAATAAGCGTTTATTTTTTAGTGTGAATTCAAAGGGAGCGGTTCTTATGTTGCTGTAATCGCCTACCGTGGGGTGTTTACAGCGTTTTTGATAAAAATATAGGTAAAACTTGAAAAAATATATTGACTCGTTATGCGGTTGGGATTATTTTCCGCATCATTAAATAAATGCGCTGATTTCTATGTCACTTCAACGTCAAATATTGCAAGTCCACATGTTGTGAGCAATGTATTCATTTTGACCTGTAGACGGCTTGATGTTTGAGCGAAGCTAGTTTCTGACCGTGATTAAAGTCATTATTTGCGGCTTTGTTGGTATAAATGATTCCAACATAAAATTTCTGTTTATTTTCATTATCAATAGATAATCTATTGAACTGAGGGTTTTTTGGAATGTCTGAACCGACATCTTTAAGTTTGGTCCCCCCATTGGTGGTGTTAATTTTGGCTATTTGGCTACGTCGGCCAATATTGTCACTGATTATTGGAGCCATTGTCGGCTTGTTGTTGATTGACCCAACAACCACGCTTAGTCAAATGGCAGATACTTCGCTCAAAGTGATGGCTGATGAAACCATTGGCTGGTTGATTTTAGTGTGTGGAAGTTTTGGCTCATTGATTGCTTTACTCGTACGTACAGGTGGAGCTCTAGCTTTTGGTGAAAAGGCGCTAAAGCTAGCCAAAGGCCCCAAATCAAGCTTATTCATGACCTTCTTCTTAGGCCTCATCATTTTTATTGACGATTATTTAAATGCGTTAACTGTAGGAGAAACCATGAAGCGAGTGACTGATCGCTTTAAGATTTCTCGTGAGATGCTTGCTTATGTCGTGGACTCAACTGCTGCGCCAGTATGTGTTTTAGTCCCATTGTCTACTTGGGCGGTCTTTTTTGGTGGATTGCTTGTTGATAACGGTATCGCCGCAGCTGGAGAGGGGATTAGCGTTTATATTCAGGCAATTCCTTATATGCTTTATGCATGGTTTGCTGTGTTTCTTGTTTTACTCGTTGTCTTAGGTATCGTGCCTGCGTTTGGCCCGATGGGCAAAGCGCAACGACTTGCTCAGCAAGGTATACAAGGGGAAACCATTGATATGGACGAAGTGGTTCAAACCTCTGACGAATACGCAGTAAAAGCCATAGGTGAGGAGTTCGAGGCCGGTAGCAAAAAAGGTCAGTTGCATAACTTTTTGGTGCCGATTTTATTATTAGTTGGTTTTACTGTTTATTTCGATATTGATGTCTGGAAGGGTTTATTAGCAACCCTGGCCATTACCTTGCCTTTTTATGGTCTGCAAGGCCTTATGTCGCTTGCCGATATGATGGAGCAAATGATTGATGGCTTTAAAAGTATGCTGCCAGCAATTGGAACTGTTATTGCGGCCTTTATCTTTAAGGATGTGTGTGATCAATTGTTGCTACCTCAGTATGTTATTGAGTCGCTCAGTCCGTACATGACCGCAACCATGTTGCCCGCTGTTGTTTTTGTCGCGATGTCGATACTTGCTTTTGTTACGGGCTCAAGTTGGGGAATATTTGCGGTCACGATTCCTATTGTGATGCCGCTTGCTCAATCTGTTGGGGCCGATATGCCGATAGTAATCGGAGCATTGCTGTCGGCCTCTTCTTTTGGTAGTCAAGCTTGTTTTTATTCAGATTCTACCGTTTTAGCTGCGCAAGGTTCGGGTTGCAATCTTATGAGCCATGCTGTTACCCAGTTGCCTTATGCTCTCATTGCCGCTTTTGTTGCCTTTGTTGGATTCTTATTGATTGTTTAGTCGGTGATATTCAAAGCAAGCTGTTTCAGAGGGACATTAAAAAGCCAGAGCATTGCTCTGGCTTTTTTTATTCGCTGTGATTGATGCGAATGAAAGGCGTATTGTTTAAGATGCGCGCTTTTTGAATTCGCCGGTGCGTGTATCGATTTCGATTTTATCGCCTGTTTTGACAAACTCAGCAACAGTGATCGTTGCGCCACCTTCAATGGTTGCAGGCTTCATCACTTTACCCGAGGTATCACCACGAGCTGCTGGCTCGGTATATGTGACTTCACGAGTAATTGACGTTGGAAGTTCGACTGAGATAGCTTTGCCCTCATAGAAAGTCACTTGGCAAATCTCTTCCATACCATCAACAATAAATGCAGATGCGTCCCCTAGGTTTTCAGACTCAACATCATATTGGTTGTATTCAGAATCCATAAATACGTACATTGGGTCAGCATAGTAAGAATAAGTACAATCGAGACGTTCAAGAATGATGTCTTCCATTTTGTCATCACCCTTAAAGGTGGTTTCTGTCGTCGAATCCTGCAACAAATTCTTTAATTTCATTTTCACAATTGCAGCATTACGGCCAGAACGAGTCGTTTCTGTCTTTTGTACAACCCATGGGGTGCCATCTAACATGATGACGTTACCAGGACGGAGTTCATGAGCAGTTTTCATTACAATAATTCCTATATTTAGATTCTTCTGTTTCAGTGGCGTATCTTAGCCATTTTTGACGAAATGAACTAGCCGTTCTGCGAGATCTGAGCCATTTAATGCATCATTTGGCCAATTTTGTGCGTGTTGCAGCAGCAAAGGAGTTAAATCTTGTAGCTCGTGCCAATTGCGAATGGTTTCACTGGTCAACTCTTGGTTGAAATTTGTGTTTAACGCGTCGATTAACACTTTGAGCATAGGTGGCAGTTTTTCTGTGTATCGTTCTAAAAAAGCAGCTAATTTTACAAGGTGATAGTCTTCGTCTTGCGGGTAAATGTGCCAAATAAAGGGTTTGGCTGCCCATTGCGCTCTTAGGAAGGAATCTTCACCTCTGACGATGTTGAAATCACAGCTCCATAACAGTTGATCATAGGCTTGCTGATCTGTCATTGGTAGAATGTGGATTGTGAGACTTCCTTGCTGAATTCGATCGCCGGCGGCCAGTTCTTCAACTGGTGCAGGAAATAAGCTCTGTAAGCTAGTAAGGCTTCGTCCCTTGGGAACGAGTATGTGAGTTGGGCGTGAGTTTTGCTGCAAATATTGGCATAAAGAAAGCAATACCGAGTTTTCATAGCTAAACAGGCTGATCACTTGATGTCCGGTCTCTATTCCTTTTAGTCCGAGTGAATCAAACAGCTTGAAGCGGTTTTGAGGATTAGCCTGCCAGCTCTCTCGTTGCTCAATAAGGGAAGATTCACAGATTAGTCCACCAGACTTTTGGGTAAAACCCGGGAAATAAAAGTGCTTTTTCAAGCCTGTGGATTGCAAAGAAGGTAAAGCATGGCAGCCATCTACCCATGATTCCGCGGACAAGTATTCTAAGTTAAGCCATATGGGAACTTGGCTTGGTGCAAGTTGGTGTTGCTCGTTGAGACTCTGCTTTACTTCGTTAGGGAGTTCACATGCAAATGCTTCAATAACGACATGACCTGGCCGGTATTTTGCTTCAAGGGGTTGTTTCCATTGATAGATATTGACTCCTACATAACGCTGCAGGCTAAGATTTGGGTCGAGATCGGGCAAAATATGTTGAAAGCTAAATAAGTCATCAACCCATAAGTTAACCTCTATTTGATATTCTGCAGCCAATTGTTTTGCTAGGCGCCATGTCACGCCGATGTCACCGTAATTGTCAACGACTGCGCAAAATATATCCCAGTGTGCAGAACGTTTTTCTAAAACCATGGGGGCTCCAAATATCTTAGACTCTGATCTTTCAATGAAGACACAAAAAAGCGGCCATATCAGCCGCTTTTGTTGAGCTTAATCGTACAAGCTTAATCTTCGAGTTCTGCGAGACACATTTCTTCGTAAATTTGTTTAACCCATTGGTCTACACGTTCTTCAGTCAGTTCTGGTTGACGGTCTTCATCAATACCTAGGCCAACAAAATGATCGTCGTCCGCTAAACCTCTAGACACTTCAAAATCGTACCCTTCAGTAGGCCAGTGGCCAATAATAATAGCGCCGCGTGGTTCAACAATATCTCTTACCATGCCCATGGCATCAAGGAAGTACTCAGCATAATCTTCTTGATCGCCGCAACCAAAGATTGCAACCAATTTGTCTGTAAAATCGATTTCTTCCAGATCAGGGAAAAAATCATCCCAGTCACACTGCGCTTCACCGTAGTACCATGTCGGAATACCAAAAATTAGCAGATCGTATTCAGCGATTTGTTCTTTGGTACTCTTGGCGATATCTTTCACCTCAACCATTTTTTTGCCCAGCTTCTTCTGGATCATGTTGGCTACAGCTTCGGTGTTTCCTGTGTCACTACCGAAAAAAAGACCTACAGTTGCCATTGTCTTTCCTTTAAATTAGTTTCGTTTTTCTGCGAGATGGATTAGAGACTCAATTAGTGACTAACTTGCTCTTGCAGTATTAATTCAATTAATTGACTTCGGCTGATGTTACTGTCCAAAGCCTTTTGGTTCAAGGCGTCATAAAGATCTTGTGACACCTTTAACTCTATTCGTTTCAGTCCCTTCGCTTTGTCGCGTTGGATCTGATTTCGTTTATTGACCTTTAATTGCTGTTCGCGAGGAAGCGGGTTGCTTCTGGGTCGTCCTCGACGTTTATCATCGGCAAAGAGATCAATGGTCGTTCTGTCTGTTGCTTCTTTCGCCATCTTATTGTTTTAACCGATCCCTGAGGTCTCCCAAGTGACCTGAATAATACCTTTTGCAATGAACCCGGCACAGCCGAGAAATAAAACTAACCAAACAATATATTGACCAAACTTTGGGACTTTGCCTTGTTTGAGCACGTCGTGAATTGCCATGCCAATAAAGAAAAATATAGCGGCAAAAAAGAAATTCAAACCTATCGTTTCAATTTGCTGCATGTATTGGGCTAACACGTTTCGACCCCCAAATGTCCCTGTGGTCATTAAAAGAGGCGCGAATATAGCATATTCCGCTTGATTGGGCTATATGATTTATGGCTTTTTACTAATGTTCAATCTACGATTAGCAATCGTGTTTTTCAATAAATTCGGCAACGATTTTATTGAATATAACCGGTTTTTGCGCATGTAACCAATGCCCAGCACCTTGAATAGTTTTGGCTTCGGTATTGGGGAATTGTCTTAAGATCTCTTGTTTGTGTGATAACTGGATATAGTCGGAATCACCACCTCGGACAAATAATGTTGGACCAGAATAAACTTGATCTTTTACCGTCCAGAGAATGAGATCTTGATAACACTCGCGTAAACCTCGAAGGTTCATTTTCCAGTAAAAACCATTTTCATTTTTGGCCAAGCTTTTGAGCAAAAATTGGCTTGTTCCTTCATCTAAACCTTTTTGTAGTAGATGTTGCAGCGCTTGTTGTCGATTTGCTATTTGTGGTAATGGCATTGAGAGCAGGGCATTAAACACGTCATTGTGTCGCTGCGCATAGGCAACTGGTGAAATATCGACGGCAATGACACTTTGAACCCTCTCTGGGTAGTAAAGTGCGGTTGCGAGTGCAATTTTTCCGCCCATCGAATGACCGACGAGGTGACAACGGCCAATGTTTAATGAATCAAGTAATGAGATAACTTTGAAAGCTAAATCGTCATAACCCATCTTCTGCGTATGCTCACTTTGACCATGATTAGGAATGTCTATACGAATCACGGTATGTGCTTTTTCTAATGCGCGCGCCAATGTTTTCAAATTGTCCAAATTACCGAAAAGTCCGTGTATCAGAACAACTGGGCTGCCACTACCTGATAACTCGTAATTCATTATTTATTCCTTTACAAATTTATCGTCGAATTTTGCCTTGTTCTGCAGACAAATGGCAAGGATTTGTACATTGCTCGTTTGATTTTTATCCAAGTTGTGTTTTGTAAAGTATTTGTGAGTGTTTTCCTTGTTTTTTGTCGGTTTGTTGCTTTATCTATCTGGTTCTTTTGGCTTAAACTAGAGCTTGATTTTAAGGTGGTTCAGGATTATTGCAGTCTAAATTTTCGAGTTTTAAACATAAACTGTTTGCTGCAAATACAATAAAATTGGGTTCAATCAAATCGTTTGTTCGCTTGAAGTTGCAAGCAAGCCATAGGAAGAGGGAAGGACAGAAATGAAGTATATCGAAGTAGATGAAGAGCTTTATCGCCATATTGCCAGTAAAACCGTGCGCATTGGTGAAAGTGCTTCTGATATATTACGGCGAGAACTCGGCCTATCAACGTCGCAGCAAGAGCAATCCGAGCCGGAATCGATTAGCCAGCCAAGTATGGAAACTGTCGTCGAATCCAGTCCTAATGAGCCAATTGTTGCAACGCAAGAGACATCAGAGGTAGAACCGGCCGCAGACGTCGCTTTAAGTGATATATGCTTTGATAATCTATTCAGCCCCACTTTATTAATGCAGCAAAAAGGTGCCGTTGGAAAATTCTTATTTGCACTTGAGTCTGTTCATCAATTGATGGGTGAAAAATTCGAGAAGATTTTACAAATTCAAGGTCGAGACCGTTTGTATTTTGCAAAATCGAAAGAAGCTCTGCTAAAAGCAAGTCCATCTGCGAATCCTAAGCAGATTGGAGAGAGCCAATACTGGGTGACGAGCAACAATAATACGGCAAAAAAACGCACCATTCTGAAGGAAGTTTTGCTGCAATTTGGTTGTGATGAAACGATTGCGAAATCTATAGCTGAGCAAGCTTTGCCACTGTAGCGCGATTGGCATGGTTTATTTTGAATTATTATCTTTGTAAGAATAAAGTTGACGATAGAGGGATTTGATTTTTGGGAATTCATGAAAGAGCAGGGAAGACGGCTCAACAACAAGATCTAGTGAACATTCCGCGGCTAATGAGTCAATACTACCGCTTAATGCCCGATGTGAAAATAGTAGGCCAACGAGTGAGCTTTGGAACATCGGGTCATCGTGGCAATGCCGAGCAGGTGAGCTTTAACCAACATCATATCTGGGCGATTGCACAGGCCGTAGCTGATTATCGGCAGCAAGCAGGGATTACTGGGGCGATTTATGTGGGTATCGATACCCATGCACTATCGCAAGCAGCATTTATCTCTGTATTAGAAGTGCTAGCCGCAAATCAAGTTGAAGTTAGAATTGATCAACAACAGGGGTATACCCCAACACCAGTCATTTCTCGCCTCATTATTGCTGCAAACGAGAATCAGCCACAAAGCCTTTGTGATGGTTTGGTGATTACGCCTTCACATAATCCGCCTCAGGATGGTGGTATTAAATACAATCCGCCCCATGGTGGGCCAGCAGAAAGTGAGATTACGGCTTGGATTGAGCAACGTGCGAATCAATATCTCGAAAACCAATTAAATAGTGTTAAACGTGTTTCATATACTCAAGCGCTTGATTCAGATTGGATTCGAGAACAAGACTTTATTTCTCCCTATGTGAGTTCTCTTGCTGAAGTCATTGATATGGAAGCGATTGCGGCGTCGAAAGTCCGTATTGGTGTCGATCCGCTCGGTGGTTCAGGTATTGATTATTGGCAACCCATTGCACAGCGGTATGGATTAGATATTACTATAGTTAATGATAACGTCGACCCTAGTTTTAGCTTTATGCCTTTGGATAAAGACGGCAAGATCCGTATGGACTGCTCATCTCCATATGCTATGGCAGGGTTACTTGCTTATCAAAACCAGTTTGATATTTGTGTCGGCAATGACCCAGATTACGACCGCCATGGTATTGTTTGCCCTGGTTTTGGTTTAATGAACCCAAATCACTTTTTGGCAGTCGCCATTGATTATTTGATTCGTTATCGTCCTGAATGGAGTTCTGAACTTGCAATAGGTAAAACGCTTGTTTCAAGTGCGATGATCGATCGTGTTGTTGAGTCTCACCAACGCCGTTTGATGGAAGTGCCTGTAGGATTTAAGTGGTTTGTCGATGGGTTGGCGAGCTGTACCGTTGCATTTGGCGGCGAAGAAAGTGCTGGGGCTGCATTCTTAAAACGTGATGGTTCGACATGGTGTACAGATAAAGACGGGTTTATTCTTGCTTTACTTGCAGCTGAGATCATTGCTATTACAGGGCAAACCCCAGCACAGAGGTATCAAGCCTTAGAGGAGCAATTTGGTCAAAGTTACTATAAGCGTGTTGATAGCCCGATAAGTCTAGATAAAAAGCAAAAGTTTGCCGCGCTTGATCCATTGTCCCTTGACTTGCCGCTGCTGGCGGGAGAATCCGTATTAGATATATTAACGCGAGCACCTGGGAATGATGCCGCCGTTGGTGGTATCAAAGTATGTACTGAAAATGCTTGGTTTGCGGCACGCCCTTCGGGTACAGAAGCATTGTTCAAGATATATGCAGAAAGCTTTGTGTCAGAAGCTCACCTTGAGAAAGTCATTCAAGAAGCCCAAGTTTTCATTGATAAGGCACTTTCAAATTAGTTTTCCAGAATTGCTGCAAAATTAAATAAAAAAACGCGCCAAAAGCGCGTTTTTTTATTGCAAGCGTTGTCATTGGCATGGCAGTGCGCATTAAAACGAAATATGGCAGCTTGGTAGATTATTTTTTTGCAAATAACTCTGATGATACTCTTCAGCCTTATTAAACTTAGTTGCTGCAGCGATTTCGGTAACAATGCGTTTATCCCCCCATTTGCCACTGCTTTGAAGCGCAGATTTTGACTGGATGGCACTTTGCTGCTGTTCGCAAGAGTGATAAAAAATCGCACTTCTATATTGGCTACCTTCATCCTCTCCCTGACGGTTTAGTGTGGTTGGGTTGTGGTTAGTCCAAAACACATTGAGTAGCTGTTCATAGCTGACGAGCTCAGGATCATAATCCACTTCAACGACTTCTGCATGACCAGTAATTCCAGATTTAACTTCTTGATAAGTTATAGCGCTGTCATCCCCACCCATGTAACCACAAATGGCGTCATTAACACCTTGGACCTCACGGAAAAAGTACTCAACTCCCCAAAAACATCCTGCACCAAACGTTGCCTTTGCCATTCTATTCTTGCTCTTTAGCCGTCTAAACGTCTAGCCATTCTGCCGTCTGCTATTGATATTTGCAAGTCTTTTTTGTGGGTTATGGATGCTTTTTGTTGCCGTAATTAATGGGGCATAAACTTTTGCAAAATGTGGTTAGATGTAATCTATTGAATTTGTGCTAAGATCCGCGAAAACAATAAAGTGTATTTGGCTTGGCATTGCCAAATAGCAATAATTTGGCGTCTCTAAGAAGGAGCTTTTTGTGTATCAAGCACTTATGGAATCTTACGACTTTCTCGCGTTAACCTTAGCGAATCCCACCACGATCAATGAGCCCATCTCATTTACGTTATCCAATCAAACGCAAGTCACAATCCCTGATACTGGGGTCATTATTTTTGAGCCTGAAAATGATCAAGGAAAAGACATCGTCCTGTCCTGTGCGGTCCACGGAAATGAGACGGCGCCGATTGAGATATGTAATGAATTTATTTCTAAAATTTTAAAACAAGAGTTGCGCCTAGCTCAGCGTGTGATGTTTTTGATTGGGAACCCCGCTGCGATTCATCATGGTACGCGTTTTGTCGAAGAAAACCTGAACAGGCTGTTTAATGGCGAACATTCAAACTCGCCAGGTTTAGTCAACTCTGAGCGGATCAGGGCGAAGAATCTAGAGCTGTATGTCGATCAATTTTTTACACAGCGCAATGCAAGTAGACATCGCATACATTACGATCTGCATACTGCCATCAGAGGGTCAAAACACGAGAAGTTTGCAATTTATCCGTATCGTTCTGGCCGCCCCTATAAAGCCGAACAAATCATGTTTTTAGCTGCCGCTGGCGTCAAGACAATATTGTTGCACCATGAGCCAACGACGACTTTTAGTTATTTCTCTTCAGAAAACTATGGTGCGGATGCCTTTACCGTTGAGCTCGGTAAAGTTTTCCCGATGGGCCAGAATGATATGACGCGATTTATTGAAACCAAGGAAATGCTGCAACGATTGCTAACTGGCAAAGATTTAGAGCTTGAGGCTTATGACGAATCAAAAGTGAACTTATATCAAGTCTGCCGTGTCATTAATAAAAACTATGAAGATTTTGAATTTACATTTTCAAATGATGTAGAGAATTTTACTGCTTTTCCCAAGGGCTACATTTTGGCCAAAGAAGGGGGGCAGGCCGTCAAAGTAGAAACTGAGCAAGAAGCGATTGTGTTTCCCAACGCAAAAGTTCCAGTAGGACAAAGAACAGTGATGATGTTAACCACTGCAAAACAGTTGCTGCTTTGTTAGAGTGTAAAGCAGAGTATACAAAAAAGATAAGCTAAGTTGTTAAACCGAGCAGGCTAAAAGTTGATAGGTATTTTACGTTAACGTAATGTCTGCTTCTGTGTATGAATAAGAGTCTTTTTAAAGACAGAAATCGCGCTAAACATCACGGTTTAAGCGCATTTTTTAATAATAAGAGCACAATATGAGCAACGCAACAACGAAGAACCAGACAGTGCATCGTGTCAGTTTTCTCGACAAAGATTCGCTGCATATTCCTATTTTGAAGGTTTTACAGGCCGATGGAACGACCTATGAAAAAGCCGTTCTTCCCCTAATCGACGAAAAGTTGGCAAAACGAGTTCATGACACTTTGGTGTTTACCCGAGTCTTGGATGAGAGAATGCTTGGTGCACAACGTCAAGGGCGTATTAGTTTTTACATGACTTGCACCGGTGAAGAAGCTGCGATTGTTGGCAGCGCAAGTGCGTTGGATGATGGTGATGTTATCCTTGCGCAATACCGTGAACATGCAGCACTCAGATATCGAGGTTTTACAACTGAACAATTTATGAATCAATTGTTTAGTAATGAAAAAGACCTAGGGAAAGGCAGACAAATGCCTATCCATTACGGCAGTGAAGCCCTGAATTATCAAACCATATCCTCGCCACTAGGTACTCAGATCCCGCAAGCGACTGGTGTTGCTTATGGACTAAAAATGAAGGGGCAGCGTAATGTCGCCATTTGTTATTTTGGAGAAGGTGCTGCTTCTGAAGGTGATTTCCATGCCGGCTTAAATATGGCTGCCGTTTTAAACGCTCCGACAATATTCTTCTGCCGCAATAATGGCTACGCAATCTCTACACCGACTGAAGAACAGTTTGCTGGTAATGGTATCGCTAGCCGTGGTGTCGGTTACGGTATGCATACGATTCGTGTTGATGGTAATGATATGTTGGCGGTTATGGCGGCGACACAGCAGGCTCGAGCATTTGCGATTGAAAACAACGCTCCAGTGCTCATCGAAGCGATGACCTATCGTCTAGGCGCGCATTCTTCTTCAGATGATCCGTCGGGTTACCGCTCTAAAGAGGAAGAAGCCAAATGGCAACAACACGATCCGGTGAAACGTTTTAAGTTATGGCTGTTGAATAAGGGCTGGTTAACAGAAGCAGAGGATGCTGCTTTGTATGAAAAGTATCGAGAAGAAGTTCTCGCGGCTGTTAAAGTCGCAGAGCAATTGCCGGTCCCTCATCTTGATGAACTTATTGAAGATGTACTGGATGAACCGACACCGATATTAAAACAGCAGCTTAAAGCGCTAAAACAGCACGTGAAGAAATATCCAAAGTCCTATCCAAAAAGCGCAGGGAGATTATAAGTCGTGGCAGAGATGAACATGTTACATGCAATCAACGAAGCGCTTGTTATTGCGATGGAAGCGGATGACAAGATGTTGGTGTTTGGTGAAGACGTTGGACATTTTGGTGGCGTATTTCGAGCGACATCAGGTCTTCAGGACAAATTCGGCAAATCCCGTTGTTTCAACACCCCTTTGACTGAGCAGGGTATTGCAGGTTTTGCTAATGGCCTCGCATCCAATGGTATGACCCCAGTTGCGGAAATTCAATTTGCAGATTATATCTTTCCCGCATTTGATCAAATTGTGAATGAAACAGCGAAGTTCAGATATCGCAGTGGTAATGAATTTGATGTTGGTGGCGTCACGTTTAGAACACCATATGGTGGTGGTATTGCGGGTGGACATTATCACTCACAATCTCCAGAAGCATACTTTACCGGTACACCTGGCCTTAAGGTGGTGATCCCAAGAAACGCGGCACAAGCAAAAGGCCTTTTACTCGCCTCTATTCGCGATCCGAATCCGGTTATCTTTTTTGAGCCAAAACGCTTGTATAGAGCATCGGTTGGTGAAGTCCCTGAAGGCGACTATGAAATTGAATTAGGTAAAGCCGAAGTTATTCGTGAGGGGAGCGATATTACTTTGCTTGCGTGGGGAGCTCAGATGGAAGTTATTGAGCAAGCTGCAGATCTCGCGAAGAAAGAAGGTATCAGCTGTGAAGTGATAGATTTACGTACGCTTGCCCCTTGGGATATAGATACGGTAGCTGCATCAGTTAAAAAGACTGGACGCTTATTAGTTAGTCATGAAGCCCCCTTAACCGGTGGTTTTGCTGGGGAAATTGCGGCCACGATCCAACAAGAGTGCTTCTTGTATTTAGAGTCGCCAATTAGCCGAGTTTGTGGTTTGGATACCCCTTATCCTTTAATCCATGAGAAAGAATATATGCCGGACGCTCTGAAGAATTTTGAAGCGATCAAAGCATCAATCAAATTTTAGGAGCCCGGTTATGATTAAAGATTTTATTCTACCGGATATCGGTGAAGGTGTTGTTGAGTGTGAATTGGTTGAATGGTTAGTCGAAGAGGGCGATCTCGTCGTTGAAGATCAACCGATTGCTGACGTGATGACGGATAAAGCACTGGTGCAGATCCCCGCGCCGCATGCCGGAGTCATTTCTAAGCTATATTACAGTAAAGGCGAAATCGCGAAAGTTCATCAACCATTGTATGCGGTTGAAATTTCGAACGAAGGTGAAACTCAGAGCACTCAAGTAGACGCGGTTGAAGTGCAAACTGAGGCTCCTGAGGTTGTGCAAGAAACCGCATCCGTATCGTCTACGATCGAAGAGTTCCTGTTACCGGATATTGGGGAAGGAATCGTAGAGTGTGAGCTGGTGGAATGGCTGGTTGACGAGGGTGACTTAGTTGTTGAAGATCAACCAATAGCAGATGTCATGACCGATAAAGCGCTTGTACAAATCCCGGCAATAAAAAACGGCAAAATTGCAAAGTTGCATTACCGTAAAGGGCAGCTTGCAAAAGTGCATGAGCCGTTGTTTGCAATTGAAGTCTTTGCTGAAAAGACAACTGTTTCTAGCGTGGCCAGTACACAAGCGTCTCCGTCGGTCAATATTGATACATCAACCGATGCGCAAGTAGACAAAGCTTTGGCAAGTCATATCACACAAGGCAAGGCGTTAGCGAGTCCAGCGGTCAGACGAATGGCCCGAAGCTTGGATGTTAATTTGGCTGACGTGAAAGGTTCAGGCAAGAATGGCCGCGTATACAAAGAAGACATCGAGAAGTTTTTGTCTGGCTCAAATGTAGCTTCGGTTTCAAATGAGACGAATGGAGCTATGGGCAATCTACCGGTTGTAACGACCGAAGCTGTTGTCATGGGCGATAAAGTTGAACCGATTCGTGGTGTGAAAGCCGTCATGGCCAAGATGATGACTGAGTCAGTCTCAACAATTCCTCATTTCACCTATTGTGAAGAGTTTGATTTGACTGATTTAGTGGCACTTCGTGAATCAATGAAACAGAAGTACTCAACAGAAGAGCGTAAACTCACACTGATGCCGTTTTTTATGAAAGCGATGTCTTTGGCGATCAAAGAGTTTCCAATTATGAATAGCTCACCCAATGAGTCATGTAGTGAGCTAACGTACCATCGTGATCATAATATAGGTATGGCAGTTGACTCGAAAGTCGGGTTGCTGGTTCCAAATGTCAAACAAGTACAAGATAAGTCGATTTTAGACATTGCATCTGAGATTACTCGCCTAACACAATCTGCTCGTAGTGGTCGCGTTGCCCCAGCGGATCTGAAACAAGGCACGATTTCAATTTCTAATATTGGTGCACTTGGTGGAACGGTTGCAACGCCAATTATCAATAAGCCTGAAGTTGCGATTGTTGCACTCGGGAAGCTACAAGTGTTGCCCCGATTTAATGAACAAGGTGAAGTTGAGGCTCGTAAAATTATGCAGGTGAGTTGGTCAGGCGATCATCGAATTATTGATGGTGGTACTATTGCTCGTTTTTGTAATCTTTGGAAGCATTATTTGGAGCAACCGCAAGAGATGCTGGTGGCAATGCATTAGGCTACGGACTATTTTAACGTAATAGATTCAGCATTTTTTCATCAAAAAGGCAGCCACATGGCTGCCTTTTTATTGTCTAATTCGAATTATGTATTCGGCGTTAAACAGTCGATACAGCGTTCGTTAGTCGGTAATTTTCGGCGCTGCTTCTACGTCAGGTAAAATCAAGTTCATCAAAATTGCGACGATGCCGCACAGACTAATACCTGTAAGGCTAAATGAGCCAATACCAAATGCCATGCCGCCAATACCAAATACAAGCGTCACACCCACAATGCTTAAGTTGCGCGCTTCAGATAAATCTACTTGGTTACGGATCAGGGTATTGAGGCCTACGGCAGCAATTGACCCAAAGAGTAAGCACATAATTCCGCCCATGACAGGAACTGGAATGGTTTGCATCAATGCGCCTAGCTTTCCAACAAACGCCAGAACGATTGCGGTAACAGCTGCCCAAGTCATGATTTTCGGATCAAAGTTTTTGGTGAGTGTTACTGCACCGGTCACTTCAGAATAAGTTGTGTTTGGTGGCCCACCAAACGCTGCAGCCGCCATAGTTGCCACACCGTCACCAGCAAGAGTGCGATGTAGGCCAGGCTTTTTCATAAAGTCTTTACCAGTTACATTTGAAATAGCCAAAATGTCACCAATGTGCTCAACTGCTGGCGCGATAGCTACAGGGATCATAAATGCAATTGCATGCCAGTTGAACTCTGGCGCAACAAAGTTTGGCATGGCAATCCAGCTCGCATTTGTAACCGGCGTGAAATCAACAATGCCATATCCAAGGCTCAATCCATATCCGACCAAAATGCCTGCAAGAATAGGCATTAATTTCAATAATCCGCGTGCAAAAATGGCGACGAAAATCGTCGTCATTAAAGAAGCTAAAGAAATAATCAGAGCAGCGTTTGGCTCAACAAGAACAGCGCTTCCATCTCCGGTTTTCCCTAGAGCCATGTTAACCGCTACAGGTGCCAGACCGAGGCCAATAATGATAATGACTGGGCCGACAACAACAGGGGGAAGCAAACGTTTAATAAAGCCTGAACCGCGGACTTTTACAACGCTCGCTAATATAACGTACATTAGGCCTGCAGACATTAAGCCGCCCATTGTAGCGGGGATCCCCCACGTTTGTACGCCGTACATAATCGGCGCGATAAACGCAAAAGAAGATGCTAGAAATATTGGGACTTGTCTTTTAGTGATGAACTGGAATAACAGTGTACCGATACCAGCAGTAAATAATGCGACACTGGTATCTAAACCTGTTAGCAAAGGCATCAGCACTAGCGCACCGAAGGCGACAAAAAGCATCTGCGCACCTTGCAGTGGTAGAGTAAGGTTTTTCATTTTTTATTTTCTCGATTTTTATTGGGGGTACAGATCAAACCGAACAAGTATAGCTGGATTCATATTTAAGGTAATGCGAATGGATCACGTATTGGGTTAAGAGTTTGTGAAATGTGCATTTTCTTTTTGCGGTTAATGGTGGCGTTGGTTTTATGCTAGCTATTTATCTTCTTTTTCTATGGTACAATTCTGTCCACACTATTTTAGTCTTTGATTCGTATGCTCTATAACCTTTTAAAACGACTTTCTGTAGCCTTGTTAATCATCCTAAGTGCCACGCCGCTTGCCGGCGCGGTTGAGGTTTCTGATCTTGAACAGACTGATATTAAAGTCGACTCACGTGACAGAGCCTTGCGAAATGCAGCTTTAACGGAAGCACTTAAAAGAGTTTATGTAAAAAACTCTGGAACAGTTCAAGTGCTGCAAAACGAATTCATTCAAACAAGTGTTAAATCGCCGCGTCGCTACCTTAGTCAGTTTAGGTATTTTGATCTCGATGGTCAGTTAATGCTGCGAGCCATCTTTGACCATGGCAAGGTGTTAGAAACCTTACGGCAAGCTCAATCTCCAATATGGGGGACCCAACGGCCGCTGACTTTGGTTTGGTTAGTTTCTGAAAATGATCAACAGCGACAGCTGATTGGAGATGCGTCCGAGAGTGAAGACCGAGCGTTATTTAAGTCATCTTCTGTTGAAAATGCGATTCCGACAACATTCCCCTTGCTTGATTTAGATGACTTAATGGTGGTGAGCGAATCTGATGTTCGAGGCTTATTTGTCGATGTTGTTGGTAAGGCGTCTCATCGCTACCAAACGGATTTCTTCTCGATGGCAACGATTGAATCTCATCCAAGTGGCTTCCGCTATCAAATGGATTTATATCCATACGGTAGCGAAGGTGCTTATGTTGCACCTTTAAATCATATTGAAGGGGTAGCGAAGGATAAGCCAGAAGCGGTCGAAGCATTAGTCCTAGGTTTGAGCCGCTATTATTCACAGCGTTACGCGATTAAAGAGTCTGATCAGCAGAACTCTATGACGATAAGTTTTGCCAATGTCTCAGATATGAGAAAGCTAGTTGCAATCGAACGCTATTTTTCTGAGCTGTCTGCAGTTAAAAGTATTCAAATCTCTCAAATCCAAGGAACACAAGTTACTTTTAATGTTTCATTATTTGGCACCGAGGCAGATTTACTGAATGTGTTGCGATTAGAAACCAGAATTGGAGAATGGCAAGGGTATTCCAATACCTCTGGTGATCAAAATAATTCACAACAGGGTGCGCCAGTAGACTCTGCCAGTGAGTCACCTATGTTTATTTGGCAAAATCGTGGCTAGGCGAGCTTTTGAGACTTGTGTGTTAAGATAGTGTCCTGCGCGAATTTAGAAGATTTTATAAGAGAAGTTACTGAGTGACCCAAGACTCACCGTTACAGTTGTCATTACCTGTCTATTTACCTGATGACGAAACCTTTGAAAGTTATTACCCAGCATCGGGTAATGACGAGCTGATCCAAAATTTGCAAGCTTGTGCCTCTGGTCAAGTTCAAAAAGCGATTTATGTATGGGGACCTGTTAAGTCTGGTCGTACTCACCTTTTGCATGCCGCATGTGCTTATGCGAATGAACGGGAAAGACAGAGCTTTTATCTACCACTGTCGATTCATGCAAGCATTTCACCGGCTTTACTTGAAGGTTTAGAAGACCTAGACCTAGTCTGTATTGATGATGTGCAAGCCATTGCTGGTCATCCATTATGGGAAGAAGCCATTTTTGATCTGTATAACCGTGTTGCAGAAAAGAAGCACACAAGCTTAATTGTCAGTGCAACTCAAGCTGCGAAAGAAGCAGACTTCGTATTACCGGATCTAGTCTCTAGAATGCAATGGGGGCTTAGCTATCAAGTACAACCGATGGAAGATAGTGAAAAACTTGCAGCGTTGCAAAGGAGAGCTGCAATGCGAGGGCTGCAGTTGCCAGAGGATGTCGGCCGTTTTCTTATGGCGCGTTTAGCACGAGATCTACGTACGTTATTTGATGTACTAGATCGGCTAGATAAAGCGTCGTTGGTGCACCAAAGAAAACTCACGATTCCGTTTGTCAAAGAAGTGCTGCGTTTATGAGCCAAGTTTGGCTTAGTTAAAGTCAACACGTCATTTATGAAAACGAAAATAGCGCTCTCAAGCGCTATTTTTATTGGGGAATTTTGTAGTGACAGCTTATTGGGTTTGTTTCGATTTTTTCTTGAGGCCAAGACCAAGTTCTCGTCCTCGTAATCTGGCATAGAAAGGAAAACTTACCAACAAGATGCCAATTAATAAACTTTCAGCAAGCGCGAAGGCAAATGCAGTTTCATCGACATATAACAAGGTTAACCCGTGCAGCATGTATAGGCACAAAATAAAGCTAGCCCAAGCGTAGGTATAGGGTTTTCCTGTAATAATCCCCTTTAACGGTAAAAGTAATGGAATGAGCCAAAGTAGGCTAAACAATAAAGAATAATCACCATTTAGCCCTTGACCAATGAATCGGCCGCTAAGCAAAAATACGAGTGCGACATAACCAATTCTTGAAAGTTGAAATAGTGTGGTTGTATTCATGATAAGGCTCAAATTATATCTAAAACACTTTCAGGAGGACGGCCAATCGCGGCTTTATTATTGGCCAGCACTATCGGTCGTTCCATTAGCTTTGGTGTTGTCACCATCGCTTCAATCAAAGCTTGCTCGGTCGTGTCGGAATTGTTTAGACCTAAATCTTTGTATTCTGTTTCTTTAGTACGCATGATGTCTCGTGGCGCTTTATTCAACAAAGTTAAGATCTGTTGTAGCTCTCCAAAAGTAGCGGGCTGTTTTAAGTACTCAATAATTTGAATTTCGCAGTTGTGTTCTTCAAGCAATGCGAGAGTTTGGCGGCTTTTTGAACATCTTGGGTTGTGGTAAATGGTAACTTGTGCCATGACCTTGTTTTATTCCTTAATTCATTAGCTTATTTGCAGTACACCTTAACAAACTAGCGTGATGTCTGTCACGTTTTGCTGTTCGTGTTTCTCAATGACTTTTTGCTTGTTTCCACGAATATAATCGTTGCAAATGCTCTTGACCTGTACAGGAAAGAAATCAATTATCTCAACTCTTCAAGAACACTTTTCGCTTGTTTAAATTGTCTGATGCGTGCCGTGATCCGTGCAAGCTGCAAAGGCTGATCTTTAGAAAAGCGGTATGCATAGTTTAATTGGTCAATGGCTCCATCATAATTTGCACTGAGTGCCATCACCTCTGCGCGAGTGTAATGTCTCAGGGCTTTATTGTTCTTTTGCGTATACGCTTCGCTAAGCATTTGATAGGGCAATCGGCTTTGCTTATCCAGTAAAAGCATATCTTGTAGAATTGGGATCGCTTTGTCTGGTTGCTTAGATTCAAGGTAGCTATTGGCAAGGTTCGCATTGATGACACTAGAAGTCGGCTTCAAAGAACGCTGATTTTCTAAAAGAGCGATTGCCTGTTTATACTTTTTGCTTTGCAATAATAAATCAGTTTTTGTATCCAAATAAAAAAGGTTCTCTTTATCTCCGAGTAAAAGTTCGTCGATAATGGCTTCGGCTTCCTGAAAACGTTCTAGGCGGAATAATGCCAATGCACGCCCGTATAATGCTGCACTTTTGAACGTATAGTTTTTCTTTTTAAGCTGAGTATCAAATAGGGATAGCGCCGCTTCTTCACTGTAACTGGAAAACCGAACTTGTACGCGCGCCTTTGCAAGCTGAAAGTTGATACTGTCTGGGATATAACGCTGCGGATACTGCCGCGCTCTATTGCGTGCTTCGGTGATACGAGATTCTGGTAAAGGGTGAGTGAGCAACATTTGTGGCGGCTTAGTTGTATAGCGGTATCTGGCCGCCAATTTTCCGAAAAATGCAGCTGCTGCTTCTGGATCGAATCCTGCGTCCACTAAAATTTGAGTGCCAATCCGATCGGCCTCTTTCTCATGTAGACGGGTGTAGTTAATTTTTGATTGTGTCGCAAGCGCTTGTGTTGTTGCCATTGCCGCAATACCTGCTTGAGGCGCGGCTATCGTTAAGATGATAGCTCCCAATAACCCCACAAGCGTAGCTGGGCCAGTTTTTTGCTGTGCTTCAAGAGAACGCGCGAGATGCCTTTGGGTGACATGCGTTATTTCATGGGCTAAAACTGAGGCGATTTCGCTTTCTGTGTCGGCGTTGAGAAACAAACCTGTATGCACACCCACATGGCCACCAAAAAAGGCAAATGCGTTGATTTCGTCATTGTTTAGGGTAAAGAAATAGAAAGGTGTTTTAACCCCTGAAGCATGGGCAACCAACTTGTTACCCAGTTCACTGGTGTATTGGCTTAAAACCGGGTCATCAATGACGGGTGCCGAAGAGCGAATAATGCGCATATAGGCATCGCCGTAAACGAGCTCTTTTTCTAAGCTAAATGTATTGACTGCCGCAGTCCCTAAATCAGGAAGATCATTGCTAGCAAAGCTTGGTGCTGTGCTCACCGTTAAAAAGGTCGATAGGCTTGCTGCAATAATTGCTTTGGAAAACCTTGTTTGAGTCAGATTACGCAAATTAGTCCTTTTAAAATCATGTTTATTCGCAATGTTTGTATGAATATTGCTCAGCTTGTGATTTCAGTAACAACTTAGGATAATAGCCTTAGTCGATTGATAGCAAGCGCATTGTTTGGCAGCTCATGAAGAATTATATTGATTTAACGGGGTTTCGCTGCCCAGTACCCTTAGTACGAGTAAAACTTGCACTTAAAGCTTTAAGCCGCGGCGAACAGCTCCATGTGTTGTTATCTGACCGTGGTTCTAGGCAAGATGTTCCCTTATTTTTAAAAAAACAGGGTTATGATGTGAAAGAAGTCTGTAATGATGCTCAGGTTTTGGCTATTCTCATCACCAAGTAATTTTCGCTTTCTTTGTATCTCAGTGAATAGAATCTCAGGAATCTTTGATGTTAACGTTTTTAAGCAATTGGTATAAAGAAAGGTTCAGTGACCCTCAAGCGGTCACTTTAATGTTTATCCTTGTCGGATTGTCCTTACTTATTTATTTTGCTGGCAGTTTGCTTGCCCCTCTGTTGGTTGCACTGGTTTTAGCTTTTTTGCTGGAATGGCCCGTCGCCCAGATGGCTAAGTTAAATATTAATCGAACTACAGCAGCATCTTTGGTGTTGATGCTTTTTATTGTCTTAGTACTTGTGATTTCCTTTGGCTTGATCCCCAGCATTTGGCATCAGGGGATAGCCTTAATTGCTGATTTACCTTCAATGCTGGATAAAGGACTACAAACAGCACAAGGGCTCGTTGCTGAATATCCCCAATTTGTAAAGCCTGAGCAACTTGATTTATTTGTCTCTGAGTTAAAGAAAATTGCCGATCCAGAGCAAATTTTAGATATTGCCAAACAAATTCTTGGGTATTCGGCCTCATTATTGGTGCTGATGGTTTATGCCATCTTGGTACCATTACTTGTATTTTTCTTTTTGAAAGATAAAAACGAGCTTATTCAGGGAAGTAAGCGTTTCTTTCCAAGTAATCGAGCATTAGCCACAAAAGTTTGGGGCGAAATGCATCAGCAAATTTTTAATTATATTCGCGGCAAAGTAATCGAAATTGTCATTATTGGTGTCGCAAGCTATGTCTTCTTTGCGGTCATGGGACTTCGTTATTCTGCGTTGCTTGGCGTGTTAACAGGCTTATCTGTTCTAATCCCATATGTTGGTGCCACCTTGGTCACTTTGCCCATCGCACTGGTCGCGTTTTTTCAGTGGGGTGTGAGTGCTGATTTTGGCTATTTGATGCTGGGCTATGGCATTATCCAAGCACTGGATGGCAATGTATTAGTGCCAATACTATTTTCTGATGCAGTTGATTTACATCCAGTGATTATCATCGCGGCGGTACTTGTATTTGGGGGACTGTGGGGCGTTTGGGGGGTATTCTTTGCGATTCCACTCGCGTCACTGATAAAGGCTGTTATTAATGCTTGGCCGCAGGTCAATGGCGAAGTTATTCGCGAGTAGCGAGTCTTAAAAGCAATAAAAAAGCATCTCTTTAAAGATGCTTTTTTTGTGTTCAATATTTGGTTTTTATGACAACGAACAGGCTATAAGCTTATTTTGATTGCAAATAATCAAGTACAACTTGATGGTGTTCTTTGGTTTTAAACTTATTGAATAGGTGTTCAACTTGACCATCTTGGTTGATTAAAAAGCTTAAGCGATGAATACCGTCGTAAACTTTGCCCATGAACTTCTTTGTGCCCCATACACCAAAAGCATCGGCGATTGCATGGTCTTCGTCACTGAGCAATGAAAAGTTAAGCGCTTGTTTATCAGAAAACTTTTTTAGTTTAGCAACAGGATCTGGGCTGATACCAAGTACGGTAATTTTGTCAGCGAGCAGTGCTTCATTACTATCTCTAAGCCCTTGGGCTTGCACTGTGCATCCTGGTGTAGATGCTTTGGGGTAAAAATAAACAAGAACGGGGCCGGTTTCTAAACACGTTTTTAAGCAAACTTCTTCATCGAATTGGTTTTGTAATTTGAAGAGGGGAGCGTTGTCTCCAGCTTGTAGTGTATTCATTGATTTTATCCTTTAATCATTCAACTCTGGGATTTCAATACCTTGTAAAATTCGCATACTGCAATCAAGCGATAAGCTTGCAGCGAGTTCTTTAAAGCTGTTTTCGAGAGTTTCTAGTTCGATGTTTTCTGGGATGTTTACTGTGAGCACGACATTTTGAGTTTGCTCACTTTGTACAATGTCATCTTCATCCTGAACTTCTGCATGAGAACGAAGGGCAGCAAGGTCGAGCTTATGTTCATCTAAAAACTCAGTTAACTTTTTCATAGTGCCGCGTTTGTCCTGACCATTGAATGTGACCTCAATGCGTGACACGAAGTTTTGTGCTGTGTGTTTAGAGGTACGCTTCATGACGGTCATTAACTCTAAACCGACACTTAATTGCGGAAAATTTGTTTCAAACTTAGTGATTGCGGCCCACGAGCCTGAAAGCATCATAATGAGTGTAAATTCATTGCCAAATAGTGCCATTCTGCTATCAGCAATGTCACAATCACAATCACTTGCAATACGAGCGAGCTTGCTAATAATTCCTGGGCGATCGGCACCCATAGCTGTCACTACCAAGTAGTTGGTCATGAATTTTCCTCAAAGATTGATTGCATTTAGTACGAAAAAACGTCGTTTTGGGTTAATTTTCGCGTGGGGACTAATGCTACCATAACTAAATGCTTTTGAGAGCCCCGTAAAGCTTGTCATTAGCAGTGAGCGAAAGTACCATAGCGAATCCTGAATTTGTGGGGAAAGTCAGATGATAAACGGAAGCATCGTAGCCATAATCACACCAATGTCACGTGATGGCTCAGTAGATTTTGCAAGTCTTGAACAATTGGTCGAGTTCCATATTGATCAAGGCACCGACGCGATTGTCGCGGTCGGCACCACTGGCGAGTCTGCCACGTTACCAATTCCAGAGCACTTAGAAGTTGTCAAACAGGTGATTCAATTCGCCAACGGTCGCCTGCCAATTATTGGCGGCAACGGTGCCAATGCTACAGCAGAAGCTGTGGAACTAACCAAAGCCCTCGAAAAACTGGGCGTCGATGGTATGTTGGGCGTGACCCCTTATTACAATAAGCCAAGTCCTAAAGGACTGATTGCTCACTATCAAGCGGTAGCTGCAGCAACAGATGTTCCTCAGATTTTATATAATGTCCCCGGACGTACTGCGGTGGATATGCTTCCTGCGACCATTGCTGAGCTTGCACCAGTAAGTAATATTATTGGCGTTAAAGAAGCGACTGGCGATGTTTCACGTGTTGCCACATTACGTGCACTTTGTGGCGATGAGTTCAAGTTGTATAGCGGTGACGACGGAACTGCAAAAGAGTTTTTATTAGCAGGTGGCGATGGGGTTATCTCTGTGGCGAATAACATTGTGCCCAAAGCCTTTAAAGCGATGATCGACGCGGCATTGAGTGGCAATCGTGAATTAGCGAATGAATTTGATGCGCCACTTCGCGGTTTGTACACGGAGCTTTTCCTTGAGGCAAATCCAATTCCTGTCAAGTGGGCTGCTCATCAAATGGGTTTGATCGCAGATGGTGAAATTCGTTTGCCACTTACTGAACTTTCTAGTGAATTTCATGGTCTGTTGTTAGAAGCAATGAAACAAGCTCAGATTGAGGTTAAATAATTTAATGCTGAAACATGCGATACCCCTAACTCTCGCCGTAACTGTTGTCGCCTGTTCGACACCAATTGAGCGCCGACAAGCCAACGATGTTGCTAAGTATAGCGTTGCAAAAAATACAGAAATAGCAGCGAAGCTTGAGATCCCTCAAGGTTTAAAAACACCAACTTATAGCAAGGAATTTAATATTCCGAATGTCGGTGCAAAAGTAGACTATAAGTTAGTTGGTGAACGTCTCGATATTCGTCCACCGTTGCAAGTCTTGCCGATGGCAACGGGTACACGTGTTGAAGAAAACTCAGACAGCATCAAAGTGGTGATTGAAGCGTTAAATAACAATCAAGACTTGAAGCAGGAAATATTCGATGTTTTGACTGCTTTTCTCACAAATAAGCAGATTCCTGTTGATGCTAGTGACTATGCAGCAGGTTCGATAGAAACTGGTTGGATCGAGAATGAGCAAGAACTTGAATCTAACTTGTGGGGTGCAGATAAAATCTACAAATTAAAGCAAAAGTATCGTTTTGATGTGGCGGTCCGCCCCCATGGTCGAAGCGGTAGTATTGCCATTTCTTTACTTGATCACGAAGAAATATTTGATGAAAAAGCCCGTGAAATTATGCTGACGGGTGAAGATAAAAAGCGCTATACCATCGATATGCTAAATAGTGCGATTCAGTACATGGGGCTTAAACGCCAACAAGTGCTAAAAGCGCAACGTATTAATGACGCGTTAGGGATCCCTGTTTCTTTAGTGAATTCAGATGTTGAAGATACCTATTGGTCTGCAGCAGCGGAATATAAGAAAGTTTGGGAAAGACTTCGTGTTGTTCTTCCAGAGTTAGGATTTGAAATCGTAGATTTGGATCCAAACAATGGATTATTCCATGTTGAACTGAATGATGATGCAGGTTTCTGGAGTTCTTTGTGGGAAGACACGAGTTTGCCATTGAAAGAAGGGCGTTATCGTGTCGTTGTTCAAGAAGATTCAAATCCAGAAGTGACGCAAATTTTGTTGAAAAATGATGATGACGAACGTTTGAGTGCAGATGTTGTGGAGAAAATCTACAACAAGTTCCAAGAACTCATGGCAGAAGATCGTAATCGTTAATTTGCTATATAAGCATTGAATCGAAAGTTAAAGAAAAGGGTGCCTAGGGCACCCTTTTTTATTGCAATGAAAATACGGCTTTAATTCCCACGTTGAGAGTGAAAAACTATGCTTAGTTTGTAAGTAAAAGTAAAAGCTATTGAAGCGTGGCTGCTTCCAAGTAAACTATCTGCCAACGTCGTATGTTGTACCGGAACAATAATGAAAAAAATAGTCCTCCTACTCGTGATTGTAGCTGCTGCAGGTTTCGCATATATGCAAACAAGCACAACACAAAAAAAACAAGTGCACCGAAATAAACCACTACCCAATGTTGTCGTCACGAAAACTGCCATGGCCAGTGTTCGAGACGAAGTTGAAGCTTTAGGTACAACTAAGGCGAATGAGTCTGTCACCATCACACCAAAAGTGACCGAAATCGTGACCGCACTTAATTTTGAAGATGGAGATTTGGTAAACAAAGGGGATGTCTTAATCCAACTGCACAACGTTGAACCCGCAGCGAAAGTTAAAGTTGCACGGGTCAAAGTCGTTGAAAATCTAAGGGAGTTTGATCGAATCAGCTCTTTAGTGACGAGCCAAACGATTGCGGAACTAGAACGAGACCGCTTGCAAACCCAAATCGACACTGCTCGTGCAGAGTTGGAGCAGGCCGAGTCGTCCCTTGCAGATCGGAGTATATCAGCACCCTTTAGTGGCCGTTTAGGCTTACGTCAGGTCAGTGTTGGTAGTTTAGTCACTCCGGGAACAAGTATTACTACGCTTGATGATATATCGACCATAAAACTAGATTTTTCCGTTCCAGAGCGCTTTTTGCAGCAGTTGTCTCGCGGCAAGTTAGTTGAAGCCTCTGCTGTTGCCTATGGTGGCGAGGTATTTAAAGGCAAGGTTAGCTCAATTGATAGTCGTGTAAATCCGGAAACTCGCTCCGTCATCGTGCGGGCTGCAATACCGAACCCTAAAGGACGTTTGTTACCCGGCATGCTTATGAAAGTGAAGCTGATTAAGCAAAGCCGTGAAGCGTTACTGATCCCTGAGTCTTCAATTATCCCAATTCAGAAAAAGCACTTTGTATATATTGCAAACGAAGAAGGTGTCATTGAACAAAAGCAAGTTGAAATCGGGTTACGCAGTCGTGGCTGGGTGGAGATAACCGATGGTCTAGAGCTTGGGGAGCAAGTGTTGATCCGCGGTATCCTTAAAGTTCGTCCAGGAAGTAAAGTACAAGTCCAACTTGAGGAAAATTTTACTTTTAAAACACAAGCTAAAACGGAAATTGCCGCATGATTTTAACAGATCTTTCCGTAAAACGGCCGGTGTTCGCATCGGTGATTAGCCTGCTTTTAATCGCTTTTGGCTTGGTTTCATTCGATAAACTGCCGCTTCGAGAGTATCCAAATATTGATCCGCCGATTGTTTCAATCAATACCAATTACCGCGGTGCCAGTGCTTCGGTCGTTGAAAGTCGTATTACTCAGTTGGTTGAAGACCGTATTAGTGGTGTTGAAGGGATCCGTAACGTTAGTTCTTCGAGTCGTGATGGTCGTTCTTCAGTAACCTTAGAATTTGATATTAGCCGTGATATTGAGGCTGCCGCAAACGACGTGCGGGACAAAATCTCAGGACTACTGAATAACCTACCCGAGGAAGCGGATCCGCCTGAGGTGCAAAAAGCGAGCGGAAGTAGTGAAGTGATCATGTGGCTCAATTTGGTTTCCGATCAAATGGACACGATTCAACTTACTGATTATGCACGGCGCTATTTAGTTGACCGCTTTTCGGTGATTGATGGGGTTGCCAATATTCGCATTGGTGGCGGTAAAGTCTATGCCATGCGGGTATGGATTGACCGCCAAGCTTTGGCAGCGCGAAACCTTACGGTTGCAGATGTGGAATCAAGCCTGCGATCGCAAAACGTTGAACTACCCGCAGGTTCAATTGAGTCAAAGGAACGTCATTTTACCGTTCGTTTAGAGAGGAATTATCGAACGGCAGAAGATTTTGCAAGCCTAGTTCTCGCTGAAGGCGATGACGGCTACTTGGTTAAACTTGGTGATGTGGCCAAAGTCGAGATTGGCTCTGAAGAAGAACGGATTATGTTCCGCGGGAACCGTGAGTCAATGATTGGCCTCGGTGTAACCAAGCAATCTACGTCAAATACTCTGGAAGTCGCGCGCGCAGCGAATGCACTTGTGGATGTTATCAATCCAACGTTGCCGGCAGGTATGGAAATCAAGCGTTCTTACGATAGTTCAGTATTTATTGAAGCTTCGATTAAAGAAGTGTACCAAACGCTGTTCATTGCCATGGCGTTAGTTATTATCGTCATCTATTTGTTCCTGGGCAGTGTACGCGCCATGTTAGTACCGGCCTTGACCGTTCCCGTCTCGCTCATGGGGACATTTGTTGTGCTGTATGCGTTAGGCTACACCATTAACTTACTGACTTTGCTCGCGATGATCCTTGCAATTGGTATGGTGGTTGATGATGCCATTGTGATGCTTGAGAATATCCATCGACGGATTGAACTGGGTGACCCACCGTTGAAGGCCGCTTTTCTTGGGGCACGTGAAGTCGCATTTGCTGTTGTAGCGACGACGTTGGTGCTTATTGCAGTATTCTTACCGATTACCTTTATTGATGGTGACTTAGGCAAGCTATTTAAAGAGTTTGCAGTGACGATGAGTGCTGCAGTGATTTTCTCGAGCCTAACAGCACTCACATTGAGCCCAATGATGTGTTCAAAGGTACTCAAGCCCGCCGAGGAAGACACGTGGCTGGTGAAAAAGGTCGATGGGGCGATGGATTCATTAGCCAGTTTTTATCGAGGCACGCTTTCAAGAGGAATGCGTCATCCAGTATTGGTTTCCGTTATTGTTCTGATTGCACTGACTTTGAGTGGCTTTTTGGCTAAGAATGTCCCACAGGAGTTTGCGCCTAGGGAAGACCGCGGCTCCATGTTCCTCATTGTCAATGGGCCTCAAGGCGCGAGCTTTGAGTACATTGAAAATTATATGGATGAAATTGAACATCGTTTGATGCCATTGGTTGAGTCTGGTGAGGTTAAACGACTGTTAATCCGCGCACCTCGGAGCTTTGGTCGAAGTGCTGACTTCTCAAATGGTATGGCAATTATTGTACTGGAAGACTGGTCAAAGCGACGGAGTGCTTTTGAAATTATTGGTGATATTAGAGGCCGATTAAGTGATCTTGCGGGGATAAGAGCATTTCCGGTAATGCGTCAGGCATTTGGGCGTGGCGTAGGAAAACCCGTTAAATTTGTTATTGGTGGTCCAAGCTACGATGAGTTAGCGCGCTGGCGAGATATAATGCTTGAAAAGGCGAAAGCCAGCCCAATGTTGGTAGGCGTTGACCATGATTACAAAGAAACCAAGCCGCAGTTGAAAGTAGTTATCGACCGCGATAGAGCAGCTGATCTCGGTGTCTCAGTCTCTCACATTGGCCGCACGCTTGAGACCATGCTTGGTTCTCGTTTAGTCACAACATTTATGCGCGATGGGGAAGAATATGATGTTGTTATTGAAGGGAACCGAGATAATCAAAATACAGCGAATGATCTGGAAAATATTTATGTTCGCTCAGAGCGTAGCCAAAAGCTCATCCCACTCTCAAACCTTGTGAGCGTGGAGGAGTTTGCCGATGCCAGCCAACTGAACCGATATAACAGAATGCGGGCAATTACTATTGAGGCAAACTTGGCTGAAGGTTACACCTTAGGGCAAGCTTTGACTTTCTTAAATGACACCGCCACGGCTTACTTACCAGCTGAAGCCCTAATCAGCTACAAAGGGCAGTCGCAAGATTATCAAGAGTCCGGTAGTTCGATGTACTTTGTATTCTTGCTGGCGCTAGGCATTGTGTTTCTTGTGTTAGCGGCGCAGTTTGAAAGCTATGTGCATCCAGTTGTGATCATGTTGACGGTACCATTAGCGACGTTAGGTGCATTGATTGGTCTGTGGTTTACAGGCCAAAGCCTTAACATTTATAGTCAGATCGGCATCATTATGCTGATTGGTCTTGCCGCTAAAAATGGTATTTTAATTGTCGAATTTGCCAATCAATTGCGGGATAAAGGTGTTGATTTTTCTGAGGCCATTTTACAAGCCTCGAGCCAACGTCTACGTCCTATCTTGATGACGGGGATTACAACGGCGGCTGGAGCTGTCCCCCTTGTGATGGCGACTGGCGCGGGTGCTGAAACGCGGTTTGTCATCGGTGTTGTGGTGCTATCCGGCATTCTACTTGCCACCTTATTTACGTTGTTGGTGATACCGGTAGCATATTCATTGTTTGCAAAATACTCGGGCTCTCCAGAAGCCGTTGCGCAAGAGCTGCAAAAACAACTCGAGCAAAGCTAGCGAGTCGCAATACTTTGTATATAAAAGGCGCTATAGGCGCCTTTTTTGTTTTTAGTCTCCGTGATTCTTCTATTTTGTGCTCACATGTAAACCGGTTGAAAAGCTCGATATAGAATGCCCTATACCAAATGAGTGACTAGCCACAGATTAGTGACATGGTGCTGGTGAGTTTAAATGGATAGATTTAGACGAGTGAATCTGAAAAGGCAAAAGCTTGTTATGGCTAAATAGATATTTGCGATAGTGTCTCGAGGAAATAATATTCAATAATCATCTATCGGTAAGAGAACTGTTGATACATCTTGAAATGCTGATTTTATTCGCTAGGTATCGCGAGGAAGATTTGCTATTAATTGGGGAAATAAAGGGTAACACTAAGAAAGTGGTTGCGGGAGCCGGATTTGAACCGACGACCTTCGGGTTATGAGCCCGACGAGCTACCAAACTGCTCCATCCCGCGTCCGATAAACGCTGTCACTGTTTTAATTCTATTGACTAAAGAATTGGTTGCGGGAGCCGGATTTGAACCGACGACCTTCGGGTTATGAGCCCGACGAGCTACCAAACTGCTCCATCCCGCGTCCGATAAACGCTGCCATTGTTTTGATTCTATTGACTAAAGAATTGGTTGCGGGAGCCGGATTTGAACCGACGACCTTCGGGTTATGAGCCCGACGAGCTACCAAACTGCTCCATCCCGCGTCCGATAAACGCTGCAATTATTTGAATTCTAACTGCGAAAAAATAACTTTAAGAAGATTGGTTGCGGGAGCCGGATTTGAACCGACGACCTTCGGGTTATGAGCCCGACGAGCTACCAAACTGCTCCATCCCGCGACTTCGTTAAAGCGGGCTGAACTATAACGGGGCAATATCCGCTTTGCAAGCACGAATCTGAAATTAGCGTTTAAGTGCTTAAATAAAGCGCTGCTCACCTTATTTATCGCCAATGTGAGCTAACGCTAAGTGCATTTATTGTGATTTTGCAGATAAATTAGACAGAAGGCGTCAACAGTTTATCTTTTGCTGTGTCATCGGGTTATAATGGTGGATTATCCTTTTCTGTGTATTGATGTCATCCATGTATAATTTTTTTGCAGCAGCCCCCAAGGGCTTTGAATACTCTCTTGCCACGGAGCTAAAAGCATTTGGCGCCGAAGATGTTAAAGAGAGTGTTGCCGGCGTGTTTTTCTCAGCCCCACTTGAACTTGCCTATCGCATCACGCTGTGGACTCGCCTCGCAAGTCGAATTATCTTGGTTATATATAAAGGTCCCTGTGAATCTGCTGAGCAGCTATACAATGCAGCTTATTGTATTGATTGGCCGTCACACTTTTCAAACAAGACGACTTTTAGTATTGATTTCCATGGGCTTGGTGGCTTCATCAATAATACGCAGTTTGGTGCACTGAAAATCAAAGATGCCGTTGTTGACCGTTTTCGTGATGATGATATTGCGCGCCCAAGTGTTTCTCGCGTTGGTGCTGAATTCAAAATTGATGGCCACTACCGTAATGGCAAGCTGACCATTGGTATTAATTTCTCTGGTCCCTCTTTACACCAACGTGGATATCGAAGTTCTACAGGCGAAGCGCCGCTCAAAGAAAACCTCGCGGCGAATATGCTCTTTCGGAGTGGATGGCAGGATAACCCAACAAATGTGCTCGACCCATTTTGTGGTTCTGGCACAGTATTAATTGAGGCGGCGTTAATAGCGGCAGATATTGCCCCAGGCTTGAAGCGGGAACGTTTTGGCTTTGAGCACTGGCAAAGACACAATGACAAAATATGGCAAGAAATTTTAGAAGAGGCTAGAGCGCGAGCATCCCTCGGTTTAAATCGTTGTGAACTCAAGTTTTATGGTTCAGATATTGATTCTCGATTAGTGGCGTTAGCGAAACGCAATGCGGAAAACGCTGGTGTGCTTTCTTTGATTGATTTCCGAGTTGGCAACGCGTTGAGTATTGATGTACCTGAGGAAAGTGGCTTTCTGATTTCAAACCCACCTTATGGTGAGCGTCTTGGCAATGTCACGGCGTTACTGCAGCTATATAATCAATTTGGCGAAAGGCTTAAGAAAGAGTTTGGTGGCTGGAAAGCAGCAATGCTATGTAGTGATATTGAACTTATTTCTTCACTAAAACTTAAAGCCGATAAACAAATGAAGATGTTTAACGGCGCACTTGAGTGTGCATTTAACTTATATAGCCTCCATGCGAAAAGTACTCGTCGTCAGGAAGTTGGTCAATTAGAAGATGGGCAGGACCTAGCAACTGTGGCTGTTCCTTTCGCTAATCGAGTCAAAAAGAACTTTAAGCAGTTGGAAAAGTGGGCCAAGAAAGAAGGGATCGATAGCTACCGCCTCTACGATGCAGATATCCCTGAATACAATGTCGCCATCGACAAGTACCAAGACTATGTTGTTATTCAAGAGTACTCTGCGCCCGCCAATATTCCAGAAGCAGTCACTAAAAGACGACTAAGCGATGTCTTACTGGCACTACCTGCTGCAATAGGCCTCAAACCAGACAACATTATTTTAAAAACCCGCGAGCGCCAAAAAGGGGTAAGCCAATACGAGAAGCTAGATACTGAGAAGCTGTCTCTCATCACTTGTGAGTATGGAGCTAAGTTCAAGTTAAATTTAACGGATTATCTAGATACTGGGCTCTTTCTTGATCATCGCCTAACTCGAAAACTTGTCGGTGATAAATCTCGTAATCGTAAAGTTCTAAATTTATTTGCGTATACAGGATCGGCTTCTGTTCATGCCGCAATCGGTGGGGCGAAGTCTGTAACGACAGTTGATATGTCAAATACCTATTTAACGTGGGCAAAAGATAATTTTATGCTCAACCAGCTATCTGGCAAACAGTATCAGTTTGTACAAGCCGACTGTTTGCAGTGGATTGAAAGTGGTGATGAACAATTTGATTTGATCTTTATCGATCCGCCAACTTTTTCAAATTCAAAACGAATGGAAGATTCCTGGGATGTGCAAAGAGACCACGCAGAAATGCTAAGTGGCCTCATTAAGCGATTAGCACCGGGTGGAGAAATCATCTTCTCTAATAACAAGCGTAAGTTCAAAATGGATATTGACGCACTTAAAAAGCTTGGGATGCAGGTGCAGAATATTGATAAGCAAACCTTACCATTAGATTACAAACGCAACCCTCATATTCATAACACTTGGTTGATTACACATGGGTAAACAATCTCGATACGTTCTGCTCCATACGGAAGGTTGTCACCTATGTGACGAAGCCATGGTTATTTTACAACAGGCAAATGTGCCTTTTTTATGTTGTGATATTTGCGAAGATGAAGAGTTAGCAACGGTTTATGGCACCCGAATTCCAGTACTGCGTAATGACAGTAACGGTTTGGAGCTCAATTGGCCATTTGATAGTGCCGCGCTGCACACGTTTACAGGAGAAACCCTTGAGTTTAGTTCGGATCAATAATGGTTCTTTGGCGTATGGTTATACCCCTTTATTAAAGAATGCAGACTTTACGATTGAGCCCGGAGAGCGGGTATGTATTGTAGGCCGAAACGGCGCAGGGAAATCAACATTACTCAAAATACTAGATGGTGAAGCATTACTGGACGATGGTGAGTTTAATATCACCACAGATGTGAATGTTAGTCGCTTACAGCAAGATCCACCAAAAGCGGAGCAGGGCACTGTTTATTCGTATATTGCGGGTGGCCTAGCGGAAATCGGTGACACTTTAGAGCAATATCACCAAATATCACATGACATTGGCCATTCAAACGGTGATGACATGGAAAAAATGCTGAAGCAGTTAGAGCGACTGCAAGGCGTTTTAGATCATAGTAATGGCTGGCAGCTCGATACACGAATCAATCAACATTGTAAGCAATTAGATTTAGACCCAGATAAACCCTTAAGTGAGCTTTCCGGTGGCTGGCAACGACGTGTTGCGCTAGCTCGCGCTTTGGTCTGCGAGCCGGATCTTCTGCTTCTCGATGAACCAACGAACCACCTCGATATTGATGCTATTGAGTGGCTCGAACAATTTTTATTGAATTATAAAGGTGCGATCGTCTTTATTAGCCATGACCGTGGCTTTATTCATCGAATGGCAACTCGAATTGTGGATTTAGATCGTGGTGTTGTGACGTCGTGGCCAGGTAACTATCAAGCGTATCTGGACGGTAAACAAGAATGGTTGCGCGTTGAAGCAGAACAAAATGCCCAGTTTGATAAACGTTTAGCTGAAGAAGAGGTTTGGATCCGCCAAGGGATTAAAGCGCGAAGAACACGAAATGAAGGTCGTGTTCGTGCTTTGAAAGCATTACGAGTTGAGCGTAAAGCGCGACTGGAGAAGCAGGGCAATGCGCGGATGCAGGTCGCGGATAGCGAGCGTTCAGGTAAGTTAGTGTTTGATGTTGAGCAGTTATGCTTCAATTTGCCAGAGAAAAACTTAGTCAATAATTTTTCAACAACGGTGATGCGTGGCGATAGAATTGCTTTAATCGGGCCGAATGGTTGCGGAAAGTCGACTTTAATCAAATTACTGATTGAGCAATTAGAGCCACAGTCTGGAGATGTAAAAATCGGTACCAAGCTTGAAGTGGCGTACTTCGACCAATACCGAGAAACCTTAGACCCTGAATTAACTGTTGAAGAAAACGTTGGTGAAGGTAAACAAACGGTCACGATTAACGGCAAAGATCGCCACATTCTTAGCTATTTACAGGATTTTTTGTTTTCCCCCATGCGTGCCAGAACGCCGGTGAAAGCCCTTTCTGGTGGAGAAAAGAACCGACTATTACTCGCCCGACTACTGCTTCGACCTGCGAATCTCATTATTCTTGATGAGCCAACAAACGACCTTGATGTCGAAACATTGGAACTGTTAGAGTCCATGCTGGCCGATTATGATGGAACCTTGCTAATCGTGAGTCACGACCGAGCATTTATCGATAATACCGTGACTAGCAGTTGGTGGTTTATGGGTAATGGGCGCTGGTCGGAATACGTTGGCGGGTACCAAGATGCAGTTGACCAAGGTGCAAAATTTTATTCTGAGGAACCAGTCGACAAAAAGATTGTCGAAACCCCTCAGGAAGTGAAACCCAAAACTGAGAAAGCGCCAGAGCAAAAGCCTGCGAAGAAGCTTTCGTACAAATTACAAAGAGAATTAGAAGCTTTACCAGCGCTCATGGAAACAACCGAGGCTGAAATCGAGGCTTTGCAATCTTTAGTAAATGAAACGGATTTCTATAGCCAAGCGCAGGATGTTGTTACCGAAAAATTAAATGAATTAGCTGAAAAAGAACAGCAGCTTGAAGTATATTTCGAACGATGGGAAGAGCTTGAGTCGTTGAAGTAATTGACCAAATTTTTATGGGAACCTGATTAATGAAGTTAAACAAACCCCTCTCTCTTGTTGCGTTAAGTGTGATTGGTTCATTACAAATAGCACATGCAGCGCCAGTTTATACAATTGAGAATCTAGCAGATTTAATGGATCAATCTGCTGAAGCGCCCAAAGGTACTCTCGATGGAACGCGTAATGGCTATGGCTTAGCTGTTAATGATCAAGATGAAATGGTCGGCATTGCCAAAGGTAAGAAAAAGCTCAGTACGGCAGATATTGATGACGACGGAATTATTGATATTGAAGACGGCATCGCCGATGAAGAGCGTATTACGTTTAGTATCGATAAAGCGATTGAGGGAAACAACTTCACGTTTACCGCTGGAGAAAATGCTAGCAATGGTGCGTGGTTACCACTGTTTGACAGTGTAAATGGTACAACGGATCCAAGTGATACTGATGTCGTGAACTCTGTCGATACATACTATTACGATATCAATAATGCAGGCATTAAAGTCGGTGCCATGACCGCACCAGAGCAAACATTAGAATATACGGGTGATAATACTGATCAAGATTTCTGGTATTTCCGGGAATACGAGCAGCGAGGCGTAATTAAAACCGCTGACGCAGAAGTTGAGGTTATTCCCCCATATGTTCAATATGTGAACGAAGACGATGAAACCGAAACTGCCCTTGTCGGTGGGTTTTCTACCGTGGTTGCGATTAACCAGAATAATCTTACGACGGGCTATGCAAGTACCGACATGAGTAACAGTGGCAAATCTCAAGTCGATAATTGTTTTGATGATTCTGAAACATTACCACTCGATATCTGTGTTCAAGACAAGCAATTTCCTGATGACAATACTGGTGCTCGGAAAGTTCAATATCAAACCCGTGCTTTTGTATGGCAACTTGAAGGCAATGAGGTTGTGGCGACACAGCTGCCGTTGGGCTTAGAACCCTCAAGTAGTTCAACCACTACCTATATTGCTCAGGGGCTTGGCATTAATACTGCGGGAACCGTGGCTGGACGCTCTCATGTATATCGCAATGGTAACAGAGACCGTTTAAGAGTCGATGCGGGTTACTGGAGTAAAGATGCTGATGGTGTTTATCAGTACAATGATATTGAGATGGATAAAGACTTCAATTCGTCCATTGCATATGACATTAATGACGATGGTATTCTCGTTGGAAGTTATTACTCTTACTTAGAAGGCTTTCTGCGCCACAAATTCTTCTATTATGACACGCAAGCAGACAACCCTGAGGTGATCACGCCTAACGACTTTTTCAGCAAGACTTCGGATAGAGAAAGTAAACCCAAAGATATTAACAACCAAGGTCAAGTTGTGGGCTTTGTTGATACTACGTCTGAGCGAGATGGCAAACCAAGGCCAAAAGCAGGTTTTTTGTTTGACGTAAACACCCTAGAGTTTAGTAATATCAATAAGATCATGACCTGTGACTCCCGTGGTTATGTCGCCGATGGTGATGGCTGGAAGCGACAAGAGATTAGCGTCAGTGATGATACGGGTGATGTTCTCACCTATGAAGCAGATATTTATGTTGTTGAAGCGACAAGCATTAATGAAAATGGCACGATTGTCGGTACAGCATTTGTTCGTAAACCAACCTATAAGACCGATGACAATGGGGATTTGGAATTAGGCGAAAACGGCGGACCACTGTTTGATAGAAATGCGAATGGTGAGCCGGTGACGTCATACCTGCCGCGAATGGTTGTGCTAAAGCCAACAAACTCGGGAGAAGGCTGTTCTGAAGTCGATGGAACCGAAGATGAGCCTTTTGTTCGAAAAGGTGCCGCTACGTTTGCATGGTTATTCGCATTACCTTTAGTTTGGTTGCGTCGTAGAAAGCACGCATAAAGTTATATCAAAATCGAACGGTAAAAATCGGAGCGAATAAGCTCCGATTTTTTTTGTCTTATTGTCAATAAGTTAAAAATCGAGGCGTTTTTTTGCACAATTTTTGATTGATCTTGGTTAAAAAAAACTCTATTTATAGAAGTGGGCTTCGGCTCAATTTGAATGGAAATATGAGGACGCTTGCATGAAAAGACAAAAACGAGATCGTTTAGACAGAGCTTTTTCAAAAGGATTTCAGGCCGGAATCGGTGGCCGTTCCAAAGAATTATGTCCCTACGCGAGTTTGGATTCGCGCTCCCAATGGTTAGGGGGATGGCGCGAAGGGGTAGATGGCCGGCAAAGTGGTTTATTTAACCGTTAAGAGATAACGAAAAGGAATTTCTCTCTGTATTGATGTTTTGTCAGATGAGATTGCAAGAAGGCCCCAAACCATTGTGTTTGGGGCCTTTATTTTTCTTAGCATGTAGGGTACTAAGACGGTTTTCGCTGTTTTAAAACTTAGAAGGTTGAAGTATCAGAGAATACGCCAACTTTTAGATCGGTTGCTGAGTAAATCTCTCGACCATCCACTTCCATAACCGCATCAGCGATCCCCATAATCAATTTGCGATGGATTTTACGCTTGATATTGAGGCGGTAGGTTACTTTCTTCGCTTCTGGTAGCACTTGGCCCGTGAATTTTACTTCACCAACGCCAAGCGCTCTTCCGCGTCCTTGTGCGCCTTCCCATGCGAGGAAGAAGCCCACTAATTGCCACATTGCATCTAAGCCAAGGCAACCGGGCATGACCGGATCACCCACAAAGTGGCAATCGAAAAACCAAAGATCAGGGGTAATATCGAGTTCAGCTACAATTTCACCTTTACCAAACGGTCCGCCGTCTTCATTTATCTTAACGATGCGATCCATCATCAACATATTATTCACAGGTAAGTGTGGTGAGTTTTTGCCGAAAAGCTCACCATTGCCACAGGCAATTAATTCTTCTTTGCTGAAACTGTTTGCTTTGTTCATTGTGTTCTACCACTCCTTATCTTGAAGCGCCAAGATTAGCGAACACGTGTAAGCTAAACAAGTCCGATCAGCTAAAAGTTACCTAAAAAAGCGTAATTTAGTTAACACTTTTGCAAATGGAGTTAGTTCCGGTTCTTCTTCTTGCCCTGCAAGCTGGTCTAACCGCGCTTGTACCATGCCATATAATGTTTCTTTTTCGAATTGGTTTTGAGCATCAGCATCGCCAGCACTTATACCCATCAACAATTCTACGGCTTGGTCAATGTGTTCAACTTGATAAATTGAAAACATATCTTTTTCAATTGCTTGTATAACTGAATTGCATAGATTTAGTTGTTGAGTATTCGCTTTTGGAATGATGATACCTTGAGTGCCGGTTAGTCCTCGTCGCTGGCATAAATTAAAGAAACCTTCAATTTTCTCATTGACGCCGCCAATGGCTTGAACGTTGCCAAACTGATCAATCGCACCCGTTACAGCCAATGATTGCAGGATTGGTTGTTCGGCTATTGCTGATATTAGGCAACAATACTCGGCAAGGGACGCACTATCCCCATCAATTTCTTGGTATGACTGTTCAAACACAATATTTGCGTTGAGATGTAAGGGGGCATCTTTTCCAAAGATTCTGTATAAGCAGGAGGATAGAATCATCATCCCCTTTGCATGAATGTTGCCACCAAGCTCAGATTTTCTCTCAATATCAGCGACTTCACCATCGCCATAATGTACTGATGCGGTGATTCGTGCCGGTTCACCATAACTGTAGTCGGCTAAGTCAATCACGGTAAGACCGTTCACTTGTCCAATGACTTCGCCGCTCGTGGATAGGCCAATAAAGCGATCGTCAAAATTTTGC
This sequence comes from Shewanella gelidii, assembly GCF_014647855.1. Classification (GTDB taxonomy): domain Bacteria; phylum Pseudomonadota; class Gammaproteobacteria; order Enterobacterales; family Shewanellaceae; genus Shewanella; species Shewanella gelidii. Next base: position 3,688 of record NZ_BMPZ01000009.1, on the reverse strand, counting down.
GAAGAAATAACCTCTTGGCTGTTATGCCTAATTTTCTGTTGTTGTATCGCTTTGTTGATATGACTCGCATCTATATGAGTACTACCGCTATAGGCTTTTGCTTGAGCTAACAGCTGTACGAAGCGCTGACTATCTAAACTAAGTTTGTTTTGATGCTCTGTGATCCGCGCTGAGAGTTTAAACAACGGCAAATAAGCATTGTCTGCAAGTTGCAGCGATTGGGTGTCAGCAATTGCATTGAGCCATGCTTGATAGGTTTGTTCGTTGTGCTCTGACAAATCAATTTCTTGTGCTATTTCTCCTAAAAGAGGGAAGTGCTGCTTAAAATTGCCGTCCAATTGGTAAAGCTGAGAAAATACCGAACTATTACCAACCAGTACTACTTTACAGCCTAAAGGTATCGTGGATAATTCTGAACTGACGCGGTAGTGGCCAGTATTCAGAGTTTGCATCACAAATTCCCATAAAGATTCACGCTTCCATAATGATTCCGCACAGATGAAAACGAGTTGGCAACTGGCAAATGCACCCGGTTGATATTGGCTTGAGTGCTCTGTTCTGTTGATAGTGCCAATGAGATCTTGGCGGCGTATGTTTCCGCTTAAATATTGATATTGCTTGGTTCGGCTGGCGAGCACCCCTGCGGATTCTCCGGGGTGTTGCTCTTGCCACCTGAGCTTGGCTTGTTGTTGTTCATCCTTATATGCAACTAAATACTGGTTTGCACTTTCGGCATGAGAGTCGAGCAGTGCTTTTATAAATAAGCTTCTATCTAACCCGTTAAAGTCAGCCAAGTACATATGTTGATTGTTCGTTGCATAAAGCAATGTAAATGCGTCTATAACTCTATCTTGGCTTAACAAGAGCGGGTGTTCTGGTGCGTTCACCGTTTTGATTTGAGTAAAATTATATGTCGGTGATAACTGACTGCTGGTGAGCAAAGTAGGCTTCATAAAAGATCTGGCACGATTAATAGTTTGGCAATTTTACCATAGTGAAGGATTTATTATCTAATACAAAGCGTAGTCATTGTCATCACACTTAAAAGCCAAATACCTACTCAAAGGTGAATCGCTTCGTTGTCGGTTAGTTCAGCAGCTTGTTGAAACGTTGAGCAATCAAACAAAAAAATACAAATAACAGTTTACAACAAGTCTGTGCGCTTATATTATCTCGCTCGTTCGGAGGGGTGGCAGAGTGGTCGAATGCACCGGTCTTGAAAACCGGCAACGGTTTACCCCGTTCCAGGGTTCAAATCCCTGCTCCTCCGCCATATTGGAAAAGTGAAAAAGCCGTTGATTATCAACGGCTTTTTTGCGTTTCAGGCGGTCTTAAATCAGTCACTATAGGATTGACTGAGACAATGTACCTATTTAGAGCACCGAATTGCACCTACTATACGCGCATCTGTTTACCAAAATACTTAAAAGTCAGAGGGTTCCGCTTTGACGTTAAGGTTTCTCTTCTTACCAAAAACCGCACACTAGCGATTTCGCGCAATTTTGACGTTGCTAGCCGTTTACGGCAGTTGATTGATTCTGTAACTGAAACTGTTCAGGCTGATGAGTTCACAGATTTGGTGAATCAAACGGTTGATGAGATCAGAGCAACGTTTGATTGTGCGGTAAATCAAGTTCAAACAATGCCAAATCGTGTTCAATCGGCTGTGAAAGCAGCTCGAAGTACACCTGCTTTGCCGTCAATGACGTTTGTATCGGCTCAAGCGCAGTTTATTGCGTCTAAGTCTAAAGAGTCCATCAGCTCTGCTTCAGCCAAACAGTTATTGCAAAGAACAACACATTTCATTCAAAGCACTGAAGTTTCATCCGTATCTGATGTTTCAAGTGCCCATGCACTGGTCTATCGAGACTTATTACTCACCGAAGGAAGAAGTCATAAATCCAACAAAGATTACTTCGCAGCGGTACCGCAGTTTTTTAAGTGGTGCAGACTGATGCTGCTCACTCAAGTCAACCCGTTTGATGACATTAAACTGAGCCAGCAGAATGCCGCTGTTCCCGATTCATCGCGCCAGCGATGGCAAAAAACAGACCGCCAAATGAGTAAGCTTTTTCTATTTTAAGGCTATATCGCTTCGTTCTTAAAAGGTTACGGATGGATTCGATGAATGGTGATTTACTCATTGGATGACACTTACACGATGTCTGTGTATGCATACAGGTATAATGTGAAATCTGCAAAAATGCAAAAAACTACTTCCTACTATGTAAATTTGTTGTTCTCGTTTTGATTTGCAAGGTGTTAGTATGTGATTGATAAATATGAAGTAAATATTTATTCCAACTTATTTAATAGGAAGCATACCAAGGCTCGATAAATCAAGGCTCGTTTTTTAAGGAGCGCTTCGGAGGAGCTTGCATTAACGGGTGGTTTTTTGCTATAAAATTCAACAGATTAAAATTCAAGCTGAAGGCGTTCATTAGAATATGGTGATTTTCATATACGGCATGCTCGCTAATAAGCGTTATGTGTAAACGGATATCGTCGAGTATATGGATATTTTCAAAGGTATAGATTTCAATGACTCGTTTGTTCTCGGTTGGAGTTCAAATGACACGGAAATCACATTCAAAATTGAGGCAAGCATTTGGCCTGATTCACCTCATTATCTAAGTCCAAAACCTGATGAATATACTTGCTACCGTAAATGTGAAATTCAATTTACGGATTTTACTTCATATTCAGGGCTTGCTGAACAAAGTAGTGTTAAACCAATCAAAGATATAAATGGTTCATTTGATTATGGCAATATAGATTCGTTAATTAAGACAAATCAAGGCTTTAAGGTTATTGGTGAGTTTGGTAACTTAGAAATTATAAACGGCAAAGTACAGCTAAAAATTTACACATAACAAGCTGTTCAAGCGGGACAAATAACAGTTGGCTGGTTCCGCTTCGCTTCACATTTTAGCCAACTACAATTTGCCCCTTAACAGGGCGTTAGGGCTACAAAGGAATCGAGATGCGGAGTGAATTTCAATACTTCATGAACCAAGATGATCATGCGGTCTTTGACGATCATCTTCGTAGCATTGATGGAGTAAGCATTAAGAAGGGGAAACTCTTCGATGAGATTCTGCTGGATGATGGCTTCATCCAATATGAACGAAGCCTCCTAGAAGACGGAATCCTTACTTCCGGTCGCATTGCAATTGCTTCAACTGATTTGGATGGGGCTTACAACTTCTCGTCGCATCAGGCAGTAGAGTTACTGTACAAAAAATTAAGAAATTGGCTCAAAAAACGTAGCATCAACTCTCTGATTTGTTTCAACGAGAAATCAGAGAACCCAACGACCCAAGCTGTAAAAAACTTTTGGCTGGGACCTGGCGCTGAGGCAACATTAAACGATCCAGCTATTAAGCTAAAACAATTTAAATCGGGCAATGTCGTATTCAAGCTGGCATAAAGCCCTAACAAGGCGCTCAAGCAAGGACGCAGCAAAGCTGCGCCGCTTAGCTTGGCGTTGGTATGACTCCCCACGTCAAGCAGAACGTAATAATATCGGCCTAAAGATTTAAGCCTAGTTTTGTTCTCTACCCAAAATGAATTGAGTTAACGCAGTAGATGAAGCAAGTAAGTTCGTCGGTTGTCATGCTGATATCCGTGGATTACTTACCTTTCGATAAGCAGCGCCTACCTTACATAATCCGTCGTGACACCTGTC
>NZ_BMPZ01000008.1:158858-159517 GCF_014647855.1 Shewanella gelidii | reverse complement strand
ACTGCCCGTAATCGGCGTATCTTCGGCGGTGCTGACCACTTCGTTCGCATCCACAAACGGATCGGTTTCTGGCGTGACCGAAATGGTTAAGGTTGAGGTATCGGTACTCAATCCATCGGTGAGCAGATAAGTCACCACTGGCACCGGGCCGTTGTAGTTCAGAGCCGGGGTAAAGCTGTAGCTGCCATCGGTGTTTAAGATCAACACCCCAATACCGGCAATCGTCACTGAATCGCCCGCATTGTATGTGCTGTTATCGCCCGCGACCGTGAAGCTGACCACGGTGACATCGCCTTCCACGGAAGATGTGCCTTCGAGCACACTGCCCGTAATCGGCGTATCTTCGGCGGTGCTGACCACTTCGTTCGCATCCGTAAATGGGTCGGTTTCTGGCGTGACCGAAATGGTTAAGGTTGAGGTATCGGTACTCAATCCATCGGTGAGCAGGTAAGTGATGATCGGTACAGGGCCGTTGTAGTTCAGAGCCGGGGTAAAGCTGTAGCTGCCATCGGTGTTTAAGATCAACACCCCAATACCGGCGATGGTGACGCTATCGCCCGCATTGTATGTGCTGTTATCGCCAGCAACCGAGAAGCTGACCACGGTGACATCGCCTTCCACAGAAGATGTACCTTCCAAAACACTGCCCGTAATCGGCA
>NZ_BMPZ01000008.1:158323-158848 GCF_014647855.1 Shewanella gelidii | reverse complement strand
GCCGGGGTAAAGCTGTAGCTGCCATCGGTGTTTAAGATCAACACCCCAATACCGGCGATGGTGACGCTATCGCCCGCATTGTAAGTGCTGTTATCGCCGGCGACCGAGAAGCTGACCACGGTGACACCGCCTTCCACAGAAGATGTGCCTTCCAAAACACTGCCCGTAATCGGCGTATCTTCGGCGGTGCTGACCACTTCGTTCGCATCCACAAACGGATCGGTTTCTGGCGTGACCGAAATGGTTAAGGTTGAGGTATCGGGACTCAATCCATCGGTGAGCAGGTAAGTGATGACCGGTACAGGGCCGTTGTAGTTCAGAGCCGGGGTAAAGCTGTAGCTGCCATCGGTGTTTAAGATCAACACCCCAATACCGGCGATGGTGACGCTATCGCCTGCATTGTAGGTGCTGTTATCGCCGGCGACCGAGAAGCTGACCACGGTGACATCGCCTTCGACGGAAGAAGTGCCTTCCAATACTGAGCCCGTAATCGGCGTATCTTCAGCGGTGCTGACCACTTCGTTG
>NZ_BMPZ01000008.1:0-158313 GCF_014647855.1 Shewanella gelidii | reverse complement strand
TTCGGCGGTGCTGACCACTTCGTTCGCATCCACAAACGGATCGGTTTCTGGCGTGACCGAAATGGTTAAGGTTGAGGTGTCATTGCTGAGGCCATCGGTGAGCAGATAAGTCACCACTGGCACCGGGCCGTTGTAGTTCAGAGCCGGGGTAAAGCTGTAGCTGCCATCGGTGTTTAAGATCAACACCCCAATACCGGCGATGGTGACGCTATCGCCTGCATTGTAAGTGCTGTTATCGCCGGCGACGGTGAAGCTAATGACTGTGACATCGCCTTCAACACTACTCGTTCCATTAAGAACAGAACCTTCTAAAACAGTATCTTCAGGTGCCGATACTTGCTCATCTTCATCATCAAAGTTATCCGTGATCGGTGTGACATCGATAGTCAGGGTAGAAGTATCTGATACCGAACCATCACTCAGCGTATAGGTTGCGATGGGGACTGGGCCGTTATAATTGTCATCAGGTGCAAATATAAATGTACCATCAGAATTAATCGTAAGACGCCCAACATTGGTGATTTCTACCGTATCACCCGCTTGATATGTTTGTGGATCTCCAGTGAGTTTGTAGCTGACAACAAGAACGCTATTAGGGATCCCGACAAAGTTATCAAGAACATTGCCAAGTAATAGAGTATCTTCGTCTGTGAAAAGAACTTCATCTGCGTCGAAGATCTGTACGGCTTCTATATCATTGTTTTGTATGAAGCTAGAGGCTGTTGAATTGAATCCTTGGGTACTATGACCTGCTGTTGCAAGGGTTTCTGCACCTCCTCTATTTACATTCACAAAACCTGTGCCACCTTGGTTCGTTAACTGTCCGTCACCTGCTGCGGTTTCTGGTAGATCTTCAGTGGGGTCGTCACCCGCTAAAATTTGTGCTTGTAACTGTGCAATTTCATCGTCGAAGTCACCGACTCCTAGATTTTCGGATAGGGGAGATACTTCTGGCGCAGAAAGCAGGTCATCATGTGTGATCAATCGTCCATCGAGTAATCTCAAGACAAACTGGGTGTCATTGGAAAAGAAAAGCTGTTCGCCGCTCTGAATTTCATCGCCTTCTTGGATGGGGCGAGTATTTCCGAGATTATCCTTCGCTTGCAGCTGTCCCTTTAGCTGAGTCACGGTGGATTGTTCAGACGTGATTGCAACACCCATAAGAGCGCACCTGTTCATATATCATCCTTGACATAAATTGAATTTGGTTTTTTTGGTTATGTTTTTATTTTTAACCTTGAATGGTTAAGGTTTGTACGAATACGGTCGAGTGTCAAATTTCTGACATTGCCAAAAAGAAATACTTAAAGAAGATGTTTGAAGTGATGAGATTGGTTTTAGTTCTTTATATTCAGGCGCTTGCAAGTTCTTAGAAGCGTGAATAGGGTGATGCAAATAATAAAACCACCATGAAGGTGGTTTTATTATCACAAATTGGTCTAACAAACTTTATAAGTGCGCGGCATTCCGATAGCTTTGTATCGCACTAAAGTGCTCACCCAATTGCTCTTGAACATCTGCGAGTGCAAGCCAAAAATCACGAGTAGGATTTTGTTCACATACTTTTAGCCAGCTTTCTTTGGCTTCATTGTATGCTTTTTGTCCTTGATACAGGTGTGCCATACACAAATGATATTCGCTATTTTCTTTTAAACTGTCCGATTTAGCTTTGAGCTTATCAATAACCTCAGTATCTTCTGGGGTTAAAATCTTAGGGAAGGCAGCGAACAACGCTTTGTCTGGAGATCCTTTCAGCTTCTTCAATAACAGTTTAATGGCTTCGTCTTTCTTACCACAAACACTAAGGCCTTGCGCATATGCTGCAATATATCTAGATTGGCCGCGTTCAGCACGGCTAAGCCACTGCCAAACTTTTTCAAGCTCTTCTTCGCTATCCAGTGCTGCTTTATCTATGAGTGCGAGATTTGTTGTTTCAACTAATGCTAAGAATCCATCATCATCTAAAACGTTGCGCTTTTTAATGACGGGTAAAAGGTGCTTCAGTGCTTGCCAGTCTTGCTGAGCCTGATATATGTCAATGGCTAAACGCAAAACAGGCAATTTACTCTTACTGGTTGGGTTGAGTTTATCAAGCTCAACACGTGCAGCTTCAGCATTGCCTTGTTGAAGCAAATAGCGGCTTCGCGTGGTCGTCACAGCACTAACTGCAGCGGGATCTTTTTCTGCTTCCGCAAGGTACTGATCTCGGGCTTCGATGTTTTCTTGATGCTGTGCGGCACGAGCAGCAGCGAGTAAATTGAGCGCCGGCAGTTCACCTTTCGCGGCGCCTTTGAGCATCGCTTTTTCAGCCGTTGGCCAATCTTCTTCTGCTAAAGAGAGCGCGCCAAGTAAGGTATTCTTCTTCGCCGCTTTTTTACGCCAGCGCTCAGGCAAGTAACGACTATTCAGAATAAGGTTAATGGTGAATACGATGACCCACTCAGCAACCTGAAGCAGGCTAAAGAACACAATGAGTGCAATCGTTGCAAATACCAAGCTGGTTTCGATTTGATATTCGCCGGCAGCAATATAAACATAGCCAGTGCTGCCCACCAAATACGGGCTAATACATAGTCCGATAAGTATGATGATGAGATAGGCTAGAATACGGATCATAGCGCAGCCTCCTCAGTTACAGGGTTGACTTCACCATATGTGATGAGGCGCTTCAGTTTTGGGGTTGACTCAAAGTTTTCAATTGAAATCGTTGTGATTTTCAATGTACTTAAGGCGTCGAGTGCTGCAAGTGCATCTTTTGTTTCTTGTGCTTCTAAATCGAAGTACTGATAAATCCATTGACGGGCCATCTTAATGGACTGGCGGTAATTGGTTTCATCAAATTTATACAATGCCAGCTGCGATTGAAGCAGTTTATTACGGATGTTTTCTAGTAAATACCACTCTTGGTGCGGTTCTAGTAATGGAGCCAAGTCCGTCGTACGATGCCTTACCGTAATAAAGTCTTCAGTAAGTGCTTTCCATGTTTTAGACAAATTGCTGCGCCAGTCTTCTACAGAGTTAGATAACTCTCCGCTGTCGACTTTCGCATGTTCCGCTAAAGCTTCATTTCTGACCAATGGTAATGTATCTAAGCCTGCGATTAGCTCATCTATGCTCAGTACCGTGCCGGTAACATCGGTCCCTTTGATTGCTGAAACTTTGGCGATGTCACGTGCCAATTCACGGCGCAATGTGGTTAAACCAGGCTCTTGCATAGCTCCGATACGGTTGTCTGCTGCTTTTAATAGTCCGGCTGCAGTTTGTGGGTCTTTTTCTAACCATAATTTGCGGCCTGCCATGCGAACTAAGTAATCTGCTTCGGTCGCTAACCAGTGATTTGGGTTACGCTGGGCGATCATTGCCACACGTTTTTGCAAGGATTCTTGATTCTTACTTAATCCAGCAACATTGTCGTAGAGAGATGAAGTTTGTTGCTGACGCTTTTCTAATTCGAGTAATTTTTGCTTCGGGCCATTGAGTGCCTGGGAAAACTCGGCTTTCAGCTCCGCATTTGCAACTACTTGTTTTTGAAATTCCATATACAAGTAGTAAGCAGCACCGATAGAACAAAGCGCTAAAATGATAGCAACAAGAATACTGAATCGTACTCTCCAAGAGCTCGATTGTTTCACCGGTTCTTGAGGCTGTGGCGTTGGGCTTGGTTCATCCGTCGATGATGCCTTGGGTGGCGTTTCAACAGAAGTCGCTTCTTCCGTTGGTTTTGTATCGACTGAATCTGTTGGCTCAGTTTCTACAGTAGTCGAAGATTTTACTTCTTCTTGTGGTTGAGGGTCTTGTTGCTTTTTGTTATCCATTTAACTGTCCTTTCAAGCATGTTTACAGCCCAAACGTCATGAAAGCTCTCTTTAGGCACCAAGCATCATAGCTATTGCTATAAATGGGAGATCTATATTCGCAGTTGCAATCAGGTAATGGTTTCAGGAATAGATTAATCATTTGTTTTAAAATGATAATTCCTGAAAATCACTAGTGAATTCAACACGTCAGAATGATCAATTATTTAGATTTATCGGCATAATATAACCTAGGATTTGAATTTGACCTAGGGGGCATGCCACAGAAATTCAACTAGTTACTGAGAAAAATTTGACTCGAACTAATCTTGTGTTGGCAGGGCCGCAAGAATTGCTGCTGCATTTGCACCTGCAGCGATAACGATGTTTTCAAGGAAATGTGAACGGGCTATTTCAGCGACGCGGGTGCTGGGCACAATGATTCGGCAGGCTCTAAGCCAGCTACATTGTGTGTTTGAAACAAGCTTGCACAAATTCAGTAGGATTTCACCGCTAGTCACCACGATGGTATCAATACCGGATAGCTGCCACTTTTGTACGATTTTTGAGTCGACACCAATTGGACATGAGCGTTGATAAACTTGCCAATAATTCATGTTGGCCCCCTGCTGAGAAAGTGATTGTGCTAAACATTCACGTCCGCCGACACCACGAATAATAACGATGTTTTTATTTCTTGGTGTTTTAAGTACAGGCAGGCTCAGGAGACCTTCGGTTTTTTGGTTGTCGCTCGGTGCGGCAATGGATGTAATGCCTCTGGCATCGAGGGCAACTTGTGTGGCTTGACCTACCGCGATGTACTTGGCTGCTGAAGGCCATTGATGAGGGCGCTGTTCAAAAGCATAACGGACAGCATTGGTGCTAATAAAAATGATGATGTCAGCTTGATCAATGAGGGACTGGTCAAAGGGCTCTGAATATAAATTGATGTCGAGCAAAGGTGTGACTAAATAAGGCACACCTCTGTGCTCTAGTGCTGCTGCGAGTTGATGGTTGCGCCCTTCCGGACGCGTCAGTAGCACTTTCATGGCTGTGGCTTAAGCTTTGACATAAACCGCGTCAAGAATGGCTTTTGCACCTTTACTAAGTAGATCTTCAGCCAGTGTGACGCCGAGCTTCTCTGCATCTTGTGTCGCACCAGAGATGTTTGACTCAATAATATGACTTCCGTCTGGGTTACCCACTAGACCACGTAAAGATAAGGTTTCTCCAGTGATTTCGGCATAGGCACCAATCGGTACTTGGCAACCGCCTTCAAGACGTGTATTCATGGCGCGCTCTGCTAATACACGATGACGTGTTTCTTTATGCTCAAGTGGCGCAAGAAGTGCTTTTACTCGCTCGTCATTAGTACGGCACTCAATGCCAACCGCGCCTTGACCATTTGCAGGTAGTGATTCTTCTGCTGAAATAAAGCTTGCGATGCGTTGTTCTAGTTCTAAGCGGATTAAGCCCGCCGCCGCTAGGATAATCGCGTCATAATCCCCAGCATCTAGTTTGCCGAGTCGCGTGCCAACATTGCCTCGCAGATCTTTAATGACAAGATCTGGGCGACGGGCGCGTAGTTGACATTGACGACGCAAACTTGAGGTACCAACGACAGCACCTTGTGGCAACTCATCAATCGACTTATAGGTATTTGAAACAAAAGCATCGCGTGGATCTTCACGCTCACAAATGACTTCTAAACCTAACCCCTCAGGAAAATCTACAGGTACGTCTTTCATGGAATGTACAGCTATATCCGCTCTGTCTTCTAGCATGGCGACTTCAAGCTCTTTCACAAACAGCCCTTTACCTCCAACTTTAGCAAGTGGTGTATCGAGAATGACATCCCCTTTAGTGCTCATTGGTAAAAGCTCAACGGTAAGATCTGGGTGAATGCGTTCGAGTTCAGCTTTAACAAACTCAGCTTGCCACATTGCAAGTGGGCTTTTACGGGTTGCGATACGAATGATGTTTTGTGACATGCGTTGATAATCCATGTGAGGCTCATGTTATTTGCGACAATGCTAACATTGCCAAACCATAGATGTAAGAATGCCTTATGGATTCTTTGAAGTGTGTACAGGGATAAAATGAATTGAATTGTGATCTTGATCTCATTTCAATGTCAGCTAGAATAGGGAAGGTAACTCGAAAGTAATACGAATTTTGCTAATCCTATAATTATAGTCGCCTGGCGCTAGGAGAATTGATACGAATGATTAAGCCCTGCCAATTTATCAAAGTATCGCAGCGGCTGAATCAAGTTCGGACGGCGCGAGCACAAGCAGGGCTGACGCTTGAGCAACGACATCTCTATAACCTTATCCCTTTTCTATTCCACATCCATGATGTGCATTTTCCTGGATATAACGGTCAACTTACAGCACGGGGTATTCGTCAGTTTGCATTAACAGAGCAAATCATTGCAGCGTGCGAATATTTTAAGCTGCCGCTCGCGAATGTTGCGGAAAGCGATCAAGAAAGTTTTGATGGTATTTATGCCATGGGAAGTGCCGGTAGTTTTGGCCAGAGCCATAAGAGTGACATTGATGTTTGGTTGGTGCATGACACCAGCCTGTGTTGCGAAGATATATTTTTACTCAATCAAAAAGCGCAAAAGCTGACGGAATGGTTTGCTGTATTCGAATTAGAAGTTAACTTCTACATGATCCACCCGCGGCAATTTATTGATGGTCACCCTCACCGCTGCGAAGGCAAAATGGAAATGGCGCACGAACACAGTGGTAGCGCCCAACATTGGCTATTGCTGGAAGAATTTTACCGGACGCATGTAAAACTGGCGGGCAAAACTTTGGCATGGTGGCCTGAAGTCAAATCTAAATGTCCTTTTTTGAATTTGGGGGAAGTGAGTCAGCTACCTGCAAGTGAATATTTTGGTGCATCCCTGTGGCAACTCTATAAAGGGCTTGAAACCCCTCATAAAGCGCTGTTGAAGGTATTGTTACTTGAAGCATACGCCAGTGAATATCCCAATACGCAACTTCTGTGTGAAACGGTTTGGAATAAGACGCTTTCTGAAGACTTTTCTGCCACCAATGATGCGTACTATTTATTATTTGAAAAAATTGAGCATTACCTGATTGGCAAAGGAGACTCTCGACGCTTAGAGTTGGTTCGACGTTGTTTCTATTTGAAGTGCGGTATTAAGTTATCAGATGAAACGCAACCGAAAGATTGGCGTTATGGACAAATGACAAAACTGGTGAGCCAATGGGAATGGCCAGATAGTCTCATTGAAACCTTAGACAATTGTGAAAATTGGCATAGTGGGAATTTGCAATGGTTTAACGGTCAGTTGAATGAATTGATGCTTGCAAGTTATCAAACATTATTACAGTTTGCGTCTAAACAAGGGTTACGTGAAGGGCTTCGTGTTGATGAGTTAGGCCTACTTACTCGTAAATTACATACATATTTTAGTGACGATAAAGACCAAATTCAGCAGTTGAATCGCTTATGGAGTCACTCGATTGCCGAAGAAAACCTCACGATTGTACATAGTCGCACTAATCAAGAGTTCTACCTGTATCGGCAGCGCCCAGAGCGGCAATACTTTATGGGCGAGTCGGCCATTTACGTGGCAAAAAGCCCAATTGCCACCATTATGTGGGCCTGTTTAAATGGTGTTGCAACGCCTGAAACCCAGTGGCATGAATATGGCCAGCCCCAAGGCAAGTCTAATCGTTTGAATGAAGCTGCGAAAAGCTTATTAGATTATATTGATACGGACAAAGCCAAGGTATCTAAGCGGGATTTGTGCCAGCCTTGGCATATTCGTAAATTGATTATGTTGGTTAACCTTGAACAAGATCCGACACAAACTTGGCGTGGGCAAGAGTTCTTGATCGATCGAATGAACTCAAATGTCTTGTCTCTGGGTCGAAAACAGCAGAATTTATTAGGAAGTGTCGATGCTATTTGTCTCAATAGTTGGGGGGAGTGGCACTGTCATCACTTTGAGGGCGAAGAAGCTTTATTAAAAGCCGCCGCATTTATTACGCCGGGTTTACGACGTTCAAGTGAAGATACGACCTTGATCGAAGTCATTAGTTGTTCGGAGAAGTTAAAATATCAGCTTGAGAATGTTGTCAGTAAATTCTTTAGAAAAGTATCGCGCTTATGCCATAAAACAAATCCAGCGAGTACCTTAGTGCAACCGCTACAGTTGGGTGAGAAAAAGTTTGGGATATTTTTCAATAATAGCGGGCTTGCATACGAAGATATGGCCAGTTCACAAGTGCAAGAACCCAGTTTGTCACAACAGTGTCCACCTATCTCGGAGCAAGTGCTTTCGACAGAATATCAGGATCAAGATATTCCATTGGTCATCCAAGACTTTGCCGCATCGGGTGCCATCCAATATTTCCTACATCCTCAAGGGAATCGTATGGAAGTGTTTGTGCTTAACGAAGACAATGAGCTGAATTTCTATACTCAGGAAGATATCAACATCGAAGCTTTAGTCACGAAGGTGAGCCATCACTACGCGTTTGACCAACCAGAGCAATTAAATGGTAAATTTAATTTGCCGCAGTTCTTTAAGCTATTGACTGTTGAAGGGAAAATAAAAGCAGTGCCCTTTGGTATCGAGCTTGATGAGCTTGAAATTGAATTTTAAGTTGCTCTGCTCGAGTTACTTATGATTCCGATACAGGCATAAAAAAGCCCTTACTCTATTTGTAAGGGCTTTTATTTGAGTCTTAATTTATAAGTCGAGCTTAATGCCACTTTGCTTGTCAATTGAGTCAATAATAAATGGCATAAATTCATGGCCATTTCTATCATCAATCCAACGTTCGCCCTCATAACCAAAATGATATCCGCCAAATCGTGTTGCAACCCAGATTTGATGTAACGGCTCTTGCTTATTAATGACTATTTTTGAGCTGTCTTCAAATTCTAGTTGCAAGACATTGCCACTTGCATCGATATCCACGTCAGCATCTTGATCATCGATGGCACTTTCGATTGCATTTTCTATGGCTTGAAACATTTCATCAGCTAAGTGATGAAATTCTGTATCTGTCATGGCCATTTATATCTGTCCTTTGCTTTCGTATTGATGGATGCGATTATATACACAAGCTTGCGGCAAAAGCGAGATGACAAGCTGCTTCCATGCAGCGTTAGACAATGTCATGATAGGTCTTGTTCGTATGAAAAACTGAAGAAATAAGTCTCGTAGAAGCCGCTTATTCCTTGTGTATAAATCTGAATCAAACTGGATAGATTGATGTTGAGAAATTTGAGACTGTTTTTATTGTTGTTGCTTGCTAGCCTATTCATATCTGCATGTGGTCAAAAAGGGCCGCTGTATAAGACGCCACCGGCGCAAGACAATCAACAACAAACCACTGCAACAGGCAAGGAATCTTAATTTGGACTACTTTCTCTACCAAGATGATGCGCTTTGCGCAGAAACATGTAACGTTCAGCAACTTGCTGAGCAATACGGTACGCCACTCTATGTGTATTCAAGAGCAACGTTAGAACGTCATTGGCACGCATTTAATAATGCTGTGGCAAATCATCCGCATTTGATTTGTTATGCGGTCAAGGCTAATTCAAACATTGCTGTACTGAACGTATTAGCGCGCTTAGGCAGTGGCTTTGATATTGTTTCTGGTGGCGAGCTCGCCCGTGTGATTGAAGCGGGTGGCGATCCAAGTAAAGTGGTTTTCTCGGGTGTAGGGAAAACACGCCAAGAGATGGCTGAAGCGATTGAGTTGGGCATTTACTGCTTTAATGTCGAGTCGGCAGCAGAGCTTGAAGTGCTGAATGATGTGGCCGGAGAACTGGGGCAAGTTGCTCCGGTTTCGCTGCGAATTAACCCAGATGTTGATGCCGGAACGCATCCGTATATTTCTACGGGGTTAAAAGAAAACAAATTCGGGATCTCTATGGAGGAAGCTGAGCGGGCCTTTGCGCGGGTGCAAGCACTCCCCAACTTGGCTGTCAAAGGTGTTGATTGCCATATTGGCTCACAATTGACCGAGATGCAGCCCTTTCTTGACGCGATGGATAGAATGCTCGCCCTTATCGATCGCCTCGCGGCTCAGGGAATTGATATTCGTCATCTCGATGTTGGTGGTGGCTTAGGCGTGACCTATGAAGAAGAAACACCGCCTCACCCAGATGTTTATGCCGCTGCACTGTTAGAACGCCTTGGCGGTAGAGACCTCAAACTTATCTTTGAACCAGGGCGCGCAATTGCTGCCAATGCTGGTATTTTTGTCACGCAAGTCTTGGCTTTAAAAGAAAATACAGATAAACGATTTGCGATTGTAGATGGCGCGATGAACGATCTTATTCGCCCCGCCTTATATAGCGCTTGGCAAAATATTGTCCCGGTGAACAAAAAAGCAGGGGAAAGCCAATGCTACGATATTGTTGGCCCTGTGTGCGAAACTGGCGATTTCCTTGGCAAAAATCGAGAACTCTGTATTGAAAGTGGTGATTTGCTGGCTGTTCGGTCCTCTGGAGCCTACGGCTTTGTTATGGCGTCAAACTACAATAGCCGTCCTAAACCTGCGGAAGTGATGGTTGATGGTGCGCAGCATTTCTTGATCCGCGAAAGAGAAAAACGCACACAACTCTGGCAAGGTGAACACCTCCTGCCGTAAACTAGTGAAATAATTTTAATTTTACCCAGTGAGTGAGTCCCGTAAAACCGCGGGGCTTTTGATCGCTCTTATACCTGGGTATGACTGAGTAAATAGGGAAGCTGTGTTAATCCAATTCACCAAAATGCATGGATTAGGGAACGATTTCATGGTGGTCGACGGCGTCACACAGAATGTGTTCTTTTCGCCGGAGCAAATTCGTAAGTTATCTGATCGCAATTTTGGCGTCGGATTTGACCAGTTGCTGTTGGTTGAGCCGCCCTATGACCCAGATTTAGATTTCCATTATCGTATTTTCAATGCAGATGGGAGTGAAGTCGAGCAGTGCGGCAATGGCGCGCGTTGCTTTGCTCGGTTTGTGCGGCAAAAAGGCTTGGTGAACAAGCATAAAATTAAAGTGAGTACTTCTAAAGGCAAAATGACGTTACGTCTCGAGCGCGATGGCAACGTTACTGTGAACATGGGCGTGCCGATCCTTGAGCCCAATAAAATCCCATTTAAAGCCAAGCGCATTGAAAAAACCTATCTCTTGCCTACAGAGCAGCAAACCTTCCTTTGTGGTGCCGCTTCTATGGGGAATCCCCACTGCGTCATTGAAGTGGATGACGTTGATAACACCGACGTTGACACATTGGGTGCATTATTGACTAACCATGAACGCTTCCCTAAAGGGGTGAATGTTGGGTTTATGCAGGTACTAGATGCTCACCATGTCAAACTGAGAGTATATGAGCGTGGCGCAGCAGAAACTCTTGCATGCGGCAGCGGTGCATGTGCAGCAATGGTCGTTGGCCATATTCAAGGAAAGCTGGCGAAACACGTGAAAGTTGAGCTACCTGGTGGTAGCCTGAGTATTGAGTGGCAAGGCGAAGGCAAACCGCTATGGATGACGGGACCTGCTGAACATGTATACGATGGACAGATCCAAATATGAATGACGCTACAAAATCTCGCGTAGAAGCCCCATTTGATGAGTTGATTATTCGGGAATACTTGCTCGATAACCCAGAGTTTTTTTGTCGTTACCCAGAGCTTGTGCTTGCCATGCGGTTACCGCATCCGGAGCGTGGCACGGTTTCACTTGTGGAAAAGCGCCAAGAGCAATTACGCAGTCGAGTTCAGCAGCTTGAAGAAGAGATCACGGCGCTGATGGGCGCGGCTTATCGCAATGAGCAGATTTATATGTTCAATACCGAGCTATCGTTCAAACTGCTCGAATGCAAAACACTTGCAGAGTTGCGAGATGTGTTAAGCACCGATTTAAAGAAGCAGTTTAATTTCAGCCACGTGCGCTTGATTACTGCCCATGATATTGATAACGAATTATCGTCGATCTGGCAGCAACGATTTGTTCAGGAGCATTATTTTGGTCGCCTTACGCAAAAAGAGTCTCAGCGCTTATTTGGCAGTGAGGTTGGCTCGGTCGCCTTAACGAAATTATCGAATTTAGATAATAAAGTCATTTTTGCTATCGCCAGCCCAGATGCCGCGCATTTCCACCCTGAAATGGATCATCTGTTACTCGACCAGCTACGCCGTTTACTTGAGCACCTCTTGCCTCAGCTATAAACTGTATTGGGCTCAAATCTGTATTCTAAAACCAAGGAGTGATCATGCGCTTAGTGGAAAGTCCTTGGTTATCGCGATTCGAACGTTATCTTTCTGCCGAGCGTCAACTTGCTGCCCATACCGTGCGCAATTATCTATTTGAATTAAATCGGGCAGCTCTATTTCTAGACGAACAATTGTCGTTACACTGTTGGCAACAAGTAACACGTGAGCACCTTCAGCAATTCATCGCTCGATTGCATCGCCAGGGTTTAAGTGCGCGCTCATTAGCCCTCAGTTTGTCTGCAATAAAACAATTTGGTGAGTATTTGCTGCTGCATAACCATATTGAGCAAAACCCTGCAAAGACCCTGAGTGCCCCAAAACAAAACAAGCCATTACCCAAAAATATGGACTTAGATGCTGTGGGGCATTTACTCGAAATTGATGTGAGTGACCCGCTTGCTGCGCGTGATAAAGCGATGATGGAGTTGTTCTATTCTAGTGGTTTGCGCTTAGCAGAGCTTGCAGCACTGGATATTGCAGATATCAATTTCGATGGCAAACTCGTCAAGGTGATGGGCAAAGGAAGCAAACAGCGAATTGTGCCTATCGGGGAGGTGGCAATGAGCGCGGTACAGCATTGGCTATCGCTTAGAAACTACCAAGCCTGTCCAGATGATGCTTTGTTTTTAAGTCAGCAAGGTAAGCGCTTGTCGCACCGCAGCATTCAAGCGAGATTGAAAAAGTGGGGGAATGAGCAAGCGTTATCGGTACCCGTACACCCACACAAGCTTCGACACTCCTTTGCAACCCACATGTTGGAATCGAGTGGTGATTTGCGGGCAGTGCAAGAGCTGCTGGGTCACGCAAATTTATCGACGACACAGATATACACCAGCTTAGATTTTCAACACCTTGCTCAGGTGTACGATGGTGCTCATCCTCGCGCGAAAAAATCAAAAGATTAAAAGGATCTCCTATGCAAATATACGTCCGTCCAGCGCCTTTTCAGGTGTTGAGTTTTGATTTAGACGATACGCTTTACGATAACCGGCCAGCAATTGCGATTGCTGAACGCGAACTACTGCAGCATGTGCACCAACAACATCCGCAAACAGTTTCTTGGCAGCGACAAGATTGGCGAGCGCAGAAATTAAAGGTATTGCAGCGAAACCCCAAATTAGCGCATGATCCGAGCGCAGCAAGGCTAGAGGTATTGACCCAAGGGTTCAAACACCTCGGATTAGGAAATAAGGCCTTTTCCGCGGCAAAAGATGCTTTTGATTGTTTTTATTTTCACCGTAGCAATTTTACCGTTGAAACCTCCGTGCTCACGTTGCTTGCAGAGCTTGGGCAGCGCTATCGCTTGATTGGTGTCACCAATGGCAATGTGGAAGCAGAGCGTATTGGTTTGACGCCTGCGCTTGAGTTGGTGCTGCGCGCGGGTAATGGCCTTCGAATGAAACCCTATGCTGATATGTTTGTTGAGGCAAGTCAGCACTTACAAATCAATTTAAATCAAGTGATGCACATTGGTGATAGCTTAGGGTCAGATGTTGCGGGTGCGCGCTTAGCGGGTTGCCAAGCTACGTGGTTAAGCCCTGGCTATGGCCGAGATCAGCCCGAAGCCGATTGGATGGCTAACAATAAACACCCGATGTTACCCCAAGTGAGTATTCAACATATCACCGAACTCCGTCACTTCTTATCATGCTAATCCGAACCCTGGGGAAGATTAACTTTTCTTCATTTCGCTTTTGATGAAAAAGGGGCGAAGTAAATCACAGGATTGAATGCACGAACCGATTACAATGCCATTTTTGCATTTTATAACCCGAGAGATACTATGTTGCGAATTTTAAGCCTGCTCGCTGCAGCACTTCTATTTTCTACCCCTGCCTTTGCGCATAGCTTTGAAGGTGGTGGTGGCTTTCTGACGGGCTTTAACCATCCCGTGTTGGGCTTTGATCATTTGCTCGCCATGTTAAGTGTTGGCATTTTAAGTACGCAACTTGGTGGAAAAGCGATTTGGACCGTACCCGCTGCATTTATTGCATTTATGCTGTTTGGCGGTGTGTTGGGGCTCACTGAAGTTCATGTCCCCTTTGTCGAAACCGGTATTGCACTATCTGTGTTGCTATTGGGTTTAGCGGTTGCTTTTGACAAAAAGCTTCCTTTGTTATTTGCAATGGCTTTTGTGGGGGTGTTTGCGATATTCCACGGCCATGCCCATGGTGTTGAAATGCCAGCGTTGGCGAGCCCGATTTTATATGCCATAGGGTTTATGACCGGTACCGCAGTCATTCATTTAGGTGGCGTTATGCTTGGGTTTATGATGCAAAAAATTAGTGCTCAGCATAAGCTGGTTCGCGCATCGGGTGCGGGTATTGCTGCTATTGGTGGTTACTTGTTATTGGCGGCATAGGCACTAGCCATCGGTGTAATACTTGGCAGTGCGAGGGCTGAACTGACTTGATGCCAAATGAGTCGATGCGAAACAAAAAAGCCAAACGGTTTTCCTACCGCTTGGCTTTTTTATTGGCGTTAAATACTTAAAGCTATTGCTGTTGTTAACGTCCTCGAGGTAGGGGAGTTGCTAGCACTTGGTTTGTCACTTGTTGTGGATTGACCATGCCTCCCACGGTGAGCAGCATGCCGTGATACAGTATTAATCCCCGGTGATCCATACTTCCAGTGGTTATTTGTTGCGGCGCAAGCCATTGTTGGCGACGTAAATCAAAGCGATACAACCTGTTCGACGCTTGGCTCGGCAAATTATTATATCCAATGCCATCATAGTTGTACGGATTGTCACTTCCCCCTAAAAAGATGATTTGATGCTGACGAGCAGCGCCTGTCGCGGCCATGCGGTAGTGTGCCACGGCTTGTTGAGCCGTTGTGCCCTGTTGTTTGGTGGCGACAGAATAATGGGGAATAAGCTGCCAATCGATGCGTAGATGATTGTCGCGACGAATTTTACCAAATAAACAAACAGGAGAAGCCGTAAAAGTACGAGCTTGTTTCAGCATGGGCGTGACGGTTACGCCATCGCACAGCACTAACTGGTTATCGACAATTCCAGCCGCTTGTCCAAAAACTGCTGGTGCGGGGATCGGCGTTGCTTGTGACCAAGTATTGTTTAGGGTGTCATAGACCTGCACTAAGTTGACGTTGCCGTGTTGGTGCCAGCCGCCTAAAAGGTAGATATAACGATTTTGGTAAGTGACGAGGGCGACATCATCGACCGCCACAGGCATATCAGCAATGCGGCCATAACTATTTGCGCGGACATCGTAACGATAGTTGTCTTGGGTCGAAACCTCATGATGCTTTTTATCGACGGTAAAGCCACCAAAAACATAGGCCTGATCGTCAATACCCACTGCAATTGCAGCCAAACGTCCGGCGATAGGGTTCGCATGGGGAACGGGCTCAATCGCTTGCCATTGGCTATTCACTTTATCTAATTCAAGCTTCCACGCCTTATTGTGAATATCTTCATAGCCCTTGCCAGCCCCAAGGCCCAAGAAGCTTAACAGTATGTCACGACCATTGACCTTCACTTTGGCTACGGCATTATTACTGACCGGTTCCGGCAGTGCTGGCCAGCGTGCTGAATCGGCAGATACGCTGACAGAAAAAAGCCAACCAAGCACAATAGCAGATGTGGTGATGAGGGTTTGAGTAACTTTATTCATAGGTTTTAGTGATACTCAGTTAGATATGAATTTGCGAAATATTGGCTTAAATTAGCCAATTCATCAGTAACTTGCAATACCTCTTCGGCGATAGCAATAATCGATAGAATCTATAACAAAGCCGTTATTTCATGGGGCTTAGACACATCAATCGAATGCGGCGTAGGTTTATCTGATTTCTCGCCTTGGGCAGCCTTGATCAAAAGAGCTATCGATGCGGCAATCGAATCGACATCGATGTCCAATATATCGATGCTCGGAACCGCACAAATTCTCTCAGACATGATCATAAGTCTGCTCATATTGCTTGGAAGCTAAGATTTGGCGTTTTTATGCCCATGATGAATAAATCGTGTTTGTGATAGTTTATCTAACGAAAAAGAGTCTAGTAAATCAGTGGCTATTCATACTAATGCAAGCAGAACACTAAGTGTGGGGTCATGTGTGGGTTTTAAAAAGCAAAAAGGGCCAGTCATTACTGACTAGCCCTTTGAAATCAATCATTAAGACAAATAGTCTTAGTTCATGCCGTATTTTTTAAGCTTCTTACGAAGAGTGCCACGGTTAATGCCTAGCATGTTTGCAGCGCGTGTTTGGTTACCACGAGTGTGCTGCATGATGATGTCTAGTAGTGGTCTTTCAACTTCACATAGAACCATTTCGTATACTTCAGAGGCTTCTTGACCGTCCAACTGAGAGAAGAAGTTAGTGACAGCGCGCTTCACTGAATCACGTAAAAGCTGAGGCTTAATAGTGCCATTTGCGGTTTCGATTTTGCCAACAGTTAGTTGGTGAACTTCTGAGTTAGTTGTCTGATCAAACATTCGTATTCTGCTCTTAATTAATTTTTTACTAATTCATCAAAATAACGTTCTAAAGTGGAACGTTGTTCTGCAACGGTTTCCAGCTGATTGAAGCCAGCACGGAAAGAGCGCTGCGCTTCCTGGTCGAGATACCATCCCACGTGCTTTCTAGCGAAGCGGACTCCCTTATATTCGCCATACAAAGCATATAATTGCGTGAGGTGGTCTAACATCACTTGGCGCTTCGTCTGTATATCGACTGGTGCTAGTGTGTTGCCTGTCTCCAGATAATGCTGTATTTCTCTAAATATCCAAGGCCTTCCTTGAGCACCCCGTCCTATCATCAAAGCATCGGCACCAGTGTAATCAAGCACATATTGTGCTTTCTCTGGACTGTCGATATCTCCGTTAGCGATTACAGGAATCGAGACATTACTTTTAATCGCTTTAATTGTGTCGTACTCGGCTTCGCCTTTGTACATGCACTGCCTGGTTCTACCATGAACCGCGAGTGCGGCAATCCCACAATTTTCCGCAATTTGGGCGATTTGAACACCATTCCTTTGTTCTGGGACCCATCCCGTGCGAATCTTCAACGTGACAGGTACTTCAACTGCGGCAATCACGGTTTGTAAAATCTTTCTTACTAACTCGGGATCTTGCAACAGTGCTGAACCTGCTAATTTCTTATTCACCTTTTTGGCGGGACAACCCATATTGATGTCAATAATCTGAGCACCTTGTTCAACATTGAACTGAGCAGCTCGTGCTATTAACTCTGGATCGGCTCCGGCAATTTGTACCGAGCGTAAGCCCTGTTCGCCAGAATGTAACATTCTTTGGCGGCTTTTATCGGTGTCCCAGACATCTGGGTTCGACGAAAGCATTTCAGAAACGGCCATGGCTGCGCCATGCTGTAAACAGAGGTTTCTGAAGGCTTGATCAGTGACACCTGCCATTGGTGCCACGATCAGCTGATTGGTCAGTTGATAGGGGCCAATTTGCATTTTAGGTTTCACGTTTCGCTTCAAAGGGGCGCTATAGTACGCCTTTTTTGCGCCGCTGAAAAGGTCAATAAATGACCTAAATGCAACTTTTTTTCTTGACTTTTAAGTGCTGAGAAGTCAGTAACCGTGCCGGATAGACTAACGGCTAGCTTGATTTACGTACGCCTGTCAAGCGACTCCAATCGTCTTTGTGAGCGGGTTCATCCATAACAAACCATTGGCTGTAATGGCTTGAAAGTTCTTCAGCTTGTTCTTTAAGAAGACCACTCAGTGCAAGCTTGCCTCCGGATTGAACACGTTCGGCGATCAAAGGGGCTAATTCGCGAAGTGGGCCCGCTAGAATATTAGCGACCAAGATTTCTGCTTGAAGGTTTTGCGGTTGATCTTCTGGCAAGTAAAGGGCGAGTTTATCTGCAACTTGGTTGCGCTCGGCATTGGCTTTAGAGGCTTCAATCGCTTGGTAGTCAATATCTATCCCTGTGACTTGCCCTGCGCCCAATTTGAGTGCTGCGACGGCAAGAATGCCTGAACCACAGCCGAAGTCGATGACTTGTTTATCGGTTAAATCTAGGGCATCAAGCCACTCTAAACATAAAGCGGTTGTGGGGTGAGTACCGGTACCAAATGCAAGCCCAGGGTCGAGGATAACGTTGACGGCTTCTGGATCTGGAATATCTCGCCAGCTAGGGCAAATCCAAAGCCTTTTTCCAAATTGAATAGGGTGGAAGTTGTCCATCCATTCGCGAACCCAATCTTTATCTTCAATTTGTTCGATTTTGTATTTCATGTCTTGCCCCAAAATAGGCATCGACTGGAGGAATTCAACCGTTGGTGTCAGATCGGTTTCCGCATCAAATAATGCAATGACAACCGTATCTTTCCAGAGGGGAGTTTCACCAAGTTTAGGCTCAAAGATAGGCGTATCTTTACCGTCTTCCAAAGTGATTGATACAGCACCTTGTTCCATCAGCAGATCGCCAATTAACTCTGCATGTTCATTGCTGGTACTGATTCGTAATTGGATCCAAGGCATCGGGAATTCTCTACTTATTAAAAATTGACGCGCCATTATACCGAGTCTGTTAAAAACTGCAGTGTAATATCAAGCTTGAGCGCCAAGTATTTATAGCGTTTGGACTCACCAAGGCGTTTGCTAGTATTCACGTTCTCAAGCCACTGTATGAACGGAGGCCTCGATGTACTTGTTGGCTAATACACTGATATTTATGGGTAATTGGTTTTACCAATTCAAAATTTCCGGGTCGTTTTTGTGATCTTTGCAGCAGGCGCGTGCAGTCAATGGTGATGCTTGTCGCATAAATGGTTGCCAGTAAGATGTTTGTTGTGTTTCCTTGATACTCTGGTTATTACCAAGCTAAGTTGACCCGAAGGTAAACCGTAAACCTTATGACTGCTCGAACACTCATTCCTCGAATATTTTCTTATCAATTAACGGGTCACCCATGGTCAGCAAGAGCGGATAAATTGCAAAGTGCGACCGGTTTAATGTTGGCAAGCTTTTTGGTTTTTCACCTGCATTTTGAGTCCAGCATTCTTTTGGGGAAAGAAGTCTTCTTTCATTTAGTGCAAATCCTCGAGGGCGGTTTGTTTACTGATGATGGCCGTGGGGTTAGCGCATTTACCCAAATCTTTTCTGTGTTTATGCTACTCATTGTGGTGTTGCACGCTGCGATGGCTCTGCGTCGATTTCCATCGCAGTTGGGACAATGGCGGGCATTAAGGGGGCATCTTGTGTGTGTTAAGCATAAAGATACCCAAGCTTGGTTTTGGCAATTGGCAACGGGTTTTATTCTATTTTTCTTGGTGCCTGCCCATCTGTTTACCATGATCCTACATCCCGAGATAGGCCCTAATTTATCAGCCGCTCGAGTGGTGCAAGATAACTTTTGGTTACTCTATGCTTTGTTGTTACCAGCCGTCGTCATTCATGGCTTGATTGGCTTATACCGAGTCGCTGTGAAATGGGGGCTAGTGAGCAATCGCAGCGTTTTACGAAAAGTAATTAAACTACTGATTATTTACTTAATTTTACTTGGATGCGCGAGCTTACTTGCGTATGTCGTTATCGGGCTTGATTTACCATCACAGGTTTCTCCATATATTTCTAAAATTTAATCGTTGAAGGTTTGCTCTGGCAGTGTACTTGGGTTGCTGGTGGGAAACCTTGGATTTTAACCTGTGCTGCAAGCTATCGCTTCGGCATTCGTCGAATGTTGGTCACGGCCACGGGCTGTTACAGTGGACTAGCAAAGGCAAATTTTCTTTAGTCGTCATATGTTCAATGTAGGACATGTGCTCATGTCCGACACAAGCTTTTGCTTTGATGGAAACAAGGAAGCATGAATGAATCGAAAAACGCACCGTGTTAAATGGAGTGGCTTGCTGGACTTAACTCAAAGTATATCTGGGATTTTGCTGGCAATTTTCCTGTGGGTACACCTGTGTTTGGTTGCATCGATCTTGCTTGGCGCGGAAGCGATGCAGTGGGTTGCCAAAACTATGGAGTTGAGTTTCTTGAGTGCCGATGGTCATGGTTACCCTTGGGTTGTGACCGTGATGGCGGTTCTTATCGGCGTGTTGATTTTACTCCATGTCCTGGTTGCTTTGCATAAGTTGCCTTTAACTTTAAAGCAGCAGCGAGCGCTCAATAAACAAATGCATGTGATCCCCCATGAAGATACAAAATTATGGCGCTGGCAAGCAATAACCGGTGTGATTGTTCTGCTCGCAGCGCCGGTTCATTTATGGCTGGTGGGCGCCGCTCCTGAAACGATAGGCCCGTATGGTTCAGCCGATCGAATATGGAATCAAGGCGGATGGTTGCTTTACGTGCCTCTTTTATTGGCGGTCGAGTTGCACGCGGCTGTTGGTATTTATCGAGTCGTCTTAAAGTGGGGGCTTGCTGGTGATGACATGACACGAATTCAATTGCGAAAAGCCAAAAGTATTGCCAGTGCCATATTTATATTGGTTGGCCTTGCATCACTCGTCGCATTTATGCCCCATGCAAGTTAATGCATTTAAATATTTAGATTAAGGAGCGCATGTGAAACTCATCTATACCGATTCGTTAGTGGTCGGCGCTGGGCTAGCAGGTTTAAGAGTGGCCATTGCCTCAAAGGAGCAAGGTTTAGATACGCTAGTGTTGTCGTTGATCCCTGCTAAGCGTTCCCACTCTGCTGCAGCGCAAGGGGGTATGCAGGCGAGTCTTGGCAATACAGCCAAAGGAATGGGCGATGATGAGGATGTGCACTTTCAAGATACAGTGAAAGGCTCTGATTGGGGATGTGATCAGAAAGTCGCGCGTATGTTTGCCCATTGTGCACCAAAGGCGGTACGCGAGCTTGCGAACTGGGGAGTTCCTTGGACTCGCGTGACCGCGGGTCCGCGGGACGTGATTGTGAATGCCGAAAAAGTAACAATAGAAGAGGCCGAAGCCGCCCACGGACTCATCAACGCGCGAGATTTTGGTGGGACCAAAAAGTGGCGAACTTGTTATACCGCTGACGGTACTGGGCATTCGCTGTTGTATGCGGTCGACAATAAAGCGATTTCGATGGACATTCCGGTGCATGAGCGTATGGAAGCACTGCGACTTATTCATGATGGAAAGCGTTGTCATGGGGTGATTGCCCGCTGTTTAGTGACCGGAGAGCTGCGGGCTTATGTTGCCAAAGCTACAACGATTGCGACGGGGGGCTATGGTCGTATTTACGAGGTCTCTACAAACGCCATTATTTGTGAAGGGATTGGGCAAGCGTTGGCACTTGAAACCGGCGTTGCGGCGTTGGGTAATATGGAGGCTGTACAGTTTCACCCAACAGCGATCGTGCCTGTGGGGATTTTGACCACCGAGGGGTGTCGAGGCGATGGCGGCTTATTGCGAGATAAAGACGGTTACCGGTTCATGCCTGATTATGAACCGGAGAAAAAAGAACTCGCCTCCCGTGATGTTGTCTCACGACGAATGACGGAGCATATGCGTAAAGGCAAAGGGGTCGAGAGTCCATATGGTAACCACCTGTGGCTCGACATAACGTTGCTAGGCAAAAAGCATATCGATACAAACTTAAGGGAAGTGAAAGAGATCTGTGAAAACTTCCTTGGGATTGATCCCGTTAAAGAGTGGATCCCGGTTCGACCAACCCAACACTATTCAATGGGGGGAATTCGGACCGATCATACCGGTGAAAGCCCTCAACTGAAGGGGTTGTTTAGTGTAGGAGAGGCCGCATGTTGGGATATGCATGGCTTCAACCGACTTGGCGGCAATTCACTTGCTGAAACGGTTGTCGGCGGCATGATTATTGGTAAGTACGTTGCCGAATTTTGTCAGCACAATAGTTTAGAAATAAACACTGAGATAGTGGATGGCGCGTTGAATGCAGTTAATGCTGAAATCGATGGATTGCTCACGAGCCTAGGGAAAGAGAGCGCGTTTCAATTAAAGCTAGAAATGCAGCAGGTTATGATGGAGCGCGTAGGTATATTTAGAAATGGCCCGGAATTACAACAGGCTGTTGCAGCATTACAGGCTTTATTAAAGCGTTCACAGCAACTGGGCTTGCAATGCAAAAAGCGTCATGCAAATCCAGAATTAGTTGAAGCGCTAAGGGTGAAGCGGATGTTAAAAGTCGCGCTTACGGTGGCATGTGGCGCGGCGGCCCGTACCGAAAGCCGTGGCGCACACGCCCGAGAGGATTATCCCCAACGAAACGATAAGGAGTGGTTGAACCGTACGTTGGCGACTTGGCCTGATGAAAATGCCTTGGAACCTCAGCTGAATTATGAAGCGTTAGATGTGATGGCGATGGAGTTACCCCCGGGCTACCGTGGTTATGGGATTGATAATGCGATTGCTCATCCTGATACCGAGGCCCGTGAGCAGCAAATCACAGCCATTTTGGCAGCCTTACCAAAAACAGCAACGCGTCAACAGAAGCAGCAAGCGCTAATGGCATTTGAACTCCCAGAGGAGCTTATGCCTGACAATGAAAGGCTGGTCGACCGACTGCAGCCGCAGCAACAATTAAACCTGAAAAAGTAGGGTGGCACCGATGAACCAACAAACAACTTCAATGTCACCAGAAAACGCCTCAGGGCGTTTATTGAACTTTCATATCTTTAGGTATGATCCGCAGCAGAAAGGGGACAAACCAAGAACTGAAGTCTACCAGCTGCGTGAAACGCCGGGGATGACGATATTTATTGCGTTAAATCAGATCCGTCAGCAGCAAGATCCATCTTTGCAATTTGACTTTGTTTGTCGAGCAGGGATTTGTGGGAGTTGCGCGATGGTGATAAATGGCCTGCCAACCTTGGCCTGTCGCACTTTGACCAGCAAGTTCAAACAAGGTGACATTACCCTGATGCCATTACCTGGTTTTGAATTAATTGGCGATCTTTCTGTCGATACTGGGAAGTTTATGCGTGAGCTCGCTGAGCGACTAAAGTTATGGCTGCACCCTCATCATCATGAAATTGACGTGCACAGCATTGAGGCTCCTATGGCGCCGGAGCAAGCTGCAGCGCTTTATGAACTTGAGCGATGTGTAGAGTGTGGTGTGTGTGTCTCCGCATGTGCGACCAAGCAGATGCGTGAAACTTTTGTTGGTGCCGTGGGCATGATGAAAATCGCGCGTTTTGAATTAGACAGTCGAGATGGGCGAACCGCTGAAGACTTTTATCATGTGATCGGGAATCAAGATGGTGTATTTGGTTGTATGACGTTGTTAGGCTGCCAAGACAATTGCCCGAAAGATCTGCCTCATATGCAGCAAATTGCTTATTTGCGCAGAAAAATGGCCGCGACAATTTTGTAAGTTGCTTGCTACCAGTTTTCAGTTTTTTTGATGTTGTGTTTGCCCTGTTGCTTTATTGTGAAGTGCGGGCAATGCCGCCTTTTTATGGGTATAGGCTTACGCTTTTTGCAAACTCCTTGTAGAGTGCATTATTCAAGATATAGCTAAACATAATGGCTGGCTTTGGTGAGTACTGAGGCTCGCTTTGAGGTGGATGTGCAATTAAATGACTTAGAGCTCTTCATCGCAGTGGCCGATTACGGAAGCATTTCAAGTGCAGCGACCGTACTCGACATGACGCCAGCCAGTGCGAGCGCAGCGCTGAAGCGACTAGAGCAACAGCTTGGTTTTGTTTTATTTGTTCGTTCCACGCGACGACTCCGCTTAACAGCAGAAGGTGAACGTTACTTGCTGAACTGTCGCCAAGCGCTAGTGTTACTGAAACAAGGGGAGCAAGCGGTTGCAGATCAACAAGGAAAGATTGCCGGTACCTTGAACATCACCACGTCATCAGATTTTGGTCGGAATTTATTACTGCCTTGGCTGGATGAATTGATGGATGATTATCCAGAGCTCGCGATTCACCTAAGCTTAAGCGATCAACTTTCTGATTTCTTTCAAGACAAGGTGGATATCGCCTTACGTTATGGTGCGCCCAAAGATTCTAATCAGGTAGCCTTTAAGATTTGCGAGTTTAGGCGCGTTTTGTGCGCCTCGCCGGCATATATTGAACATTTTGGTGTCCCGAAAACAATTCATGAACTTGCTGAGCACAATTGCCTTTTTTATCAAGTCGGTGAAAAAACCCATGATTTATGGCGGTTTGAGCATCAGGGTCAATCACTTAAAATTCGTGTATCAGGGAATCGACGCTGCAATGATGGCGAGGTCGCCCGTAAATGGGCGCTTGCGGGGCGTGGCATTGTATTTAAGTCTGCACTTGATCTTGCAAGTGACTTGCATGCGCGGCGGGTCGTGAAAGTCTTGCCGGCGTACAGGGGAGAGGAAGTTGAACTGTATTTAGTGTGCCCAGGGCGAGAACAAGTCACACCAGCGGTCATTGTTATACGTGATATGTTGCGTCAAAAGTGCAAACGGGTTCTGCAGGCACTAGCGTCGCTGAATACGTAAGGCTCGGGCGTTAGGTGGGATCGTTACATTAAGAAGAAATCCGTCAGCCAATATTTAATTTAAAGTGGAATCTCAGCATAAAAAAAGCCGCAATTATGCGGCTTTTATCGTTTCAACAGACACAGTTTTTTATGACTTGGCGCGCTTCATTGCGGTAAAGAACTCGTCATTGGTCTTGGTCATCGCAAGCTTATCAATCAAGAATTCCATGCCGGTCACTTCATCCATAGGGTTGAGGATCTTGCGTAAAATCCACATTTTTTGCAGCTCATCAGGTGTGGTCAGCTTCTCTTCGCGGCGTGTACCTGAGCGATTAAAGTCAATCGCTGGGAATACGCGTTTTTCAGCGGCTTTACGTGATAAGTGAAGCTCTTGGTTACCTGTACCTTTGAACTCTTCGTAGATGACTTCATCCATCTTCGAACCGGTTTCAACCAGTGCGGTAGCAATAATGGTTAAGCTTCCACCGTGCTCAATATTACGAGCAGCACCAAAGAAACGCTTTGGACGATGAAGTGCGTTTGCATCTACACCACCGGTTAAGACTTTGCCTGATGATGGAATAACCGTGTTATAAGCACGTGCTAGACGAGTAATCGAGTCCAAAAGAATCACAACATCTTTTTTGTGCTCAACTAAGCGTTTGGCTTTTTCAATTACCATTTCGGCGACTTGCACGTGACGACTCGCAGGCTCATCGAAGGTTGAAGCGATCACTTCACCTTTCACCATGCGTTGCATCTCGGTTACTTCTTCAGGACGCTCATCAATTAGCAATACCATAAGTACTACATCAGGATTGTTGTAAGTAATGCTTTGTGCCATGTTTTGTAAAAGCAACGTTTTACCGGCTTTTGGTGGCGCAACAATCAAACCACGCTGGCCTTTACCAATTGGTGAACACAAGTCCAAGATGCGCGAAGTGATGTCTTCAGTCGAGCCGTTACCACGTTCCATACGCAAACGATCTTCTGCATGCAGTGGTGTCAGGTTTTCGAATAGGATCTTGTTACGAGAGTTTTCTGGTCTATCGAAGTTAACTTCTGCAACTTTTAATAGTGCAAAGTAACGTTCGCCTTCTTTTGGCGGACGAATTTTACCAAAAATGGTGTCACCGGTACGCATATTAAAGCGACGAATTTGGCTAGGGGAAACATAAATATCGTCCGGTCCTGCGAGATAAGAGCCGTCGGCGCTACGAAGAAAGCCAAAACCATCTTGCAATATTTCTAACACACCGCCGCCAAAAATGTCTTCGCCGCTTTTGGCATGAGCTTTTAAGATGGAGAAGATAATGTCTTGCTTGCGAGCTCGAGCCATGTTTTCTAGCTTCATGCTCTCTGCTAAGGAGACGAGGTCTGAAATTGAAGTGTCTTTTAATTCTGTTAAGTTCATTTTGGTGGGTCTTGTTTTTTACGCGACAATAGTGACTGTGCTCAATCAGCTAAGTTATATATTTGGAATTGATTGGACAGTAAGAAGTGGGTTAGTTAGACGAAATCTGATTATTAAAGTAGCACTAACTGGGCGGGGCGTCCAGAATTTTAGCGGCTCTCGACACATATTTATCATTAACATGTGTCGAGAATCACTGAATGTTACAAATCCGCGGGGGAAGTGTGAATAGAACTTTGGCTAGTTTTAGACTTGAGCGTCAATGAACTCTTTTAATTGAGTTTTTGAAAGTGCGCCAACTTTGGTCGCGACAAGCTCACCACCTTTGAACATCAATAGGGTTGGAATACCACGAACACCGTACTTTGCTGGCGAAACATTGTTCTGATCAACGTTTAATTTAGCAACGGTTAACTTGCCTTCATACTCTGTGGCAACGTCATCTAAAATTGGAGCAATCATTTTACAAGGACCACACCACTCAGCCCAAAAATCAACGAGCACGGGTTGTGCTGAATTAATGACGTCGTTCTCAAAGCTATCGTCGCTCAGGGTTACAATTTTATCGCTCATGATGTTCTCCAGTTTTAGTGCCATCGCTGGTTTGTTAATGGCTTAACCTGTATATTGGGTTGGACTTTTGGCTTTTCAAGCCTTCTTTTTCATATAGTCGCTATTTCAAACGATTGAGTATCTTATTGCAACCCTAACTGGTATGCTTCCGCTATGAGCGAAACACATTTATCAAAACAGAAATTTGCTGATTTACCTCTACAACCTGAGGTTATCAAAGCACTAAACGAAAACGGCTTCGAGTATTGCACACCCATCCAAGCGTTGGCTTTACCCGTCTTACTTCAAACAAAGGATATTGCTGGTCAGGCACAAACAGGTACAGGAAAAACCTTAGCCTTTCTAACTGCAACCTTTAACCATTTATTACTAAAACCGATCCCTGAAAATCGCCAGTTGAATCAACCTCGTGCGATTGTCATGGCGCCCACCCGTGAGCTTGCCATTCAGATTGCCAAAGATGCGAAACTATTGGCAAAACATACCGGTTTAAAGGTCGGCATTGTCTACGGTGGTGAGAGCTATGATGTTCAGCGTAAAGTGCTGGACACCGGTGTCGATATTTTAATTGGAACCACTGGGCGTATTATCGATTATGTACGTCAGGGTGTGATTAATTTAGGTGCTATTCAAGCGGTCGTACTTGATGAAGCGGATCGCATGTTCGATCTGGGCTTTATCAAAGATATTCGCTTCTTATTTCGCCGTATGCCAGGCGCGAAAGATAGACTCAACATGTTGTTTTCTGCAACCTTGTCAATGAAAGTGCAAGAGTTGGCTTACGATCATATGAATGACCCTGAAAAGGTTGTGATTGCGCCGGAAGAGAAAACTTCGAAAAATATTGCGGAAGAGATTTTTTATCCTTCTCAAGAAGACAAGATGCGTTTATTGCTCACCTTGTTAGAAGAAGATTGGCCAGAAAAAGCGATTGTTTTTGCCAATACGAAGCATAGCTGTGAAAACCTATGGTCTTGGTTAGAAGGTGATAAGCACCGTGTGGGTTTGCTGACTGGTGATGTGCCACAGAAGAAACGTCTGCGCATCTTAGAGCAATTTACCAAAGGTGATTTAGATATTTTAGTGGCAACCGATGTTGCGGCTCGTGGCTTACATATTTCAGATGTATCCCATGTTTATAACTATGATTTGCCAGATGATTGCGAAGATTATGTGCATCGCATTGGTCGAACGGGTCGTGCTGGTCAAAAGGGTTTGTCTATTAGTTTTGCGTGTGAAGAGTATGCGTTAAACCTGCCAGCGATTGAAGATTATATTCAGCACAATATTCCTGTGACCTCGTATGATCCAGAGGCGCTGCTTGATGATCTCAATAAACCAGTGAAGATTCATCGTAAGCACAATAATCGCAACTCTCGTGATCGTAATGCGCCAGGCCGACCACATGGTGCACATCGAAGCGGCACCGGTGGGCGTACCGGTTCGCGACACGATCGGACTCGCAGACACTCGTAATATGTCAACGCCTCTGTACGCTGCTATCACGCTAGGTTCAAATAGCTTCAATATGTTGGTTGCCCAGAAGCAGGGTGACCAAGATGTTGTGGTTGCAAAGTACAAGCGTAAAGTGCGGCTTGCGGAAGGGATTGAAGCCGACGGGCTCCTCAATGACGAGGTCATGCAGCGCGGCTTGGATTGCTTGGCGATGTTCGCTGAAATGCTTCAAAAAGAAGGCGTTCAAAGTGAATATGTGGCCGTTATCGCAACGGCAACATTACGCAATATTGCAAATGCCGCTGAGTTTTGTGAAAGGGCATTGACGATTCTTGGGCATGAAATTGAGATTATTTCGGGCTTAAAAGAAGCTGAGTATATCTACCGAGGAATGGCTGCCACAACCCCTGGCGCGGCTCAGCGACTTGTTATCGATATTGGTGGTGCCAGTACCGAGTTCATCATTGGTCAAGCTGATGAAGCGCTATTCAAGACGAGCCTGAAAATGGGCAGTGTCACCTTTACCCAACGATTTTTTGAACAACGGCCTTATCAGCTAAGTCAGTTTGATGATGCGGCCGCAGAAGTCGAGCTCATCCTTGCGGATAACCGCCAATTGCTTTTGCAGACCGGTTGGCAAGGGGTGGTTGGGGCATCAGGTGCAGTGCAGTCGGTTCTTGAAGTTTTAGCTGCGCGAAATCTGTTCTCTCAAGATCAGACCCATGAGATAGCGTTGCAGAATTTGTATCAATTGCGACAAGAAATCCTGAAGTCTCAAATGACTGATTTAAGTGACATCGAGGGATTGAGTGCGGAGCGTGCGCCAACTTTTGCTGGTGGCGTGGCAATTCTTGTTGCCTTGTTTGAACTGCTAGACATTGAAAGCCTACAGCTTTCGGGTGGGGCGTTGCGTGAAGGTGTATTGCAGATGCTCCGGCAGCGCTTACCGCAATAGCCACGATTCCATTTGATTCCATCGACAAAAAAGGCTGCCAATTGCAGCCTTTTTCATGTTCTTAAAACTGACTTGAGTTAGCTGAGGATCTTGGCTAAATCTATTTCTAGCGAAGCTGTTGGGCGCTCTACGATACGACCAATTTCCTTCCCGTTTTGCTCAATAATAAACGTTGGAATGCGCTTAAACTCATACTGAGCAGCAAGGTTTTCAGGATCTTGTTTTTTGCGATCAACGCCGATAAATTTGACCTTGATATGCGGGTTATTCGCGGCTTCCATTATGCGGATAAAGCGCGGTGTCTCGCGATGACAGTCAGGACACCAAGTGCCGATAATGACGGTAATTTCAGTCGGTGTGGTTACTGCTGCTATCGGAGCAATTGCCTGTTGGTCGACTTGATAGCTTTGATAACCTTCACTAAACGTATCAAGCTCAGTCACTAGGGTATGTGCTTCGACGATGCCAGTTAGAATCACTTCTTGTTTCTCCTCACTACAGGTTGCAAATAAGCCTTGTTGCTCTTGCTCAAAACCACATCCACCCGTTGCCAGTGAATATCCGCTAAAAAGTATGGCGCCACTCGCAAGTAGCGTGACTAGTTTGGCTCTCATTTAGGATCCTTAACAAGAATTAATCTTAAGTCTTTCGATATAATCATTGATTGCTAATGGAAGGAAGCGCTGTAGGTGTGTGGTGTTAGCTTGATCACGCAAAGATTTGTAAATAAAAATCGTCGACAAAAGCCGACGATTCTTGGGGTGAGTATTGGTAGATATTACGACTTATCTTCGGCCATCCACTGCGCCGCGCGTTTGGCGAAATAGGTCAAAATGCCATCTGCACCAGCGCGCTTAAAGCAGAGTAGTGACTCCATCACAATCGCTTTTTCGGCTAACCAACCATTTTGAATCGCTGCCATATGCATGGCGTATTCACCACTAACCTGATAGGCAAATGTAGGCACGGCGAGTTCAGTTTTCACGCGGTGTACTATATCTAAATATGGCATCCCAGGTTTCACCATGACCATGTCGGCACCCTCTTGAATATCAAGGGCGACTTCATGTAAAGCTTCATCTGAGTTCGCTGGATCTTGTTGGTAGCTATGCTTGTTGCCACCTTTAAGGTTGCCTGCTGAGCCCACAGCATCGCGGAATGGTCCATAGTAATTTGAAGAATACTTGGCTGAATAAGCCATAATTTGAGTATTGACATGACCAGCAGCTTCTAGTGCGTCGCGGATTGCTCCGATGCGGCCATCCATCATATCTGAAGGGGCGACGATATCAGCACCCGCTTCAGCATGAGAAAGCGCTTGTTTGACCAACACTTCAGTGGTGATGTCATTCAAAATGTAACCGCTATCATCAATAATGCCGTCTTGACCGTGGGTCGTAAATGGGTCGAGTGCCACATCCGTCATAACACCAAGCTCAGGAAACTCTCGCTTGAGTTCGCGTACAGCGCGTTGTACGAGGCCATCTGGATTGTATGCTTCTTCTGCTTGTAACGATTTTGCTTCAGCAGGCGTCACGGGAAATAGCGCAATGAGTGGAATGCCAAGCTTCACAAGCTCTTCCGCTTCCTTTAAAAGCAGATCAATCGAGAAACGTTCAACGCCTGGCATTGATGCAACTTGCTCAGTTCGGTTGATGCCCTCTAGCACAAACATTGGGTAGATAAGGTCGTTAACCGAAAGCTGATTTTCGGCCATTAAGCGACGGCTGAATTCATGTTTACGCATGCGACGCATTCTGCGTTTTGGGAAAGCACTAGTAATAATGTTCAATTTCGACTCCTGACTTTTGTTTATGGCGCCGTATGGGTTGCTGGAGTGCAACTGACACGGTTTCGGCCACTATTTTTTGCTTCGTACAAGGCCTTGTCGGCTTGTTCGAGTAATAATCTTGGGTGGTTATCATCTTGAATGATATCTGCACTACAACCGATACTTACGGTCAGTGGAATAGATACATCTTCCCAGCGGATATCGAGCGACTCGACGGCTTGCCGGATTGTTTCAGCGACGAGAGTAGCGCCCTCAATGGTGGTGTTGGGTAAAATAATTGCAAACTCTTCACCGCCATAGCGGGAAACTAAATCTGATGGGCGACGAATGTTGAATGACAGTGCTTTGCCAATGACACGCAAAGCCTCATCACCCGCAAGGTGGCCAAATTTATCGTTGATGGCTTTAAACTTATCTATGTCGATCATTAAGATTGCCATGGCGGTTTGCTGACGTCGGCTGATGCGGCCTTCTGCCACAAGGCGTTTATCAAATGCGCCGCGGTTTTTCACACCCGTTAAACTGTCGATGGTACTTTGTTCAGTGAGTTTAGAGTTGGCTTCATTGAGTTCTCGAAGTGCAATCTCGAGCTCTAGTGTACGTTCTTGTACCATCTGTTCGAGTTTTTCACTGCTTTCTGCTTCGGCTCTTAGTGAGGCTTCTCGAGCTTCGCGAATTTTTTCAGCCTGACGTAATGCTTCCTGCTGGATCTTTATTTTTGACTTACGCTCGGCGTTATAGCGAATCGCGAGCACAACCGCCATGAAGACAACTTCGAACGTTAGGCCAATCATGATAGGGGTATATGGCATAAATGGCGCGTGAATGACGCCTAAATAGAGCAATGCCGTTGTAATCGCGCCGAGCAACATGCTGGTCCAAGCGAAAACATAAAAGCGGGCCAAGCTATTGCCTTTTCTCGCTTCCATGATGCCAATAAACATGAGGAGGGAACATACGAAAATGATTGAAAGCAAGTTAATACTAATCAATGACCCGTAGCTGACAAAGGGGGTTAAGAACAATAAAGAGACACAATACAAGGTAACGTAACGGCACGCCCTTAACATTGGAATATTGTTATATTTGAGCAAGAGTACCTTTTCGGTAAACATGGCTGCAAACCCCATCGAAAACGGGATTAATATTGGAATAATAATCGATTGTAAGTCGGGAATCGTTGGCCAAACAAAGCGAAAAGCAGTGCCGTGCAAAGTTGCCACTAATGTCGAAACGGAGAGAACATAGCCCGCGTAATAGATGTAGCTAAATGAGCGAGTAATCATGGCGATGAAAAAGGTAAATACACCGATAGACAACAAAGCACCTAATTGAATACCACGTTTAAATGATTCATTTTCTGTTGCTTGCAGCAGGTTATTTGGCGTGTTGAGCATGATCGGCAGTAAGCTACTGCCTTTGGATTGCAAATGAATATAAAAACGGTGGTTTTCGCCCGGTTTCATGTTAATCGGATATAAAAAGACCCGGCTGAGTAATGGGCGTTGTAAAAACGGTAAGTTATCACCCATGAGTACGGTGTCTTGCTGCACATCATTGATCTGATGGAATACTTCGATACGATCTAAATGCGGGTTATTGAATGATAAAATTCGTGATTGATAACCGTTGGCACTGCTAATACTGAAGGTGAGCCAGATATCAAGTTCACTAATTGCAGGGATTTGTTGCAGCGACAACTTCTGCCAATGATTTGAATCGAGCGCTTTAATCTCTGCAACCGTTTTAGCATCAGGCGCTTCAGCGACATATATCCATTGATTTAGATTTATATCGGCACTTGCTTGCGAGTCGAGTTGCAAATGCGTTGCATTGGCGAGAGAACAAAAAAAGTAGCAGCCAAGCATGCAAAGCCATAACGCTAGCCTCATAGCAAACCCTCAAGTTTAAAAAAGTCGAGGCTGTTTGCGTAACAATGCGCCGCTAACTCGTCGAGTGGTTGTTGTCTTAAATCGGCCACGGTTTGCGCGATAAAAGGTAGATACTCAGGTTTGTTTTTGCTTGATTTAGGCTTCGGGCGCATACTACGAGGCAACAAATAAGGGCTATCTGTTTCAAGCATCAGTCGGTCATTGGGAATGTCGGGGACGAGGGAAGCAAGTTCTGCACCTCGTCGCTCATCACACACCCAACCCGTAACGCCAAGATGTAAATCTAGTTCAAGATATTGCTCAAGTGCCTGTCGGTTGCCCGTAAAGCAGTGTAAGAGTGCGGCAGGTAATTCGGCGCGATAGTTTTTGAGAATTGCGATGAAGTCAGTGCTGGCATCTCGTTCGTGCATTAATACAGGTAGATTGAGCTCAACGGCGATGTTTAATTGTGCTTCAAATGCGGCGCGTTGTTCAGGACGAGGGGAAAAGTCGCGGTTGTAATCCAGTCCACATTCGCCGACCGCAACAACATGCCGTTGACGATATAACTGTTTTAAGCGCTCGCAACTTTGATCATCC
The DNA here is from genome assembly GCF_014647855.1 of Shewanella gelidii. Lineage (GTDB taxonomy): Bacteria > Pseudomonadota > Gammaproteobacteria > Enterobacterales > Shewanellaceae > Shewanella > Shewanella gelidii. The sequence continues at coordinate 125,213 of NZ_BMPZ01000008.1, read as the reverse complement.
CAAGTCTTTGCTTGGTGAGGGTGAACGCCAGCAGTGCTAAAGAGTTGTTGGGGGTATTGCTGACAAAGTTTACTGGCCTGCTCGCTTTCTTCAACGTCGCTGCCAATCACAATGAGCGGTGACACCTGCTGGTTCACCGCATTTTCAATGATTGTATGAAGGTCTTTTTCTAGCGCACTACCGACTAGGTTGACCGCGATATCAATATACTTGGGCATGCTATTTTAAGCGTTTTACCCGAATTGTAGCGTTGCGCTTATCTGTACCGAGAAGAAAAGAGCCTAGGGATGCTTTTTCAATAAATGCTTTGTCACCTGCTTTGAGTTTGAACCTTTTCGCTTCAGCCTGTTTCCACAATTGTCCATTACTAAAGGTAATTTTCAAAAGCCCGCGGGGGTCTTTTTTCACTTTGACAACATCCAAATAAATCTTGGTCACTTCATCTTCGATTTCTTTATATCGAATACCAAAGTCTTCAACTTGTTGCTCTGCAGTGGGTTGTGATTTTGCGGCTTGGGCAGTCTTTGTTACTGGCGCTGAGACTGGTGGCGTTGGCACCGGTGCTTTAACTGCGGGCTTTGCTGCAACGACTGGCGCGATTGTAGTCGTTGCAGTTGAGCTTTGAAAGCGTTTGGCTAACTGGTCATAGCAAGCAAGCCGCTGGCTATCTTGTGTTAGACCTCGACACTCGAGAAGTGTTTGTTCAATAGAAGCATTTGCCTGATTGGACAGGCACAATAACGCAGCAAAAAGCCAACCTAAGCGCATTGATTCGATTCCTTTGTTGAGCTGATCAATTAACTCATCAACGTATGACGCATCAATGTAATTGAGTTAATTGCTAGATTTTTGTTCTTCTTGTTCAGGGTCAGAGCTTTCTGACTCTTCGTCTTCGTTTTCTTCATCTTCGTCATCATTGCTTTTCTTGGTATAGAAACGCGCAGCGAGAAGACCACCCTCGAACAATACCAGCATTGGCACAGCAAGCATAGTCTGCGAGATAATGTCTGGAGGAGTCAGTAACATACCGACGACAAATGCGCCCACCACAATGTAAGGACGTTTGGTTTTTAAATCTTCAACATCGGTGACGCCACCCCAACAAAGGAGCACTACAGCCACAGGGATTTCGAAGGCTAAACCAAAAGCAAAAAACAGTTTCAAAATGAAACTTAAATAGCTACTAATGTCGGTAGCAACTTCAACCCCTTCTGGAGCTACACTCGCAAAAAATGCAAACACTACTGGAAATACAACATAGTAGGCAAATGCTATTCCCAAATAAAACAGGCTGGTGCTGCTAATCAGTAGCGGTGTAATGAGTCGCTTTTCATGTTTATACAAGCCTGGCGCAATAAATGACCATACTTGGAATAATACATAGGGGATGGCAATAAAGAAGGCCAGTACCAAGGTTAATTTAAAGGGAGCAAAGAATGGTGCCGCAACATCCGTTGCAATCATGCTGCCTGACTCAGGCAAGGCCTGCATCAATGGAATTGCCATATAGTGGTATATGTCATTGGCCCAATAGACCATACATAAAAATACCAGCAAGACACTAGCAATGGCTTTAAGCAACTTGGTTCGTAGTTCGAGCAAGTGGCTAATTAACGGCTGTTGTTGCGACATGGACTACCCGTTAGGTTTTGTCTGATTCTGAGCTAACTTTTGCTGATTCACCGCTCGACTTGGGTTCAGACTCGCTAGCCGCTTTCGCTGGGCTAGGCTGATCATCTTCTACCTGATAAGGGCGGTTAACAGATTGAGCTGCTTCTTTTAATTGGTTGATTGAGTCTTGTAGTTCAGGCGAAAGACCGCTAAGCCCTTTACTCTCCGCCTCTTTGAGGTTGGAGTGAAGCTCATCGATTTTTAGCTCTTGCTCAAGCTCATCTTTGACTGAGTTGGCCATCCGCTTCATTGAGCGAATCCAACCTGTGATTGAGCGTACTGCCGTCGGAAGTCTTTCAGGGCCCAATACTACGAGCCCTAAAATGCCGATCAACAGTAACTCCATAAAGCCGATACCGTCGAACATAAGGAGTTACGCCTGTTCTTTGTCCTTAGACTCAGCTTTTGATTCAGTTTCGTCTGCAGTTTTCTCAGCCGCTGAATCTTCAAGTGCTTTCTTTTCATCTTCGGTAGACATAGCGCTCTTGAAGCCTTTTACTGCGCCACCTAAGTCACCACCTAATGAACGCAATTTCTTAGTTCCGAATAATAGAACAACGATTAAAGCGATGATAAGAAGTTGCCAAATACTAATGCCACCCATTTAGGTACCCTCAAGTTTTAAATATTGGTTCCATTATGAACCTTTGATTAATTAGTGCGAGCTAAAATTTACGGTTCTTTGGTCTAGATCGCCATCCGACCAGCCAAAGAAGAATTCCAGAACCAACACAGGCGTAGGAGGGCCATAGTGTAGCGTTCTGCTCAAATAATAACGTGCCACAGATCACCAAAACAGCAGAGGTGATAAGCAGATAATTACTTTTATGCACTCTGTGCTGATGTTTTAGATAGCGATCTAACATCTGTTGCTGCGAACCGATTAATTTTCGACCCATTTTCAAGTTATCGTAAATTAACTCAGGTATTTCTGGCAGCTTGTCTCCCCAAAAAGGAAGTTGCTTTTTCGCTTTATCTAGCATCGCCGCTGGACCGACTTGCTCCGCCATCCATTGTTCTAAAAACGGTTTAGCGGTTTGCCAAAGGTCGAGTTGCGGGTATAGCTGCCGCCCTAAACCTTCAATATAGAGTAAGGTTTTCTCAAGTAACACCAGCTGCGGTTGAACCACAATATCAAATTGCCTCGCGGTTCTAAATATTTCTAACAGCACATGACCAAAAGAAATTTCATCGAGTGGCTTATTAAACATGGGTTCGCAAACAAGTTTTACGGCTTGTTCAAAAGCCAAAACATCGGTGTGTTCTGAAACCCAGCCAGATTCAATATAAAGCTGCGCAATTCGGTGGTAATCGCGATTAAAGAAGGCAAGGAAGTTTTCGGCTAAGTAGCGTTTATCTTCTTCACTTAAGGTCCCCATAATGCCGCAGTCAAGGCCAATGTAATAGGGGTTGTCGGGATGATCGCGCGAGATAAAAATGTTGCCCGGGTGCATGTCTGCATGGAAAAAGTTATCGCGAAAGACTTGCGTAAAAAACAGCTCAACACCACGTTCTGCAAGCAGTTTTAAATTCGTGCCTTGGGCTTTTAGTGCGTCGATATCAGAGACTGGAATGCCTTCAATTCGCTCCATCACCATGAGGCGAGGAAAGCACAGCTCTTCATAGGTATAAGGGATATAAAGTGCATCGGAATCGAGAAAGTTATTACGCAGTTTGGTTGCATTCAGAGCCTCAAGCTTAAGATTCAGCTCACCCATAATGGTCAGCCGGTAATCTTCAACGACTTCGGCGGGGCGGAGGCGGTTGCCTTGTCCTAGCAGCATCTCAAGCAAGTTGGCGCATTGGCTCATGAGTTGCAAATCTGCCACTACTTGGGCTTCAACGTTTGGACGCAGTACCTTTAGCACTACGGATTTGCCGTTTGATTTTAGCGTTGCCGTATGAACTTGTGAAATCGATGCAGAAGCTAACGGTTCGGGGTCGAAATCGTCAAACAGGCTATCAATAGGCGCTTTCAACTCTTCTTCAATGGCTTGCATAGCGAGCTGAGAATCAAAAGGCGGCACTCTGTCTTGCAGCATTGCCAGTTCATGGGCCCATGCATCACTTAATAAGTCTCGACGAGTAGAGAGCATCTGGCCGAATTTGATGTAAACCGGGCCAAGGTGTTGCATGGCGAGTTTTAGTCGTTCACCACCAATGGTGTCCTTGTGCTCATTTCTAATCCAAAATAAACAAGCGCGTGCGAGCTTGAAATACCAGGGTGTTTTTTGTGCGGGCAGCAGTTCATCTAAACCAAAATGCAAAGCGGTCTTAATCACATGGTAGCCGCGTCGAAGACTTTTGATCGTCATAGTGCTGCCTTTTTGTTAGCGTCTGCCTGCACAAGTGTTTTAATTTTTTGTTCTAGTGCGTCTGTGGCCAGACTGAGCGTTTCAACTTGATCTTGAAAGTGCACTAAGTCGATGGGCGTAATTGCAACTCTATATTCCTGGGTTGCGAGTTGCTCCATATGTGAAATCGACTTTCGGAATACGTCGTTAAGCCCAGATTTAGCGGCTTGAGCACCACTGACTAAAAAGTGGGTGGGCGCATCGCCGATGTAGCGTGAAAGCGGTTCTGCAAAGTCGAATTGTGTCTGTTGCAAGTAGTGACTAAAGCTTTGTAACAAAGTCAGGTCGCCCTCAATTTTAAGGCGATCTTGTTTAATCAACTCGGTTAGATTCGCGCCCTCAGTTACTTGATAAAGTGTGGTGAGATCGGCACTGACCGTGACATCGACATCGCCTTCATAATGGCTGAGAACCTGCATTTCTTTTGCAAAGACCAGATAGATTGGCCAACTTAGCTGTGATAATTGGATGCAAAACACCTTGCCATGAAGATTGCGCAACTTCGCGTAATCTTCAGGTGACTGCTGCTGCAATTGTAAGAGGCCTGTTTCCATGGCTGCGCAGGCAAGCAGAATAGCTTGTTGATGCATAATTAGAACTTGTAACCCTTATGAAGTGCGACGACACCATCGGTCATATTGGTATATTCAACCTGTTCAAGGCCGGCATCAATCATCATCTGTTTGAGCGTTTCTTGATCTGGGTGTACACGGATGGATTCAGCTAAGTATTCATAGCTATCTGCGTCCTGTGTAATCAATTGACCCATCTTGGGGATAATCTTGAAGCTATAGGTGTCGTAAACTTTACGCATAATTTCATGCTGTGGCTTTGAAAACTCTAAAACCAATAGCTTTCCACCTGGCTTAAGAACACGTCGCATAGAGCGTAATGCTGCATCTTTGTCGGTGACATTGCGAAGGCCAAAAGCAATGGTAATGATATCAAAGTGATTATCAGGGAAAGGTAAGGCTTCTGCGTTGGCTTGTACGTATTTTACGTTACTGACAATGCCGCGATCTCGCAATTTGGCACGGCCTACTTTCAGCATAGAATCATTAATATCAGCTAAAACTACTTCGCCTTTGTCGCCAACAAGCTGAGAGAACTTAGCAGTCAAATCACCTGTTCCGCCGGCAAGATCTAGCACTTTCATTCCAGGGCGAGCGCCAGCGGTTTCAATCGTGAGACGCTTCCATAGGCGATGTACGCCAAATGACATCACATCATTCATAATGTCGTATTTAGCGGCAACAGAGTGAAATACATCAGCAACAAGGTCGGCTTTCTTTTCTTGTTCAACCGTCTTGTAACCAAAATGAGTACTTGTAGACTTGTCCTCAGACATTAAATTTATTCCCGTTTTTACAATGATTGTTTGCGAGTGTATGCCATCACGTACGTTTGCTAAATCCTTGAACCACTAGTCTGTGATCGAGCTAGAGGTCTGGCATAGAGATCAGAAGAACATGAATGCATGCGCATTAGACCATAATATGCCAGTTTGTTGAATACTTGATGGCCCGACTTAAGAAGTACGTGCTTGAAGGTACACTAAGATCAATTCAGAAATTGCTTGTCCGACATCACGATTTCCAGCAGCTAAACCCGCATCATGGCAGCTCGGTGCAGCTTCAGCTAAATGTAAATAGTGACACGAGGTATTGCTCGCAATATGGTGAATGTATTTGCAGGCATCTAACAGCGGAACCCCAGCAAAAGTCGAAGCACTACTGGGCATTTTACTAATTGCGTCAACATCGAGCTCTAGCCCTACAGGTAGACCGCTGCTGAGCAGTTTGTCACTGATGTCTTGCAGAGCCTGTGGCAGAGGTATTTCTTGTCGAATCCAAATTTGCTGTAGTGTGTGCCAAGTGCCACCAAACGCTTGTAGTTGCGCGAGAGAAGTCTCGCTATTTTTTTGTTCGTGCAGTCCTAACACATGATAATGACTCAGTGCGCCAGTAGCTGCAGCATAGCTAAAACCATTGCCACTATGTCGACCCTCTCGAGGGCGGAAGTCACAATGTGGATCTAGATTTACAGCTGCAACCGGTCGACCTGTGTATTCTTTGGTTGCACTGATCAGGCCAAACGCATTGTTGTGACCACCACCGATCACGATAGGTTCAAGCCCAGCAGCCATAATTTGTTTCATCACTTCAATCACAAAGGTGTCGAGGGTATCGACTTGCTCCCGCAGGGCTTTTAAGTCCGTCTCTTTGTCTGAACTTGGTGCTGAAATTACGCCAAGGAGCGCGCAGTGCTCGCCTTTAAAGTAACGGTTGGATTGCAAGTTGATAAGGTATTCTACGCTGGTTGCAAAGGCATGGATGGAGCCGGCGCGCCCAAGATTTGCTAATGGACCCACATCTTCGGCGATGCCGATAATGGCGAACTTTGCGCCTTGTGCAGCAAGCTGTGCGAGTCCATCAGTTAGGGGCAGTTGCGGATCGAGTAGTAGCATCGACTGACCAAATTTAACTTCACCCTCTCGGAGCTGTAGCTGTGAATTTAACGTTTGCGCTGTATAAGGTAAAAACTTTGGCATGGGCTTGGTCACTCGCATGGCACAATAATTATATGAAAGTTCGGGCTTTTAATTGTTCTAAGCAACTTTCTGTTAGTTCTGCTGGTTCGCTAAATACTGCGCAGATCTTGAGTTAATTTCAATATCATCCTTCATTGTTGTTAGGAAACCGATATTTTGGGGATGGATGTGAGCTGGAAATAATCGCGATTTGTGGCTTGCTTTGAGACCGAGGTTTACGTTGAATTATGGATGCTTAAAATCTGTCGATAACTCTGCTAAAGGCTATTTTTGTTTTGCACAGATAAGTTCAAAGCCAGCAAAGGCTGGCTTTGAGTCATTTTTGCAGCATGACTTATTCGATATCTAATGCTTCGGGTGAAAGAATAATCCCAGTATTGTCGGCATAAATATGATCATCAGGTAAGAAAGTAACGCCGCCAAAATTGACTGGTATATCTGATTCTCCGCTCCCTTGCGTATCTGCGCCAACCGGGATGGAAGCCATGGCTTGAATTCCAATATCCATTTCTTCAATCGCGTCGACATCGCGAACGGAACCGTAAACAACAATCCCTTCCCAGTTATTGGTTACGGCGAGCTCAACAATAGTGGAATCAATAAGTGCGCGCCGAAGAGAGCCCCCACCGTCAATTAACAGGACTCGACCTTGGCCATCTTGCTGTAAGACTTCGACAATGAGTCCGTTGTCTTCGAAGCATTTTACTGTGCTAATTGCACCGCCAAATGAGCTACAACCCCCATAATTACTAAACATGGGTTCCACAACATCAACGACATCAAGATACATGTCGCAAAGTTCTGAGGTGTTGTATTCCATAGTTACTCTCCTGTTTTTCGAAGCGAGGTGAAATCACCTTGATTTCATTCGAGTATATAAGGGATTCATAAAAAGAAAAGCGTGTTCAATCACGCTGTGGTAGAAAATCAGTCCCAAACAGAAATGGTAGTAAAATTCCGTCAATACCTGCCTTATAACGATTAAAGTTTGAGCCGCGTCATTATATAACGTTTTTTAATTACAAATAGTGTCACAGTTTTGCTAGCATAGGCCCGAATTCAATTTAACTTTAATTTAAATTGCTTTAGGGGCAAGGATCCCTCAAACAAGCTTATGGATGGCAGAGGGCCTCAAGAGGTGCCTTATGGAAGGTTTAGATATCGTTGAAGTCGTGGGATATATGGCTTCAGTTATGGTGGCAATTTCACTGATGATGAAGAACATCGTCTGGTTACGTTGCCTTAATTTTGTGGGTTGTTCACTCTTTGTTGCTTACGGAATTGCAATTGCGGCTTGGCCTGTGGCTGGCATGAACGCATTTGTAGCTTGTATCAATGTGTACCATTTGGTCAAGCTTGCACGTAGCAAAGTACAAAAAGAAGAGCCAGTTGCAGCATAGTGACACAGTGAATGTGTCATAAAACTTTAGGGAAGACGTAACTTACTCGTAATAGGCTTTACTTAGGCTTCTAGTTCATTGCTAACTAGGAGCCTTTTTTATGTTCGAACACTTAACTCGTGCCGATGAGAGAATGTTCTTATGGGCAACAGAAACCGCCCAGCGTCACGGTTTGCAGTCAGCCGCTCGCTTCATATCTTGGACTGGGGATGGCCCGTTTTATCTCTACATTGCGTTTGGGTTTGTTGTATTTGATCCTTCCGGCTTGCAGCTCTTTAACCTCGCAATTGCCTCTTATCTGATTGATTTGCCTCTCTATTTTGCGCTTAAAAACTCAATTCGTCGTACGCGTCCGTGTCATCTCTCGCTTGGTATTGATAGCATTTTTGAGCCGTCAGACAAATTCAGTCTGCCTTCAGGCCACACCGCGGCTGCTTTTGTGATGGCGTCTTGTATTGTCATCGTGTTTCCAAGTTTCATGTGGATTGCCCTTGCTTGGGCATTGGCCATCGGGCTATCTCGTGTGGTCTTGGCGGTACACTTTCCTCTGGATATCGTGGCAGGCATTGCGTTAGGGGTTGCCAGTGTCAACCTAGCGCAGTTTTTATTTTTTTAAGAGAATTTAAGCGCTGTAAGCGGAATCCGCTCAATAGAGACAAGGAGTGTACATTGAAAATTCTATACGGCATTCAAGGCACAGGGAATGGGCATTTGACTCGAGCTAGGTTAATGGCTGCAGCTTTACACCGTAAGCATATTGCCGTGGACTTTTTCTTTTCTGGTCGTCAGCCCAATCAATTTTTTGATATGCAGTGTTTTGGCAACTATCAGGTGCAGCCAGGATTAACATTCGCGACGCGTAATGGTGAAGTGCAGTTGCTGAATACAGCTTTACAAAATTCACTGGTGCGAACACTTAAGGATGTCCATGATTTAGACTTAGCTGGCTATGACTTGGTGCTGAATGACTATGAACCCTTATCGGCGTGGGCGGCAAAGCGGCAAGGGATACCGTCGGTTGGGATCAGCCATCAAGCAGCGCTTAAGTATGATGTTCCCAAGATCGGTAACCATTGGTTTAACGAGGTGTTGCTCAACTATTTTGCACCAACAGATATTTCTCTTGGTTGTCATTGGCATCATTTTGGTTTTGAGATTCTACCGCCTTTTGTGGATACTGCCGAGCCACGAGCGCATCTAGATAATGCGATCCTAGTGTATCTTCCCTTTGAGAATCCTGTAGCGATAGTCAGTTTGTTAGCACAAATGCCAACTCAAAAGTTTTGGGTGTATCACGGTATACAGCCGCAACATATTCCCGATAATGTAACGTGGTTTGGCTTTAGTCGAGAAGGTTTTAAGCAGCACCTCGCGCAATGTGATGGCGTGATTAGCAGTGCAGGATTTGAGCTTATTAGTGAAGCATTGACCTTGGGGAAAAAACTATTAATCAAGCCTGTGCTCGGGCAATTTGAACAACTCTCGAATTTGGCTGCGCTCCAATTGCTTGGTGCAGCTGACGGCATGTCTCATTTAGATCTGCAGGCAGTTAAACGGTGGTTAAAGTCACCGTCACCAGAGCCTATTGCCTATCCGCAGGTTGGTGATGCTCTCGTTGATTGGCTGTTGGTGGGAGATTGGCATAACCGACAGCAGTTGTGTCAATCTCTTTGGCAGCAGGTTGACCTTCCCGCGACTTGGCGTAAAAAGTAAGCCATTTTTGTATCGTTGTTTATTAAGCGACTTATATTCTTAAAGTGTGCATTGCAACTCAAAGGAACAGTGTGGTTCTCGAGTTCTCCGACGTTCACACTGTTCACTTTCAAAAGCTAAGGTAAATAGTCAAGGTGCTAGGCAGCCATAGCTGCTAGCAGTTATCATGGTGTTTTATTTTGTCATAGAGTCTTACCGTGAGCGATCCAGCAAACTCAGTCGTTGTTCTCGATTTCGAAACTACCGGACTATCACCAACAATGGGTGACCGGGCAATTGAAGTCGGTGCCGTTCGTATTGAACAAGGAGAAATAACGGGCAGTTTTCAGCAGTTAATGAATCCAGGCTTTGCAATCAATTCATTTATTGAGGAATACACGGGGATTCGCAATGGCATGTTGGCCCATGCGCCAAGCTGTGAAGAAGTGATGGATCAATTTGCCGATTTTATCGGGGATGCAAACCTGATTGCCCACAATGCAAGCTTTGATCAACGTTTTCTTGATGCAGAGTTGGACGTCATCGGCCGCGGTTATGGCGGAGAGTTCGCATGTTCGATGCTCATCGCACGCCGCCTGTATCCTGATGCGCCAAATCATAAGTTAGCCAGTTTAGTTTCTTATAAGTCGATTGCGAATGACGGGGTATTTCACCGAGCGTTAGCAGATGCACAGGTTACCGCCCAATTATGGTTAACGATGCTCAACGACCTAGCGACTGAGTATCAAGTGAAACAACCAACATTTGCGATGATGCAAAAGCTATCACGTACTCCAAAGGCAAAACTGCATCGTTTTTTGCAAGCACAAATATAGTTTTAGTATGTTTGGCTTTGGTTTCGATCTAGAAAAGTGTCCTCTCGCTGTCGTTTGTGTGCGGCATTCCATCCCTTGCTCAAACAAGAAACAAATCCCACAGATACACAAAGTCGGGGTTCTCAGCCCTTGAGCGATTGAAAGCTGTAGATTGATTTCCGACCTCTCCTCTGAAGTATTGCCATATTCTTATGTATATTTTTTGCGGATAAGTTATCGCATTTTGTCTGATGGGCTTTGGATAAGTGTAAAAAAAAACACTTTACTAAGATATTTCCTCTGAATAGTGAAAATTTCCTTAGAAGTGTTTAAAAACTGACTTGATCGGCGTATGGTAGCAACCAGTTGTTAATGTGCTTTTTCATGAAGCAGAACAATGGTATGACCAATTGACAACTGACCCTTAGAACTCTAATAAAATATCGCGTTTCAGGACATAAAAATGGCAGATATACGTCAGCAAGCACTCGATTATCATGAATTCCCCGTACCAGGTAAAACCGCCGTTAGTATTACCAAGCCTGCTCAAACGAGCTTAGATTTAGCACTGGCCTACAGCCCCGGCGTAGCGGAGCCTGTGCGCGAAATTGCCTCTCAACCTGATGATGCTTATCGTTACACGAATAAAGGAAATAGTGTTGCAGTGATTTCAAATGGAACAGCAATTCTTGGATTGGGAAATCTTGGCCCTTTGGCATCTAAGCCCGTCATGGAAGGCAAGGCGCTTCTTTTTAAGCATTTTGCCAATATTGATGGGGTTGATATTGAAGTGAAGCATCGAACACCTGAAGAATTTGTGAATACGGTGGAAGCGATTGCGGATACTTTTGGTGGCGTAAACCTTGAAGATATCAAAGCGCCAGAGTGCTTTGAAATCGAAAAACAGTTAATTGAACGCTGCAATGTCCCTGTTTTCCATGATGATCAGCATGGAACTGCGATCGTAACGGCTGCTGGAATGATTAATGCGCTAGAAATCCAAGGCAAGAGCATTGAAACCGCAATATTTGTTTGTATGGGAGCGGGCGCTGCAGCAATCGCATGTATGACGATGCTCGTGAAATGTGGTGCGCTGCGAGAAAACGTTTATATGCTCGATCGCAAAGGGGTTCTGCATACGCGTCGTGAAGATATTAATGAATATAAAGCTTTGTTTGCCAATAATACGGATAAACGAACACTTCAAGACGTAATTCAAGGTGCCGATGTATTTTTAGGGCTATCTGGAGCAGACCTTTTAGCCCCAGAAGACATTGCGTTAATGGCAGAAAATCCAGTTATTTTCGCTTGTTCAAACCCTGACCCTGAAATCAGTCCCGAGCTTGCCCATGCCACACGCCAAGATTTGATCATGGGAACTGGCCGAAGTGATTATCCTAACCAAGTAAACAATGTTTTATGTTTCCCGTTTATTTTCCGTGGTGCTTTAGATGTGCGCGCTTCAAAAATTAACGATGAAATGAAAATTGCAGCAGTGCATGCGATAGCGGCGATCGCTAAAGAACCGGTGCCACAGTCGGTCTTGGATGCCTATGACGGCGTAGACTCTTTAAGCTTTGGTGCAGACTATGTTCTTCCTAAGCCAATGGATCCAAGGTTATTGCCTGCGGTTGCCAAAGCCGTAGCGAAAGCTGCTATTGACTCCGGGGTCGCAGCGCTTACCGACTTGCCTGACAATTATATGGCCTAGCGGGGGAGGCTAAACGCCGGGTGTCATTCATTGGGCGTGCTTGCCTATCGAGGTGCTCAACTGTCGCACCTGGTTACAAGTCTTTGATAAAGGAGCTTCGGCTCCTTTTTTGTTGGATGTAAATGGTATGTTGCCTTTTGGAGGTGGCTACTGAATAATCGATACGGAGCAGCTAAGTATAAAAATAAGAACTTAAGCGGATTGCAAAGATGAAGATGACGGGGATGTTAACGAAAAAGTTAACGGGTTTTTGGCTAATGTCTTTAGTCGCGGTAGCGTTTGTGTTTTTACTCACTGCGCTGACGAGCTTTGTTCAGTTATCTTATCGAGCGCAACAGCACAAAGTTGAAACCTTAGAACAAGTTTTACTGAGCCATCATCATCAGGACGCGAGCCAGCTCGATGAATGGTTATCGCCTTTGTTATCGGCCTATGATGCCGCTGAGTTGCGGTTATATCAAAACGATACGCTACATTATGAGTATCTGTCTTCAAGCCCTAAAACAAATCTTATTGAGTATGAGCGTTACCTTGACCGCGCGCGAACTCTCAGGCTCTATCTTGCTTTGCCTCAGCCTTTTGATAGCCATCAAGTGGGCATCTATGAAGTCATGATTGTACTTGTTGGTAGCCTCGCGGTTTTACTCTTTGTTCGCTTTGGCTTTAACTGGTTTAGTCAGCAACTCTATGGTGTTGAGGAGCTCTCGGCGCGGAGTCATTTAATTCTCAAAGGGAAGTTTGAAAAAGCTGCGGAGAAAAAAGGTTCAGGAAAACCGAGAATTATTAACCGAGCTCTGACTCGTTTGTTGGAAGAGCTGATAGACGCAAAGAAAGAGCGTTCACGGTTTGATAAGTTTATTCGTTCCAACACATTTCTAGATACAGAAACGCGCATTGGTAATCGCCTATTTTTTAAAAATAGGCTTGATGCGCTGTCGAGTCATCAAGGCATGATGGGCCATGGCGTGCTGTATTTGTTAGAGATGGAGGATATCGATTTTCTACAACAGCAATTGGGGCATGAATTGGTCTCTGAACTGTTAATCGCCAACGTGAGTGGTATTAACCAATTGCTGCATTCTCAGCCAGGCTCGATCTTTGCGCGTCGCTCGACAAATCAATTTGCAATTGTTATTCCTCAAGTCTCCCTTAAAGAAGCTGACCAATTGGCCGTTAAACTATTGAAAGTGTGTCTGAGCAACTTGCTACAAGAAGGCAAGCAAGGTGAGAGCACTTATTATATTGGTGGGGCTTACTTCAAGGCCGGAGATGACAAAATTCAGTTGCTAGAAGAAGCCGATATGGCTTTAAAAGCAGCGCAATTGCAGGGCAGTAGTAACTGGTTTATTTATGATAAAGGGGTGATTGACAGCGAGCTGGCAAAGGGGTCCGTGCGTTGGCGTAGCTTCTTAGAGAATTCATTGGTTGAGCAGAGATTTGTTGCTTTCACGCAAGATGTCGTGAACAGTGAGGAGCTCATTGACCACAAAGAAGTTTTCACACGAGTTCGTGATCGAAGCAATCAATTAGTTCGAGCGACTCTATTTATTCCAATGGCTGTGAAGTGCGGTTTAATGCCGCAAATTGAGCGGCGAATTATTGAAAACGTATTGTTTTCATTGCTTACAAAGCGTGAAAACCAACATGCAACTTATAGCATTAATTTGAGTCTAGACTCTTTGAAAAGTCGAGCGTTTGTCCGTTGGTTGCAGACAAGTTTATTGGAGCAACGACATTTAGCAGAGCGTTTAATCTTCGAGGTGAGTGAGTCTGTCGTCGTGCAGCATCAAGACGCGCTTGAACCAACACTAAACATGATCCGTAAGATGGGGGCAAAGCTTTGTGTTGATCATGTCGGCTTGCAAGTTGTGAGTACGCAATATATTAAGCAATTGCATTTTGATCAGATAAAGTTACATCGCGCGGTTGTTAGACAAATACATTTACGTCAGGAAAACCAGTTGTTTGTGAGGAGTTTGGTTGCTGGCCTATATCGAACGCAAGTGCAAGTCTTGGCCGAGGGAGTCGAGGAAGAGGGAGAGTGGCAGACCTTGCAAGCCCTAGGCATTATTGCCGCCCAAGGCAGTTTCTTTAATGATCCGCAAGAAGTGGTATAAACAGTTTAAGTAAATAAATGGACGAGATTGGGCTAGGTTAAAATATGGGGGATACCGCATGCGGCAAAATTCACCAATTTTACCTGTAAAATAAGTCAATTAGTGACTACAATGCCAATTATTATTCTAAGCAAAATTAGTCGTATCTTGCTTTAAATATTGTCCTTTTCGGGAATGCATCTGCGCAGTCAATACATGGTTTTTATACTATTGCAGGCGCGGCTTTGTTTTTATATTTCAAATGGATATGTTTAATTTTTATGGGTAAAAGTCTGGCGAATCAGTTCGCATTTTGGAAAAAATCATCTGCGAAAACTGAGATAGGTGTCTATCTTAGCGAGACTCGACTTTGTGTTTTTTGCCCTGCGACAGCAACGGAACCTGAGAAATATCAGACTTTTGAGCTGCAAAATAATGATTGGCATGATGCTTTTGCTCAAGTGGCTAAGCATTGTCCTGCAAGCAAGATGCATATTACGCTTGCAGCAAGCTTGTATCAGGTCATTTTAGCCGATAAGCCCGCAGTGGATGATGCTGAAATTCCTCAGGCACTGCTCTGGGCCGTGAAGGATTTGGTCAGTGTGCCAGTGGCAAACATTCACCTCGACTATTTCGCGTCTCCCATTGCAAGTATTGCAAAAATTAATGTGGTCGTTGTTGATAAGACGATGATGCAAAGTATTGCTGCCGCAGCTGAGCAGCATGATTTGTTGATTGCTGGTGTGAGTATCGAAGAGCTAATCCTAAGTAATTTAACGCGAGAGGATGAAGCCTCTCGTATGTTGATTTGTCATTTGCCAGAACAAGAGCTGTTGTTAACGGTCATTCGTCAAGGCGAGCTTTATATGCAGCGACGGATCCGGGGGTTTAATCAGGTTGACAAGAGCTCTGCCGATGAGTTGAGTTACGGAAGTGCAGACAACCTGAGTTTAGAAATTCAACGTTCGATGGATTACTACGAAAGTCAACTTCGCCAGCCACCAGTGAATGAAATCCAAATATTGATGGAAGGTGAAGCTGCTGCTTTAGCTCAATTGGTTGCAGTGAACTTTAATCAAACCGTTTGCGCACTGGATAAAACGAGCGTTGCTGAAAGAATTGCCCAATTATCATTCGGCGAGTTTGCGCGGGAGGCTGTGTAATGTCGGCAAACAAAACCCGAATCAATTTATATTCAGATGCTTTGCTTCCGGTAAAGCTTCGCCTTTCGTTCCAGCGCTTAATGGTATGGAGCCTTGTATTTTTAATGATCGTTTGTGGTTTGAACGGATTGGGTTATTGGCAACTTGAAAACCAAAAATCAGCACTCGCTGCAGCTAATGTGGAAAAGCAGATTCATGACAATGAAATAGCTCAGCTTAACGCACAAATCGCTGCGCATACAGCCGACAAAAAGCTTGTCAAACGTGTAGAGGTTGATCAGCAGCAACTCGACCTGAAACGGCTACTTTTAAATGAATTGAGCCAAAGAGAGAATATGACCAGCCAAGGATACTCATTAATGATGCGTGAATTGGCACAAGTGGCGGATGCAAATGTTTGGCTTGAAAGAATTCAGGTGGATGAGAGCCAATATATATTCCAAGGCTATAGCAAATATCCGGATAGTGTCCCACGTTGGATTGACAAATTAGCCGAAACCCAGTCATTAAAAGGTCATGCGTTTGCAACCATGAGCATGAAGAAAAGTGATAGCCACCCCTTGTCTTTTACGTTAACCAGCACGCTTGAAGCTGCGGATAAGGTGAAGGTGCAATGATGAAGCAATGGGCACAAAAGTTTGATCAATTGACTCGACGTGAGCGCGGCCTGATTGCCGGCGCTGTTTTTGTCTTCATCGGTATGCTCGGATACTTGCCACTGGAATCCACATTTTTGGCTTATCAACAGTCCACAAATAGTACCAATCAAATTACACAAGAAAACGGCTACGCAGTGCAGCAAATAGAGTTGCTTAAGCAAAGGTTAGCAATCGATCCCAACAGAGGCGTTATCGCGCGGCAACAAGAGATTGCAAAGCAAATGAAAGCGGTTGAAGAGCAGCTCGCGTTTGAAATGGTCGATATGGTTCCTGCTGATCACATGCCCCAATTGCTGTCAGACTTGTTGGCAAAGGTTAAAGGCATTCGCCTACAGAGTTTTACTTCAATCCCACCAGTTCCTTTGATTGAAGTTGGCGAGCAAGAAAAAATGAACTTGTATAGCCACGGGATCCAGCTCGTTGTGAAGGGCGACTATTTTTCTATTCTCAAGTTTATCCAATCTGTTGAAGCGATGCCCGACAAAATGTACTGGAAACGAATGGACTATCAGGTGGAGCGTCATCCGAATAGCTTGGTGACGCTAGAGATATATACGCTAAGCATTAATGAGGACTTTATTAGTGTTGCAAGCCAAAATTAGCCAAATACTAGCGTTTATGTTGGTGTGTGTTGCAGTGGCAGCCCAAGGGGAGCAACTGCGAGACCCAACTTTACCGAGCGTTGTCGTCGGAACCAGTTCAGCACAAAATGCTGCTCCGAAAACTCAAATCGTACTGCAAAGTGTGATGCGCGCGGGAAAAGGTTCGAGTGCGGTTATTAATGGTCGCATTTATGAGGTCGGTGACCGAGTACTCGGCAGTAAAATTCGCAGAATCGACGCAGACTCTGTAACCCTGAGTAGTGGAAGAAAGTTTAAATTGTTTGAAGCAATCACAGAGAGTGTAGGAAAATAGAAATGACTTTCAAAAAATCAATCATGTCTCTGCTCGTGCTATGTTTAGTCGCTTGTCAGTCTACTGACAGGCCGCAGCCAGAAGCTTCAAAGCAAGAACTCAAGCAGCTAACGACAACCGCAGAAAAGCCCAAAGTGGTACCTCCGCCAGCAAGTCTTCCTCTGGGGGTGCAACAAGAATTAACTGCGCAAGGGCTGCTGTCTGGTATTGCACCAGTCACACAAACTGAGCGTCGCATTGATGTGTCTGCAAGTGATGTTGATGCAAAAGTATTCTTCCCCAGCTTGGTGGCTGGAACGCCGTTTAGCATGGCCGTTCACCCTCAGGTCGAAGGTCGTATTTCGCTCTCACTGAAAGGCGTGACCTTAAGCGAAGTAATGCAGGTTGTAGAAGATATCTACGGCTATGAAATTAGCCGACAGGGAAAAATATTAAGAGTCTTCCCTGCAGGAATGCGTACCGAAACATTTGCATTGAATTACCTGTATATGGAGCGGCAAGGCTTGTCGATGACCTCCGTTACTTCGGGCAGGATCTCCGATGAAAACGAATCGGGCTCAGACAATAATAACGGTGACAATGGCAATAGCGGCAATAATTCCAACAGCAGTAATGGTGAAAGTAATACTGGTAGCAATGGCACTTTTATCTCTTCAAAAACTAAATCTGATTTTTGGTCGGATTTGCAAACCACGCTAGAGTCAATTGTTGGCAGTAAGTCTGGTGGACGCCGTGTCATGATTTCTCCGCTTGCAGGGCTAGTGACTGTGCGAGCTCTTCCCGATGAACTTCGTCAAGTGAGTCACTTTCTAAAAACTGCGGAGACGCATTTGCAAAGGCAGGTTGTTTTAGAAGCGAAGATTATCGAAGTGACCCTCTCTGACGGTTATCAGCAAGGGATTAATTGGCAGCAAGTCGCGGGCGGTAGCGGTGATAAAGCGATTACCTTCTCGACCTCTGCAGGAAACGCATTCGGTGATGCGATTTCTACTGCGCTTGGTGGCGCAGCAACGATTGGTATCGATAAGGATGGCGATTTTTCCGCTGTGGTAAGCCTACTCGATACACAAGGGGACGTTGATGTACTCTCGAGCCCGAGAGTGACCGCTTCGAACAATCAAAAAGCGGTAATTAAAGTGGGCACGGATGAGTACTTTGTTACTGAGGTTTCATCAACCACGGTTGCGGGAACAACACCAGTAACAACGCCTGAAGTCGAATTAACGCCATTCTTTTCTGGGATTGCGCTTGATGTTACACCGCAAATTGATGGCGAAGGTAATGTCTTGTTGCATATCCATCCCTCCGTTATCGATGTGCAAGAACAAACCAAAATTGTCAAAATATCTGACAGCGATCTAGAGCTACCACTCGCCCAAAGTGACATTCGAGAGTCGGATACCATTATTAAAGCTGCATCCGGAGAGGTTGTCGTGATTGGTGGCTTAATGAAGAGTGAGAATGTCGAACTTGTATCTAAAGTTCCTTTCCTTGGAGATATTCCTTATTTAGGTGAAGCATTTACTAACCGGAGCAAGAAGGCCAAGAAGACAGAGCTTGTGATTCTCTTGAAACCGACGGTTGTCGATGGCAATACTTGGAAGCAAGAATTACAGCGTTCGAAGAAACTTTTGGATCGCTGGTACCCAGAAGGGCCGTAATTCAATGTATTTGACTCACTTTGGACTAAATCAGGCACCATTCTCACTTACGCCAAATACAGGCTTCTTTTTTGGGTTAACGCCCCATGTAGAAGCGCTACAAGTATTGCAAACGGCGTTGCAGACAGGTGAAGGGTTTATCAAAGTGACTGGTGAAGTGGGGACGGGAAAAACCCTGATTTGCCGTAAGTTAATGAACGATTTGCCTGAGAAATATCGCTGCGCTTATTTACCCAATCCTTACCTTTCTCCCGACGAGTTGCGCTGGGCAGTTGCAAAAGAGCTCGGTCTCCAATATTCAGAGAATTTAGACCAGCAGCAGCTCACGGGGATGATCCAGCAGCAACTAATGGCGTTGAGTGCCCATGGTAATGCTGTGATTCTTGTGCTCGATGAGGCGCAAGCTTTGCCCAATGAGAGCTTAGAAGCATTGCGTCTTTTTACGAATTTAGAAACAGAGAACCGTAAGCTTTTACAAGTTGTTTTATTCGGTCAGCCTGAGCTTGATGAACGGCTCCAAAGCAGTGATTTTAGACAATTACGCCAACGCATAACTTTTAGTTATAAATTGCGCCCATTAACAATGGAAGAAACCCAGGCTTATATTCAATATCGCATGGGAATTGCTGGTTATGGGGGAGATGGTGTATTTGATAAACGTAGTTTACGAATGCTGCATCGAATGTCTCGAGGGATCCCCCGTCTTATTAATATTATCGCCCATAAAGCGCTCATGTTGACCTATGGCTGTGGTCATCACAAAGTGAGCTTTCAACATTTGAAAGACGCAGTTGAAGATACTGAAGATGCCGTATCTGTAAATGCCAGCTGGCAGCCGAAGCTCATGGCGTTATTATTTGTGCTCACCCTCGGCGCCATTTTTGTGAAGGTAAGTCTATGAGTGTGATAAATCAAATGCTCAAAGACCTAGACACCCGCCAGCAGCCCCATGCTGTTGAGCAGGTGCCAGCCGTACGAGTGCCGCCACAAACTAAAAAACAAGGTTATTCGGTATTATTTGCGGCTTGCGCTGTGTCACTGACTCTTGGCGGTGCCGCCGTTTTTGGTTATCAATATTGGCAGAGTTTAAAAGCGGATATTGCGTCACCCTCGGCCACTTCTTATGTGGAACACACACAAAAGAAGGCAGAAAAAGCAACCGAAGAACACACGATTCAGCCTGCCATGATTGATGGAAACAACGCGGCGATAGCCAGTCGTGAACCTACCGATACAGAGTTGGTCGATAAGATTCAGAACAAAGGTTCTCATGCTTCGGGGGCAGAGCAACTTGCTATGGCTGAGGTCACACCGATTCAAGAGCGTGTCGCGTCTTTTGCAAGTGAAAAGGAAGCTAGGCAAACCCAAACTCAAACCCAAGTTCCGCAACCTAAATCCCCCCAAGTAGCCAAAGTTGCAGCGAAAGTTGCACAACCAGTCACCAAGAAAGTCGCTGTTGTAAAGTCGCCGTCCGTTGCTCCCGTCAACATGGCGGTGAAGGAAGTTAAACTTTCAGCCAAAGAGCTTGGTCAGAAGTCAGCGCAAGCGGCGAAACGGGCTGAGAGCCTTGGTCGTTTAGATGAAGCAATAGCTGCATACAATCAAACCTTGGTATTGAATGCAGCCGATCATCAAACTCGCAAACAATTAGCTGCGCTTTATTTCGGGCGAAATCAGCTGCCACAGGCTGCAACCGTGTTGACTCAGGGCTTGGTTCTTTACCCTGATAATTCCGAGCTTTCATTGTTGTTATCGCGTGTGCATCAAGCATCAGGTGATTTTAAACAAGCGATTGCCGTACTGACTGATATTCCTGACTTCGGCGATTTTGCCCGTCAGAAGTGGCTTCAGCAGACCGATCTTGCCCAAAAAGTAGGGGACAACCCGCTTGCAGAGAAGGCATATCGGCAGCTTGTACGTGCTGAGCCCAATCAAGGGCGATGGTGGATGGGACTTGCCCATGCACTGGACTCACAGCAAAAATATACCGATGCCAAAGCAGCTTATCAGTTTGCGTTAACCAAGTCGGGTTTATCGGCACAAGCCGCAGAATACATTGAAGCACGACTTGTGCAGTTAGGAGATAGTTAATGAAGCCAAAGTTGAAGATGCGTCTAGGTGATTTGCTAGTACAAGAGCTGATCATTACTGAATCGCAGCTGCAGCAAGCGCTATCACAGCAGCGTACTTCAGGCAGAAAGCTAGGCTATACGCTGATTGAGCTTGGCAGTATTACTGAAGAGCAGTTGCTGCAATTTTTATCTCAACAGCTCAATATCCCTTATTTAGATATTAGTAAGCGTGCAATTTCTCCTGATGTGGTTGGGCTTTTACCTGAGGTGCAAGCTCGCCGTTACCGAGCGTTGGTCGTCGAAGATCGAGGCGACAGCGCATTGATTGCAATGAGCGATCCTGCTGATTTACAAGCATTAGACAATATTGAGGCGCAACTAGCTCCTCGGACGATTGAGCTAGCGGTAGTTCCTGAGCAGCAATTGCTAGAAGCGTTCGATAACTTATATCGCTTGACCGGTGAGATTGCTGAGATTGCAGGCAAGCTTGAAGAAGAATATGCCGCTGATGACATGTTCGATTTGGCGAGCTTAACTGAGTCTGATAGTGATAATGAAACTACGGTTGTCCGACTTTTACAGACGATTTTTGAAGACGCCGTAAAAATGCGTGCTTCTGATATTCATATTGAACCCGGTGAAAAAGTACTTCGGATCCGCCAGCGTATTGATGGGCAGTTACAAGAGACCGTATTGCAAGAGGTGAATATTGCAGCAGCTTTGGTACTGCGTCTAAAGCTCATGTCTGGGCTCGATATTTCTGAGAAACGCTTGCCACAAGATGGTCGTTTCCATATGGAAGTGAAAGGGCACAAAATTGATGTGCGGATGTCGACGATGCCGATATATCATGGTGAGTCGGTTGTCATGCGTTTGCTGGATCAATCCGCTGGCCTGTTAACTTTGAACGAAACCGGAATGCCACCGCACATTTTAGAGCGCATCCGTAAACAAATTAAACGTCCCCATGGCATGTTGCTTGTAACGGGGCCCACGGGTAGTGGTAAAACCACAACACTGTATGGGATCCTAAGTGAGCTCAACAGCGCGGATACCAAAATTATTACTGTTGAAGACCCGGTTGAATATCAGTTACCACGGATCAATCAGGTGCAGATCAACCATAAAATTGGCCTCGATTTTTCCAACGTGCTACGAACAACATTACGTCAAGACCCCGACATTATCATGGTGGGTGAGATGCGGGACCAAGAAACCGCAGAGATTGGTTTACGCGGCGCTTTGACGGGTCACTTTGTACTTTCTACTTTGCACACCAATGATGCGGTGACTAGTGCTTTGCGTTTGTTGGATATGGGTGCTGCACCGTATCTGGTGGCGAGTGCGCTACGTGTAATTATCGCCCAGCGCCTTGTTCGTCGCGTTTGTCAAAATTGTGCTGTTGATTATCAACTGAATTTACAAGACAAAGCTTGGGTGAATAGCGTAACAGAGCGAGATTTCTCGCAAGCCAAACTTCGCAAGGGGCTGGGGTGTCAAAGCTGTAATAGCACCGGTTATCGTGGTCGAATCGGTGTCTTTGAAGTGCTTGAACTCGATGAAACCATGATTGAGGCGATGCGAACAGGCAATCCACAAGACTTTATTAATGCAGCAAATAACAGCCCCAATTTTACGCCGCTACTTGATTCGGCATTGGCGTATTTAGAGAAGGGCATGACGACCATTGAAGAGGTTGCAAAACTCGCAGAAGATATGAGTGAATTACCTGTAAACACTGAAGAAGTGGGTATGGCTTAAATATGCCGACTTATCAGTATCGAGGGCGAAATGCCCAGGGCGAACAAGTCACAGGAAAGCTGGAGGCTGCGACTGAAAATGCCGCGGCAGACCAGTTATTGTCGCGTGCGGTCATTCCACTTGAGGTCAACCTTTCCAAAGAAAAGTCTGCAATTACGTTCGCGAGTATTTTTGGGCGTAAAGTGAGCCTTGATGAATTACAGATCTTTACGCGTCAAATGTACTCGTTGACACGTAGTGGTATTCCCATTTTACGTGCCATTGCCGGTTTGTCAGAAACGACCCATTCACAGCGAATGAAAGACGCGTTGAATGATATTTCGGAGCAGTTGACCGCGGGACGGCCATTATCTTCAGCAATGAACCAACATGGTGACGTCTTTGATGCGCTCTTTGTGTCTATGGTCCATGTCGGGGAGAACACCGGTAAGCTCGAAGATGCATTTATTCAATTATCCGGTTATATCGAACGAGAGCAAGAGACTCGACGCCGAATTAAAGCGGCAATGCGTTATCCTATTTTTGTTTTAGCCGCGATTGCGATTGCCATGGTTGTCCTCAATATTATGGTAATCCCTAAGTTTGCGGATATGTTCTCTCGCTTTGGCGCAGAGCTTCCTTGGGCGACGAAGCTGCTAATTGCTACATCGAATGCATTTGTGAACTATTGGCCATTGATGTTGATAGGCTTGGTTGGCACCATTATTGGCATTCGTGTCTGGCTCAAAACAGAAAAAGGTGAGCAACAATGGGATCGTTGGAAGCTACATATTCCTGCGGTGGGCAGTATTATTGAGCGCTCGACACTCTCTCGTTACTGTCGAAGTTTTTCGATGATGCTGAGTGCAGGCGTCCCCATGACGCAAGCATTGAGTTTAGTGGCAGATGCCGTTGATAATGCCTATATGCACGATCGAATCGTGGCAATGCGTCAAGGTATTGAGTCAGGAGATTCAATGCTTCGAGTGTCGAATCAGAGTAAATTGTTTACGCCTTTGGTATTGCAAATGGTTGCTGTGGGTGAAGAAACGGGTCAAATTGATCAATTGCTAAATGATGCCGCTGACTTTTACGAAGGCGAAGTGGACTATGACTTGAAAAACTTAACTGCAAAACTGGAGCCCGTTTTGATTGGAATTGTTGCCGGTATTGTTCTGATCTTAGCGTTAGGTATCTATTTGCCGATGTGGGATATGTTGAATGTCGTGAAAGGTGGTCAATAATACGTCATCTTTTGTAAACATTGTTTTAGGGTTAACTCTTTCGAGTCGCACTAAATGTTGATTTTTTCTAGACGTCACTCTAGGTGTTTTGTTTTATATTTATGATAGATAAGGGATTATGTTAAAGCAGCAGCAAGCGGAAGGTGAATTGCTTAGTGTGTATGGCAAGCTTATTGCTATAACCATCATAGCAATGGTATTGGCTGTTTTTAGCTATCGTTACTTTGATCAAGTTGAACGTGTTTCAGCGCAGGGGCAAAGTATAGAGCACCAACGCTTGCTCCGTATCTTGGTGACATTGAAGTCCCAATGGCTTTCAAAAGGGCAGCCAAGATACTTGAATTTGGATTGGCACCAAGTGATACCTGCGACGGCTAATTCCAAGTCGCCTCGAGAGATACAATTTGTAAAAATGTCTCGTCAGGGGTGGCCGATACCAGATTTTGAGACCGTTCAGGGATGTACAAAACTTTGGTCTGCGTTAATGGGCAAGGAAATTGATGCCGATATTGATGTAAAGTATCAATCTCAGCAATCAGTTTGTCGATATGTGTTTGATTCAGGGTATAGCGTAAGCTACCAACTGAGTTCAGGAAGAGTGATATATACAGCGAATGGGCAAAAGGTACCTTAATTTGCTTTGTATTTAGCCGTAAATGTCGTTCGTAAGTATTAATGTGATGCAATTTCAATAAGATGTTGCTAGATTTGAAACAGTAACTCTTGTATTTCCCTTGAGTGGTTGGGGAAAATCGATAAGAAAGGTATTTTTGTATGGGTAGAAATAGTCAAAGTGGTTTCTCGTTAGTTGAACTGGTGATTGTCATCGTCATTCTTGGTTTACTAGCAGCAACTGCTATTCCTCGTTTTTTGAATGTGACTGAAGATGCGCAAGATGCCAGTGTAGATGGCGTTGCTGGTGGACTTGCGACCGCGGTAGGGTTCGTTCGTGCCCAATGGGAAGTTGACGGTCGTGCAGGTTCATCCGTGGTGCTCGATGGTGCCAATGTATTTTTAGACCCTCGCTTTGGCTATCCGACAGGTGCAACTAGCGCAAGTACAAGTGCAACTGGCATGAGTAATGCGGAGTGTCAGGAAGTATTTGAAACCGTTTTGCAAAATGCACCAAGAATTGTGCAGTTTAATGCAAATGCTCAAAATCAGCGTTACACCGCGCGCGTTCTGGCGAATGTGGTTGGGGATGTCATTGACCTTGATGGTAATACGGTGACCGGCGTTGATTTATGTGTATATCACCAAGTTGCGACGCTTGTGCTCGGTACAAATGGCGTACCTACGCCAACCCCAGATTTAACCACAGCAAGTGCCAACGGAATTACGTATAATCCGGGCACTGGCACAGTGGCTAGCTTTACAAATCAATAATTTAAACCACTAACTTTTTAAAAGGTATTTATCAATGAATAAGCAACAAGGTTTTACTCTAATTGAATTGGTGGTGGTGATCATCATCTTAGGTATTTTGGCTGTGACTGCAGCACCTAAGTTTATTAATTTGCAGGGTGATGCTCGAGCTTCTGCACTGCAAGGCATGAAAGGTGCGATTCAGGGGGCTAACACGCTTGTGTTTTCAAAGGCCGCGATTGAAGGGGAAGAAAAGTTGGCGTCTGGTGCGACAACGCCACCTTCGGTAGACATCGGTACGGGCACCGCAGCAGTGACTGATTTTGGTTATTTACAAGCGACTAAAGCAGAGCTTCAAAATGCACTTGATGTTACTTTCAATGATGGAACAAGTGCGACAGACCCAACAACTACCGGGACGAATGACTGGACTATTTTTGAAGGTACTGGCGTGGTAACAATCTGGCAAAATGGCGCTCCAGCCGATTGTCGTTTTACCTATACTGAGGCGCAAAGTGCAACCGTGTTACCTGCGTTTTCGCCTATGCCAACGGCAACAAACTGTTAACAAATATCGATAGAGTAGAAGGCCTGCCTAGCAGGCCTTTTTTATACCTATCTCTTGCGGCCTAGTTGTCGATTCTATCGGTACTAAAGTTGTTATTGGCGATGAGAGTGATTAAGCTTAAACAAGGTTTTAGTGTATCGAAACCCTCTGATTTTAAATCAATTGCAGTTGTTGAACTTGAGATTGAAGTATATGTATAGAGGAAAACGCTCGGGCTTTACCTTAGTCGAGCTGGTCGTCATCATCATCATTATTGCAATTCTTGCAGTAACAGCGCTGCCACGCTTGTTCACTCAATCAAGCTATAGTGCCTATACATTACAAGATGAGATTATTGCTGAGCTGAGGAAGACTCAGTTAATGGCACTGAACAACACCGATCGTTGCTTTCGGATGCAAGTGTCTGCCAGCGGTTACCAAATGATTCATTTTGCGGGCAGGAATGCCAGCAATCTATGCCAAGGTGTCGTGCATAAAACGGGTCAAATCCAGTCTTTACCGAGCAATACATCGATTACCCGAATTAGTGATGGTGCCTCGACTTTTAATATCGATTTTGACCCTTTTGGGCGTGCATTCCCGAGCTGTTCAGGCCCCTGTCTTCAGGTGAGTTCAGACCAAACACTCACGGTGTCTATAGAGTCAGAGGGGTACATCCATGAAGGTTAAAGGGTTTACCTTGATTGAATTGGTGGTCGGGATGCTTGTGATTGGCATTGCGATCGTGATGCTAACGAGCATGCTATTCCCGCAAGCCGATCGCGCTGCATACACACTACATAAAGTCCGGAGCGCGGAGCTTGCCCATGCCGTATTGAATGAAATATGGGGCAAGCGTTTTGATGAAAATACTGATGCTAATGGTGGTGCACCAGCGTGCGGTAGTGGATTAGCAGGAAGTAGTGCTTGTTCCGCGACATTGGGACCCGATTCTGGTGAATCTCGCCATGATTTTGATGATATCGATGATTATGCTGGCGTGAGTGGCTTAACAATCAATAGCAACATGCTCGATAGTACGCAAACTTATTTGAGCCAGTATCCGGGTTATCAATTGAGCGTGAGCGCGAGCTATCCCAATGGTCTTGCTGACCGTAACACAAAGTTAATTCAGGTCGACGTTACCACACCAAGCGGTGAAGTAATTACTTACCATGCATTACGGAGTAATTACTAAATGATTCGGTTTAAACAAGGCAGGGCCTGCCTAGGTTTTACGCTCGTTGAAATGGTGACGGTGATTCTGATCCTCGGTATTTTAGTCGTTGGGGTGAGCAGTTTTGTGATATTTGGAACTCGAATATTCGTGGAGTCGACTTCTATTGATCAAGTGCTGAGTCAAAGCCGGTTCGCGATTGAGCGTTTGACGCGCGAGTTACGTGGTGCTTTGCCCAATAGCATCCGCCTCAGCACGAATGGTACGAGTTCCCAGTGCCTAGAATTTGTGCCGATTCAGGCAAGCGCATCCTATACTCAGGTGCCCATTCACCCAGCTGTCAAGCAAAGCAGTGCGCAAGTCTTTTCCGCAAGCCAAGTCATCAGTGCTGGCGAATTTATGACTGTATATCCACTGACTGCTGCCGATATTTATACCAACCCTTTAGCGCCAATTTCTGATGGCAGGATTTTTAGTATCGATAGTGTTTCGAGTAGTGCCGGAGTCACCACGGTCGATTTTGGAAGAAATGTGCGCTTTGATGAAGCTTCTCCAAGAAAGCGATATTTTGTAGTGAATCAGCCCGTGAGCTATTGCGTATTTGAAGGTGGAGCGTTAGGTGGCAGTATGTATCGTTATACTGGATATGGCATCGATAATGCGACTCAGCCTTTGCCAAGCGCAATGGGTTCGGGGGTTTTAATGGCTGAGAATATTGTGAATAGTTTGAGCACCGATGCGCCATTCCGGATTTCTCCTTCGAATTTACGTAATAACGCCATTGTGCAAATTCAGCCTCAATTTGTCGTAAATGGCCAAAATTTTAGGTATCAACATCAAGTGCAGGTGATTAATGTACCCTAATTCAAACGTGTCAACGATCCGATATCAAATGCACGCTCGCCAGCGGGGAAGTGCTTTGGTGATCGGCGTGTTTGTGATTACGGTGATGTTTTTATTGGCATCGACGCTGATCCGAGTGCTTGAGGACAGTGATGAGCAAGTTATTTTGGAGGTATGGGGGATTCGGGCTCTGGCAACTGCCAATAGTGGCGCTGATGTGGCTATGGCGCGGCTATTTCCTGTTGATGGTTCGTTAGGGGTATGTGCTGCATCGAGTGTTTGGACGCCACCAGCCAATACACTTGGGTTCCATGGCTGTGCAGATGTGCAGTTATCCTGCAATCAAACCAATGCCACTGTCGATGGTCTAATCGTTAGTCAATATCGTATACGCAGCCATGCTGTGTGTTCATCCGGAAGTTGTGATGGTGGTGCTGGGGTTTCAAGTCGCTGCGTGCGTGTAAGCCGAACTGTGGAGGTGGAAGCTCGTGCTGAATAGATATTTTGTGACGGCTTGTTTTTTAGTGCTGCTTTACTGCGTTGTTTTGCCTGCTTTTGCCTTTGACACCATCGATTTTCCTGGCATAGCGCAAGGGCATAATAATCGAAGCAATACAAACTGCAGTGGGAATGGCAATGATGCGCAGTTGACCATTTATAACGCTGGACGTATCAGAGGAACTAATGGTGCTGATTTAGATTTTTGTCGTCAAAGCGCGGGCATGCCAAATACCAGCTGTGACACTGCGGCAGGGGGGGATCGAGTCTGTAGTATCAGCGGTAGTGCTTCTGCTGGTTTAAATATGAATGCAAATCAGAACCGTTTTTTGAGTAGTTCGAATGCCGATGGTTCTCATAGCTGTTTTGGTACCAACACACTTGCATTGGGCTCTGCAAGTGCGAACCAGTTTAATCAAGTCAATATTGGTGGTAGCTGTGAATTAACGCTATCCAATCAAAATAGCGAATACCGTTTTAGCGCGATGAACTTGAGTAGTGATGCCATCGTTAACTTTCCGGAAGGCGATTATTGGATTGGAAGTTTAAATATCAGTGGCAATGTTGAAATAAGAGTTGAAGGCAATGTTCGGATCTTTGTCGAAAGCAACAGCCTCGGAATTAACAATCAAGTAATCCTGAACCCAGATAATCAAGGGGCGTTACAACTTGTCGGTTATGGTGATATTTCTCTCAGTACTTCAGCAAAAATATATGGCAATGTGTATGCCCAAAACGCGATTACAATTAACAATGATGCGGTGATTTATGGTCGTACTAAATCCCATGACCTCATCATTAACGGTAACGGTCAGATTAATGTTCCACCAGTCGCGCCTCCAACGGATTCGTTAGCACTACAATTCGGCAAGAGTAATTCCGGCAGGGTAGATTTTGAGACGCCATTCTCAGCGGGTGTCACGCCCTTAGTTTTTTTGATGCCAACGATTACACCTGGTAACCCAGATGCGAATGATGGACCCGCTTCCGTTTTTGTTACTAGTGTTACAAATAGCGGATTTACTTGGGTTCAAAGTGAGCCTCAGAGTGTTGCCAGTCGCTATCTAGCTTCACAGAGTATGCCTGAAATTCATTGGGTTGCGATCACCCAAGGACAACACGTTTTGTCCGATGGTACGCAGATCGTCGCGGATGTCGAATCTATCGCCTCAGCTCAGTATGGCGGTGTTAATGACACTGCTGCCAACTATCTTGATATTTCCTATCCTGGGCATAGTTATGATGTGGTGTTGAGTCAGTTGCAAACAAGGGTGAATAATTGTTGGGTAACCAGCCTGGCAAAAACATCGGCAAATGATATTTCATTGTCACTTGAAATATCAGAGGTCCATAATCGAAGTAACCGTCGCTGTCAGCCGGCCAATATTCGAACATTGGCACCAGAGCAGGTCGCCTATTTAGCTGTGAGTAGTGCAACCGGGCAGTTTCGACTGAATAACCAAGATATTCGCTACCATTTTGGTACCGCTTCCACCATTCCAAGTTTTGGGGATTTAACCGCGCAATGTAATAGTTTGACTGATTTAACCGGCTTTGAAGATGCGCCAACTTTTGTTGCTGGTAAGTTATCTCGTGGGGGCGGTGACGGTGGCTGGTTAAGGCGCTGTCAACTCAGTGCGGCGCAGGTCAGTGTTGTTGTGGATGAGGATACCTATAAAGACCGAGATCGAAGTCATCTTCCCGAGGATTATGGGTTTGTTGCTTTTGAGGAAGTCACAGCGGTCGAGATTTGTTTTCAAGATAATTTTGAAGATGCAACCTTAGGACGCGAGTGGTTAGGTACTCGAAGTAGTGGCAGTTTTAACCCTAGTATCGTAAATGGACGCTTACGTTTGACGGAGAACTCTGGCAATCAAGCTACAGCGGTTACTTATCAAAGTGCATTGGCAGCCAAAGATAGTATCGTGACGGTGCAATTTGATTTATATGCCTACGGTGGCAGTGGGGCCGATGGTATGGCGATCGTGTTGTCGGACTCAATGGTCGCACCCCAGCCTGGATCATTTGGTGGGCCACTGGGTTATGGCCATCGTGCGGGGTCAGGTATTCCCGGTTTCGCGGGAGGTTGGCTTGGTGTCGGATTAGATGAATACGGAAATTTCTCGGCAGAAGGCGGCAGTAACAGTAAGGGAAGACGACGACAGTCCGTCGCCATTCGTGGCTCAGGTAGCGGTACGACTGGCTATCGTTATTTACATGGTACCTGTAATGATGGCAGTACCAATACTGGAGGCAACTGTTTATCTCCTACGGTTGATGGTAATAGTGCAACCCAGCATCGATATAAGGTGACAGTTGACTCGAGTCAATCGGGAGAGTCTAAAGTCAAAGTCGAACGAAGTATCGCTGGCGCAGCTTTTGTCGAATTAATTCCAGAGTTCGATGCCGCCGCAGAACCCGGTCAAGCGGCCATCCCCGAGAACTTCATGCTTTCTTTGACCGGCTCAACTGGCGGTGCAAGTAATATCCATGAGCTTGATGATTTTGAAGTCTGTTCGATAGACACTTCACCACCGACCGCCAGTGTGCATCACTTTGAGTTTAACTATTCAACGAGTCCACTCACTTGTAGAGCTGAAAATATACGTATTAAAGCGTGTTTGAATGCCGATTGCAGCCAGCTATTTACCGACCCTTTAAGTGCCGACTTAAGCCCCGTGTCTATGACTAATGGCGGCTGGGTTGGCGGTAATCAAGTGACTTTTGTCAATGGCCTTGCAACTAAGCAACTGCGCAGCAATACCATTGTGCCAGTGACAATTGGTGTTGATAGTTCTAACCCTGCCGCAGGAACCGGGAGTGTCACATTGTGTCAAAGTGGCGGCGGTGTACTTGATACCGCGAGCTGTACCTTTGCTTTTGCAACGGCTGGTTTTGAATTTGATGTACCCCATAAAATATCGAATAAGCCGGCCACAAATATTGTGTTTAGAGCGGTGAAGCAAGGAGATAGTAGTGAGCAATGTGTGCCTGAATTTGCTGATGAAACGAAACAAATCGCATTCTGGACCACTTATGATATCCCTGATGCAACGTCACGGCCGGCAAGCCTAGCGGCTTCAGTTAATGCCACGAATGTAGGCACATCTTCTGCAGCCCCTACCCTTGTTGATGTGACCTTTGATGTTAATGGTCGCGGCTCTATAGATGTCAATTATGCAGATGCAGGCCAACTGATTTTAGATGCGCTATACACCGGCATCGCTGGTACCGATGAAGAAGGGCTCGTTATGGCGGGCAGTGATAGCTTCGTGAGTACGCCTGTAGGACTATGTGTGACACCTGAAGTTGTATGCGCAGCTGGAAATGATTCATGCCCAGTATTTCGAAAAACAGGTGAGCCTTTTAATATCACGGTGCAGGGGAAAGCTTGGCAAAGCGATGGCGATAGTGACTTCTGCGACAATGTGAATACGCCAAATTATGCGCAAAATGGGATGATGTTAACGAGTGTTTTAGTTGCCCCGAGTGGCGGCCAGCCGGCGGTTCTCGAGCGGATTCGTTATGATCACCTTGCTGCCGCGAACAATAGTAATACCTTTACGCAAGGTGTGGACGAAGTTGGCGTTTTTGATTTCATTGTTACACCAGAAAGCAATTATTTGAACAGTGGTTTAAGTGTTGCTCAGGCAACGAGTGAGTCTGTAGGGCGGTTTATTCCTTCGGATTATGAAATGACGAATCATGGCGTAATACCTGCGTGTTTAAGTGCAGCATCGCTGACCTATATGGACGAACCATTCGGGATGTCTGCGACTGTCATTGCCAGAAATCATCGCGGTAATCGGACACTGAATTATGATAGCGTTTTTGCAAAAGGCACTTTAAAACTTGTCGCGCAAAATAATAATTTCGGTGCAGACCTTTCGAGTCGAGTTTCTGGGGTCGTCGCTGATTCCACCTGGAATCCCGGTAATCAGGCATTTGATATGGGCTGGAACCAAGGACAAGTCACAGTTTCTAAATCGATTGTTTTCTCGCGTTTAGCCACGGGATTTGCCGACGGTCCGTATCCGTTGTTAGACGTAGGTTCGTGGATTGAAGACAATGAATCTGGCAGTCGCCGTACGCAAATCGCCGCAGCAAATATGAATGCTGCTACAACGGGTGATTGTTCTGCTAGCGCAACTTGTGATGCGATTGCTTTACCTAGTGCGATGAATATGTTGCAAGGCCGAATTGTTGCAGAGAACACCTATGGTCCCGAGTCTGAGGTGTTGAACATGCCCGTACAGGCACAATACTGGAACGGCAGTTCATGGGTGCGGAGCATTGATGATCATTGCAGTGTGCTTGGGGTTGCGACATTGCCTTATCCATATGCGGATGATTCCACCTTAGGTTATCAGTACCTTGAATTACCTACGGGGGACCAACGGGTGAATCGTAGCTTAGGGGGGAGCAACTTTGTAGGCGGTGAATTTGATTTGTTATGGCAAGCCGTCTTGTCACCAAGTAGCTCCACCGACCCGCTTTATCGAGGGCAAATCACCGCGCCAATTCAAGTGCCGACTTGGCTGACTTGGTATTGGAACTGGAATGGAACTTCGCCAACTGTATTTGCTCAACCCAGAGCGAGTGCTTTCTTTGGGACCTACCGCGGTCATGACCGGATCATTTATTGGCGTGAAGTGCAATAAATGTGGCAAGTAAAGTCGGCTTTTTACAAGTAAAAGCCGATATTTGCTTTCAATTGCCAGAATTAATCAGAAAAATACCCATCAATCACCAATCATCAACAGTTCGGCCTTGTGGAAATTCAATGGCATTGATAAAGTTAGCTGATTTTTCTTTCTTCTGATCCACTGATACAGGCTGGTTACATGTTCAAGAAGCTACGTGGCATTTTTTCCAACGATCTTTCGATCGATTTAGGTACTGCTAACACCTTAATTTATGTTCGTGAAGAAGGCATTGTCTTGAACGAACCTTCGGTAGTTGCAATTCGTGGTGAGCGTAACGGTGCGGGGCAAAAGTCCGTAGCAGCCGTAGGTACCGAAGCAAAACAAATGTTGGGTCGTACCCCTGGCAACATCCAAGCGATTCGTCCTATGAAAGACGGTGTGATTGCCGATTTCTATGTGACTGAAAAAATGTTGCAGCATTTCATCAAGCAAGTTCATAACAATAGCTTTTTTAGACCCAGCCCCCGCGTTCTTGTGTGTGTCCCTGTTGGGGCGACTCAGGTTGAGCGTCGTGCCATTCGTGAGTCGGCAATGGGTGCCGGTGCGCGTGAGGTGTACTTAATTGAAGAGCCGATGGCGGCGGCAATAGGTGCAGGATTACCCGTTTCTGAAGCGACGGGTTCTATGGTTGTTGATATTGGTGGTGGTACCACAGAAGTCGCGATTATTTCTTTAAATGGCGTGGTTTATTCTTCTTCGGTTCGTATCGGAGGCGACAAATTTGATGATGCAATTATTAACTATGTGCGTCGTAACTATGGCAGCTTAATTGGTGAAGCCACAGCAGAGCGTATTAAGCACTCAATTGGTACTGCTTATCCTGGTGATGAGGTGCTAGAAATTGAAGTTCGTGGACGTAATTTAGCTGAAGGTGTACCAAGAAGCTTTACACTCAATAGCAATGAAATCCTCGAAGCATTGCAAGAACCACTTTCTGGCATTGTGAGTGCCGTAATGGTGGCGCTTGAGCAGTCCCCACCAGAGCTCGCATCTGATATTTCTGAGCGAGGAATGGTACTTACCGGTGGTGGTGCCCTCTTGAGAGATTTAGACCGACTGTTGATGCAAGAAACTGGAATTCCAGTCATGGTGGCTGAAGACCCATTAACTTGTGTTGCTCGTGGCGGTGGCACCGCACTTGAAATGATCGATATGCACGGCGGAGATTTATTCTCCGAAGAAAACTAAGCATTCCGGTCATAGGCGGTGCTTGCACCGCCTTGTTATTTTATGAAGCCCATTTTTGTCCGCGGTATTTCTAATCAGTTTCGCTTAACGCTGGCCATTATGATGTCGGTGGTGTTGCTGGTGGCCAATGAGCGCCTAGAACCCTATCGTCAGTCACTTGCCTCTTTTTTGAGCCCTATCCAATATCTTGCCAATGTTCCTGGTGCAGTCCTCGACTGGAGTGCTGAAAGCTTAGCTACTCGGAATATGCTTGCGAAACAAAACAAAGATTTGCTGCGACAACAACTGCTGATGAGTGAGCGTTTGCAGCGTTTTGAACATCTTCGTCAAGAGAATGACCGTCTTCGTGCATTACTGGGTTCGCCTTTACATATGGACTCTCGCAAGGTTGTTGCGGAAGTGATGGAGGTGGCGAGTGACCCATTCCATCACTATGTGGTTGTGAACCATGGGGCAGGTAGTGGTGTTTTCGTTGGTCAACCTGTTGTTGATGCCCAAGGTATTGTTGGACAAGTGGTTCAGGTGAACGAGCTTACCGCACGAGTTCTGTTGATTTCGGATGAAAGCCACGGCATTCCGGTGCGGATTACTCGGAACGATGTGCGGTTGGTCGCCAAAGGTATCGGACGAATCGATGAGATTGAGCTGCAATATGTTGCGAAAAGTACTGATATTGAAGCCGGTGATTTAATTGTCAGTTCGGGTCTAGGAAAGCGTTTTCCTGAGGGCTATCCAGTTGCGCGTATTACAGACGTTACTCGAGAAGATGGTCAAAGTTATGCCAAAGTTCGTGCTAAACCCCTGGCAGCATTGGATCGGGTGCGCTACTTGCTGTTGATTTGGCCCGATATTGATGCGACCAAGAATCGCGAAGACGATGCTGCGAATGCGGCAAGTATAAATGGTCATGAAGGCTCACAAACGAGTAGTGACAGTAATGAAGCGCCAAAGAGTACTTCTGAAGCTTCAAATGAAGTAACGCCAACCAAACCTGAGCAGGAGAGCCAGTCATGAGTATTCATGTTGCCAATGGCCGCTTGGTTGTTTGGTTTACAATATTTGTTGGTTTGTTGTTCCAAATTATGCCTTTGCCAGAGCTTGTGGAGCATGCTCGGCCAGATTGGCTATTACTTGTGATGATTTATTGGGCAATGGCATTACCCCATCGCTACAATATTCTCACCGCTTGGCTCCTCGGGGTGATGTTGGATGTGCTATTGGGTGCGACTTTAGGCATTCGTGCTTTGGCCATGTCGCTAGTCATTTATGTGGTGGTTTTGCACTTCCAGCGCTTACGTAACTTTCCGATGTGGCAACAGTCTCTGCTCGTTGCTTGCTTGGTAGGGATGTATCATTTAGTCGTCTTTTGGGTGGAATTTGTCGCCATAGAAGCCGAATTTAGCCTCTCTATCATTCTGCCTTCTCTTTCAAGTCTGATTATCTGGCCATGGGCGTTTTGGTTCCTGCGCCGAATCAGACGTCATTACAAGGTTCGCTAACGATGACGCTAGTTCTTGCCTCAGGTTCACCTCGCCGCCAGCAAATTCTCACTGAGATTGGTCAATTACAGCGCGATTTTGAATTTGAAATTGTAACGCCTGATATTGACGAAACCTATCAAGGTGAAGCTGCTGCTGACTTTGTTTTACGCCTTGCCAAAGAAAAAGCACAGGCGGGTTTTGCATTGTGCCACCACCTTGAAGCCCCTCGAGTGATCGGCTCTGATACCATTGTTGTTCTTGATGGCAAAATTTTAGGCAAGCCAGTGGATAAAGCTGATGCAGTCAAAACATTGCAAGCGCTCTCGGGACAAACTCATCAAGTGATGACCGCTGTGGCGATCACCAATGGCAGTGAAACTGTGTCAAAAGTCGTTTCTACCGCTGTAACGTTTTGCCAATTGAACATGGAAGATATCCTCGCTTATATAGAGACGCAGGAACCGATGGATAAAGCTGGAGCTTATGGTATTCAAGCGATTGGCGGGAGTTTTGTGGCGAGCATTAACGGTAGCTACTCGGCGGTTGTTGGCTTGCCTATGGTTGAAACTCGACAGCTTTTACAAGCAATGTCTGTGATTTAGAGATTAATTATCTTTCCAGCGTTTTGGGTTTTATTACGCTTTCACGGCAATAATTTGCAAAATCGATGAAATTCTTCTTCAATTTTAAGGTCATATAGGTAACAACCTGTGACAAATAATTCCCAAAATGGGGTATATGGTGAATAGCAATTATCCGGCAAATACAAAAGCTCAGGGCAAAATTGGCTCCGAGTTACTGATTAATGTCACGCCGACTGAAGCTCGAGTGGCGCTTGTTGAACATGGAATGTTGCAGGAAGTGCATGTTGAAAGGCGGATGAAACGCGGCTTAGTCGGTAATATTTATAAAGGCAAAATTAGTCGCGTATTGCCAGGTATGCAGGCCGCATTTGTTGATATCGGTTTTGATAAAGCCGCTTTTTTACATGCATCGGATATTGTGCCGCATACGGAGTGTGTTGCTGATATTGAAAAGGGCAACTTTGTTGTTCGAGATATCGCTGAGCTTGTGCGTCAAGGTCAAGACATTATGGTTCAGGTGGTGAAAGACCCGATTGGAACCAAAGGCGCACGTTTAACAACAGATATTACGCTCCCGTCTCGCTACCTAGTATTCATGCCCGGTTCGAGCCATATTGGTGTTTCTCAGCGAATTGAGTCTGAGGAAGAAAGGGGTCGTTTAAAGAAAATTACTGAACCATTTGTCGATGACGACGGTGGTTTTATTATTCGTACTGCGGCCGAGGGGGTGGGTGAGTCTGAGTTTGCGCAAGATGCTGCATTTCTGCGCCGAGTTTGGGCGAAAGTGTCGGAGCGGCGTAAGCGTCGCGGCGTAGCTTTGCTTTATCAAGACTTGGCACTCCCCGTGAGAACCGTTCGAGATTTTGTGGGCGCTGAGCTTGATCGGATCCAAGTCGATTCAGGACAAACCTATACTGAGTTAACTGAGTTTGCACAAGAGTTTATGCCAGAGATTGCCGAAAAAATTGAGCACTACTCTGGGCCGGCACCGATTTTCGAGTTGTATGGTGTAGAAGGGGAAATTCAAAAAGCTCTCGGTCGTAAAGTAGAGCTTAAATCTGGCGGATACTTGATTATTGATCAAACGGAGGCTATGACCACGGTTGATATTAATACGGGGGCTTTTGTTGGTCACCGTAACCTTGAAGAGACCATTTTTAATACCAACCTTGAAGCAACTCAGGCTATCGCTCGCCAATTAAGGTTAAGAAACTTGGGTGGTATCATTATTATTGATTTCATCGACATGCTAAACGAAGAGCATCAAACGCGAGTGTTGAATAGCCTGACCTCAGCATTATCCCACGACAAAGTGAAAACCAATATCAGCGGCTTTTCAGGTCTGGGATTAGTGGAAATGACTCGAAAACGAACCCGTGAGAGCCTTGAACATGTGCTTTGCGGTGAGTGCCCAGCATGTAAAGGCACAGGTACGATGAAAACTGTTGAGACAGTTTCTTATGAAATATTTCGTGAAATTATCCGCTTAAATCGGGCTTATGATGCGGATGAATTTTTAGTTTATTGCTCGCCCGCGGTTTATGAGAGTCTCAGCGGTGATGATGGCCATTGGGTTGCAGAACTCGAGGTGTACATTGGCAAGCGTATTCGTTTACAAAATGAACCTATGCACGCCCAAAACCGATATGATGTGGTAATGGTGTAGTGCGACGGCTCTTTTGTCCTCGGCGATTCAGCTTTTTATGCTGGCAATCTCTTGCTGTCATACTTGTGGTTTTTGCACTGGTTGTCAGCTTGATTCGAGGGCTATTGCCACAGTTGGATGAGGTGCGTCAAGAGCTCGTTCAGTATGTCGAAGACCAATATCAAGTCGAAGTTCAAGTCGGTAAAATATCGGCTCAATGGCAAGCATTTGGTCCTGCCGTAACGATTGATGAGCTCGTCCTCCCTCCTCAGCAAAACCTACCGATTACCCTGATGATTAAGCAAGTCCATATCAAGTTGGACTTTTGGGAGTCGGTACTATCTTTAAGTCCCCAAGTCGAGAATGTAACGTTCACTGATGCCAATATTGCGGTCGATGTCGATAGAGTTCGCTTGGCTGCGCAGCACTCTCAAGCCGTGACTGAGGAAGGCAATATTGACTGGCTTTATAGCTTGCTTCTAGAGCAGTTAAGTCGATATTCGATCTCTGAAGTTGATATTCAACTGCTTAGCCAAACCCAAAATTATCGGCCTATTCATATCACCGATCTCAAATGGCTTAATCATGGTGAGCAGCATCAAGGGAAAGGGTTTGTTTATTTAGATCATCAAGCGACTGCCGATGAGCGACTCACTCTTCGAATTGATCTTGAAGGAGATGGTCATCAGGTTCAAACCCTAGCAGGGCAGCTTTATTTACAAGCGCAATCTCTCGATATTGGCGCTTGGGCCTCTCGACAGCCCAACCCTTATGCGCCTCAAGAAAGCTTACCTTTAGAAGGCGTTGTCAACCTGCAAGCTTGGTTTGGGATTGAGCAAAGTCGATTTAAATCTGGCGTGGTGCAATTTGAACCCAGTTGGTTGCAATGGGACCTCAACAGCGAGCCTCAAAAATTTGCCATCGATTCTGGAGAGATCCATTGGGTACCCACAGACATCGGTTGGCAGGTGACCAGCCAAGATTTGCAGGTAGCAACCAATGGAGAGTATTGGCCTGCGTTGGCTTTTGGCTTTAATAAGCAAAACCTACGCACGCAGGGGTACGTGAGCCAGTTTGACCCTTATCTTTTGCTACCCTTGCTCCCGCTCGTGCCTGGTGTTGAACTTGAGCACTTAGAGCTTTGGCAAGCGATGGAGCCGACTGGGCTCGTTGGCCCTATCCAATTTGTAGAAGATGAACACGGTAGTCGTGCAGCTACAGAGCTGCAGCAACTCACTTGGTTACCGAGTGGTCCTATACCGGGGAGCAAGCCCGTAGACTTGTCTCTTACATGGGTCAAAGAGTTGTTATTGATTCATGCACCAAAACAAAGCTACTCAATTGACTTTAATGGTGCCTTTGATGCGCCATTGGTTTTTGAAGGTGAACCATTTCAAGGGGTGTTCAATAGCGAAGAGGCTGCGTTGGATATTACCGAGCTTGTGCTTAACAACGAGGATTTATCGTTGAATGCGACGACGAGAATCTTATTTGACGAGGAGTTGCACTTAGCACTTGCTGCGGCCGTCGAGGTTAAAAATGCAGGCAATGCCGGTCGATATTACCCAGTGAAAGCAATGGGGCAGTCTTTAGTCGACTATCTAAATGGCGCATTGTTCGCAGGGCAATCCAACGATGCCAAAGTTTTATGGCATGGCGCCTTACCCCAGTATCCTTACAGTCAACATCAAGGGGTATTTCAAGCTGGCTTCCAGTTAAATCATGCGGAGTACCAATTTCACCCCGAGTGGCCAACCGTTGAGAATATTGAACTGTATGGTTTGTTTGAAAATGCGCGAATGGATCTGTGGGTTGATCAGGGCTCGTTGGTCGATATTCCGATTGCCGGCGCTCACATCTTTATCCCAGAGCTCGGTGAGCGTACAGAAGTTAAAGTTCAGGCCAATGTCAATACCACTGGGCCCGCTGCAACCACAGTGATGCAACAGTCTCAGCTTGCAGACTCAGTAGGGAAAACTCTTGAGATCATTCAGGTTCGCGGTGAAGTCAGTGCCGATCTTGATTTAACAATTCCCCTTTTTGCAGGGCAAGAGCCTGATATTCGTGGCGAAGTTCATTTAAACAAAAACAATGTATTCATCCAACAACCGGGGCTCGATCTTGCGCAAGTGAGTGGTGCGGTTAGTTTTGTGAATGATGTGGTGAGTGGGCGAGATGTACAGGCTCAGCTGTTTAACCAACCCACACGCATTACTTTTGATACTGGCGCGATTCATCAGGATTTTGCGCTAAACGTTCAACTGAAAAGCACTTGGCAGTTGGATGAATTGCCCCAAGAGTTAAGTAACCCCCTTGAATCGTTTTATGCTGGAACCATAGATTTGAGCGGGGCGATGACGATGATATTTGACGATACGGGATATCGAATTCAAGCTCAAGTTGAGTCAGATTTAATGGGTGCAGATGTAAAACTACCACAAACTTTTGCG
The DNA here is from genome assembly GCF_014647855.1 of Shewanella gelidii. Lineage (GTDB taxonomy): Bacteria > Pseudomonadota > Gammaproteobacteria > Enterobacterales > Shewanellaceae > Shewanella > Shewanella gelidii. Next base: position 84,985 of record NZ_BMPZ01000008.1, on the reverse strand, counting down.
AAACGAGTGGGTGAGCGGCGGCTCTTGCGAGCGGAACTTATCGGTGACAATAAGCAGTCTTCTTTAGGAATTAAATATGGGAAACTGGCTGAATTTTGGGGTGGATTTAATTTTGACCAAAGCAATCAGCTTGCGCATTACGACCTATTATTGGGACGCCAATATAAGCTTGGCGATACCTTGAAAAAACAAGATGGTTATATTCATCTTGCAATGCCGAAAACTGAGCTTTTACCATGGATGGATGTTATCCAAGCGTTTATTGACCAAGCGCAGTCTGCTACGCAAACCAGTCCGCAACGGACTCCATTGAATTCCAACGACGCTCTTGCAATAACCCCAAAGCAACAAGACCTATTTCCTCCATTACAAGGAATGACTGGGTATATTTCTCAATTAGATATAGCTGGTCAGACACTGGATAAGTTACAACTCAATATTTACCCAAGAGACACAACTTGGCGGCTTGATGCGATTTCAGAGCAGTTTGTTGGTAACGTAGATTTTTACCCGAGCTGGCGGGAGCAGGGATTAAAAATTGTTGCAGATAAGCTGCATTTGTCGAGCAATATGACGATTCCCCAAGATCACCAAATTGGTGCCACTGAAGTGGTGAGCCACCTACCACCATTAGCCGTAGAAGCAAAAGAGTTTCAAGTTGATCAGTTTAACCTAGGGCAGTTAGTGCTACAGGCAGGGCCTGATGGTAAGGATTATCTGATCCAAACGCTGAGGCTGACGACCCCTGAAACTCAGCTACAGGGACAGGGACGCTGGTTAAATCAACATAATGAGAACTTGACGGAGTTTGAATTCAATCTCAAAAATAGCAAGTTCGATTATTTATCGGAGCGGCTGGATCTCAACGCAGGAATAAAAGATGCGCCGCTTGAGGTCAAAGCGAAGTTAAACTGGCAAGATGCGCCCTATGCGTTTGCCGTCAACAAATTAAACGGCAAGGTTAACTTCGAGCTTGGTAAAGGTGTGTTGACTGAGGTGAGTGACAAAGGTGCTCGAATATTCTCTTTGTTTAGCCTAGATTCTCTTCTACGAAAGCTCTCATTAGACTTCAGTGATGTCTTTGGCAAGGGGCTATATTTTAATTCGTTTGGTGGCAATTTATCGATTGACCAAGGCGTGGTGAAAACAACCGATACGGAAGTTAACGCGATTGCTGGCAATATGAAGGTCAGGGGTTTTACGGACTTAACCACGCAAAGCTTAAACTATGATATTCGTTTTGTACCGCAATTGGCATCAAGCGTGCCCACAGTAGTATTATTGAGTACAAGTGGTTGGACAATGGGGCTTGGGGCATTTGCTTTGACGAAGGTATTAGAGCCCGTGATCGAAGTGATATCTGAAATTCGTTTTAGATTAACAGGCACCATGGATGATCCCAAGCTTGAAGAGCTAGAGCGAAAAAGTAAAGAGATTGAAATTCCAGAGTCGGTATTACCGAGTAAACCGTCAAACGTAGAAGTGCCTACTAAATCGTCTAAAAAATAGCTAAGCTGACAATCGTTTAAAGCCGTATTGATAGACCATTTGTACGTTCTATTGTGCGACGGAGTTAAAAGGAGCCTATCGGTGCATATCAGTATTCTGCAGTGCCAAAGTGGTCGTGATGTTGCTGCAAACTTAGCATTTATTGAGTCGCAGTTGCGATGCCTTGAGCCAACCCAAGGTGCTAGGCTTGTCGTATTGCCGGAATGCTGCTTGCTATTTGGCGGCCATGAAAGCCAACAGCTGCAATATGCACAATCATGTGGCACCAGTGACTTAAAGCAAACGATGGCGAATTTTGCCAAACAATATCAAGTCTATCTGGTCGCAGGCACTTTGCCCATTCTTGCCAAAGACGGCAGAGCATATAGCCGTTGCTATCTGTTTGATGACCAAGGGGAAACTCTTGGTCACTATGACAAAATGCATCTGTTCGATGTCGATGTGTCAGATAATACAAAAGCTTATCGAGAAAGTGATACGTTTTGTCCAGGTCACGAAATTTGTGTGGTAGAAACGCCATTTGGTAAATTGGGCTTTGCGATTTGCTATGATGTTCGATTCCCCGAGTTGTTTAGAGCCCTACGGATGGCTGGCGCTGAAATAATTGTTTTGCCGTCAGCATTTACTCAGGTAACAGGCGCAGCGCATTGGCAAGTTTTGCTGCAAGCGAGAGCGATTGAAACCCAGTGCTTTGTTATCGCTGCAAATCAATCGGGGCAGCATAATCAGAGCCGCCGTGAAACATGGGGCCATAGTATGTTGGTCGATCCTTGGGGTAACATATTGGCGAATCAACAACGTAATATCGGCTGGCTCCATTATGAATTTGATGTGAATGCAGCTAAAGCACAATTAAAAGAAATTCGTGCCAACATGCCGGTGATGCAGCACAATCGATTTGCACGGCCTCAAATTCAGACCAAGAAGCTTTGAGTAGAACTTTGCTCGAGGCAGAACTAAAAAACTCAAAGGTTGAGTTACCATGTTGTGAACATGTGTCATTAGAAATTTTAAATTAATCCCATGATCATGGGTGTTACAGAGAGAGAGTTCATGCCATTTTTAACACAGGTCGCGCAAAATTTATTACAAGAAGGGCTCAGCCTTGATGATCTGCAGCAGCACTTACGAGTGATACATCAGCATAAAGTTGATTTCTCTGACCTATATTTTCAAGGGAGCCGACATGAATCCTGGGTGCTCGAAGATGGCATTGTTAAAGAAGGCAGTTTCCACATTGAGCGTGGGGTCGGGGTTCGAGCGATTTCAGGAGAAAAAACCGGCTTTGCTTATGCAGATGAAATCACGCCGTCGGCTTTGGCTTCTGCGACTGAAGCAGCAAGAAGTATTGCGAATGCCGGTGAGCAGGGTCAAGTAAAAGCATTTTCATCTCAGCAAACACAGCCCCTTTATACCACCGATGATCCTATCGCGGCGATGGAAGAGGCCAAGAAAATTGCACTGCTGAAACAGGCCGATGCCTATATACGAAGCCTAGATTCTAGAATCATTCAGGTCGTGATTAGCCTGTCTGGTGTCCATGAAGAGATTCTAGTTGCTGCGAGTGATGGCACCTTAGCCGCAGACATTCGACCGCTTGTTCGATTTAATTGTAGTGTGATCTTGGAAGAAAACGGTAAACGTGAACGAGGTGGCAGTGGCGGTGGCGGTCGCCATGATTATCAGGTATTCATGAATAGCGATGATGCAGGCTTACCGTTATGTTTTGCCTATGCTCGAGAGGCTGTACGCCAAGCTTCGGTTAACTTAACCGCGATTGATGCCCCCGCAGGTGAAATGCCCGTTGTACTAGGAGCCGGATGGCCAGGTGTTCTCCTTCATGAAGCCGTAGGTCATGGGCTCGAAGGCGACTTTAACCGAAAAGGCAGCAGTGCATTTAGTGGAAAAATTGGTCAGCAGGTCGCATCGAAATTGGTAACTGTCGTGGACGATGGCACGATTGCAAACCGTCGCGGCTCATTAAGTATTGATGATGAAGGGACGCAAACTCAAGTCACTACGCTAATTGAAGATGGTATTTTAAAAGGCTATATGCAGGACAAACTCAATAGTCGTCTAATGGGACACGAGCCGACTGGAAATGGACGTCGAGAGTCCTATGCTCATTTGCCGATGCCTAGAATGACCAATACCTATATGAAGGCTGGTGATTCCGATCCGAAAGCGATCATTGCATCGGTTAAACAGGGTATATATGCCCCCAATTTTGGCGGCGGCCAAGTCGATATTACTTCGGGTAAATTTGTGTTTTCAGCCTCAGAAGCTTACCTCATTGAAAATGGCGAAATTACTCAGCCGATTAAAGGCGCGACACTGATTGGAAACGGTCCAGAGTCTATGGCGCAAATCTCGATGGTTGGTAATGACATGAAGCTCGACAATGGTGTGGGAGTATGTGGTAAAGATGGTCAAAGTGTACCCGTTGGCGTTGGCCAGCCAACACTCAAACTGGACAAGTTAACCGTTGGTGGAACGGCTTAGCATCGCAGTCGATTAAAGCTTGCATAAGAGCAATTATTGCTGAGGTTGTGGCGCGCTACGACCTTTCTTATTCTTCACTACAGCTCAATAAATTAAGGCGTAAATCATGATTCGACTTTTCGTTATTGCAACTGTGCTATGGCTGGCGGCTTTTAGTTGTCACGGACAGGAAAAAGTGGAGTACAAGACTTATGTAGAGGTTGGGCAGACCTTGCCCATGACGGTGTTTGGCGATATTCAAGGGCTACAGATTGTGCTAACTGACTCGAGTAACAACAAGTTGCTCGTGTTGTTTGCAACGTGGTGCCATGACTCACAGCGTGCGATGAAGGCGATAATGGCGAGCCATCTCGCCACCCAGACGAATATTGACATAATCGGTATTGGTCGGGAAGAGTCGGTCGAGTCACTAAAAAATTTTGCTGCAGAATACCAATTGAACTTTCCATTGGTCGCAGACACTGATAGAAGCATCTACGCTCAGTTTGCTAACGCAGGTGTGCCGCGGTTGATTTTAATTGATGGCAATAATACCATCGTAAAAACCATCATTGCGGAGAATGAGCAACCTTTGGCTCAAGTTCAATGGCATTGATGTGTTCGCAAAAACCTAAAGAACGGCGGCCCGCCTAAATCAGCTATGGAGAACACATGAGCAAAGTCATTATTGAAACCTCACGGCTCATTATTCGCGAATTTAATCTTGATGACTTGGAGGCGGTGTTTGAATTTAGCATCAATGAAGACGTTACACGTTATACCGGTGATGCGGGGGCGATAAAGACCCGAGAAGATGCCAAAGGTGTCATTGAGTCGATTTGGTTAGCTGAGTATAAAAAGTATGGTTACGCTCGTTGGGCGTTACAACATAAACAAAGCGGAAAAGTGATAGGCTTTTGCGGATTCAAAAATGATGACAGGATTCAAGCAACCGACCTTGGTTATCGGATGCTCCCCGAGTTCTGGGGGCAGGGCTTAGCAACGGAAGCATGCACAGCCTGTCTTCAATATGCGAAGCAACACATGGCGTTAGATAGAATTTTGGGTGAAGTAGTTGTGCAAAACACCAACTCAGCCAATGTGTTAGAAAAGCTGGGATTTAAATTTGTTTCTGAATATCCAGATCTCGGAGTAACGATCAAGCGTTACGAGTTGTGGCTTAGACAGCTCCCCTCTGGTTAGCTTGAATGGTTGTGTTATTTATTCGAGTCGATAGCGTTTATTGGCTTGGTTGTATCTGTCATTTTTGAGCATTCACTTTACATCTGAACGTCTAAGTTTACCTTTCCCTTTCACCGATGCCTTTGAGTAACTCACCGGATAATTTGAAGTTGATCGATAATGCTTTGAGTATTGCTCTAATCATCTCATTGTTCATGTTAGCTTTGGGAGCTGAATAGAGGTTGGCCGTGACCAAGCTATTCTCTGCCATGAATGAATGCTAAAATAACCCAAAGTAGAGTCATTGCTCTAGAGGCGTAAGTGAGAATTTTTCCTTTAATTATCTTAATACTGATTTCTGGTTCGGTTTCTGCCCAGGAATATGGTTTTGAGCAAGCGTGGCACAGACTATTGCTGGTCAGTGATGCATTGCAGGCGGAGCAGCAACAAGTGAATCGCGCCCGTGCGGAGCAAGAGGCAAGTCATAGCCTCGACTATCCTTCGGTGAGTATCGGCGGAAGCTATACGCATTTAGAAAAGCCCCTCGAACTTGATTTGAGAGACTTAAATCCACTGGCGTCGTTGGAGCCCAGCAGCTTACCTCCAGCTCTTGGTGCTGCGATGGCGGCGATACCGAATTCTCTTTATGTCACGCCCTTTACTGAGCAAGATGTATTTAGAGCAAGCTTGCAAGCGATGTGGCCGATTTATACCGGGGGAAAGATTACCGCTGCCCACGCCATTCACGCAGCGGAAGTGACCGAAAAAGAGCAACAAAAGTTGCTAAAACAACGGCAGTTGTTTACTGCACTTGTTGATCGTTATTATGCGGTTTCAGTGACGCAAACCTTGATGAATACACAGCAGCAGCTGGTTTCATCATTGTCGCATCACGCTGAGCATGCGCAAAAACTTGAAGCTCAAGGGCAGATCGCTAAGGTAGAGCGCCTTAATGCACAGGTTGCATTAGAGAACGCGCGAGTGAGTTTAGGGAGTTCCAAACGTCAGTATGAAATGGCGCAAATTGCCCTGTCGAGAATGCTACATCAGCAATCGGTATTAACCAACTCCCCGTTATTTATGTTAGAGCGCTTGCCTTCATTGCCAGATTTAACACAATTAACGTTGCACCAACACCCTGCTCTTCGACTGTTAGATGCGAAAGCTGAGCAAGCCGAAGGTTTGGTCGCCGTTGAGCTTGGTAGTTATAAGCCAACGGTATTTCTTTACGGCAATTACACCTTATACGAGGACGACAGTTTGTTTTCCAAAATGGAGCCAGACTGGATGGTTGGTGTGGGTGTGAGAATGCCTTTGTTAAGTCGAGATGGGCGTAGCGGTAAAGTTTTAGCGGCAAAAAGTGCTTTGTTACAGGCGCAACACACGAAAGCGCAAACAACACAAGATTTAAGCTTATTGGTCGATCAAAGTTATCGTCGCTTATTGCAAGCACAAGAGGAAGTGCTCGCACTGAATGCGTCATTAAGCTTAGCGAAAGAAAATTTAAAACTTCGTGACCTCGCTTTTTCTCAAGGGCTATCTACTTCCATTGAGCGCGTGGATGCACAGCTTAAGCTGACTGCAGTGAGCACACAGCAACTTGGTGCCCGTTATCGTTATGTTCAAGCGTTTGCCAGATTAATGGCCGTTAGTGGTCAAGTTGATGAATTTATTGGTCGCTCAAAGACCTCGGAGAACTCCCATGCGCACAAATAGAGTATTGGCCATTGCGGCATTACTCGGTCTCGTTTTGATCTTGACTTACGGCTTAAAACTCGCTTTTACGCCGAAACCCGCACGATTGCAGGGGCAAATTGAAGCGCGAGAGTACAATATTTCGTCCAAGGTTCCTGGTCGAGTGGAGCAAGTCTTAGTACGGCGCGGAGATATGGTCACTGAGGGCGATATGTTGTTTTCGATTCAAAGCCCAGAGTTAGATGCCAAGTTAATGCAAGCTCAAGGGAGCAGGGATGCCGCCAAAGCGATGCAGCAACAAGCGGACAATGGCGCCCGCAAGCAACAAATTATGATGGCAAAAGAGCAGTGGTTAAAAGCAAAAGCTGCTGCCGAATTAGCACATACAACTTTTAATCGCGTGGAAAACCTATTTGTTGACGGGGTTGTTGCTCGTCAAAAGCGTGATGAAGCATTTACCCAATGGCAAGCATCGAAATATACCGAGCAAGCAGCAAATGCGGCGTTTCAAATGGCGCAAGAAGGTGCGCGTAGCGAAACGAAAGCCGCAGCTGCGGGACAGGCTCGTCAAGCCGAAGGCGCTGTGAATGAAGTGAGTGCCATACTTGCAGATAGTCAAATCAGAGCTTTTCGCGGCGGTGAGATCAGTGAAGTCTTGCTTCAGGCCGGTGAGCTAGCACCAAGTGGTTTTCCGGTGATGAGTCTGATCGATATGCAGGATGCGTGGGCAATATTTCAAGTGCGAGAGGATCAACTGCACCAATTTAAGCAAGGCCAACAGCTTGATGTTGAGATCCCCGCATTAGGCCAAAAATATGCCTTTGTTGTGAGTCATATTAGCGTCATGGGAACGTTTGCCAATTGGCGTGCGACAGAAAGTGGTCATGATTTTGATATGCGCACTTTTGAAATTGAGTTAACTCCTGTTGATCCCATCGTAGACTTGCGTGTGGGTATGTCTGTGTTACTGAGTTTGTAACTGATCATGCTCGCAATGACTAGCTTGATCAAACGTGAGCTTAAAGCGCTGTGGAACGATCCATGGCAACTTGCGTTAATTAGCTATATTCCACTACTGGGAATTTTTTGTATTTGGTGGCTGTTTAGCGCCGCTTTGCCGAGGCATCTTCCTGTTGCCGTGGTCGATATGGATAATACAAGCTTGTCCCGCAGTTTAACTCGACGTATCGAAGCCAACCCAGCGGCTAGGGTGTTGAGCTATTCAGATCTCGCAAGTGCCAAGCGTGCCATGTTGCAAGCGGATGTCTATGCGATGGTGGTGATCCCTCAATCGATTCGACGAGATATGTTAACCGGCCGACAACCCGGAATAGATATCCGTTATAACAGTCAGTTTTTGTTGGTTGGTAAATTGCTCTCGAGTCAGATCCAACAAAGCCTTGCTGATGGGCTTCGAGATGTTGCACGGCAAAAGCAACTGAGTATGGGGATCCCTAAGGTTCAAGCCGAGTTACAAATGCAGCCGCTGCAGACGCAGGTCACCGCACTGTATAACCACAATAGCAACTATGTGGTTTTTTTACTGCCACCGGTTTTGATTGCCTTGGGTCAGCTGATGGCGATGCTTATCTTTGCGAATAGCCTCAACCGAGAGCTGCGACAAAATACGATGCGAGACTGGTTTTCCCACGGCATTTGGCGTGGTATTGGGGTAAAAGCTATCGTTTATGTGCCGTTAGTGGTGATGCAAGGGCGATTGATTTTGGCTTTGCTGTATCAGTTTCTTGGTTTACCGCTTGCGGGAACTTTTGGGCAATTATTGGTTGCACAGTTGGTGATGCTCGTGGCCATTTGGTTACTGGTTGTGGCTATTTTCTTTCTATTGCAAGACTGTGCTCGAGTGATTAGTTTTTGCTCTGCATTATTTGCGCCAGCCTTTCCATTTATGGGCATTACTTTTCCCACCCATGATATGCCGATGCTGGCACAATGGTGGCGAAAGTTAATGCCGTCAAGTCACTACATCGATAGTCACATTGGTTTAGTGAGTTACGGTCAGGCATGGCCACAGTTATTCGAGCAGCTTACCGATTATTGGGGTTATAGTTTGTTAATTCCCCTTATCATTGTGCTTGCCATTAAGGTTAGGGATGGCATTTTTGCTGATCAAAACGCTTTAGCTGGTGGTGTCTAGCATGAGTTTTATTCAATTAGTGCTGCATGAATTACGCGCGATTGTTCAAGACAAAGCCATTGCCGTGACCTTGTTTGGCGGCGTCCTTTTCTATTCAGTGCTATATCCATTGCCTTATAGTTATGAAGTGCCGACAGAGCAGAAGTTAGTCGTTGTTGACCAAGATAATTCGTCTTTAAGCCGTAAAGTGACGCGACATGCTGACGCAAGCCCAAAACTACAGGTTGTCGCCAAACTCGCCAGTTTACCCGAGGCGCAACGATGGATTGAGTTAGGCAAGGCCCACGGCGTGCTCCATATTCCACAAGGATTCAGGCGTGACTTGATGCTAAACCGGGGAGTTACCTTAGGTTATGGTGGTGATGCGAACTTTTTTCTGGTCTATTCCGCGGTTATTGAAGGTCTCGTCTCTGTCGGACGTAATGCCCAGCAATATGTGCAGTTTATTGGGCTGTTGGCAAAAGGGAATGACCCCAAAGTGGCCAAGGTCACTTTAAATCCGATTGAGTTGAATAGTGTGCCAGTATTTAATCCAAACCTTGGCTATATGGGCTACGTGGTGCCAGGGGTGTTGCTCCTCGTGCTGCATCAAACCTTGTTAATCGGCACTGGTATTCTTGGCGCGGGTCAATGGCGTCATTCTGGCTATTGGTCATCAGTGCACCCGTTGCAGTTGGTTTTAGGCCGCCTTGTTGCATTTGGCTTGATTTACAGCACATTTGCCAGTTATTACCTCGGGTGGTGTGCCTATTTTTACGGTCTCAGATCCTTGGCTACTTTAAGCCAGTTGGCGCTGTTTATGCTGCCGTTTCTCCTCGCGACTTGTGCAGCCGGAATTGCATTTAGCTGTGCATTTGTTAGACGAGATTTACCCACACAGTTCATGTTGGTGATCTCAATGCCTATCCTCTTTTTAACCGGGTTTATCTGGCCGCTGGAGCTCATACCAGAGCCATTGGTGATGGGGTCGCAGCTCATGCCAGGTGTACCTGGAATCATGGCTATCATCAAGCTGAATCAAATGGGTGCACCCTGGGAGAGCGTTGCCGATGTTTGGCTGCAATTATGGGGGCTATTCGTACTGTATTTTGCGATTGCATTGATAGGGGTCCACTGGCGTCGAGGCCAGCTAGAGGCTCACTAAATTTTACAGAGTTTCCTCAAGTGCAGTCCAATTATTGCGATGCGCTTGATGCTGTTTTTCTTGATGAAAAGCGCAAGGAATAAGCCCTGCGCTTTCTTTTCTGCTCATTACCTCTCGACTCGCTGTCGTGCGAGCACCGCTCTGATTACATCTTATTGAAAAATAAAGGTGGAAAACTCGTCAATTGTTCAAAAAATAACTAAAGTTATGGGTACGAGGTGAAGATACAGTATGCATAGCCAAGTGTTTTTTGAGCGTTTCGCCATGAGTTCACTACGCTATGCGCTTCAACAACTGGACAAAATCTTTGACAGGGGGATGACATGGTTAGGATGAACAAAAAGCTCTATGAAAAAGAGTTGGTTCGATTACAGATTGAACTGGTGAAATTACAAGAGTGGGTGAAGCAAGAAGGCTTAAAAATCGTTGTGATATTTGAAGGTCGAGACGCTGCCGGAAAGGGGGGGGTCATCAAACGAATAATGGAGCGACTTAATCCGCGGATTTGTCGAATTGCAGCGCTCGCGACGCCGACTGAAAGAGAGAAAAGCCAATGGTACTTCCAGCGTTATGTTGCTCATCTGCCTTCGGCCGGTGAAATCGTATTGTTTGACCGGAGCTGGTATAACCGAGCCGGAGTCGAGAAGGTGATGGGCTTCTGTACCGATGATGAATATGAAGAGTTTCTTCGATCATGTCCAGAGTTTGAGCGTATGTTACAGCGCTCTGGGATTGTACTTTTAAAGTATTGGTTTTCTGTTTCTGATGAAGAACAAGAGAAACGCTTTCGAGAGCGAATTAACACGCCGATTAAGCGCTGGAAATTTAGTCCTATGGATCTTGAGTCTCGAAATCGTTGGGCTGAATACTCTGAAGCAAAAGATAAAATGTTTACTTATACCGATGGACGTCAGTGCCCTTGGTGGGTTGTCCCCTCTGATGATAAACGTCGAGCTCGTTTAAACTGTATCAGTCACTTACTTGAGCAGGTCGATTATCAAGAAGTGGTCCACCCACCGATTGAACTGCCGGATATCAATAAAGAAGGCTACATTCGTTCGCCTCTTGATAATCAATTGTTTGTACCAGATAAATATGAAACGGAATAAAGTAAAAAGCCTGCATTGAAGCAGGCTTTTTTATCCGGGTGGCTTTCTTAGCCATTCGTAGCCTGCCGCGGTGGCTAGCCAGTCATTTCTGCGCGAATGTACTTGAATAGTTCCTTCGCCGATTTTGATTCAGCTTGCGGATTTTTAGTCTGCTCTTTTTTGGTTTGACGAATGAGCTGGCGCAGTTTTTGGCGTTCAAGCTGAGGATAAGTCTCGAGAACCTTTTGTACTTCCGAATCCCCCTCTGCGATTAAACGCTGGCAGGTTTTTTCAGTAATTTGGTTCTTTGCGCATTCATGGTTGTCTTTATTCAACGCGTGATCGAGTGAGAGACGCAAAGCATCTAAATCTACAGTACGCATGAGTTTGCCAATGTATTGTAAATGGCGACGGTATGCTTCCGTTTTAGCCTTAATCGTCTTGGTTTTTAGAATATTGTCGTACAGGAGTTCATCCATTTCGATTTTATCAAGCTGAGATTTACTCAGCGTGACCAAACGCTCTCCAAGCTTTTGGATCTCAGCGCTCTCCTTTTTCAGATCACTGCGACTAACGTATTCGTCATCATGATCATAGGGTTGCTTGAAATGTTCTGAGTCACCAACAATATTCATATAAAAAATCTCTTAAATCTTAAGTCATTATCGAGACAATAATAGCATTTTTAACGAATCTTCGCCTAGTTGCCATTTACAGTTAATTAATGAGATTGCGCTATCGGTTTGATATGCTTAGTACACGATTGAAAAATGAAGGTCTTTCTGTGTCTGGAAATAGAATTGACGCTGAGCTCGCTTCACTGAAAGAAGCGGTTGGTGTTGCGTTAGAATACGCGGATGAGTTAGGAACAAGCGCAGCAGAAGTTGCAATTAGTAAACAGCAAGGGCTTTCCGTCTCGACGCGTTTGCAAGAAGTGGAAACCGTTGAATTTAATAAGGATGGTGCGCTCGGCATCACTTTATATCGAGACGGTTGTAAAGGGAGCTCATCGACTTCAGATCTAAGCCCTGAAGCAATCCAACGAGCTGTAAAAGCTGCGGATGATATTGCCAAATATACATCGAGCGACCCTTGTCATGGCCTTGCCGAGGCGTCTTTGATGGCTCAAGACAATCAAGATTTGCAACTCTATTACCCAGAAGCAGTGACCGCAGATGAGCTGGCGCAGTTGGCAGCCAAATCAGAAGCCATTGCCATGGCTGCAGATCCCCGGATTAAAAATTCAGATGGCGCGAGTGCGAATGCACACAGTGGTATCAAGGTCTATGGTAATAGCCATGGCTTTTTAAATGGCTACTGTAGTACTCGCTATAGCTTAAGTTGTGTTGTCATTGGCGAAAGTGATGGCAATATGCAGCGCGATTACGACTATACAGTAGCCCGCCGGTTCGCTGATTTATGGACGCCAGAGGCCGTTGGTAAAAAGGCCGCAGAAAAAACACTTGGTCGTCTCGGGGCTCGGAAAATCGGGACAACAAGCCTTCCGGTATTGCTTGCACCAGAAATTTCGACCGGTCTCGTTGGTCATTTGGTTGGGGCGATTAGTGGTAGTAGTTTATATCGTAAGTCGAGCTTCTTACTTGATAGCCTTAACACTCAGCTGTTTCCAGATTGGTTTAGTATTCAAGAGCAGCCGCATTTACTCGGTGGGCTTGCGAGCGCCCCATACGATAGCGAAGGGGTTGCGACTAAAGATCGAAAAATCATTGATGATGGCGTTTTAGCGACGTATTTGCTGACAAGTTACTCAGCCCGTAAATTGGGCATGTGCAGCACAGGTCATGCTGGTGGTATATATAACTGGACTCTATCGGATACTGGCCATAGTTTTGAGGATATGATTAAAACCATGGACAAAGGCATTATTGTCACAGAGGTCATGGGGCAAGGTGTGAATATGGTTAATGGCGACTATTCACGAGGTGCAGCTGGCTTCTATGTCGAAAATGGCCAAATTCAATTTCCTGTCGAAGAAATCACCATCGCTGGTAATTTAAAAGATATGTTTGCTGGGATTGTGGCTGTCGGTAAAGATAGAGATTTACGATCATCGATCCGCACCGGTGGCATTTTACTCAGTGAGATGAAGATTGCTGGCAATTAGTGGCGCTTAGTCGCCATTTTTTGTGGAAAGGGAAGGACGCCATGAATGATTGAAACATCTGAATCGATGTTTCAATCGTTTATGCGCAGATTGCAATAAAACGAGCTTCAATTCGAAGCTCGTTTTTTTGTGCGTTTTTAAACTTGAACGTTCACAGTAGAGTTGAGGTGTTCAGCGGCGCTTCTTGGGGTCAGTTAGGTGCCTGATAGTTTCTAATTTGCAACGTGAGTCGCATAGCGCTTTTGATTATTGTTGAAATAGAGGTCTCTCAATTTTACCGTGATCCCAAGTTGATGCATCCGCGATAGCGACTTAGCAAATTGATTTGCTTTACTCGAAACCAGCAACTTCTCCGGTTGGTTGGTCGGGCTGAGAGGCTGTTTACGGTCATAGTCCGCGTTAGGTTCTGAGGCATAGTAAGGGCTCATTTTTGAAAAGCCCAAATACATTTTGTTGTTATTGACACAGCATTTATGGTGGATTTTAATTTCTGGATTCGGAAATTGGGTCAAGTGATAACGGATACTTGCTTCTTCATAAATAAAAAAGTCACCACTTTTCTGCAGTATCAATTCAATGGCGGTTCTAATGTCCATCTCTGGAGGCTGACGCGTTGACAAATGTTTTGGCAATCCACCATCGATATGACTACCCGGCGCGATCAACAAGGTTTTATTTCGAGTTAACAGTTGGTTTATATCGGTCACTTCAGGATCTTGGCGACGACTAATACCGATTTGGTTACTGGGGAGCCCATTCGCGATAAAGTGCGCGATCTTGTTGCGCTTCGGCGAGTAATTTAAGTTGGGATAGAAATCAATACGCCCAAACTCGAGCTCCCTAAGGATGCGTTTTTTTGGCGCGCGCAATATCTCTAGACGACAACCGATTCGTTTTGCTGCCTTGTCATACAAATCAAAATAAAAGCCGTCATTACTCGGGGCTTTTTGGATATAAGGTAGGCGCTCGCTAGTCCGGTAACCCATAGTTAATACACACTGTTTTGCAAAGGCGCTTGGGAGCCAAAGTAGACCTATAAAACATAAAAGTGGGTATTTCATTTTCTTAAGCATAAAGATCAATCCTTGACGATGAGCTTAAATTTGAATCAACGGTATAGTGTATAGTATAGCCTTGGTATAAAAATGAATCTAATTCGCATTTTATTGCTTGGTTAGATTACAATGTGCTCGCTTTTAAAACGGAGAACTATTTATGGCAAAGCGTAAACCTGAGCCCCATGATTATGACCACGGTCGGGGACAAATTTATGACAATGCGTTAAAGGCGGTGGTGACCAGTCCACTGTTTAAAACGAGAACTGAAAGACCTAAAAAAGGGAAAGGTTCATACAACCGGAAGGGGCATAAGCTGAAGGGCTATGCCCCTTTTGATTGGGCGTTTGTTTTTAGTGGGTAAAAACCCTGCGCTTAAGTAACAGGCTGCAGTACCTCTGCTGATTGTGTAGCGTCTTTATTGTTCGGAGCCTTGTGAATGACATCGACAAAATTTGGATCGAGTTGTCGCCACCATCGTTGTTGATGATCCTGATTTTCTAGAACATGGGCTTGTTGTAGTTCATTTAAACGGATAGGCGCCCCCATCAGCGGCGTAAGTACGACCTCATTAGACGCACTCGCCAACTGTACTAATTGCTCTAAGGGCTCATACCAAGGATGCATTGCTAAATCAAAAGTGCTGTTATGAACAGGTAACAGACGTTTTCCTTTTAAATCGATATGCGCTTGTAAAGTTTGTTGTGGATGCATGTGGATATCTGGCCAGTCTTTATCGTAAGCACCAGTTTCCATGAGTGTGATATCAAAGGGGCCGAATTGCTCGCCTATTTGCTTAAACCCGTCAAAATAACCGCTGTCACCACTGTAAAAAATATTTGCACTCTCACTTTTAAACACCCAAGACGCCCACAGTGATTGATCGGTGTCTGTCAGGCCACGGCCTGAGAAGTGTTGTGCTGGCGTTGCCGTGATTGCTAGTTTGCCAAGGTGCGTGGTCTGCCACCAATTCAGCTCTTGAACTTTATCGGGATCGACTCCCCATTTGATCAAGGTGTGTTTAACGCCCATCGGCACCACAAAGTGTGCAACTCGAGCGTGGATTTGGCGGATTGTATCGTAATCTAAATGATCATAGTGATTGTGGGAAATGACCACTCCTTGAATAGAAGGTAAATCCTTGAGACTTATAGGAGGTTGATGGAAGCGAGCAGGACCGGCCCATTGTACAGGGGAGGCTCGTTTTGAAAACACGGGATCAATTAACCATGTTTCTCCCGAAAAATTCATCAATATGCTCGAGTGGCCTAAACGATAGATAAGGGTATTCACAGATTGTTGCAATGCTTCGATAGGTATCACCTCTACTGGAACCGGATGTTCAGGTATTGCCGCAATACGCTTCTCCGTCATATAGCGCCATAAAATACTGCCAAGTTTACTCATATCTTGCACGACGCTCGTATCTTGATTGTGGAACTTCCCATCCAAGAACATCGCTGGTGGCTGACTTGTTTTGTGTGTACGAATAACGGATTGCTGGAGCTCAGCAGCATTTGTTGAATTAAGCTTCATAAAAAATAGTCCTAAACATAAACTGAGCAATAGCCCAATCAAACTTGCAATGAAAAGAGTGCGCATCGTGTTCTCTGTTGAAACTCCGGTTTCAGCCCTGAAGGTCATGTGTCGCGAACTCTGGGGCTGGTCTTGTTGCATAAACATATGACCTGTTTTTCAGTCCACAAGTAAACTACACTGAGTAGTTTACTTGTGGGTTTGTGAAAAGTAAACTGCGTAGTGTAATATTTATGGGTAAATGATATGCTTATCGGCAAAAATGAAGCCGCTGGCTTGCGAAAGATGGCCTGTAGTCAGCTAAAAACTCTAAAGTAAGATAAGGAACGCCACCATTGAATTCCCAAAAGCTCACATTGACTGAGCGTAAACGTCTAGCAATTATTGATGCTGCGATAGAAGAGTTCCATGAATGTGGTTTTCAAGGTTCGAGCATGGATAAAATTTCAGCGAGAGCCCAAGTGTCGAAACGGACGGTTTACAATCACTTTGCTAGCAAAGAAGTGCTTTTTTCAGAAATCATGGCGCAAGTATGGGAAAAAGCGCTCGCTGCGACTTGCTATCCTTATAGCAAGACGGCACCGCTAGCGACTCAGCTTTATGACATAGCGATGCAGGAGGCGGCGTTATTGAGATCTGAAGCGCACATGCGTATGTCGAGACTCGTGATTGCGGAGTGTTTTCATTCTGCTGACATGGTGCAGCAAAATTTGGCGAAATTGAGTGTTGCTGAAAGTGGCCTCATTGTTTGGTTAAAAGCCGCGCAGGAGGATGGGCGTTTAAAGCCACTTGATTATGAAATGGCATCAACACAATTTATTGGACTAATAAAGTCTTTTGCATTTTGGCCGCAAGTGATTACACAAGCACCACAGCTTGATGATGCTGCGACAAAAGCGATTGTTGAGTCTTCCGTTTCAATGTTTTTAAAGCAATATCAGGCTTAATTGATTTTGTTTTAGCAACTAAAAAGGCGCCATTCGGCGCCTTTTTAACCTGAGATATTGTGATGACTAAACAATTAAGTCGTAATCATTTTTTAAAATTTCGATAATTTCTGCTTTCGGGTTTTGCGACAACTCGAGTTTTTCACCGGTAATTTTTTCGGCAATATCGATATAAGTCGCAGAAACCTTCATCATCACTTCGGTTGGTAGCGCGTTGTCATTTGCGAGTGCGCTACGCTCATCCATGCGATCTTTGTTGAGCAAAACATCAGGATCTGGGAAGTGATTCAATAGCATTTGGCGGAAACCTTCTTTTGAATTCTCTACGACCTTCCCATAGCGGTAGGCTGGACCATCCCATATGCGAGATGAATCAGGAGTGCCGACTTCGTCCATGTAAATGAGTTTTGACTGGCCATTTACATCGTTGACATAGCCAAATTCGAACTTAGTGTCGACAAAAATTTGGTCAAGGCTACCGAGAGCCTTTTCAATTACAGCGAAGCCTTCAGATAACAGTTTCTCATAAAGTGCAATGTCTTCATGTTTCTCAAACTTGAATGCTTCATAGTTGTTTTCAATATCAGAGCGAGTGATGTTGACGTCATCTTGCTCTGGTACACCAGGAATGCCACTCAAGATACCTTTAGTGGATGGCGTCATTAACAGCTCTGGTAACTTTTGGTCTTTTTGTAAACCTTCAGGCAGTTCAATCCCACAGAAGTTACGTTCGCCCTTGGTATACGCACGCCACATTGAGCCCGTGATGTACTGTCGGCAAATCGCTTCAATCATAATTGGACGTGCTTTTTGCACAATCCAAACAAAAGGGTGTGGAATATCTAGAATATGGCTATCTGCTAACCCTTGCTCTTTAAAAAGCTTAAACCAGTGGTTAGAAATAGCATTGAGCGCTGCGCCTTTACCGGGAATACCTTGCATGCCGCCTTCGCCATGGAAGATGCAATCAAACGCCGAGATTCGATCGCTGATGACCATAATCGCAAGGGGAGTATCGGCAGGGACATCATAGCCTTTTTGTTCAATCAAACGACGGCTATCGGCTTCGGTAAGCCAATAAACACTACGGACTTTGCCACTGTGCACTGGGTCGTTAGTACGGATGGGTAAATCATTGTTAACAGCTAGAACTGAATCGGCAAGACTCATGACGAGTAGACCTCTGAATGGTTTGAGTAGGGTAGTGCTTTCGTTGCCCAGCCTCTCTTACTGCTGAACACGAAATGATTTCTTTTGTATTTATGTTTGCTGGGCTCGATTCAATAGGCGGCTTGATTATTGTAAACCCTGCATAAGCCAGATGAATCAACCTGCCAACTAAAGTGGAGATATTTTACCTGTCTTTGCAGAATTTTCCATGGGTAATTTCGGGATTGTTTGATTACAAAAACAGACAACAAACGGGCAACGTTTGCCCGGATGTATGTGGTTTTTACTTAGAAGCGAGTGCAATTCTTTATCGGTGGGTCACACTTTATGGATTAACTTGTAATAAAGGTGTTATTAAATGCATGTTTTGTGGTTTCATCATGAGCGACTTTAAATTGGTGCTTTCTATGCAGTGCCAAATCATGAACAATAGAACTTTCGGTTTAGTGTAGGAGCCCAATGATAAGCCCCACAGTTTGTTTCAAATCTTTGTCAGATGAAACACGACTCAAATGCGTGCTGCTCATTATGCAGCATGAAGAACTGTGTGTGTGTGAGCTCATGGCTGCTTTAAATGATATTCAACCGAAAATCTCTCGTCATCTAGCAAAGCTGAGACAAAATGGTTTGTTGGTGGATCGTCGCCAAGGCCAATGGGTTTATTACCGTATCAATCCCGAACTCCCGGAGTGGGCTTGCCAAGTCTTGGCCGAAACCAGCCGTGAAAACCAGTCTTTTATTAAGCAAGAGCAATTCAACCTATTGCACATGCAAGAGCGACCTATTCGCGAATAATCCTTGAGCAAATCTCAGCATTATTGTTAAAAAGTGCTTTATGATATGCGTTTTACCATATATTATCGGTCAGTATATTCTGTGCTTTCTATGAAGCATTTAAGAGGGTGATGCGCGTTAGCCCAAACAAAACCTGAGGTAAGTATGACAATTAAAATTGGTATCAATGGATTTGGCCGTATGGGTCGACTCGCATTACGTGCTGCTTGGCAGTGGGACGATGTTGAATTTGTTCAGATTAATGACCCTGCAGGGGATGCAGCGACGCTAGCGCATTTACTTGAGTTTGACTCAGTGCATGGCCGCTGGGATCACGCTGTAACGGCTGACGGCAATCAAATCGTGATTGGTGGCAAGGCGATTCAAACGTCGCGCAATATGGAAATTGGACAAACCGATTGGTCTCGTTGTGATTTGGTCATTGAAGCTTCGGGTGTGATGCGCCAAAAGGACAAACTGCAGACCTACCTCGATCAAGGTGTAAAACGCGTTGTCGTTACTGCACCGGTCAAAGAAGACGGGATTTTGAATATCGTGATGGGGGTGAATGATGATCTTTATGATAAAGACAAATATCCTATCGTGACCGCGGCCTCTTGTACTACAAACTGCCTAGCACCAGTGGTTAAAGTGCTGCATCAGAAGATTGGCATTAAGCATGGCTCAATGACGACCATTCACGACATTACCAATACGCAAACGATTTTGGATGCGCCTCACAAAGATCTACGTCGTGCCAGAGCTTGTGGTCAGAGCTTAATTCCGACGACAACTGGCAGTGCGACAGCGATTACTCATATTTTTCCAGAGCTAAAAGGCAAGTTGAATGGCCATGCGGTTCGTGTGCCGTTGGCCAATGCATCCTTGACCGATTGTGTGTTCGAAATGCAACGTAGCGTTACAGAGGCGGAAATTAATCAGTTGATGCAAGAAGCTGCCGAAGGGGAACTTGCTGGCATTCTCGGTTATGAAACTCGTCCACTCGTGTCGGTGGATTATAAAACTGATCCTCGTTCAAGTATTGTCGATGCGCTATCGACAATGGTTATCAATGGCACGCAGCTGAAACTATATGTGTGGTATGACAATGAGTGGGGATATGCGAACCGTACTGCGGAGTTGGCGCGTAAAATCGGTCGTCTTGATCAGAAAGCTTAGATAGTGCGCATTGACTAACATGCGCCTGTGCAATGCGCATAAATATGATGTGCGACAAATAAATGATGAATGAAATAGAGAAGTGAACCACATGGGTCTGAGCATGCTTCGTAACCTGTCCCCTGCAATTCGTCAGTACTTGATTGTGACTGGCAATTATTGGGCGTTCACGCTGACAGATGGTGCACTACGTATGTTGGTCGTGCTGCACTTTCACCAACTCGGTTACAGCCCATTAGCAATTGCCATGTTGTTCCTTTTCTATGAGTTTTTTGGCGTGGTCACCAATTTACTGGGTGGCTGGCTTGGTGCTCGATTTGGTCTTAATCGCACCATGAACCTTGGGTTGGGGATGCAAGTCATTGCATTGTTCATGCTTATGGTTCCAAACGATTTTCTTTGGTCTGCAATGGCAGGAGTGCCTTGGGTCATGGCTGCGCAAGCGCTTTCTGGCATAGCTAAAGATCTCAATAAAATGAGTGCCAAGAGCGCCATAAAACAATTGGTTCCGAAAGGAGAGGAAGGGCAATTATATCGCTGGGTAGCTTTGCTAACCGGCTCAAAAAACGCCTTAAAAGGGGTTGGTTTCTTTCTTGGCGGTGCCTTGCTCAGCTGGTTTGGCTTCCACGGTGCTTTGACCTTGATGGCGACGGCTCTCGGCTTGGTCTGGCTCTATAGTGTGTTCAGCCTTGGGGAGGACTTGGGTAAAGCCAAAACTAAGCCTAAGTTTTCCGAGATGTTCTCTAAGAGCCGTTCGGTCAATGTACTTTCAGCTGCGCGTCTATTTTTGTTTGCCTCACGGGATGTTTGGTTTGTGGTGGCCTTGCCGGTGTTCTTAGCCAGTGAAATGGGCCTGCCCCATAGTTTGGTCGGAGGCTTTCTCGCCGCTTGGGTGATAGGTTATGGCGTGGTGCAATCATTTGCGCCTAAGTTTACTGGCACTGAGCGAAACCAAGCTGATACAAATAAGTGCCAAATGCCCGATGGCCGCAGTGCCATGATTTGGGTGGGGTTATTAGCATTTCTTCCTGCTGCGATTGCTATAGCAATGGGACTTGGTTTTGATCCACTATGGAGCGTGATCATCGGCTTGCTTGCTTTTGGTGTGGTGTTTGCCGTTAACTCATCCTTGCATAGCTACTTAATTGTTAGCTATGCCAAAGATGATGGGGTGTCCCTCGATATCGGTTTCTACTATATGGCTAATGCTATGGGGCGTTTATTGGGCACTGTATTATCTGGCTGGCTCTATCAAGGGTATGGCTTAACGGCTTGCTTGTATGTATCAACCGCCATGCTATTGCTGACGTGTTTGATTTCGATTGCACTGCCGCGTCATGCCGCGGTCAGCTAAATCAAGATGCGAAATGAAGAAATGGAGCCAAATGGCTCCATTTTTGTAGAGGAATAAATAAGTTCGTTGAGCAAAGTGTTAAACCACAACTTGGCTAAAGATATTTTGCACTAGGTATAAACCAATCACACAAGCGATGGTCGATAAGATTGGCGTGATTACCCAGCCAGATAGAATGCGTAGCAGCATGCGCCACTGGATTGGTAATCGCTTGAGTAGCCCAATACCGACGACTGCGCCAATCACTGCCTGGGAGCTAGAAACGGGTACCAAGGGAATGGGGGGTAAACCTAAGGCGACCGCGGTGTCCGACAAGCCCTGGGATGCAAATATAAACAGCACGATGGAGTGGGCCATGACCACAACCCAGGCGGTGACTGGCGTCATAGCAATAAGGTTGTCTCCAACAGTCAACATGACTTTTTTAGAGTAGGTAAATACACCAATACTTATTGCTATTGCGCCAAAAAAGAACAGCTGCATTGCCGGACTAAAATGGAGACCAAACCACACGCTCTCTTCCAGTGGTGAGCTTCTGACAAAGACGCCCATCACGTTGGCAATATTATTGGCGCCTAGGCTATAGGAGCCAAATGCACCGGCGGTAATTAGGCCTAATCGGGTCCAAAAATCTAGTGAGAACAACCCGGGTCTGAGCCAGTCTATCAAGCGATTGACGCCTTTATAGAGCAGTACTGCAGTAATTGCAGCAAGGATTGGGCACATCACCCAAGTAGAGACAATTTTGCTTAATATTTTCGGATCGGTTTGCATGCCGCTAAATAGGTTCCAGCCAATAATTGCACCCACAATGGCTTGTCCGGTTGAAACCGGCAGGCCAGACTTTGTCATCAAATACACAGTACTTGCTGCTGAAAGCGCCACGGTAAATGCGCCGCCAAGGGCTGATACCTTGCCTAGGGCTCCCAGGGTATGGGATGCGCCGGCGCCGCTAATCACCGCGCCTAAAACCACCATTATGGAGCAGATAATCGCCGCCGTAGAAAAGCGCACCATGCGGGTACCAACAGCGGTGCCAAATACATTTGCCGCATCATTGGCGCCAAGCGACCAACCTAAAAATAAACCACTGGAAAGAAAGATTGCGAAGGTTAAATCCATAAGCCCTCCTCTGCTATTGCATGCGTTTTAAGGTGAAGATTGAGATACGATCACTAATGTCCTCGGCCTGGCTGGCGACTTGATCAATGCGATCGAAGAAGTAGCGCAGCTGCACTTTGTTGACTAGTGGCAAGTCGGTTTCAAACAGTTTGGTTTTAGCGCGGGTGCAGCAGGTATTGGCATCGCTTTCAAACAGAATGACTTTTTGGTGGTATTCCTGTACGCGGCGTAGATCGCTTAAAAAGCTGCGGGCACAGAGCAAGGTGTGATCTATCGTGTTGCCAACAGCTTCAAGCAGCTCCATCAGCTCAGCATGTACCGACAGTGGAATGTCAGGCCGCTCGATTTGCAGGTGCAAGCCAATGGTTTCTTGCTGGTTAATCAGTCGGTCGGCGGTTTCAATCAGCAAGGCTACATCTGAGCGCAGATCCGGGATCAAAGTCTTACGATAGAGGGTATTTTCAATTTCCCGGCGTAAATCGTCAGCTTGTTTTTCAACATCTTGTAACTCAGCCAAGGCAACCACAAAGGCTTCGCTTTCGGCGCCGTGGCGTAAATAGTGTTGCCATAGCTGCACAAATTTGTGCTGCGCGAGCGTGATGTGGTCAAAGAATTCATAGATTTGTGCTTCAGTTGACTGGCTTTGCGAAAGCAAAGAGGTCACCCGAGATAGGCCAAACATAGGCATCTCCTGTGTAAACTAAATGTGGAAAAGAGAGCCATACCTCTGAGAGCGCAGGTATGGCTCTAAAGCGGGGGTTATCGATTAAACCCTGGGGTCATCTTGAATGTTGATTTGGTCTTAGAGCCTTGATGTCCTTTGTCCGCTAAACCAGTGGCGCTGACTTTTTCAGCCAGTAGCTTGTATGCTTGATCAAGCTCGGCTTTATCGGCGGCGCTGCCTTTGAATGAGAACTCGGCAAACGTGACTCTGGGCTTACGGTAATATGGCGTCCAGATTTGAAAATCGATTTCTAGATTGTCATATTTCGAGTTCTTCAGTGCGCCTTCCCAGCCATGGGTGCGCATGACGATGGTTTGAATTAGCTTGCCTTTGGCTTGTTGATAGCTGGGCTGCAATTTGGGCCAAATATCATCATTGCCTTTTAAGAGGGCAAACACCTTGTCAAAGTCTACCCGCTTCACATCAATGTCCGCCGGTGAGTACTTCATGTCATAGCTTACGCTGTAAGCCGCCTTGTTTTTGGTAAAGTCAATTTCAGCCTTGGAGTAGTCATCTAGTTCGCCGAACCCTTGTGGATCGGCAGCCCTAAATTTAACCGTGACCTTACTCTTTCTCGGCTTGGTCATATGCTCTCGCACGCGGATATAGATGTTGTTCTTGGCAAAGATGCGGTCAGGGGTATCAATAAAGGTGACCCACTTTTCCGATAATTTGTCTTCCATATCCAAAAAGCTAAATTGCTGTTTAAAGGCGTAAGTGAGCTCGGTTGCTGCGTAGGGTAGGGTGTTATCTACCCCAGTATTGACATGATATTCCAATTGACTAAACGCATCTTTGGGTAAGGCTAAAGCGGCGCTGCTACAACCACAAATTAGTAAGCCTAAGCATATATTTGTATATCGGTTCATAGGACGCTCCTAGAAGGCAAATTGCAGTCTGGCTTGAATGATATTGGTATCTTGCTCAGTGGCATCATCCATGTTGCTTTGCGGGTTGTCATATTCAGCTTCAGCATAAACATAGTTCAGCTGCAGCTTGAGGTTGTCTTCCATATACCAGTTTAAACCAAGTACATAGTCAGTCATTTCACCGCCATCTATATCTGCCGATGCGTCGCTAAAGTTAGCTTGATCCATTCTTAGCGCAATTTCCCATGCACCTAAGCCGCCTTCAGATAATGGTTTGTTAGGACGGATGGCCTTGAAGGTACCTTTTTTGTTTTTATAGCCCCACTTCTCTCCGGTCAGTACATAGCTGGCCATCAGGTAATAGGCATCTACATCAATGCTAGGGTCTTCAACTTGATCGGCACTGGCTTTGACATATTCAGTTTGTAAGCGTAAGCCACGATACTGATAGGCAGCTTCCAGGCCATAATGCATGGTGCTCTCAGCATCAAACTTGCCGGTATCGATAATGCGACCTGTTGGTCGGCTACTTGGTCGAGCACGGTAACGGGTTTCTAATGCATCATCATTGTGATGGCTATAGAGTAAGCTGGCACCAAGATGCAATAAGTGACCGTCACTGGCAATTGGCGTGCCTGTTATACGGGCATTAACTACGCTCAGTTTTGGATTTGTCACATCATCTTCATCGGAATCATCAACGCCAAAATCAACGCCATAGCCTAAATGTGCGGCAAAGTTATCGCTAACATAACGGTATTGCAGACCTACAGCGCGATCAGGAGCAAAGCGGTCTACCACACTGCGCTCTAGCATAACTAAGCGGCTTGAGCTTTGGGTTGATTCCATACCAAATGCATATTTTTGGAAGCCAATCACAAGTTGTGAGTCATCCCAACCTTTATAGGTGACATTGGCGTCTTTTAAATCAACTTCATTATCAGCGAAATCGAATTCAATTTCGTATTCCCAGTCGCGGGCGAAATAGCCTTCTACGCCAAAGCGAAGACGGCGAATGCTGGTATCGCTAAAACCTTCTTCAAGCTCACGCTTTTTGCCTGTGTACATATCGTCAGCGTGGACATAGTCAGTCTGAATTCGGCCCTTAAAGTTCATGGTGGAGCGACCATCTTTAGAGACGAATTCAGGTGCTGGCGTTTTGCTAGAAAACTTAACTCTGTCTACTTTCTTGGCGGCATCTTTCGCTTCGATTAAATCTGCTTCAAGCGCGTCAATGCGTTGCTCGAGTTGTTTAATGCGGTCATCTTCACTTGCATAGGTCACTGGGGCGAATCCAGCCAATGATGCTGAGATTGAGACTGCGATGATTGTTAGGGGCGTCAGTAGTGTTTTAGCCATAATCTTCATTCTCCGAAGGAGTTGTTTTATATGCGACAAAAATTAGGTTTTGTCTGTTGCGGACAGAGTACGATTTTTATGCGGGGTAAAACGTGATCTGGCTCAATTAATCTCAACTTAATCGTACACTTTTGCTCGCATTTTTATTTGTGTAAATTGAAATCGATTTAAGTGTTTATACGGCGGAAAGCCTTGTGCCTTGGCGGTTTGCCAATTTGAATCAAACTTGATTTTCAACAACCAAGATTATGTATTGGTGTGATTGGACTGCTCAATTACTTCGAGTCTGTGTATTCCTCTGCGGCTTGTAATTAAACGGAAAAGTTGGACACTCTGCTCTTGTTGATGGGATTGTTCAATCACCACATAGATAGGTTGAACCCGATATACGGACTCTGAGCAAACTTTATCGGCAACCACGCGGTAATGATTGCGAGTGATTCCTGGGGCAGCCCTTAAGCGTTTGCTTAAATTAATTGTCAGCTTATCTTTAAACTTTCTTGGTGTGCTTTGATCTTTGTTTGTTTGTGGCCGGTAGTGGCGATGGAATACGGATATGCCATCAATTGAATTTGTGTCCAATTCGGCGAAGTACAGGCGATGTTTCTTTACGTTGTCATCAAGCTGGTGGCTACTGATGCGGAAGAATGACTCACGAATATCCATGACAGCTTTGGACGAGTATTTACTGTATAAGCGATAGTGGCTTTGGAAGAAGAACTTAAAATATTTGTCGAGTAGATAGTTGCGGCCAAGCTCTTTGATCCTGTCTTTGAAAATATAGGAGATCACCAAAGAGAAAAAGAAAGGTGTAGAAAAATTGCCGAAACTCTGTTGTGTTGCAAAGGCGACTGCTGTGGCAAATGCCATGGCAAGGGCGGCTGCAAAAGCAAAAATCATCTGCTCGGCAACTTTACTACCGCGCAATTTTTTCCTTTTCAGTAAGTAAGGGGTATTTAGGATCCTGCGTGATACTTCATATTTATCCAACAGCCGCTCGCGACCGCCTTCTGTGTCATGGCTCAGACGATATTTATATTTTTCGGCTCGGGCTAACTGCTTTTCAATTTCTATATTCAGCCAAGGTGCCTTGTTTCTTTTTTTGTGGGCAAGTAGTGCTTGAAACAAGTGATAACTTAGCAGCTGGGTAGCTAGTTTAAGGTAGCGATGTTTTTTCCCTTTGGGCAAACAGGCAAGCAATTTGTGTAAAGATTCAATTTTATTAGCGACTGGTTGAAACTGACCCATTAAAGATTGGCTGTCACCAAACGGCTGTTTTTGCGCTTTTTTTAGTTGTTTTAATTGTTCCAAAAGGTTGTTAACGCAATCTGCTAGCGCGGTAAAGAATAAGGGGAGGTGCTGAGCGTCTTTTTGTGTCGTCAGCTTGGTCAAGTTGGTGATATCACATATCGAGTTATCTTGGTTGCGATGCGTAGATAATGTTTGTTGCTGTAATAGTTTAGGTTTGAATTGGCCTGGGGCATAAGTATCGCTATCGTTCGCCATAAATGCAGGGAAGAACAGATACATTTTCCACTGAGCGGATTTAATTTGTGTATCCAGTTCTACATCGAGCTGCAGGTGATATTTATCGACGATCGATAGCGATAACATGTTGATAGCCTTTTACCACTTGGTATAAGGGTGCTTCATTAGCATCGAGTTATAGTATTTGGCATCGCCTGTGACTTCTGCTCCTAACCAAGCGGGTTTAACAAAAGCCTGAGTTTCAGATTCAAGTTCGACTTCGGCGACGATTAAACCTAAGTTGTCGCCATAAAACTCGTCGACTTCAAATGTCATACCCTGAAAGTCCACTAAATAACGGGTTTTGTCGATGACGCCTGGTTCACAAATCTTAAGTAGTTCCTGCGCTTCTGCTGTTGTGATTTCTTTTTCCCATTCATAACGCGACGCGCCCGATTCATTACCAATTCCTTTGATGGTGAGAAAGCCTTTATCGCCTTTGACGCGAACTCGTACAGTACGCTCAGGAACACTACACAGATAGCCTTGAATAATTCGCTGCTCTTTGCGTACATCGGCTTTAAAACTGTCATTTTTTAGTAGGTATTTGCGTTCAATTTCTTGTGCCATTTTTTGTTCCTAATTTAATTTGCCAAAGGCTTTTTGCTCATACCAATCACACGTTTGATTGCTTGCAAATAGTTGATGTTTTCCACACCAGTTAAGCCAACAGCTTCAACGGTAGCTTGGATGTCAGAGACTTCGGTTGACTCGCTGTTAATAGATACCAGTTTGGCACCATTGACCAGTACATTGGCAACTTCACAAATGGTGTCGTTGACCATATAGCCGAATCTTTCTTTGTGTATGCGCACTGCTTGTAAGTCAGGATGTGCATCGATTAAGGCTAGAAAGTCCTCAAGACTGTATTCGTTAGCCTCTAATGGAAAGTCTTCAACCATAAATGCTGGAATCACTTCGCTTTCTAATTGTTCGCGACTAACCGGAAACTCTGCTTTAAGTTTAGGATCCCATTGCTCTAAACCCTCAACAGTTTGCACATAGGTTTTAACATCCATTTTTCCATCGCGTATTTTGGTGTTATTGATGTCATTTGTGCGCGACATAATGTAGATTTCGTCGCTTTCGCGGTGCCAAACCTTTTCTGGAACTGGCATAGAAAGTCTAGCCATTCTGCTGGCTGCTTGATCAAAGTTTTGTCCAAATGAGCGAAATTCAAAACGAGGTTTGGAGATCTCGCCAATTTTTAGTTCTGCCATTTTGAGTGGATCCTTATTCATGTTATTGGAACGATTCATGTCTACCTTTTTCATGCTACGCCTTAAAATGAACACAAAAACCGATCTAGATCACAAAATAAAAAAGATAGTTTCAATCTAATCTGACATAGTTGTTTTGGCTTAGACATCCGATGTAATTATTTCTATTTATATTCAGTAGCTTATTTGGTGTTTGTTTTTTTTGTTGTTTTTTTGTGTCATGGTAGCGTCGGGTTTATTTGCTGCTTTAGTGATCTGGATCGGTTTTTTGCTCAGCGTAAATCGATAAAGTGCAAACATCGAATCACAAGCTCAGGCTAGGAAATTGCAAATGAATAAAACGGTCGCAGAAAACCATTTCGATCCTTTGGATATGAATCAATACAAAATGGAGCGATTGCCAGTTAGGTGTAAGAGTAGCTTCGAACGTTTACTGGAACGAAGTGGTATTTTCCTCGCCTTGGCATGCTTTATTTTTTTAATGATGGGCGCGCCGTTTAATTTCTTACTTGAGTTCGATCCTGCCACTCTTTCTAAGACCGCAGCGACGCGCTATGAGCAGGTTGGGGCGATGCAATTTAGCCTCCATGGCCAAGCAATGTTTGCTATCTTCTGTACCGCAATTGTGCTGTGGATTAGTGAAGCCGTGCCAAACTACCTCACTTCATTGATGGTGATTATTGCCATGGTTCTTACCGGGGTACTGCCGGAAAAAGTAGCTTATGCCCAATTGGGTCACCCAATTATGTGGTTGAATATCTTGTCGTTTATTTTGGCGTCCATGCTAGTTTCTTCTGGCGCTGCAAGGCGGTTTGCACTGTGGTTTATCTGCCGCTTTGGTACCAGTGCCACGCCTATTTTCTATAGCTTTATGGTGATTAACTTAGTTTTATCGGCGTTTATCTCTGCTACGACGGCTAAAGCGGCGATTTTGATGCCGATTTTTATGGTTATTGCTGCGGTTTATGGCGCGCGAGGTGGCAATCATAAGAACCATTTTGGCCGCAATCTGGTATTGCAAAACTTATTGCAAATCAATCTGTGTGCCGGCGCGTTTGTAACTGGTTCTGGCGCAAATTTATTGGCAGCAAGTTTGATTGCTGGTGCCATTGGCGGCAGCTTCTTTTTTGCCGACTGGATGATAGTAGCCCTACCAATTGTGGTTTGCATGATTGTGATTGGCTGGCTACTGGCAACGCGGATATTCTTTCCTTTATCGGAAGAGGAGCGTTTACCACAAATTGAAGGTGGGATGGAACGTTTGCAGCAAGAGCTGCGCAGTATGGGGCGGATTAGTGCCCGCGAAATCCGCTCTTTAGGCATCTTTATTACTATATTATTTTTCTGGGCAACTGATAGATATCATGGTGTGAGCGCTACCGCTGTCGCATTTATTGGTGCCATCGTTGCGCTTTCACCTCGCATTGGTGTCATTAACTGGAACCAAGTTGATGTGCCTTGGCATTTACTCTTATTCTCAGCGGGGGCCTATACCTTAGGTGCGGGCTTTAAGCAGACCGATTTGCCGAATTTAGCGGTGAACGCTGGGCTTGAATTTTTTGGCTTGGGTGATCAAACGCCATTTTCAGTGTTTTATATCATTTTGACTGGTGCCATGTTGTTTAGCTCCTTAGTGTTTCAGTCGAAAACCATGCGTACTATGCTGTTTGTGCCGATTGCCATTGGTATTGCTCAGCGTTTTGATTTTCCTGTTATGAGCTTAGCTTTACCTGTGGCGCTGTTGATTGAACATGTGTATGTGTTGCCATTTAATAGTAAGCCTGCTTTGCTGCTCTATTCGACTGATCATTACAGTCTATCGGATACTTTTAAATTTGGTATTACCATGTTGTGTATTGGTTGGGTCACAAGTATTTTACTTGGTGAAACCTGGTTCCGTTGGTTGGGATATACCCCTAATGGCGTTTTCTGGTAAGATTAAAAAAGTTTTAACTTGATCGGGCGGCTATGAATAATAAAGAGAGTAAGCAAGACATCCGCAACAAGTTGGCGCTATTACAGCTGGCCAAAGAGTTAGGTAGCGTGAGTAAAGCTTGTGAAATTATGGGATATAGCCGCGATAGCTATTACCGCTTCAAGCGTCAATATGAGCAGGTGGGTGAGCAAGGGCTCAGAAATCTGTCCCGCAAAAAGCCCGCTTTAAAAAACCGAGTATCTGCTGAAGTTGAGGAGCAGGTGATTGAAATCGCGCTGGATTATCCCAATTATGGTCAGGCCAAAGCCGCTGAAATTTTGACGGCGCGCGGCTGCAAAATTTCAGCCAGTGGTGTCAGAGCTATTTGGGTTCGGCATAACCTAGAAACTAAGAAAAACCGCTTGAATGCGCTGCAAAGTGCGCTTCGGCAGCAGTCTAACCTTGCCAATCATGCCAGAAGTCAAACCGAGCAACTCTACCGCCTCAAGCAAACCGATGACGAATTAGAATGCCTTTATCCTGGCAATGTATGCGTGCAAGATACCTTTGCTGTCGGTGAGTTTGAAGGGATTGGTATGGTGTATCAACATACCTTTGTCGATGCCTATAGTCAGTTTGCCCATGCCAAGTTATCACTTTCAAATGATTCGCAAGCGGCGGCCGACTTCTTGCTGAAGCACGTTGCCCCCGACTATGTTGCCAAGGGCTTACCCATAGAGCATTTATTGACGGATAAGGGCGTTGAATTCTTCGGTAAGAAAAGCCAACCGTTTAAAGATGTGGTGGCGAAGATAGAAGCCAACCATGTGCATATGCGTGCCTATAACGGCCCGGTTGTGAATGGTTTAGGCGCAAGGTTTCACCGTCTGATTTGGGATAACTTTTATGAAAGCCTGATAAAGACGCAGCGATTAAATGCGTTGGCGGAAATCGATGCGGCATTACAAGCTTGGCTACAAACCTATAATGGCGGGCATGGTGTTGCTGGTCGTTATACCTTAGGGCGTGCACCTGAGGTTAGTCTTCAGCTTGGCTTGCATTTAGTTGAGCCTCAAGGGGTGGCGCTATTGAAACAGGTTATTGCTGCCTAGCTTGATGCAGTAAGAAGTTTGATAGCCGAAAAAAAAATGGAGCTAAATGGCTCCATTTTTTTGCTGTGTGCTTATGTGTTCAAATATCGCTTCTGTTTAGAAGCTATAGAAAAACTTGGCACGAATTTCGTCTTTGTCCTTAGCGTCGGCATCAGTGCCAAAATCGTAAATCGTGTATCGAATTGATGTCGAACATCCTTGAAAGGCTCCACTCAATTTGTACCCAATTTCAGCATAGGTTTGTTTGAGTTGATATTTGGATATGGGGTTGTCGCTATCCGTATGTGAGAGTTTGACTTTCAGGTTATTATACTTTTTGCTGATACCAATTTGCCAACTATCGGTTCCTGCATGATAGTTACCTGAAGTTTGGCTCGAATTGGTAAAAGATGCAGTGGCCGCTTCACCTATCCCCCGAATGACACTACCTTCATCGTCTACTGTGGTATAAGCAGCATGGAGATTATATCCATCAATAGAAACACCAGCTTTGTAACCCAATAGCTTACTGTCTTCACGGGCAGATTCATCGTAATTGGAGCCATAATATTGCGCAGCAATAAATGGCTTGAACTTTGTTTCAAAGCGGTAAGTTGCATCGATATATACATCTTTAACCTCGTCGATAAAGTCGACGTAATGGGCCTGCAGATTCAGGTTCTCTATCGAATTATTCTTGAGATAAAAAGACAGTGCTCCATCGGTACCGATATCATAAAATCCACCTACATCTCCCCGTTGAACATCGTCATTATAGAAAGTGGCGGCATTGGTATTCTTTGTCACTTTATCTGTTCGTGTTTGATATTTATTGACTTTAGCAAATGAAATTAATGTTTTGGGGAGGTCGGTGTTGGTGATTTCATAGGCTTCAAATGACTCTTTGATCAATCTTGAACCGGAACCTTTTATCAAAGGAAGTGATAAATACTGGCGTCCGCCTTTAAAGTTCGTGTTGCCGAATTGAAAAGATAAATAGGACTCAGACATGACTGAACCACGTGCATTCATGGTCTTTTTAAATTTGTCGGCGGGATCATCAATGCTTGTGACATGGGAGGTCTGGAAAGTGGTACCAAAAGAGAGTCCTTTGAAACGTTCGGTTTTGTAGGAAACGTAACCACCATTTGCCCAGATATTATTATCTGCATCATCATTAGAGTCATAGTCTTCGTCGAAAGAATATGACTTGATTTGACCTTTTAACTGACCCTGTTTGAATGCATCCGAAAAATTTTCCGCTGCATACGTTTGCGTGCTTGCAAGAGCCATAGCTAATATTAAAGTTCTTTTATTAAAGTTCATTTTTATACCTGCACTTACCATTCTAATTGATATTTGTGTGAGTTGAATTTAAGTTTTATTTTCGAGTTAAATACTTTTTGTATATAAATACCGACTTTTGTTGGTTCTATTTTTTAGTTTTTATATAAAATGTTTTATGAAATGCATCACAGCTTGTGTTTTTTCCTTTCAATAAAACTTAATCGTAATTAAATACATTGAAATGCTTGCTTAAATTGATTTGAGCTTGATCAAACTAATAGATTGGCACCTATTGCTAGAATCCACGTAAATTGGGAGAGCAAATAAGGTGAAGACCGTGAAATTTAAATTAACTCGTTTCGCTGTAATAGCGATAGCGTTAGGAATGAGCGCAGGAATTCAAGCGAAAGATAATTCTTTGGCAAACTTTCATTCGGAGATGGATGGTTGTGAAACGTGCCATACAAAACCTCGTCATGTTACCGACAGTGAGACCCATGAGAACATGCAGTGTAAGAGCTGTCATGGTGAGTATAGTGATTTGGCTAATTCTGAGCTGCACTTTGATCCTCATACTTCTCACTTAGGTGATATCAACTGTACTTCGTGCCATAAAGGCCACGAAGCGCCAAAGTTTCAATGCAATAACTGTCACTCATTTGAAGATGACAAGATGCCATTTGCTGAAGCGAAGAAAAAGCCTAAGTGGGATAAAGGCTGGGATAACGAAAAGATTAAAAAGGCGATTGCAGCGGGTCCAGTAGAGACCACAGATGTCGTAGTTATTGGTGCAGGTAGCGCAGGATTTAATGCGGCTATCTCTGCGAAGCGAGCCGGGGCAAAAGTCATTTTGTTCGAAAAAGCACCCTATAGCGGCGGCAATTCGATGTTGGCTGCTGGTGGTATCAATGCTGTTGGAACTCGTCAGCAAAAAGAGCGTGGCATCGAAGATAAAGTGGAGTGGTATGCAGAAGATGCCATGAAAGGCGGCCGCTATAAGAACGACCCAGCATTGGTGAAAATCTTGGCGGAGGAGTCGGCAAGTGCGGTCGAATGGCTAGAATCACTCGGCGCAAATATGGATGGCCTTAAGCGTTCTGGCGGGGCTCGCGTTAATCGTACCCATCGTCCATCAGGCGGTCATAGTGTTGGTCCTCACATTATTGATGTTTTGCGCAAAGCGGCCGCTAAAGAGCAGGTTGATACTCGATTGAATTCTAAAGTTGTCAAACTTGTGCTTGATAACCAAGATAATAACAAAGTGATTGGCGTGGTGATTCATGGCAAACATTCCGGGCACTACATGGTTGCGGCAGATTCTGTTGTGCTTGCAACAGGTGGGTACGGCATGAACAAAGAGATGATTGCTTATTATCGCCCAACATTCAAAGACATGACGTCATCGAATAATGTAACTGCAACAGGTGATGGCATCTTGCTGGCTAAAGAGGCTGGTGCAAGTATGACGGATATCGATTGGGTGCAGGCACACCCGACTATCGGTAAAGACAGTCGAATTCTCGTCTCTGAAACGGTCCGTGGTGTTGGAGCAATCATGGTTAACGTTCATGGTAGCCGCTTTATCAACGAACTGACGACCCGTGATCGCGCCTCGGACGCAATTCTCAAACAACCCGAGCAATGGGCTTGGTTGGTGTTTGATGAGCAGCTAATTTCGAAAAAGAAAATGGTTCGTGGATATGACCATTTAGGCATGCTGTCTAAAGCGAATTCGGTTGAAGAGCTGGCTAAAATAACGGGAATGAAGAATCTTCCGCAAACGGTCTCTGACTACAACAAGTATAAGGCGCAGGGTAAAGATGAAGCCTTTGGACGCGATTTAATGCCGCTTTCAATTGAGAAGGGCCCATTTTATGCGGTTCGTGTTCAGCCTGGTATTCATCATACGATGGGAGGCGTGGCCATTAACACGGAGTCTGAAGTGCTAAATATCCAAAGTCGTCCAATGATAGGGCTGTACGCTGCTGGAGAGGTTACAGGAGGGGTACATGGGTTTAACCGCTTAGGTGGTAATGCTATAGCCGATACGGTGATCTTTGGTCGTCGCGCTGGCGAGCATGCAGCTGCACACGCGTTAAAGGACTGAAGTCATATTGGTTTGTGTATTTAATCTTACCAGTATATGGGACTGTAGTCGTGGATATTTGGCAGGCTACGTTCCCCTGAGAATGTTATCAGTGCAAGTGCTTTAAGGGCTTGCACTTTTATGCTGAGGCTGTGAGCTGTCACAGCCAATACCTCTGTTCGGAGAACGATCAAACACCGTATACTGTAGGCATATCAATGTCGGTCAGATCTGCTATGCGAGGCGTTATGCATATCACTTTAAAACAATTATCTGTACTTAAAGTTGTCGCTGAATCGGGACAGATTTCTAAGGCCGCACGGCAACTTCACCTCTCTGTACCTGCGGTAAGCATGACATTGAAAGAGCTTGAATCATCACTCGATACTCGCCTTTTTGAGCGGACGTCGACCGGGTTAGTGATTACTGAATCTGGTAATTTAGTTTTGGTTTATGCCAATACAATTCTTTCGAAAGTCAATCAACTGAAAAAGCTCTTTCACGAGCGTGCAACAGGGCTTGGTGGAACGTTGCGCATAGGCGCCAATAAGACATCTGGCAACTATGTGCTATCTAAGCGTTTACCCTATTTCAAGACTCTTTATCCTTCAATTGATGTCAGTTTAAAAATTCTTTCAAGCACTGCGATTGAAGACATGGTGATGAAAAATGAGCTTGATCTCGCAGTCATTGGCAACATGCCAACAAGTCATGAGCTGGAGTATATTCAATGGCGAAGCGACCGACTGTGTATGGTCGCAAGCCCAAGCCATAAGTTCGCTCGCCGCAAACCCACAGTTTCTGATCTTTGCTCAGCAACTTGGATTATGGATGAGCAAGGCTCAAATACACGCACGCAAGCCCTGAGTTTATTGAGAAGTGCCGATATACATATCCATGATGAGATTATCATGAATACCATGGGCGCGTTGAAGCGTGGTATAGGCACGGGGCTGGGTTTGGGCATACTGCCTTTACTTTCCGTGGATGCAGAGTTAGAGCGTGGAGATTTACAAGAAATTGATTTTGATGTTGAAACTGACCCTCGCTATTTATACATCATCTATAAACCGCATCAATTTACCCCGCTTGTAGAAAAATTCCTTAAATGCTGTGATGTTGAAATCGATAGAAATCAAAGCAATGGCACCTGATTTCAAACCTATTTTTAGTGAAATACGATAAGGCAAGCGAACAAAATCAATGTTGCTGCTGCTTTGAAGCTACCACCAAAGCCGATCATCGTTCTTCGCGTCACGTATTGATGTGCATAGGCCAA
This sequence comes from Shewanella gelidii, assembly GCF_014647855.1. Lineage (GTDB taxonomy): Bacteria > Pseudomonadota > Gammaproteobacteria > Enterobacterales > Shewanellaceae > Shewanella > Shewanella gelidii. Next base: position 49,112 of record NZ_BMPZ01000008.1, on the reverse strand, counting down.
GTTATTTGCTGGTGTTGCGGTGGGCAGTACAAAGGCAAATGACCCGCCAATCCCTGCCATGAGCGCAACTTGCTCTACCGAAACACCTTGTGGAATCAGAAGTAAAAACAACACTGGAGCAAATAAAGAGGCGCAAGCAACATTACTCATGAACTCTGTCATGGTGACCAATAGCAGTAGAAATATGGCCAGCTGAATCCAAATTGAGCTGTTGCTCAGTAGTGGTGTAACCCAGTCGACGATAAGCTGCCCTCCACCGCTTGCATGTAGAACTTTACCTAAAGTAAATGCACTTACAAAAATAACGATGACTCGCCAGCGTATTGCGTTCACCGCGCCTTGTATTGAGATAAACCTTTTCGCAAGCAAAATCGCTACGGAGACCAAAGGGATGAGTCCGTATAACTTTGTCTCTCCCCTTAACACCGCAGCAGCGATGACCCACAGCAATAGAGTTCCGATAACAATCACAAGTCCCCATTTTTGTGCGGCACTCAAGGGTTCGGGAGGCGGCAGAGTCAGTTTCTTTCGAAATTGGGGTTTAAAATAGATTTCCAATAAAAGCAGCATTGCCAGCCATAATAGTGTCACAATGGGGAGCGCGCCGATCAGCCATCCAATGAAGTCGAGCTGGGCCAGACTACTCGCAATAAGACTCGTGGAACTGCCCACTTGAGTACACATTCCCCCGAGAGTAGCGCTAAAAACCACGCCGACAGCGAGATAATGTGTTTTGCTGTTTTGGGAGGGTTGTTTGTCCCCTTTATGCTGAAAAGTTGTGTTGATACTCATTACGACGGGGAGCATCAGTGCTGCGGTCACGACGTTACTAGTCCACATTGAGATGAAACATGTTAAAGCAAAAAGTAGATAGCTCGCGACCCTCTCATGGCCTTTTGAAAATTTATTAACGGTGTGCAGAACGACTTTATCTAATCCTTGCTCTTGACTAAAACAAGCAAAAGCAAAGCCAAAGATAAAAATTGCTAATATAGGCGACAACAAGATAGTTGTAACGTCGGTAAAGCTGATAAGCCCAAGAGCAATAGCCAGAATTGGAATGATGATTGTTGCATGTAGTATCGGTAATAAATTTCCACCCCAAAGTAACATTGCAAATAGAAAGAGTAAAAATCCTTGCTCGGCCATAGAAAAAGGCGAAATAAATAGGAATCCTCCTATAATTGTGACGAGCATGATTAAATATGTTTGCATTTTTTTGAGATGAAGTATTGGTGTGTTGCAAATATACCACGCTGTGTCATTTCATGTTCTTTATGGATGTTTGTTTTGGGTTAATATATTTTTAAAGGTTGTTCAGTTTTATTTAAGGGGTGTTCTTTGTTGGGAACTTTTTGGCCGTATATATGATTTAATCTTTCTGTTCGGCTTAATATTTTTTGAATCTTCATTTATTCTCGCGTGTATTCCATTGATCTTTGACAAATACAGTCGTGCTTTCGTCGAATGTTCACAGCTCGACTTGATTTCAAAAGCCCCTCTTTCTGCTGAGCTGCTTGTGCTCAATGTTTAGATTTGCGTCACATCAATGTATTGTGTGATCGCGGCAGTTTGCGCTAGTACCTAAGGCTTACAAACATTATAATTTTGTTAATGGTTTGTCATGGGTATGAGCGCGCGATGCTGAAACGCCAGTTTTTTAAGCCCTACGCAGGGGTGTTACTTACAACACTTTCCGGGTATTCGGTCATTTTAGTGGGGCTCTTAGTTTTTGCGCTGCAACTGAGTCAAGAAATTGATGACTTCACCGCTCAGACCAACAAATTGTATCAACATCCCTTCCAAGTGAATGCGGCTGCACGAATTTCCCGTCAAGCGGTATCGACATTGCGTGCCGAATTGCTCTATGCCGTTATTGATCAATCCATCATTGAGCACAATAAAATCAATCAGGAACGCCATAAACAACAAGTGGCACTCAATGATAGTTTGACGACCATAGAGGCCAATTTTTTAGGGGACATGTCGCAAGTATATGAAGCGCGGTCGCTTGTGAATAACCTGCACCAAATCCATAGTCAAATATTTTCATTATTGGCAAATCAAGACATTACCGCCGCTGAGGACTTAATTAAAAGCAAAGCCACGCCGATGCACGAATCCTTGCTAAAGCGAATGGATTACATTGTCGATTATTCATCGAATAAAGCTGCGGATTTGGTGGCGCAGGCTAAAGAGCGCCGAAATGAGTCAAAATTGCAGCTGTGGTTACTGCTCATTGTGTTTGCGCTGTTTACTTTATTTTCAGGCACAGTGACGGCAACCATTGTACTGAGAAGCTTATACCGCCGAGATATCATCTTACGTGAAACCAATGAAAATTTACGAGTTGCTGCCACTGCATTTGAAGCGCAAGAAGGCATGATGATTACCAATGCTGAAAACAAAATTCTCCGAGTGAATAGTGCATTTACCAAAGTGACTGAATACCAAGCTGCAGACGTTATCGGCCAAGACCCGAATGTATTGTCTTCGGGTAAACATGATTTGTTGTTTTACGAGCAAATGTGGCGGGAGATAAATCATGACGGATACTGGGAAGGTGAGATTTGGAACCAGCGTAAAACTGGTGAAATTTACCCGCAAAAATTAACCATTACAGCGGTGAAAGACGGAGAAGGAGAGGTATGCAATTATGTGAGTACCCTCAATGATATCACTCGCAATAAAGAGGCTGAAAAGAAAATTGCCGATTTGGCCTATTTTGATCCATTGACCCGTTTGCCTAATCGGCGTTTGTTGTTGGATCGATTGCACCATGCCCTCGCGACGAGCTCTCGCAATGGTCACGAAGGTGCGTTGCTCTTTTTAGATTTAGACCACTTCAAAACCCTGAATGATACGTTAGGTCACGATATGGGTGACCTACTTCTGCAGCAAGTGGCTATTCGTTTACAAAAGTGTATTCGCGAGAGCGATACCGTCGCTCGTTTTGGTGGCGATGAATTTGTCATCATTATTGAAGGATTGAGTGTCCATGGGTTTCTTGCTGCGGCCCAGGTCGAAGATATTTCCAATAAAATCCTTAATTCCGTCAATGCACCGTATGATCTCGCTGGTCAAGCTTACAAAACCAGCACCAGTATAGGCATTACGCTGTTTAATAGACAAAAAACAGCAGCGGAAGAATTGCTAAAACAAGCGGATATTGCCTTGTATCAAGCTAAAGAAGATGGTCGAAATTCGATGAAGTTTTTTGACCCGCAAATGCAGGCCAATATATCGGCCAGAGCAGTATTGGAAGAGGAGCTGCATCTGGCTGTTGAGCGACAGCAGTTTGAACTTTACTACCAAGTGCAAATGAGCCAAGACAATATCCCACTTGGTGCAGAAGCCTTAATCCGTTGGAACCATCCTCAACGAGGCTTAGTATCACCGCTTGAGTTTATACCTCTGGCTGAGCAAAATGGTTCGATTGTGGAGATTGGACAATGGGTTTTAAAAACCGCTTGCCGACAATTGCAGGCTTGGCAACAGCATGCTGCGACAAAAGAGCTAACCTTATCTATTAATGTCAGTGCCAAGCAGTTTCATCAGGATAGTTTTGTTCGTAAAGTTCGAGCTGCGGTTAACCGCTTTGCGATCAACCCTAGATTGCTCAAACTTGAACTGACGGAAAGCCTTCTATTAGACAATATCGAAAACACAATCGCTAAAATGCGCGAGCTATCGATGTTAGGAATTCAATTCTCTCTGGATGATTTTGGTACGGGTTATTCTTCATTACAATATTTAAAACAGTTACCGCTCTATCAATTGAAAATTGATAAATCCTTTGTTGATGATCTCGTGACCGATGATAGTGACCAAGAAATTGTGCGAACCATTATTGCGATGGCCCATAGTTTGGGGCTAAGTGTTATAGCGGAAGGCGTAGAAACCGAGCAGCAACAACTGCGTTTGTATAATGAGGGCTGCACTTATTACCAAGGTTATTTATTTGGTCGACCCGAAACCCTAGAAGCGTACGAATTACGGGTGAAAAAAATCCATAAAGCGGAATGCTAATTTATAATAGTGAGCGTATCTTGGCTAGAGCAAAATGCGCTGTCCTTTAGTGAATCTCAGATATTTCGCGTCACGTTATTCAACGATTTAAGCATCAGCACTGCCGAAATCAGCGCCGGTTTTACTGCTGCTTGGGACAGTGAACATGATGATGTCGGCCGAGGAAAGCAAGAGAGCATGGCTATTGATGAAGGCAAGCAACTTGATTTTGAACTCAGGTTTCTCAGCCCTTTTGAGGTGACGGAGCCTGTATTTATGACCACTCCAGCGCAAGGGAAGGACAAGACACTGCTAAATTGGGGCTTCCATGGACCTATGGACTATTCAATTAACCTGTTGTTTTTATACGGATTTTGCGGCCACAATTGCAAATCGTTCTACCACAAGGCGTGGACACCCTCAAGCAAGTATTGGAGTCTCAATAACCTTTGCATGAACGCGTTCTAACGCGCTTCGTCAGCTTATAGAAATTGCGCTGAAAAACCTCTTTCAATGCTCTGTTGCAACGACGTCCTTCAAGCTCTAGCCATTATCGCGTTGGGTGTACCTCTCGATAACGATGGTCTAGTCTCGCTGTGAAAAAGTCAAAACCGTACGCCTTAGTTCGTTCCACGTGTAAGTTTGTAAGCTAGATCTGAGTATCAAAAATAGGGCTTGGTATGCTTGCTAATTTAAAAATAGTGTTGCCTTACGAGCACTCAAGCTGATTAACTTTTCTAGGAACGAATCATGTCTAAAAAAGCTCATATTGCATTGACCCCAGACCAAGTTTCCCAACGTGTGATTGTTTGTGGTGAACCTGCACGTGTGAATCGAATCGCGGCGTTGTTAGATAATCCTCATCCCTTGGCAGAGAACCGCGAGTTTCGTTCTATGGCTGGCATGTATCAAGGCCAGCAGATTACTGTGTGTAGCACTGGGGTTGGCGCTCCTTCAGCAATTATTGCTCTAGAAGAGCTGAACCAATGCGGTGCAAAGCTGGTGATTCGAGTGGGCTCTGCAGGGGCAATACAGCATGGCATTGAGCTTGGAGACTTGATTGTGGCTGAGTCTGCGGTCCGCGATGAAGGCGGCTCACTCTCCTATGTTGAGGCACAGTATCCGGCAACAGCAGATCGCCACCTTACCAATGGGCTCGAGTCATTCCTGGTTCAACACAATGTGCAGCACCATGTGGGCGTAGTTCGGTCACACGACAGCTTTTATCGGGATGATGAGAGCAGCATTTGTGAACACTGGCATAGTCGCGGTGTTTTAGCCTGCGATATGGAAACATCTGCTTTGTTTACCGTTGGACGGCTACGGGGTATGCAGGTTGCGTCGGTTTTGAATAACGTTGTGGTGTACCAGCAAGATATTCAAGCGGGCATCAATCAGTATGTTGATGCAGATACTGCCATGATGGACGGTGAACTTTTGGCTGCCAAAGCTGCGTTACACGCTTTAGTGTCTTTGCGTTGTTAGCTAGAGGGTTCAAATTTTACCAAAAAAATACCAGGCACTCCGGCCTGGTCAAGTTGGGTATCACAAGGAGTGATAAGGTTTGGCGTGAGCAATCCGTGCTCTAGAAGGTGAAGTTCACCTTAGCCGAATAGGTTGTGCCATCAAAACCATAAGGTAGTGCGCGCACTGGATACTGGAAAGCCTGATTGGTGATGAAGTCTAGCGCTTCATCTTCACCTAGCTCATCTGGGCGAACGTCAAAGATGTTGTTCACTGCGATAGAGAAGCTCAAAGCATCGGTTAGCTGGTAATCAAAGTTCAAGTCAATTAACACTGCAGATTCAACTGTACTGGTCGGTTCAAACGAACCCGTTGGGGATAAGAAGCCCGGTAAACCAATATGGTCGTTGCCAAAATAGATGACATCTGTTTCACCAAAGTAATTGGCACGTAATAGGGCATGCCAATCATTCTTCGAGTAATCGAAGGTCAAGGTTGCCCGTTCTTGGGGCTGGCCATCAGTCAGGAAGCTACGTTGTAAGTCGTCTAGTGCGACATTTTCAGGTATGCCTTCTGGGGCGTTGACACTATCAATTTCTGTTTCGTTAATATTTCCTGCCAAAGTGATATCGAAATCACCTTGGTATAGCTCAGTTTTGTAGGTGACAATTAAATCAACGCCTTGCGTTGTTGAATTGACTGAGTTTGAGAAATAGTTGGCTTGCACTGCACCGGTTTCATTGAGTGCGGCAACGGCGGCAGGATTAAATGAAACTTGGTCTTCAGAGAGCAAACTCCCGAGAGTAATGCGATCCTCAATTTCGATTTTGTAAGCATCCACTGTAACAGATACTTCATCGGTAACATCAAATACTGCACCTAAGCTGAAGTTTTTTGATTTCTCAAGCTCAAGTGAATCTACCCCTAGCGCCGACGGGAATGGTGAACCAGCTGTTGCAGTGAATGACTGCGAAAGTACGCCACCAGGACCTAAGTTACTTGTATAAGCGGTATAGGCACTTTGCTGTAGTGACGGTGCTCTAAAGCCGGTCGATACCGCGCCACGCAATGCAAAACTATCACTCACATCATAGCGGCTAGAAAGCTTACCTACGAGGTCATCGCCTGAATCTGAGAAGTCTTCATAGCGCGCCGCAACGCCAACAAGCCATTCGTCAGTGACTTGGGTTTCCACATCAAGGTACACGGCATAACTATGGCGATCTGCTGAACCGGCCGCGTCAGGTCGTAAACCTGGGTAAGCTTGGAATCCGCAACCCGCGTAAACAGCTGGGTCCATAACTGATGGGAATGCATTGCTACTATTTGATGGGCCACATGCATAGGACGCAAGTTCGCCTGCAACAATTTCATAATTTTCTTGGCGGTACTCGGCACCAAAAGCAACGTACAAAGAGTCCGAGTGACCAATATCTACTACACCAGCTATATCAGCATTGAAGGTTAACTGGTCGAAGCGGAAGCCACCGCTATAACCTGAGGTTGGACCTGCGTTGGCCGCAATGTCGGCATCTGTAGCACTAGGATTGTTATATAAATACTCAGCAGCGTATGACGCATTGATTGTGTTTCGAGAATCAAAGTCGTAACGGTTTTCGCCGTATACGCCCGACACATCAAATTGCCAGTCGTCATTCAGATCGCCTCTGAGGCCCATCGCAATAGAAACATCTTGTGCTTCGTTATCGATGAGTGGCAAGAATCCATCTGGATATAGCTGAGGAACGTTTTTGGCAGACTCATTAAAATTACGGAAAAACCCATTGCCTAGTGCAGTTCGATTTGAGTAGCCGCCAAATGCGTAGAGTTCATGTTCGGCAAGCGGTGCCATTGCATTGAAAAATACTGACGTAAATTCAGAATCTGCGTTGCCTTGCTTCCAGCGAACACTATCCGACAGCGTGCCAGGAGCAATTGAAGAAGAGCCACCAATATCTTTTTGAGCGCGATTGGTGCCGTTATAGTCTCGATATTCTAATGAGAGGTTGATAAAGCCGTCATCAGCAATATCAAAACCTGTGTTTAAGCCCAAAGAATAGCCGTCACCATCCCCTTCAGTTGTGCCACCGGTTTGTAGGTAACCTTCAGTAACATCCGTGGTATTTTTAAGGGATAGATTGATCACACCTGCAATTGCATCTGAACCATATTGGGCAGCGGCGCCATCACGAAGAACCTGTACATCTTGCAACGCAATCATCGGGATTGCATTCATATCGGTGCCGGCTGCGCCAGCGCCTACAGTACCGTTTAAGCCAAATATCGCTTGGGTATGGCGACGTTTGCCATTAATGAGAACTAAAGTTTGATCCGGCTGTAAGCCTCTCAAGGTTGCTGGGCGAAACAAATCTGAGCCATCAGACACTTGGGTGCGGCTAAAATTAAATGAAGGTACGGTTGCTTGTAAGCTTTGCCCTAACTCGGTAAAGCCACTTTTAGTGAGACTTTCTCCTGAGATAATGTCAACTGGTACTGCTGAATCTGTTGCCGTTCTGTTCGATACACGGGTTCCTAGTACTGCAATTTTTTCTACATCTGCGTCTGCCACTTCTGGGGCAGTATTTTCCGCTGCATAGATTGTGTTACTTGTCAGTGCTAGGCCGATCGCTAATGTTAACGAATGGAGGCGAAACTTTGTTGTCATATCATCAAATTCCCAAAACTTACGCTGTTCTTATTGTTGGTTGTTTATCGTTGTTGTTATATATCCCGAAAAATGCGCGTGGATAAATATTCGGTTTTGCAGCATATATTGTCGAAGGCTGTTTTGTCTAATGTTTCTTGAATGAAAAAAATTTGTTAACAGTCGCAGTGTGAGATTATCCACGCTAACCAGTCAGTAAAAAGGCTTAAAAACAAAAGGATGTGAGCTGAGGGCAGAAAATATTAATTTTGATGTGCTTCGCCATATTTAGGCTTTAGTCGAATAATAAATACCTTAATCATATTGTGGTTAACATTTACCATGACTTTTTTATGCGAAATTTTGATTGTGTAGGCTAAGCGGCGTGTAGTCTTTGGCTCCCCATTTGTGAACAGGAGGATGGGTATTGGTGTGGTTCTTATCGCTGCATATATGTTGCTGATTTGTTGTTTCGGGTTTGATTCCATTTCATAGTTATTCATTGTAATCTGGTTTGAGGCTCAAGTTGATGGCTGTTCGTTGCAACGACAGTGGCTTTACAAATAACAAAAAATAAGAAGAGGAAAGAATGGAATCGATTACAGCAGCGATTAAATTGATCAATGAGGTCGTGTGGGGGACACCCATGCTCGTTATGATTTTGGGAGTGGGGTTATTTTTGTCCGTTGGTTTGCGTTTGATGCCAGTATTGAAATTAGGAACCGGCTTTAAACTTCTTTGGTCCGGTAGAATTCCTGATAAGGATAGTGATGCTAAGGGAGAGATCAGCCCCTTTAATGCGTTAATGACGTCACTCTCTGCCACTATCGGCACCGGTAATATTGCTGGTGTGGCGACTGCAATTTTTATCGGTGGACCGGGTGCTTTGTTCTGGATGTGGTGTACTGCGCTTGTGGGGATGGCGACCAAATTTGCAGAAGCTGTGCTCGCAGTCAAGTACCGTGAAGTTGATGCGAAGGGCCAGCATATTGGCGGTCCGATGTACTACATCAAAAATGGTCTTGGAAGCAAATGGGCATGGCTCGGAACCGCGTTTGCTCTATTTGGATCTTTTGCCGGTTTTGGTATTGGCAATACAGTGCAAGCAAACTCTGTTGCTGATGCGTTGCAAAGCAATTTTTCCATTCCAGTGTGGGTGACGGGTGTTGTATTGATGCTGCTGGTGGGTGCCGTGCTGATGGGCGGGATTAAACGAATTGCCGATGTTGCAGGCAAACTCGTGCCGATGATGACGGTATTTTATATTGCAGCAGGTTTGGCTGTTTTATTGATGAATCTGACTGAGATCCCTGCTGCAATCAGTTTAATTATTGAAAGTGCCTTTAGCCCTGTTGCGGCAGAAGGGGGCTTTGCCGGTGCTACGGTTTGGGCGGCGATCCGTTTTGGTGTAGCTCGCGGGGTCTTTTCAAATGAGGCCGGGCTAGGAAGTGCGCCTATCGCCCATGCTTCTGCGCAAACAAATAACCCCGTTGCTCAAGGGTTAGTAGCTATGCTTGGTACATTTATCGATACATTGATTGTTTGTAGTATTACAGGCCTAGCAATCATTGTGACTGGGGTTTGGACTTCCGGTGAAAATGGCGCGTCGTTAACTTCATTCGCTTTTGCTGAAGCGATCCCTCTTGGCAATTATATTGTCGCAATTGCCTTATCGGTCTTTGCATTTACAACGATTTTGGGCTGGAGTGTTTACAGCGAAAAGTGTGTGCAATATTTACTTGGGGTCAAAGCCGTAATCCCTTTTCGATTGGTGTGGACGATAGCGGTGCCTTTAGGTGCTGTGAGTTCGCTGGACTTCATATGGTTATTAGCAGACACCCTCAATGCGATGATGGCAATTCCAAATTTGATTGCACTTGCCTTGTTGAGTCCGGTCGTTTTTGCGTTAACGCGTGAGTATTTCCTGAAGAAACGTGAAATTGATGCAGAGCTTGCCCGTCGTGGTAAATAGCAACTCTTTCTCAATTGGTTAAATTCAAAAAGCGCCTACGGGCGCTTTTTTGTTGCAGACAAATGAAATCGTACCCATCAACCCAGGTGTGTCGATGACCCTTTAGTATCGATAACCCCGTCGTATCGATGACACCGCTGTCATCGTCAAGCCCATTGGGACTTACTTTCGCTCTCAACTTGGGGGCAGGTATAGAGACAAAAGTCTGCGGCAGCTGTTCGTTTAGATTAAAGACTGAATTCTCCAAAAGGCTGCTCAGATCTCTAGCGAGGCAAAAACAAACCTCCCCGTAAACTCTGACCTTAATCCCCTGCGCGCGATAACACAGCTCAAAATAACCGCACAATATGTTGTGCACTTGCGCAGATGCTTTATTTGCAACTGGTGATCCAGTTCACAAGTTGGCCTCGTCCCCTTAGAAATTCTAGCGACCGAAATTACTTAACGTGATCTAGATCATGTTAAATGTTGAGTTTCACAACTAGAGTAATAACTCTAATTTAGAGTATTTGCTCTATCTTTTTCGAGTTAAAGCAAATAGTCACCTTTTGGCGCAGTGATGCGCATGTGGACTAAACGTACTTGGAGGCGTTATGGACATCCCTGTTTGGCAATATGTCGTAACTATGACTGGCTATATTGTAATTCTATTAGTGTTGGTGGAAGGCATGCGCCGTACACCAAGATTCACAGCTGTGGTATGGCTGCTTTCTTTGCTGACAGCACCGCTGTGGGCTGAGCAGCTTGATGGGTGGTTTCGTTGGGCAAAAACATTGAGTGTTTTATTGCCAACAGCATTCATTGTTGGCGGTGCACGTATTGCCTGGCTTTACCATGATAATCCGAGCCGAGTTTTGAAGCTGTTCCGTGGCGACTGGGTATTGAAATTCCTCTACGCCATGCTGTTCCTGAACATTTTTGAAGCGACAGCGAAGGACGCCGTAACCGGAAACTATTTTAACGCCATCTGCGGCTTCATTTTATGTATCACGATTCCGTTCCCTCGATACAAAAATGGCAAGCGTCTTTACTGGGTGATTGGTCGTGACAAGCCAAATGACCTCTTGTTTTACTCAACTGCGGCGTGGAACTTCCTATATACAACTTGGAACCTTGCCTTTGTGTTTGGTGAAAGCCCGGCCTTCTTTGCAAGCTCCTTCTGTATTCTGATGGCGGCAGAGATCTACCCCATCATTAAAGGGCGCCCTGAGTTATACATTATCGCCCGTGTATATACCTTAGCTTTCCACCTCTTCATTCGAGCCAATAGCGATATCTTCGTGCCGCTTATGGATTCGACCAAGTGGTATAACGACAACGTTCTGTATTACTGGGGTGCTATTAACCTCGTACTACATATCCCATTTGCCATCTGGTACTTCAAAGTTCAGAAACAAACTGGCGAGCCACCGTATGGTGACAACCCGCCGCCGGCCATTGCTGATATTGAATCAGACTCTGACTTAAACCAATCAAAACCAACAGCGGCTTAGGTTTCATAGAGCACCGTGGCTGCGGTGCTCTGCTTGAGCCCCAAAAGAGACAAGACTATGCAATTAGGATTTAGACGACTTTTCAGTGCAATGATTGCGCTGGTATTGATCGGCTTTACTACCTTGGCGACGGCAGCAACTGATATTGATGCCACTCAGACCCGAGTTGACGATATCAAAGGCAAAGTTTGGCAAGGCACACGTGATGGTAAGCCTGGCGAAGGCAGTTTGTTTTATCGCTTGGAGTTTGGCGACAGTAATCAAGTTGATGTGCTGAAGCAGTCAGGCGGATTTAACAAAACAGAGCAACTGACTTGGTCGCTTCACGGTGAACTGCTGACGATCACCAGTGCCGATGGCAATGAAATCAAAGATTTCGATGGCGCCACAATGGCATTTGTGGATAGCGAAGAGATGCGCTTTACCCTTGGGGATGACGGATTCAATTTCCATAAGTGGTACCAAAACCGCGCATATTTACATGTTCTCTTCGTCTTGTTTGGTCTGATGGCGCTGAATGAACTATGTCGTCGCTACAAGTGGAGTAACCATATTCTTTGGTTTGTTCTGCCGATTGCGTTGATTCCATTGTGGTCTAGCTACGAGATCAGCTACTGGTTTAAGTGGGTGAAATTGTATTCGGTTGTGGGTGCCGCAGCACTGTTCACTCTGATCCGTTTTACCAAAATTGGCGATATGAAATGGGCAAAATTCGGCGCTGCCGCCTTCTTAGCCATCAATATTTCTGAAGCGGTTATGCAAGATTTTAGTATGGGGAACGCCGCCAATATCCTCAACGCCATTGGTGGTGTGCTGTCGATTATTACTTTGGCTGGTTGGGCAAAAATTCATGCCGACAAAACCAAAGAGCAAGACATGATTTGGCCTGCGATGACGACATTCTGGATTGTCGCGTATGACGTTTGGAACATTGTATTTGTCTATCTGAATTTCCCCGGCTCTGCCACCGCTCAATTTATGGTGCTTGTCGCTGCTACGTTGCCAGCCCTATTTATTAAAAAGGGGACTTGGTTACAAGCGCGTGCATTTACGTTAGCGGGTTCATTTATGTATTACTTCAGCTGCCCATTCATGTACGAAAGCAATGTGGTACCGCTACCGCGTAATGATGACTTGATGTTTGCTGCAGGTATGGCGAGCTTCCTGATCAACTCCGCATATGCCTTCGTGTTCTTTGGTGGTAAATGGAAGCAACGTCAGGTCGCCCAAACGGCTTAAACACGATGAATCTACCCAGGTGCTGTGAAAACAGCACCAATACAACAAGATGCGTAACCAGATTAAAAATATAAAAACACACAAAATCAATATATTAAAGATGATGGGGTGAACTATGAAACTACGAATTTTATCGCTTGCAGTAATTGCGTCTATGGCTTCTGGCTTAACATTTGCCGCCGATGCAGACAAAGAAGCTGATATTGATATGTCCAACCCAACCGATGTTTATACATCGTTAGGCATGTCATATGGTACAGCCGGTGCCAATATTAAAGGCCAGCTTATGCTGTCGCAAAAAACTGCTAGCAGCGGGCAAAAAACCGGTGTGATTTTTGAAGCAAAAAACATCTTCAACGAAGATGCGGATACGGCAAAGTTTAGCGGCATGGTGAATCACCCAGATTATGGGATGGTTCCTACGTTCAATGACACGAAGAGCGAGCGATCTTATCGTTTACGTTACGGCACCATCGATACCACCAATGGTACGGGGTGGTCGATTGATGCTGTAATGGGGGACCATCCTTTCTATGGTAACTATGCCGTCGTTCAAGCGGGACCTGTGATGACGATTCCTGTTACGGACAAAATCTATGTGTGGCCGATTCTTTATGCCGGTGCGGTCGTTGTTGAAGACAATATGCCCGACCTCATCGGAGAGCAAACGACAGCCGTTTCAAGCAGTGGGATTGATATTCCATCTCTGGTCATGACAGGTATGGTATACGCGCGTTATGCCATTAATGATAACTGGTGGACGCTATTGAGTGCCAGCTATACCAAAGAGGTGCAAGGTAAGTCGTGGAAGGATGATGTGATGGATGGTGGCTTACAAATGCCGAGTTTCCAAGGCGAGTTTACAGTGGCTTACCAGCTGACCAAAAAGCAGAATATTCGAGTGAACTATAAGACGGATAATAGCGACAGCACAGATGATATTTACTGGCTGGAGTATAACCACGCTTTCTAAGCGTTGCGGCTCACTTACGAATTGATGAGTGAGCCTTTTCTGTTTTTTATCACGATTTAATTTGGAGATGATCATGAAAAAGCAATTGTTATTCGCTGCAGCATTCATGGGGTTAAGTGGATTTGCTCAGGCAGGTGTTGAGGTCTCTGGTGTTGAAGTGCCTGATTCGATAACACCGCAGGAAACTCTGTTGAAATTCAACGGTGCTGGTGTACGAAGTAAGTTTTTTGTTGATTTATATGTTGGTTCTCTATTCACCACGGCAAAGGTTCAAGATGGCGCAAGCGTGTTGAATAGCGACCAGCCTGCAGCAATTCGCTTGAACGTCACTTCGGGCATGATTACGTCTGAAAAAATGACGAATGCACTTAATGAAGGGTTTGAAAAAGCGACGGGTGGTGATACCAGCAAAATAGATGACAGCATTAAAGCGTTTATCGCCGTTTTTGATGAGCAGATTAAAGAAGGTGATCAGTTTACTTTCCTAAGTGTGCCGGGTCATGGCATTACGAGCTTCAAGAATGGCAAGAAACTGTCGGTGACCGGCGATGATATATTCCGTAAAGCGGTGCTTGGGATCTGGTTAGGTCAAAACCCAACCGATGAAGATCTGAAGGAAGATATGCTCGACAGCTAAACTATTTTTTTTAAAGTGGCTTTACAGTTGGTTGCTCCTGAAATTGAACGTTCAACGTCAGTTATGTAAACGTCACCCTGCGTCTTCAATCATGTGTGCTAATGACCAAAGGCGCTGGTCTTCGGAGTCTTATCTATCGTTACATCGAGATATTTGACCCCAAAGGGCGCGCAATTGCTAAGGAATATCTATGACTCCATTGGCGTTATGGCGTGCCCTTTTTTTAGATAAAGGTTTACAGCGGACTACTCAGTCTTATCAATTTATCGATACACTCCTCTTTTTCACCTTATTGTCATTTTTTACTGGTCTTTACAGCCTTATGAAATGGTATCAGCATCAACATGAGCCACTGATATTGACTTCGGTCCTGTTGATTATGACTCAGCTAACTGCAGGCACCGCACTGCGCTTGTTTAACGTGCCACGGTTTGCGTTAAATATGGGCTTTTTGGGTATGGTAATCCACGCGCTGAACTTAGTTTATCAAGGCGGGGGCTTGCTTGAATCGACGCAAAGCTTTTGGGTGGTAGTACTTATTATTGCATTCTTTTTAACTGCTGACCGTGTAACTGCAGTGGGGTGGAGTGCTCTGGTGACTCTTGCTTGTGGGTGGATGTTATATCAATCTCTTGCGGGTCATACTTTGCCTGTGATGCGACTTGATGAAGCGGGTGTCAAAGTGGAGGCTTGGAGCGGGATCATATTGCCATTGGTCGTGATCATTGTTGCCGAAGCGTTTACCGCCACAAAACGTAAGCAGGCTTTAGACAACACGCTTGCAGCGCAAGGCGCAATGACGCAAGCGGCTCAAAAAGCAGAGCAAGGCGCCGAAATGCTGTCGAATGTTCTCAATGATGCGAGTCGTAATAGCGAACAGCTATCCCAAGTGGCAACCTTACTTGATGCACAGTCACATCAGCTACACCGTCAGGTACAAATACTGAATCAGAATTGTGAATCGCAATCCAGCGCCACGCAACAAATGAGTCAGCAGCTTGAACAAATGGATGGTGATATGCAGCGTTCAGATGAGTTTGTTGTGGAGTTGAAGCAGAAAAGTCAGGTGATTGATCAACAAGCGCAGGCAAGTATTGCTTCCCTGCAGGACTCTACTCAAGCGATAGCACAAATCTTATCTAGTAATGAAAAAATACTATCTGTTGCGGATCTGATTACCGCCATTGCAGAGCAAACAAATTTACTTGCATTGAATGCTGCAATCGAAGCGGCACGTGCCGGAGAGCACGGACGTGGCTTTGCTGTGGTTGCAGATGAGGTCCGTGGTTTATCGGCAAGAAGCAACGCCTCAGCGTCAGAAATAAGAACCTTGCTCGTCGACAATATGGCTCAGGTTTCACAAGGGCAAGCGGTGATTGAATCTGGGGCAAAGCAGGTTGCAGACATTATTGAACAAGTGTCTGAGTTGGTCGAGGATGTGAATCGATTGGCTGATATTTTGGGGCATCAAGTGAATGCTGTGGCAGAGCTAAATGCAGCCAGTCAAGATGTTGCGACGAGTGTGGTGTATACCAATCAAGTGTCTGACAGTGTTGCATTACAAGGCGCAGAGCTCAATGAGCGTGTTGAAACGCTAAAACAGCTGGCGCTGGCACTCAATACCAGTATTCATGCAAGTAAATAATGCTCGATAATTTGACTGAGCGATGGTGCAGACCATCAGCTCAGTGAAAGTGTGTACTGCATTTGTTGGTTGAGAAAAGTGGGTTCAATAAAGATGGCACCTTAGAAGTAGTCCAAGTCTGCATCAGCGCCGATTGCTCGTTTTAATTGTATATCATCGAGCATTGATTCGAGGCGTCGTTTGGCGCTTCGCTTTTTCTCTAACATTTTTTGCTTGTTCTGGTTTTTAGGGCAGGCCATCGCTTCTAGCTCAGCATCATTTGGAATGGTCTCTAAAATATGAGTCATAACGTTCACCTTGTTACCTAAAATGTTTTCACTAACGTTATTAGGCTTTGATTTATATAGGTTATTGGCGTCATGGTCTGCCTGTCCATGTCGGCATTTTAGCGACGCCTAATTAGAAAGTAGCAGGCAATCTAAGATTTTTTTGAGAGCTAGGTTGCATTTTGACATAGTCATTTTCAAGAAGGGTGAGCCAAATCTTGAATTAATCTGAATTCGGGTTGTTGTTCACAAACCACTAAATTAGCGCGGTGATTTTGCTAAAAATAGTCTACCTTTTTGTGTCTGACACAAAAAAAGCACCACAAACTGTGGTGCCAAAATTGTTGCTAATTTATAAAAATTATTATTCTCTACAGGACCTTATGGGGTTATAGGTCAAAAGAGTAGCTATATCCTAGAACGACTTTCGCATCGTCTCCGTCTAAATCCGTATCGGCTACCGCAAAAGAAACCGTGCCGATACTCGTGTCTTTGCTTAGTGTTGCGCTGTAATCTGAGTAGTCATCAACACCGTACCAGCTCTCAACGATATCGCCTGAAGACATGCCATAGTGAAAGTCGAGTGCTAAGCCATCTGCGAGCGGAATGCTGACATTGGCTTGTAAATATCCCATGTCGTCACTATCCAGAGGTGCAGAAGCGATATCGTCGCCACCATGAATCGTATGTGCATAGCTTACGCTGAGCCATTTCCAGTTGGCTACAGCGGTTAGCTCGCCAAAATCTACATCACCTGGGGCATCAGGGTAACCGTATAATAGGTAAAAAACGTCGTAGCTAAGATCTTCTGTGATGCTACCAGCATAACCTGCGTATAAGTCCATTTCGAAACTGGTGCCATCACCAAAATCAACATTCGATATCCAAGTGCCCGCATAGAATCCAGACTCATGCTCATAATCAAGGCCACCTTGAACTGCCGTAGAATCAGCAGTTTGGCTTACACCGCGCCATAAGTAGTTTGTTGTGGCGCCAATGTTGCCACTAAACCCTGCAGATGCTGAGCTTGATAACATTAAGCCTAATGCGAGTGCTGTAACTGTCTTTGTTGTCTTATGCATGTTCATCTTCTTCCTTCATCTGTCTACATTGATGTAGATCTGCTATGTAATTGTTGATTTAAAAATGATTGAACTTGCAGATGAATTTGCGATTCTTGTGCCACAATTTGTTATTCAATTAAAACAATGGCTTAGGTTTGGTTGTTGTTACGCTGGTGCAAGCCGTTGATTTAGGATGATGCAGGCGTGCACCTTTTTTGTGCACATTTCGTTGAAATGTGGTTCATACGTATAGAGAGGTCACGGGGACAAAAAAGCCCCCGAGAACGGAGGCTTTTATAGATAAAGTGAATCAGTATTAGTTCACGCTATCTTTTAAAGATTTACCAGCTTTGAACTTAGGTACAACGGCTTCAGGGATTTGGATCTCTTTACCGGTTTGTGGGTTGCGGCCTGTGCGAGCTGCACGGGTAGATGTTTCAAATGAACCAAAACCAACGATTGAGATTTTCTCACCGTTTTTCATGGTTTCAGTAACAGCTTCTTCAAATGATTTTAGAGCACGTGCTGCTTCCGCTTTAGAGAGTTCTGCACCTTCAGCAATCTTTGCAACTAATTCAGTCTTGTTCATATTGATTGTCTCTTCTTTCCGTAGATTTTTGATTTATTTTAACCTCGCCTAACATGCCATAAGGTTCAAGACATGGAAAGCGTTTTACCCATAGAAGATGGTCTAATAGTTTAATTTATTAGAGGGTTTTCCTCGGTTTGTGATGTAGTCCTAATCTTCAAGCAGTTGATATAGTATTTGCTTCACAAGTTGTGGCTCAAAAGGTTTATCGCATAACGCATTCACGCCAGCTTGGGATACGTTCGCCAGATGGGTGTCATTTGCCTCAGAGGAAACCATCAGAATCGGTACATGGGATTGCTGACTCTCATTGCGAATATATTGCGTTAAAGCGAGTCCATCAACACTTGGCATGTTGTAATCCGTAATCACCAAGTCAAACATTTGCTGTTGCATTAATTCGATTGCTGCTTCGCCATCATTCGCTTCGGTAATTAGCTGTATGCCGAGGTTGCCTATGGTACGGCTAATTATTTTGCGCGCTAGTGAGCTGTCGTCGACAACTAAGACTCTTAGGTTATGAACGTCGAAATGAGACAGGTCCATCTCTTCATGGGTGAGCAGATCTAACGTTGCATTTAGCGCTTTGCCAAGGTGTTCACTGCTAAAGGGCTTGGGAAGAATTGCGACGACGCCTGATTGACGGAACTCTTCGAGTTGCTCTCTACGACATTCGCTAGAAACCAGCATGAACTGAATATCATTAAACTGGCTGGAGCTTTTTAAATCGCGCAGCAATTCCAATGCATGGCCATCTTCAAAGTGCATGGCACTGGCGATGAGATCTGGTTGATGGCGTTCAATGATAGCTTTAGCTTCGGCAATGTTGGTGGCCGTTTGTATTGCCCGAACGCCTTCATTTGACAGTTGGTTAGCAATAATTTTTTGTTGAGTTGTTGATGGCTCAAGTAAAAGAATTGAGAGTTCATCAGGTGAAAGTGTGCTCATGGAATTAATTTATTGCGTCGAATTGATTTTGAATACGCTACGTGATCAACAACAAGTTAGCAACATTCATCATTCAGTTCACACTGTAGTTGCAGGACTTTTAAGCAAAAAAGCTTTGGTACTTGCCGAAAAAGCAACCCAGTATTGAAATCCCAGCAAAACAATAATTCCGGAGACAACCCAAGGCATAGGAATATTGATGCCGTCGATGACGACTTTTACGTCTTCGGGCGTGATTTGGTAAGCCAATATTGCGGTGACAGCTAGAGCTGCAAAGCCAAGGGTTTGCAGTAATACGTAGAGTTTAAAAATAATTGCAGCCCATGGCGCTCGAATGGCGATACCAATAAACACGGGAACAACGCCAAAGGTAAACAGGTCGATACCTCCGCCATGAAGTGCTCGCCAAATCGCAACCACTGCGAATACGAGGTAAACCAGCATGAGTATACCCAGTTGAATAGGGAGGTTGCGCATTGTGGTGCCTTCGATCAAATTTACATAGGCCGCTAGTTTATGCAAATCATGGTTTTCAGTCCAATGTTACCTTGAGCCATCTCGATGAAGCCGTCGCTGATGACGCCTCTGGATTCAGAGCATACTATTTCAAGCTTGAGAACCGTCATGGTCGGTTAATCACTTCCTATAGCAGAGGTGCTAAGCAAACATATTGCTTGCATTCAGGCTTTTACAAAACACAAGAAAAGTTAAATATGTTACCAAACAGCCTTGAGCTTTTGTCCCATGATTTAGGCTAGAAGTGCAGGCAAAGCTTTCTATTTAGGGAAGCTCGTTGAGGTAGATATTCACTCTTTTAAAATGAGAACCGAGACGTGCATTAATGATGCCTCCGCAGAGGCCAAGTACTTTTATTATAAAAATGGGAACGTGGTCGGTGAGAAGTCATAACCTCGCTTTTCTGTACGTTAAAACCATATCTTAAATCAGGGTATCAATGTAAAATGGTCGTCATCGCAATGAAGAATAATAGCTATGACAGAAAACGAGTTTTGGATTTTGGTCGCGCGCAATAGACCAGAACAAACCCAAGAAGAATTGGTGCGCAAACTTAAACTCAGCATTACTCCGCTGAGTGATGAAGACCTCAAAGCATTTGACAAGCTTTATGGACAAAAAATGCGCTTGCTATATCGTTGGGATATCTGGGGCTGCGCGTATATTGTCGGCGGTTGCGACTCAGAGTATGACTTTGCTGAGTTCCGGAATTTTGTCATTTCTTTAGGGCAAGAATGGTTTGAACGAGTGATTGCTGACCCTGATGCTCTCGGTGAATTGGACTCCTGGCCATTAAAAGATGGCAATGCATATCCCTATATTGAGGATTATGATCTAGTCGCGGGGCAGATTTACGAGGACAGGACCAATCTGGAGTTACCTTTTGTGCCTTCTGGTAAGGCGACACCTGCGGGTAAAAAATTCAAGACAAAATCTAAAGGGCTTAAGAAAACTTACCCTAAAATGAGTGCTCGCTTTCCATTCTAGTCGCTGCATTCGATTTAAAGCAGTCCTATTTTTTAGTAAAAGGGCTGCCGCTTTGGGCAACATCATTGTAGAATGAATCCGTGTAAGGACGACCTTACTTTAAGCATAAAAACTTGGGGACGGCCCCATCAAGGTTAATTGATTAACTAAGATAGGAGCGATAATGCCGAACCTCACCCCCCATATAACAACCTCTCTTATACACACCCTATATCATGGTTTGATCGCTCTACGCCGATGGTTGCGGGCAGCTTCTTTATTGAGATGGCAAGCTAAAGGCTATCGCCTTGCGAACTTTTATTTCAAAAACTCCATGGGCAACTTAACGTCTCTATTGGAGGAAACGCAGTAATGGATATTGCAGTATTTCAGCATCATCATGCTGAAGGTGTTGGACGCATTGCACAATGGGCGCAGGCCCATGGCGCACAATTAACTTGTTTTCTTGCACCTGAACAATTGCCTCAAACCTTGTGTGGGTATGATGGCTTGATTGTTTTAGGTGGCCCGATGAACGTGCAAGACAATCCCATGTGGATGCAGCGGGAACGGTACCTGATTCAAGGGGCGCTACAGCGAAAAATACCCATATTAGCGATCTGCTTGGGCGCTCAATTGCTAGCCGCAGAGCTTGGCGCTAGGATTTATAAGTTGCCAGAGCCCGAATGCGGTTGGACACCGGTAACCTTTACAACCGGACAGCGAATGCTGGTGCCGCAATGGCATTATCAAGGTTTTGAGTTCGATGATCGTCTGTCTGTAGAGGTCTTTGCTGATTCTATCTTGTGTCCGCAGCAAGCGTTTAGAACAGAGCATATTCTTGGCTTACAATTTCATCCCGAGTGGGATGATTCTGCGATAGCAACATTGCAAGGCGCGTTCGCAGAGGATTGCCCATTGCGTTTACCCTCAAGAGCATTGGCTCAAAAAAAGTTATCCCGTTGGCTTTTTCCGACATTAGATGTGCTATTTGACAAATGTCGCGAGAATTCGAATGCGTAGCTTTAAAGATCGCGTTCGACATGCCGTGTTATTTGAAGCGGTTCTGTTATGCTTTGCTATTGGATTTGGTCAGCTGTTTTTTCAAGCAGATTTCATTGAGCTTGGTGTATTAGCTTTACTATTAACGCTAATTGCGATGTGCGTGAATGGTGTGTTTAATTTGGGTTTTGATTATTGGTTGTTGAGACGGAATGGGCATACTCAGAAAACTCAAGCGCTGAGAATTTTACATTCGACAGGGTTTGAATTGGTGCTTTTGCTCGTGACAGTTCCAGTGATGGCTTGGGGCTTGAATATCAGCCTTATTCAAGCGTTAGTAGCCGATTTGGGCTTTATCCTGTTTGTGCTGTTTTATGGGTACTTGTTTAACCTTTGGTACGATTGGCAATTTCCTGTCGAAAGCCAGACTTCGCATGAATGCTAATGGGGCTTATGTATTGTAGTTGTCTCGTGGAGCTGGGCTTTAACTGAGACGCTAAACCTAAAGTGCGCTATTTGTGCATCATGGTGTCGCATTGAAACCCTTGTCTGCGAGAATCAAACCCACAATTTAATCCACATTCCCAATTTGCACCGTTTGGGTTGCTCTCAGCCGACTCCGCGTAGGCTTTACACTGCTTGAATGATTGAAATCCATCCTCCTTTTGGTAACGACCAGAATTAAAACCCTTGTTATAAATAAATGCAGACCAAACCTCCGCTGTTTTAGTTTGCTCAGATTGACTAATGCCATATAACGCAGTGCCAAAGCCTGTGAAAATAATTATTGCGACAATAAAGGGCATTGCAGGTTTCATACTGAATATATCTCGGTGGTAAAAGGGCAGTGCATGTTAGCAATGTTTGCAGCTTGAGGTCAGTATCTACGTAATGTAAAGGTTGGCATTTTCCTAGCCAGATGAATAGCGTTTACGTAGGCGGGCTTAAGTTCTGCTGGCAATGAGGGGCATATTAAGCCGTGATTCAGCTTGTTTTTCGTACTATGATGATGTCTTAGTCGATAAGCCAAAGGAGGCCATCGTGAAACTATCTCAGTCTTTCAATACCGCGATTATCATCAGCGGTTTGCTCGCAGGTGCCACCTTTGCTGGTGAGCAAGCCGACAAGCAAAAAAATCCGATGACAGAGCACGGTTTGGTTACCATTGAGTGGCAAGCGCCAGAGAGCTATCGAGATATTGAAGCATCGTCAGGAAAGCAAGAACGCTACGAACAACGTGTGTTTGAAACACTAACGAAATCCTTGGATAAAGAAGCATCAAAGTTTATGCAAGAGCACCAAAAACTGTATCTTGTGGTGACTGATGTTGACTTAGCCGGTGATGTACGCCCTACGTTCGGTGCCACCACGAATGATATTCGAGTTGTCAAAGATATATACCCACCTAGAATGACGTTTAGTTATCAAGTGGTCGATAACGATCAAGTTGTCATCGCTGGAAATGAGAAGCTTTCTGACCTGGGCTTCACAAGTGCCAGTCGTAGAAACCAAAACGAGCCGCTTCGGTATGAGATTAAAATGCTCAATGATTGGCTGAATAAATCACTCAAGCCTATGTTGTAACGGCTTTAAACTGCTTTCTAATAGGCAAAGCTTCGGTGATGAATGCTTTGCCTTTTTTTTGGCCTTAGCACTCAGTTGAGACAGGCTATGTTCGTTTCCTGCTGCAGTTAATTGCGGAGGTAAAACACCGACACAGAGGCTGAGTAAGGGCTGATCACAAGGGACGCCATTTCTATCTTGGGCGCGGATTTTCTGGGTTTGCCAATGTTGCTCATTATAGAACGCGGCTTTTCCTTGCTCAAATTGAGTTAAAATATGCTGGCATTGTTCTAGGATTTGAGCGCCGGTACTGATTACCACAAAGTCATCACCGCCAATATGGCCAATAAATGTATCCTTGCTTTGAAGTCTATGTAATTGGTTACCCAGTTCACGGATCACTTCATCTCCTCGGCAAAATCCATAGACGTCGTTATAGGGCTTAAAGTCACAGAGGTCAAAATATGCCAAATAAAACGACCGGTGATGTAATTGGAGTCGCTTTAATTCTTCTTGAATTGGGACATTTCCCGGTAGCCCTGTGAGTGGATTGGCGTGTCGAGCTGTTTTGATGCGGTGCTCTGTGATCCGCTGTAACAGATCTTTGGTGTGGCCAATACCTAAAAAATGACCTTGGCGCATGATAATGAATTGCTGCGCAACTCTATTATCACTGTCAGCTGTGAGCTGTTGGCTGACATTGGAGAGTGGGTCGCTTGCTTCAAATCGCATTACATTGCGATCCATCACTTCTTCGACTTGATGGTTTTCATGCAATGCTCGTCCATAAGGGGTACTAAAAAGCTCCATTAAATAGTGTCGGCTGATTAATCCCTGTGGGCGGGTATGATGAACGATTGCAATGGCCTGTAAACTGGTGTCTCGAATAAATAGTTCGCTTAGATCTTTGAGTTTGGTTTGCGGAGCAACAGGCGTCGCATTGGTGCATAGGCTCTCAACAGATTCATTGTAGCGTGTGAGTTGTTGAATGGGCCGCTCAGAAGGCTGCAAGTTCAGTTTCGCTTTTGGGTTTTTCTCTGGGTAACCCAGGTAATAGCCCTGACAATAAGTGATGTTGAGCTGCTTAAGAATAGCGAGCTCTGACTCGGTTTCCCCTCTGCGATGACTTTACAAGTGAGGCTCTGGCATAGCTCCACAATCGAACGAACAAACTCTTGTTTGACTGCATATTTGTCAATTTGATGGACAAAATGTCGATCGATTTTGATGTAATCGGGTGCGAGTTCAGACCAAAGCCGAAGTCCCGAGTAGCCAGTGCCAAGATCGTCGATTGCGGTTAAAAAGCCTTGATTACGGTAATGACTTAAACAAGATTTAAGTAAGTCAATATCATCCGCTGGGTGCTGCTCTGATAACTCAATGACAACTTGAGATGGCGGGATACCGAGCCTTTGAAGTAAGGCAATGGTTAACCCCTTGGGATGCTCTGGGTCCAATAGTGCTTTGGGGGAGATGTTGATAAACAGTTTGCCATCTAGGCCACGCTCATAAAACTGCTCAATTGAGACTCGACGGCAAATGGTTTCCAGCTCACTAAGGCGCCCCTCATGTTCAGCCGTTTGAAACAGTGGCACCGGTGCGTGAAGTGGGCCATGTTCTGGGCCTCGACTAAGGGTTTCAAATCCGTGAACCGTTTGGCTTTCGATATTGAATATTGGCTGGAATAACGCAGTTATCGTTCCTTTATCGATAATTTTATCGAGTGTTAATCCAAGGTTGATGGCAACCATTTTTCTTCTGAATGTGGTGGAATAGTCGCTGGAGGTTAGGGGATTAAAATGACATTAAGATGACAGCCAAACTCGGCAAATTGCGGTAGTCAAAACTATAAATCCCCCGCAATTTGAACAAGTTTAGTAGAGAGGAACGTCTATTTACTTTGACTTTTAAAGGCTTGCAAAGTTTGTAAGACCAAAGCGAGCTTGCCTACGACATCTTGCAGGATTTCGGCATCCAATTCAGCTTGGTTTTCTAAAGTCTGTAAGTCTGCTGCAATCTCAGCGACATAGGGGCAAAAGCGAGTATAGTCTTCTTCAAACCCTTGGGATTTTGTAAAAATTGCTGCAAATTTACCATGGCCAGCTTTTTTGAGAGCATCCAGCTTGGCGTCTGCATCGATGGACTGGCGGTAAGCCAGCTGCAAATTCTCTTTTAGTTGCTCAATTACCTTGTTGTGTGGCATAAGTGGGTCTCTCGTAAATATTTGGGCTGATTATAACGTTAATTTGCCAGCGAATGCATAGACTTTAGCTGGATCAGCAAACAGCGCTTAAGTGGACTCTGAATTCTCTGTATTAAGATCAAAGGATGGAATGCTATGAAAGTAAAACTCGTGTGGTGGCTAGGGCTGGTCTGTGCGTTTTTTTCAGTGCAACCTTGGGCGGCACCGCAGGATACGCCACCGTTTTACCAAGTTGAATATCAAGGTGAACGAGCTTATTTATTGGGGACGATTCATGTGGGAAAAGCTGATTTTTACCCGTTTGCGAATCAAATCGAAGCCTCGTTAAGGCATTCTAAATCTTTGGTGCTTGAAGCGGATGTGAGTGAAGTTAACGCATCTGCTTTACTCGGAGAATATGGCTTTACGCCACTGAAAATGGATCGCGTGACCGAGAAGGCCATGGCTAAATATTGTCAGCCTCGGATGCAGCTATGTACCGCTTTAAAGCCTTATTCGCCGTGGTTGCAAGCCGTTCAGTTAGAAATGATGCAGTTCTCAGCACTTGGGTATAAACCACAATGGGGAGTGGAGACAACACTAGTTTCACGGTTACAAGGTAAGCCTATTTATGAATTAGAAAGCATGGAGTTTCAATTTAAAATGCTCGCTTCATTTGATGAGGCAGTGCAGTGGTCTATGCTAAGAGACACGATTAAAGCGAAGGATGAAGAACTTGAAGACATGGTTACCGCCTGGCGTACGGGGGACCAAAATCGGATGCAAGCAATGCTAGAAGAGCAAATGGTTACGGATGAACAACAACGATTAACTGACCAACTTATTTTTAAGAGAAATGCAGGGATGGCTGAGCGAATTCAACAGCTCTTTAAAGCTCCGAAAACCGAACACCCCATGTTTATTGCCGTCGGAAGTTTGCATATGGTTGGCGATAAAAGCGTGCAAGCCTTTTTGCGCAAACAGGGCATGAAATTGACAGACTGTTGGCAAGCGCAATGTCAATTTCAATAGTCAATTAAACGGGGACTGATTTTTTCCTGCGGTTAAACCACCACTTTGTTTACCGACTGATACTGGCAAACAAAGTGGACATAGCGCCCTAACGAGATGTACGGCTCGCGTTGGGAGTATTTCAGTTCCATGTCTAACAGCTTTGCGAATTCGAAGTTAGCTGGCTGGTGCGTTTTCAAATAGTCATTCACCACTCGCACGCCAGATTGGCAAAGTATTTCCATTTTCCATTCAGTAATCCATTCTTTAACGTCATCAATATAAAGAGGATGGGTGGGTGTTAAGCCTATTTTCTTTTTGACTTTTAACCCTGCGGCAACGTAATCAAAGTTACCTGATACGAGATTATGAAAACGCATTGCCTCTTTGTTATAGAACATCAGTGATAGTAGGCCATCTGGCTTCAGTAGTTGATTTAACTGACCTAAAGTTGATTTTGCGTCTATTAACCACTCCGCGACAGCATGGCAGAGGATGAGGTCAAATTGTCCGAGATCTTTGCTCGATAAATCTTGGATAGCACAATGGATGAGTTGCATATCTAGTGCGGGTGTCGAGTCATTAATTTGTTGCTGAGCTAAGGCAAGCATTTGCTCTGAGATATCACATAAAACAACCTGATGACCTTGTGCTGCAAGCTGTTGGCTGAGATATCCAAAGCCGCCGCCGGCATCGAGGATCCTTAGCTTTTTGTCACCGATTTTGTTTAAAAATAGATTTAAGTCGCGCTGGAGGACCGCAGCTCTGATTTGGCCTTTTGGAGTGCCGTAAATATTCTTAGCAAATTTTTCAGAGAGTTTGTCGAAATTGGTATCTTTGAGTTGATTTTGAGGCACGGTGATTTCTTTAGCTTGGGGTTGTTGCGCCGTTGGCGGCTCTCGTTGGCTGCTATTATGGCATGGATTCTAATGTGCGGCACGAACGTCGTTCAGCTTTTGTTTATCAATCTCACTAAGCTTTGCGGTATACTCTGTCGCTCAAAGGAAAAGTAGTTTTAAATGTTTAACGAGGGAGAGCTGTACCGTTGGATATGCAACATCAGATTGAGCTAAAGGCAATGCCTTCTTTATTATCGCTCTATCGAAAAATCATATTTGCTCGTAAACCAGGATGGGATGAGCAACCCTTGCCGAGTATCCAAATCAAAGCTGCAAATATTCAAGTCTCGCCATCTAAGGTTCGCCATTATGCGGAGGTTTGTGGATTCACTTTTGATGAAGCGCTGCTGCCACCAACGTATTTGTATGTGATGGTATTTCGTTTGCACGCAGCAATATTCACCGATGGGCTGATTACCTTCCCACTGCTGGGTATGATCCATTTGAAGAATAAAATTACCCAGTATCGACCAGTTCAAATTCATGAGGCTTTATCCTTCTCTTGTGCGTTAACCGAAAGCCGGAAGACGGATATTGGTTTAGAGGTTGATTTAGTGTCACAAGTCAAGGTTGGTGATGAACTCGTGTGGGAGTCAACGTCTGTTTACCTTTATCGTATGGAGTCTAAAACGCGACGTACTCGACCGCCAAAAGGTGAAGGTTTATCTTTTCTTGCGCCGCAATTCTGGCAATTAGACGAAGGGCTCGGAAGACGATATGCAAAAGCATCAGGCGACTATAACTTAATCCACTTGCATCCGTTTCTTTCAAAGAGATTTGGTTTTGAGCGAGTACTTGCTCATGGCATGTGGTCAAAGGCACGCTGTGTCGCCGCACTCATGCCAGAAGCTGAATTGCGTCCGTTTACGATTGATGTTTCGTTTAAGTTACCGTTATTTATGCCAAATACAGTAACGTTTGACACTGAGACTAATGGCGATCATGTATTGTTTGAATTACGAGACCAAAAGGGGAGGCGCCCTCATTTAACTGGCTCTTTGCAATATTTATAGTTGGCTAAAACCGCTTGTTGACGGCACCTCAGGGTGCCGTTCTTATATGCAAACAACGACTTCTAATTTTGAACAATATCAGTGAAATTTGACGTAGATTCAATAAAGGTGAATTAGCAGCCAGTTCTGTTTGAGCTTATGCAGTGGGATCGACTAATATGCGCGCCATAAATAGATGATTTTGTGCTTTACTGGCCATAACGGCAGTAAAAGGAGCTTCGATTTTGCTAAGTGACATTGAAATATCTCGTCAGTGTGAGTTGCAACCTATTGAAAATATTGCAACTAAATTAGGCTTAATGAAAGATGAGTTTGATTCTTTTGGAGAGACCAAAGCTAAAGTTAAGCTATCTTCGCAACGAAGACTAAAAAACCATGCCGACGGCAAACTTGTCATTGTAACCGCGGTGACACCAACCCCCTATGGTGAGGGAAAGACGGTTACGACCATTGGTTTAACTCAAGGGCTTGATGCTTTAGGCAAAAAAACATGTTGCTGTATTCGTCAACCCAGTATGGGACCCATATTTGGTGTCAAAGGCGGTGCTGCAGGTGGTGGTTATGCCCAAGTTGCGCCGATGGAAGTGCTAAACCTTCATCTAACTGGCGATATCCACGCCATTAGCAGTGCGCATAATTTAGCCGCTGCGGCGCTCGATGCGCGTTTACATCATGAATCTCGTTTGGGTGCGCAGGCGTTTACAAATCAATCGGGGCTTGAGCCGCTCAATATTAATACGGATCGAATATTTTGGCGTCGTGTTGTTGATCATAATGATCGTAGCTTACGTCAAATCGAGGTTGGTCTAGGTCAGCCGAATGGTCCAGAGCATGCCTCTGGATTTGATATTACCGCGTCTTCAGAGTTAATGGCGATTCTGGCACTGAGTCGAAGCGTAGAAGATATGCGTGTTCGTGTCGGTCGAGTTGTGTTAGCTGAAAGCCGAGATGGAGAGCTGATTACAGCAGAAAAGCTTGGTGTTGCTGGCGCGATGGCCGCAATCATGCTTGATGCGATGGCACCAACCTTAATGCAAACTTTATCTGGTGCGCCTTGTTTAATTCATGCCGGCCCATTTGCCAATATTGCGCATGGAAATTCTTCAATTATTGCTGATGATATCGCGTTGAAACTCGCCGATGTTGTTGTCACTGAAGCTGGCTTTGGCAGTGATATGGGTTTTGAAAAGTTTTGCAATATCAAGGTACATCAATCTGGTAAATCACCTGATGCCGCAGTTCTAGTTACCACTTTAAAGGCGCTAAAATCGCACGCGAGCGATCAAGACAATAGCGATGTTACTGAACCCAAACAAACGAGGCTTGAGGCAGGTTTCGCAAACTTAGAGTGGCATATCAATAATGTGAGTCAATATGGCGTACCTGTTGTGGTGACAATCAACCGCTTTGAACATGATTGTCCAAAAGAACTGGCGTGGCTGTTACAAAAAGTGAGAGCGTCAAAAGCTTTTGGTTGTGAAATCAGTGATGCTTTCAGCCAAGGCGCTGAAGGAGCCAAGGCGCTTGCTGATACAGTGCTAGCGGCTTGTGAACAGCCACAGCATTTTAAATTTTTGTATGATCATGGTTTACCTTTGCGAGAAAAGTTACTAACCCTTGCAGAAGTCGGCCTAGGGGCAGCGGGAATTGAGTTGAGTGCAATGGCGACGCAGCAACTAGAGAAGTTGCAAGCGGAGGGCTTTGGTCATTTGAGTATTTGTCTTGCAAAAACACCGATGTCGATTAGCCATGACCCGACTTTAAAAGGTGTCCCCAACCCGTTTGTTATCGCAGTGGAAAAGTTCACGTTGAATGCTGGCGCAGGGTTTATCACAGCTCATGCGGGTAAAGTGATGACGATGCCAGGTCTTGGATTGAAACCAGCTTATCTGAATATTGATATCGACAACCAAGGGAACATTGTTGGGTTAGCTTAAAATAGTGGTGAAAGAAAAACAATTTTCTGCACTTGCTCATGTCCTTTACTGTTGATTTGCTAGCCGAAAAACAGAATGACTCTCGAGTTGAACCAACCATAAAAAAAGCCCCGTTTGGGGCTTTTTTATGGTCTCTAGGTTTAATCTGAGACTGGATTGTCGTTGTGCTGGTATACATGTACGTCGCGCTGTGGGAATGGAATACTAATTCCTTCAGCGTCAAAGCGCATTTTCACTTCGCGAGTAATATCCCAGTAAACATCCCAGTAATCGCCAGGTTTTACCCATGGCCGAACAATGAAATCAACAGAGGATGAATTCAGCGTATGCAACTTGATTGTGGGCGCCGGTGAATTCAAAATGCTTGGATGCTGATTGATAATGTCATGTAGCACGCGTTCAGCGTGCTCAATATCATCGCCATACCCAATGCCAAATACCATGTCGACGCGGCGCTGATGCTCCACCGTAATATTGTTAATTGTGTCACCCCAAATTTTATTATTTGGAATGATAAGTCGCTGGTTATCTAAGGTTTTTATGGTGGTTGAAACCAAACTCATATTACCCACGCGCCCTGTTACACCTGCAGCAGTGATCAAATCTCCTACATCGTAGGGACGATAAATCAAAATCATCATGCCTGAGGCAAAATTAGACAGCGTATCTTGCAGTGCAAAACCAATGATCACACCCGCGATACCAAAACCTGCGAGTAGTGGGCCAAGCTCAAAGCCGAGCTGGGATAATGCGATAAGCAAGGCGACTGTAAATACAGCTTTGCTTGAAAGTGAAACAAAGAAGTCTTGCAAGAGTTTACTGAATTTCAGTTTCGAATTGCCGACAGCTTTGCGTACGAGTTTCTTCGTCATGTTGCCGATAAGATGTCCCAAAAACAGGATGACGACGAAAATAAATAGTTTGAAAATAAGCTTAGGGCCATTATCAAAAGCCTGATGCTTTGCCGCTGCCAGCCAACGACCAATAAGGTTTGAGGCCACATCAACATTGAGAACGTCTTGGGTTATCGCGCCAGAGATGCTAAACAAAGTCTGCTTAATCTCTGCCGTTTCGAGGCCGACCTGATCCATTAACTGGGCGACAATATCTAGGCTTTGGCTCAGTTGGCTCAAACGGTTTTTAAAGGTCAGCATGGCTGTAGTTTGCTCTGCTGACACATTTGCCCCAGCGTCCTTTACCGTGGCAGACGCTTGTTTTAGTTTCAACTGAGTGAAAGAAACTTGGCTTTTCAGAGAGTCACCATACAGCTGAATTTCACGGACGAAAGCGGCTTTGCGTTTGCTGACGTCTATGTTCAACTGTTCGGCCCAGTTCAACGTTTCAAGTTGAGCTTGAAAATATTGAACGATTTCATATTCGCGGCGAACGATATCGAGCATGAGCTGATTGTCATTATCCGAGCCTAATTTGGATTTAATCCGCTTTACGTCTTGTGCTAAATAGTTACCGATATCACCGACAAATTCGATTTGCTGCTGGATGATTGGTGTGAGAAAAGTCTTATTTTGATCAGGTTGCTCCATTAACTTCGTAATGTGAGCTCTCAATGCGATGGCTTTGTTATTAATTCTAAATTCGGTAAAGCCTTTGAGTTCGCCTTGCGCTGATTCGATTCTTTGTAGATCTCGAGAGATGGCAGACTGCAAATCGCGCATATCCTGCAGTACTTCAGCGGCGATGGGTTCGGCAGCTTCTGTGGTGGCTGGTGTCGACTCGGGCGCGTTGGCAAAAACACTGGAAGAGAGGATCCAGCAGAATATCGCGAAAAAAAGTTTTATCGTATGGGGCATTCTAAACGTCCTGTTTTACAACTGGTACGACATCATATCTATAAAAATTTAAAGAGAATAGTGACAGTTCCTAATGATGGGATCTGTGAAAGGTTTGCTTTTAGGTCGCCAATTGATACGAGTCTCTGCTAGACTTGCCATCCCATTTTTGGAGGATGTTGTGTGAATTGTTCCCACTGCTATCGATCGATTTCGATTAATTCGATTGCTCATCAACGCGGCAAAGGTTTAGCGACAGAGGTTCAGTGCCCGCATTGCGATGCATGGATTGGGCGAAGCCCACGTTTAGCCAGATTTAAGTTACTCGGCTTTTATACAACGGCCATCGCGCTTGGGGCTATATTCTTATTGCCAGAATATAAAACGGTTGCCATTGCCGTGGCTATATTTGCTGCGATTTTACTGATGGTGAGTCATTTTATGGATCAAATGAAAACCATTGAGGCGCCGCCGCAAGTGGAAGAAGATGTTGAAGCGCATCGTCGTAAATACCGCTAATTGTTCGAGGATTGCAAACAGGGTTTAAGTCACTTGGTTAATTGATGACTTGAACCTGATTTGCTAGTGATGTTTCGACATAATAAATACCGCCGAGGATCAGCCCACCTAAAAGCAGCATCGCGATAATAATTCCAAGGTTATTTTTTAGAAAAGTGAGCATAGTAAGCTTCCTTTTAAATTGTATTTCGTCTTAAATTGCTTTCGCCACACCAGTAATCTAATTCACTGATATCTATTGTTTATCCATATACTTTTTCACGCGACTTTGTCTCTTGTCAGATTTTCGTCATCTCTTTCGTTTATCATTTACGCTGTCGTAAAGATATTTGATCATCAAACTAATTACATTAGCTTAATGTAAACTTAAATTGGGTTGGTGATTCGCTGTGTACATATTTCGAGACAAGTTGTACTGCGTTAAGTCTTGCATCTGGTTTTTATCCTGACATACACTAGCGCCCAAATTGAATTAATCTTTATTTGCATTGAGGAATTTCCGTGGTAACTAGGCAGGTAACTCGACAAATACTCGCATTGTGGCTATCTGCCATTTTGCTAGTGGTGTCGTTTGCGAGTGCTGGTCATACCCACAAACACCTCGATGATGGTTCAACGACTGAATGTACGCTGTGTTATCAGCAACATCAGTTTAATAAAAGCCTTCCTAGTAGTGGGATTGCAGCTCCCGTTCAGCTGCAATCGTTCGTCCCCTATTTGCAAAAACATAATCACTTTTTGCAACTTACCACGACTTATTATAGTAGTCGTGCACCTCCACAAACAGCGTAAAAATCAATTTAACTGACTGACTCATAGATTGGTTTGCTCTTACGTGCTTTGGCGTGAATGTCACTGAATCACCAGTGCAGCACAACGGCATAGAACAATCACCTCATACAAGCATAACGAGGTGACTTGTTCTTGATAAGTTGGCGTCTCAGCCCCAAGCCTTTAATCCAACTCTTTTACGATTGCTTTCTATTTCTAATGGTTTGGGTAAGAGCAAGTTTTAGCAAGTGGTATTTGCCGCTTGCTCACGACTGTTTTTGGAGAAAAAATGAAACGTTTTACATTGAAGCCACTCGCCATTCTTATTCCATTATTTGGCTTTTCAGCTTATGCCGACGACTCTAATACGCTATCAAACCCTGCCATCAGCCTAGTTTTAGATGGTTACTATCAAACCGCAGAAAGGCCGCTTGCAGAACGCGAAGAAGGTTTGGGCCTTGGCCATACCGAACTCGCATTAAGTGCGGTGATTGACGACAATTTCTATGGTAAGCTCACCACTGTTTTAGAAGTTCATGAAGGTGAAACTGAATTAGGCCTAGAAGAAGCATTTATTCAAACACTGTCCATGCCTGCCGGTTTTTCTGTGAGAGCTGGTCGCTTTTTATCTGACGTGGGTTACTTAAATAACCAACATATACACACTGATGCTTTCGTCGAGCGTCCAGCCGTTTACCGTGCTTTTCTTGGTAGCCACTATTTTGATGACGGCTTACGTTTAAACTATGTTGCGCCAACCGATCTTTATTGGACGATGGGTGTTGAAGCATTCTCTGGTGAATCGTTGCGTGCTGAAGATGAGCATGGTGAGCGTGAATATGAAGAAGTTGGTGTGTATAGCTTGCATACCAAATTTGGTGGCGATATTGGTACTGAAGCGTCTTGGCAAGTTGGTCTTGCTTGGTTACGTAATGAAAACGGTCGTCTGACTGCTCATGAAGAGGAGGAGGGTGATGACCACGATGAACATGAAGAAGACGCTCATGAAGAACACGACCATAGCCACAGTGCTGCATACACAGGTGAGAACACCTATATTGCAGACTTTGTGTATAAATGGGCCCCAGACGGCAACTATAAGTATCAACATTTAACGGTCAGCGGTGAGTTTTTCCGTGTGAATGACTTTATGGCACATCATGAGGAAGAGCATCATGAAGAGCCGGGTATGGAAGAAGATCATGACCATGAAGGTCATGTGAATGACTATCATCAAGGTTGGTATGTGAGCAGCGTTTATCAATTTAGCCCGGCTTGGTCTGCCGGCGTACGCTATGGCCAAGTTGATACTCTCATGGCGCATGAAGAACACTTTGATGAGCAAGAGCTAAAAGAGACTGAATTTACACTGGCTTGGCATCCAAGCCACTTTTCAAGTGTTCGTTTGCAGTATGTACATCAAGATGGCCTAAACTTTGATGGTATCGAAGATGATAATATTGTCACATTGCAATATGTAACAACTCTGGGGGCTCATGGTGCGCATCAATTCTAAAATTATGGTTAGCATGATGGCTTTTGTGGCCTTGATGCAACCCACGTTAGTATTTGCTGAGCTCAATATTTTTGCATGTGAACCGGAATATGCGGCACTAGCTCAAGAACTTGCTCCAAATGCTAATATTTATTCGGCCACAACCGCACAGCAAGATCCGCATATGGTGCAAGCCAGGCCAAGCCTGATTGCTAAAATGCGTCGCGCTGATTTAGTGGTGTGCGCTGGTGCAGAGCTAGAGGTTGGTTGGCTACCAATGCTGCAAATGAAATCGGCTAATGCCAAGGTTCGCTCGACCGACAAAGGCTTATTTTATGCAGCGGATCATATCGAAACTTTAGATAAGCTTGAAAATGTTGATCGCAGTATGGGAGATGTGCATGCTGCGGGTAACCCTCATATTCACTTTTCGCCAACCAAGCTGCTTGGTGTCGCCAATGCGCTGAGTGAGAAGTTGATAACCGTCAACCCAGAATCAGCCGCGGCATATCGACAGGCTTTTGCCAATTTTGAACAACGTTGGCTTGCAGCAATCCCCGAATGGGAAGCCTTGGCTGCAGATTTGAAGGGCAAGCGTGTTATTGCTTATCACTCTAGTTTTCGGTATCTATTTGACTGGTTGGGAATGGAGCAAGTCGCCGATCTCGAACCGAAGCCCGGTTTACCGCCGAGCAGTGGTCATTTAGCTAAACTGCTATCTCGGTCTAACCAAGGTGATATTTATGCGGTGGTTGTGGCTTCGTACCAAGATGAAAGAGGGGCGCGATGGTTAGCTGAGCGAGCAGATTTGCCGGTCCTAGTTTTGCCGATGTCTGTGGGTGGAAATGAGCAGAGCTCAGACCTATTTGGCTTATATCAAAGCGTCATCGATTTGCTAAAAGCAGCAAGGTAAAGTCATCATGAACTTTGAGTTATTCAGCATCCTGTTGCCTGCGTTCGTCGCAGGCCTGTTGGTTCTGTCGACCCACGTTGTTTTGGGGCGGCAGGTGCTGAAACGAGGCATTATCTTTATCGATTTAGCGATCGCGCAAATTGCAGCATTAGGCGCAATTGCCGCTCGCTTAAATCATGATATTGAATCCATTCCCTATTCATCATTATGGATGCCGGCACTATTTGCGCTACTTGGCGCAGGAGTAATTGCGTGGCTGGCTAAACATATGGCTGATGAGTTAGAGGCTATGATTGGCTGTTTTTACGTATTAGCTGCTGTGAGTGCGATGCTATTGCTTGCCAACGATCCCCATGGGGCAGAGTTAATGAAGCAGCTGATGTCTGGGCAGATCCTTTGGGTGAATTGGAGTCAATTGTATCTACCTGCCACGCTTTATGGGTTAGTGCTTGCGCTAGTTTTCTTTAAGCCTGATGTGCTTGAAGGCGGTGCTTTTTACCTGCTGTTTGCTATGGTCATTACGCTCTCGGTCGAATTGGTTGGGGTTTACCTGGTATTTAGTACCTTAATATTGCCTGCGCTTGCTGTCAGTCCTTTAGCGAATAACAAGGCATTACTGTGGGCGTATAGCGTCGGGATTGTCGGGTATATCATTGGCTTATATTGCTCGGCGAACTGGGATCTGCCAAGTGGTGCTGCAATCGTCGCCGCACTCGCTTTGGTGAGTTTAGGATTTCGCTTGAGTTGGTCCTTGTATAGAAATCGCATAACGGAAGCTAAAATCAGTAAGGCTTAATCGACGTTCTCGATTGTGCTTGTGATGTGCGTCTGGGTCTAGTATCTGTCGTGTTAATTTGAGCGTACAGGTGCTAGCCAAGACGTCTATGTGTTGTCTCAATCTCAACAACAAAAGATTGAGTCAGGTATATATGCTAGCTATACTGTCGCCAAATGCCTTACTGGAGTTGGTTTTGCTGTTAGTTGTCAGGTCCGTCCTACTTGTTATCTTGTTAATGCTTGCGTTTGTATTCGGTGGGTTAGTTTGTTTAATTCGTCCGATGCATCGAGATAACGTACATATGTTCGCTAAAATGTTCTCTGCAGTTGTTCCGATCCTCGGCCTGAAAGTCATTGTTCGTCGTTCTGACGAAATCAAAGACGAGCCCTGTATTTACCTTGCAAACCACCAGAACAATTATGACGTATTTACTCATACCGCAGCGGTTCCGAAGGGGACCGTTAGCCTAGGGAAAAAAAGCTTGGCGTGGATGCCATTGTTTGGCCAAATTTACTGGTTGTCTGGCAATATTCTTATCGATCGTAATAACCGTAGCCGAGCATTTGATACGATGGCAAACACGGTGAAAAAGATTAAAGAGAAGTGCCTTTCCATTTGGATTTTCCCTGAAGGAACCCGATCCCGTGGTCGCGGGCTTTTACCTTTTAAAGCTGGTGCTTTCCATACTGCAATCAATGCAGGCGTACCTATGGTGCCAGTATTGGCATCAAACCAGAGCGAAATTAACCTAAATCGTTGGAACAATGGTGTGGTGATTATTGAAATGATGGCGCCGTTCCCAACTGAAGGTTTGACAAGGGGAAATGCTAAAGAGCTTTCTGCTAAAATTCACGCAACTATGTCAGAAAAGTTAGAAGCATTAAATCAAGAAGCAGCAGCCCTTGCGGGAAAGTCGGTTGCTTCTAACAATGCGTAAATGGGCTTACCTTCATTGAAAGAAAAAAATTTAGAGTATTTGGAGACAATTCATGTCGAATAAAACTTTGCTGCAAGAGCAGCTAGAAGAAAACCGCGATATCGTAAACGCTCTACTTGAAGACGGCTCCGATCCAGATGTGGACTATACGATTGAGCATCACTTTTCTTGTAGCAACTTTGATCGCCTAGAAAAAGCTGCTGTTGAAGCTTTTAAACTTGGTTTTGAGGTGAATGATGCCGAAGAGATGGAGTTAGAAAACGGTCAAATCATTTTTTGCTTTGATGCGGTTGCGACCCATAAGCTTGATCTTGAGTTATTGGATAAAGCAGCGGAGCAAATGATACAGCTCGCGACGAAGCAAAAGGTCGATTACGACGGCTGGGGCACGTATTTCATGGGTGATGAAGAGTTTGAGGAAGATGATGAGCAGCCGGAAGCGCTTCACTGATCCCCATACAATGCAGATGAGCTAAGTAATGCTCACCCCAAAACGCTTTAAATCCCTGAACATATATTCAGGGATTTTTTGTTTTTAAGAGCCCAGTTTTTGAAATCAGGTGGTAATTGATGGGGTGGTCTGAGTTATTTCTTACCCGTAAATACGAATAAAACAAGTAATAATAAAAGGGTTTTTGTTTCAAAGGATTGGGTCTATGCTAAAGCCATAGCTGTTTAATTGATGAGGTCGTTATGTGGGTGACTGGTAAAGTAATCGAACGCATAGATTGGAACGATAAATTGTTTAGTTTGAAAATAGCTGCAGATGTCGCCCCCTTTATCGCAGGACAATTTATTAAGCTGAGCCAAGTGCGAGATGACAAGCGGGTCGCCCGAGCATACTCGCTGGTCAATGGTCCTGATACAGACTACGTCGAAATTCTCGCTGTCGCAGTCGAAGACGGGATGCTTTCTCCTGATTTACAAGCTTTAAAACCTGGTGACGAAATTGAAGTGAGCCAAAAAGCAACTGGCTTCATGACGTTAGATGAGATCCCCGAGCAAGATAATAAACATATGTGGTTTTTAGCCACAGGTACAGCTGTTGGGCCATTTATCTCAATGATGCAAACATCTGCCTTGTGGCAGCGATTTGAAAAAGTGGTTTTGGTGTATGGCGTTCGATACATAGAGGATTTGGCCTATTTAGAGCTGCTGAAAGACTTTAAGCTGCGCTACCCAGAGCAATTTCAATTGGTTACCTGTGTGACTCGTGAAGAAAATTCGACAGGATTGAATTGCCGGATCCCCGATGGAATTGATTCAGGTGAAATTTCTAAATATGCGGGGCTAGAAATTAATGCCGAACAATCTCAAGTGATGATCTGTGGCAATCCAGGGATGATTCAGGACTCAGTGGCGGCGCTACGACAAATTGGGTTAGAGAAAAACCTTCGTCGCGCACCGGGGCAAATTACCGTCGAAAAATACTGGTAAATAAAACCACTTTGACGCTTACATGTTTAGTGAGCAGCTTGTAAATCCGTTGAGCGGCGCCCTCTAGTCATTAACCTTCGATTTTGCTCTCCAAAAGCGCCATAAAGGTCATGGGTTAAGCCGTAATCGAGCCGTCGGTCGACCCCTGGCTCTCGGCGATCCGCATGGTGAATATATTTACATTGGCAATGTGCTTGGTTACACCCGCCCAATGGAATTTTTGGAGCCTCTTCAGATAAAAAGCGCTTTCCTTTCACTTTTTCTGCGTGACGGCAATGATGGCCGCTACTATCGATACTGACACTATGGTAGCGACTATTCTTGCTAAAGACATGGTGTCCATGGCTCGATGTTCGCTTCATTGATTTCTTATAGTGCTTCGGGTGTGTTTGCCATATTCGGTGCTTGAACAAGAACAATAATATGGCGACTAAAGTCACTCCAATGAGTATATCCATGAAAATTATCTCCTCGTTTAGCGGTGTAACCGTTACCTAAGCAAACCACCTTAGCAAAGCCTATTCGGGATTGAGTCAGTCGATTGGTTCATATTTAGGCAGTTCAAAGCACCATGGCTTATGACGGTGCGATATTTTATGCGGCTCTGCGTGGCTCGATTGCTATCTATTAGTTTAGCGGTTGTCGGCATAATTTCCGGTTAATTTTGTTTTAAAGAGGCGCTCAGACGCTTAGCTAGTGCAGACTTTTGTGTAAAGTGGTGTTTAATTATATGTTTATCAACAGGTCGGACTTTTCGCTGAAAATACCCGTGAGGTTTGCAAAACGCGACTTTTGTCCTATTAGTCTTCGGTTCAACATGCGTTGTTACAGGTCTTTTGTAGGCAAAGGTCTGGTGCACTCTTTAAAATGAGCAAAGGTTCACTCATCACATATCGCGCCATTTGAAAACAGTTCAGCATATTGGTCTGCATGTTGGCTTATTTTCGCTCGAGAGGTGTGCTAGTGTCGAAGCAGCCGAGGTGTTTGATATCACTAAGATTAGAATAATAAAGCGCTAGGATAATAAGAATGCTAAATAGAATGATGAACTTCACAGGGCAAAGTTTGCGCTGTCGTCACTTACTTTCGATGAAGAAGTGCTTGATGGTAGCTGTTTTGACATGCACTTTTAGCCAAGGAGCAGCAGCAATGGATAGAATAACCGGTAAAGCGTTTGCGACGCGCTCTGAGGTATACGCGACCCAAGGCATGGCCGCGACGAGTCAGCCTCTCGCAACTCAAGCTGCTTTAGATATTCTGAAGCAAGGTGGTAGTGCAGTGGATGCTGCGATTGCTGCCAATGCAGTGCTTGGGCTGACAGAGCCAACAGGGTCAGGCATAGGGGGAGATTTATTTGCAATTGTATGGAGTGCGAAAGATAAAAAACTCTACGGTTTAAATGCATCTGGTCGTAGCCCGAAGTCGCTTACTGTAGAAAAGGTACAAGCATTAGGTCTTGACTATTTCCCTCCTTATGGCCCCTTACCTGTCTCTGTTCCCGGCGCGGTAGATGGCTGGTTTGAATTACATAAAAAATTCGGTCAAGTCTCAATGGCCGACAACCTAGCACCTGCAATTCACTATGCTAAAAACGGCTTCCCTGTTTCAGAACTTATCGCTTATTACCTTGAGCGCAGTGCTAGCCGACTTAGTCCGTATCCTGGTTTTAAAGAAACTTTTATGCCCGACGGACATATGCCAAAGACGGGGGAGATTTTTAAAAATCCTGCGTTAGCCAATACTTATGATTTGCTTGCAAAACAAGGGCGCGATGCCTTTTATAAAGGTGAAATTGCACAAAGTATCGCCCGTTATATGAAAGCACAAGGTGGATATTTAACGTATGAAGATTTGGCGACACATACTAGCGAATGGGTCGAGCCGGTATCAGCCAATTATCGTGGATATGATGTGTGGGAGTTACCACCCAATGGTCAGGGAATTGCTGCGTTACAGATCTTAAAAACACTGGAGCCATTCGATTTACGCTCAATGGGTTTTGACAGTGCAGAATATGTACATCATTTTGTAGAAGCCAAAAAACTCGCTTTTGCTGATCGAGCGAAGTTTTATGCGGATATGGCATTTAATCAAATCCCAGTGGCTGAGCTTATTTCCGAGCAATATAATTATCAAAGGGCTCAATCGATCGATGCCAAACGTGCGGCAAAAAGTGTAGATGCCGGAAATCCCGCACTTGGGCATGGGGATACGGTGTATCTCACCACGGCGGACGAAGCTGGCAATATGGTGTCCCTCATACAAAGTAATTATCGTGGTATGGGATCTGGAATGACACCGCCAGATTTGGGTTTTGTTCTTCAGGATCGTGGTCAGTTATTTGATTTGAAACCTGGACGATTTAACTCCTATGCGCCAGGAAAACGCCCATTTCATACCATTATTCCTGCATTTGTGACCAAGGATGGTCAGCCTTGGCTGAGCTTTGGAGTGATGGGGGGCGCAACACAACCACAAATGCATGCGCAAATTATGATTAATCTCATTGATTTTGGTATGAACCTGCAGGAAGCGGGAGATGCACCTAGAATTCTACATAGTGGTTCTTCTCAACCTACAGGAGAAGTCATGAGCGATGGTGGCTACGTTAGTCTTGAATCCGGTTTCAGTATGGAGACTCGCCGAGAATTAGTTAAAAAAGGTCATGTTATGCGCGACGCGCTTGGTGCGTTTGGTGGCTATCAAGCCATTGGACAGGACCCAGAAACCAAGGTCTACCGTGGTGCATCCGAGAGCCGAAAAGACGGTCAAGCGGCGGGCTACTAAATTTAACTGTGGAAATGACTTAAATATGTGCACTAGTTAAAATCATTTGCTGTTAAAGTTATCGATAATAATGCCGTAAATGAATATGTTAGAGGTCCAAAAATGGATAAAACGATTATGCCACGAGAACAGTTAGGAATATGTGCCGAAGGAAACCTGCATAGCATCTATTTGATGTTCAATGCCATCGACGGCGTGGAAGCGCAGCTTCGTCCCTGTTTAGGCAATGTCGCTCAGTATATCTATGAATTGACGGACCTCTATGCAGATAGTGCATTTAATGGTTTTGTCGCTGTCGGGGCTAATGGTTGGGATAGTTTGTATGCCGACGTACGTCCAGCTCTGTTACAACCCTTTCCGGCGCTCGCTGAAGCGAACCGAGATGCACCAGCGCTTGAGTATGATTTGTTTATCCATTTGCGCTGTGAC
This sequence comes from Shewanella gelidii, assembly GCF_014647855.1. Classification (GTDB taxonomy): domain Bacteria; phylum Pseudomonadota; class Gammaproteobacteria; order Enterobacterales; family Shewanellaceae; genus Shewanella; species Shewanella gelidii. Next base: position 7,225 of record NZ_BMPZ01000008.1, on the reverse strand, counting down.
CGATATGATATTTTGCACCTTGTCGCCAACGAAGTTTGCCAAATGTTAGAAGGCTTGGTTGAGTTGCAAGATGAAGAGCGTGGTTTCCGTTTCATGGATAATCGGGATTTAACCGGTTTCGTTGATGGAACCGAGAATCCCAAAGGGCGTAATCGTCAGCAGGTCGCGTTAGTGGGTGACGATGATGAAGCATTTCGAGGTGGTAGCTATGTTCATGTACAAAAATTTGCTCACAACTTGAGTAAATGGCACCGCTTACCGGTGAAAAGCCAAGAAGATATTATTGGTCGGACAAAGCAAGATAACATTGAATATGCGTCTGCTGATAAGCCACTCACAAGCCATATTAAACGGGTGAACTTGAAGGACGAACAAGGTCAGTCGATGGAAATATTGCGTCAAAGTATGCCTTACGGCTCCGTAAAAGAGCAGGGGTTGATGTTTGTGTCAACGTGTCATACGCCAGTCAATTTTACCAAAATGTTGGAAAGTATGGTGAAAGGTGATGGTCATGGTCATCATGACCACCTAATGGATTATACCCGCGCTTTAACAGGGTCTTCCTTCTTTGCGCCATCGCTAGATTTCATGTTGAAGTTTCAAGACGAATAATAGCGGTAATTACTATATGCAGCGTTAGCTTTTACTAAGCATTGCACTGGCAAAAGTGAATTTTTGCACTAAAAAAGCCCCTGAAGAAAGGGGCTTTTTATTTGGAGTAAAATAAACCAGGTCTGTTATTCCGCGTAGTTAAATAAAGATTTTACCGTTTCCAAAGTATCTTCGATATTTTGTATGCTTGAAGGACAAATGAAGATCGTATCGTCACCAGCAATAGTGCCTAAAATCCCTTCTGGCTTGCCTATTGAGTCGAGAAGCCTTGCGATAAGCTGCGCTGCACCAGGGCTGGTACGAACGACAATCATCGATTGGTTCTGATCGACATCTAATACTAGATTTTTAAGTGGGCTACCAGCTGTAGGCACCCCTAGCTCTGCTGGCAAGCAATAAACCATCTCTTGCTTTGCATTGCGTGTGCGCACGGCTCCAAATTTACTGAGCATGCGAGAGACTTTAGACTGGTTTATGTTGCTAAACCCTTCAGTTTGCAATGCGGTCACGATTTCGCTTTGTGACCCAAATCTCTCTTCCTTTAGAATGGCCTTAAAGGTCTTGACTAGCTCGTCTTGATTTTTAGTTGTTGGCATAGTTATTCAGTTTTTTCTTATTCATGAAATCCACCCCATTCTGAATATTTCGGGTCAAAAAGTCAACGAAATCCGTTTTTATGTGCATAAAAATGCATTTAACGCATTTGTCACTAATTGTTTACAAATTGCTGTTATTTCGACGTGATTTCGGGCTAAATAGGGGGTTGTTGGCCGCTTTTTTAACAATAATTCAATTTATTCGCTTACGAGACTAAGGGATAATTGAATTTATCGTGATGATAAAGTAATGTTGCGCCACAAGGAATTAGATCTGCATCACAAAAATACCCAGAGAAATGACGGAGATAACTATGAAAGTTGCTGTACTTGGTGCTGCTGGTGGTATCGGCCAAGCTCTTGCCCTACTGTTAAAAACTCAATTGCCTGCGGGTTCAAAGCTGTCTCTTTATGACATCGCGCCAGTGACTCCCGGCGTCGCTGTTGATTTAAGCCACATCCCGACAGCGGTTGATGTAAAGGGCTTCGCTGGTGAAGATCCGACGCCTGCGCTAGAAGGCGCGGATGTTGTTTTAATTTCAGCTGGTGTTGCGCGTAAACCCGGTATGGATCGCTCTGATCTATTCAATATCAATGCTGGCATTGTTAGAAACCTGATTGAAAAAGTTGCCTCGACGTGCCCCAAAGCTTTAGTGGGTATTATTACCAACCCAGTCAATACTACGGTAGCGATTGCCGCTGAAGTATTGAAAAAAGCCGGGGTATACGACAAAAACCGTTTATTCGGTGTCACAACGCTTGATGTGATTCGGTCTGAAACCTTTATTGCAGAAGCGAAAGGGGTCGATGTTGAGCAAGTGAAAATTAATGTGATTGGTGGTCACAGTGGTGTCACCATCTTACCTCTACTTTCTCAAGTCGAAGGTGTGAGTTTCAGTGATGAAGAAGTCGCAAACTTAACAACCCGCATTCAAAATGCGGGGACTGAAGTTGTTGAAGCAAAAGCGGGTGGCGGAAGTGCAACCCTATCCATGGGACAAGCGGCTTGTCGTTTCGGTATGTCATTGGTGAAAGGCCTTCAAGGTGAGTCGGGTGTGATTGAATGCGCTTATGTTGATGGCGGTAGTGAGCACGCTGAATTCTTCGCTCAACCGGTCTTACTAGGCAAGAACGGCGTTGAAGAAGTGCTGGCATACGGTGATGTCAGCGAGTTTGAAGCGAACGCTCGAGATGCCATGCTAGATACTTTAAAAGGCGATATTAAGTTAGGTGTAGAATTTGTTGGCTAAATAAATTTACATCTTAAATGAGAAAAAGCGGAGTCCATGGGCTCCGCTTTTTTGATCTTTCGCCGGAAAAGAAAGAGGTTATTTGCACAGTGCAATCTGCTTGATTATCGACCCATATTTCTTGATTGCTGGCGTCGCTGTTTTTGCAACTGAGCTAGCTGTTGGCACAAGTTTCTAATTTGAATTTGCACTTGCTCAAGTTCAGGAGATTGCTGGGCTATTTCATCTTTAGCAGCGTAAATGTCTGTGATTTGCACAATTAAATGTTCAGCTTGGCTGAGCTCATTCTGTTCGGCTTGTTTAACAACAAGAAGCCGAAAACAATCAAAAAGAATCGTGAGCATGACGGCATCGGTGAGCTGTGCTTGTTGGTATTCACTATCTAATTCACAGTAGGCCATTGCAGCGATTAGGTTTGAAACTGTCGTGATGCTGGTCGCACCGATAAACAGTGAGTTAACTTCTGTTTGCAGTTTTAACGTTTGGGCAATTTTTTCTGCAAAAGCAGATTTATTCCATTGCTGCCCAACGGCTTTCACAAAGCTCATATATTCTCTTTCTATTCCGCTCGTTCTGTTGCTATTGGGCCAAAACTTTCAGAGTTTTGATGTTGCGTCGCTAGTTATCGAAATAACTGCTTTGTTAATGGAACCACATTCAAAACTTTGCTGATTTCATCAAGATAGTTTTGAGTGAGTATGGCTATCCCTTTGTAGAAATCAGTTTGCGCGTATTCATACATAAATTCAAGACAGCGGCCGGACCAAGGTAGTAGGTGTTGTTGTAACAATAGTATGGCGTTTTGGCGTAATGCTTCGCTGTTATCTTGTTGCAATTGCGCAAAAATTTGATCAAGTACAGCAAAATATAACCCAAGATGGTCAACTGGTTGGTTAGAGTCCAATTCAAATGTGACTTGGCGATCTTGATAAAATTGCATGAGTGCTTGAGTCGATTCACCATTGAGCAGTTGGCGTTCGCTCAGGTACACCGAGCCCCAAGGTGCCGCTTTAGGCTCGCCTGGCCCATAAAAAAGTTGCGCATAATCTAATTTCAATGACAGCAATTGCTCAGGAGCCCATGCTTCTAGATATCGCTGAACTCTGTCTTTTGCTTCTTGTTCTGATTTGGTACCAGAAAAATCTGGCCAACTGCTAATAACATCATGCTGGATAAAGCCATTAATTAGCGACTCGTTTGGGTCAAAGAAAAGTACGTTGTGAAGAATACAAGCCAAGCCTTGATACTCTTCTAACTGATTTTTATCGAGCGCTGCCTTCATTGATGATGTCATCGTCACACTACCTATTTTGCTTTCGAGATTCGTTGATTCAAAAAAAAGGCGCCTCATCCTCAAGATGATAAGGCGCCATCCTAGGCTATGGTTAGTTTATACTTCTGCCCAGTTTAATACCATGCCATCACTATCACCGCTTGGACGCGCATGACGGTTTGGTTTCACCAAAAGGTTTGGTGAGGTGATGCTGCTGACCGGCAATGGGGCAATATTTGGTGCAACAGCGTCTGGGTATTTTGCTTGCAACTCGTCCATGGTGCCAAAATCAATGGCGCGCATAGGGCATGATTCCACACAGCTTGGCTTCATGCCTTCAGCGAGACGCTCAAAGCAACCATCACATTTGGTCATCACCTTACGAGCGCTATCGATTTGTGGCGCATCATAAGGGCATGCACGTGCACAGCTCTCGCAACCTATACACAGTTCACTGGCGATATGGACTAAGCCATCTTCTTTGCGCTTATGCATTGCTCCCGTCGGACAAGCTTTGACGCAAACAGGCTCATTACAATGGTTACATCCAATAGATTTATAATAGGCAAATACATCTTGATTGATGCTGCCATCGCCATTTTCAGTCCACTGACCACCACCGTATTCATAGACACGGCGCCAATTCACACCAACAGGTAGATCTTTGCGATCTTTGCAGGCAATTTGACAGGTTTTACAGCCAGTACATTTGCTTGCGTCGACATAAAAGCCGTATTGAACATTATTACTCATGATTAACTCCTATCAGGCTTTTGTGATTTGGACACGGTTTGTGTGCTGACCATTACCTTTAGATAATGGGGTTGGTCGTTGCGAAGTTACGGTATTGAGGTTGCCGCCTTTATCAATGTTTCCTTCAAAGCGAACCCATGCGCCTTGACCAAGCGCAGTAACGCCGACCATGATTCTTGGGGTTACTTTTACGGGCACTTCGAGTTCGCCTCGATCGTTAAATATCCGGACTAGATCGCCCGTTTGTAACCCGCGCTGTTGGGCGTCAATAGGGTTCATCCATACGGCGTCTTGAACTGCTTCACGCAGCCAAGGTACGTTATGGTAGCTAGAGTGAGCACGGCCTTTGGTGTGGTAGCCAGTGAGCTGCAGCGGGTAATCATCTTTGGTCGCAGCATCTTCATAACCATCCCAAGTGGGCACGTACTTAGGCAGCGCAGAAATCACATCGCCATCCGCAAGATCCCATTTTTGAGACAGTTCAGCTAAACGTTCAGAGTAGATTTCTATTTTGCCAGAAGGTGTAGGTAGTGGGTTTGCAACTGGATCGTTACGGAAATCTTCGTGAACAATATAGCTACCGTTTGGCAAATACTTACGGTACACACCTTGTGTCAACATGACTTCTTTTTCTGGCAAATCAGGTTGTGCGGCTTTGGCTGATGCGTAGAACTCGTTGAGCCAATCTTCGCGGGTTTTTCCTTCTGTAAATTCAGCTTCGACACCCATGCGTTTCGCGAGATCCACACATACATCATAAATAGGGCGGCTTTCAAACATCGGCTCAACGCCGGTGCTCATTTGTACGAGGGTGGCGGTATCACCCGCGGCATAGCTTTGGTTGACTAAATCCTCGGTTTCTAACCAAGAAACATCGGGTAACACGATGTCTGCGTACTCAGCACTTGGTGTCATCCAGTTATCAACGACGAGGATAAACTCACATTTAGACTCATCGGAAAGGATTTCAGTAGTACGATTGGTATCAGAGTGCTGGTTAACCAGTGCGTTGCCCGCATAGTTAATAATTGCTTTAACGTTATGGCCAAGCTTCCCGTCTCCATTTGCGTCCAATTGGTCTTCAGGAAGAATGACACCGTCTTTAAGAACCGACATATTTTCGCCATCTTCAATGGCTTGGGTCCAGGTGAAGAAAGAGATCTTCTTACCGACAGGGTTTGAGCCTGTGGGCATTTTGGGGGCTGAGAACGACGAGCCAGAACATAAACCACCACCATTGGTTCCAGGTAAGCCGATTTGACCCAATAAGATAGGCAGCATATAGCCAGCACGGGTGTTGTTTTCACCAGCGGCTTGACGGCAGAGTGATGCCGCAATTTGAACAAATGGCGCGCTTGCATTGGCTAGTTGTTCAGCAACATCAATGATGACGTTCTCTTCAATACCTGTGATCGCTGCGGCCCATGCTGGTGTTTTTGCATTGGTCCCTGGTGTCATATCACCAGCGGTTGGATTATCAAGAATGTATGATTTGTAACTCTCACTGTAATCCACACCCGCTGGCATGGTGTTTTCATCATAGCCGACACAATAGTCGTTGAGGAACTCTTGGTTTACGCGGTTATTGGTGATGAGCTCGTAGGCGATAGCCTCAATGAGTGCTGCATCTGTGCCTGGGCGGATTGCAAGCCACTGATCTTCTTTACCCACTGCTGAGTCGGTATATCGAGGGTCGACCAGAATGGTTTTGAAGTTATTTTGCTGCTTTAGCATCAAGAAGTCATAAGCTTCGCCTGAGCCACTCATGCGGATCTCTGATGGGTTGTAGCCAATCATCAACACCAAATCAGAGTTTTTCATCTCTGACATCGAGCTGCCTTTCCAGCCTGGGCGTGCAGAACCATAGGTATATGTTGCAGCTTTATAGAGTTGTGCCCATGAGTAATCACCGTAGGTGTTTAGATAGCCACCTTTCAGGTTCATCAAACGGTATAGACACTGTTTACCAGAGAAGTGGTAAGCGGCACCTGAGTTGTAGGTAAATAGGATGGACTCATTCCCATACTGATCAATCGTGTTTTGTAGCTTATCCGCCACAATATCAAGCGCTTCATCCCAGCTAATACGCTCAAATTGACCGCTACCACGGGGGCCGACACGTTTCATCGGGTATTTTAGACGATCGGGAGCATACACTCGTTTACGCAGCGCACGGCCACGTAAACATGCGCGGACGTTATGATCGCCATATTCATCTTCAATGGTGAAGTCTGATTCCACTCGCGTGATCACACCATCTTTAGAGTAAACTTTGACCGGGCAGTTTGAGCCACAGTTGACCAAACAGGCGGACCAATTGAGTTTTTCATCACTCCCAACCGGAGGGGTTGGCGGCACGACTTCAACATCGCTTGAGCTTGAGTTACAGCCTGACACTGTCGCTGCGCAGCCCATTGCTGCACTCATTTTTAAGAAACTTCTGCGTTCCATTCTCATATCCTCTTGCAGTTATGGTTAGCCCAGCGCGTTAGCGCAGCTGGTAGCTAAACGACAACATCACTTGGTGCGCGTTATAGTTGTGGTTCAAGTCGCCAAGGGTGGTTAGCCCTGAAATCGCATTCACATCGACCTGCGCATAGTCGGTGTCGTAATAGCGTTCATACTGGTAGGCCAGTTTCATCGCCATCTGCTGACTGAATTGGTAGTTGGCATAAACATCAACACTGTGGCTATAGCTGTAGTAATCGCCTTGCTCTGTGGTGATGTCATAGCTGACAAAG
>NZ_BMPZ01000007.1 GCF_014647855.1 Shewanella gelidii | reverse complement strand
TTACTTTTAAGATATGAACGGATCCGTTTTAGATCAGAATAATACTCAACATTGAAAAAAACTGCACAGCCTAAGGCTAGTAATACTACTAGAATCATACGACATACTCCTTAAACAGCTAACGCCTTTGTAACGGGCAGCCTTGTGGCGAAGCCATGCTTAAGGCTGTCCAGCCCGAAGGGCGATCGTTGACAAACTTGTTAAGTGTTTTTGCTGACAAACTTTCTGCTCTCTTCAATGATTTCGGTCGCTGTGTTTTCTAGATCGAAGCCAAGGTGTTCATGGCCTCGCTGATCATGTGAAAGCAGCGAGAACATTGCCAGTTCACTTGGGTGGTTATTTTCCTCACACAACTGAGCTAGCTTGTCACAGCCTAAATTTGGGTCAATGTTGCCAGCAATAATGCTTTGAGCAATGTTGATGGCATTATCTTTAATATTATCTTCCATCTTTGTAGAGACACTTACGCCGCCAAGCGTTTTGCGTCCTTTTCATTATGGCTTTGTTATGTGTTTATTCAGCTGGCTCTCTACACTGCCCGTAATACTGGAATTCAACAGGAGACATGATATTAGCTGTTTCATCAATTCGATACAGCTCAGCTTTACAATGTGTAGAATGCGCACCCAACTGACCTGAGACATTCATTTCATAATATTCATCAGCTTTAGGTTTAAATGAAGCATAAATAATACAGTTACTCATACCTGCAACTGACATAATCATGAAGCTATATTTCTTACTTGCAGCTAGCTTTACACCATCAGGGTTTAACTCAGAAATTAACGGGTTGCTGTCGTCTAATACAACTAATTTTGCACCGCTTTCAGAACCAAATGATTTCCCGCAAGTTTGTTCTTCCGTATGTACATAAACGAATGTGGAATAACCTAAAATAGGAGCGTCAAAATCATGCTTAACTTTAAACCCCGCAGAAGACTCACCAGTTTGTGGCTCAACGTAATTAGGTAATCCAGCACAGCCAGTAACCAGCAAAAGTAGTGATACGATGCTTAATCTCAAGGTAACTCCTTCTAAAACACATAACGCCCTGTTAAGGGGCTGATAATGTTTGGCTAAAATGTGTAGCGAAGCGAAACCGAGCCAAACATTAGCAGTCCCGCGCTTAAACAGCTTGTTATATTGCGATTACTTTAATGCTTGCTCTACCGCACATTGCAACAAGCCTTCATCTTCGTATAGTTCGCGGTAATCAGCTAGAGGCAGATTACCCTCGTTGTATTGTTTTTCGAAAAAAATTCGTAAGCGCCATTCATCAGGGGCGACCTTGTCGAAATCAAAATCAATTCCGCCGACATCAGCTGTTCGATAGATATCAACCCCGATACCATGTGTACGATACATCCAATTAGTACCAGGAATAGGTTTTGCTCCACGATATTTAGACTGGAGAATATCTTCGGCTTTTTCTAATTGGAAAGATTGAACTAGTAGTTCTTCAGCCCATTTTCTTTGGGCATACCACAGAGGAATAATCTTCCTGATTTTTTCGAAATTATCCATATGCTCCTAAGCAATATAACAGCGTATTAGACGGAAAAATTCCGTGTTTAAACACGGACTTTTTCCGTCTATCATGATCTTTGTTGCCACAACGCTAGCGTAATTGTTTATAAATTACAATTACTAACGTCACATCCATCAAAAATTTGTTTTGGGGAAAGGCGGAATAATTCCGTCTAATAGGCAGAAACACAGAATCACGCCTATACTGTACAAATAAACAGTGTTGCTGAGGTGTATTTTTGAATGAAAAACTCCCCTTTTCTTACCCACATCCAAGAATTTATGTATACCAGGCACTATGCTAAACGAACGATTGAAACCTACCTCTACTGGATTAAGGGCTTTATCATTTTTAACGATAAGCGTCACCCTAGCCGCTTAGCTGAAGCAGAGGTCGAGGCGTTTCTCTCCCACCTCAGTTGCCAAATGAACGTGGCGCCCAGTACGCAAAAAGTAGCTCTGAATGCGCTAGTGTTTTTGTATAAAGAGGTGCTTCGCTCACCGCTAAAGTCCCATATGACTTTCAATAAGTCCGCTAGACAAACCAAGCTTCCTATCGTGTTAACCTGTGATGAAACAGCAAAACTGCTTATGCACGTAACCATTAATCATGCACTGATCGTCAAGCTCATGTACGGCAGTGGTTTACGCTTAATGGAAGCGGTTAGACTTCGCATTCAAGATATAGATTTTGATTTTCTATCTGTGCTTGTCTGGTTCGGCAAAGGGGGAAAACACCGTAGGGTGACGTTAGCTAAAGAGTTGGTTCCAGCATTGTTGCAGCAAATTGAGTTTGCACGTCAATACTATGAAAGTGATGTGCTACGTGCAGATTATTCAGGCGTATGGTTGCCCAACGCATTAATCCGTAAATTCCCTAATGCGAATAAGAGTTTTCAATGGCATTACCTTTTTCCGTCAACACGCCTTAGTGTTGACCCAGCAGATAAAGCGGCGATACGGCGCCACCATATTGATGAAACGTCTGTACAAAAAGCGGTGAAGGCAGCAGCTTATAAAGCCGATATCAATAAAAAAGTCACCTGCCATACGCTACGTCATTCTTTCGCTACCCATTTATTACAACGAGGCGCCGATATTCGAACAGTGCAAGAACAACTCGGCCACAGTGATGTACGCACTACGCAGATATACACCCATGTGATACAAGCTGGAGGAAATGGAGTGAAGAGTCCGTTAAGTGATTTATAGCTTTGCAGAACCCATAAAAAAACCAGCGTGGAAGCGCTGGTTTTTAGGTTTATTCAATGTCGCAACAACTTACTTTTTCTCAGTCCAGCGATCCATCCAACCCAATACTTTGGCGTACCATTGCTCTAAATTCACAGGGTTCAAGATCCAATGGTTCTCATCTGGATAAATTAGCAACTCCGATGGGATACCGTTACGTTGCATGTAGCTAAACGCTGCGAGACCTTGTCCGTAAGGAACGCGAAAATCTTTTTCACCGTGAACGACAAGCATCGGCGTTTTCCAGTTTTCTACGTAGTTGACTGGGTTGAATTTTTCGTACAAGTCTTTGTTCGCTTTATATTGACCACCAAATTCATATTCAGGGAACCATAGTTCTTCAGTCACGTAATACATCGAGCGCATATCAAACAAGCCCGCATGGTTAACTAAACAATTAAATCCATCAGGCCAGTTCCCTTGGATCCAATTCATCATATATCCGCCGTAAGAGCCACCAAGGGCACAAGTGCGGTTTACATCGAGCCATTTTTGTTGTTTAGTCACAGCAGCAAGGCCTTTTTGTAAGTCTTCAAGCGGCTTGCCACCCCAGTCTTGGCTGATTGAGTCAGTAAAGGCTTGGCCATAACCCGTTGAGCCATGGAAGTCGACCATTACAACACCATAACCCGCACCAGCCCAGAGTTGTGCATTCCATCGGCTACTAAATGAATTGCCAAATGAGCCCTGTGGACCACCATGTACTAAAAATGCAATGGGGTATTTTTTCCCTGCTTGGTAGTTCGATGGTTTGATCCAGTAACCATAGACTTCTTCGTTGTTCCAGCCTTTAAAACTGAACTGTTGATATTCACCAAATTTAATCTTACTCAGTTTTTCTTTGTTGACATGGGTCAACTGAGTCGGGTTTTGTCCGTCTAGATCAATTACATGTAAATCACTTGGCTCTGAAAGGCTTTTGTGATTGAAGTAAAGCTTCTCTTGTGTAACGGCAACAACACTATTGCTACCTTCATTGTATATCGTACGGACATCACCAAACTGGGTATTGATTTCAAATATTGAAACTTGGCCGATATCCTGAGCAGTGACATAAAGTGTTTTATTGTCTGGGCCAAAAGTTAATGAATGAGGACTGCGATCCCATAAAGGCGCTACTTCTTTGCTTTGGCCGGTCACTGTATCGCGTAACATAATGGCGTAGCGATCCGCCTCGAAGCCCGGCTTACTCATGGCTAAATAAGCCATGTAACGCCCATCCGTTGAAAACGTTGGATGTGCATCCCATGCTTTGTTATCCGCGGTTAAATTTTCTGTTTTATTACCCGCGACATCGACTTGCCAGATATCGTAGTTTGTTGACCATGCTTGGTCGACACTTGGCGCTTTAGCGCTATACACAATATGTTTACCATCAGGAGTAAACGTGACTTCTTCCATACCAGAAAATGGTTTGGGTGGTGTTTCAGTATCACGGCCCGCGGTCACGTTTGTAACATGGGTCAGTTTGTCGTCGCTCAGTCGTCCCACAAACAAATGATTACGCGCATGGTCATACCAAGTATCCCAATGACGCACCATTAATTGGCTATATTCACGGCCAGTCGATTTTCGATTTGCTTCGGCATCGAACTTTTCTTTTGAGCATGCAAGAGTTTCACATTCCGGAAACGTACGAATACTCATCACAACCTGTTGACCATCTTGTGAAAGCTTATAACCATCGACGTCTAACGCTAAATCAGACACTTGCATCGCTTCGCCGCCACGAAGGGACAGTTTGTACAGCTGACTGCTCCCTGTCCGCGCAGCAATGAAGTAGATCGCCGAGTCATCCGGCGCAAAAGCGACGTCATGTTCCGTCCCTGCACCACTGGTAAGTTGCGCAGGCTTGGCGTCTTTTTGGGTGAGATCAAGCAGGTAAAGATCTGAGCTTCCCTTTCCTTCTGCATCAATATTTTTGACCGCGTATACAAGTTTGCTACCATCGTGAGAAACGACTGCCGAGTGCAATTTATTGATTTTTGTTAATTGTTGCACGCTAAATGGCGTTGGTTCGGCGGCTTGGACATTCGCCATCATTCCCGCAGTGAGTGCAAAAGCTAAAGCAGTTTTTTTCATGGTTCTATTCATCTTCTTTGAAAGGTCATTTGATATGCGTGGCATACCCTCTGCAATTCATGTAGCACGACGCAGCTTTTCGATTGGCTCGCTGCTTGTCTGAGTACATCAATAGAAATTCGGTTGGATTTGCGCACTTTATGAATTGGCGCAAAAACTAGATTGGCACACTAGCGAAATAATAAGGCTCAAGCAAGCGCTTGAGCCTAGATTTTGTATACAAATTTGTCAAAACGATCGCGAAGCTTTTAGCTTGGGTCTGCGAGTTTGCCTTTCCATATCGCAGGGCCTGTTTCATGAGCGTTGATCCCCTCAGAATCAACGGCAACTGTTACTGGCATATCTTGCACATCAAACTCATAGATGGCCTCCATCCCTAAATCTTCAAATGCAACAACGCGGGACTTTTTAATCGCTTTTGACACTAGGTATGCTGCACCACCGACAGCCATAAGGTATACGGCTTTGTGTTGACGAATGGACTCCACGGTCGCAGGTCCACGCTCGGCCTTACCGATCATGCCCATCAACCCTGTTTTTTCAAGCATCAAATCGGTGAACTTATCCATACGCGTTGCGGTTGTCGGGCCTGCTGGACCAACAACTTCGTTCCCAACAGGATCAACCGGCCCAACGTAATAGATGAACTTACCGGTAAAGTCGACGCCTTCAGGAAGCCCTTCACCCGACTCTATCAGTGTTTGTATTCTTTTATGCGCGGCATCACGACCCGTCAGCATTTTGCCACTGAGTAATAGCGTGTCACCGCTTTGCCAAGTTTGCATCTTTTCTTGAGTCACCGTATTGAGGTCAACTCGTCGAACATTCTCACCGACTTCCCATGTGATTTCCGGCCAATCTTCGAGTGATGGTGGTGACAAATCGGCGGGCCCACTCCCATCTAAATGAAAATGAACGTGACGTGTAGCGGCGCAGTTCGGGATCATCACAACAGGTTTAGAGGCTGCGTGTGTCGGGGCGGTCTTTACTTTTATGTCGAGTACAGTCGTTAATCCGCCCAAGCCTTGTGCACCGATACCAAGTTTATTCGCGCGTTCAAAAATATCTAAACGCATTTTTTCTTCGGTTGTATCCGCGCCCTTTTCTAGCAAGTCATGAATATCAACCGGATCCATTAATGATTCTTTTGCCATCACTGCAGCTTTTTCTGCCGTACCACCGATACCGATCCCCAGCATGCCTGGCGGACACCAGCCAGCCCCCATGGTTGGTAGTGTGCGTTCAACCCATGCTGCAACATCATCAGACGGGTTTAGCATCGCCATTTTTGACTTGTTCTCAGACCCGCCGCCTTTGGCTGCGATAGCAACTTCGATATGATTGCCCGGCACCATATCGATATGTACAACGGAGGGCGTATTGTCTTTGGTATTTTTACGGTTCCCAGCGGGATCAGCCACTATCGATGCACGCAATGGATTATCCGGGTTGGTGTATGCTCGGCGCACTCCTTCGTCAACCATTTGCTGCACGGTCATGTCCGTTTTGTCCCACTGCACGCCCATACCCACTTTGACAAAACACGTCACAATGCCGGTGTCCTGACAAAGGGGACGTTTACCTTCGGCTGACATGCGCGAGTTAATCAAAATTTGCGCAATCGCGTCTTTTGCTGCTGTGCTTTGCTCACGTTCATACGCTTCGGCCATAGCATCCACAAAATCTTTTGGGTGATAATAAGAGATATATTGCAGTGCGTCGGCAACACTTTCGATTAAGTCGGCTTGCTTAATCACACAAGGGGTTAATTCTGCATGAGAATCAGTACTAGACATTGTAGGCTCACTCCTGTCGCTTTACTCGGATAACTCGAGCTGGCTGTGTGTTATTGTTTTTCATCCTTTATGTGAACAATATGATACTCTTTCGTTCCTTTTGGGGCTACATCACATTTTAGATAGGGTTAATCGATGACCAGTTTGGCATCAAATATATTGACAACAAAAAAACTCGACTGGCAATATTCTGCAAGTGAGTTGTTTGAATTCTTTAGCGACTTACCTTGGGCTATATTCTTAGACTCAGCGAATGCTCAGCACCAAGACGCAAGATACGACATTATCGCCCTCGCTCCAAGAGCAACGTTGGTTTGTAACGACGGCCTTTTTACGCTTGATACGTATGAATCGAATTCATTCAACTTGAATGAGCAATTAGTCGTAGGTAGCGAAGTTTTGCAAACCAATGACCCCTTTTCTGCCATTCAAACGGTTCTTGATCAGCACTTCCCGACAGCCTATCGTTCTGAGTTACCATTTACCGGTGGCGCAATGGGTTGCTTCAGTTATGATCTGGGACGTCATGTTGAAAACATCCCAGCCCTTGCTCAAAGGGATGTTGATTTTGCTGAACTTCATTTGGGTTTTTATACTTGGGCACTGGTTTATGATAACCAAGCTGGTCATTGGTATTTAAGCCACTATCAAGGTGATACGGCTCTAGAACAAGTGAAATTGGTCTTAGAGCAACATATTGATACCCAAGCTTTTGAAAAAACGTTTGCACCGAATGCGCCGTTTGCATTGCTGAGCCATTGGCAATCTCAAATGAGCCAGCAAGAATATCAACAAAAGTTCGAGCGCATTCATCACTATTTGCACGCTGGTGACTGTTATCAGATAAACTTGACCCAGCGTTTTGAAGCCCAATACAACGGCGATGAATGGCAGGCTTATTTAAAACTCAGAGCCAGTAACCAAGCGCCGTTTTCAAGTTTTATTCGTTTGCCAACCAGTGCAATCCTCTCTATTTCTCCTGAGCGTTTTATCCATTTAGACGACGGACAAATTCAGACTAAACCAATTAAAGGTACGCTGCGACGTCACACGGATGACAAACTCGATCAACAAGCCGCTGAGACCTTGCGCTGCTCGGAAAAAGATCGCGCCGAAAACCTGATGATTGTTGATTTATTGCGAAACGACATCGGGAAGGTTGCCAAAGCAGGCAGTGTGGCCGTGCCACATCTATTTGAGATCGAAAGCTTTCCCGCGGTACATCACTTGGTAAGCACCATCACCGCCACACTCGCGCCAAAATTTCAGGCCTGCGATCTATTAAAAGCCGCGTTTCCAGGTGGCTCAATTACTGGTGCACCCAAAGTAAGGGCAATGGAAATTATTGAAGAGCTTGAGCCTAGTCGAAGGAATATTTACTGTGGTTCGATAGGTTACATTAGCCAGGATGGCAAAATGGATACAAGCATTACGATTCGAACACTACTGGCAACCGAAGGCAAGCTATACTGTAGTGCTGGCGGGGGAATTGTCGCTGACTCTGAAATGGAAGCGGAATATCAAGAAAGCTACGACAAGGTCAACAAAATCCTCCCCGTATTGACACAATAGGTGCAGAACTTGGTTTAAGGTTAGGTAGAGCAAAAAGAGGTATTCATGGAAATTAGTGAGTTGGCCACACGTTATCAGTTGCATGCGCTGTCGTCGCCGATCCCACTTGCGCCGCCCTACCGATTTGCATCCAAAACCAAACTTAGACAAGCCGCAGTTTTAATTCCTGTTATCGCAAAGCCTGATGGCTTACATATTGGTTTAACCCAGCGTCCTATGCATATGCGGGCCCACCCGGGACAAATTAGTTTTCCGGGCGGTAAAGTTGAATCGAGCGATATCAATGAAGCAGCAACAGCACTCCGAGAAGCTGAAGAAGAAATAGGACTATCGCAACAAAATGTCACGGTTTTAGGTCAGTTCCCTTCGCACAATACGTTTACCGGCTTCGAAATTACGCCAATTGTCGGCATGGTCAAACAACCCTTTGAACCAGTACTCGATCCGGGTGAAGTCGCCGACTATTTTACAGTGCCATTATCTTTTTTACGGCAACAGCACAATCGCCACCGCCTGAATGTGAGC
This sequence comes from Shewanella gelidii, assembly GCF_014647855.1. Lineage (GTDB taxonomy): Bacteria > Pseudomonadota > Gammaproteobacteria > Enterobacterales > Shewanellaceae > Shewanella > Shewanella gelidii. The sequence continues at coordinate 153,103 of NZ_BMPZ01000007.1, read as the reverse complement.
CGCAAGGGCCAGAACTTCCCGGTTTTTTTTATTCCTTATCAAAATCGCTTTATATGGGGCGCCACCGCGGCAATTATTGACCTGTTTTGCCGCCATATCTTTGAGTGAACTATCGGCATACATTAACTTGCATGCTATACATTAACTTGCATGCTAAATGTCGAACGGATCGGTTTAGACGAAGCATTAGGGTAAACTATTACGTGAGACCAATAAGAAGAGCGCCATCAATGACAGCGCTCTATGTAGGTGTAGAAATTAACGCATGGAAAGTTTTACATCAGTGAACCCAAAGGTGGTTCCAGTTACACCACGTAACGTATATATAAACCTGCTGCGAGCGAGCTAACCAGCAGCAATGGAATATTAACCCAGTAACCTTCTTTTGTAGCTCGCACGGTATAAAAGTTAAGTGCCAGACTCACAAAGCTGATCCCAGCGCAGGCCCAAATAATGTATTCAAGTTGTAATGTGAGTTCTGGATCCCAGTCAAGCCGAACCGGCGCTCCCTTTGACAAGTAATAACCTACGGCACGATCGGGTCTTGCTTCACCAAAAATGATTAACGCGTAAATCGCAAATGCCCAACCCGCGACGGACAAAGTCGTCAATAAAATCTGTAGAAATTTCCCTTTCTTCATCAACTCCACTCACTTTTTATGTTTTATCTAACAAAGAATAACAATAATCATCCTAGGATACCTTTTTCAGCTTGAGAAAAGCCACAAGCAAGGTAATATAAACGTCCAAATTTTTTAACTAAAAACGTTTCGTTGGAGAACTAAGCAACAATGAGCATTGCATCTGTCGCTTCTGTATTTAAAGGTGATTTTGCGATTGGTTCGCAAGTCACTGTACGTGGCTGGGTACGAACCCGTCGTGATTCTAAAGCAGGGATTTCGTTCCTTGCAGTATATGACGGTTCTTGTTTTGACCCGATCCAAGGTGTAGTGCCAAATACTCTGTCAAATTATGAAGATGAAGTCCAAAAATTAACAACGGGCTGTTCTGTCATTATGACCGGTGAAGTTGTTGAATCTCCGGGTAAAGGACAAGCGTTTGAGCTTCAAGTGATTAAAGTTGAAGTGACTGGGTTAGTTGACGATCCTGATACTTACCCAATGGCGGCCAAACGTCATTCTATAGAGCACTTGCGTGAGCTCGCACATTTACGTCCTCGCACCAATATCATTGGCGCAGTAGCACGTGTGCGTAACTGCTTATCACAAGCGATTCACCGCTTCTATAATGAAGAAGGTTATATCTGGGTGTCTACACCACTCATCACAGCCTCTGATTGTGAAGGTGCTGGTGAGATGTTTCGTGTTTCGACACTGGATATGGAAAACTTACCTCGCACTGACGCGGGTAAAATTGACTATGACAAAGATTTCTTTGGTAAAGAGTCATTCCTGACTGTATCGGGTCAGCTGAATGCTGAAACCTATGCTTGTGCACTTTCAAAAGTATATACCTTTGGCCCAACGTTCCGTGCTGAAAACTCAAACACCAGCCGCCATTTAGCAGAGTTCTGGATGGTAGAACCTGAGGTTGCGTTTGCAGATCTAGACGATGTCGCTGGCCTAGCAGAATCTATGTTGAAGTATTGCTTCAATGCTGTACTTGAAGAGTGCCGTGATGATCTTGAGTTTTTTGCGCAACGCGTAGAAAAAACTGCAATTGAACGTTTAGAGGCGTTCGTGAAGAGTGATTTTGCCCAAGTCGATTACACTGATGCCATTGAGATCCTAAGAGCATGCGGTAAGAAATTTGAATTCGATGTGGAATGGGGCATCGATATGAGCTCTGAGCACGAACGCTATCTTGCTGAAGAACACTTTAAAGCACCAGTTGTCGTTAAAAACTACCCGAAAGATATTAAAGCTTTCTATATGCGTCTTAATGACGACGGCAAGACAGTAGCCGCTATGGATGTATTGGCACCAGGTATTGGTGAAATCATCGGGGGTTCGCAGCGTGAAGAGCGTTTAGATGTACTTGATATGCGTCTAGAAGAAATGGGACTAGAGAAAGAAGACTTCTGGTGGTATCGCGATTTACGTCGTTATGGTTCAGTTCCTCATGCAGGCTTTGGACTTGGCTTTGAGCGTTTGGTCTCTTATGTCACGGGTGTTTCGAATATCCGAGACGTGATTCCTTTCCCTCGCGCACCTCGCTCTGCGAACTTCTAAGTGCACGAGATTAAAACGGTCATGGCTTAGCCAATTCGGGCAAGCATAAATTGATGAAATCCGCAGTCTGAATAGATTGCGGATTTTTTTATGTTTTGAGGAAATCTTTGCGCATTCGCGCGATATTCTTTAGCTAAGTGCATAAAGTTCCATATAAAGCATCAATATACCCATCTGCTTTGCCACCCTCTCCCACCACACAGCAGGACTTACCCATCAGGTGTTTAGTTCATGACTTCTATATATATGTAGGTATGTACCTGCCACCTCTAATCTGCTGGTGAATAAAACGCAGACAAATCTACAAGTGGCCAATACATCATGACTCAATTACCTGTTGGTCAACTATGGGCTATTCTGCGCAACCCTCCTATCACATCGACACGTTACATCGAAACGTTACATCAGCATCAAAAGCATCGCGCAACTCAAAGCAATAGTATGAGAGCACAGCCCTAAAACCCTGCTGTAGAACTTAAAAACTAAGGAATCTTTATACATTCAATACTTACCGGTTTTGCTGTGCGCTTATTTGATAAAGGTAGCTCAATCCAAGAAGACGCATTCATAGTAGTGGGGTTCATATGCGACTCGTCTATAGGTATCTGCAGGGGGGCACAATTAGGTGGCAGTCATGTTTTTTTCTCCACTGTAAAACGCAGAACAAGCGCTTTTTGAGCTCGTTTTTGCTCAAATCTAATCCTGAATTAGGTCGGTTTTTTATGTGTAGACTGTATATATACACGGTCATTTAACAGGTTCAATGGGCAAAGCAGTAACAAAATATCGGAAAAAGTTTGTAAGTGTAGTTGGACAATTCACTGTAGCTTAGACCACAAAAATTGAATCATTTCACACAAAATGTGAACCATTACTGCGTGCAGATCACACAAAAAACACCCAGCACTTTAGCTTTATCAATATTAGCCTAAGATTAACAAGGTAAATCTTACTGTGACCCCCTTAATAGGTAGATCGTCGAGGTTTTGTGCCGGTGCGCACATTGCCGCAAAACCATGTTATTAGTCACGGGAATGAATAAAAAATCTTGAAAGTGAGTGGCTTATCGTTAGTTTTGTGTTGTTGAAATTTACGATAAAAAGTGGGTCATTTTGTCCCACCCTTAGGGGGTAAACATGATCTTCTTCATGTTAACAGAATGTCAAACCCCACTTAAGGCTATTAAATTTCAAAGCTTGATATGAGTCAATTTAACACTTATCAGCGAATACTAAACTTACAGCCTGTCGATGATGTGAGTTGAACGCATTTTAACATTCTAATAAAGAAAAGGTTGATCCATGGACACACATGCAGCCCTCTATGAACAGGGGAAGGCGCGTCTCGAAGCGTTACGCGAATTGAGCCCTCGCCATACAGAGTCTTTAAAACAAAAAATGGAACAGCATGGTATTACTCGCCGTGACTTCATGAAATGGAGTGCAGCGGTAACCAGTATGCTGGCCCTACCTCTACCATTCAGTACTTTAGTAGCAGAAGCTGCTGAGCTTTCTGACCGTGTACCACTAATCTGGTTGCACATGGCAGAATGTACTGGTTGTTCGGAGTCTTTAATCCGTACCGATACACCTAACCTAGATTCTTTAATCTTCGATCATATCTCTCTTGAGTATCATGAGACGTTGATGGCTGCTGCTGGTTGGCAAGCAGAAGAGAACCTAGAGCACGCTTTAGAGCAGTATAAAGGTAACTACCTATTAGCAGTTGAAGGTGCTGTACCAACTGCAAACAACGGTGCGTTCCTAACTGTTGGCTGTAAAGGTCACACGGGTCTAGAAATTATGCACCACGCTGCTGAAGGCGCTGCGGGCATCATTTCTGTCGGTACTTGTGCTGCATTCGGTGGTGTTCAGGCAGCTGCTCCAAACCCAACAGGTGCTGTTGGTGTTGCTGAAGTAGTTCACAAGCCTGTAGTTAACTTAGGTGGTTGTCCACCAAGTGAAAAGAACATCGTGGGTACACTAATGTACTTCATCATGTTCGGTAAGCTTCCTGCACTCGATATGTTCAACCGTCCTAAGTGGGCTTACGGTGCTCGTGTACACGATAACTGTGAGCGTCGTGGTCGTTTTGACGCTGGTGAATTCGTTGAAGAGTTCGGCGATTTCGGTGCGAAAGAAGGTTACTGTCTATACAAAGTTGGTTGTAAAGGTCCTTACACTTACAACAACTGTCCAACTGAAAGATTTAACCACCATACTAGCTGGCCAGTGCTAGCAGGTCATGGTTGTATTGGTTGCTCAGAGCCTAGCTTCTGGGATGATATGGCAGATTTCGAAAGACCTCTAGGCAGACAACTCCTGTACGGATTTGATGCAACAGCTGATGCTGTAGGTGCTGTTATTCTTGGCGCAGCTGCTGTGGGTGTTGGTGCTCACGCTGTTGTTAGCGTATTTGCCAAACCACTGGAGGATTAATAAATGAGCAAACGTGTAGTTATCGACCCTATTACCCGCATTGAGGGTCATTTACGCGTCGAAGTCGAAGTCGACGAAAACAATGTAGTACAGAAAGCATGGTCTTCTTCTACATTGTGGCGTGGTCTTGAGGTTATCCTTAAAGGCCGTTCTCCACACGACGTAGGTCTATTGATCCAACGTATTTGTGGTGTATGTACTTATTCACACTACCGCGCTGGTGTTGAAGCAGTAGAAGATGCATTGGGCACTAAAATCCCATTGAACGCTAAATACCTACGTTCTTTAATGCAAACTTCTCTATACATGCACGATCACATCGTACATTTCTATCACTTACACGGTCTTGATTGGGTTGATGTTGTTTCTGCACTAAGTGCTGATCCAGCAGCGGCTGCTCAAGAAGCAATGAAGTACACTGATAAGCCTATCGCTGCTGGTGAAGGTGAGTTACGTGCAGTTCAAGAGCGTGTTAAAGGTTTCGTAGAAACTGGTAAGCTTGGCCCATTCGCGAACGCGTACTGGGGCAACGGTACTTACAAGTTTACACCAGAGCAAAACCTAATTGCTCTTTCTCACTACTTGAAGGCACTTGAAGTTCAACGTGTTGCTGCAGAAATGCTAGCTATCTTCGGTGGTAAGTCTCCACATCCACAGTCTTTGGTTGTTGGTGGTGTGACTGCAGTACGTGACATGCTAAGCCCTGCTCGTCTACAAGAGTGGAAACAGAAGCACGCTATCGTAACTGACTTTATTCACCGCGCATACAAAGCTGACATCATGATGGCAGCTGCTGCATTCGGTAATGAGCCAAGTGTACTTGGTGGTGTTGCAATCAAGAACTTCATGGCGACCAACGACTTTGTACTTGCTGATGGCGAATACATGTTCGACGGTGGTGTTATCATGAACGGTGACCTAACAAGCGTTACTGATATTGATAATGACCTTATCAAAGAAGATGTGACTCACTCTTGGTACAAAGCAGACGGTGCACAACACCCATATGAAGGAACTACGATTCCTGATTACACTGGCTTTGTTGAGCGTGACACAGTTTACGGTAAGCTTCCAACGTTGGACGGCGACGGTAAATACTCTTGGGTTAAGTCTCCTCGCTACGGTGATGAGCCAATCGAAGTTGGTCCACTAGCTAGCCTACTGGTTAGTTATGCACGTGGTAACAAAGTTGTTGTTAAGTCAGTTAACGAGCTTCTAGAAGCAACTGGCCTACCGGTAGAAGCATTGTTCACAACGCTTGGCCGTACAGCAGCACGTATGTTGCAAACCGTTATCGTTGCTGAAGAAGGTCTGAAAACTTTCGATGCAATGTTACTGAACATGCAAACTGACGAATCAACTTACGTGAAGCCTGAAATTGACTCTGATAAAGAGTACCAAGGCGTAGGTATGATCGAAGCACCACGCGGTATGTTGAGCCACTGGATCCGTATTAAAGGCGGCCTAGTTGAGAACTACCAAGCTGTTGTACCAACAACTTGGAACGCTGGTCCTGTTGATGCAAACGGTAAAATGGGCCCTTACGAAGCTTCATTGATTGGTCTGAAGTTGGAAGATCCAACTAAGCCATTGGAAGTGATACGTATTATTCACTCGTTTGACCCTTGTATGGCGTGTTCTGTACACGTGATGGACTACAAAGGTGCTGACTTGGGTGAGTTCCGTATTAATCCCAACGGTCAATAATCACTAAGGGAGGGGCAGCAAAATGGGTAAACCTGCAACCCACAGTAGAGACTATATCTTTACGCCCGCAATCCGTATTTTTCACTGGTTGCGTGCACTAGCGATATTAGTCCTAGTTATTACGGGGTTTTATATCTCATGGCCGTTTCTCGTTGCACCTGAAACTAATGACACTCAGGTTCAAAGCATTTTACGCTTTGCTCACTTAGTCTTTGGTTTTGTGTTAACGGCAATTACCTTTGTGAGGTTTTACTTATTCTTCTTCAGCCGTAACGACATTGAGCGTCGTTCGTTTAGAGATGTAATGAGTATCAATAGCTGGATTAAAAACCTGAAGTCTTACCTTTGGATGGGCCAACTACATAAACAAGGTGTTTATGGTCCATTACAGTTCATGACCTATGTAGCAGTGTCATTTATGGCATTAATCATCTGTATTACAGGTCTAGTACTGTACGCTAATGTCTATCACTTAGGCATGGGCGGCATGATGTGGGATATCTCTGGTTGGATCACTGCGCAAATGGGTGGTCTAGCGTGGGTACGAATTATTCACCACTACTTAACGTGGGCATTCTGTATCTTCGTAGTAATCCATGTATATATGGCAGTTTGGTGTGGTATCCGCTTCAAGCATAACTCAGTAGACTCTATCGTCTCTGGTTACGACTACCATAAAGCTGATCATTAATTAGCAATTAACAAATTGTTATCTTTGTGAAGTACGCCGATGTATTCATCGGCGTATTTTTTTATATTTAGACCATTCTAAAAAGTAATCCAACTCCAACTAAATACCTGCACTGTCTGCGATGGATTTCTGTACTACAGATATCGTGTTTAAACAGATCCAGGCAAAAATAACTGTTAACAAAGAAAGGTTCTAATGAAGATACTGCTTTTGGGCATTGGCAATGTCCTGTATGCCGATGAAGGTATTGGCGTACATTTTGTCAATTATATTTCTGAAAATTACGACTTTGACCATGAAGTGCACACGTTGGACATTACCGATGGCGGCACTTTGGCACAAGGCCTGATTCCGATGCTGAGCCAATATGATTACATGGTGGTTTGCGATACTGTAAATGCACACGGTGTAGCACCAGGAGAAGTCTACTTTTTTGATTTTGACAAAGCCCCTGCCGAAATTGATTGGCAAGGTAGCGCTCACGAAGTAGAAATGCTACAAACACTAATTATGATGGAAATGGTTGGTGACCGACCGAAAACATTTATTCTCGGCGTAACACCGACGGTACTTGAGCCTATGGTTCTAGGATTAACGCCTATGGTAGCAGGCGCTGTACCTTTGATGGAAAAAACTCTCCTCAAACATTTCGAATCTTTGGATTTCAGTGTTACTCGCAAAGCCGAAGTTGATATCCACTCGCTCATTCCTGACTCGTTTAAACGTGGTGTCACTACACATGAAATTGATTAAATTTGATTTTACCTGCGCTAAGCAGGTGCCATTTTACGCACACTTATGTAATGAATACCTAAAAAAGGATTCACTTAATATCAGTGTGGGTGAACAAGATAATGGTTACTTTATTGAAGCTGAAGGTGAACAGCCTGAGTTAGAAAAGCTTGCTGATGAAATTGCTGCGGACTTTCTTCTCTCAATTTGGCTCACTGATTCTAAAGTTGCTTTGGTAGAGAAACGCCAAGGCAAAGCAAGCCCGATTAAAACTGCGGCACTTGAACAAGCATTTTGTTCAAAGTGTTTCCCGTTGTTTGCAGATAATCAGTCGAGCCAGTTTGGTCAACTTGATTTGGCTTGTAACTGCTGCAATGGCCAAAATACCGTAGCAGAGACAGCACAAAAACTGTCGCTCAATGATTTAAAAGCGCTGGTTGAAACACTTCAACAAGATGGCGAAGTCACTTTCAATGGCATCAAGCTCAGCTTAAATGCAACTGCTGGTGATAATGAGCGTAACAAAGTGCTTGTATGTAACCCCAATACGCTCAATGCGCATTTTGTAGTGAAAGATCATCAGGTCCTTGCGCTTTCAAGTATCGAGAAGCCGTTGATCACTGCCCGCCCAATTCATGAGCATACGCAATTAGATGCCCCACTCTACGATATCTGCTTTGCATACGATCGTGTGACTGCTGTACTCGCTGAAATCCTACGTCAAAAAGGTGTAGATTGGGTCTATTACACTGCCATTGCTGCACGTCCTCGCATTGCATGGATAGAAAATGGCTGGAGCGAAATTCACACCCCAATTGCAGAATCTGTAGAGTTTTCTACCAAGCAAGAACCATTGCACGATGACGCAGTATTTGCTGGCCTAGAAGCCAAATGGAAAAAAGGTAAAATTACCTTTACCCAAGCAAACACGAGCAGCAACCTTGCTCGCTCAACTGCAGCAACATGCGCCTTGCATGCAGCTAATCTTGAGCAAAATATTGTCAAGAACAGCGCGGTTTTGTATTTAAGTAAGAAGTTTCCGGGTCAAATCGTAACGATTAACTCGAAGAAGGAAACTGAGCTGTTTTTCGCGTTACCTGAGTTACCAAGTACTGGCTATGATATCTATCATCAGCTAGAGCAAAGTCCTCAGCGTAATGTTCTGGAAAAGTTTAAAACCAAGTATCCAGAAGATTACACGCGTCTACTTGACCTGAAGCTTGAAGGCCCAACAGATAACCTGCAAAGCCTATGGGCTATAGCTGGATTATTGCTTGGTCTGCCCGCTAAAGCATTGACTAAAAACGCACTCGCAGATGCTTTATTGGCAAGTGCCCAAAGCCATAAAGGTGCCAACGCGCCACGTATCGACTACCCATTGACTAAAGGTGAAGCACACCGCAGCTTAAACTGGTGTAAAACACTTGGAACGGTCATGAGTTTCCGACTTGCTGATGATTCGGACCCAGCGAAGATCGCATTTGGTATGCAAGATTCACTTGCTGACTTTATTAGCAACTGGATCGAACACGTCGATCAAAATGTTGGCATTAAAACCGTATACCTCGCCGGTAGCGAATTTACCAACGAAATCCTTGCCCGTCGTATTTCTCTGCGCTTAGGGAAAAACTTTGGCTTAGAGATCAACCGTGAACTTGCGATTGATGGCAATAACTTGTCTACAGGTGCTTTATATCTGAAGCAACGGAGGCGCTAACGAGTCCATGAGCAATCAAGCTATCTCTAATAGCATAAGGACTCGCATTAAGGTAACTGGAATAGTGCAAGGCGTAGGGTTTCGGCCCTACGTATACCGTCACGCGACGGAACTTGCTCTCCAAGGCTCCGTGTTAAACAATCAACAAGGCGTGACGATTGAATTACAGGGACCAGAAGGCGTCGTTGCGCAGTTTATAGATATACTCCGCACAACGCCGCCACCTCTTGCACGAGTCGATGCAATTGATATCACCCCCCTCACCTTCGATCCCAATGACAATCAGTTCACGATTATTCAGAGTGAAGGCGAAGGCGACGCTGTCGTTGCGGTTTCTGCTGACAAAAGTACTTGTCAGGATTGTTTAGACGATATGCAGGATACGACAAATCGTCATTATCAGTACCCATTTACAAATTGCACCAATTGTGGCCCCCGCTACACACTCATCAAAGCACTCCCATATGACAGAAAGCATACGTCGATGTCGGGATTTGAAATGTGTGCTGATTGTGCAAAATCTTATCAAGATCCACTTGATCGCCGCTATCATGCCCAGCCTGTTAGCTGCCCAGCATGTGGCCCTCACGTGAGCTTCTGTAAAGCTGATGGACAGGTGATTAGCGAGCGGGAAGACGCGCTTGAACAAACATTGCAGAGCCTACTCGAAGGTAAAATCATCGCCATTAAAGGCTTAGGTGGTTTCCATTTGGTTTGTGATGCGACCAATGAATCTGCCGTTGCTGAATTAAGATCTCGGAAACAACGTCCTGCCAAACCGCTCGCCGTCATGGCTGCTGATATGTCGATGGCGCAAAAGCTTGTGCAAGGTAGTGAATTTGAGTGGCAACTTTTGAGCTCGAAAGAACGCCCGATTACTTTAATGCAAAAGCAAGATCAGCCGACAATTGAGCTAGCGGCGAGCGTGGCTCCGGGAATTGATAAACTCGGCATATTTTTACCCTATACGCCATTGCACCATTTGTTACTCACAAAATTACAACGACCAATTGTCGCCACCAGCGCAAACCGCTCAGGTGAACCCATCATTACCGAAAAGCGTGACATAATTTTACATTTGGGTCGTGTGGTTGATGGCATTCTCGACCATAATCGCGCCATTATTAATGGGTGTGATGATAGCGTGGTGCAATCGGTTCGAGACGAAATTCAAATCATGCGGATGGCCCGCGGTTATGCACCGTTAAGCCTCCACACAAAAGAAGCCCTACCCAACAAAATTATAGCGGTTGGCGCCCAACAAAAAAACAGCATTGCATTTGGATTTAACAACAATCTGTTCCTTAGTCCGCATATTGGGGATTTATTTAGTATTGAAGCAGAAACCTACTTTGATGCAACCTTAGCCACATTCAAACGCCTCTATGATTTCACGCCTGACGTGATTGTCAGTGATAAACACCCAGATTATGCCCCAACACAATGGGCAAATAATTATCACCTGCAACATCAATCATGCCAGTGGCAACAAGTTCAGCATCACTATGCCCATGTGTTGAGTGTTATGGCTGTTAACCAATCAACCGAAAATGTTTTAGGCTTTAGTTTTGATGGCACTGGCCTTGGAGATGACGGAACCTTATGGGGTGGCGAAGCATTACTCGCCAACACGCAAGGCTTTGAACGTTTGTGCCATTTAATGCCATTCAAGTTGATCGGCGGCGAACAAGCAATAAAAGATCCTCGACGTTTACTGCTCGCAACATTATTTGAACGTTATAGCCTTGAGCAAGTGTTAGGGCTACCAATCCCCAGCATTCAACACATGCCGAAGCTGCTCGTCAGTAACTTGCATAAGTTATGGAGCACAGGCAGTGGTTGTACATCCACCTCATCGATGGGCCGGTTATTTGATGCGGTGGCCTGTGCCTTAGGTTTAATTGAAAAGACACAATTTGAAGGCCAAGCCGGCATGCTCATAGAAGGCGCAGCGAACCAATTATCACCGGATGAGTGTGATGCGCTACACTTTACTTTAGCAAGAGCTAACAAAGTATGGGATACCGCAGGACTGATGGCACAGATTGTTGATAGCATTTCCAATCAGCCGCTCACTCAACTCAGAGTGAATCAAATCGCCGATGCATTTATGCGATGCCTTGGTGACGCTGTATGCGAATTTGCACAGTTGCATCATCAGTATAAAGTAGTCTTAACAGGCGGCGTTTTTCAAAATCGCTTCCTTTCAGAATACTGCCTCGCGAAGCTAGAATCATTAAATATAACAGTGTTACCAAGGCAACAAATCCCTATTAATGATGGGGGTATAGCCCTTGGCCAGCTTTGGTTTGGGATACACCAGTCAAAGTTTTAACCATTAATTAACCTTTTTCTGATAAACCTGACAGACGTCACCGAAGCGCGTCAGGTTATGAGGCATTATCTGCCGCAGAAAAAACTGTACCAAGATAACGGAGTTTCCAAATGTGTAAAGATTGCGGTTGTTCTATTACTCGTCACGACCATTCCCATGACCACGACCATTCACACGATCATTCACATGAGCATGGCCATCACCATGAGCTCAATAGTAATCCTCAGTTGAACGATAAAAAGACCCTATCAATCATCAACAAGATCCTTGATAAGAATGATATTGAGGCTGCCCACAACCGCGAACATTTTGAAGCGAAAAATGTTACGGCATTCAACCTAATGAGCAGCCCTGGTAGCGGTAAAACAACGCTTCTTGAAAATCTTATTGACCATACCGCGCAAAAGTATGCCGTCATTGAAGGTGATTTAGAAACCTCGCGTGATGCTGACCGCCTCAAAGCCAAAGGGGTTGATGCTTACCAAATCCAAACTGGCTCTGCATGTCACCTCGATGCATTTATGGTTCACGGTGCTTTACACCATATCTCACTAGACGAGCTTGATATCTGCTTTGTTGAAAACGTGGGTAACTTAGTTTGTCCTGCAAGCTACGACGTCGGTACACACAAGAACGTTGTTCTTGTTTCTGTTCCAGAAGGTAGCGATAAAGTAGAGAAATACCCAGTCATGTTCCGCCGAGCAGACGTTGTATTCATTACCAAGTGCGATCTACTGCCCTACTTTGACTTCAGTGTTGAAGAAGCACGCGAAGAGTGTAAAAAGTTGAACCCTGATGTTGAAGTGATTGAAGTTTCAGTAAAAGATCCTGCATCTATGAAAGCCGTTGCACAGTGGTTCGCCAATAATACAGGGAACTTCAAATAATGTGTTTATCTATTCCATCTCAAGTTGTTGAAGTACACCCAGAAGATAGCACGGTTACCGTTGATACCATGGGCGTCAAACGTCAGGTCAGTACTCATCTGATGGCTGAAGAGCTAGAAGTTGGTGACTATGTATTGATCCACATTGGTTTCGCGATGAACAAAATTGACAAAGCTGATGTTGAAGAGAGTCTCGCTCTCTATCAGGAGATCATCGACAAGATGAACACTGGAGAGGAGTAATCTCGATGCTTGAATTAAAACATTTATATCAAGGATTTCGTGATCCACAAACGATCGAAACCATTGCAAAGGAAATCCAAGCGGAAGCCCTGAAAGTCAAAGGTGAAATCAATATTATGGAAGTATGTGGTGGTCACACCCATACCATCATGAAATACGGTATCAATCAGTTGTTACCAGACAACATTGATTTTATTCATGGACCCGGTTGCCCAGTCTGCGTGATGCCCAAAGAACGCATTGACCATGCTGCCGCATTGGCGAGCATGAATGACACAATCTTGGTCACCCTTGGCGATATGATCCGCGTTCCTGGCTCCGATGGCAGCCTTGCAGAGTTTCGTTCTAAAGGCTGTGATATTCGCCCAATCTACGATCCGCTCGATACTTTGCAAATTGCTAAAGACAACCCGGACAAAAAAGTAATCTATTTTGCAATTGGTTTTGAAACATCAACACCAATGACTGCCGTACTTCTAGAGCTTGCTGAGTTGCAAGGAATTGATAACCTTCTTTTCCACATCAACCATGTATTGGTCCCCCCTGCAATTGATGCCGTCATGGCGGACCCAGCGGTAAAAGTAAATGCATTTATCGGCCCCGCACACGTGAGCGTTATTAGTGGTTCTAAGGTGTATCGCCCGGCTGTAGAGCAGTACAACACCCCAGTTGTGGTTTCAGGCTTTGAGCCCGTAGATGTCATGGAATCGATTCTGCGCATTACTCGCCAAAAAGCCCGTGGTATTGCTGAGTTAGATATTCAATATAGCCGCTCTGTGACCGAAGAAGGTAACCTAACCGCCCAGGAAAAAGTCAATAAATTCCTTATGGTACGACCGGAATTTCGCTGGAGAGGCCTTGGCCCAATCCCCAACTCAGCATTGATGCTACGCCCAGAGTATGCGCACAGAAATGCCGAAGATAAATACGGTGATCGGTTACCAGTTACTGAAATTGACGATCATAAGGCTTGTCAATGTGGTGACATTCTTCGTGGTTTATCAAAGCCAAAAGACTGTAAAGTCTTCGGTCGCGGCTGTACACCAGAAACACCTCTGGGCAGCTGCATGGTGAGTTCTGAGGGCGCATGTAACGCCTATTATCGTTACAACGGAGTGAAGTAATTCATGGCAAAATTGTCCAAAACAGTTCAACTTAGCCACGGCGGTGGCGGTAAAGAGATGAACTTGCTGATCAAAAAGATATTCTTCAAGGCATTTGACAACCCGATCCTACAAAGCGAAGAAGATGCAGCTGCACTTCACTTTAATGGCCCGACTGCGTTCACTACAGACTCTTTTACCGTTGCCCCCCTATTCTTTGCAGGGGGAGATATTGGTAAGCTAGCGGTTGCAGGTACGGTAAACGATCTCGCAATGATGGGCGCTCAGCCTGAATACTTAAGCTGTAGTTTTATCATTGAAGAAGGTTTTCCTGTTGATGATTTAACAACCATTGTCAATAGCATGGCATCAGAGCTCGAGAAATCTGGCGCGAAAGTAGTTTGCGGTGATACGAAAGTTGTCCCTAAAGGATGTGCCGACGGATTATTTATTAATACCTCAGGTGTGGGCCATATCAAAACTCAAGGCATTTCAGTTAAGAGTTTAGCGAAAGATGATGCCATCATCGTCTCCAGAGATGTTGGACGTCACGGTGCAGCAATCTTAATGGCTCGTGAAGGTTTAACCCTAGAATCTGATCTCACCAGTGACTGTGCAACACTATGGCCAGCGATGGACGCATTGATGCAAGCGGGGATCCCGATCCATGCGGCTCGAGACGCAACTCGCGGTGGTCTTTCGGCTGTACTCAATGAGTGGGTACAAGCTTCAAACGTTGGTATCAGCGTCCATGAGAAACACATTCCGGTATGTGATGAAGTCAAAGGGCTTTGTGAACTGTATGGATTTGAGCCTTATGACCTTGCCAATGAAGGCACCTTTATTCTTGCTGTTCCTAAAGATGTTGCCGAAAAAGCACTAGAGATTATTCAACAATTTGATTTCAGCGCAAATGCAGCCATTGTTGGCGACGTTGACGAAGAGCGTCGTGGTAAAGTGGTTTTAGTAACGCCATGGGGTAGCAGCCGTTATTTGGATGTCCCGCAGGGCGAGCTTCTGCCGAGGATCTGTTAATGCACGAATATTCGATTGTAACGGCTCTGATTGAGCAATGTGAGCAATTGGCAGTGGAAAACAGTGCAGCCATTGTATCAAGGGTTTCTATCAAAGTAGGCGTAATGAGTGGCGTAGAACCAGCATTACTGAAGACTGCTTTCGATACCTTTAAACTTGATAGTATTTGTAAGACCGCTGAGCTTGAAATGAACGTTCAACCTTTAGTCATTAAATGCCAAGAATGCGGCACGCAATCAGAACTCGAAGAACGTACGGTCATCTGTCCAAGCTGTAATGGTAACTTCACCAAGGTCGTTGATGGCGAAGACATGATGCTCATGCAGTTGGAGATGGAACAAATCTAGCTGATTTAGGTTTGTGGTTATATAGCTCAAACCTCAGCCCAAATTAACCAACTGCCATATTTGCATTCAAAACACGTAATTAGCCGCGGCACCTGTTCGCGGCTTTTTTATGTCAGCAACGCTTGCAAAGTACCTCTTTTTGAAAGAGGATCCTGTCAAACGAACAAATTCACTCAAATTATGTGGCAACAAAAATCCATCAGTTTACGTGCTTACCCAAGAGGCTTTCACCTAATAACAGATACGATTGAGCAGCAACTTCCTGAGTTAAAACAATATCAGGTTGGTCTAGCCCACCTACTTTTACAGCATACTTCTGCCTCACTCACCCTGAATGAGAATGCAGATCCAACCGTCCGACAGGATTTTGAAAGTTACTTTAATCGCGTAGCAAAAGAAAACGAGCCCTACTTCAAACACACCTATGAAGGAAGCGATGATATGCCCGCGCATTTAAAATCAAGCCTCTTGGGTACAAGTATTCTGCTACCCATTTCAAATGGCCAATTTAACCTAGGTACTTGGCAAGGAATTTATCTTGGAGAACACCGAAACCATGGTGGCAAACGGCGGATATTAATAACATTACAAGGTGAATAGCCATAACATAGATACAATATAAAAACGGCGCCATCAGGCGCCGTTTTTAACCGATTCAATATAGACGAATTTACTCGCTAATCCGCTTGAGTTTCGCATAGTAGAACCCATCAAAACCCGTATCCGCCGGGCTAATTAGCTCGTCTTCAATGAACTCGAAGTGCTCATTGTCAGCTAAGAACTGATCAACTTGCGCTCTGTTTTCTTCAGTCATGATAGAGCAAGTTGCATAAACTAAAATACCGCCCACTTTAACCATACGGCTATAGCTTTGTAAAATTTGCTTTTGTAAGTCGACTAGCACAGGAAAACGCTCTGGAGTATCCCGCCATTTTGAATCTGGGTTGCGCTTTAACACGCCAAGGCCAGAACAAGGGACATCCAACAACACCCGATCGGCGCTAAGTTTGAGTCGCTTAATCGTCTTACTACTCGCGATAATACGTGTTTCGACATTATGCGCTCCCGCTCTCCGTGCGCGTTGCTTCAAATTGTCAAGTTTCCATTGCTCGACATCCATTGCAAGGAGTCGTCCCTTGCCTTCCATTTGTGCTGCAATCGACAGCGTTTTTCCACCAGCCCCTGCACATGCATCGATAACGCGCATTCCTGGTTTTGCATCAACAACACTCGCAATTTGTTGTGAACCCGCATCTTGCTGCTCAAAGCGCCCTGCTTTAAAGGCTTCGGTTTTAAACAGCGCAGAATTAGACAACACTTCAAGTGCGCCTTCAACACCATCAACCGGTACAGTTTCAACGCTTTCTTTCAACAAAACGGCTTGTAGTTCATCTGGGGAGTTTTTAAGTGTATTACAACGCAAATAGCGTTTGGGCGCTTGTAACAGGGCTTTGCGTTCTCGTGGCCATGCTTCGCCGAGTTGCTGACTCCCCATCTCATCAAGCCACTCAGGGCAGCCATCCCATAACGCCTCATCACCCTTTGCTTTTTCCAGCCGAATTAAATATTCTGTTTCGTCAACTTTTAGAGCGTATTGCAAATTCGGTAATGGTAAATCATTGAATCGATGCCAGACATTGAGTAATCGACTCCCCGTTCGCTCTATCTCATCAGTTTTCACATCGGCCAAATAACAGTACAAATTCAAACGACGCAATAAATCACCAGTGACCCAAGTAATTTTCGCTTGTTCTTCGGCGGCAAGCTTTAATCCCGAAAAGTTATGGGAATAGGCTCTATCGAGCGGCTTTCCTTCCTCTAATACGAGCGCCAATATATTGATAACAAGCTCTGTTGAACTCGCTGATAAGGAAGATGTAAGCATGTTGGGTAACCTAATTAAGAAAACCGAGCGATCATAGGTGGATGGACGTTGATACGCAAGCGCTATAAGGGGATTTTGATCCTATACAGACACTTTTAAGTGGTTGATACCTGTTGGGGCAAAACCAAATCTTTAATAGCGCTGATGTTTAGGTTTGCCCTGAACGGCTCATTCGTTGAAATAATCGACTACAACAATATGAATTTACGGGGTAAACCTAAACATGGCTTCATTTAAGATCATGACAAAGTGAGCAATGACAGGTTAAATGCCCAGCTCATCAAGCAAATCATCAGCACTCGTTTTAATCGTGGTCGAAGTACTCGCAGCAGAATTACTACTTGTAGCCACTGGAGACACTTTCTCATTGTGACTGCCATGTTCATCAATCAAAGAGTCCAAATCGAATTCTTCATCATGCTCAAATTCAGCTAGCTTAATAAACTCTGTTTTGTCCATGGCAAACTCTAAGTAGAAAATATGATTATTTTCAGTTTTGAAGGAAACTCGTCTCGCCAAGGGCTCGTCTAAGTTTGCGTCAATAGAGATAGTAAGTTCTTTATTAATGGTGAGCATTTTAGGCTGCGACTGGCCAATTGATGTTTGTAGTTCTTTGTTCACTTGGTTAATAAAGTTCCCAAGCATTTGGTTCATCAATTCGCCCATGACATTGCTCACTTCATCAGATGTATGAGAAAACGCAAGTTCAGATTCAGGCATCCCCATGTTGATCATATATTTTCGATAGATTTCAATCGCTGCGGCGGCAGAGAAATTAATCACGACAAGACCAGAAAAGCCGCCATCAAAAATAGAAAAACAGCCGACATCAGGCTTGAGCCGAGTTCGAGTGATACTCTGAACCATTCCTGCATGTGAAATTTGACTAGCAGTCGTACTCGAAAGCACATGACTCACGGAATGGCACAACTTTAGAAGAATATCATCTGATGTCACAATTTGAGGAGATGTCATTTTACTAACCATATAAGAATGAAGAAGTGCATCATGTTGCACAGAAAAAGCCGTAAGATCAAAATCTAATTCGGCCCAAAGGCTGATCAAAGTCAATTCTTAAACAAACTGTACAACTCAATGGACTATATATGAACAATAGCAAATCATAATCGCTCAAGGTTTGTACAGTGTTCAGCAAAGCGGGTTACGTCAATTAACAATCAACACGATTAAAGCCTTATTATAGTCTATTGAGAACATCTATACCGCTAATCCCCCCAATATAGTGCAGTTCAGTTACTTACACCTTTAGCTCTCTACTCCTCAAATTAGGTAAGATCGCAAGCCCACGAATGCTGCTCCAGTTTTACATTGTAAAAACATCATCCTTTCCACGCTTTTATGGCCAAAAATAACAAAGTAGCGACCAGCTCACTAACAAACTTATCAATAGATTACAATGGCACTGACTAGCGAGCCGCTTAAAATGTGATAAACTAAGCTCATTGCAAATAGGTGTCATGGTTTAGGCCACAATTTAATATTGAACAGGGCTTAGCTTTTGAGCCTAACATTGAGTTTAAAAGAGGTTAGAACTTGAGAATGACGTTAGCGGTTCATCCGCAATTATTTACGATTCATAGTTTTAGCCCTGAACAAAGCATTGATGCGGCAGTGTTTCAGCAATCAATGTTCTTTATCGGAAAAACAAAAGAAGAGCTTTCTGTAGTGGTGCCTGCTGAGCTTAAGCTTGATAGCTTAGAGCAAGAAACCGATTGGCGCTGTTTTGAAGTTGTTGGCCCACTTGGATTTTCAATGACCGGGATCATGTCACGGGTTTCCGGTGTTCTCGCCAATGAAAACGTGAGTATTTTCGCCCTATCCACTTTCGATACCGACTATATTTTGGTGAAGAAGGATAAATTGGACCAAGCGATTACTTCACTACGCAATAATGGCTACCAAATCATTGAATACCATGATTAAGCTAACGGAAATATCTAGGTTACAACAATAAGATATTCAACTCGGTAATATCCTTAAAGATGTAAAGAGTTCAATCTCACCAAGTAAAGATAATATGGATAAGGATTTGATGTACGAGAAATCAGTCACCATCACCGCACAACACGGAATTCACACCCGTCCTGCGGCATTATTGGTTAAAGAAGCAAAAAACTTTCAATGTGATGTATTAGTCGAATGCAATGGCAAACAAGCCAGTGCGAAAAGTTTGTTTAAGCTACAAACGCTAGGATTACATAACGGCGTTCAGGTTAGGGTGTTTGCTCAAGGCGAACAAGCAAAAGCCGCAGTAGAAAAAGTCACCGAATTACTTACGACCCTAAGCTAAACACAAGGATTTTAAATGATTAAAGGAATCGCAGTTTCATCCGGAATCGCATTCGGCCAAGCATTAAAACTGCAACCTTATGATAATAGCCTCGATTACCGACTGCTTCCTTTTTCGAAAATCAGTGAAGAGCAACAAAACTTTCGTGATGCACTACAAGAGTTAGTCGAAAGCTTGCAAGACGCAGGTAAAAATCTCTCTCGCGAGTCAGACAATTATCAACTCATCGAAGCAGATCTCCTGCTACTTGAAGATGAAGAGCTCATCCATCAAATCATCAACTCAATTCGTGAGTTACAGTTTAGTGCTAGTGCAGCCGTAGAACGTGTATTTGAGCACCAAGCAAGTGAGCTTGAATCACTAAATGATGATTATCTAGCAAGTCGGGCAGATGATGTTCGCGGCCTTGGAAAGCGGCTCATTTCCGCAATAAATGGCACCCTTGGTTTAGATCTAAGCAAACTGCAAAACGATACGATTTTACTGGCTCAAGATATTACACCGGCAGAATTCGCAATTTTACCTTTGAAACGTATCAGTGGCATCGTATTGCAAACCGGAGGCTTAAATAGTCATACAGCAATTCTTGCCAAAGCAGCAGGGATCCCAGCATTACTCAGTTGCCATTATCAAGATCAAAAGATTAAAAATGGTGATTCGTTAATTTTGGACGCCCTTTCAGGAGAGTTACATGTCAAACCAGACGAAGAATTACAACAAATTCTTGAAGAGAAGTATTTTCAAGAAGCAATTCGTCGTCAAAATTTGCTCGCGTTCAAAGATAAACCCGTTTATACAACCGACCACCACAAGGTCACCTTGCTTGCAAATGTCGGTAACCTTAATGAAATAAAACATCTTTCAGATGTAGGCGCGGATGGTATTGGCTTATTTAGAACCGAATTTATGGTCATGAACGCGAAAAAGATACCAGACGAACAAGCCCAATACTTACTTTACTGCAATGCACTACAGTCCCTAGAAGGGAATATCTTTACGATTCGCACATTGGATATCGGTGCAGACAAAGAATTACCCAGCCTTTCATTAGATAGCGAAGAAAACCCGGCTCTTGGCTTAAGGGGCATTCGATATTGCTTAGCCCATCCGGAGCTGTTGCGTACTCAGCTGAGAGCTGTATTGCGAGCGTCATACCATGGTCCAATTCGTTTAATGTTCCCAATGGTCAATCATGTAGAAGAAATCGACCAAATTTTCGCAATGGTCGCGCGGTGTGAGAAAGAGCTTCATGAAGAAGAAATGCTATTCGGCGAAGTAAGCTATGGAATTGTCGTTGAAACACCTGCGGCCGTGATGAACCTTGACTCTATGCTAGACAGATTAGATTTCGTTAGCATCGGAACCAACGACTTAACCCAGTATGCCATGGCTGCTGATAGAACCAACCCGAGTCTGAATAAAGACTACCCTTCTTTTTCGCCGGCAATTTTAAAGCTAGTGAAAATGACGATCGATACGGCTAAATCGAACAATGTTCGGGTAGCACTGTGTGGTGAGTTAGCAAGTGACCCACAAATTGCGCCGATTTTGGTGGGTATGGGATTAGATGAATTAAGTGTGAGCCTCGGCAGTATGCTAGAAATCAAGTCAGCAATCTGTCAGTGCGAATACAAGCAACTCAAAGCCAAGGCTAAGGAAATCTTAACCCATAATCGCATTGAGTCACTTCAGGCCAGCCTAAGCGAAAACACTTAGTTTGAGGCCAGATTTTTTGAAATAAAGTCAAGAAGATAAGCAGCAGTACAAAAAAGAATCAATAGATTTTAAAACAGATAAAAATAAAGCAAGTTTAACCGAGGCATACCCTATGATTCAGAACAATGTTTCAGTATGCTTAACAAGAAATATACAAAAACTATAAAAATTTAATAGGGGCAGATTTATGGGTTTTTTGAGCCGCATAAGACGATTAGTCTCAGGCCAACCTAATATCGAAGGTGGCATAGACATTGTGGCGCCGGTCTCAGGTGAAATTGTCGCCATAGAAAAAGTACCCGACGTCGTATTTGCAGAAAAAATTGTAGGCGACGGTATCGCGATAAACCCAGAAGGTAGCCAGATAGTGGCACCTCTTGATGGCACAATTGGTAAAATATTTGAAACAAATCACGCCTTTAGCATTGAGTCACCTCAAGGTTTAGAGTTATTTGTTCACTTTGGTGTTGGTACCGTTGAGCTCAGGGGTAAAGGTTTTAAGCGACTCGCAGAAGAAGGGCAAGAAGTAAAAGCTGGCGAACCAATATTGGAATTTGAATTAGATTATTTAACCGACCAAGTAGATAGCCTGCTTACACCAGTCGTGCTCGCCAATATGGAAGATATCAAATATTTAGAAAAGCGCTCAGGGCATGTTAATGCGGGTAGTGATGTTATCTATACCGTACAAGTTTAATCTGCTATCTAATCATTTGAACAGAGGCTCTATTTAACCTTCGTCAGATAGAGCTTTCTTTTGAAAACGGCTTATCAAGACATCACCCGTAAAACGATACGTGCGATAATAAACACCATCGGCACATTGCACCTGACTTTTTACTAACGGTGAATTCTATTCAAGCGAATCATCTGCACTTGTCCCTCACACTGCTCAGTGCCACAATGACTAAATATTCAATAATAACCATAATAAAAACGGAGTGACCATTTTGATCTTATATGGGATTAAGACCTGCGATACCGTTCGAAAAGCTCTGAAGTGGCTAAAAGCGAACAACCACCTTGTAGAGTTTCATGATTTTAGAGAACAAGGACTTCAGCAAGAGACCCTTGAACTTTGGGTAAAACAATGTGGCTGGGAACAAGTATTCAATAAACGAAGCACCAGTTTTAGAGCTCTCGAACCACATGAAAAAGAAGCTCTTGATGAAAACAAGGCTATAAAACTAATGTTGCAGCACCCAACGCTTGTGAAACGCCCGGTGCTTGTAAACCAAGACCAAATATTCATTGGCTTTAAAGACGCATCTTATAGTGAGTGGCTAAAATAATGACAAATGCAACCCTAGAACTAGCAAAAGAGCTGATTTCCAGAGCCTCTGTTACGCCTCTTGATGAAGGCTGCCAACCCTTGATGGCCGAGCGTCTAGCCAAAATTGGATTCGATATTGAATCCATGGTTTTTCATGATACAACGAACATGTGGGCCCGCAGAGGAACTGAAGAACCTGTTTTTTGTTTCGCTGGCCATACAGATGTTGTTCCTGCAGGTGATATCAGTAGTTGGCACACTGCACCGTTTGAACCGACCGTGATCGATGATTATCTCCATGGCCGCGGCGCTGCCGATATGAAAGGCTCACTTGCAGCAATGATAGTTGCAACCGAACGTTTTATTGAAAAGCACCCGAACCATAAAGGTTCAATTGCATATTTAGTCACGAGTGATGAAGAAGGCCCTTTCATCAATGGCACACCAAAAGTAATTGAAACTCTAGAATCCCGCAATGAGAAGATTACCTGGTCTTTAGTGGGTGAGCCTTCATCAACCTACAAGCTAGGCGATATCGTCAAAAATGGTCGTCGTGGTTCATTAACGGGAAACCTGACAGTCCGCGGTATTCAAGGTCATGTTGCCTACCCGCATTTAGCTGACAACCCGGTCCATAAAGCTGCACCTGCATTAGCAGAATTGGCACAAATGCATTGGGACAATGGCAATGCATTCTTTCCTCCTACGAGTTTCCAAATTGCCAATATTAATGGCGGAACCGGAGCATCAAACGTGGTACCTGGGACATTAGACGTGATGTTTAATTTCCGCTACTCAACTGAAGTTACTGCAGAGCAGTTAATCGAACGAGTTTTGAATATTCTAGACGCCCATGGCCTGGAGTACGATATTGATTGGGTGTTTAATGGCCTGCCCTTTTTGACTGGTGAAGGCCCGTTGCTTGAAGCGACGAAAGCCGCAATTAAAGATGTGACGGGCATTGAAACTGACCCACAAACAACTGGCGGCACATCAGACGGACGCTTTATTGCCCCCACTGGCGCTCAGGTTATAGAGCTGGGTCCTGTCAACGCAACCATTCACAAAGTAAATGAGTGTGTTAGAGTTTCAGATCTGGAAGTACTGGCTCGATGTTATGAGTCCATTTTAGAGAAATTGCTTTGTCCGGAAACGCAATAAAAAATAGCTACCTATACGGGATCCAACCCCACCAGCTAATTGATTGTGCTGGAGTCCAGCTCCAGCAGGATACCGCCGCTGCATTTACCGCAATGCAACGGCAAGCTCAGCTGGAAGGTATCCACATCGAAATTTGCTCAGCACATCGAACATTTGTTAAACAAGCGCAAATCTTCAACGCAAAAGCCAACGGCATACGCCCTTTGCTCGATATTGAGTGTCGGCCCCTCGACTCTAAAAGCCTAAACCAAGATGAATTGCTGCACGCCATTTTGAATTGGTCGGCACTCCCTGGCGGGTCTCGGCATCACTGGGGAACGGATATCGATGTTTTTGATACAAACCGTATTAAACAAAAAGACTTAAAACTGGTTGCAGCCGAATATGAGGCGACAGGCCCATGTGGCAAGCTTTCGAGCTGGTTAAAAGAACACGCCCCCCAATACGGATTTTTCTTTCCTTATCAGAAAGGTAAAAGCGGCGTAAGCCCTGAGCCATGGCATTTAAGTTACGCGCCAATTTCTGCGCGTTATCTAGAGCTATTTGATCCAAAAGCATTACAAGACATTATTTACCACAGCGATATTTCACTCAAAAAGTCCATTCTTGATCACTTACCTTACCTCGTCGAAAAGTACGTATATCGCATTGCAGATATTGACTCTCAAGTAAGATAAAAAGCAAGATACCCATCAAAGTTGCAGCCGCTAAATTAAGCCACAATGCAACGCGGAAAATCAGTGACTAACTTTTACGGTACAAATATGAATTTAGAACAGTTTCGCCATCAGCATGAAATTGCTGGCAGTACGTTAAGCTATCTCGATATTGGCCAAGGCCCAGTGCTTTTGTTTGGCCATAGCTATTTGTGGTGTGCAAAAAGTTGGCTACCTCAACTGGAGCAGCTCTCCAAAAATTATCGTTGCATTGTTCCCGATCTCTGGGCGCATGGCCAATCGGGTGCAATCCCAAAGGATTGTCGAAATCTGGTCGATCTCGGGCAAAATATGCTTGAGTTAATGGATCGTATAGATATCAGTACTTTTACAATTATTGGTCAGTCAGTTGGGGGCATGTGGGGAACAGAACTTGCGCTCTCAGCGCCAGCCAGAGTCAATGGTTTAGTTCTTATTAATACCTTCATCGCGTTTGAGCCCGAAGTCACTCGTGAAAAATATATGGCTATGCTCAATCAAGTTAAAAATGCACAAGCAGTCGAAGCGACGTTAATTGAGCAGATCGCAGCCCTGTATTTTGGCAACCACACCCACGAACAGCAGCCCGCACTCGTTGAGCAATTTAAATTTTCACTAAAAAATATGCCAACAGCACTGATTAACGATGTTGTGAAAATGGGTAGAATGATCTTTGGTCGCAGAGACACCAGTGAGTATGCGGAGCAACTAACATTACCCTGCCTGATTTTGTCTGGTGTTGAAGATAAAGTTCGCACGGTACTCGAAGGGTATTTAATGCAGGACATCATTGACGCCAGCCAATTCGAACATATTCAAGGTGCCGGGCACATGGCCACGTTAGAGCAACCGGAGGTTTTGAATCTAAAACTAGCGTCGTTTCTTAGTCAAGTTTGACGCGTTAGGAAAGATCGATTCAAACGGATATTGATGAGAAAGCAGTGGAACGATTGCCAAGGTAATGTCATCGAAGATTGGCTCAGTTGCGAAAGTGGCAAGTTTTGCTTCCGCAGTTACTACGACGAAGTAAAGCAAAAAAAACCAATTTAAGCGGTTTTTAATTAAGTTTATGGTAAAACAACATGCAGGAGTAAATTGGATAGACCAGCACTGATGCGAATCCTGTTACACTAGTATTATTTCGCCAACTTTCTCAGGTAGTTATAATCAGAACTTATGAAATCATTACAAGCACTTTTTGACAACAACCGCCGTTGGGCCGAAAGGGTTAACCAAGAGAACCCAGAGTTTTTTGCACAATTAGCGAATCAACAAAGCCCTGAATATCTGTGGATTGGTTGCTCTGATAGTCGGGTTCCATCCAATCAAATTATCGACTTAATGCCTGGTGAAGTGTTCGTTCACCGGAACATTGCCAATATGGTAATCCATACAGACTTAAACTGTCTTTCGGTATTGCAATACGCTATTGATGTACTCAAAGTAAAACATGTCATGGTGGTCGGCCATTATGGCTGTGGCGGCATTCGAGCCTCTCTCGAGGATAAGCGCCATGGTTTAATCGATAACTGGCTAGGCCACTTACGAGACATTTATCGCATTCACAAACAGGAGCTCGACCAGCTTGATGACACGGCTAAGTTCAATAAAATGTGTGAACTCAATGTCATTGAACAAGTCGCGAACGTCAGCAGCACCACAAGTGTTCAAGATGCTTGGGCCAGAGGGCAAGATGTGTCGATCCATGGGTGGATATATGGTGTTGATAACGGACTGTTATCAGATCTCGATGTAACCACAGACCGTGAGCAGTGGTTAAAGGCTGCTCGCTAAAGGTTCTATACGCGGGTAAAACTGCTTACCCGCACGCAACTGCTTATATTGTTTCGATCACATAAATGATTGCACTCTGCAAAACTAAGCGACGCTTCTAAAATCTCAATTTATGTACCCTTATCTCGCTTCTTCGCCTTCGTTCAATAGATCAAATCTAGCCTTCTCTTGTGGCCGCGTCACCCTTGTTCGTTAATCGCAGCACCGCGGCTTTTTAATGCTAAGTTGGGCCGATTCGGGTCAATTATTTACGCCGCAATAGCCAATCAATCAAAATATTATGCAAATACGCATCACCCAGCGTGAGGCGTGGGCGACAATGGACAAATTTGAGATCTGCAACCAGACTAAAAGTGTATATAAAGTTCAAACAACCAATAAATTAGGCATAAGAAACAAATCATTCAACCCCAAAAAAAGCATGACCAGTCACACGCACCAGCCCAAATACGAGAGCCAGGCTCGCCCTCCAACAGCTCGACAAGCGTTTAACATCACAATTTAATCTGAGATAAATGCTTAAATTTAGCTAATGTTAATTCATAACTCCCCCAAATAGCGAAAAGCCTTAAACCACCGGAGATTTCGACCACGCGATATCCTGATACACTGGCCAAATTACGCGAATGCACAGATGCGAAATTACAATTAATTATGAAGTCACTAAAAACACTTTTTGATAACAATCGCCGCTGGGCAGAGCGAATCAATAGAGAAACCCCGGATTTTTTTGAGCAGCTTGCACAGCAACAAAATCCAGAATATATGTGGATAGGTTGTTCAGACAGCCGGGTTCCGACAAGTCACATTGTTGATCTCATGCCTGGAGAGGTTTTCGTACACCGTAACATTGCAAACATGGTAATTCACAATGACCTCAATTGCTTATCAGTCGTTCAATACGCTGTGGAAGTCTTAAAGGTCAAGCATATCATGGTTGTTGGTCATTATGGTTGCGGCGGGATAAAAGCCTCCATGGATGGTCAAAACCATGGCCTAATTGACAATTGGCTTGCCCATTTAAGGGATATCTATCGCTTTCATCATGTTGAACTCAATAAGCTTGATGAAGCAGAACGCTTTAATAAGTTATGTGAACTTAATGTCGTTGAACAAGTCGCCAATGTTTGTAACACCTCTATCCTCAAAGATGCATGGCAACGTGGACAAGATGTTCATGTCCATGGTTGGATTTATAGTATTAAGAATGGTTTGCTCAAAGACCTCGATGTAACCACCGACATTGGAAATTGGCAATCCAACAACACCTAACCATTTTCAAATAACATCTAGGCGTTTGTTTCGGTCACAGACATACAAACGCCTATACCGCCCCAAACTGATCCCGTCAACCAACTCAATCCGCCTAAATAGCAACCGCTTCACAGCTACGGGCACGTGTTTACCCTCAAAAATACCAATTAATCATCGCCCCAATGCTTAAAAGCCAGTTATAATCCGTCAGTTAATCTTATAGCCGCGAACGAACCGCTGGCGAATCAAAGGAGAATACTTGCATGCCTGGTTTTGAATTATTTGGTCCTGAAGAAAAGCAGGAAGTTGCTGACGTAATGGAGAATGGTTTTACCTTCCGTTACAACTTTGACCACATGCGTAACGATCGCTGGAAAACCCGCGATATGGAAGCATTGCTTTGTGAAAAAATGAACGCAAAACATGCTCACTTAGTTTCTAGCGGCACTGCTGCATTACAAACGGCAATGGCAGCTGCTGGCATAGGCGCAGGCGATGAAGTTATTGTGCCACCATTTACTTTTGTCGCATCTGTAGAAGCTGTTTTTATGGCTGGTGCCGTGCCGGTATTTGCCGAAATTGATGAGACTCTTTGCCTATCTCCTGAAGGGATTGAAGCAGCAATCACACCGAAAACCAAGGCCATTAACCTCGTTCACATGTGTGGTTCAATGGCTAAAATGGACGAAATCAAAGCCATTTGCGAAAAGCATAACTTGGTGATTCTTGAAGACGCATGCCAGGCCATTGGCGGTAGCTATAAAGGTCAGGCACTTGGCACGATTGGCCATGTAGGTTGTTATTCATTTGATTCCGTAAAAACAATTACTTGTGGTGAAGGCGGTGCAGTCATCACCAACGACGAAACAATCTATAACCATGCGCACATGTACTCCGATCATGGCCATGACCACATTGGCAACGATCGTGGCGCAGAAGATCATCCAATAATGGGATTAAACTTCCGTATTTCAGAAATGAATGCCGCAATGGGTTTGGCCCAGCTTCGCAAACTCGATAAGATCATCGATATACAGCGCAAAAACAAAACAGCAATCAAAAACGCAATGGCTGATATTGACGAAGTTTCTTTCCGAGAAATCCCCGATCCTGAAGGGGATTCGGCTGGCTTCTTAACATTCATGATGCCAACAGAAGAGCGAACGGTAGAGATTAACAAAAAGCTTGCAGAAAACGGCGTAGATGGTTGTTTTTACTGGTATGTCAACAATTGGCATTACCTCAGTAACTGGAAGCACATTCAAGAGTTAAAATCACCTGCTGATTTACCGATTACCCTAATTAAAGATAGACCCGACTATACAAAGGTTTCAGTTCCAAAATCTGATGCCATCATGAGTCGAACAATCTCAATGCTAATCAAACTGTCATGGACAGAAGAACAAATTGCAGAACGTATTGCCAATATTAAAAAAGCATTTGGCCAATAATTCCACCGGAGAATATTGTAATGAGTTTCAAGAATTTTAAGTGCGTACCAAAAATGATTTTTGGTCGTGGCTCTTTTGCTCAACTCGATGAAGTACTCGCAGAAGAACGCAAAGCAACCGATGATTTTGTCGTATTTCTTGTCGATGATGTCCATCAAGACAAACCACTTGGACAACGCGTACCCGCTAAAGATCATGACTTAGTCATTTGGGTGAACGTTGATGATGAACCAACGACCCAGCAAGTTGATGACTTAACCGTTCAGGTGCAAGAGTTTGCTGGTAAGCAACCTGTAAGTGTGGTCGGTCTAGGCGGCGGGTCAACACTTGACCTAGCCAAAGCGGTTTCTTTGATGCTTACCAATCCTGGTGGCTCTGCCATGTATCAAGGTTGGGATTTAATTAAAAACCCAGCGATCCACCATATTGGTATTCCTACGGTTTCGGGAACTGGTGCAGAGGCATCACGCACTGCAGTCCTATGCGGCCCAGTCCGTAAACTTGGTTTGAACTCTGATTACACTGTATTTGATCAAATCATTATGGACTCAGAGCTCATTGCCGGCGTGCCAACAGATCAGTGGTTCTACACCGGTATGGATTGTTACATCCACTGCGTTGAATCACTCGAAGGCACTTACCTCAATGAATTTGCTAAAGCATTTGCTGAAAAGTCGATGGACTTGTGCCGTGAAGTTTATCTAGACAACCATCCTGAGAAAGATGACAAACTGATGATGGCTTCCTATATGGGTGGTATGAGTATCGCATACAGCCAAGTCGGTGCATGTCACGCTGTTTCATATGGTTTAGGTTACGTACTTGGCTATCACCACGGTATAGGCAACTGCTTAGCGTTTGATGTTCTTGAAGAGTTCTACCCTGAAGGTGTGGCTGAATTCCGTAAGATGATGGAAATTCATAACATCACGCTACCAAAAAACATCTGTAAAGATCTCCCAGATGAAACTATTGCTAAAATGGTCGCAGTTACCAAGAGCATGGGTCCTTTATGGGACAATGTCTACGGTGAAGGCTGGGAAGAGAAAGTAACAGACGAGATGTTAACGAAACTATTCCGCCGCATCTAAATCTTATTGCTTTTACAAGCAACAAAGATCGTAGGCGCTTTGTGATCTGCAGAGCGCCTATTCAATCGACATCACAGATCAAGTCCAGTGCAAATAGATAGGATATTTAAATGAAAGTAACTCTGTTAATCCCGGCTCGTTACGGCTCTAGCCGTTTTCCAGGCAAGCCTTTAGCACCGATTAACGGTAAGCCCATGATCCAGCACGTATACGAACGTGCGAGTTTAGCTAAGGGCTTAGAAGCTATCTATGTCGCTACAGACGACGATCGAATCAAAAGTGCCGTTGAAGCCTTTGGTGGCAATGTGGTCATGACTTCCGCAGAAGCTGCATCTGGGACTGATCGCATTGAAGACGCTGTGACTCAGCTCGGTTTAGCTGATGAAGACTTAGTCATAAATCTACAAGGCGACCAACCCTTAATTGATCCAATTTCGATTGAGCAAGTGATTACACTTTTTAACCGCCATCCTGGCGAATTTGGCATGGCGACGTTAGGGTTTGAAATTACAGAGCAAGAAGAGCTGGATGATCCCAAGCATGTCAAAATGGTGTTTGATAACGAGTTCAACGCACTATATTTCTCGCGCGCTCGTATTCCATTTGGTCGTGATAGTAATGAACACCCTGTTTACAAACATCTTGGTGTCTATGCTTACACCCGAGAATTTGTAAGAACATTTGCCAAACTACCACTTGGTCGATTAGAAGATATCGAAAAGTTAGAACAGCTAAGAGCGATAGAGCATGGTCACAATATCAAAGTTGCGATCAGTGCATTTGACTCCCCCGAAGTCGACACACCAGAAGATATCCGTAAATGTGAGCAACGTTTAGCCGTTGATTAACTTTTTTCGCTAACATATCGACTTCAAACATTAAGGGAATAATCACATGTCTAATTTTGAAGTCGGTTTAATCATTGCGCTAGTCATTGGCGTGATTGTTAGCAATTTAGCGGTATTAAAATATTCCGCCCGATTTAAATTGCCACAGTTTGGTCAACAAGATCCAAACAAGAAAGCAAAAGAAATGCATGAAGCGAACAAAGAAAAAGCTCAGCAACAATCATCGTCAGAAAAAGAGTCTGACAAAACAGACTCTTCTGAATAAAGTTGACGATAAATCAGGCGTCTAGCTGAACCTCGCTTGCAGTCAACTCCAATCTCATTAAACTAGTATCCAGATTCA
This sequence comes from Shewanella gelidii, assembly GCF_014647855.1. GTDB lineage: Bacteria > Pseudomonadota > Gammaproteobacteria > Enterobacterales > Shewanellaceae > Shewanella > Shewanella gelidii. The sequence continues at coordinate 121,855 of NZ_BMPZ01000007.1, read as the reverse complement.
AAATTCATTCATTGCATGGAGTACAGATGAGCGCGATTAATCTATTGTTGTTATGCGGCGGTGGTAGTGATGAACACGATATTTCACTGCTTTCTGCAAAATACTTCGAAAGCTCCTTAGCAAATTCGCCTCAATTCCAAGTCCATAAACTAATTCTCGATGCTGAAGGTCAATACAAAACTGATGATGGTCACTGTTGCGAACTGACAAATGCTGGCGCAATTCGATTTGCTGATGGGCGTGAGCAAATTCTTGACTATGTTATCCCTTGTATTCACGGTTATCCCGGTGAAACTGGAGATATTCAATCTTACTTGGAATTAGTTAAACTGCCCTACTTTGGATGTAATGCTGAGGCGAGTGCTAATTGTTTCAATAAGATAACCGCAAAAATGTGGTTCGATTTACTTGATATCCCTAACACGCCATTTATTTTTCTCGATGAGAACTCGCAAGCTTCAGTTGAGAAAGCAACTCAAGCATTGTCACAATGGGGTTCAATATTTGTGAAAGCAGCCTCTCAAGGTTCCTCTGTCGGTTGCTATAAAGTCGATGCCGTTGAAGACATTGAAACTGTGCTGCAACAAGCCTTTAGTTATTCACCTTATGTCGTAGTTGAAAAAACCATACTGGCAAGAGAATTAGAAGTTGCTGTGTACGAGTATGAAGGCGAAATCATTGCTACCAAGCCAGGGGAAATCGTTTGCCCATCAAATACTTTCTATACTTTTGATGAAAAATACGCGGCCGATAGCCACGCAGAGACACATGTCGAAGCGCCAAATCTCGATGCCGTGATTTCAGACAAAATACGCCAGTATGCCATCAAGGTATTTAAAGGTATGAAGCTCCGCCACTTATCAAGAATTGATTTCTTCTTAACCGATAATAATGAAATATTGCTCAATGAAATTAACACTTTCCCGGGTTTGACGCCTATTTCAATGTTTCCAAAAATGCTAACCCATCATGGTCATGAATTTAACAAGTTTCTTGAAACATCGATTTTAAAACAGCTTTCCTAACGCTTATCGGCTGAGCTGTGGTTTGATTACCATAGCTCCCATTCATTTAGAAAGGTACATTGTACTTTTCATAAAGCTTGCGCATAAACCCATCTTGATACATTTGAGTGAGTGCTGATTGCAGATTTTCAAGCGCGGTATCGGGAATTGAACGATGGCAAGCCATTGCCCGAATTGAAGTGTAGAATACCAATTCAGGCTTACCCAGCGACGCGTTGTTTTTTGTCATTTGTTGCTTGGCACTTTCGATCTCTGCAGCCCACAAATCAATCCGCTTATGCTGAAGCATACGAATATTTTGTTCACTTCTCGCAGTAACCTCCACGGTAAAGCCTTGTCCTTGCAAGTATTCTGCAACACCGCTCCCTAAAAAGCTTCCTATAACGTAGGGCTTTGCGTCATTAAGTGTAACAAGGGGAAGTTTGTTATCGGTTTGACTAAATAAACCGTAGCGAGAAACCAAAACAGGGCTCACCCACTTATAGGTAACTTCTCGTTCTTGACTACGCTCAACGGGCAATGCGCAGTAATACTCGTTGAGTCTTGTGGTAACTAGGATCCTTTTTAAAGGTAGAAAATCGAGTCGATAATCAAGCTTGGCTCTCTTGAAGAGTTCTGCCACTAAATCCACAATAAAGCCTTGCTTATGATTATTCTTTATCTTAGCAAACGGCGCTTCTTCATACGTTAAAACCTGGATCACGGGTTTATTTTGTGCAAAAGCGCTTGCAGCCCATACGTTAACGAACATCAGCAATGTAACGAAAGCTTTAAACAAAGCACTACTGCCAAACATTGATCGCCTCCTGATAGGGCAAAGTTCGACCACGTTGATTCAAGGGGTCAAAACGTTTTGGCGAACCGGGTTTATCCAGCCAAATTTGCTCAGATTGTATCGGGTTGAGTTGCGGAGAACATACCCCTTGCTTATGCGACAGCTCAAATAGATGCTGATCCATCTTATTCGCCAATTGATCCATACCTTCATCAACCGTTAATTTCCCTAAAATAATGTCAGAAATAAATCGCCACCAATACTGCGCCATTCCGGGGTAATCAGGTACATTGGTTCCCGTTGGCGTCCAAACATCACGTGCATTGCTACGATAAAACTCAACGAGTCCTCCTAGATAGGGAGCCTTAGCCGTCATAAATTGTGAGTCAATATCTGAGCGTCTAATCGGAGTTAATGTCATCATGGTTTTACGTAAAGATACGGTTTTTGAGACAACAAATTGTGCATAGAGCCATGCAGCTTGCTGATTTTTTAATGGTGTAGATTTCAAAATTGTCCATGAGCCTGCATCTTGATAACCCGACTTCATCCCACTGCGCCAGTACTTTCCTACGGGTGACGGTGCAACTCGCCATTTAGGAGTGCCATCAGGATTTACAATTGCAAGGTTCGAAGAAATCACATCTGGAACAAAAGCTGTGTACCAAAATATTTGCTGTGCTACCTGCCCGCCTTTTAACCACTTCAACGATGATTTGAACGTCAGGCGCTTTGAATCTTCTGGTGCAAACTTGTTTAACCAATCAATATATTTCCGCATTGCATATTTCGCAGCGGGACTATTTAAAGCCCCTCCTCTTGCAACACTTGCTCCGACAGGTCGACATTGATCCACGCGGATCCCCCATTCATCAACGGGCAATCCATTGGGTAAACCAATATCACCAACACCAGCCATTGAAAGCCAAGCGTCGCTAATGCGCCAGCCCACTGATGGATCAGGCTTGGCATAATCATAGTGACCATAAACTCGTGTACCATCAATCGTCTTCACGTGATAGCCAAAAAACTCCGCAATATCTTCATAAGCCTGCCAGTTTTGCGGAACACCTAATTCATAACCATACAAATCTTTAAACTGCCGCTTAAAGTCAGGTCTTGAAAACCAGTCATGTCGATACCAATACAAATTTGCAAATTGTTGATCTGGCAATTGATACAACTTGCCATCGGGCCCTGTAGTAAATTTCAGTCCAATAAAGTCATTCAAATCTAAGCTCGGCAAAGTGACTTGTTTGCCTTGACCTTGCATGAAATCCGACAAGACAAGCACCTTCCCGGAACGAAAGTGTGTGCCGATTAAGTCACTATCACTTATATAAGCATCATACAGGTTTTGACCGGTAAGCATTTGAGCTGACATTTTTTTTACAACATCATCCTCTCCTGTCAACTCATGAACAACGTGTATTCCAGTAATTTGATAAAAAGCTTTTGCGAGTCGATTTGCTTCATACTCATGGGTATTTAACGTTTCAGACACGACGCGGATCTGCATTCCTTTGTATGGCCGAGCAGCCTCAATAAACCAATTCATTTCTGCAATTTGCGCAGACTTACTCAAAGTCGAAGGTTGAAACTCTTCCTCTATCCATAAATTGGCACTGTCGATTTGTGAGGCGGCAACACAATGGAAGCCAAAGAACATACAAAAAAAGGCGAGTAAATAGGAACTGAAACATCTAAATGCCATCAACGTACTCCACTAGCCACAGAAAAAAGCAGATATAAAGAATAACCCAATAGGTTTCTAAGTATTAAGTGTAGAAGCCTACATAGGAATTGCTAGGACTCCTTTTGTACCAACTATGTCATCACAACTCTCAAACACAAAGGGCACAAGTACAATTGACTTCAAACGCCTCAGAAAACTTAAATGTAATAGCAACCAATGGATAAACAAATAATCATTCGCTAGTTGCTAAATCAACCAGGATAATTGTTTTCAAACAAACCTCTCCGATGGTATCGAAACGGATTACGGGAAAACGTTGGAAAAAGCAGCATTTTTTACTATTGATGCTATTTTAGATAACGATTCACCCCAACCTGTGTAGTATAATTACACCAAATCGTACTCTTTTGATGCGGATCACGGAAAAGCTGCCCATCAAAGTGTAATTTTTCAACATCAAGAAGATTTAGCCAAGCCTACGTTTCGCTAAATATTTTTAACAGGAATTAAATAATGACAGTCAATAATGCAGAAGAACTTGATCTATTGATGGAGCGTGTTGCGAAAGCACAAGCAGAATACGCCAGCTTTAGCCAAGAGAAAGTCGATAAAATCTTTAGAGCAGCAGCACTCGCTGCAGCTGATGCGCGGATATCACTCGCTAAAATGGCGGGTAAAGAGACTGGCATGGGAGTGATTGAAGATAAAGTTATCAAAAATCACTTTGCATCCGAGTATATCTACAACAAATATAAAGATGAAAAAACCTGCGGTATTTTAGAAGAAGACAAAACCTTTGGAACGATCACAATTGCCGAGCCTGTGGGCATCATTTGCGGCATTGTACCAACGACCAACCCAACATCCACTGCAGTCTTTAAAGCATTAATCAGCCTAAAAACTCGCAACGGGATCGTTTTCTCACCACATCCACGCGCCAAAGTATCGACAACTACCGCTGCTAAACTGGTTCTAGATGCTGCAATCGCTGCTGGCGCACCCAAAGATATTATTGGTTGGATCGATGAGCCAAGCGTAGCGCTTTCAAACCAACTGATGACCCATGATAAAGTAAATCTTATCTTAGCCACAGGTGGACCAGGAATGGTCAAAGCTGCCTACTCTTCTGGGAAACCAGCAATTGGCGTGGGTGCCGGTAATACGCCAATCGTAATCGACGAAACTGCTGACATTAAGCGTGCTGTGAGTTCTATATTAATGTCCAAAACATTCGACAATGGCGTGGTGTGCGCATCAGAGCAAGCCGTGGTGGTTGTCGATGAAATATATGAACAAGTGCGGGAGCGTTTTGCTACCCATGGTGGTTATCTACTCAACGAGTTTGAAACCCAAGCCATGCAAGATGTGATATTAAAAAATGGCGGTCTTAATGCAGATATCGTTGGCCAAAGTGCAGCCACGATCGCAGCGATGGCCGATATCAAGGTCCCGAGTTGGACAAAAGTTTTAATAGGCGAAGTCAGTGGTCTCACCGAAGCAGAAGCATTTGCCCATGAGAAACTATCGCCACTGTTAGCTATGTATCGAGCAAAAGATTTTGAAGAAGCTGTCGACAAAGCCGAAGCGCTCGTCGCCTTAGGTGGTATTGGTCACACATCAGGACTTTACACAGATCAAGACACCCAAGCGCAGCGGGTAAAAGAGTTTGGCTTCAGAATGAAAACCGCTCGCATATTGATCAATACGCCCGCCTCACAAGGGGGAATTGGTGATTTATACAACTTCAAACTGGCACCATCTTTAACACTGGGCTGTGGCTCATGGGGTGGAAATTCAATTTCTGAAAACGTAGGTCCAAGTCACTTAATTAACAAGAAAACTGTCGCTAAGAGGGCTGAAAACATGTTGTGGCATAAGCTACCTTCGTCTATCTACTTCCGTCGTGGCAGCTTGCCAATTGCGCTTGAAGAATTAAGTGAAAACAAACGGGCACTTATCGTCACTGACAAATACCTGTTTAACAATGGCTACTGCGATGAAACGATTCAAATCTTGAAGGAACAAGGTTTAGAGACAGAAGTTTTCTATGAAGTCGAAGCGGATCCGACGCTAGCAGTCGTACGCAAAGGAACTGACGTTGCAAATAGATTCCAGCCCGATGTCATCATAGCACTTGGCGGCGGTTCCCCCATGGATGCCGCAAAGATCATGTGGGTAATGTATGAACATCCAGAAGTTGATTTCGCTGATTTAGCACTCCGTTTTATGGATATTCGAAAGCGCATTTATAAATTCCCTAAAATGGGCATCAAAGCGAAAATGGTTGCCATTCCAACGACTTCTGGAACCGGTTCCGAAGTAACACCGTTTGCAGTTGTTACCGATGAACAAACCGGTATGAAGTACCCAATTGCCGATTATCAATTAACGCCCAATATGGCGATTGTAGATCCAAATTTGGTGATGGATATGCCGAAATCATTAACGGCATTTGGCGGCATTGATGCAATTACTCACGCCCTAGAAGCTTATGTCAGTGTTATGGCAAATGAATATAGTGATGGTCAAGCATTACAAGCTTTAGACTTATTATTTAAATACTTACCTGATTCATATGAACTAGGCGCTAGCGCACCAATTGCCCGTGAAAAAGTGCACAATGGTGCAACTATTGCCGGAATTGCGTTCGCAAACGCTTTCTTAGGCATCTGTCACTCGATGGCTCACAAACTTGGCGCAGAGTTCCATTTAGCGCACGGTCTAGCTAATGCACTATTGATTAGTAACGTCATTCGCTTTAATGCTACAGATATCCCAACCAAACAAGCTGCATTTAGCCAGTATGATCGCCCACAGGCACTTTGCCGATATGCGGCTATCGCTGACTCATTAAAACTAGGTGGAACTACTGATGCGGAAAAAGTCGAGAAACTCCTTGAAAAAATTGATGAACTCAAGGCGGCGATTGGCATACCAGCGTCTATCCAAGCAGCAGGAGTCAACGAAGCAGACTTTTTGGCAAAACTTGATGAATTAGCAGAAGATGCGTTTGATGACCAATGTACTGGTGCAAATCCACGCTTCCCACTCATGAGTGAATTGAAACAAATTCTACTCGACAGCTACTATGGTCGTGAATATAAAGACGCACAATCTTAAATAGCGCAATAATGAGTACCAAAAAAGCCAGTCATTTTGACTGGCTTTTTCATGCACATAATAAAGTTGAATACTATAAAAGACGAGTTGTTTGGGCTAACTCGCTTGATGTAAGGGATTTTTAAATTCTTGAAGCCAATCTAGCAAGGTATGGTTAAATTCGTCTTTTGCCTCTGTCATCACCCAATGACGCGTCGCAAATGGTACAACTCTATTTCCTGGAGTTGCGGAAATGCGTTCTTCCCATGATTTGGAATGAAACATACCCGGCTTATTCTCGCCGTACATAAACAAAAATGGACATTGAATATCCAAGGGTAAATTGCCTAACGGTCTACCAGTTAATGTATTACTCCACTTCCAATAATAAGAATAGGTCATTGAAGACGTAATACTCTCGATGTCACCAGGTGCTTTTAAAATCTTCGCCATCTTACGCGTCATAGCATCACCAATGGGCCCGCCAATCTTCCATGCCGTTGCCAACCACATTTGATAACCAAACATAAAGGCTTTAACTTTGGCACTCAAAACATGCTCTTTGGAGCCTGCATCACCAATGTCCACGCCTATGATTTTTGATACTTTCTCTGGGTATCGCATATAAAATTGATAACCAAAGAAGCAGCCCCAGTCATGCAACAACAAAGTAACGGGGTCACCCTCACTTACTGCATCGACTATTTTGTTAATTTTATCTACAAGTTGCTCTAAGCTATAGAACGCTCTTGGCGAATTTTTATCGTAGCCTGGTAAAGTAAAGCGAACGCAGCGGTATTGGTCTTGCAAGGCTTCAACTTGCTTGTCCCATATTCGAAACGTATCTGGCCAACCGTGGATCATCACGATGGTATCTTTTCCCTTACCTTCAATAATAACGTCTGTACCATCGACCTGAATCTGCTGAGCCGCTTCTAGCAGTTGATCTCGCTCTGGTTCAGTTTCATGCGCAGTAATTTCTGATTGTTGTTCCATTGATCTCTCCACTAATGCTTTGCCTTACCCAAATAGAGCAAATACTCTAGATAGAGAGTATTCTGATTTTAAATGCTTGTCTAGATCTTCATCACACAAAATAAATGCCAAAAACCGTCTCGCATCACAACACGCACGTTGTACTACGAAAATAATGCAATGCGCTACATCGCGAACAACAAAAAGCCGGAGGTTACTCCGGCTATTTAAATGTAAGTTCTGATTTAATCAGAACACGATACTAAAGGTTAACTTTGCAATTTAGCTTGCTTACGGTAAGCATGCAGCAAAGGTTCGGTATAACCTGAAGGCTGTTCTTTACCCTTAAAGATTAAATCACAAGCGGCTTTAAACGCAATGCCATCAAAACTAGGGGCCATCGCCCTATACTCTGGGTCAAACGCATTCTGGCCATCCACCACGGCAGCCATTCGTTTCATTGCTTCCATCACTTGCGCTTCAGTACAGACCCCATGTTCTAACCAATTAGCAATATGTTGAGAAGAAATTCTTAGGGTTGCACGATCTTCCATCAATCCGACATTATTAATATCAGGCACTTTGGAACAACCAACACCATGATCAATCCAACGAACCACGTAGCCCAAAATTCCTTGAGAATTATTGTCCAGTTCAAACTTAATTTGCTCTGATGTTAACGACTCTGGCGAGGTTTCTAACGGAATGTTGAGGATATCATCTAGACTAGCTCGCGCTCGTTTTTTGATCGCCTCTTGCGTTTGAAAAACATTGATTTGGTGATAGTGGATCGAGTGTAATGTAGCTCCATTGGGTGAAGGAACCCACGCAGTATTAGCACCGGCTTTAGGATGACCCGACTTCTGCTCTAACATCGCCGCCATTTCGTCTGGCATTGGCCACATCCCCTTACCAATCTGTGCAACACCACTTAAGCCACATTCGAGACCAATATCTACGTTCCAATCTTCGTATGCTTTAATCCAAGCTTGTTGTTTCATTTGAGATTTTGCAACAAAAGGACCGGCTAGCATCGAAGTATGAATTTCGTCACCAGTTCTATCCAGGAAACCTGTGTTGATAAATACAACTCGCTCTTTCGCGACACGTATACACTCTTTCAAATTCACGGTTGTACGACGTTCTTCATCCATAATACCAACTTTAATGGTATTTCGATTTAAGCTCAGAGCATCTTCAATGCGAGCAAATAACTCACAAGTGAGTTCTACTTCCTCAGGTCCATGCATCTTAGGTTTCACGATATTGACTGAACCAGCGCGACTATTACTACGTTGATTATTATTCCCTTTAAGATCGTGTATAGCAGCAAGTACAGTCACCATGCCATCAAGGAAACCTTCCGGAACCTCATTGCCATTTTTATCAAGCACGGCATCGATTGTCATTAAATGACCGACATTACGGTTAAATAATAAACTTCGACCTGGAAGTATGAATTCATCACCGATAGGAGACTGATACTTGCGATCATCATTTAGCTCGCGAAGTAGTGTTTTGCCACCTTTTTGGAACTCAGCACTTAAATTACCCTGCATTAACCCGAGCCAATTGCTGTAAATTTCAACTTTATCTTCAGCATCAACAACAGCGACAGAATCTTCACAATCCATAATCGTGGTGACCGCTGCTTCTACTAACAGATCTTTTACGCCAGCAGCATCTGTTTTACCAATTGGATGTTGATTATCAATTTGGATTTCTACATGCAAACCATTGTTTTTCAGAAGAACAGCGTGGGGTTCGGAAGCTTCGCCTTTAAAGCCAACAAATTTTTGAGGCGTTGCAAGCGTCGTTTCAGTACCATCCGCTAACGTAATCACAAGGCGACAATCAACAACTTTGTAGTTAACCGCTTGAGCATGACTCCCAGATTCAAGCGCCGCAACACAGTCAAGGTGTTGTTTTGCAAATGCAATCACCTTATTACCGCGAACCGGGTTATAACCAGCTGTTAATTCGGCACCTTCGGTATCGCTAATTGCATCGGTTCCGTAAAGGGCATCGTACAAACTCCCCCACCTAGCGTTCGCAGCGTTTAAACTAAAACGTGCATTTTTCACCGGGACGACGAGTTGCGGCCCAGCTTGCACTTTGATTTCCTCATCAACATTTTGTGTCGTCACCGAAAAAGCTTCACCCTCAGGCACAAGATAACCAATGTCATATAAAAATTGTTTATATGCTTCGGCATTGTGTGGCTGCTCTTTACGCTCGGTATGCCATTGATCAATTTGCTTTTGTAACTGTTCACGCTTTGCAAGTAATGCTTTGTTTTTGGGACCTAACTCTTCGACAATATTTTCAAAAGCTTGCCAAAAGTCTGCCGAGCTAACGCCGGTACCAGGTGCAACCTTATCTTCGATTAATTGCCAAAGACTACTTGCGACTTGTAAACCACCTACTTGAACTCTTGAAGTCATATCCTTGTCCCTTTTCATGGTGCTAATTACTTGAAAAATATAAGTTATAACAGTTAGCTATAGCTAATATTTTACGCTAAGGCCGATAAAAGTTATCAACCTAGCCTAGCCTAACCATTTTACATTTAGCCAATTTATAGTGTTTATTGACATCATTCACAAAACAAATATCAGTTCATAAAACAAACAACACCTACTCTAAGCGATGGCCTGATCTATCTCAATGGCCGTTTCATTAATCTGCTGTCTCATCCATTTATGGGCCGGATCATGTTGGTAGAGTGGACTCCAAGCCATGGTTAATTTAATCGGTTTAATTTCAAATGGCGGTGGGACAATCTTGACACCTTCACGGTGCTGCTGCTGTTTAGCCATTTTGGAGGGGACAGTTGCTATCAAATCTTGCCGCTGTGCCAGTAAGCAAGCCTGTTGATAATGTCGAGTGAATACCGTGATGTGCCGCTTAGCACCGATTTTATCTAATGCATCATCAACCCAACCAAGTCGCTGCACATCACTTGGATCCATCCCAACCCCGACCCCCATACCAGTTTTACTCACCCAAACATGATGTGCTGATAAATAACCTTCTAAATTAAACTTATTTAATACTGGATTATGATCACTGATAACACAGCTAAAATCATCGCTCCACAAAACTTTTTGGTGAAAAGACAAAGGGATACTGTCAAATCTATTGATCACCATATCGACCCGACCTTGTTCTACATCGGGGAAGCTAACATCGCTTGGCGTCATGATGTCGAGTATAATATTCGGTGCCCGCTCTCGAAGTTTAGTGATGAGCGGTGGGATCAACGTGGCTTCGGCATAGTCACTTGCCATCATGCGGAACACTCGATTACTGTTCACAGCATCGAATTCTGTGCGCGGTTGTACCGCCTTTTCAATACCTACAAGCAATTGGCGGACCTGGGGTTCCAACTCTTGTGCACGCTCTGTCGGTGTCATTCCATTACTTGTGCGAATCAACAAAGGGTCATCAAACAAATTTCTTAGCCTTTTCAACCCGTTACTCATTGCGGGCTGACTAATGCCTAATTTGTCTGCTGCTCTTGTAACATTTTTTTCACGAAGTAAAACATCAAGATATACCAATAGATTCAAGTCGATACGAGACATATTCATAGGATAAATACCGAAGATAGAAAGTATAAATTAGATTAATTACGTTCATTATTACTACTATTTATCAGGTAATCAAATGTCGCGTACCATTATTTCGTAGAAGGGATTAACTATGACTACTTATACTAAATACATTGATGAAGCAGCTACCTTACTAGAGACTCAAGGTTCAGCTTGGAATGCCATCAGCTCAGAGTCTGTTGCCCGCATGCGACTGCAAAACCAGTTTCAAACTGGCTTAGATATCGCAAAATATACCGCGAAGATCATGCGTGAAGATATGGCTGAGTATGATGCAGACTCATCAAAATATACGCAGTCATTAGGTTGTTGGCATGGATTTATCGGTCAGCAAAAAATGATCTCTATTAAAAAGCACCTTCTCACAACGAAACGTCGTTACTTATACTTGTCGGGTTGGATGATCGCAGCGCTTCGCTCAGAATTTGGCCCACTTCCAGATCAGTCAATGCATGAGAAAACTGCTGTCGCCTCATTGATTGCAGAGCTATATACGTTCCTGCGTCAAGCCGACGCTCGAGAGTTAGGCGGACTATTTAGAGCGTTAGATAGCGCAACTACTGCAGAAGAAAAATCCGCAGTACAAAGTAAAATTGATAACTTTGAAACACACGTCGTACCGATTATTGCTGACATTGATGCAGGCTTCGGTAACGAAGAAGCAACCTACCTCATGGCAAAACAAATGATTGAAGCCGGAGCGTGTTGTATTCAAATTGAAAACCAAGTGTCAGACGTAAAACAATGTGGTCACCAAGACGGTAAAGTCACCGTGCCGCATGCAGAGTTCCTTTCAAAAATTAATGCCGTTCGCTATGCATTCTTAGAACTTGGTGTTGATGATGGCGTTATCGTTGCACGTACCGATTCACTCGGTGCAGGCCTCACACAGAAAATTGCGATGACGCAAACTGCTGGGGATTTAGGCGATCAGTACAACTCTTTCCTTGATGTGGAAGAGGTTGCACCAGAACAACTGCAAAATGGCGACGTCACACTCGTTCAAAATGGAAAGCTTGTGAAGCCAGCCCGTCTACCGAATGGTCTATTCCAATTCCGTAAGGGCACAGGCGAACAACGCTGTATCCTAGATTGCATTACCTCATTACAAAATGGTGCGGACCTCATTTGGATTGAAACAGAGAAGCCCCATATTGGTCAAATTGGCGCAATGGTCAACGCAATCCGTGAAACCGTGCCTAACGCGAAGTTGGTCTACAACAACTCACCATCATTTAACTGGACACTCAACTTCCGTCAACAGGTATTTGATGCAATGGATGAGGCGGGTCAAGATGTTTCAGGTTACAACCGCGACAACTTAATGAGCGTTGATTATGATGAAACAGAGCTTGCTGCTTTAGCAGATGAAAAGATCCGCACCTTCCAAGCCGATGCGGCACGTGAAGCAGGTATTTTCCATCATCTGATTACGCTACCTACGTACCATACCGCTGCATTGTCTACCGACAACCTCGCGAAAGAGTACTTTGGTGACCAAGGAATGCTGGGCTACGTTGCAAATGTACAACGTAAAGAAATTCGCCAAGGCATTGCCTGCGTGAAGCACCAAAACATGGCAGGTTCTGATATCGGTGATGATCACAAAGAGTACTTCTCTGGTGACCAAGCATTAAAAGCATCGGGTAAAGACAACACGATGAACCAATTCGGATAATCAGTGAGTAATCCGTAAACTCGGTTTCAAAGCGTTTCTTTTAAGTCGGAAAAAGCCAGCTTTCATGCTGGCTTTTTTTCATTTCATCATATCAATTACACATTGATCTTGCTTCGTGAGCGTTAAATTAGGTTTTATATTGCGCATCTCGAGTTTGAATAAGAAACTCTGCGATAGCGTCCATACCTGTCAGCGGGACTCCCCCCTCTAACTCGGCTCTACGATTGTAATTCGTATTCGTATTGACATCGTAAGTGTAGAGCTGCCCATGAATATCTTTAATCAGTTCAATACCCGCAATTTCAATCTGATTTTTTTGTAAAAACGTTTCATATCTAGTGATGATTTCATGACGATCAAATTCATGACTGATGTTAAATTTATGACTTGGCGCCGTCGCAGGGCAAACTTGCTCACTAATTTGACAACTATCAGCTGGACACAACTCAAAGCCTTGCTCCGTGTTGACATTGACACTGTAAACAAATTTCCCCCCAACAAATTCACAACGGGTGATGTGATTTTCTGCTGCGTGAACATAGGCTTGCACTAACCAAGTACCATCAAGTGGTGCTTCATAATCCTCACAAACTAAATAGTCTTTCAACTCATTAATACTTTTAAATAATTGTACTCCTAAGCCTTTTCCCCCTCGATTGGGTTTCAAAATAAATGGCTCACCGGCAAAGCATTCTGCGGCTTCTATAACTTGTGTTTTGCCCACAGCAACAATGGTTCTAGGGGTATTTATACCGCAAGATTCAAGTGCAGCATATTGAGATACTTTGCAAACCTCAAAATATAGAGCACGGCTATTGTTGATCACTCGGCGCCCGTGAGACTCAAGCCAAGTCAACACACTACGCGTAAGCTCAGGCGCATATCGATGACCTCTCGTATGCGATGACGCACTCATCCTATTATAAAAAATGCCTTCAGGCGGTATTGCCGCTAAATCCACCACCCCTTGATCAAGAAACATCTCTTTTGCTGATTCTTGACGTTGTTTAAAAGCTTCATGCAATGGCACAATCCATTCGCTATTTTCATGCAAAATATAAATCGGTGGCATTGTATGCTCCTTTTTTACTGAGCTTTGAATTTACGGATAATTGCTGGGTGTATCGAAACACACATGGCATCATTGCTTCAGTGTTTTCTTTACTTTCTTCAGCGCCATTTGTTGCTTTAACTTAGATAGGTGGTCAATGAATACTCGCCCCTGAAGATGATCAATTTCATGTTGTAACACGATAGCCAAAAACTCATCGGTTTGGATTTCAATCTTTTGTCCATCTCGGTTCAACGCGGTAACGGTTACAGATTCACTACGCTCAACTTTAGCTCGATAACCTGGGATAGATAAACACCCTTCCTCGCCCACATAATCCCCATGACTAGCAATGATTTCAGGATTAATCAGAACTTGTGGATTATCTCTATTCTCAGAAATATCAATCACAATAATTGCATGCTCACTTCCAACCTGTGTGGCGGCTAATCCGATGCCATCTTCAGTGTGGTACATGGTTTCAATTAAATCATCAATAAAGGATTGCACCTTACTGACATCGATGACGGGTTGGGCCACACGTTTTAAGCGAGGATCAGGTAAAGTTAATATTTCTAGCACTGCCATTACAAACTAGCTCTTTTAGAGTCATGAAAGCGCGCTATTATGCCGCAATGCCCTGCAAACGCAAAGTGCCTTACCCTCTGTCACTCTTTTATAAGCAATGCTAGGATAACAATAATTGTTCAAGAAATTACAGACACCATGAAAGAGCCAACCGAAGTCCCATCGGCCTTAAACAAAATATGGTTTATTGTTGCTATGATCCCAGAAGGAGCTGTCATTAACTACGGCAAAGTCGCTGATTTGGCAGGTTTACCTGGTCGCGCTCGATATGTATCAAGAGCACTCAAATTAGCGCCGCAGCACATGCAGCTGCCCTGGCACAGGGTCATTAATAGCCAAGGAAAGATTTCGTTTAAATATGGAAGCGAAGGATATCAGTTGCAACAAAGCCGTCTTAGAGAAGAAGGGATTAAAGTGAACAAAGGTAAAATTAGTTTGTCTGAGTATGAGTGGCGCCCTGATATTGCGACACTGGTTATGTCGATCCCTTTTTAATAAAATCCCTTAAGGAGAAGCCATTGAAGTTTTATTCATTACTTTTTCTAGCTTTGGTACCAACATTCGGTTGGGCAAACACAAATGAATTACAAAACCCAATTGAAACTGGTATAGATTTAACTCAAAAAAAACTCAAACCTATAATTGCAGCAACAACACCGTTTACTGCTGAATATAATGTTGATTACGGCAGTATCGGTTTAGGTAAGGCCAAGTATGATTTTCCCGCGCCAGAAGGAAATACCTATACATTTAAATTTAAAAGTAGCCTCAGTTTTTTATTACTCTCAGATAAACGTAAAGTCGTCAGTGAATTCACAATAGAAGACAATAAACTCACACCGTTTCGATTTTTACATCACCGTAAAGGGACTGGGCCAGACTACCGCGAACAAGCAGCCTTCATACGCTCTGAAAATATCGTTCATACCCGATACAAAGACGAAAAAGCAAAAATTGAATACGATAATGATTTACTTGATCCTCTCATGACCCAACTGCAAATCAGGATTGATCTACAAAATAACCGTAAAGAGTTAACCTATAAAATGGTCGAAGAAAACCAAGTAGAAAACTATAAGTTTAAAATTCTTGGCCAAGAGGTTATGAAATTAGAAAGTGGCAGCTACGATACCATCAAGCTTGAGGTCGTGCGCAAAAGTAAAAAACGCCATACCTATTTCTGGATGGCGCCTGATTTAGGTTATTTACCCATTCGATTAAGCCATTTCGAGAAAGGTGATAAACAACTCGACATGACACTGCGAAGCTACAAGTTCTTAGCCCTCGAGCAACAAACAGCCCTGGCGAAATAGCTTCCATTCCCCAGGTTTTAATATGTGCCACTCTTCATTATCAGTTAATGGGCGAGTGGCGATCACAGTGACAACATCATTAGGCGTTGTTTCTTTGTCAAAATCAATCACCACATCAGTATCGATCAATTTTGCCTTCCCAAACGGCGCCTTTCGAGTGATGTAGCATAAATTATTGCTGCAAAAATTCATCAAGTGATCACCATCACTCAGGATCATATTAAATATCCCAAGCTCACGGATCTCTTCAGCCAACTTTGCAATAAATCGATAGACAGCCATTAAATCACCCGGCTCTGTCTCACCAAACTTCATCACCACTTGTTCTAAAATCCAGCAAAATGCCAATTCACTATCGGTATCACCAACGGGTTGATATCGCGATACAACGAACTTCTGTTGGTAATCACTTAGCTGGCCATTGTGAGCATACGTCCAATATCGCCCCCAGAGTTCTCGAGTGAACGGGTGGGTATTTTCAAGAGAGACACAGCCACGATTTGCTTGTCGTATATGGCTCACCACCACTTCGCTTTTAATCGGGTACGACTGTATCAATTTCGCGACATGAGATTGGCTGCTTTGAATCGCATCCTTAAAAGTACGGCTTCCTTTGCCTTCATAAAACGTTATACCCCAGCCATCAACATGGGGGCCAGTTACCCCACCACGCTGCACTAAGCCAGTAAAACTGAAAACAATATCTGTTGGCACATTTGCACTCATCGCCAGCAACTCACACATACTTATTTACTCGTAACTAATTGAATATCTCTATTGTATCTAAACCTGTAATAGAGGGGAACGAAGCCGGGTCACAAATAATTTAAACAATTGTTTGAAAAATACTTGTATTGCTTGGCGCTAGGGTTTAAGTTTTATGAGAGACAGGTCTGACCACAAGCGCATTCTGTGATCATGATCGACCCATTTGTAAAGGATGTAAACAGTAAACAGAAAGGGAGAAATATAGTGACTAGCCTACTTTGGATCGTCGCAATGATATTAGTTTTAGGGACAATGTCCTACTTACAAATTTCATTGCTGACCACAACAATCGTAGCGGCAATCGTCATGGCCTTTGGTGCAGCACTCGATGTCGTGGGCGTTGCTTCATGGATTGTATTCTTGGCCATTGCACTACCGCTTAATATCAATAGCTTTAGGCAGAGCGTTATTACTCGCCCACTGTTAAAGATGTACAAAGGCATCATGCCTGAAATGTCGAGCACAGAAAAAGAAGCGATTGAAGCCGGTACCACTTGGTGGGAAGCCGACCTCTTTGCGGGAAATCCAAACTGGAAAAAGCTTCACAACTATCCAGTTTCACGCCTTAGTGCTGAAGAACAAGCATTTTTAGACGGACCAGTAGAAGAAGTATGCCGTATGCTTAGCCAGCACCAAGTGTCTCACGAACTCGCCGATCTACCAGCTGATGTTTGGCAATACCTAAAAGACAATGGCTTCTTCGCCATGATCATTAAGAAAAAGTATGGTGGTCTTGAATACTCGGCTTATGCACAATCTCGTGTGCTACAAAAACTAGCTGGCGTAAGTAGTGAACTCGCTTCAACGGTCGGTGTACCGAATTCCTTAGGCCCAGGCGAACTCCTTCAACACTATGGTACGCCAGAGCAGCAAGACCATTACTTACCAAGGCTTGCAAAGGGTCTAGAAGTCCCCTGTTTTGCGTTAACTAGCCCTGAAGCAGGAAGTGATGCCGGCGCTATTCCAGACTTTGGAATTGTTTGTAAGGGCGAATGGCAAGGTGAAGAAGTTCTTGGCATGAAGCTGACTTGGAACAAGCGTTACATCACGCTTGCTCCTGTTGCGACCGTGCTAGGTTTAGCATTCAAACTGCAAGATCCGGATCAGCTCCTAGGCTCAGAAAAAGACTTAGGCATTACCTGCGCTCTCATTCCAACCGATATTGAAGGTGTCGACACGGGTCGTCGCCATTTCCCATTAAATTGCATGTTCCAAAATGGCCCAACACGAGGCAATGAAGTGTTTGTTCCACTTAGCTTCATTATTGGTGGTCCAGAAATGGCAGGGCAAGGTTGGCGTATGCTTGTTGAATGTTTATCTGTAGGTCGCGGCATTACCCTACCCTCAAATTCAGCTGGCGGCGTTAAAACTTCTGCGCTGGCCACGGGTGCTTATGCCCGTATCCGTCGTCAATTTAAACTCCCCATCGGTAAGCTTGAAGGTATTGAAGAGCCAATGGCTCGTATTGGCGGCAATGCTTACCTAATGGATGCAGTGACTTCGTTAACGACCACAGGAATTGATTTAGGTGAAAAGCCTTCGGTAATTTCTGCCATCGTTAAGTATCACTTAACCGACAGAATGCAACGATGCGTTATCGACGCGATGGATATTCATGGTGGTAAAGGTGTCTGCCTTGGCCCTAATAACTATCTCGGCCGTGGCTATCAAGCCGCTCCCATTGCCATTACGGTTGAAGGTGCAAATATTCTCACTCGCTCCATGATCATTTATGGACAAGGTGCGATTCGTTGTCACCCCTATGTACTCGCTGAAATGGAAGCTGCTTTTGACCCAGATACTACCCAAGGTCTTGATAACTTTGACTCTGCACTGTTTGGGCATATTGGATTTACGACAAGCAACTTTGTAAAAAGTGTGTGGCTTGGCTTAACTTCTAGCCGCTTCTCGAACTCGCCTTATACAGATCAAACTGAACGCTACTATCAACATATGAATCGATTCAGTGCTAACTTGGCGTTGCTGTCGGATTTAGCAATGGCAACCCTGGGCGGCAACCTTAAACGAAAAGAACGAATTTCCGCTCGTTTGGGTGACCTCCTCAGCCAGCTATATCTTGCGTCTGCGACCTTAAAACGCTACCAAGACGATGGACGATTAGTTGAAGATCTACCCTTAGTTCAGTGGGCTGTTGAAGATGCACTATTTAAATTGCAAACGTCACTTGATGAACTGCTTGATAACTTCCCGATGGGCCTGGGTTTTGCGCTACGCCTAGCGATATTCCCGTACGGTCGCCCAATCAAGCGCCCTAGTGACACCCTTGATCATAAGGTTGCCAAAATCATGCAAACACCAAGTGCGAGTCGTGACCGTTTAGGTGAAGGACAGTTCTGGGAAGCCCATGAAAACAATCCTGTTGGTGTTCAAGAGCAAACATTTAAAGACATTCTGGCTTGTGAGCCGCTTTACGACAAAGTGTGCGAAGCTGCCAATAAACGCCTACCATTTATGTGGCTTGATAAAATTGCCGCTCAAGGTAAAGAGTTAGGTGTCTTGAATGACGACGAGGTGGCTTTATTAGAACGTGCAGAAATTGGCAGAATGAAGTCAATTAACGTGGATGATTTTGATTCCGATGAGTTGAAAGCGCAATCCATCACCCCTCCGCCTCAACATCAAGCAGCTTAGTGAAGCAATAACCTTAAACAACAAAGAGACCTTCGGGTCTCTTTTTATTGGAGTAACAACCAGTAAATACACAATATAGTGACTGGCATACAAAAAAGCCCTTGCTTTATAGCAAGGGCTTGATTGTTTGGCGGAGCGGACGGGACTCGAACCCGCGACCCCCGGCGTGACAGGCCGGTATTCTAACCAACTGAACTACCGCTCCTAACTCTTATCATACGGCTCAGCCATATAATTAAATTAGGTAACTTGATTGGCGGAGCGGACGGGACTCGAACCCGCGACCCCCGGCGTGACAGGCCGGTATTCTAACCAACTGAACTACCGCTCCCCTCAAGTTGCGAGGAATAATACGTACGGAGCAGACCGTCGTCAACAACTTTTTCAACAGTTGAGATCCGTTTAGTCAAAAAACAAACAAACCAAATCAATCGACTTTAGAATCACCGCGAAACAAGGATCAAAAATCACCCCAATTCCACATAAAAAACGAAAGTTTTAGTGAAGATCTAATTGTCGTCAGGAATCGTCAAATCAATGTCATCTAGCGTACTTTCTAAACTAGGTTTAGATTTAGGCTCTTCGACATCCAAATTCTCTTCTGCTTGCTTTAAATTTCTCGCTAGACTCTGACGCTTACGCCAAATCACTAAACCTAAGGCACCAACAATCAATAGCACACTATTGACAACAGCAATCCAGAATACGGCTTTGTCACGGGCTTCTTTTTCTGCAATTTCAGCCTGCCGAGCTGCGATTGCAGCCAACTCTTCGGCTGTAGGTGGCGGTGGCGGTGGCTGTACGAGATTAAAAAAGACCTCTGGCAAGCTCAACGTGATCTCTCGTCCCTCTTTGGTGGTGCTCGCCGCTGTACCTTTAAGGCGGTAACTGCCAAATTCTGTGACAACGGGAAGCTCTATCTGCGACGATTGCTGTAACACGCCATCTTGAATAACAGGTAATTGCAAACCTGCTGGTCCCAGCAACTCAAAGGCAAAGTGAGTCTCTTCAAGGTTAAGCAATTCTTGATCAACTTGTACAGCTAAATGCCATCGTTCTGTTAAAGGATCTTCGGGCTTCACGATATTAACCGTAATGGGGATCGGAGAAAGACGAAACGACTGTTTATACTCACGGGTGAAAATATTGTTCCGCGCTCTCACTTGGAATGTATAGTTCCCCCAAGGCTGGCTTAAATTTAATTTGCCAGTAAAATCACCGTCATCGGGGCGCTCATCGAGTTCTTCGCCATTATCTTTGTAGGAACCAACAATAAAAGTACCCGATGCAAAATTTTCATCTCCTGGCAAATGTTCACTCGCAAACCGAGCGGTCCATTCAACCAAATAATCTAAGCCAGGCATTCGCACTTTTTGCTCATCACCGATGAGTTTCGCCATGACTTTAATACGCTCACCTTGAAACAGTGGCTGGGGTAAAGGGTCAACTTGAATGGCCAACTTAGATAAGAATTTAATTTGTGAACCTTCAGATACGCGGCCTAGCAACTGCCATGGACCCGGAACCGGATTAGCAATTGTAATAATGTCCCCCGTTACACCGTCAAGCCATTGCACTTGCTCTTTGGGGTGACGACTCGCATACCACTTACTGCCATCTGGCAACACAATCACAACCGGCGCAGAACCATAATCCCGCTGTATCATCAAGGTAACGCTTTCAACCATATGGTCGATGCGAAATCTATTTTTAAGCTCCATCGCTTGCGATAAAGGCACCACCTCCGCTTTGACCGGACAGGCTAAGCTGAATAGAAGCAGACAACTGACAAGAGTACAAAGGTAGCGATTCATAAATAGAAAATTATCCTCTCCAGAGGCATTGTCCAGACTTATCAATTAAATCAAGACGCTGTTCATGCTTATTTAGTTCATCGGCAGAAGCGGAGATCACTTTAAGCCTTCCTCTGTTTGCATCTAAGCGGACAATTCCTCCGCCTTCTTGCCCTTCTTCCTCATTCGATAATTTAAGTTTAGTTTGGCCACCGGTCATGACCAAATAAACATCAGCTAGGATTTCGGCATCAAGTAATGCGCCGTGCAAATCACGCTTGGAGTTGTCGATACCGTAACGCTTACAGAGCGCATCAAGGTTGTTCTTTTGTCCAGGGTGAAGAAATTTTGCAATATCAAGGGAATCTAGAATTTGGCATATATCTGCGGTTTTAGGACCACTGGGCTGCAGCATAGAAAACTCATGATCCATGAAACTCACATCAAACGGCGCGTTATGTGCAACAATCTCTGCACCATCAATAAATTCGATAAATGATTGCGCGATTTCATGAAAACGCGGCTTATTCGCAACAGCTTCATTGGTAATACCATGGACAGCGATGGCTTCTTCATCAATCAATTGACCAGGATTTATATACTCATGATAGTGACGACCCGTTAATTTCCGGTTGATGACTTCAACACAACCAATTTCAATAATTCGATGGCCGATATAAACCGGACCGCTCGCCTGATTCATACCCGTTGTTTCGGTATCAAGAATTATTTGGCGGGATGCTTTTGAAACAATATTCATAAACTAAATCACTTTATGTCAGAAATCATGGACTAAGACGCAATAACGCTAAACGTTCATGACAATACTTTACCGTCTTATTTTGTAAATTGCGCAAGTAATTCGCTACTGAGGAGCTCACCCGTACTAAAATCACCCAGTTGTAACGTCGGTTACGGCTTCGTTCCCACATCACTTTGCCCATCGAACGGTGTTAGGTATATACTCGCCATGACAATTTTAACAAGTGTGCGGAAATTCATGAGCGACTTAAAAAAGATCCAAATATTCACAGACGGCTCTTGCCTAGGCAACCCTGGCCCCGGGGGCTATGGAATTGTAATGAAATATAATGAACATACCAAAGAGCTTGCCGATGGATTTGCGCTTACCACTAACAACCGCATGGAATTGTTAGCCCCGATCATAGCCCTTGAAGCACTAAAAGAGCCCTGCCAAATCGTACTGACAAGTGATAGCCAATACATGCGGCAAGGGATCACACAATGGATCCACGGCTGGAAAAAGAAAAACTGGAAAACAGCGAGCAAACAACCGGTTAAAAATGTCGATCTTTGGAAACGGCTTGATGCTGCATCACAGCATCATCAAATTGATTGGCAGTGGGTAAAAGGCCACGCTGGTCATGTCGAAAATGAACGTTGTGATGTGCTTGCTCGGAATGCGGCAGAAGCAAATCCGAGCCAAGAGGACAAGGGATATAACCCTTAGTCCTACATTTATAATTTATGAACCACAACCACCACAAACCGATTTTTCCACACAATATCTGGTAATCGAGCCTCAATGTGGACAATTGATACTGAACACACGGCTTTATGATTTGCTACGGGGGGTCGCTTTACCCGCTGTCGGTGCAGGCGACCATTTCGTTTGCCGAACCTTTCGCTTTTGACGAACAGGTGTTAATGGTGAGTCGAGCTTTCTAGCAACCAATACATAGAAGCTTCCAGCATTTGGCAACCAAGCTTCTAACGTGTGCTGCCATATGCTTTTAGGATTGGCTTCTTTCAATAACGAATGGAAGACCATTCGCTCATCAGCAACCACTTGATAACCTAATAAGCCTAGCCAATCTTTCACTCGAGCAGGTGTAAAAAAATGGCCACACCAAGGTACGCGAGCCTGATATTTCGGCCACATTTTCCCAAAAAATATAGAACTCAGTGGATTAATACCAACAATAAAAAGATAGCCACCAGAAATAATGACTCGGTCTAATTCTCTTAAGATACGATATGGGTCGTCTTCAAACTCTAACAGCAGTGTCATCAATGCCGCATCGATACAAGAATTCTGCAAAGGTAAATTTTCAAAACGTCCAATCACACTGGCAAAGTCTTGTTCAAATAACATCACCTGATGCGGTATAGAACATTGCATGCTGTTGAGCCCTGCACTGAGTTCACCGAGTTTCAAAAGATGGTAACCAAATACTTTAGGCCACCAAGTTTCAAGGTAATCCTGCACATTCGCTTGTACTAGCTCACCGCTTGGTAGATCGCCCCAGTGGATTGGTTTGCAGGCACGTGGCGAATGATTAACATGGTCAGACAAACAAAGCCCCCTCGACAAGTAAACCAATGATTGGATGAATAAACATCATATACGCCAAAGTATTCGTGGGACAAGCCTTTCATTTAATTCTTTCTTCTCAATAGTTTGTCAAAATTCCAACCCAAGATGTAAGACAGGTAAAAGATATACAAATACCGCACACTCCCGTTAAAATAGTCAATAATATTGAATTGGTAACCGATGGCATTATGATTAAAATCCACACTATCCCAGCTTTTGATGATAATTATATTTGGGGCATTCAAGCTCACGATCAATCCGGTGTCGTCGTTGTAGACCCTGGCGATGCGCAAGCCGTCATTCGTTACCTCAACACCAACAAGCTCATTCTAAAAAGTATACTCATCACTCATCATCACCATGATCACACTGGGGGCATACAAGCATTACAAACACACTTTGGTCAGCAACTCACAGTCTTCGGCCCCAAACGAGAAACGATTTCTGGCATAACCCACGAAATTGAAACCCAAGAGTCTATCTCGCTACTCCCTCTCGAACTCAGTGCTCAGGTGATTCAAGTTCCAGGTCATACCGCTGGCCATATTGCCTATTTAATTGAAGACAATCTTTTTTGTGGTGACACATTATTTAGTGGCGGTTGCGGACGATTGTTTGAAGGTACAGCTAAACAAATGCTATCCAGCCTTAAAAAGCTCGCTGAACTTCCACCACAAACCCGTATTTTCTGTGCCCATGAATATACACAAGCAAACTTAGCATTTGCTCGTGATGTCGATCCTCAAAATCAAATGCTTGCCGATTATGTCCGCAAGGTCAGCAATTTGAGAGAACAACGACAGCCAAGCATCCCAAGCACGCTCGAAACCGAATTAGCAATTAATCCATTCTTACGTTGCTACACATCAAATATTCGCAACCGTATACAGCAGCAAACCGGTATTCAGCCCCAGAGTGAGTTAGAGACCTTTACGCTACTGAGGAAGTGGAAGGACAACTACTAGTCACTTGCATAGTTAAATATATTTATTAGATACATTGAGCAGCACAATCTGCGTATTTGCGTGGTCTAATGATTAGGAATCGTAAAGGTTACGCGAATTGCCCCCATGACAAGGCGCGCAATCTAAGCAAAGTCATCCAACGAATTGCTGACATTTGTGGTTCGTCGAACAGACAAGCTGCTCGTTTTAACATACAATGCAGCGCTAAATTACTAACGAGATCGAGATAAACTGCCTTCAAACTTAAGTTGCAGTATACGAATCATATGCGAATTACTTTACCGTCTATTTTAAGTTGCTCATTTCTAAGCTGCGCCTTTTTGCTAACTGGCTGCGTGGCAACTACAGAGCCCGTGCCTCAGACGACTCAAGCCCCTGAACTTATACAACCCCAAGCGGTTTCCGTACCAAGTCCAATCGTAGAAGTGAAACAAGCGGCGCCAGTAACCGATGTATGGCATAGAATTAGTCGCCAAATCACTTTCGATGTGCCAGACCATAAACTAGTCAATTATTATCGCCAAAAATATATCAAGAACCCACGTCATCTGGCTGAGATTTCTAAACGTGCACAACCGTTTATGTTGCATATTGTCGAGAAAATTGAAGCAAGAGGCCTCCCAATTGAGTTGGCACTATTACCCATTGTCGAAAGTGCATTTGACCCATTTGCGTACTCCCATGGCGCAGCTTCAGGGCTCTGGCAATTCACCTCGCCTATGGCAAAGCATTTTGGCCTTCATATGAACTGGTGGTACGACGGTCGTCGAGACGTTCCTGCAGCGACCACAGCCGCTTTGGACATGATGCAATACTTACACAAAAAAACGAAAGGCAATTGGTTATATGCGATTGCGGCGTACAATACCGGTGAAGGTCGCGTCCTCAAAGCCATCAAAAAAAATAAACGACAAGGTAAACCCACTGACTTTTGGGCTTTAGATTTACCAAAAGAGACCGAACATTACGTCCCTCAACTGATCGCGTTAGCCGATGTCATTAAAAACGCCAAGAAATATGGCATTCAATTGACACCTATTGATAATCAGCAAAAAATTGCTGTGGTTGATATCGGAAGTCAGATTGATTTGGCGTTTGCGGCTGAGCTTGCGGACATGAGCATCGACGGGTTACATCGCCTAAACCCTGGATATAATCGCTGGGCAACTTCGCCAGATGGACCACATCGCTTGGTGCTCCCTGTAGAAAAAGTGGCTGCTTTTAAAACTCAAATCGCCCAAACCAAGCCAAATGAACGATTGAATTGGCTCAGATATAAAATCAAACCTGGTGACAGTATTGGTGTGATTGCCAAGCGATACCATACCAATATTGCAGTGTTGCGTTCAGTCAACAACATCTCAGGCAATACCATTGTCGCAGGTCGGCATTTATTGATTCCTGTTGCGGCAAAAGATCCAAAACAGTATGCACTGACACTGGATAATCGGCACTCAAAAAACAAGAATAGAAAACGTGCAAACTTTAAAATTGACTATCAAGTGAAATCTGGTGACTCATTATGGAAAATTGCCAAAAACCACAAAGTTAAAATTTCCCAACTTGCTCAATGGAATAACATCACACCCAAAACAGCATTACAGCTAAACCAAAAGCTGGTGATTTGGGCAAATACGGTCAGTGATAATCAGTCAAAAACCTCGGTAATGCGTAAGGTTAATTACAAAGTACGCAGCGGTGACTCCTTGGCACGTATCGCCAGTAAATTTAATGTCACAGTAAATGATCTCCTACGCTGGAATAGTATTCAAGCAAGTAAATACCTTCAGCCGGGACAAATGCTCAAGCTTTTTGTCGATGTAACCAAGGTAAATGTGTAACAATCTGGCCCCTAAATTGATAGGTTACGCACGTCATACTTTTGATTGGCGTGACCTATTTCATACAATTGAAATGCTTCTTAATTTTTCACAGTTAAATTAGCGAATCGTCACATAAATATCACCTTTTCTCATTAATAATTCCTGCACACCTCGCCCCTGCAACTCGCTTGTAACTATTGAAGTAGAAACATGACGGCTAAAAATATTATCAATGAAGAAGTGACTTACCCTTCAGACTACAAAATCCTCTCAACAACGGATCTTGATAGCATCATTACCCATGTGAACAAAGATTTCACCGAAGTATGCGGTTTCGAAAGCGAGGAGTTACTCGGCAAACCACACAATATCATTCGCCACCCAGATATGCCTAAAGCCGCCTTTGGCAACCTATGGGACACCATTAAACAAGGCCAAAGCTGGATGGGCTTGGTAAAGAACAAATGTAAAAGCGGCAAATACTACTGGGTGAATGCCTACGTCACCCCAATTAAGCGCAATGGTAGTATTTGTGAATACCAATCCGTCAGAACAAAGCCGGAACCTGAACTCACTCAGCGCGCTCAAGCTTGTTATGACGCCGTTAATGCAGGTAAAGCAGCAAAGCCCTTCTTTGGTTTGAGTATCATTACTAAGCTGCTCATAGGCTGGTTGGTTTCCTGCGCTTTAATCGCCAGCCTTCCCCACCTTACAACTTGGCAAATATTTGTCGCGATAACAACTGCGATAGCTAGCTTCCTCTGGCCATTACTTAATTTAAAACAACGATTCAATCGAACTCTAGCACTCAGCAAGAAAGTTCATGACAACCCGCTAAATCAGTTTGTTTACACCGGCTATATCGATGAGCTTTCTCATATTGAGTTAAGCTTAAGAATGCAAAAGGCTGAAACCTTAGCTGTCATCGGCCGCATTAAAGATAGTGGCGAACATTTACAGCAAGGTCTTGAAGAACACCAAGAGCAAAATCAAAACAATCAAAGCCAGTTAGATGAACAATCACAAAGCTTAGAGCAAGTTGTGACCGCAATTGGTCAAATGAATTCATCAGTAACAGATATTGCCCAAAATACCGCCAACTCAACTTCAGAAATCCACCAGCTGGTTAAGCAAATTGACGCGACTAAAACAGCGCTAGATAGCAGCCAAACTGCAACCTTAGAGATTACGGCACTTCTTGAAGAATCTCGCGGTGCGATATCAGCACTCGATCAGCAATGTCAGAGTGTAAACCAAGTCGTCGAAGTGATTGAAAATTTAGCTGAACAGACCAACCTACTCGCACTCAATGCCGCGATCGAAGCAGCTCGAGCTGGTAATGCTGGTCGTGGATTTGCAGTGGTTGCGGATGAAGTACGTAATCTTGCCACTCGTTCGGCAACCTCAGCACAAGAGATCCACAATATTATTAACTCTTTAAGCCAGACTACTTCTCAAGCCGTTACACAAATGGAAGAAAGTCATCAGCTCACCAATAAAAGCGTCGAATCAGGCAAAATGCTTGAGCAAAATTTAATATCTGTCAGTGAAGTGATGCAGATTATCGAAGCAAATGGTGAACAAATCGCTGTCGCAGCAGAAGAACAAGCAACGGTTGTAAATCAAATTTATAACAACGCCATGGAGTTACAAGCAGGAATAGGCCAATTTGAAGATAACTGTGCAAACGCCGCGATTCATAGCCAAGAGATAAGCGCTCAAGGGCATCGCCAAACAGAGCTTGTTTCTCAATTCAATTAACCTTTTTGAGTTGCCATAAAAGCAAAAAACCTTGTTTGCGTTTAGCCAACAAGGTTTTTTTATCGCTCAGGTTTTACATCAAGTTTGGAACATCAAACGCTTTCTCAACGGGTGCCATCGCTGGGGTGTCAGCCTCTTGAACCTTCGCAGCCAATATTGCTCGTAACCGGTATCCCTCACCTTTTAAGCTTTCAAGCACATCTTTTGGAATGTAAAAGCTTGTTGAGATATCACGACCCGCAATAAGCTGTTTTTCTGAAAGAGCCTGAGTAAACATCATATCGTTTGACCAACGCCATACTGTTTTACCCATATTATCAACAATCTCTAAATCAGCAGTTTTACCAGAAGAAAATACGAGTGGCACTGAAACCTGGGTGGTGTTGGTCGCCGTTAAGGTCACCTTTAGACCGAGTTGGACATCAAATGATCGAGCCACTTTTAACTTGCCCGTTAACGGCGTTAGCATAGCAAGCTCCTTAGCCCCCTTTTGCTTTAAGCTTCCGATATCAACAACCTGCTCAACTTGCTGAGATAGCAGCTGCGATACTTCTGCTGCTTTGAGGCCTTGTGTAAGTTCAGCCTTATGACCACGGTTGGATGCTGATTCCTGCTGCTGAGTTGCTTGAGGTTGCTCAGCACCAGATGTAACTGCAGCAACTTGCGGCTGTTCAACCTCTAATTGTTGCGTTTTGTCACCATCCGATGGATTTGTTGGCTTTGACTCAACCTTTTGCTCATTGCACGCCGTCACTGAAAGTACAGCGATTACCGCCAGAGCGACTGATGTGGTTTTGAATAATTTCAATTAAAAGCCTCCAAATTTTTCAAGCAATGAATCCTTTAACTTTTTCTTGGCTTTATCTTTTACTTTTTCCGTCTCTTGCTTAATTTTTGCATCCATTAGGCCACTTGTATCAAGCGAGAATTTTGGTTCTTGGAAAGTTCCTTTAATCGCAAACGGGATCTCCAAACCTTTCATATCATCACTGCCGCCTTGACCTTGTAAAGAGCCCACGACATTCGTGGTTAACTTATAATCAATCGACTCGTTCACAATATTTGCTTTACCACCACCTTTAACACGGATCAGTGGAGAAGCCATGAGTAAGTCAGGGTTCGACGCGACACCGTTTTTGACATTGAAACGACCCGTTAAACTTGAGAAGTCTGTTTTTTGTTCTGATGCTTGCGCAGAAGACATGTCCCCCTTAAGTTTGGCTTGCGCTGAACGCAGCATATGGGGAATATTCACACCATAGAGCGCACCGTCAGCAACATCAAATTTGCCCTTCGCATCAAGGTTCTTCTTAATATTATCTGGCAGCAAACTACGACCAGAACCTTTTACGTTGAAACTCGCCGTACCTGACAAGAAATCAATTTCAGCAGCGTCTTTCAATAAATCGCCTACTTGAACACCTTGCAGAACTTTGTCAAATTGATATTGAGCAATCGCTTTGCGACCATCAAGCCTCGCCGTTGCCTTGAGCTTACCTTGATATAGATCAGAACTCAGTTGACTCACATTGAGGACACCATCTTTCAACTTGAAGTTAAGCGCCCAATTTTGGGTCAACAAATTGGCAACTTTTATCGATTTAGCGGTTAACTTCACGTCTGCATTTACACTTTTCATGCCTCGTAAGTCTGGTTCGACAGCAGGCTGGCTTGTAGAAGCTTGTTCATCTTCTGTTGCTTCTGACTTCGGTAGCATTTTATCCAAATCAATATCACCAAAATCTAAGCTCGCTTGAATCGAAGGAACCTGACGGCCGTAAGCGATATCGAGCTTACCACTGCCTCGAATATCTGCTGCAACAAACTCGTTTAACTCAACGGTTAAATTTTGACTATCAAGTGCGACTTGTATATTTGAAAGTAACGTTGCTATTAATTGCTTATTAGGGATCCCCTCCCCAGTGACTGTGTTTTCAACTTTGAAGTCTTTCACTTGCAGTTGCTTTAAATCCTTAGACACACGAAGTTGGCCTTGACCTAAACTCTTTAGTTCCATGTCTGGCAATTTGGCAGCAAATTCATAATCTAATGAGGCAAATTGGCCCAGTGAAAACTGACCCAAAGTCAAAGATTTTAATAGAAAAGTTTGAGTGACTTCTGCCGCTTCATCAACTAGGTTAATTTCAGTATTGGTAATTGAAACACCACCAATGTTAAGTGAATCTAATTGAATTTGATTGCTACCCGCAGGGGCTTCTTCAGTTTTCTTTTTTTCATCCTGAGACAACCCATCAAAGCTCGTTTTACCACCTTTTTGAGTCACTAAGTTTAGTTTTAATCCGTCTAAGTTCAGCTGAGAAATTTCAACTTGCTTACTAAATAGAGGCATCAACGCAACTTCTGCAACGACTTGGTTCACTTCAACCATGGAAGCAAGATTAAACCCTTCGGGATTAGATAATGCGATGCCTCCGAGCTCAATGCCCAACGTTGGGAAAAAAGTCCAGGTTAGATCTTTCGATATCGTTAAATCGCGACCAGTCTGCTGCTTTACCTGATCAACAACTTGGGGTTTAAAATCGTTGGGGTCAAAAACTGACGTAATATATACGACAACGCCAACGACCAGTACGATCATACCAATCAAAATCCACTTAACAGCTTTCATAGTAAAATCCTTATTCACCTAACTTATGCTTTAAAGCTTAGTTCAACCTAATTTGTTCAATTAATCCTGTTCTAAAAACGACAACGAAAGTTCTGACGCCGAAAATGCGATACCATTGTCATCTGCATATACCCACATTCCCGGTTTTATATGGTTTGATTCAATATTGATAGGTATGTTCAATTCACCTTGATTTTTTCTTTCGGTTTTAATGGGGACCGCCCCCAAAGCCTGCACGCCAAGTTTCATCGTTTTTAAAGTACCGACATCTCTTACAAAGCCATAAATAATCACGCCTTGCCAACCGTTCTTCACTGCGGACTCTGCTATTAAATCGCCAAGTAATGCCCGCCGCTTAGAACCGCCACCATCAACGACAAGTACCCGGTTTAAACCTGGCTCATTTAAAACTTGTTTTACTTTTGAATTATCTTCAAAGCATTTGACAGTGAATACTTCACCAAAAAAAATTGATTTTCCGCCATATTGGGAAAATAGAGGCGGTAGAATAGTGAGTTGCTCAGAGTAGCGATCAAAAAGATCGGGGAGTAAATCTAACATGTGGCCTCCTTGCTGAATCAATATCTTAGGCTACATTTGCCCGCGGTCGAAAACAAGAGTGATTGAAAGCTTTTAATCTAAACCATATAAACAAAGAATAATTAATTATTGTGCTTATTTAAGTTAAGACTATAATCTAACAACGATTTTATTCTTGCCTTGTCCGCCCAAACACATAACCATTACTAAAACGGAAACAAATGAGTAACGAACTCGATTTAGATAGCGCAATCAATGCGCTAGATACCTATCAATATGACCAAAAACACTCTGCTGATCTAGAGCAAGCTCGAAATAAACAGCAAATGTCTAAATACCTGAATTCTTTAGACTATAGCTTACATCGCCTACGTGTTTTACAAGAGACTGTTAATGAACTTGTCGCGGCTAAAGAAGCGGAGCAAGTCAGACAAGAGCACGTCCAAACCTATCAGACGAAAATTATAAATTTAGCAAAAGAGTACGACACAAATTACCAAGAAGTAATTTTAGTGATGAAACAATTAGAACTAAAAGCTTCCAGCTGATCATAAACTCCTGGATACCTGCCACCGCCTTTCCTTCGTGCTACAGCCACTTTTGATAAAGTAGCCACCACTACAAAGGCCCATGTTTATAGTGTATTTCATTAAATCTCAACGTATAGAGAATAAACCCGCATTTCATTGAAGTATAATTTCCACTGAACAAAAGCCATTGCAACGCAAGACGAGAGCGAATCGGATTCAAAGTCTCGTGTAGCACAATATCACGTTAAATCCGTTTTACGCGATTAAACCGTCACTATATATATGGAACCGGTTTTTGCCCGCGTTTTTTGCAGCATACATAGCGAGATCTGCATTACGAATGAGTTGCTCGGAATCTATCCCGCCATGGGGGTAAAAAGCCACGCCGATACTTGCTGAAACTTGCAATTCTTTCCCTTCAACAGTAACCGCGCTCATAGAAGCTTGTAGCAATCTGTGTAACACAAGTTCACAATCTTCAACTTTATCTAAATCAACCATCAGCGCTACAAACTCATCCCCACCAATACGCGCTATCGTATCGCCATCGCGCATGCTTTGCCCTAAACGATTCGCAACTATCGTTAATAGTTCATCTCCAACACTATGACCATGGGTATCATTCACTTCTTTAAAACCATCTAGGTCGATGTAAGCCACGGCAAGTAATTGCTCCCGACGTTCACATTGATTCATTGCATAACTCAATCGATCAGCAAATAACATCCGATTGGGCAAACCAGTTAGAGGGTCAAAATGAGCGATATGTTCAAGTTGCTGCTGGTGCTGCATCATAGAGGTGATATCAGAGAATAACGCTACGTAGTGCTTTGTTTCTCCTTTGCCATTGGTTACTGCACTGATAGTCACTAGTTCGACAAAGATTTCACCATTCTTACGACGATTCCATAGCTTACCCGACCATTCCTTTTGATTTAACAAACAAGCCCACATCTCTTGGTAAAATTCATCGCTATGGCGACCGGACTTTAAAAATCTGGGGTTTTGGCCAATAGCTTCTTCACGCTTATAACCTGTTATTCTGCTAAACGTATCATTCACGTCAATTATTTTGGCATCACTATCTGTAATCACGATTCCTTCACTCGCATGCGTAAATACACTTGCTGCAAGCTTCAGTTGTTCATCGGTTTTTTTTCTTTCACTAATATCAACAAATTCAATGACCCTTGCATCTTGCCCCTTATAAATAATGTTTTTACCTTTTACTGAAAATGGGCAACGTGTACCATCTTTTAAAATGCCTATCACTTCGTAACTATTCGCAAACCCAACTCGAACTTTCTCATGCACCCTGTCTAGGAATTCTGGTGCAATCAACTGAAAGCCATTCATGCCAATGAGCTCTTGGTAGCTAAAACCGGTAATGTCTGACAAGCCCTTATTGCACTCGAGAATAATGCCATTGTGATGAATAGCAATGCCACCATATGCGGCGTCACTGAGTGCTTTAAAGCGAGCTTCACTCTCTTGTAAATCCTGTTGTGCAACGAGCATGCGACGATTAAATCGATGCAAATAAAAGCTCACGATACTCGTTAATGAAGCGAGAATTAGTGCTCCAAATAAGAAAGGCATGATCCAAGCAGGAAATTCCGGTCGCTTGTCTTCATATACGAAGCCTGCTAATCGTTCCATATCTTCCACTAACCCCGCTTTTACAAAAGTTTCGGCCATATGATGCCAACGTGCGGGGTTCATATGACCAATCTGGATCAGATCAGGAAAAATTAGCGCACGCATAGCGCTGGCTTCAAATCTCAAATGCTCTCTGCTTTTATTGATCTGATATTTTGTCTTGAGAAGTTCAATAATTTCTTCAGGGTTATCTAACGCATATCGCCATCCTTTTAGCGTTGCCGTTCGCATGGCGCGAACGCGCTGAGGATGGTTGCGGAGCTCTTCTTCTGTGGTAAACAAAATATCACTATAAAAATCAACGCTATAATTTGTTGGGCTAATGATGTTGTATCGAATATTTTGTTGCTTTAAATAGAATGGCTCATTCGTCGAGTAAGAATTAAACGCATCAACCCGCCCTGATATTAAGTCTTCCAATTGGTAGCTACTCGGGATGATGTTGACATTTGAAGGGGAAATCCCTTCATTGAGAAACATCGCTAAAAAGTCCGCATCCTCTTTTACTGCGGCAAACATGACTCTTTTATCGACCAAATCGTGAACAGAATGAATTCCAGAGCTTTGCAACGTGAGTAGAACCGACGGGGAGTGTTGAAAAATAGCGGCTAATGCAACAAGAGGCTCACCTTTCAGGCGATGGTATAAAACTTCACTATTCCCTTCTGCGTATTGGGCTCTGCCAGACAAAACCTCTTGAACGGGTTGATGCTGAGGGCTACCACTGTGAAGTTCGACCTTTAGCCCTTCTTCCGCATAAAATCCTTTTTCTAAAGCCGCATAATATCCAGCAAACTGAAACTGATGATGCCAGCGAAGCTGAAGATGAACGACATTATCATCTTCAGATGCAACACCACTAGTAGTGGAGAGAATATAACCAACAAAGACTAAAACGATTTGAATTATTCTTTTGAGCATATATGACTCTACAAGTAAGCCCAAATTAAGGCTTTATAAAGTAAGTAATGAATGTAACGCTTCATTATTCATTCAAACTAATACCATTATTGTATTCAGTAAAACGCTGGTTCACACGCGAATAGCCAACTATCAGCATAAAGACTGACTAAAATGGCAATAACGGAATACAAATTTGAACACATTGAACTGCTGAAGTTTATGCTTAGCGGCTAGCTCTATACCAAAATAGATTCCTAAAGGAGTTCATCTTAAACCTAGAAATATTGTTCCAAAATAAACAAAAATCCCTGTTCTAATTCAGTTTTATCCCGAGAATCTATCAGTATTGTTCAATAGTGAAATGTACGAAGAATGCAACTCTTCATTGACACCCAAAATAGTCCGTGAGACACAAATTTACGGGTTAAGACCAAATATGACTTAAAAACTAAGATAAACAACAACGATTGAACTCAACATACTGCACGATCAATATAATTCTTTTGCCCCATAAACAGCGACATCGAATCATAAATTCTAAGGCAAAGGCGAACGCTAAGTGTAAAAAGCAATAGTAATGAATTGAGGTCGCAAACTTAATTTCAGTTATGCTTAGAAAACAAGTCGGGCTAAGATCCTAAGGAAGGGGTATAAACAGCAAAAAGCCCCGCATCGCAGGGCTTTTTAGAATTTGGCGGTGAGGGAGGGATTCGAACCCTCGATACGTTACCGTATACACACTTTCCAGGCGTGCTCCTTCGGCCACTCGGACACCTCACCAGATTTTTGTTCCAACAGCGCAGCAGTTTTACAAACTGCTAATCCGCTGATAACGGAGCGCTACTTTACGCAAAAGCCTATAAAGCGTCAAGGGAAATCCTTATCTAGACAAACGTTTGCCTAATTGCTAATCAGGATAGTACTTCTTGCCTTTTAAACAGAAGCCAATGACACTGTGTCAAACTTTCAGCGGGGTAAAAGTAACTGAAAATGTGGCGTTCCTTTGGCACTTAAAATTATTTATTGTTGCATGTACATCCGATACTGCCGTCTTCATTTCTCCACTGAGAGTAATGCCGATAAGATTCAGGATTATTCTGGTTTGAGATATTGCAAGCATTTTAATTTGGTTGCAAGACGCTGCAATTCGCCCATGATCACTATTCGTTGCATCTTCTAACAAGTGATGTGCGACATCTCTCGCCGGGCAACTTGCCAAAACTATCGCTAAAACTCTCAAACAAATCCTTTGTATATTGATTAATTAACTCACGCGGAATTTACTCACCGCAGCAGACATAGTATCTGCCTCATTCATCAATGTCTGATTCAACGCACTCAGATCTTCGGCAATCTGCTGTGTATTTCGATAAATCTCGCTGATTTGCAGCGCATTTCGGTTTACTTCTTCTGACACAGCAGATTGCTCATGGGTCGCCGCTGCTATTTGCTGATTCATACTGTCAATAACACCAACATGATCAACGATTTTATCTAGTTCTAACCCTGCTTTCTTTGCATCTTCGACGCTAATCAAAGCTTGATTCAAACCTCGCTCTATCGCAGAAACTGCAACACCAGCACCTTGTTGAAGACGTTCAGTCATTCCCTGAATATCTCCTGTTGAAGATTGAGCTCGCTGCGCAAGACTTCTCACCTCATCAGCAACTACTGCAAAGCCACGTCCCATTTCTCCGGCGCGAGCGGCTTCAATGGCTGCATTTAACGCTAATAAGTTTGTTTGCTCGGCGATACCACTAATCACAGCTAAAACACTGACGATGCCTTGTATGTCATTGTCCAACTGGGTAATTGCAATGTTTGCCCCTTTGATCTCTTGGGCTAAGGTTTCAATCGAGCTTGCGGTCTTTTCTACTTCAGCCCTTCCGGCTTCAGCTTCACTATTTGCTGATGCTGATGCCTCTGAGGCTTGTACGGCATTATTAGCGATTTCATTTACTGTCGAGCTCATTTCTGTCATCGCTGATGCAACTTGATCAGACTCACTATGTCCCTTTGCAACATCATCAAGCATGTTTTCAGAATGATTTTTCATTTGTGTCATAGCTTCTACCAGCGTATTTGCATTGGCAGTCACATGCACGATCACTTTTTCAAAGTCGTTCAACATATCATTAAACGCTTGAGCTAACTCTCCAAACTCATCTTTGCTATTAACTTGCAAACGAACACTTAAATCAAAATTCTGGCGTGCTTTAGTTATGCTTTCATATAAATGATGTACGCTTTGATGTAGAAAACGAATAACTGAGAACGACACCAATAGCACAAGCAACGTCACCACTGACAATACGATGGTTAACCACATCATTTGCGACTGTGCTTGTTGTAACTTTAGGTTAGTTTGCGTGATTAAAACGCCAGCTAATTTCTTTTCAAACTTGCGCAACAAATCAATACGAGCTGTTGACTTACTAAACCAGTTTTCTGGTGTTTGAGCTGCTATTGCAACACCATTTTGACTTTTTGCAATATCGCGAAGCGCAATCACATCTTTAACGGTTTGTGTTGTAAGTAGCTGTTGAAAGTCTTGTTTGAGTTGAGGTACTGCAAGTGCAAAAAAGCGTTCCTGATAGCTGTTTTGTTCGTGCACTAGCTTTAAGAACCTCACGAACATATTAGGCTTGAATCCGTCATTACCAAATGTAGAACTCAAAACGGCTCGTTCGACCCCAGCCCTTTCTTTCATTTGTAAATAAGAAGCAAATGCCGCCGTTTCAATTGCAATTGTTTTGTCTGCGCCTTGCTTTGTTGAGTGGTCCACGATACTTAATAAGCTCGCATTAAGCTGTGTATAATAGTTCACTTGTTCAGGTACTTTGATACTTTGGCTATCAACGCGAGAACGAATTTGGGTCAGTTGAGCAAGCATTGATTTGGATTGATTCAGACCTTGCTGCATTTCTCCATCAAAGCTTCTATTTTTCATAAACTCATTGAAAGCTTGAAGGCGGGCATCGACATCTCTACGCTGAATTGGAAGCTTAGATACAAAGGACTTACCTTTGCTGCCAAGAAACCCTGCGCTCATACCACGCTCTTTTTGTAACTCATGCACTAAATCGCTGTTAATCACAGCCAGCTCACTCAGCACAAGCGCATCTTCTAAATCAGACTTGTAGTGGTATTTATCGACGAGAGAAAGGCCGCCAAAAACAATGAAGCCAAGTAAGGTTGGTGCAACAATCAGTAGCAGTTTAAATTTTAAATTGAGGTTATTAATCCAACGCAGGTTCATATAGTGAGCATCCCAAAAAAAACATCTAAGCCTAAGCATAGTAAAGGCTTGGATCTTATCTAGTTCGGATGCCCTACCAAATACCCAATTTGTGGTATAAAAACATTAAAACATGTTCATTCGTCACAGATATCAAACTTTCTACTGACGATATTTACGCGTTACCTTTTACGGTAACATTCATTTCCGCGGCAAAATCGAGCATTCGAGAAAGTGGCAATAAAGCACGATCTTTTAACGCAGGATCTACGTGAATCTGATGGGCTGACAAATCGGTTGCATTCAATGCCGTTGAAATTGACTGTAAGCCATTCATTGCCATCCAAGGGCAGTGCGCACAACTTCTACACGTCGCACCATTCCCCCCCGTTGGAGCTTCAATAAGTTCCTTGCCAGGCGCTGCTTGTTGCATTTTGTAAAAAATACCTTTGTCTGTCGCAACAATAAATTTTTTATTTTCCATCGTTTGTGCAGCTTTAATCAGCTGACTTGTTGAACCAACAGCATCAGCAATTTCAACTACATTTGCTGGTGATTCAGGATGAACAAGAATTGCAGCATCAGGGTGTTGTTTTTTTAACTCTTTAAGTGCATTGGCTTTAAACTCGTCATGAACAATACAGTCACCTTGCCACATCAACATCTCTGCACCAGTTTGGTTAGCAATATAAGAGCCGAGATGACGATCAGGCCCCCAAATAATCTTTTTATCCTGACTATCTAAATGCTCGACGATTTCTAATGCAATACTTGAAGTAACAACCCAATCGGCACGTGCTTTTACTGCTGCAGAGGTGTTTGCATACACCACGACGGTGTGCTCTGGATTAGCATCACAAAACTCACTAAACTTGTCTATTGGACATCCAATATCTAATGAACAAGTGGCATCCAATGTCGGCATTAGCACTGTTTTTTCTGGGCTAAGGATCTTAGCGGTTTCACCCATAAACTTCACACCAGCAATGATTAGTGTTTTCGCTGGATGATCCCGACCGAATCTCGCCATTTCTAATGAATCAGATACACAACCGCCAGTTTCTTCTGCAAGCGCTTGAATCTCAGGGTCTGTGTAATAATGAGCAATTAACACCGCGTCTTTTTGTTTGAGAAGCGCTTTAATCTGACGTTTGTACTCTTCCCTTTCATACTCAGAAAGAGGCACAGGCTTAGATGGAAACATGAAGTCAATAGACTCAGCTTTGGCAATAGGTAGACTCATAACAGTTCCAATGGCGGTAATTTGCAGCGGATTATACGAAATAGAGCATGAAAAATTAACTAGCTAGCCTATATTAATCTTGAATAACCTACATCTTTCATATTAATAGCAGGCATCAACTGACCATAGGGCGCTCAAAACAATAAAAGCCCAAACACGTATGTGCTTGAGCCTTCAGAAATAAAACGAAGTTATACGGACTTTACGCTTACTCTGCTTCGGTTTTATACTTAACTGCAGTTTCTTTAATCAAAGACTGTAGCTCACCTTTTTGGAACATTTCAGTCAAAATGTCACAACCGCCAACCAACTCACCTTCAACCCACAACTGTGGAAACGTCGGCCAATTTGCAAACTTAGGAAGTTCAGTACGAATATCTGGGTGCTGAAGAACGTCGACAAAAGCAAACTGCTCATCACAGTTAATCATCATTTGCGCAACTTGCGAAGAAAAACCACAGCTAGGTAACTTTGGAGAGCCTTTCATGTACACGATAATCGGATTTTCGGTAATCTGTTGCTTGATTTTATCTACTGTTTCCATTTTGGTTCCTAATGACTACAAAGTGATCACTCATCAGAGAAAGTATGCGACGCTTCGTTGGGCACACGTTGAGCAAATTCTCAACAAAATTTAACATGCTTTGACAGCTGGACGCTCTAATCGTTTGATTGTGATTTAAAAAGTGTAAAAAACACTACCATACCTTTCATTATACTTGAGATCACAGTTTAACAAAAACCCTTAGTTTGTAGGGGTAATTTTCAATTTGTTTTCTCGATGAATGCAATCGAATCAAATTTCTCATCTAGTGATTCACATCACAAAATATATCAGTACAATAGGGTCACAAGAACACGAACAAAATAACAATCTACTTTCTATGGAGAGATGCAATGGCTTTCGTATTACCCCCGTTACCTTATGAGAAAAACGCTCTAGAACCACATATTTCACAAGAAACGATTGAATTTCATTATGGCAAGCACCACAACACTTATGTTGTAAAGCTTAATGGTCTTGTAGAAGGCACTGAAATGGCCAATATGAGCCTAGAAGATGTAGTGAAATCATCTACTGGTGGCGTATTTAACAATGCTGCGCAAGTATGGAACCACACATTCTACTGGAACTGCCTATCTCCTAATGGTGGCGGACAACCAACAGGTGCGGTAGCTGAGGCAATAAATGCGGCATTTGGTTCTTTCGAAGAATTCAAAGCAAAGTTTACAGATTCTGCAGTAAATAACTTTGGTAGTGCTTGGACGTGGTTAGTTAAAAATGCAGATGGCACTGTAGCCATTGTGAATACAAGCAATGCCGCAACACCACTTACAGACGAGACAGTCACACCAATTATGACTGTCGATGTTTGGGAGCATGCATACTATATCGACTATCGTAATGTACGCCCTGACTATCTTGCGCATTACTGGGAATTGGTCAACTGGGATTTTGTAAATCAAAACTTCGCGGGTTAATCATTCTTAATATGTTAAAAAGGAGCTACGGCTCCTTTTTTGTTTTTCATTGAAAGCTCACAACGATCCAAAACACACTGCTACTGAGCTCGTCTAACCCAGTAAATACGAATAATTTTTGTTTAAACAGAGCAACCTATAACTCTTACGCGCTTAACGATCAAGCAACAAGCTTCCTTAAAAACCATCTCAATTATGTATCCTCGAATGCAACACAAACAAATGCTAATGTTGCTTTTGCAACTATTTGTCATTGTTTTTATTTGTTTTTTTATGAGCATTCTCAAGAATCAGGTCTAAAATTAGAGATAGGTAGCTACAGTGTAGCTGTCCCTAATTCCGATTTGCTTGATGTTTTTTGGGGGTCATTATGGGCATTTTTGAGCATTATCAACAACGATATGAAAAGAAGTTAGACGAAGAATATTCACTACAAGAATTTCTCGATATTTGTAAATCCGATCGAAGCGCTTACGTTTCTGGTGCTGAGCGGCTGTTGCTCGCAATTGGCGAACCTGAAATTGTCGATACCTCTAAAGATCCGATCCTAAGCCGTATTTTCTCTAATCGTCTTATTTCTCAGTATCCGGCATTTAAAGACTTCTATGGTATGGAAGACTCCATCGAGCAAATTGTCGCCTACCTGAAACATTCGGCCCAAGGGTTGGAAGAGTCAAAACAAATTCTATACTTACTGGGTCCTGTTGGTGGCGGTAAATCTTCTTTAGCTGAGAAGTTGAAAGCTCTCATGCAGAAAGTTCCCATTTATATTCTCAGTGCCAATGGTGTACGCAGCCCCGTTAATGATCATCCATTTTGTCTTTTCGACTCTGAAGAGGACGGAAAACTACTCCTCGATGAATATAAAATCCCTGAGCGCTACCTGAAAACCATCATGTCACCGTGGGCCGTCAAACGATTACATGAATTTGGTGGGGATATTTCCAAGTTTAAAGTTGTGAAGGTCTACCCTTCTGTTCTCGATCAAATCGCGGTCGCTAAAACTGAACCCGGAGATGAGAACAACCAAGATATATCTTCATTAGTCGGTAAAGTTGATATTCGTCAATTAGAACATTTTGCTCAGGACGAC
Organism: Shewanella gelidii; assembly: GCF_014647855.1. Lineage (GTDB taxonomy): Bacteria > Pseudomonadota > Gammaproteobacteria > Enterobacterales > Shewanellaceae > Shewanella > Shewanella gelidii. The sequence continues at coordinate 80,624 of NZ_BMPZ01000007.1, read as the reverse complement.
GCAGATGCTTATGCCTATTCAGGCGCATTGTGTCGCGCGAACCAAGGTTTAATGGAATTTGTCGAAATGTTTAAGGCACCGATTAAAGTCTTGCATCCGCTACTAACAGCAACACAAGAAGGCAACTACAACGGTACGGAAGGCCTTTCCGCATTACCGTACACCGGTATAATTCTCGCTCACTCAAACGAGTCGGAATGGTCAACCTTTAGGAATAATAAGAATAATGAAGCATTCCTCGACCGTGTTTATATTGTCAAAGTCCCGTACTGCTTACGTGTTTCTGAAGAAATCCATATCTATGACAAACTGCTCGCAAACTCAGAGCTTTCTGATTCACCTTGCGCACCAGGAACCCTAGAAACCCTTGCACAATTTAGCATCTTGTCGCGCATCATCACGCCAGAAAACTCTTCCATTTACTCAAAAATGCGAGTGTATGACGGTGAAAGCCTCAAAGACACCGATCCGAAAGCGAAATCTTATCAAGAGTATCGCGATTACGCCGGCGTTGATGAAGGTATGCAAGGCCTCTCTACACGTTTTGCATTTAAAATATTGTCCAAAGTCTTTAACTTTGATCATACAGAAATCGCTGCCAACCCGGTTCATCTGTTTTATGTTCTTGAGCGTCAAATTGAACAAGAACAATTCCCAGCAGAAACCGCCGAACGATACCTTGAGTTTTTAAAAGGGTATTTAATTCCCAAATATATTGAGTTTATCGGCAAAGAAATTCAAACCGCATATTTGGAATCTTACTCTGAATATGGGCAAAATATTTTCGATCGTTATGTCACCTATGCGGATTTCTGGATCCAAGATCAGGAATATCGAGACCCAGAAACCGGCCAACTATTTGACCGTGCGGCTTTAAATTCGGAGCTTGAAAAAATAGAAAAGCCTGCCGGTATCAGTAATCCCAAAGACTTCCGTAATGAAATCGTTAATTTCGTACTACGTGCTAGAGCAGGAAATGATGGCAAGAACCCGCTATGGACGAGTTACGAAAAACTCCGCACAGTCATCGAAAAGAAAATGTTTTCAAACACAGAAGACCTACTGCCGGTCATTTCATTCAGTGGCAAAACTTCAACCGAAGACCAGAAAAAACATGATGATTTCGTTAACCGAATGATGGAAAAAGGCTACACCCAGAAACAAGTCAGGCTGTTATCGGAGTGGTATTTACGCGTTCGTAAGTCTTCGTAACGTATTTGTCAGAAGAGCCCGACGCTCTTCTGACAATTTGGGAGGTGCCTATGGCAAATTTTATCGATCGACGACTCAATGCGAAGGGAAAAAGTACAGTCAATCGGCAACGGTTTATTAACCGATATAAAAATCAGATTAAAAAAGCCGTCAGCGATGCAGTGACGAGGCGAAGTGTCACGGATATCGAAACCGGAGAAAAGGTCGGAATACCCACTCGAGACATTAGTGAACCGACTTTTCATCAAGGACAAGGTGGAGTAAAGGAACGAGTTCATCCGGGCAACGACCAATTTACACGAGGTGATCAAATTCAGCGCCCTCCTTCAGGGGGGGGGCAAGGCAGTGGTAACGGCGAAGCTTCTGATTCTGGAGAAGGCCAAGATGACTTTGTGTTTCAGATTTCAAAAGACGAATATTTGGAATTACTTTTTGAAGATTTAGAATTGCCCAATTTACAAAAAAACCGTCTCAACAAGTTGGTGGAATACCAGATATACCGAGCAGGATTTACCAATGACGGTGTTCCAGCAAATATTAATATTGTTCGCTCTCTGCGAGGTTCCTTAGCACGCCGCATCGCTATGTCAGCTGGAAAAAAGAAGCGTCTAGAAGAACTTAAAAACAAGTTGAAGCTATTAGAAGATACACCGGGCTCAAATGCCGATCTTATTCTGCAGCTGAAACAAGAAATTGAACTGTTGGAACAAAAGATTGCCAAGGTTCCTTTTATCGATACGTTTGATTTGAGATACAACAATTTTGCAAAGCAAGAAGTGCCGTCGAGCCAAGCAGTGATGTTTTGTTTAATGGATGTATCAGGCTCTATGGATCAAGCAACAAAAGACATGGCGAAGCGCTTTTATATCTTGCTCTACCTATTTTTAACACGCACTTACAAAAACTTAGAGGTTGTATACATTCGCCATCATACCCAAGCAAAAGAAGTGGATGAACATGAATTTTTCTACTCTCAAGAAACAGGCGGCACCATCGTTTCATCGGCTCTAAAGTTGATGCATGAGATCCAACAAAAGCGTTATCCAGCAGACGAATGGAACATCTATGCAGCACAAGCGTCAGATGGAGACAATTGGGCGGATGATTCCCCAGCCTGTTACTCATTGCTAGAAAAGAAAATTTTACCTTTAGTTCGTTATTACAGCTATATCGAAATTACCAACCGAGCCCACCAAACGCTATGGCGTGAATACGAGGCATTACAACAAGAGTTTGACAATATGGCGGTGCAGCATATTAAGCAAGCCGATGACATATACCCGGTATTTAGAGAGCTGTTCAAGAAGCAAGCTGTTTAGGGGGCTTTATGGGAAACAACAAAAGAAAACCACTTGACGACGGCCCTGACTGGACGTTTGAACTGCTGGAGCAATACCAAAATGAGATTGAACGCGTAGCAAACCATTACAAACTAGACGCATACCCAAACCAAATAGAAGTCATTACAGCAGAACAAATGATGGACGCCTATGCAGGGATTGGCATGCCGATAGGCTATACCCATTGGTCATTCGGCAAACGCTTCATTGAAACAGAGCAAGGTTACAAGCGCGGGCAGATGGGACTCGCCTACGAAATTGTCATAAACTCAGACCCTTGCATTGCCTATTTGATGGAAGAAAACACCATTACAATGCAAGCACTCGTGATGGCGCATGCCTGCTATGGCCATAACAGCTTTTTCAAGAATAATTACTTATTTAAAACTTGGACCGATGCAAGTTCAATTATCGACTACCTCGTGTTTGCAAAAAATTATATTAGTGAGTGTGAGCAAAAGCATGGCGTTGACCAAGTTGAAAATATTTTGGACTCCTGTCACGCACTGATGAGCTATGGTGTTGATCGTTATAAACGTCCATCCGAAATTTCGTTTAAAGAAGAACAAATTCGTCAGAAAGAGCGAGAAGAATACCTGCAAAGTCAGGTTAATGATTTATGGCGAACGATCCCATTAAACCCTGAAGAAGAGGTTAAGAAAAAGCGAATTCGATTCCCTAGCGAACCTCAGGAAAACATCCTGTACTTTATTGAAAAACACGCTCCGCTGTTGGAGCCTTGGCAACGAGAATTGGTTCGTATTGTGAGGAAGATGGGGCAATACTTCTACCCACAGAAGCAAACCCAAGTCATGAATGAGGGTTGGGCGACGTTTTGGCATTACACCATACTGAATCACCTTTATGACGAAGGTAAAGTTACCGATAGATTTATGCTCGAGTTTCTGCAAAGCCATACTGCAGTTGTCGCACAACCGCCATACAATAGCCCCTATTACAGTGGCATCAATCCTTATTCTCTTGGTTTTAACATGTTCATTGATATCAAGCGTATCTGTGAAGATCCAACAGAGGAAGATAAAGAGTGGTTCCCTGAGATAGCTGGCAGTGACTGGCTAGAAACCCTGCACTTTGCAATGAAACACTTTAAAGATGAAAGCTTCATTAGCCAATATTTGTCGCCAAAGCTGATTCGAGATTTCAAGTTGTTTGGGATTTTAGATGACGATAAGCAAAGTCATTTGTCAGTCTCTGCTATACACGACGCTCAAGGGTATAGAAATATTCGAGAAATGATGTCACAGCAATATAATTTATCGAATATTGAGCCAAATATTCAGGTACACAATGTTGAAATTACCGGTGACCGTTCACTATCTCTCAGATACATTCCCTCAAATCGAGTGCCATTAGCCGATAGCCATCATGAAGTCATAAAACATTTACATCGTCTCTGGGGCTTTAAAGTCACGCTTGAACAAAAAAGTGATAACGGTGAAGTCAAAGTGCTTTCTAGCTGTCCAGAAATCAAAGAAGAGGTTTCAGAGCCTTAAATATAAAAAACACCGCATCCCCGAATAGGGTGCGGTGTTTTTTAAAACTCAAAGCAATACTCGCGCTGAATTGAATACCACCTCACGGAAGAAAGTAAGGCGTTATGAGTTATCTTGCGCCATTTCTAATGGCATCTCATCACGCAATGTCATCCACATTTTGCCGCTATCGATACCATAAGTTCGCATCAACTCAGGTACAGCAACATAATTGTTCTCGTTCGCAAGAACCTCAAGCTTTTTGTAAAAATCTAAAGCAAGCTGACGAGCTTCTGGGCTTGAGAAGTAGTAACGACCAATTCTGCTATAAAGACCTTTGAAACCATTTAAGATCAACACGTACAGTGGGTTTCCAGAAGAAAACGCCAATTGGTGATGCAACTGATAGTCAAACTCTGCAAATGCCTCGGCAGTATCTTCCATCTCGTGGATTTGCTTTAAAACCTCTACAGCCGTCTCAGGGCTATTTTTTAATGCGCCTCGAAAGTAGATAGCACTGATATTAGTGCGAGCAGATAACAGCTGGTCAACCAATAGTGGAAAACCACTTGGATTTAGGTCAGCAATCGTTTCTAGAATATTTAAACCAGACGTCTCCCAGAAATTGTTAACTCGGGTTGGTTTCCCGTGTTGGATTGTTAGCCAACCATCACGAGCAAGGCGCTGAAGCACTTCGCGAAGGGTTGTACGTGTCACACCTATCAATTCCGAAAGCTCGCGCTCAGCCGGCAAAATTGAACCTGGAGGAAATTTATTTTCCCAAATTGAGCGAACAATGTACTTTTCTGCGAAACTTGCTGGCCCTTTGGCGTTGATGATCATCAGCCTTTTATCCAATTGCTATCTGTTTTAATTAAACTGATCATACCAGAGAGACAAAAAATAGGAACTAATTGTGTAACATACCGTGAACTTCAAAGATAAGCGTCACGTTGGTGAGAAAAACAACGTTAACGTCTTATATTCACAATGTATGAAACGTCGAAACCTTCTTACTTTTGAATTTCTAATATATCTAAAGCAGCGCAATGGGTTTATCATACTGCGCCACGAACACATGGTGGTGTTCAACAAAAACAAAAATCCAAACACTTTGAGAGAGGAAGCCATGCCTGTGACAATGAGTCAGGCGTTTATGGACAACTTCTTAGGTAATTCACCTAAGTGGTTCAAAATCGCAATACTGTCATTTTTAGTTATCAACCCTGTATTATTCTACATAGACCCTTTTATTGCTGGTTGGGTTTTAGTTTTAGAGTTTATTTTCACCCTTGCTATGGCACTTAAATGTTACCCATTGCAACCTGGTGGTTTGTTAGCCATTGAAGCTGTGGCTATCGGCATGACCTCTCCTTCTCAAGTGCTCCACGAAATTGAAGCGAACTTAGAAGTGCTTCTGCTGCTGATCTTTATGGTTGCAGGTATTTACTTCATGAAGCAGCTATTGCTGTTTGCATTTACGAAAATCATCACGAGAATTCGTTCAAAAATCATCGTCTCTCTGATGTTCTGTGTGGCATCGGCCTTCTTGTCTGCTTTCCTCGATGCATTGACTGTAATCGCTGTAATCATCACCGTCGCAGTTGGTTTTTACTCGATTTACCATAAAGTTGCCTCAGGAAAAGACTTTGGTGCTTCCCATGACCATACCTCTGATGGCCATCACAAGCTAAATGAGCAAGAATTAGAAGACTTTCGTGGCTTCTTGCGTAACTTGTTGATGCACGCTGGTGTAGGTACAGCGCTGGGTGGGGTTTGTACCATGGTCGGTGAGCCTCAGAACTTGATTATCGCTGCACAGGCAAACTGGCAGTTCGCAGAATTTGCGATTCGCATGTCACCTGTCACTGTGCCGGTATTCTTCGCAGGCATAATCACTTGTGTGTTGGTCGAGAAGTTTAAAGTATTCAGCTATGGCGCACAGCTTCCTGAAGCTGTTCATAAAATTCTTTTTGACTACGCAGCCTATGAAGATGAAAGACGCACACCTCGCGATAACATGAAACTTGTTGTCCAAGCTCTCGTCGGTATTTGGTTAATCGTTGGTCTTGCTTTGCACCTTGCTGCAGTAGGTCTAATCGGCCTTTCGGTTATTATCATCACCACTGCATTTAACGGTATTACAGATGAACATGCCCTTGGTAAAGCTTTTGAAGAAGCATTGCCGTTTACCGCGTTACTTGCGGTCTTCTTCGCGATTGTAGGCGTGATCATTGATCAGCACCTATTTGGTCCAGTGATTCAGTGGGCACTTAGCTATGAAGGTAATACTCAGCTCGTTATTTTCTATATTGCGAACGGTTTGCTTTCTATGGTGAGTGACAACGTCTTCGTTGGTACCGTGTACATTAACGAAGTGAAGTCTGCGCTGCTCAGTGGTCAAATTACTCGTGACCAATTTGATATGTTAGCGGTAGCTATTAATACAGGAACAAACCTTCCTTCTGTCGCAACACCAAACGGTCAAGCAGCATTCCTATTCTTGCTAACTTCAGCGTTAGCTCCATTAATCCGCTTGTCTTACGGCAAAATGGTATGGATGGCGCTGCCTTACACAATTGTACTCTCGATTGTTGGTGTGATGGCGATTCAACTTGGGTGGCTTGAAGATATGACCGCATATTTCTACGATGCCCACATCCTCATGCATCACACAGCTGAAGAAGCTGCTGGCGTTGTCTCTGGCCATTAACTTTGTGACTACAATCTCACGTTGACGACAAACGTGACATTCAGTAGAGTAAAGACGCCTTCAGCAATGAAGGCGTTTTTTATTGCAAATTTTAACGATTGAACCTCACCTTATAAAAAGTTTTCGTATTTTCATAACGCTAGCCTCTACTTTCAAAGGAGTTATTCTTGCAACCTCTGATATCAGTATGCCGCTCTCGTAAGTCGTGGCTTGCCCTAACCATTGGTGCGATCCTGCTAGAAGTGATTGCTTTATTTTTCCAATATGGCATGCATCTCGAACCCTGCGTAATGTGTATTTACCAACGGGTCGCCGTTATGGGGCTGATTTTTGCGGGCTTAATCGGAATGATACAACCCCAACACTTTTTAATTCGTAGCTTAGGGTTTGTCATTTGGGGAATCAGTGCTGCATGGGGCTTGAGTGTCGCCATCGAATTGGTGGATATCCAAACCAACCCATCACCGTTTGCAACTTGTCCATTTCTCCCTGAATTTCCTAGTTGGATGCCGCTACATGATTGGCTGCCATCAGTATTTATGCCCACAGGCATGTGTTCAGAAGTCCCATGGCAACTATTTGGTATCACAATGGGTCAATGGATGATTGGTGTCTTTTCTGTAATGTTGGTCATTTGTATCTTGTTATTGCCTTTCAGCTTTGTGCTATCAAAATATAGCAAAGTACCTCATTGAAAACGAATCAACTTTCGAAGCCATTAAGTGCCAACCTTAGTTAAAATTGATAAAGCATATTTAGTATCAAAAAAGCCGACAATGTGTCGGCTTTTTTGATTGGCTAAAACGGCTTGATTCAATCAAGATCTTTAATCGGCCAAACGACAATATGGTCTTCGATTTCTTGAACTTGCGTTTCACAGACCACCTTGCCTTTAACAGACATCCCCGCTGCATGCATTGCGTCCTTCGACCCGGTCAATAACGGATGCCATGAGGGTAAAGGGCGTTTATTAAGTAAACGACGATACGCACATGAGTCCGGCAGCCAAGTTAATGAATCAATATTATCAGGCGTGATTTCTGTACATAGTGGGACAAAGTTGAAGCGGCTTTCATAATGAATGCAATGACAATTTTCTCTATCCAACAATTTGCATGTGGCATTGGTATAGTAAAGCTCATCAGTTTCATCATCAATTAGCTTATTTAAACAGCATTTACCACAGCCATCGCATAGTTGCTCCCACTCCGTTGAAGAAAGCTGGGACAAACTCTTGGTAATCCAGAACGACATACTTTTACTTCTTACATTAGCCCGTACGGGCCAAGATTTAATAAACTTAAATATTTACTTCGCAGCTTTAATTTTCTCAGAAAGATAAGCAACTGAAACTGCAAAATGATGTGACCGATTCCAAGCAAGGAGCGATTTATAATTATCGTAAACAAGGTACTTTCTGCCCTTCACACCATCCGGCATAATCAACGACACCAACATGTCGTCACGGCTTGGTAAATCAGAACCATTATAACGGCGAACACCTAAAGCTTGCCATTCGGAAAACGTTTTAGACTTGTCTATACCAAGTAAACTTTGATCAAAATCTGAAGGTATTTGAACTTGTCGCCCCCAGGTTTCCTCACTTTTCCACCCTTGCTGCTGCAGAAAATAAGCCGCTGATGCAAACGCATCGCTCAAATTATTCCATATATCTGCCTTGCCATCGCCATCACCGTCTTGGGCATAAGCAATGTAAGTTACTGGCATAAACTGCATTTGCCCCATTGCGCCAGACCACGAGCCCAAGAGTTGACTAAACTCAACCTTTTGGCTCTCCAAAATATCAAGTGCGGCATAAAACTGTTTTTTAAAGAAGGCTTCTTTTTTACCTTCATAAGCAAGAGAGGCCGTGACCGATAACACCGGATAATTTCCCATCGTTTGACCATAGCGGGACTCGACTCCCCATAATGCTACGATAAACCGCGGTTGGATACCGTATTTCTTACCTATTCGTTCAAGCTCTTTTGCATTTTCTTTATATAAAGCTACGCCTTGACTAGATATGTGTGACGGAACGGACTTGCGAAGGTAAGTATCAATTGTATCAATCACAGGTGTCGGAGTTTGTTCAGTCACCACCGCCTTTTTAAACAGTTTTATCTTTGCAAAATTGCTTTCAACAAACTCTGAAGACAACCCGGTATCGAGTGCACCTTGTTTTAACTCAGCGACATATTCTGAAAAGCTTGGTTTTTGCTTATTCTGTTCGGCATGACTAAATGGGGAATACGTTGCAAGTATTCCAAACCATACTATAGCGAGTACGTGCCAATACATATAAGTTCCTTGTTCAATCAATCTGCGATAAAAAAGACGCTTAACTACTCGTTTACAAAGCCTATTTCTCGTTTATGTTCTTCTAACAAATTAACGGCTGGTGGGGGCAGTTGCAAGTAATAGCCTTTATCTTTTAGCTCTTCTTTTACCCGTTCAATATCAGCAAGCGCAAAATGGCTCCGCTTATCAAGTGGCACCATCATAACCAGTTTGGGCGCACCAAACATTTCCATCAGTGCTGGCGGCACATCTTCGAAGTGATCACGCTTATTAATGAAAAGGTAGGTATCTGCTTTACGGCTACTTTTATATACAGCACAGATCATATGAATGCTAGATCCTGATTTATTACAATTTAACGAATCAAAACACTATATCACGCTACTTTATTAAATAATGCTAATTAGCTAACGATATATGGCATTTTTCACAATTTTTTTCATGACAACTGCGTCAATGTTATGGCAATCGTCAATTAGATAACTATTTGAATTTGTGTCAATTACTATAACTTTAGGCCATCAAGGTGAGATTGCACAATTTCTCGACGCCAACCAGTCAAAATCAAAGGGGCGTGATCCGTTTTTCCGCCCCATATCCACTTTAAATACTCATGGATATGACGCTTGGAAGCCAGTAGTTCTTGGGGCACTTTGTGATGTTCACACAACTCGAGCAAGCAAGCTTTTATCGCTTTAAATGCACTCTTGTAGCTGGGTTTCAAAGCGATAACATCAATCGTTTCGGGCAAATTGACTAAGTCCACTTCTTCCATCACTTTTAACAAGCTACTTCCATGAATTCGTTTTTCTTGAGGAGTTAACTCATTCATTTGCATTAACAAATCAAGACTTTTTGGTTGCTTTTTAGCTAACGCAATAAGCGCATGATCCTTAATAACAAAACCAAGAGCTAAATCTTTAGCCAAAGCTTTTTCGAGTCGCCAACGAGCAAGAACCTTCAAATAAGCTAATTGCTTAGGGTTCAGTTGAAATCCATTTTTAACCTTTATATACGCATCTTCATAGTTAATCTCAGCTAAGCGGCCTTGCGTCATGCGCTCGCCCTCCTCATAAACCCAATCTAGGCGGTTTTGTTCACTGAGGCTTTGTAAAAGTAAGGGATAGAGTTGATACAAATAGAAGACATCATTAGCAGCATATTGCAGTTGAGCTTCTGACAATGGGCGAGCCATCCAGTTCGTTCTAGACTCACCTTTATCGATCTCAACTTCCAGCTTGTTTGCAACAAGTTTTGCATAACCCAACCCGTACCCTTCTCCAGCGATTGCAGCTGCCACTTGGCTATCAAACAAAGGGCTCGGCTGACACTGACCATAACGGGCAAATACTTCTAAATCTTCACTGCAAGAATGCACCAATTTGACAATATTCTGATTGCTCAGCAATGCCCAAAAGCGTGATAAATCTTTGATTGCAACAGGATCAATAAGCGCTAGAGACTGGCCATCGTATGCTTGAATCAAACCCAGTTTTGCATAATAAGTTCTTGTTCGAACAAACTCAGTATCAAGGACGAGCACTTCACTTTGCTCATATTGTTCTACCAGTTTATTTAAAGCAGCATCGTCACTGATATATTCAAACGTTAACAAATCTATTCTCCACACATCTAATTGGCCCAATGAAAATAAATGGCACTGCAAAATATCAACCATTAAAAAAGCCGGCTTGGCCGGCTTTCATTTTATGCAGTTTTGGCTTCATCTCGAAGCTCTCGCCGCAAAATCTTACCCACATTGGTTTTAGGCAACTCGTCTCTAAATTCTACCAGTTTAGGAACCTTATATCCCGTCAAATGATCACGGCAATGCTTAATAATTGCTTTTTCAGTTAAAGATTTGTCTTTTGCAACCACAAACACTTTAACCAGCTCGCCACTTGCATCATTGGGAACGCCAACCGCAGCGACTTCGATCACCTTCGGGTGTAGCGCAACCACATCTTCCACTTCATTAGGGAAAACATTAAACCCTGAGACTAAAATCATATCTTTCTTACGGTCAACAATATAGAAATAACCCTGCTCGTCCATATAACCGATATCACCAGTAGCTAACCAACCATCAGCATCAATCACTTTCGCGGTTTCTTCAGGACGCTGCCAATACCCTTCCATAATTTGTGGGCCAGTCGCAAAAAGTTCTCCGATTTCCCCCTGAGGTAATACATCGCCCTCTTCATTACGAACTTGCATTAACGTTGAAGGCGCAGGAAATCCAATGGAACCATTATAACCTTCAAGGTTATATGGACAGCAGGCAACCAATGGAGACGCCTCAGTTAAACCATAACCTTCCAGTAGCTTAGTCCCCGTAATGGTTTGCCATTTATCGGCAACAGCCTTTTGTACAGCCATGCCGCCACCAATTGAGAACTTCAGATCAGAAAAATCCAATTTAGCAAAATCATCATGATTAATCAGCGCATTGAATAAGGTGTTAACACCGGTAAGCGCAGTAAACTGATTTTTTCGTAACTCACCAATAAACGCGGGAATATCTCGAGGGTTAGTGATGAGTAGGTTTTTACTACCTTTATGTATAAACAGTAAACAATTCACTGTTAAAGCAAAGATATGATAAAGCGGCAATGCAGTTACTACCGTTTCTTTGCCGTCTTCGAGCAATGGCCCATACGCGCCATCGGCCTGTAGAAGGTTTGAAACGACATTTCGGTGCGAAAGCATTGCCCCTTTCGATACCCCGGTCGTTCCCCCTGTATATTGCAAAAATGCCAGATTTTGCCCCGTCAATTCAGGCTTGACGTATTGTAACCTGCGACCTTTCGACAATGCTTGACGCATTGAAATGGCTTTGGGCAAGTGATATTTCGGCACCATCTTCTTAATGTACTTGACGACGAAATTGACCAGAGTTCGCTTAGGCGCACTCAATAAATCACCAAGTCCAGTTAAAATAACACTTTGTACAGGCGTTTGCGCGACGACTTTTTCTAGGGTATTTGCAAAATTAGAGACCACAACAATGGCCTTTGCACCTGAATCTATCAACTGATGTTTGAGCTCACGCGGCGTATATAACGGGTTCACGTTTACAACGACCATCCCAGCCCGCAAAACACCAAAAAGTGCAATGGGGTACTGCAACAAGTTCGGCATCATAATGGCGACACGGTCGCCTTTTTGAAGCTTGAGCTGATTTTGGAGATATGCTGCAAAAGCACGACTTCTCTCTTCGAGCTTACGGTAAGTAAGCGTGGCACCCATATTTACAAATGCTGGCTGTTCTGCGTATTTTGAAACGGATGATTCAAACATCTCCACAAGTGTTGAGTAATCATCTGCGTTAATTTCAGCCAAAACATCTTCTGGTAGATTCTTAATCCATGGTTGGTCCACGAGTCTCTCCTAAATATCCCACAAGCAGCGGAAAACAGCACATTGCGTACTATTTAACAGTTTGCAATTTGCAAACTAATTCACTGGTTTTACTGTTTAGTTTTTATTAGCCAAGCATAAAAATCATACAGGCGTTTAAATTTGAGACAATCATCACACAATTCGCTTTAAAAGCCTAGTCCTTTTCATGATTTGCCAGTCAAAAAGTGAGACATCACACCCATAACCCCTTGGCTATTTTCCATATGTAAATGGTGGTCGCCTGCTAACGTATGCTGCTCAATGTTTTGAAACCAATTCAAGGCTTGTGGTATGTCTTGTTGGAGATAGGATAATCCGTCAGTTGCGGTAATTAATAGTGTTGGCGTTTCAATATGTTGCATCAAACTATCTACTTGCTCAAATGTTAAACGCATTGGTGAATCTAGCTTCAATCTTGGGTCACTGCACCAACTCACTCCGTCACCATTAGGGCGCATATTTCGTTCAACTATTATCTGGCACCAAGGCTCAGCCAACTTGGTTAACCTATGCCTTGCTTTTACGGCGACTGAAACGTTGTCATAAACCGCAGAGGGCTGATTCATTTTATCGAGATAACCTCGATGACCAGTGAAGCTCTTCCGCAATCGTTTAGTTGATTGATTAGCTTGCTCATATAATGGACTTATGGCTTCTATTAAAATCAGTCGTTGAACCCGTTTGGCAAATGTCGCGGTATAAGCTGAGGCGACGATGCCACCAAGAGAGTGTCCGAGCAATGCAGCAATTGTATACTTATTCGATAAATGCTCGAACAACACCTCAAGATCATAAAGGTAATCAACCCAATGCAGCGGATAAGCTCCAGGTCGATGTTGAGACAACCCGTGTCCCGGCCAATCAATCGCAATGAGTTGGTAGTCGGCTAAATAATCATGCCAGTGGTATGCCAGCGGCTCAAAACTACGGGCATTATCTAACCAGCCGTGCAGTGCAAGAATGACCGGTTTATGGGGCTCCCCCCAACGCAATGCCGCAAGTTGAATGTGCGGCAATTGTATCTGTAGCTCTTCAGCATTCATCGCAGGAGAGAGGATCAAGTTTTTACATCCTTATCAATCAAAAGAAGCCCTATTTCATTGGCTTTACAAATTTAAGAGTCATGCGGTCACTTTCACCGATTGCGAGATACTTGGCTTTATCTTCTTCGCCCATCGCAAGCGTTGGAGGCAATGTCCACACCCCTTTCGGGTAAGCCTTCATGTCCTTTGCATTCGCATTCACCTCAGAGGTTTCTGCAAGAACAAAACCCGCATTAATCGCAGCATCAATCATTTCCTGTTGATCCATGTAGCCGGTTTTAGAGTCCATTCCTGGATTAGCGCGATGTTCAATCACCCCAAAGGTACCGCCGGCTTTAAGGACACGATAAGCAGACCCAAAGACAGCATCTAGTTGTCCGCCCATGGCCCAGTTATGTAGATTTCTGAATGTTAGTACTACATCCGCACTACCATTATCCCCTAGCTTCAGATGAGATGGGGGGTCAAATGTTGTCACTGCTGCGCCTTTAAATTGAGCTTTGTTTTGTTCTAACCATGCTTCAAATTTTTTACCCACTTTGGCACGATAGCGAGTTCTGCGATTGTCTTCCGAAGGCTCAGTATCAAAGCTTGCCGCAATATAGCGACCATTTTTCGCTAAATAAGGCCCAAGGATTTCAGCGTACCAACCGCCACCAGGCCAAAGTTCAATCACCGTATCCGTTGCTTTTACTTGAAGAAACTCTAACGTTGCCTGAGGGTGGCGATAGACATCACGCTCAACATTCTTCGCTTGTCTAAAATCACTCTCAACCGCTTGCTTTAGCCCTTGAAAAGGCTCGTGAGCCTGCGCGGAAAATCCCATCAGCCCTGTGACCAATGCACAGGCAATCGCAATTCGAGTTCGCATCCTAATTCCTTATTCTTGTTTAGATTAGAGAAATACAAACTAACAGTCACCTCAGAAAAAGCCAAGGTGCAAAAATGTAAAAGGATTTAAATGGGTATGGCAATGCTTACTTAGATGAAGAACACTCACCTATTCAGAGATTGGATTGTTGCGTTAGGTGTAATTTGAATTTCCATAGGCCTGGTAGACTTTGCGCCAGCATGAAAAGAGTAAAACTAGTGCTACCAATAACCAGGCAGCAACCCAAACCCATGCCGGGATCCACGTGGTTTGGGATAGCATTGCAGCATCTCCGGCACCGGGCATCCCAAGCAAAACCATGGGGCTTGAAAGCGCATTCAGTAAAACCATCAGTGCCGCAATCCGCAGGCTACTGGTTAGAATTCGGCTATGGCTAAGCTTTAAAGGCAGGAAAAACAAAACGGCAAGCGCAATCAATATTGCGACAGTCAAAATATCACGACCCCAAAAAACAATAGTCAAAACAACTAAACCACCCAGTGCAGCAAAACTAGTCCTGATCCCTGCAGGCCAAGTGGCTAAATTGAACATGAGGTAGCCCCAGATGGATGCACCAAGGTAGCCAGAAAAACCAATCATGACCGGCCAACCTCCCTGGCTATAACACAGACCAGCGCCATTCATAAACAGCTCGATATGACTTACAGAACCACCGGTTAGCAACGTGGCAATTCCATGGGATAACTCATGAAAATAGGTTTCTAACCAATTGAACGGTACATTGATGTATGGAGTGCGAGTAAACATGAAAGCAATAAAAAGTTCGGCAAAAAACATCGATTTAGAAGGGACTCTAGGACTAACCATGCTTGATTTCAATCACAAATTCCTTTTGAGCATTATGCGTATATATCGATACCGATCATTTGCTGAATTTCGCTACGCTGTTGCTGGTGTTGCGTATGCAAGTATTGATGAATGGCTTGTTGCTGATGAGTCGTAATCACATCATATTCAAGGTTGGGCGTCATTTGCTCCACAAGTTGGTGGCGCTGCGCTTCAGACAAGGCCAAACCATTCAGTAAAGGTGTATATGACGTCGCTTCAGTCACTGTATTAGATGCTGCAACTCTCTCTGATGCACCCACAGACGAAATCGAACGCATCGCTTGGGACGCGTTCACAAATCGCAGGCTTGCCTGCATTTGTTGATTCATCATATTCGTCGAATTAATCATGGGACGCTCTTTTACTACATGACTTCATCTAATTTAACATTAGCCTTGGCTAGAGTATAGACCATCTATTTTGCACATGACCTCGCACCAATCATGCAGATGATTAACCATACAGACTGATAGCTCACATCACTCTATTGAAATGATTACTCTCAGTCACAGGTAAAACTCGCAAGTAGGCAAAGCGAAATACTATTCGCGACCCGGTAACTTTTTCCAAGTCACAGTGTCTCGCAGGTAAATCGGTGCAAGTTCATCAACTGTAGTCGTTTGATTGGCTGCGATTCCTTGTGCAGCAAGGGGTAACATGTTCGCTGCATTTGGGTATTTTGCGGCCTCAACCAAAACTTGGTTACCGATTAATTCGGGGTATGCATCAAACCCAGTTCCACAGATATGAATTGGCAAACTCTTATCTAGAGCACAGCAAAAATGGTCAGGCGCGCACACTTGCTCTTGGCCCACCAGCTTTGCAATCCCCTTATCATTTACAAATTGCGCCACGTAAATCTCGCCCATTCGTGCATCAATCGCGGCAATCACTTGTTGTGCTTGAATCGACGCAATTGCTGCTTGCGCCATAGCAGCGAGCGTTGAGATACCAATAACAGGCAACTCCTGCCCAAGTGCCAGCCCTTGAGTCATGCTGGTACAAATGCGGATACCCGTAAAACTCCCCGGCCCACGCCCATAGGCAATGACGTCAATATCAGACAGTTTTAAGGAAGCTTGCTCGAGTACATCTTGAACCATAGGCAATAGGCGTTGGCTATGCTCTCTTGGCGCATCTTGGATTTGACTAAACACTTGACCATGATGACAAATGGCAACCGAGCACATTTCTGTGCAAGTATCTAATGCTAGGACGGTATTTTGGGAGTTTGCTTCAATTGACATACTTTCTAATTTTTCACCAATATAAATGAATATGACTTCAACTATGCTACGGCACAATCACTGCCGACAAGGTTACGAAGAGGAACAAAGACCCATGAGCGCTTACAGTTGAACGCTAGCCTAATCTTGAGCCATAAAAAGTGTGCGCAAGTATAACCTGAACTGTATACGAGTTCACCGAGAATATAACATCAACAATCTTGCAATAAAGACAATGCCTTTTGTAAATCACGGGTACGAGACATCGGAGGCAATGACTCAAGAAAAGCTGCACCATAGGGACGATTCACAATGCGGTTGTCACATAAAATAAGCACACCTTTATCTTTCTCGTCACGGATCAACCGCCCCACCCCTTGTTTGAGACTTATGATGGCTTGAGGAAGAGAAACCGTTTCAAATGGATCAAGCTGTTTCTGTTGAGCAGACTCAGCTCGCGCCCGATATAACGGGTCTTCGGGAGAGATAAATGGCAGTTTATCGATAATCACGCAACTCAGTAAATTTCCGCGCACATCCACGCCTTCCCAAAAACTTCCTGTTCCGAGCAACACCGCATTTCCCAGCTGTCGAAACTTTTTAAGCAGCCCTTGTTTACTATCCTGTCCCTGAACCAACAAAGGAAACTCACTGCGCTGATTCAGCTCAGTAGCCACGAGCTGAAGCATCCGATGACTTGTAAACAGAATAAACGTTCGCCCCTGTGCAGCACGAATCGCTTGCTGGCACACCGTGACCAATTGCTTTGCCGCCATTTGTTGATTCGAAACATGACCCAGCTGCCTTGGAACACATAACAGAGACTGTGCTTGATAATCGAAGGGACTATCCATGATCAATTGCTTGGCATCTGACATTGCCATATCCGCAGCAAATAGACCTAGGCTTCGCTGCACCTGCAAAGTCGCAGATGTAAAAACCCAACTAGTTTGTTGATCAAAGAGTGCCGCACATTCCTTTGCTACATTCATCGGTGATATTCGAAGCAACACAGTATGCGATGCATAGTCCACACTGTATGCCACTTGCGGATTGTCACAATGAAAAAACACGGACAACTTATCGATGAACTCCACCAAACGCTCTAACGATAAATCAAGTTCGTCGCTGCGGCCAACATGGGCCTGTAGCAACCGTTGCAACAACTTGAGTTCATCCAGCAGTGCCCACGATGCAAAAGCAATGGACTTCATTCCAATTAACCGCCGCCAATCGCTGTTACCCGTTTCGAATAGTAAATTATGCCAATCTCGCAACTGCTGTAAGCAACGTAAACTAAAACTCTCTATCTGCCCTGTATCTTTGAGCGAGCTTTGGTAAATCTCAATAATTTGTTCCAATAAGCGAACAACGGCTTTCGTTGAGCATTGTTGGCCAAAATAGGTTAACGCGATATCTGGCAGTAAATGCGCTTCATCAAAAATAACGACGTCAGCATCGGGCAGTAATTCGGCGAACCCAGTCTCTTTAAGAACGCGGTCAGCAAAAAACAGATGATGATTAACCACAATAATCCGCGCTTCTAATGCGCGCATCCGAGCTTTACGAGTAAAGCAATCCTCATAATAATCGCATTTTTGACCAATACAGGTTTCTTTACTGCTTGCCACAAGTCCAATCGCAAAGGCATCCTCAGCGACTGACGATAATCCACCAAAGTCGCCATCTTTGCTGATCCCTGCCCACTGATGAATACGCAGCAAATCATCTAACGTGCGCTCATCGACGGTCGATGCCGCCGTCATTTGTTCCACCAGTCGGTATTGACACAAATAATTACTTCGCCCTTTCAGCAAGGCAAGTTGCGGCGACACATTGAGCATTTGGGTTAATTCAGGGAGGTCTTTGAAAAACAACTGCTCTTGTAAGTTCTTACTGCCGGTACTCACAATCACTTGCTTACCAGACAGAAGTGCGGGTATAAGATACGCAAACGTCTTTCCAACGCCAGTACCAGCCTCAACAATGACATTACTCTTATGGGCGATCGACTGGCTAATGCTCTGCGCCATATCCAGCTGAACTTGGCGCAGCCGAAATCCTTTGACGTGCTTCGCCAAAGGGCCATTTTCCGTAAACGTTGCTGCTACTTGCTGCTCAAGTCTCGTTGCCAAAAATTGCATCTCATTATCGGTCGAAACAGCATTATCCCGATCTACGCATTTGCCACAAGTTACTCACTGTAAAAAATTATTGAAATTAGCTTTTCTTTGTTCTCATTCTGAAACAGCAATCACCCACCGGGCTTAAAAAAACAGCCAATGGTGAATATTCCTCACAAGTTCAAAAAGCCTGTTGCAAAAGGGCTGAAAAGAAGTTAACGTTGTTGCAAGTTTAAATATTCATGCAGACCAATGCCACTGGCATGCAGATTTATAGGTTAATTTTGCTTTCGCATGAATAATTATCTTTTTTTAATTGAGACCAAAGGTCCACAAAAGAGTACAAAACATGATACAGCTTTCGAATATTATTCATCGTCACCACCATAAGCGGTAGCCTTCGGAAGCTCACTGCCGAAGGTTTTATTCCCTTCCGGCGGTTGATTAGAAATATCAAAACCCTTGGAAGGAATTCCGAGGGTTTTTTAGTTTTAGCGTCACAAATTTTAAGTCCATTACCAAATTTAGCGATTTATCAAATTAATTAGGAAATACAGTTATGTCAGAGTCAGGTAGATTAAGAATTGCAATCCAAAAATCCGGTCGACTGTCAAAAGAGTCGATGAAGCTACTGAAAAGCTGTGGCGTTAAGTTCAATATTAACGAGCAGCGCCTCATTGCTCACTCAGACAACATGCCAATCGACCTGCTTCGCGTTCGTGATGATGATATTCCGGGATTGGTCATGGACGGTGTGGTTGACCTTGGCTTTATCGGTGAAAATGTTCTAGAAGAAGAACAACTAGAGCGTCAGCAGTTGGATAAACCTGCAACGTGCCAAAAGCTTCGTCAACTTGATTTCGGGGCATGTCGTTTATCGCTAGCGGTTCCTACTGAATTTAGTTACGACTCGGCAGCCTCTCTTGAAGGGCTGCGCATCGCAACATCGTATCCCAACCTTCTTCGTCGCTACATGCAGGAAAAAGGTATTAGCTACCGAGATTGCATGCTCAAAGGTTCAGTTGAAGTTGCACCGCGAGCGGGTCTTGCGGATGGTATTTGTGATTTAGTTTCGACGGGTGCCACCTTGGAAGCGAACGGCCTCTACGAGACGGAAGTAATCTACCGCTCAACCGCTTGTCTGATCCAATCAGAGCAAGAGCAAACACCAGCAAAACAAGCACTAATTGATAAGTTGCTGTCACGTATTAATAGTGTTACCCAAGCGAGAGAAAGTAAATACATCCTGCTACATGCGCCTGCTGATAATTTAGATAAAATTGTATCGTTACTTCCTGGTGCTGAAAACCCAACCGTTCTACCTTTGAAGAATGATGCAGATCGTGTCGCCGTGCACGCGGTCAGTAGTGAAGACCTATTCTGGGATACTATGGAAGAGCTCACAGAGTTAGGTGCAACATCAATTCTTGTGATGCCAATTGAGAAGATGATGGGGTAATTGAGATGCAAATCTTAGATTGGTCCACCTTGAGTGAAGTGCAGCAAGCCGAAGCGCTTGCCCGCTCTCCGCTCGTGGGAGATGAAAACCTAGAACAAACCGTTGCAAGCATTTTGCAACAAGTTCGCCAAGACGGCGATGACGCTTTACTTGCGTTGAGCCGTAAGTTTGATGGCGTTGAAATCGCAGATATCAAACTCTCAGCAGAAGCCATTGCCAGCGCGTGTAGTAATGTGCCGCAATCGTTAAAAGAAGCGATTGCACAGGCCATCGCTAATATCGAAACATTTCACAACGCACAAAAGTTCCAAGGTGTCGATCTCGAAACCCAGCCCGGCATACGCTGCGAACTGCGTACAGAAGCCATTGAAAAAGTCGGTCTATACATTCCTGGCGGCAGTGCGCCATTAATTTCAACCGTACTCATGCTCGCTTTGCCAGCGAAGATTGCTGGTTGCGATCAACGCGTCCTCGTCAGCCCGCCACCAATCAATGATGCTATTGTCTATGCCGCCAATGCCTGCGGAATTGACGAAATCTACCAGGTCGGCGGTGCACAAGCGATTGCGGCATTAGCATTTGGTAGCCAAAGTGTCCCCAAGGTGGACAAAATATTTGGTCCAGGTAACCGCTTTGTAACTGAGGCGAAACGTCAAGTCTCCCAAGACAGTCAATCGGTCGTCAGTATTGATATGCCTGCGGGGCCATCTGAAGTTCTAGTCATTGCCGATGCCAAAGCAGAGCCAGCATTTATTGCAGCAGATCTGCTGTCACAAGCCGAGCACGGACCAGACTCGCAAGTGATGTTGGTTACCGATAGTGAAACACTCGCAGCGCAAGTGAATACAGCATTAAGCGCCCAACTCGAAGCCTTACCTCGTAAAGAGATGGCTAGCGTTGCCCTACTTTCAAGTCGCACGCTGTTAGTCAAAGATATGGCACAAGCCGCGGCAGTCTCCAATTTGTATGGCCCAGAGCACCTCATCGTGCAAACCGAATCACCAAGGGACATCCTCAAGGATATTCGCGCAGCGGGTAGCGTATTTCTAGGTGCATATACCCCAGAGTCTGTTGGAGACTATGCCAGCGGTACCAACCATGTATTGCCAACCTACGGTTATAGTCGCTCTGTATCGAGCCTGTCACTGGCAGACTTCAGCCGCCGCTTCACTGTACAAGAGCTCACTCCGTTGGGGTTACAAAACCTTGGAAATGCGGTCATGACAATGGCAGAAGCAGAGCAACTTGACGCGCACAAAAATGCTGTCGCTCTGCGTTTAGCGAAACTGGCTGAGGAATAATTGATGGCGGACTCAAATGTAACGGTTACGCAGCGCTCACAACAGCTTGCTCAACAGCTTGCTCGGCCAGAACTACTCGACCTTGTGCCTTATCAATCTGCACGTCGCATCGGTGGCAACGGTGATATTTGGATCAACGCCAACGAATCTCCATTCAATAACCATGACATTGAAGGAGTAAATCGATATCCAGAATGCCAGCCACCAGCCGTCATCGAAGCCTATGCAAGCTACGCAGGTGTTCAACCTGATCAGGTAATTTGTAGCCGCGGCGCCGACGAGGCCATCGAATTGCTAATCCGTACATTCTGCGTTGCAGGCCAAGACCAAATTACAATTTTTGGCCCCACCTATGGCATGTACGCCATTAGTGCAAAGACCTGTAATGTGGGTGTGCAAGAGCTTGCTTTAACGACTCAATATCAATTGCCACAGGATTATGCGGACCAACTTGATGACAGCAAGCTGGTCTTCATTTGCAACCCCAACAACCCGACTGGTACTGTGATTGCTAAAGAGACCCTCGAACAAGTAATCGCCAAACTACAGGATAAAATCGTCGTCATTGATGAAGCCTATATTGAGTTCAGTCCCGAGCTTAGTGTGGCCGATTTAATTTGCCACTATCCAAACCTCGTCGTGCTACGTACGCTTTCAAAAGCGTTTGCATTAGCTGGCGCACGTTGCGGGTTTATGCTGGCCAATGTCGGCATTCAAGAGCTCGTCATGCGCGTTATTGCACCTTATCCGGTACCAGCCCCTGTTGCTCAACTTGCGGCAAACACGCTTAACAGCAACGGTTTGTTGAGAATGAGACAGCAAGTTGCTGATTTAAAGCAACAAGGTGATATCCTTGTGCAAACACTGAAACAAATCGGTGCGCAGCCACTCCCTGCACACGGTAACTATGTACTCGCATCGTTTGCAAATATTGATCAAGTCAAACAACAGCTTGTCGAAGCTGGCGTTGTCGCTCGCTGTTACAGCGATCCTAGACTTGCCGACTACATTCGCTTTAGCTTTAGCAATGCCCAGGAAACACAAGTAATCGCCACGGCGTTGACTCAACAAGAACAATAGAAGCCAAACCCTACGTCAGGCTCTCAAGGTAACGAACAGATGAAACAAAAAATATTATTTATAGACCGTGATGGCACCCTAGTTGAAGAGCCGCCAGTGGACAAACAGCTCGACAAACTATCAAAGCTTGTATTTGAGCCAATGGTGATACCGTCATTACTGCAGCTGCAAAAAGCAGGTTACCGACTAGTCATGGTCAGCAATCAAGATGGACTGGGTACACCTTCATTCCCCCAAGATGACTTTGATGCACCTCACGACATGATGATGCAGATCTTTGCAAGCCAAGGGATCCTGTTTGACGATGTACTCATCTGCCCCCATTTCGATGACGAAAATTGTAGCTGCCGTAAACCGAAATTGGGGCTAGTCAAAGATTACCTGACTCAAGGTAAAGTCGATTTCACCCAATCCGCCGTAATTGGCGATCGTTTAACCGATATTGGCCTCGCCGAAGCCATGGGCATTCAAGGATTGCAATACAATCCACAAACCCTGAATTGGCAAACCATTACCGATCAGCTGCTTAGTAAAGGCCGTCAAGCCAGCGTAGTTCGCACCACCAAAGAAACCGATATTCGAGTCAGTATCGATCTTGATGCCAGTGACAAAGGCACGATTGAAACTGGTATTGGTTTCTTCGACCACATGCTCGATCAAATCGCGACCCACGCGAGCTTTAAAATGGATGTCAAAGTCGATGGCGATCTAGAAATCGATGATCACCACAGCATTGAAGATACCGCACTTGCCATTGGTGATGCATTAGGTCAAGCACTAGGTGATAAACGAGGCATTGGTCGTTTTGGTTTTAGCTTACCGATGGATGAAGCAAGCGCCACCTGTTTACTTGATTTGTCAGGCCGTGCTTTCACCAAGTTTGATGCCAACTTTGATCGTGAAATGGTTGGAGAAATGTCGACGGAAATGGTGCCACACTTCTTCCGCTCTTTTGCCGACGGCCTGCGCTGTACTCTTCATGTATCAACCCAAGGTGATAATGATCATCACAAGGTGGAAAGTCTGTTTAAAGTACTTGGCCGGGCATTGCGTCAAGCGGTTGCCGTGGAAGGTGACGAACTGCCATCAAGTAAGGGGGTACTATGACCACCCAGCCAACCGCTGAAACCGTCATTATTGATACAGGCTGTGCGAACTTAAGCTCTGTTCGCTATGCCTTTGAACGACTCAATGCCGATGTTCTAGTCACAGACGACCCCGCGCTTATCAAAGGCGCCAAGCGCGTGGTATTGCCGGGCGTAGGCAGTGCTGGAGCAGCAATGGCATCACTTGAGCAGAAGTCTTTAATTGAATTGATACAGGGACTGACTCAACCAGTGCTTGGGGTTTGCCTAGGAATGCAAATGCTCGGGCGCCTATCAAAAGAGCGTGGTGGAAAAAGTGAAGATTGCCAATGTTTGGATCTCGTTCCTGTTGATATAGAAGAACTTGACAGCCAAGGTCAACCACTCCCCCATATGGGCTGGAACCAAATCACGGTTTCAAACCACCCTTTATTTGAAGGCATCGAACAAGGAAGTTACGTTTACTTTGTGCATAGTTATCGCGCACCGCTGAGCGACTATACCTTGGCCCAATGTGACTATGGCGAGCGCTTTAGTGCTGCTATCGGCAAAGACAACTTTATGGGGGTGCAATTCCACCCTGAAAAAAGTGCAGCAGTCGGTGCCAAAATCCTCGCTAACTTTTTAAAAATGAACTCAGAGAATGGAGCATAGGCCTTAGTATGATCATTCCAGCTATTGACTTAATCGACGGCCAAGTTGTCCGTTTATATCAAGGTGATTACCAGCAAAAAACCACCTTTGACCTCAGCCCACTTTCACAGTTGACTGAATATCAAAATCAAGGGGCAAAGTGGTTGCATATTGTTGATCTTACTGGCGCTAAAGCTCCGGAAAAGCGTCAAACAACACTGATTAGCGAACTCGTAAACAACCTCAATGCCAATATTCAAGTTGGTGGTGGTATCCGAACCGAAGCGCAACTAGCTGAACTTCTAGAGCTTGGAGTAAAGCGTGTTGTAATAGGGTCTCTTGCAGTTAAACAGCCTGAAATCGTGCAAAGCTGGATGAAAAAATATGGCCCAGAAGCGATTTGCCTAGCCCTTGATGTCAACATCAATGAGAACAATGAAAAAATTGTCGCTGTTTCAGGCTGGCAATCTGGTGGTGGCAAAAGCCTAGAAGAACTCGTAGAAGCATTTAAGCCCTTTGGTTTAAAGCATGCATTAGTTACTGACATTAGCCGCGATGGTACGCTCAAAGGTGCCAACACCGAGCTTTACCAAGAGATCGCCGAACTTTACCCTGAAATCCAATGGCAAGCATCGGGCGGAATTGCCACCCTTGATGATGTCGCCGCGGTGAGAGATTCTGGTGCCGACGGCATTATCATCGGCAAAGCGTTGCTGATTAACCAATTCAACGTTGAGGAGGCTATCACGTGCTGGCCAAACGCATAGTTCCATGCCTTGACGTAAAAGACGGTAAAGTCGTCAAAGGCGTCCAGTTTAGAAACCACGAAATTGTGGGGGATATTGTGCCCCTATCTGCGCGCTATGCTCAAGAAGGCGCAGATGAACTGGTCTTTTATGATATAACCGCCAGTGCCCATGAGCGTGTGGTGGATAAATCCTGGGTCAGTCGCGTTGCCGAACAAATAGATATCCCTTTTTGTGTGGCTGGTGGTATCAAAACCGTTGCGCAAGCAAGAGAATTGTTGGCATTTGGTGCAGACAAAATCTCGATCAATTCACCGGCAATCAGTGACCCAAGTTTAATTGAGCGTATGCAAGATGAGTTTGGCCGCCAATGTATAGTTATCGGCATCGATTCCTATTTTGATGCCGAAACAGGCACATACAAAGTGAAGCAATTTACCGGTGACGAAGCCGCCACGAAAGAAACCCAGTGGTATACCCAAGATTGGGTTGAAGAAGTACAAAAAAGGGGATGTGGTGAGATTGTACTGAACGTCATGAACCAAGATGGCGTCCGTCAGGGTTATGATATTAAGCAGCTATCCATCGTGCGCAGCCTTTGTGATGTCCCCTTAATTGCATCCGGCGGTGCTGGCACCATGGAACACTTTAAAGACGTGTTTCAATTGGCCCGCGTAGATGCAGCCCTTGCTGCAAGTGTATTCCACAAAGGCATCATCGATATTGGTGAGCTTAAAGCTTATCTAGCCGAGCAAAATGTTGCGACCCGACTATAAGGCCAAATGAACATGACAACAGTAAACCTCATTGAACAACTCGACTGGGATAAGCAACAAGGACTGATCCCTGCCGTGGTTCAAAATCATCTTTCGGGCAAAGTCCTGATGCTCGGTTACATGGATAAAGCCGCGCTCACCCAAACTCTCGAAACCAAAGCGGTCACTTTCTATAGCCGCAGTAAAAATCGTTTATGGACTAAAGGTGAAAGTTCAGGCAATACCTTAACCTTGGTTGCCATTGATTTAGATTGCGATAACGATAGCCTATTAGTTCAAGTCATTCCTGCCGGCCCCACCTGCCATCTTGGCCGCGAGAGCTGCTGGAAAGACGATAACGCCCATCCATTCATTAATAATTTAGCAAGCCTAATTGCCTCGCGCAAAGGTCAAGCAGCAGACACGAGCTATACCGCTTCACTATTTGAACGCGGGACTAAACGTATCGCACAAAAAGTCGGTGAAGAAGGTTTAGAGACAGCTCTTGCTGCAGCAACCCATGACAAACCGGAAATGATTGATGAAGCCTCAGACCTGATGTATCACCTGTTGGTATTACTCGAAGACCAAGATTTGAGCATGGACGATATCAATGCGAACTTAATGAAGCGTCACGCTAAAGCAAGTCAAAATTAAAAGTCGCAAGGCCTAGCCGCTTACTGACTAAGTGCCAATGCCTACACATTTTGCCCACCTGCAGTCGTTGCATGTGGGCATTTTTATAGATATTCCCTCGTCTTTTACAGCCTCCCTCAGCTCAATGTTTTGTTGTCGCTATTGAAGAGGTTCAAGACTAGCAGCCTTGATTGGAAGAATAAATCCCTAAGAAACACCGACAAACACCACAAGCTCCACGAATGCTCAATCGCTCACATCAACTCAAAGTGTGAGCGACCTCTACGACCGAAAAGCAAAGTACCCGTACACTGACGGCCAATAATACAGTCAATTATTCATCTGACATCTCAGCAGCTTATAGGACATTTTCATGGGCAAAATCTTGCTAGTTTGCGGTCATCCAAACCTTTCACAGTCCACTGCAACCCGACAAATTCTCGAACAGCTCGCACCAGACATTTCAGTGCGAAAGCTTGATACGCTATATCCGCACTATCAAATTGATATCAAAGCCGAACAGCAAGCACTGATTGAAGCAGATCTGGTCATCATCCAATTCCCGCTGTACTGGTCAACATATCCCGCGTTGTTAAAGAAATGGTTTGATGATTTATGGACCTATAATTTTGCTTTTGGGCCAGAAGGTGACAAGTTGAAAGACAAAAAAGTGATTCTTTCAATAACGGCAGGAGCGACCGAAGAATCTTATCAGGTCGGAGATTTTAACTTCATGGCGCTGGAAAAATACCTCGATGCCGCGCTACACCCAGTCAAAGCCGCGAAGATGAATATTTGCGATGTGATTACCACGTTTAATATGAACGCAGACGTGAATGAAGGTGGCAATGTGGATAACGTAACAAAGCTAGTGGATGAACATCTGAAAAAACTAAATAAGGCCATCATGGAAGCCAAATCAGCTTAAGACATACAATGGCAACGAAAGCACGCACATGACAATATAATTGCTGCCAACCTCCCGCTGGCAGCACACTTCATACAAATGGGCAATCCTGATGCTGATTAATCGATGCTTACATCTTTGATCTTTTTTACAGCAGAGCAAGTGCCGTCGGTTTTGTATATTTCACATATCCAATAAGCGTTATTCCACAGTACTTTCTCAGGATTATACTTGCGATTACTGTTGAAAACACATGTACAAGGTTCTTCATCAGGCTCGGCACCAATTCCTGTTTTTTTTGCCAAAGGTTGGTTCTCGGCCTTTAAAGGTCTAGTTTGCGATTCGGCTGCTCGAGCTTCAGTCATCACTGAATTTAACGCAGCTAATTCGTTTTTCAGCGCCATCAGCACTTGTTCTTGTTGCTTCAACTCAGTGATTGCAGCTTCAAGTTGTTGGCGCTTCTTCTGATAATCGTCAACCAAAGCTTCATATTTGGCTTGTTTCGCAAGGATATCGGCTTCTAACTGCGCCAGAGCCGGCTCAGCCCCATGACTATTTAGCGCCAGTAACATCAGCATGCTTGTAACCAGCGTTTTTAAAATTTTCATGAGAACCTTTTCACCCTTTTGTACTGCCATCATCAATACTTGATTCAGCTTGCGTCGATCCGCTCGATGGTTAACGCCAAAACCATATATAATGCTGTGACTTTATACCGAACACACAATTTATTCTGCGAATTACTCAGCAATAAAGGTAACCGTTACATTGGCTGAATAAGTAACCTTTTCAAAAGAGGCGTGCATCGGTTCATGGCTATGCTTGCTCGAGGAATAACTTTTATCCATACGACTTCCCGTCACCTGAATTCTTTCTATCTCTTCGTTAACAGCTGTCGCGTGATCAGAGAACGAAACGGCTTTTAAATTGATCCCCAAGGTTTTACTGTAAAACGCTTTTTGCGCCAACACTTTGTTTAACGCCTTCTCCTTCACTTTTTGCGTAAAGGCTTCTTTTTCAGAATGTTCATACTGAGTATCGACGAGGCTAACTTCATCATAGGAATCTACAATTTTTGCAATACTCTGCATGCCTGACTCATTGTTGATACGCACGGTCACCGTATTTGTCACTTTATAGCTATCTGGATTTTTACCAAACCAGCCATAATCTGGAGAGGTCGAAAACTTTGAATTTTTGATTCGGCTAAGTGGGATGTTCTGCGCCTCGAGAGCCGATGAAATGCTAGCGCGTATTTTCGAATTTTTTTGCAGTGACACAGCCAGTTTGTCATCCTCAGTGGTCACGAGCAGACTGATCACCGCCTGATCTTTAAATGCGACGATTTCAGCATCCTGGGTCATCGAAATCGTCTTAACTTCCGGATGCAAAAAACGTCTAAGCTCATCAGGGCTTCCCTTCAACTCAGTGTCTGCAAGTACAGGTAAGGCCAAAAATAACGTCAATCCAATAGGTTTAAGATTCAAAATAACTCTCCTTAGTTTTAGTAAGTCTCACAGCATCTTGCTCTGCACAAAGGGGAGTTGAACATTACTCCCCCCTTTTTTATTGCCTATTATAAAGTGATTTAGAGTCGAAAAAATCAACTTTAAAATATTTTTTGTAAGAATATCAAACATATCAAAGACAACAACCATCTGCACAGACCTTAACAAATAAACGATGTAATAATGACGTTAAGGACCCAGATTTAATTTGGGCACAAGAATGGCTGCGCATCACCATACGGCAAAATGCTTATCATCGTGAGGACGGACCAAAGCCAAAGTTTGGTTACATTTTTGTAAAGAGGTTTCCTCTATGATCGAATCACGAACCAAGTTTTTTGAACCCAGTCCACTTGCTCCGCAGATGACTGGAGTACCTATCGACCTTGCAGAAATAAGCCAATAAAAAATATCGAATAGGTATCAAAGAGGAGGCCCAAGGATTAGCTGGGTATGGTTGTCCGATCTAAGCTGCTCAATACTTTATTGGCGCTTGAGGAAACTCAACTTCGACTAGAGTGTTGGGTGTTTGCAAAAGGGAAAAGCGGTCGTTTCCCTCTTGACTGGGTGTGGGCAGAAAACCCACGGCTTCATCTTCTAGCTGATATAGGCCAAAAGTTGCTGTTTCACTTCTGCAGAAGCAAAGGACTTTTCCACACTAGTCCGATAAATCGCATGATAGTCTTGTTCAGTTAAATCAAACTGTTGCATGACTTTGGCAACTTCGTCAGTCATGGTGGTATTTGAAACAGTGCGATTATCCGTATTGATAGTAATGAGGACATCATCTTGATAAAAATCTCTCAGCGGATGGCTGGCAAGACTTTCTACAGCTTTGGTTTGGACATTGCTACTTGGACAAGTTTCAAGCGCCACGTTTTGAGCTTTAACAAGATTATACGCGTCGGCATGGTCTTTCATATGAATGCCATGGCCAACACGCTCTGCATTCAGTAAATGCACGGCATCAAATACGTTTTGGCCACTACCCTGCTCGCCCGCATGGATGGTGATTCGATAGCCTTTGGCTTTTGCGTATTGTGCATGGGGCACAAATGTTTGGCTAAAGCCTGGCAATTCAGCACCAGCCAAATCAAATGCGACCACCCCTTGGCCTAAGTATGGTAACCCCGCATCAATCACTTCATAGACTCGATCTAAGTCCATGGTTCTCAAAATTGATAAAATGTAGTTACCTTGAATATCGTATTCATCTTGAGCGAGTTGCATCCCTTTAACCACGCTTGCAATCACTTGGTCAAGGCTTAACCCTTGCTGCACGTGCAGCAGGGGTCCAAAACGCACTTCCAAGTACTTCACGTTTTCTTTGGCTGCATCTTCAAATAGTTCATAGGAAATTCGAGTCAGCGCTTCTTCGGTTTGCATGACACTAATGGGGAGTTCGAAACGCTCGATATACTCCACTAAATCTTTACATGATTCGGGCGCGATCATGAGATTATTAATCACTTCAATATCTTGAGAAGGGATCTCTAACTCTTGCTGAGCAGCAAGATCAATTATTGTTTGAGGACGAACACTACCGTCGAGGTGACAGTGAAGATCAATTTTAGGTACATCAAAGTATTGCATGAGGTCTCTACCTTTATTTGGCACGCATAAAGTACAGACTTCATAATCAAGAGTTTAAGGCTCTTGGTAGAAACTCCCAAACCATATCATTGGGATTATACGAAGTAACTTAGCGCGGATTCTATCACTGCACGACTAACTGTGCAATATTTAGAACAGCCAACATGAAATTGCGAACAATAGTGTAATTCATTGAATTCACAGTAGTTGAGTTATCAATACCGCTTCAATGTTTACTTTCGTTATTTTCAATATAGGTGACACATCACATAAATGACAATTGGCACCGCAACATCTGCTGCTAAGTGCCAATTTTTTAGACAAGTCAAAGACTTTGAAGTGATTTAATAGCTGTTTTGGTGCACCGATTCAGCAAGGGTTTTGCGTTGTTTCCATTTCAACTTTTCTAGCTCTGGCATATCGAAGAACTCATCTACGTAGCCAACACATAAATAACCTACCAACTTGTGCCCTGCAGGCGCGTTTAAGGTTTGCTTTACTGCTTGTGGGTCTACAATGCTTACCCAACCTATACCGACATTCAGCGAACGCGCCATTAACCACATATTCTGAATGGCACACACCACACTATACTCCCCCATCTCAGCCATCGAGGTTTGTCCTAGGGTTACTTCATCTGCCTGGGCGTAAAATACGGCAATATTTACTGGCGATTCTTTAATGCCCTCAAGTTTTAACCGGGTATATAACGCTTTTTGCTCACCATGAAATAGCTGCAGTGCTTTATCATTTTCTTTGGCAAAGTTGTCGGCAACTTGTTGCTTGATATCGCCATCACGGATCACGACAAACTCCCATGGCTGAGAAAACCCGACTGATGGCGCTAAAGTCGCTGCGTGCAATATTTTATTTAGTACTTCTTCTTCAATCGGTTTTGATAAGAATTTATTCCCACGAACATCACGACGGTGAAGCATAATTTCTTCTAATAATTGCTGCTCTTGTACATCAAATTGGCGATTATTCATGACGTTCAAATCCTTTGTTATTGAGACGCATACCAAGCAGAATGCATTGCTATACCTTTAGAGTGCAGACAAATATTTAAAGCGATAGCTACAGCTTTAGCAAGCGAATTGCCAAGACGGCTCCTCAAGATGAGAGATCCACCAAGTTCATAACTTCTTTCGCGAGTGTTAGAGCATTCTTAAACGTAAAAAAGCTAAACCGTTCAAGCTGATGAACTCGGCCTTGGCGCATTATGTATTAGCGCACTATGAAGTGATTATTTATTGGTCAACTCAGCTCGGACTATAGCTTGAGCTTCGGTTACGCTCTGAAGAAAAATAAGTAGAGAGAACACCATAGAAAAGCCTTGAGCAGCGAACGCTACTCAAGGCTTTTGACAATTCACAACGCCTCACGTATGCCTTATAGGCTATAACCTGTTTCTTCGTGTTCTGATATATCTAGACCTGTCACCTCTTGTTCTTCGTCAACACGGAGACCACCAACCATCACGCTAACAACTTTGAACAGTATGAAACTTACAACCGCGGTATAGGCGAAGGTTGAAAGCACACCAATGACTTGCACGCCAAACTGATCAGCCATGGTTTCATTTCCATCTGCAAAGCCGTAACCACTAAAGACACCCAGCTCCGTTGAGCTAAAGACACCCGCAAGCAACGTACCTAAGATACCGCCAACACCATGGACAGGAAATACATCGAGCGAGTCATCGATTTTGAGCTTTTGTTTGATATAAACCGTTGCATAAAAACAGATCACGCCACCAAGTAGGCCAATAACTAATGCGCCACCAGGGCCAACAAAACCTGAAGCTGGTGTAATCGTACCTAGGCCCGCAACCATACCGGTCACGATACCCAGCGCACTGGGTTTACCAAACTTCGCCCATTCAATCGCAGCCCATGTCATAGCCCCCATGGATGCTGAAATATGCGTGACTAAGATTGCCATCGATGCATCACCGTTGGCAGCCAATGCGCTACCGCCGTTGAATCCATACCAGCCAACCCAAAGCATACCTGCGCCAGTGACCGTCATGGTCATATTGTGGGGAATAATCGCTGTGGTTCCAAAACCTTTACGAGGGCCAACCATCACTGCAGCAATCAGTGCAGCGACACCTGCGGTGATATGTACCACGGTGCCACCTGCAAAGTCATATAAACCCATTTCAGCTAACCAGCCGCCACCCCATACCCAGTGGGTAATTGGTGCGTAAACAACCAGTAACCATAACGCACTGAAAATAAGTACAGCTGAGAACTTCATCCGTTCCGCAAAGCCACCAATAATCAAAGCCGGTGTAATTACGGCAAAAGTCATTTGGAATAGCATAAACAGGGACTCAGGAATGTCGCCACTTAAGCTGTCTTTGGTCACACTCGCGAGCATGGCTTTACCAAAACCCCCCATAAAGCCATTACCTTCATCAAAAGCAATGGAATAACCCACGATAAACCATAAAACCGACGCGATGCCAGCAATAGCAAAACACTGCATCAATATCGAAAGCACGTTTTTACTACGAACCAAGCCACCATAAAACAATGCAAGACCGGGCAGTGTCATAAATAGCACTAACGCCGACGAACTGAGGATCCAAGCCGTGTTTGCGCCATTGAGTTCATCTGCGCTTGTGCCAAAAGAAATCAACGACAATAAGCCGATTGACCAAGCAGATTGCATAAATTTCTTCATCTTAAATTGCCTCGCTACCTTCTTCAGATGTACGGATCCGAATCACTTGATCAAGCTGTCTCACAAAAATCTTGCCATCACCAATCTTACCGGTATGGGCAGCTTTAATAATGCTCTCGATGACTTCGTCTTCTTGTGAAGCGTTAATTGCGATTTCCAGCTTCACCTTGGGAAGAAAATCAACCATATATTCTGCGCCACGGTAAAGCTCAGTATGTCCTTTTTGGCGGCCAAAACCTTTCACTTCAGTCACGGTGACACCTTGAACGCCGATGTCGGCAAGAGCTTCACGTACGTCATCGACTTTAAAAGGTTTAATAATTGCGGTTACTAGTTTCAAAATGACCTCCAAACAAAATGCCTTAGTGAATTCCCAGCAGAGGCTGTATTCACCTGATACTGGTATTTAGCAGGTTTCAGGCCAGAAATTTTAACTGTTTTTTAACAATGGGTTACATCAAGACGCACAAAAATGAAACGCCGAAGCGCACCATTAGCGTGCAACAAAAACTGAAAAGGGAACAAAATGGTGCAGTGCACTTGATAGTGCACCAGTGTGAGGCACGTCACGCAATTACAAATAATGCGCCAGCAAGCGAGGCCAAAGGCATGGTAATGCTCAGTACGCGTATACTGAACACGTATGATTAATAAGGTGCCAAGTGTTATTTCGCGCTTAAAACACCCGCATGATAAGCGGCTTTCCTCTGTAATGCGGCGGCAATAATCACTTGTTTTTGATCTTCATCCGCATGGTGCCAAGCAAGGATCTCTTCAAGTAATCGAAAACAGCCTAAACACATATCTTCTTCATTCAAACAACACTTACGAACGCAAGGTGTAAACTTGGGGTACTTTTGTCTCATGACATCCCCTTCATTAGGAGTTTTTTTGATTAGTCAGACCAAACTGCATACTCATTACCACAGGGCTCGGTAAAATGAAAACGTCGCCCACCCGGAAAACTAAACACGGCTTTGGTGATCACACCACCCGCAGCAACAACCTTTTCCTGTGCCGCTTGCAAATCATCATGGTAAAGCACTATTAATGGCGAGCCTTGTTGTAGATTAAAAACTTGGTCTGCCTGATAAAAGCCGCCATCGATGCCTGCATTACTAAAGCAGCAGTATTCGGGGCCATAATCTAAAAATTGCCAGCCAAAAACTTGGCCAAAGAATGTTTTACTACTTGCGAGATCTTGTGTGGGTAATTCCAGGTAATTTATCGTGTTATGTATTGCGGGCATGATCCAGTTCCTTTTGTTTCTACCACAAAAAAGGAGCCATAAGGCTCCTTCATTTGAGTATAGACTGCTTGGTTCAATTTGTAAGCAGCAAGCTCAATTGAAACACTTTGGCTAGATCCAGCTTACGCCTGAATGAGTGCTGCGACAAGACCTATTATGCCGCCAAACACGCCGCCCCAGATCACGAGCCAACCTAAATGTTCTTTAATCATGTTTTGTACAATCTCTTTCACCAGCTCTGGTGTCAGTTCATTCAGGCGTTGGGTGACGATTTGTTCAATCTTCGCCCGCATGTCAGCGATGATATCTGGTTGCTCTAACTCATTTTTTAACTCTTCGTAAAACGCATCACTACTGGCCATTTCGATCATGGATGATTTCATTTTGACAATAAAGGGCTCCTTTAGTGGAACCAGTGCTGCGCTCCCCCCCATCATCTCTATCATGCCCCCAAAGGCAGACTGTTCAACGGTCTCAATCAACGCATTAAATGCCGGTTCCATGTCGATTTTTTCAATCACTGGCGCTAGATCAAAATGAGCTTGTGCGCCCCCTTTCTCACTTAAAAACCTGTCTATATTTTGATGGGTAAAGAATTGCTCCATCATCAGTTGTGCAATCGCCGATTTAAAATCTTCAAACCTTGCAGGGATGACACCAGAACCGTATAAAAATGGAACTTTTTCAAACAGCATATGTACCGCAAGCCAATTTGTGACTGCGCCCGATAACGCAAAAAGCCCCACAGATAAGATCATTGCCGAGCCGGTAACATAACCAGAAATCATTAAAGACGCAGCTAACAGATTGGTAATTAAACTTTTATTCAACAAACTAACCTCATTTAACTCAAACAGCTTCACAAGTACTTACAATTGTACTGGCTTAAATTGCGCGCATTTTATCAATGGCAAATCTGTGATTCAAGAGAAAGAATTGCTAAACAAAAACAAATAAATATGCAAATTTACCCGCACAATATTCTCACAAAAATCACCGAGAAAACGTTCGATTAAAAATCCTACGCTCAAATTTATAGCTCTCTGTGACCTACACTTAACCCGACGTTTGACGGCCACAAGGATCTATATATGAGCTCGCTTTTTACGACACACGGAGCACTGAGTTGGCATGAACTCACTTCAAGCAATACGGAGCACTCCATGACGTTTTATGGGGAAGTATTTGGCTGGTCTTTTCGAACCATTCAAATTGCAGAAGGCCCATACCACATTATTGAAAATCAAGGGGAAAGCATTGGCGGAATTATGGGTAGCCCTGCCCCAGCAATGCCAAGTAATTGGACAGGATATATTACAGTAAAGAATGTCGATGACATTATACAACGGGTAGAACGGCTTGGCGGAACGATACTATTTGGGCCCGAAGATATACCTGATATTGGTCGTTTTTGTTGGATTAAAGATCCCCAAGGCGCAATTATTGCGGCAATCTCGTACCACATCAACGCAAAAAACAAAATCGGCTAGTAACCGTTACTGATTGTGTCTCGATTCATTTTCAATAAAACTCAGTAAATTCAGCGCGAACTGCATATTCATGAAGGCGCTTTTTAGTTACCATAGCATAGGTAGAGAGTTGGATTATTTGAAGCTCATTTTTTGGCCTCAGTTGTAAATCTTTGCCGTATTTCTAGGAGCCTGTCGTCGCTATGTTAACTGCACTTTCCCAAGTTCAAACCAAGTTTTTCGCACTGCCAAAATGGCAACGTATTGTGAGTTATTTGCTTTTAACCTATCTCATTTATGCCATCATACTCGGACTTGTGGTTCCGCAAGTAGCTAAAACCATAGTGCCAGAAAAGATTACCCAAGCCACAGGCCGAGCATCAAGCGTTCAAGATATTCGAATTAACCCTTTCCTATTACAGCTACAGGTCGATCAATTGCTTATTGCAAAACAGTCGGCACAATCTGTGACAAATCAAAATACTGACAAAACCGAATCGATAGCAATCAGTAGCAATACCGAAGGTTTTATCGGCTTTGAACAACTTTCAGGCCAAATCAATTTTTGGCACTCATTAGTTAACGGGGCCATCAGTTTATCGGACTTACACCTCAAAGCGCCTTATGTCGCCATAGAAGCAAAGCAAATATCACACGATATTGCCGGCCCAATGACATTTAGTTTTGACGATATTTTGGCTCACGTAAACGCGCAGCAAACCCAAGTAACCAACCAAAATGAAGCTACGGAGCAAGAAGCGACGGCCTTGCCACACATTTTGATTAACCAATTACATCTCGATGCGGCGCGCGTTAAAATTGTGTTAGATAAGCAGCTCACTGGGCAGCAAGCCCTATTTAGTGTCGATGATTTCAGTGTTACCCTGGCGCAATTTGATTCGCTCAGTCAACCACTAGAAAACCAAGCCAATCAAACACGACCACTCCAAGACAACCGATTTAACCTCTCACTGCATAGTAATGACAGTGACGAGATTAGCGCTCAAGGGCAACTACAGCTGTTACCATTTGC
This sequence comes from Shewanella gelidii, assembly GCF_014647855.1. Classification (GTDB taxonomy): domain Bacteria; phylum Pseudomonadota; class Gammaproteobacteria; order Enterobacterales; family Shewanellaceae; genus Shewanella; species Shewanella gelidii. Next base: position 43,906 of record NZ_BMPZ01000007.1, on the reverse strand, counting down.
TGTCGATGGCAATGTAAAGATGAGCAAGTTATCGCTCCATAAGTTGTGGCCATTTATTGCCGAACACTTTGAAGCTACGCTTGCGCATGGGGTGTTGGGTTTTGAAACTGATTTTCTAGTCAAGCAACAAGCCGAGGGGATGGTATTGAAGACCCATCAAGGGCTGATCGTTCTAAATCACCTTGATCTTCAATATCAGCAACAGAGCTTTATTCAGCTGCCAGAATTTGCCATTGAATCTATTGAAGCACACAGCGGGCAAAAACAGGTGACGATTGCAAATATCCGCAGCCAAGACCTATTGCTCAATGCACTCCTTGATGATGATGGCCTTAATATTGCCAAATGGCTTCAACCAAAAGCTATTCAATCTGAATCCGTGGAAAATACAAACACAGCGCCAGTGCAAACAAACACAGACATCGTCGACACATCAGAATTACAGCATCAAGCGGACCCTAGCCCAACGAGTCAGGCATCACAAAATAATGCCACACAATCCTGGTCAATTATTATTGATGCACTAGCTATCAATAATTACGATGTCAAAATTCAAGAGCAGCTGGTCACTAAAAACACTGAGCTTTGGCATATAGCGCCGCTATCTTTTAGTACAACCGCCATCCATAGCGATTTAAAAACACCCGTGGATTACCAACTTGCTTTACAAGTGAACCAGCAAGGCACCATAACATCGGCGGGCTCAGTAGACCTAGCTTCGCAAACGGCGAAGCTCGCCCTTGAGATAGAAAAGCTGCAATTTAAACAGTTTCAGCCCTATGTATCGCCTTGGGTCAACCTTGAACTTGTCGATGGCAATTTGAATACCCAAGCGAAAATAGAACGTGTAGCAGATGGCTCTGTGATCGTCGATAGCGCCATTCAAGTGAGCCAGCTACAAGTGAAAGACTCCGTGAAGCAACGCGAGTTATTGGCATGGGATCAGCTAAATATTAATCATATTCGCTTTGAGCAACAAAATAATAAGCTTAGCGTTGATACAGTTCACTTCACAAAACCCTTTGCTCGGGTGGTCATTGCCAAAGATAGAAGCACAAATATTGGTAACCTTCTGGTTTCAAATCAAGACCAGAGCCCTTCTAAGACTGTGCCCGCCCCAAAAACAGCGGAAACACCCAAAAATAAAAGCCCTCAGACAATCAATGAACAAGGGGCGTCTACTCAACAACCCTCAGCAGATACACAAGCGCCTTTAGCCATTGAAATTGCTCAAATAAAAATAGAAGATGGTGCTGCATTTTTTGCAGACAAGTCACTGACACCGAGTTTTGCTTCCAGTATTGAGCAACTCAATGGCCATGTAAGCCGCCTCTCCTCCAGCAGCAAGCAAGCTGCCACTGTAGATTTAACCGGCAAAATTGATAAATACGCGCCGGTCATTTTGCAAGGCGAAATTAATCCGCTCCTTGAAAAGCCATTTTTAGATTTAGGGCTGCAATTTAAAGATGTCGAGCTTACGTCCGTGAATCCCTATTCCGGCACCTACGCGGGCTATTATATTGATCGCGGCCAGCTCTCTTTGACTCTGGATTACAAGCTAGACAACAATCAATTACTGGGCAGCAACCACTTGGTTGTCGATCAATTAGAGCTTGGTAAACCAAGCAATAGCAGCCTCGCCACCAGTCTGCCTGTTTCACTCGCCATTGCATTACTGCAGGACAGCGATGGCGTGATTGATCTTGGACTGGATGTATCTGGAGACCTCGATTCACCCAGCTTTAGCTTTGGTGACATCATTATGACCGCAGTAACCAATGTCATTACCAAAGCGGTGACTGCACCGTTTTCACTGCTCGCAAGTTTAGTCGATACCGATGATGAACTTGATAAAGTGGCCTTTGCTATCGGCCGCGACAGCCTCGATACTAAAGAAACGAAAAAGCTTACAGAACTTGCCAAGGCTCTCAATAAACGGCCCAAGTTGATATTAAGCATTAAAGGCGAAGTTAAACGAACCGACGACAGTCGTGCGCTCAAACAGCAGCAACTATTGGATCAGCTTTACCAAGAAGTGAAGCTAAATGGCAATGAAATTGGTTTGCCAAGATCAGCCAGTGAAGTCGCGATGGATACACGTTTTGCCGATGCCCTACCGGCAGTGTTTCAAAAAACGCTTAAGCAGGATCCACTGGCCTATAAAGCAACACTTGCACAGCAACTTAAAGACAAGGCAGAGAAGCCAAAAGAGCCATTATCTGAATCTACACTCAATGAACAATGGCGCATCGGTCTCTACAATATGAGCTTAAATGCACAGCCGATCAGCGATGATTTACTTGGAGAACTTGCCCACCGCAGAGCACTCTCCGTCAAAAGCTTTTTGGTAGAACAAAGCCAAGTACCCGCTGCTCGTGTCTTTATTATTGAAAGTAAAGTGAATATCGAAGATGCCAGCCCGCAAGCAACATTGACCCTTGAAGCCAAGTAGGTGAAATCTTATATACATCCTCCATAAAAGTGTGAGGTGGATCTTCCCCCAGTTGGAGGCATGAGGTAAAATCCGCATGATTTTTTACTAATACAGAGGTCAATCATGTTCGTAGTACGTTGGATATTAGGTCGGATCATTTTAGTGGCTAACTTCATTTTTACTCCCAAAAAACGCCAACGACCCGTATCAGAGCAGAACAAAGTTGATGAGCAAACTGCAAACATGGCTTTATACCAATACGCGGCTTGCCCTTTTTGCGTCAAAGTAAGAAGAGCTATGCACCGCCAAAGCCTCAACATTGCTATCGTTGATGCTAAACAAGCTACAAATAAAGAAGTTTTAGAAGAAAACGGTGGAAAAGTTCAAGTTCCTTGTCTGCGCATAGAAGAGCAAGGGGAAGTCAAATGGATGTATGAGTCCAAAGCAATCATTGAGTTTTTAAACCAAAAATTTGCTTAGTTGTCTTCGAAAATGAAAAAAGGCTGAGTTACTTTGTATCAACTAGTTCAAATGATACTAGCAAAATACAAAATATCTCAGCCTTTTTTGTGGCTCATTATCGAAGAATTAATCGATTAAGTGTGTCATACCTTTCAAAACAATATCATGGTAGCTCACCAGCCCAAGAACTTCGCCATTCTCGATGACAGGCGCTTTGGTAATACCAAAACGCTCAAATAATCGCGCACAGTAACGAACATCCATGCTGCCCGTCACCGACAATACTGGTTTGATCATGATTTCATAGATATTAATCCGTTCTGGCGCTTTATCTTTTGCGAGCACCTTCTTGGCAATATCACTCATCAAAACCATGCCATGCTCATCATTTTCATGACGCTTATTCACTAGTAAGACTTTCACGTCTTTATCGATTGCGGTGCGGATCCCTTCTGCAACGGTCAACAAGCCATCAACACTGGCGTATTGTTGGTTCATGACGTCAGAGACTCGGACTAATTGTGTTGGCTTCATATTTGGTCCTCAATATCTTTGCTTAGCTGCTCTACTTGGTGCGCAACACCAACGGCATCTTCTACATCAATTTGGATGGCAATCCCTCGGCCAGGGTTGGTATCAAACTCCCCGGCACGACTCATTGTCTCCAGAATATTACGACTCATGTGTTCTTCAACAAGCAGCAAAATTACATCACGCTGCACATCTAAGGTGAGCCCCATAAAGGTTTTTTTCTTTTTCAGACCTTCACCACGAGCATGATTAATCACGGTAGCACCCGTTGCTCCCGCTTCACGGGAGGCTCGTAGGACTTCGTCTGTACAACAATCATCTACGAAGGCGATGATAAGTTTAAAGCGCATAAAATCGCTCCTTATGATTTCTTAGAACTTAAGTAATTCACGATTTGGGCATATCCCATTACCGTAATCATTGGAAATAAACTCGCAAAAGCAATCAGACCAAAACCATCAATCAATGGGTTTCGTCCAGGAACATTGGTTGCTAAGCCAAGCCCCAGTGCTGCAACTAAAGGTACGGTAACCGTAGAAGTTGTAACACCACCGGAGTCATAGGCCAGAGGAACAATCATTTTGGGAGCCAAGAATGTCTGTATTACAACAATGACATATCCCGCCATAATGTAATAATGAATCGGATCGCCGACGACAATTCGATAAGAGCCAAGGCCAATACCGATAGCCACACCAAGTGCGACCGCTAAGCGCAAACCTTGCACCCGAATCGAACCACCGGAAACCTCTTCCGCTTTAATCGCAACGGCAATCAAAGAAGGCTCTGCAATCGTGGTACTGAAACCAATCGCAGCAGCAAAGACGTACACCCAAATGTAATCTTGCCACTGGGGCTCTGCTCCAACTCCTCCCGTAGGCTGCACAAACTCAGCAGAGGTTAACTGCTGCGCCATCGCTTCACCGAGCGGGAATAGTGCCAGCTCTAACCCAACCAAAAACAGGGACAAACCAACAATTACATAGCCAAAACCCATGACGACTTTTGGTAAATTTGCTATCGGCCGCTTTAACACCCCGAGTTGGAAGCCGAACAAAATCACGGCGATAGGCACCACATCACGAAGGGTAAGTAAAAAGGTTTCTAGCAGGAAGCTCATAATTTCCATTACATCACCACCATGCCGTAGATTAATACAAAGATCATTGGCGATAAGCTCGCAAATGCTATCAAACCAAACCCATCAAGCATGGGATTACGCCCTTTAATCACCCCCGCCAAGCCAACACCGAGGGCGGTGACCAAGGGTACTGTAATTGTCGATGTTGTTACGCCTCCGGAGTCATAAGCGACACCAATAATGCTCTCTGGTGCAATACCAGTTAACGCCATAACCGCAATGTAACCACCGATAATCATATAGTGAATCGGCCAGCCTTTGAGGATACGAACGACACCCAGTAAAATCGCTAAACCCACTGAAAGTGCGACGGTAATTCTAAGCCCCATCGCATAGCTATCCATCGATTCTTGGGAAGCTGCGATGGCTCCGGCCTCAGCAGCAACCTCTGCGGCCTCTCCCGCTACAGCCGTCAGCGCTGGTTCCGCAATTGTGGTACCAAAACCCAAAGAAAAGGAAAATAACACTAACCAAAATACACTTCCTTTGCGTGCCAAGGCTTGCGCCAACGACTCACCAATAGGAAATAGTCCCATTTCGAGACCAAAAACAAAGAAAGTTAAACCAAGTACAATGAACACCAATCCAATCAAAATATTAATGAGATTATCTGGTGCTTGATGCAAAACGAATATCTCGAAAAAAGCAACGACCACGATAATAGGGATTAAATCACGGAAACTTCCCATCATCGCTTTAAGTAGATTAACAACGCCTTCCATTCATGCTCCTTGTTTCCACGAATTAAATTCAGTTTGCCACTGCTACACGAAATAACAACAACCAAATCATAACAGAAAATCCAAAACGTGAGTGCCTTCTCATATCTATAAAAACGCAGTGTAAAAACCTGTATTTTTAAAGATTTATTGTTATATCAGCAATAATTAATTTTCAAGGCTTACGCCACAAATACTGTTTGTCTGAATAGTCATAAAGCCAATGCGGTCGATAAACCACTAGCAAGGTAATCGCCATGCCATTCAGCAGTGCTTCCGGAAATCCTAACAACGGAATCAACACCAAATAGTTATCAACTAACACTGACCATGAATACTGCTGTGTGGCCCATAACCATAGTGACCATAACGAGATATGGCTCGCCATCATCAGGGCCGCATTAAAAAAACCACCAAAAAATATAAAAATGAACAAGTGCTTAGGTAAATACTTGTAGCTTTGAATATAGAACAAATAACTTAAAAAGATTGGCAACAACATTGCAATTAAACTGTAAGCCCCAAAAACAGCGGGTTGTTTAATAATAAAAGTACTAAAAAACAAGCTACAGGGCAGAACCAAAATACTGGTTAAGCGCCAGCCAAACATCATACTGATACTCACAAGCCCCAGAAAATGTGCGTGCATTCCTTGCATCACGTTGGCATTCAACAGCCACAACCCAATAATAAACGTTGCAGCGATAAAGAATCGCTGGCGTAGCTCCCTATCAACAAGCAAGGACTTCAATTGATGGGTTGGCCATATCAGCCACAGCCAAAACATGAACGCAGCGAAGGCAAGCCAATCGGCTTGCCTTGATTCAGTGCTGATTTCATGCCAGTTCTGTAACCAAAAATCGACCATGACTAATTTTACAGCTCCTTGATTTTTGATTTTATCATGCGCAAGTTCAGCGCATATTTATCTATCTTAAATGAGTTCGAATGACTCTACGCAGAACTTTAGTATAAAATGGGCGTTTTTATCGGATGATCGAGTCACATAATTACTAGGAAATACAATGAAGTCTCAAGGCACCAAACGAAATACCTTGCTTGTATGCATACTGGCAACGGTTTTAGTTTCTGGCTGTAGTTCAAAAAAAGAAGACTTTAACCCATTTGCGGGCTTAACCCGTGACCAATTTCAGCCACACATTAAAGCCAATGGCTTAAAAATTTTCATTTACCGCGCTCACTTAAAAATGGATAAAGCAGCTGCCTATCGCAGCTATGCCAAACTCAAGAGCAATAAAAAGCAAAAAAAGAAAGCCAAGTCTGATCGCCGGGAGATTGAACTGGCGTGGATCAAGCAAGTTGAACTCGGATTAACGAAAACACTCGCGATGAACAAGTTTTGTAGAGACGGATATATAGAGCTTGACCGCTTGATTGAATCGAATCGGGGCGAAATCCGAGGGGAATGCATTGACGGTGCATCGGCACAAGATCACCAAAAGTACGGACATTCAAGCTAATTCATTCATCCAAGATTCAAGTTACAGCGAAATTCTACTGTAGCCCGCTAAATATTTTGCCCCCGAAGAAAAATGAAATACCGAAACGCCCTACCGGTACTGGCACGTTGAGCGGCATTAAGGTAGAATCCACGGCCGTTTTGGTTATACTCATCTTACACGCAACACTTACATGATTGCGTCACTCGTTAGGCTTTAGGAGAGCTCATGAATAAGAAACAAAAAATGACTAAAAAGCTCGCTAAACGCGCTAAAGCAAAATTCAACAAACATACCCCACCAACAGTGAAAAAGTATGTGTCAAAAGCTGAACGAGCTAAAAATGCACTCGAGCAGCAACAAATTGCTGAATCTGCACCAACAGAGTCGAATACAAGTTCTGCAGTGGATGAAGCGACACAATAGCGTAAGCGATTTGCATCAAACTCGCTTCACCGGAAAACTTTAGCAGGACACTTTTTACAGTTCTTCACCATCCGTTTTAAGCACTTCGCCTCTATCTTTTGCAGGGGGCGCTTGGGTATCAATTAGGCTTTCTTGCGAAAAATCACTCTCTTCTGATAGTTGAGCCATTTGCGCGCAGGAAGAAGAGAGAGGAGTGGTCGCATTTAAACAAATAGTCTCCGTTAACTCATCGTTGATGGCTTCATCACTAGGCTTTTTCCTTAATTGCGCAGACACATTGGAGCGCTCAAGTTCAGCTTGTGGTACCTGTTTCGCTAACTGATGCGCAGCTTCAACGCGCTCAACTAAACGAAACGCCGCCAATACTCCGAGACCGCCAAATAGAATAGAGCCCAAGGCCTGACCAAGTAGCACACCATAAGCTCCCCACCATAAACCACCAAAATAGACAAAGGGAATGGTACCCAAGGTTGCTTTACCTACATTGAAAAAAGTTGAATATTTTGGTTTCCCCAAATTATTAAACGAAGCATTGGCCACAAATAAAACACCGGAGAATACAAAAGTAATCGCAATATAACTGCAGAAGAACTCCAGTAAGGCAGCAGCCTCTCCCTCAAGGTCAAAGGCTTGCACTATATACCCTTGCAATAGGAATAAGATCACCGAAATACAACTGACATATGCTAAGCAAAACAACATCGCTTTGCGTAAACTTTCGCGGACTCGGTTGAATAACAAGGCACCATAGTTTTGGCCTACGATTGGACCAATCGCACCAGATAACGCAAATATCATCCCGAACGACACTGGTATAATCCGCCCAATAACCGCCCACCCCGCGACGTAACTATCCCCAAAATCTGCTATCGCCCGGGTAACCACGGCATTGCCGATTGGGGTAGCTGCATTGGTGAGCATCGCTGGCCCTGCTATGGCAAAAATTGGCAACAAGTCCATTTTAAAATGGGACCAATGAAAACGACCAAGTAGCTTGTGCTTCACAACCACACCTCGCGCAGCCATGGCCAGCACGGCACATCGCGCTAATACTGAAGCAGTCGCAGCACCTTCAATCCCCATCGACAAAGCAAAGATAAAAATAGGATCGAATACGGCATTCACCGCACCGCCACTGAGGGTAGAAAACATGGATAGCTTCGCGTCGCCTACAGCTCTTAAAGCTGCGCCCAGCGCCATCGCCAAACAAATGATTGGCATGGATGGTACTAAAATATACAAATAATCCGCAGCAAGCTCAGCAGTTCGGCCTGTTGCACCAAGTAAACTCACAAGGCTCGGAATCGACAAGGTTACGCAAGTAGCTACCACAATGCTGACAATGAGCGTTACAACTGCACTATTGAGCAATAGTCGCTTTGCGCGTTCAGTGTCTTTCGCTCCGATGGCTCGCGACACTAATGCCCCTAGGGCAATCGATAACCCGATCCCGATTGAAGTTGTAAAAAATGAGATGGTACCGGCATAGCCAACGGCGGCTGCTAGTTCAATCTCTCCCAGCAAACTTAGAAAAAAGATATCAAGCAAATCGACAATAAAAAGTGCCGAGATGCCAATTGCCGCTGTAGAACTCATCACGAGAATGTGACGTAAAATGGAGCCTTGGGTAAACTTTGCCGCTGGCATTTACACCTCTAAAATATATGTATGTGGGACAGGTTTAGGAAAACTGTGCTTCTGGATAGCTCAACACCTAATCAAGCCTTTTAACTGGTCATGAAAACGGTACACCTGAAATGAAGAGCCGCCAAATCCCTCTCTTGAACAGGCATCAATGATCTGAGTCGGGTTCAAGTTCAGGCTCAAGTTCATTGCCACAATGATTACAGAATGCAGCATCATGATCATGGCCGGTTTTTAAGCAATTATTACAGCGACGAATATCTCGCTTCCGCCCCATCTCTCCGGATAATTCGGCAGTTAAGATACCGGTTGGAATAGCAATAATCGAATAGCCTAGCAACATGGTAAATGCAGCAATGGTTTGCCCTAGCGTCGTTCCCGGAGTGATATCACCATAGCCAACCGTGGTAATTGTTACTATGGTCCAGTAAATCGACTTGGGAATCGAAGTAAAGCCATTATTTGGCCCCTCCACTACGTACATGACCGCGCCAAGAACGAGGATGATCAAGCTTACTGAAAAGAAGAAAATCGTGACTTTTCGCGCTGACAACATTAGGGCCCGAAGGAGCAAGTTACCTTCACTTAAATAGCGCAGCAGCTTGAGTACTCTGAAAATACGAAATAAACGGAGAACTCGGATCACCAAAGTAAAATTCGCACCGGGGAAAAATAGTGCCAAATAACTAGGTAAAACAGATAACAGATCGACAATGCCATAAAAGCTCAGAGAATATTGCCGAGCATTCGCAGAGCAATATAAGCGAAGCAAATATTCAATCGTGAAAATGACAGTAAAGAACCACTCAATACGCAGAATCAGTGTTCCGTATGCTTGGTTGACCGATTGAATCGTGTCGAGGAGAACTAAAGCAACACTAATAATAATGCTCACAATAAGAATAATATCGAACGCTCGCCCCGCTGGGGTGTCCGTACCAAAAATGATACGGCGAAGTCGCTTTTTAGTGAGTTCATTTCCCTGAGGCATTTTGTTCGAAGTCATACGCTTAGTTCCAAATTTCGCAGCAACACCTATTTAACCACACTCTCAGGTTCGCAAACCATAATTTATCGATTCAGCCAAGAACTCGCATGACGATGACCAACATAAATACAGACAAAAGAAATCGGCTTAGGTTAAAATCAACTTTAGTTTAGGTTTTAAGATTGTGGTTTATGCATCTTCATTTCATTAAATTCCAACCAATATGTATCGCGGTTTGTTTGCTCTTTTGTGTGCCTGCACTCGCTTCCCAAGCGAATCAATCCCCATTAGTGGGTAAGATTGATCGTGTAGTCGTCACCAAGTCAAAATCAGTGATGGCGCTCTATCAACAGGGAAAAAAAGTAAAACAGTATCGCATCGCTTTAGGCGACCGCCCTCAAGGGCACAAACGTAATGAAGGAGATCAGCGTACACCACAAGGACGCTACTTTCTCGATTATAAAAAATCAGATAGTGCCTATTACAAAGCAATTCATATCTCCTACCCAAATGAAGAAGATCGCTTACGAGCCGAAGCTCTAGGTATTGACCCTGGCGGCCAGATTATGATCCACGGACAGAACCCTAAATCGAGCTTATCGGCCGAGCAAGCCCAACAATACAATTGGACCGATGGCTGTATCGCCTTAACCAATGAGCAAATGGATGAGCTATGGCGCGTTGTCGATCCCGGTACGCCTATTGAAATATGGCCATAGTCGACCACTGGAATGTGAGTATTCTCCTTGGTAAGACACGCTCAAGTCATTTGAGCACGACACCAATTCATAAAAGATAAAGAGTAAAATCATGCCCGTTCTTACCCACGAATACCTAGACGATACATGGAGTGAATTCTCGCAAAAGATAACCGCATTGGCAGCGCAGCTAGGTTTACTCGATAAGCCACTGGATTGCGACCATGTCGCCTTAAGGGTGAACGATATCCAGGTAGCCAAAGCGCTCAGTGAACATTTTTGTCGTCAAGGCTCTCTGATCTCCCACAATCAGATCAATGGCCGGCCCATTGAGATCATTGAACTTCAACAACCACTCATGCTCGGGAAGTGGTCGATAGCGTGTATTGAACTCCCCTATCCCGGCAGCAAACATTACCCCCAGCAAGGTTGGGAACATATTGAACTGGTATTTCCGGGGGACTTTACAAATTGCCAAGCACTTGAAGTTGCACTGGTTGACACCTTCCCTCACCTTAAGCCAGTGCTTGCAGAGCAAACCGATATCCAAGTGAAAAGAAGCTCCCCCCAAGGGCAACATGAACGGCTGGCCAATCCCACCCTCGCATTTAAATCAAACGGCATTTGTATCAAAATCCACCCCCACGACATTAAGGCGATCATCGCCAGTGAGCAGTCAGCAGATTAGTGTCAAACGCGATAAGATTAGCGAGCTTTACAAGCTTATCGTTTTACCGTTACCCGATTATTGGTATCTCGGCTTTTCCTAATCAGGTCATCACTACCACTCGCGTGTTGGCTTTTTGCGAGACGGTCATAAAGTAAAACATTGACCGTTGCAGCAAGGTTTAAACAACCGATTGTGGGAACATAAACAACCGCATGGCTTTTATCGACCATCTCTTGGCTGATGGTGCCATCTTCCGGGCCAAAGATATAAATTGCATTCTCAGGATGCTCAAATAGTGGTAAAGGGGTTGCCCCTTCAACCAGATCGACACAAACAATTTGTGTGGTTTCGTCAATCTGCTCATCCAACGACTTTACACTGACCAGCGGGATTTGTTCTGCAATATCTTTCGTATCTGGGTTGTATTGGGCCGCACGGGCATAGCGCTCACCGGTGTAAAACACACCATCGACGTTAAAGCATCCTGCTGCACGCATAATTGAACCCACGTTGGTTGGTGTTTTAGGGTTGGTTAAACCAAGATAAACTTTTGAAGACTGTGCCGTGGCGTATGACATTGAGCGATCTCAAACGATAGATGTGCAGTTGATAGAATTCAGTCAGTTTAACATTCAAAAAATCCAAGCAATCGATACAACGCACATGCTTTTATCACCGCGATGGCGATGGCTTGGATTAAACTAACTTCGGTGTCGTTTTACAATAAATCGATTACTGGCCTATTTTTGACGCCCCAGATAATACACTGGCCATCGAAGGAACGATTGAGACCGGATCAAGTCGCATTTGATACCAATTTAAACGCCAATCAAGATGAGGGCCCGTGGCTCGGCCGGTTGCACCGACTTCACCTATGGGTTGCCCTTGAGCAATAAAATCCCCTGGCGCAACATAGAGCTTACTTAAATGCAAAAAGCTAGAACTGACACCATAGCCATGATCCACGATAATTGTACCACCAGAATAGAACATATCCGCAACCGCTAAAGAAACGGTACCATCTGCAGGTGCGACAATCACCGTTCCGGTTTTTGCAGCAACATCGACACCATAATGCGGAGTTCCAGGTTTTCCGTTGTAAACCCGTTGACTGCCATACACACCTGAAATTCTACCCGTTAGTGGCCAAATGAAGTCTTGCATAAATGCTTGATTATCAGTGAACTGGCCTCTGGCAGTTTTGACTTGTTTACTGTCTTGGCGTGAGCGAGCGACCGCTTTAGGATCAGGTTTCATGATCTTTTTCGCGATACCATTGACCCGTTGTATTTTATATTCACGCGATTTGATTTTTAGCGGAATAACTTGCTCACTACCATCTGCTAGTTTCAGTTTGAGCTCTTGTTTCAATGCTGCTTCGCGGGCAAAACCAAAAGCTAATTCGCCGTCAGGCGTTAACATCAAAGGCTCATTATTCAGCCAAACCTTGGTATCAGGCGCAACTTTAGCTCTAACCAACGCACCTTGTTCAAACAATCCGTCAAACGTAATATTTGCCGCCGCGTTAAACGAACAACAGATAGCAAATAGCGATAAGAGTGGCAACAAACGTTTCATAATTTTGAATTACCTTGGATTTTTATAAATAAAAATAAGGCGCCACAATTTGACGCCGATGAATTCAGCAAATGAGAATTAATCGTTTTCTGTATCTGCTGCTATCAGGTTTTGTACTGCGGAACTAACTGAAATCGCACCTTTGCCAACGCCTTCATAGGCAATGACTTTGAAATCACTCTCAGGTGTTTGCGCCGATAACTCTTTGGCCATATAACCCGCAAGTAGTTCAATGGTCGTATCATGTGGAATAATTTCACAGCAAGATTTCGGCATCGCTAACTGGAAATCCCCTTGGGGGGCTTCATAACGGAATCCATAATGCGATGTATCACTAATTTGAGTTTGCAACGACAACTCAAGGTCATCAACTGACTTCAAATCATCCTTACTGCCCAAATAAATATCCTGCCAACGCTTCGCCCAATAAGCATCCCATTGATGCGCAGCCACGCCATTCTCAAAAACATTGACCGGACTGCGGTGTCCGTGAGCAATTCGCTGACAATTCCCTTTATGTTTCTTCAAGCCATGGCTGTAATGATAATAAGGTGTTTCAAGCATTTCGTTTCTGAGCGTCAAACTCACGCCATGCACGTTTTGTGGCAAGGCTTCACGCAATGCTTTTTGTAAAAATTGGTTCACACTATCAAAGTCAATAATTTCGCTAGGCACCAATGCAAAAGCCTGTGAAGGACACGCCAAATGGATACTCCCTTTTTGACTCATAAAGTCCATCCACACGCGCCCACCCTGCTGCTGCCAGCGCACTTCACTACACGCCGTAGGGATAAGCAAACGATGATCGGCAACATCATCAATCGTGTCTTTAATGATGCGCTTTACCTTGCCGAAATCGAGCACCATATTTTGTTCATCTAGACCGCCATCTAGCATCACATCGACAATCCAACTCTCACCAACCATCCCGCGTATTGGGCACAGGTATGAAAAGTCGATTACCGTTAAATCTCTTACAAACAGTTGCATTTATGCTCCTAGGCAGAAAAACAGTCCGCCCTAGTTAAATCGTCCCAAAAATAGCGTGGGCTATTGTTGGTTCACTTGTAATTGCTCAATTCTAATCAATTGTTTGCCGCTGTGCGAATTAAGTTTACGGTGAACAGAAAAATTAAAGCAAAACCCGCAACATTGATTAAAAAAGCCACCTCTTGGGTGGCTTTTTGTGAACCATAGGTTTAAAAGTTTAATGATGCGTGGCTGACCGCCATGACTTCTGGCATCGGCGGTTGCTGGGAGACCATCCATTTAAACTGTTTAATGAGTTCACCTTGATGAGTCATGCCAGTAACAAATGCGGGTTTAATACTCTGATAATATAAGGTTACATCTACAGTGAGCGCGCCTGAAAACGTCTCTTGCAAATCAATTTGATAATGCACTGTATCTTGCCCAGTCCCTTGCTTTGCATCACCCCGATTGAAATCAGCATCTAGGGAAGCTTGACCAACAATAGCGACCTCTTGGTTATAGCGAACACTTTGACTGTCAAACCCTACCGGCGGGATCCGGTTGTCTTTGAGGTAACTTACGCCATGTAACAAAACGTAGGTCACATGATGATTGCTATCTGCCATCACAGATTCGTAGATGGGGACCTGGCTAGCATCGGTCACGACGTCAACATGGGCCATATAGCAATCCGCATTGTTATTGGCAATATTTACATCCAAAACACACGCCTGACTCGCATGATAAACATCATGTGCTATCCAGCCCTTATCATTTGGCACACCAGAACTGAACAGCACCTTGCCTTGTGCATCCGTAACTTGGGTGGCTAACCAAACTCTGCGGCTTGGAAAGCCAGTCGGCAGCTTATGGCCACTGTGATTGTGAATATGCACAGAAAAACGCAATTGTTCATTTTCTAGTGCTAAGTCATCCACCTCGATGCTCGCAGCCTTGGTTGCAATAAAGGCTTTATTACGCGCCATAACGTCAGCAAAGCCTTCAGGTTCTGTTGCACCATCAATCCCAAGCTCAGTATCGTAACTTTGCATCAACAGCGCCAAGTAAGAATTTCCACCTAAAAACTGGTGCTGGGAATAATCGTCACGAATCGGCCAGCGACTATTGCTTTCACCACTTGGCATCACGGCAATCGGCGTTTGATAGTCGTCCAGCTCAGGCATATGACACCCCTGACAAGCGATATCATCGCTATCACCATCATTAAAGGTACTGTTTAACCACTCGGTAAACGGGGCTTGCTCAACAAATGTCGTATTCAGTAGCTGATCATTGTTGATGTCTATCGAGGGGGATTTAAGGTTATGGCAAACCGCACAAAGCTGAGACTGCTGCACATGTTCACTTCCGGCGACATCATATTGGGTGTTATTCCACATTGGCCCGCGTAGTACATCATCATATGGACCATAGATCGTACGCTTATCATGATCAATTTGAACATTTTCGAGTAGCACAGGCTCAAGGCTTTGTGGATCAATTTGGTGACATAACGTACAACTTACGCCCTCTCTTGCCGCCATACTTTGCTGCGCATTAGCCATGCTATAGCAACCATCGGAATTACCACAATCCATTTGACCCAAGTCAGTTTGATTGTCATGGGCATTTAAATGCGCCATGGGCGCATGACAGCTCAAGCACTTATCTTCAATCGTGCCTTTTAAGTGCGGAAAATGTAGTGTTTCTTCTTCTACAACAGCTAAGTAATAGGGGTCATCAAGGGCATGGGCCATTGCACTATGCTGCCACCCAGCATAAGGGCTTACATCATCGCCTGCTTGAGTCATTGGATAGCGTAAAACCCCACTGCTATCGCTGGCAGCTTCATGACATTGGCCGCAGGAGCTTGCCGATGAGAATGCGCCGAGACTATTCCAGTCTGGTTCAAAATCTGCTCGTTCGGAAAAACTAAAACTATCATTGGCTGCGATGGTGATGAGAGTTTTTGGTGTGTCAATGAGGGCGCCACTGGCTTGATAAAACTCAACAATAAATTGCTCTTCTTGTTCCTGAAGATCGTCATCAATCAGCAGAATTGGAATTGATGACGTCAGTTGAGCGGCCTCAAAAACTATAGTGCCTTCAGTGGGTTGGTAATCAGCCATTGCGATCGCAGTGTCGTTGAGCATTCGATATTGCACGCTAACTATAGTGGTTGAAGCTTGCGATAAGGTTACCGTTAACATAGGTGCAGCGTCACTTTCTTCAAACTGAATAGCGTTCACTTGCAGTACGGGAAGCTCGCCAGGATCGTCACCAGGGGTTGAGCCACTATTATCATCACCACTGTTATCATCACCACTGTTATCATCATCGCCGTCACTGCCTTGGCTTGGCGGTGTTAATGGCGCTTCACTATCTGAGCCTCCACAAGCACTCAAGCCTATCGATATAAAGAAAATAAGACCAATAAAAAGCAGAATAGAACGTAGGATAGGACTTTGCTTTGAGGTAAACATAGAGCACCACCTTCTTAGCCTAAGAATGCATCGGGGAAACATCCTTTTTCTTAATACACGCCGCCACTCCTGTTATATGCACAGCCAATAGAGAAATAAAATGGATATTGAATCTGCTGCGACACTTTGACACATCAGCACAACGACAAACATTTGCCATTAAACTTAGTTCATGAACTGACCATGATTCACTCTGTATGTTGGTAACTTATTTTAGGTTTTTTTTAATGCCCAATAACAATATTTGCCCACCCCGTTTACCACCTTATCGTCTCTTCACATTTGCATTTATATCGTTGCAAACAAAAACAGCACCCAAAGGTGCTGTTTTCAATCCGTTGCTTTTTGCAAGCGATAACTTATTGGAGCAATGACTTAGTTGCCACCTTTTAATCGTCTATCGAGCTGATCTTTCAAATTAGCGGGCACACCTTTAATCATAATGGTGTCAGAAATCGGGTCATAGATGACTCTCTCCCCTAAATGACCACTGTCAAAACTTAAGGTAACCCCGCCGCCTGTTCCAGAAAACTTCTTCAGCTGTCTCAGTGTCGACTTATCTGCCGGAAACTCTTCCTCGAGTTCATACTCGCCACCGGTCGCAAAATCATAAAAAGAATCCATGCCATCATCAGCCAATTCGTCGGCCAGATCTTTCATTTGCACATCTTCGCCGCTATCAAACTGGTTGGTGCAATAGTCGTACACTTTATCGCGACATTGCTGGCGCTCGTCTTTGGTTAATTCACCACTTGCGACAAAATCTTCTACGGCAACCATTAAGCTCTTATTCTGCGCTTTCAGGTTAACTCCTTCGACACAGCCCATAAAATCAAGGAAGAAGTCTGCAACTTTTCGTCCTGCACGCCCGCGAATAAAAGAGATGTACTTGCGAGACGTTTCATCCGCTTGCCATTCCGTTAAATCAATACGCGCTGCCAATTGAATATTGCTTAAATCTAAATGATTGTTCTGTGTTAATTCCATATCATCAAGCACGGTCATCGAAGATTTCGCGTTGAGCATCGCCACAAATAGGTAGTCGCTTGTTATCGACGTATAGCAAGACAACAGCAAAAAGCCACCTTGACTGAAATCGTATTTGGCTAACTCCTGTTGAAGTAACTTTACGGCTGCACTTGAAAACTCAACAAAGCCCATCTCATTGCTACGGTAATTCGTTAACGCCTCTTCAAAAGCTGGATTGGCATCGCCATCATCTTCGGGCACACCAAAATAACCAAAACCTTTGCCCGCTTTGCTTGAGTAGGTTTGGTGTAACTCCTCCAGCATAACTTCAACAGCTTGACCATTTAATAGAGGTTGAGGGCGCAAACGGCAAGCAAGCTGCCCTTCGCCATCTTGGGAAATTTCGTGAATAATTGCCTGTTCGACGTGAATACTCATAAGCCTAGATAGTGATACGAATTGAATTGGGCTATTATATGCCGCTAATTCGTTTCAAAGTGAATCATTTTTTTAATATGGCTATTCAATCTAAATATACCAACGCTCAAGTTGAGACTCTCATTACCGAAATGTTGACTGTGCTCGAAAAGCACAAAGCCCCAACAGACCTTAGTTTAATGGTGCTTGGCAACTGTGTGTCGCACCTTCTTGAAAGCAAAGTCCCAGCAAGCCAGCGCCAAGCCGTTGCTGAGCAATTTGCAAAAGTGTTAACTCAGTCAACAAAAGCAGATTAAGTCAGCTAACAAATCACAGCGCAATTTAGCGGATCAGCGAACTTATTGGCTAACTTGCGCACTAAACACAGGTATTCATGGCGTAAAATTCGTAGAATGCTTAAGATATATCAGCTTAACAATAGCTTATATAACCGAAGCAACAAACCGAGCCCATGGTGTTAAAGGTTAATTGTACGGCTATAGATGAAAGGTAAGTGGCGCCAGTAACCTACCTTTTAACTATATAGACAATGGCATTCGCAAAGGAACAAACGACAAACAATGGTTGAACGCAAAAAGCAAATGAGCCGAGACAAAGTATCGCGCTTAGTTAATTGGGGGCATTGGTTTGCTTTTATTAACGGCTTGCTTGCCATCATTATTGGTGCTCGATACCTTGAAACCGTAGGTTACCCAGATTCTATCGTTGGCTGGGGTTATCTCGCGCTGAACACCATTGGCCAATTTAGCTTCCTTGCGTTTATCGTCTATCTCGTCGTTTTGTTTCCGGCAACACTCGTCATTCCCTATTCTAAAATTCTGAGAGGCTTGGGCGCATTTGTTGCAACGGCAGGTTTATGCACCTTACTCTATGACACCATCGTTTATGACGATTACGGGATGCATTTAAGCCCATTTGCATTTGAGTTGGCGTGGGCGGATCTCAATGCATTGCTCCGCGGCACATCGTATATCATCACGCCACTGGCAATCATTGCTATAGAGCTGACACTTGCAAACTTTCTATGGAAACGAATCGAAAAAATTCAAAAACGCAATTGGGGCTATAAAGTCGTTGCCTTTGTAGGGGTTTGCTTTGTGAGCAGTCATCTCATCCATATTTGGGCCGATGCTGCTGATGTCAGCGAAATTACGCGCTATGACGATGCTTATCCACTATCTTACCCTGCAACTGCCCGCTCATTTATGGAAAGCCATGGCGTGGAAGGCACCAGTGCTCCACAAGAAAACCTACCTAAAAACACCATCCAGTACCCGAAAGCCCCGCTGCAGTGTAAAGCAGATCAAACGCAAAACGTGCTTGTCATCGGTGTGAACAGCTTACGCGCTGATTTAGTCGATGCGTCGACCATGCCATTTTTCCACGGATACGCTCAAGATAATCAATCGCTAACACAACACCTCAGCGGCGGCCACCAATACCAAAGTGGCTTATTCTCATTACTTTATGGGATCCAAGGTAGCTATATTGACGTTGTGGAAACCCATAAAATTAAGCCATTGATGCCACAACAATTTGCAAGCCAAGGCTACGATGTGGGTTTATTTACGACGGCCACTAGCTCAGAAAAAGTGGCGGAGAACCCTGCTTTTCATGATTTTGAACACCATATTGCATCCAGTGAAGATGGTAGCGCCCAAGCAGATATTCAAACGGTTACAGAGTTTAAGCGCTGGCAAGCTTACCGAAGCAACCCTTGGTTTGCATTTGTAAATCTCGCCTCGCCAGAAGATTACGATACGCCTGTTGGTTTTTTAGGGATAGAAACCGTTCAAGCGGATAAGAGCCTGAAACCGGCGCAAAAAGTATTATTCAATCAATACCGACAGTCCCTCAACTTTATTGACCAGCAAATTGAGTCGATTGTGCAGCAAGTTCCAGAAGACACCCTCATCATCATTACTGGGATCAGCGGTAAGGTATTTACCAGTAACTATCGTGTTGCCAGTAAAAACCTCTCGCCGGCCAACGTGCATGTTCCAATGGTTATTCATTGGCCAAACGGTAAACGCGCAGCCGCAAAACACACCACAAGCCATCTCGGGCTAGCCCCAACATTAATGAGTCAAGTCTTAGGTTGTACGAATCCAGCAACTGACTACAGTGCCGGCAGAGATTTACTACAACCCGACGACGAAACTTGGGTGTACGTTGGTGACAAGCGCACATTTGCGATTTACCAAAAAGAAGAAATTACCGTGATCGACCGTCACGGCAAATACCGTATTTATGATCGAAACTATGAAAAGCGCTTGAAAAAGAAGATGAGCGCCCCTGAATTAATTCAAGTCATGAGAGAAGGTAGGCGTTTGTTCAATAACTAGCGCCACAAGCGAAAATCTTGCGCTATTATTTGATTCACGCACAGATAATCGCCAATTAATACAAGTAAATGGATAATTGCTTGCGCAACAATAAAGGTCTTGATAAAGTTCTGCGTCACCAAAGATGCAAAAAGCACATTTGGTAATTCTCGGTATGTAGCGCAGCCCGGTAGCGCACTGTCATGGGGTGTCAGGGGTCGGAGGTTCAAATCCTCTCATACCGACCACATTCAAAATAAAAAAGCCCGAAGTACTCATTACTTCGGGCTTTTTTATACCTAAAACCAATAAGCATGTGTCTGTGCACTTTGCCTCTCACGTGTTTTAGTACTTATTGGTCTGTTTTCGACCTCCTAGGGGCTTGCTCACTTCATTTCGAGAACGCTTAAGCATCAACGCCCCCAGCAAGAACGTGTAAGCCGTCGTTGGCGCCTCTCTCAGTAGTCAACATACGTTAGTAAAGAGTTTTTGACCTACATCAATTAAAAACAAGGTTGTATTTTGCATGGTTAACCTTAGAGCGAGTATGAGTTAACATGCGGCTCGCTGTGATGCACGATCAACTAGAACCTAATATGAATTTACCACTCGAACTCTTTTCCTCATCAGTACTGACATTTGGTGTGATTTTGTTAGCTGAAATTGGAGATAAAAGTCAGCTCGTATGCATGACGTTAGCGTCTAAACACCGAGCCAAAACCGTCGCAATTGGCGCGATAACAGCCTTTGCCTTGCTAAACATTCTGGCCGTAACAGTGGGCGGCAGCTTGTCTCAACTGATCCCTAAGCAATGGATTACCATTGCCGCAGCGTTACTGTTTGCTCTGTTTGGCCTGCACTCCCTTTTGTCAAAGGAAGACAATGAAGAGGGGGTGAGTCAGATGAAGTCTGCTAGAGGCGTTTTGCTAACAACCTTTATGATGATCTTTCTCGCAGAATTGGGCGACAAAACACAGTTAGCCGTGATTACCCTGAGCACCACGCACCGACCTTTGGCTGTGTGGCTAGGTGCAACATTAGCCTTGGCCACCAGCGCTTTGATGGGGATATACGCTGGCCGCAAGTTATTAGCGCGACTCAATATTAATCTATTACACAGAATAAGCGGTCTATTCTTTATCGGGCTTGCTATTCTATTGCTTTTAGATTTGTACCAAAGTTTATAGTTTGCCCGAAACCAATAGACGAATGGTTCGCACGCTAAGGTAACCGATAAATAGGTTTGCACCGATAAATACAGGTACTGAAATAACCTCAGCAGAACTGACACCTGCAAGCGCAAGTTTTAGCCCCGTAACCGTGGCTGCTGCAATACCAAATGTATAAGCCCAATAAGACGGTGCGAAAGGTTGAGAGCCTAGCCATTTACCTAACCGAATACCAAGCATCAGTTGATAAAGCCCATAGCCCCACATCATCAAAATCCAGTATTCGTGACTACTGGGATTGATAGACAACCAAGCCATCGTACACACGACAGGGGGCGCAAACTGGATCCCAAGTAACGGACGTTGCATTGAAGGTAGTTCTTGATCCAACCAAAGCCGTTGAATAATCAACGATTCAATTGCGAGCCAAGAAAACATGCCCGCCCCTAAAAACAACCAGCCCCAGGAGGGATATCCCAAAGCGCCTAACGCCGCAGCACTCGTGAAATTTCCCGCAACCGTCGGTAAATATAGTGAAGGGAGTGAATCTAAACTTCTGCGCCCCCCCTTCCACAGCGAGCCATTGTGCCAAAGAGAGAAACAAACATGCCAAAGAATACCAAGTGCGGCTAATATCCACGCCAATGTGCGAGAATAGGGTAAAACCGCAAGAACAATGAGTAATGTAGACACGCCTAACAAGGCTGGAGTGCTGCCTTGTACTGGGTGACAAAATTCCTGAACGACAACTGCAGTTTGTCGGAATACTTGCTTGATATAGACGATGAGCAAAATCAGCCAAACCAAGGTGGCAATAGCCAATAAAGTTTCACCAATAAATGACGGGAGTTGCCATAAAGAGTGCGCGATACGCCAAGCCTGCCCTAAACCAGACAGACCAAGCACAATACCAAAATAAGACGCGGGAATCGTTGTGTTAGACATCTATGACTCTTGTATTTAAAAAAGCGGATTCATCATAATTAAAACCATGAAAAAAATGACGAGGGTATCAACCGGCGGCACGATTTAAAGTCGCTGATAGGAACATCAAATACTGTCACGGGATGTTATGGGTACAGATCAAATTTTGCTCGAACACCCCACGGTAAAATCAGTGTTATCTTACATCAACAGCAACTCTTTCGACCTCTCGACAAAAATCATCTTGATCAAATACTTTACATACCCATACATAACCGAACGCAGCAAATCGTCCATCCTTTGGCTTCATATCTTGCATTTTGTCGAATATACAGGGACAGATTATGCCCTCCCCGGTACGCTCACCAAATTTGTCGACAACGACTTGTTGCCGTCTATGATTTCCATACCGCTCAATTGGTTGCATATTTTTTGTTGGAACGACTCGAGTCTCTGCGTAAGCGTTGCTCACTCCTGCCAACCCAGTAGTGCCTAAAAGGGCTGCAATAAACAAAAAAGGTGTGATTTTTAGCTTCATAATAAAACCCAATGTTGATGGTAAATTGAATATCAATAACACCCAAACCAAGGGAGTCATTAGAACATTTCTTTTGAAATCAATAGGTAAACATTTATGATGTGGCTTATATAACACAACTCCCGAAAAACCGAGAACGACACCACAAGCAACCTAACAACTTTACACGACTGTCCCAACAACTAATGCCCTATCCTTCACAAAAAACGTCATATTTCTCTTATAGTTGCCACTAAACAATAACGCCCTAGTCTTCATTTCTTTTTTACACTCGCAAAACGCAATATATCTGGTAATGTTGCAACAATAACCAAACAGGCAAAGTCATGAAAATAGAAAGAAGGACAAGAATTAACAGCTCAACGCTTTCTGGTGGAGCCTTTGGAACGCATGCTCAAAAGCCATTTGTAAATCAACTTTGCCTTGCTCTGGAATACACGTAAACATCGACGCATAGCTAACAGCCTGATGCGCGTAACAAACGATTTCTGCGGTTTGCCACGCACAAGTGAGTCTTTCAATAGGTAAGAAATCATGCCAAGGGGCTAAATAAGCATTCACGATTTTATCCTTCTCTTTACTCTTCGCCATTCTATAAATATATGTCCCATCGATAAACGGATGAGAGATACAAGCATCACTCCAATCAAAGAACATAAACGAATTATGTTTGCGCGCTATATTTTCGATATGCAAATCACCATGAACTAATGACTCTGGGAGCTCAAAAATTTGCAATGCTTCAACAGCCTGATGGACTGCTGATATGATGACATTGGCATCTGATTTGATATGGCGTGGCAACATTGCTTTGATAGCATCACAAGCAAACACATCCGTTAACTGTAGTGGTAGCTTTTCAATAGGCCGATAAAGACAACCGTGTTCTTTGAGCGATTCGATATTGTTTATCGTATTGACCTGTAGTTGAGAAAACGCAAAAAACGCCTCAGCCCAAGTCGAAAGGCTTTCATTCTCACAAAACGCTACTCCAAAACTTTCAGTGAGCATCAATTGGCGTTGAATATCTGCGGCCACCACCGTTGGTACAACTTCTGGATATAGCTTAGCAAGCAGCAAGCAAAGCTGCGCTTCATTGGAAAACAGGGGTAACAAAGCGGTCGCTTTGAAATAGTAAACACCACGATTAGTGGATTGTCTTAAGATTTGGCCAAGTGCCCAGCCCGATACTTTTTCTACAGGAGACTTTGGCTCTACATTACGCAATCTAAGCTGCTGCTCTATCCAAGTTGATGCAT
Organism: Shewanella gelidii; assembly: GCF_014647855.1. Lineage (GTDB taxonomy): Bacteria > Pseudomonadota > Gammaproteobacteria > Enterobacterales > Shewanellaceae > Shewanella > Shewanella gelidii. Next base: position 20,079 of record NZ_BMPZ01000007.1, on the reverse strand, counting down.
CGCTCAACCAATTTTCATGATGCCAAAATTGTGTATTATTCATGTCGACATCCCATTGTTTTCTGTGAACCATACAATGTAACCCGTATGAAACAGCGTTTTAAAAAATAAAAATTAGCTCAGATTTTTAAACGGCGATCTCTTGGGTGATCATCAAGAGCTGCTCTCTAAACCAACGGTGAGCTGGATCATTTTCAAGCTTTTTATGCCAAATCAAGTAATTGGATATTTTCCGATAAGGAAAAGGCGCAGGTATAATTTGTAATTGAAGCCGATCTTGAAATTCAAACGCCATTTGTCGTGGGATAACAGCCAAATATTCAGATTGACTAACTAATAACAAATTACTAAATAAGGAGCGGCCATGGTACGCCACTTTTCTTTTAGTTAAATCAACCTCTGCAAATCGCTCGAGGGTGTATAACTGATCTTGACTCCGCTCTAGCACTGCATGGTGTTCGTCCATAAACTGTTCAATTGAGAGTGTGCCATCTATCCGAGGATGGCTTTTCCGACAAACCACGACAAACTCACTTTCAAACAGTTTTTCATTCATCATATTTGGCTTTTCCAGCGGAAAAATATCAATCAAACTATCAAACTTGTTTGTTAATAACGATTCGTAGGAGTACTGAGGGTCATAGTGGGGATCATATAACTCAAGGGTGATATTTGGGTTTGCAACTTGTACAAATTTATCTAACAAGAGCCAATGTAAGTGCTCCGGTGCTGTGGTGACAAACTTACGACTGGACACTTCGGGTTCAAAGCTTGCAAAGGATTGAAAAACGTCACGAAGCTGGGATATGGGCTGCTGAATTTGTAAGTATAAACTCGATGCATAGGTTGTCGGCACCACCCCCCTGCCTTTCCGAACAAATAAGGTTTGACCTACTTCATTTTTTAATCGAATTAGCATTGTGCTAATGGTGGATTGATTGGTATTTAAGGTGTCAGCGGCCTTACTTAAACTGCCATGTTCCATGACACTAGCAAACACCACGAGCAGATTTAAGTTTGGGATCTCATTTCGCATCGCCTTCTTCCTATGTTACGCGGCTGACCAATGGTTCGCACTCGCCCAATTCATCGTAAATACGATAACACAAAATCATCTCAGCCTATATATAAAGCAATGACTAACCTTTAAACTGCTTCACATCTCAAAGCTCATCTAAATATTTTTGCCTAAAATCATTGATTCTCAAACAGCTACAGCCAATGAACTCCGTGAGGTTTAAGCTGCGCTAAAGGGGAAAAATGGGCAACAGGAGGAATACGCCTTGTTCAAAGCAACACTATCAAAAGTACGAATTATTACTTTGATTTTTATTAAATTTATTGCATTCATGGCCGTGATGATTACGGGCGCCTATTTTTTAGCACCTTTAGGTTTAATCAACTCAAAAGATATTGAGATGAGCCAGTTTAGCAATACACCAAGCGATACCATGATGGCATTTTTTAACAGTGAAATTTTTAGTGGTTACCTGTTCATGGTGACCATTACCCTCGCAGTTTTTGCAATCTATTTACTCTGGCAACTACATGAGGTTGCAGTGCATCAAGCCCAAGCGAAGAAAAGTGCCCACGTACAATTGGTCTTTGCACTCTCTCTTTGTGGTTTGTTTTTACACAAAGCTTGGTGGGTCGGCGCAATTATTATTGCATTTGCCAACTGGCAACATATTGGCCAGTCCATTACGCAAATGTTGCGCAACAGTCGCTCAGAAATAAATGCTGAAATAGTAAATGCCTCAAGCCATAAAGCTTCTGCCGCTGGCGCGTTGAGCCCTCAAACTAACAAGCAACCCACTGTGACAAGCCAAGGATAATCCCATGAAAGAAGTCATGATCCCCTATATTTTAATTATGTGGATTTTAGTCTCGACCGGAGTGATCCGTTGGACACTAAAAAGCGCATTTTGGATTATTTCAACCGGTGCCTTTATTCTCGTCATTTTAGGCATTATGTCACGACTATGGGCCCCTGTTGATTTAACCTACTCTTCAACAGTGAAGGCGCCCCATTCAGTGTTATCACCGCTATTTCAAGAACAAATTGATCACATTTATGTGGAACACAACCAAAAAGTAGAAAAAGGCGACATCATTTACACCCTAGTCGATACGAGTTCACAAGCCAACGTACAGAAAATTGAAGCAGCGATTATTCAGCAACAAGAGACGATAGCCCAGTATAAGCGCGACATTGCACGCTCTAAGATCTCTCCAGAGATTTTTAACGAGCGTGATATTGAGTACTTCCAATCGCAAATGCGTATTGCGAAAGCTTCGTTAGAATCGTTGCGAGCTGATTTACAACAAACAGAGTTCGAACAAGCACGAAAAACAATACGTGCGCCTTTTGATGGTCAGGTTGCTCTAGTTAATGTCGCAGATGGTAGCCGGATAGGTAATATGCATATCTATGATACGTCTAGAAAGTTTATGGAAATGCGAATTCCAGATCAAACCTATCGATATATTGAACCAGGTCAATTTGCTGAGTTTTACGTCGATGCCTATCCGGGCGAAATTTTTAGAGCCAAGGTTCACAGTGTAACGGCGGGGACGGGAGAATCTTCAATTTCACCCCTGCAAGGGCCACAAAGTGTCAGGCAACATGTCGCGGCAAATACGAGCAGTCACGGCCGAACAGTTGTGTTAGAAATCATGGAGCCTGAGGGGAAAACGATTCCTATCGGTGCAACCGGCTCCGCTTGGATTGCGGCCAATAAACCGCACTCATTCTTTAGCTTCATCGATGTCATTGGCGCGGCAACGGTACGACTTAATTCCTATAAGTCCTACCTCAACGCATTGTAAGCAAAAAAACGGGCTACGGTTACTGATCAGTAGCCCTATTTTCATCGGGTTTATTGACTTATCTTGTGTCTAACGCAATCAGTAAACCTCGTGTATTGCTTCAACCTCACTCCATTTTATAGCTAAACGACCCGACTCTGGCCAGCATTCTTGTACGACGCCCTCAGAGCTTCCGCCCTCGATATACTCACGATAAGCAGTCGTAAAGCACCGCTGGCGATTACTCAGTTCGATTTTGATGTGGTTGCCTGACTTAAAATAGATGTTATAGGTACGATTCTCAGCAATTGTCGTACTTTTGATGCGTTTACTCTTCCCTGCGAGTTCCATTTCAACCTCCATGAATTATGCCCGAACAATTGAGCTAACTTGAATCACAGTAACAAGATGTCAGTCGCTTGCAAGGCTTGGAGAGCTATAACGTCAAACCTAAACAAGAGTTAATGATTGAGAAAAAATGAATGTTCAATTCAAGCGCGTCATTGATACTCACAAAAGAAACTCGGGGGATAGTCATAAAGGAAAGATGCTTCATTTTAACTGCCATAATTCAGCATAAGCCTAAGCCAAAAGTTTTACCTAGCAAGTTTTTGTCAGCTTGTGTTGTTCTAAATTTGAAAATCTGTAACCCAATGTGATTCAACTCAAAATTCAAACAATTCTTGAGATCTGGTCATACAGGCTTTAACATGAGCCAACCTTAATATGGATGGCGGTACATGGATAGCAAGCTGTGGGTATTGATCGAAGATAAATTGAATACCAAGCACCTGATGTTCACCATAATCCTTGGCTTTATCGCAATGATTGCCAACGCCTTTCCCATTCCTCTTGTCGCCAATTTACAACTTATTCTTGGCAATGTTGCCGTTATCATTGTCACGATTTTGCTTGGCCCTTGGTATGGGCTTATCGCTGCAGCATTGGGTTCTCTCAGCCTTATATTTTCTCACAATGGTGCCCATGCATTGCTTGTCTATTCAGCTGAAGCAATTTGGCTTGGGTTCGCTGTTCGATATGGTCTTTATGCACTCTATGCAAATTTTTTCTACTGGCTGATTGCAGGCACTCCTTTGTTCTATATCTGGGCGAAGCTCTTTTACGAACTCCCTGATAGCAGTTTGCCGTTTATCTTTTTAAAACACATGATCAATGGCCTGATATATACCTGTATCGGTTCTATCGTCATCATCATGACTAGCCGTTTTTGGAATCAGTATCGAATTACTCAAGATCGAAAACGACGCAGGTTTAGTGAACAATTAACTTATGTTTTCACCATCATTGTGACTTTGTCCTTATTGGTTTCTGCACTTGTGTTTAACCACAACTCAGTGCAAGACCGACAAGTGTTACTGCAAAAACATATACACGATATGACGATTCAACAAGGAAAGGCGACGGAGAACTTCCTAAAACAAAACCAAACCGCCATCGAACACGCTGCACATTGGCTCGGCCGAGTTATCGACTCTCCCGCTGAACAGCAAACGATTCTAAAAAGGCTAAGTCAACATTATCCAAACTTTACCACGTTAAATATAGCCAATAAGCATGGCGATATAACGCATTCTATTTTGCAATCAAAAAATGCGGAAGACACCCAAGAGATGTCGATTCAAGGCGCTGAAAAAGACGTCATTAACGTTAAAGACTCGCCGTATTTTCAACAGGCGTTACATCAAAATAAAAAGTATTCTTCCCCTGCATTTGAAGGTATCGGCACACACCCTAAAGCCATGATCGCGATTTCTTCGCCCGTTCATACGCCCACTCAGCCCGATGTACCAGTTGCGGTTTTACAGGGATCTCTTGAGCTCTCTAACTTTACAGGCTTTGCCAATAACCAAGCATTTGAAATCGCGCAATATGTGTTACTTGTGGATGATAATCAGCGTGTTATTTATGCTTCTGCCCCTCTAGCTTTGCCAACGCTCTCAAGTTTCCAATATTCAAAAATGAGTAATCAAATCTATCGCACTGATATGAACTTGATGAATTTGCACGATCTTTCAAATAGCAGCCCTGAATATATTTACTCAAAATATCAAATGAACAATGGCTGGAATTTATATATCCTGGAAAGCTTTGCCCCCATCATTCGTTCTGTTGAAGCACAGTTTAAAATTACATTTGCATTTTTGTTGCTATCAACCATTATTGCTATGTTTATCGCAAAAACCACCAGCAAACGCTTAACCAAGCCTTTAGAGTTGATAGCGAATAATTTCACGCAGATCAAAAGTAATTCAAATGATGTTTTTCTGCTTGATCATTTTGCCCCGAGAGAAGTCTACAAGCTATTCCTAAGGCTGAAGAGTTCGCAAGCACAATTACTTAAACATAAAAATGAGCTTGAACAGACGGTGGCACAACGTACTCAAGAACTTGAAGATGCAAACATCCGACTTAAAGATTTAGCCGAGAAAGACTCGCTGACCGGCCTTTACAATCGACGCTATGCCGAAACTCGATTTGAAACCGTTCAAGAACTTTGTGAGCGTAGCCACGAACCTATTACTGTGGCTTTGTTAGATTTAGACCACTTCAAACGAGTAAATGACACCTATGGCCATTTAGCCGGCGACGAATGCTTAAAGGCCGTCGCACAGTTATTAACAAAGCATTTCCAACGTGAAAGTGACATCGTGGCACGATACGGTGGAGAAGAGTTTCTTTTGATTTTGCCACTATGTAACCCAGCGCAAACTGCAGAGCATTTAAATGCTTTCCGTAGGGATTTGGCCGACCTTGAAATCAAACATCCAACCGAAGCGAACCACTTCCATATTAAAACGAGCATCGGTGCTTTTGTGGCTCATGCCAGCTATAGCCACTTGCTTGAAAAGTGGATTAAGCATTCAGACACTAACTTATATCAAGCAAAAACAAACGGACGAAACCAAGTGCTTATCTCTTATGACGAAGCACTTACCTACCCAAACCAGCAGCAAGTCTAAATGCATACGCTTTTCGACGGTTCAAACGAGATTCAAGACACAACCACAGTGACGCTGCAGTCAATGCAGACCATTGGCAATCCTCGTAGCCAAATCTGCTTTTATTTGCCCAAGCCGCCTCTATTTCCAACATATACTGAACTCAACAGCACGCAAAACTCGAATACCTGGCAACAAGCTTTAATCGACTTAAATGGCAATCATTGGCGAAAGATTTTAGTGCTCATTGCAAAAATATCTGCACCAAATCTTCAATGGCGAAACTACCGCACGCAGCTTTTTACGGTACAACGGGAACAAGTTCAATTCGGTGCAACGCAGCTTAATCCGCACGCAAAGTGGCATATTGTTTGTGGTATACAAGCCGCAAAAATGCTTGGGGTTTCAAGCGCTCATCAACCCAAACAAATCGTAGTCAAGGAGCAAGTTATCCTTACTCCATATTTGGACTACAGGCAACTCCCCAATGTTTTGGTGGAACAGATCCGCCAAATCATCCATCTAAAATGAATTCATATATAACTCAACTCGAAAATAGCGCTACCCACGGCTCATATAAACCTCACCAACATGAAAAAAGCAGCCGATTGGCTGCTTTTAGGAGTCAGTCTTTAAACTGCAATGCTGAGCAAACAGAGAGCGCTACAAGCTTAGTCATAAATCGTTGGAATGGCTTGGCGCTTGTGCTGCGTACGCTTGTATATACCAATCAGCTTGCTTTCAACGGCTTCAGTCACCTCTTTACCTTCTAAGAAGTCATCGATTTGATCATAGGATAGCCCTAAAGCCACTTCATCAGCGAGTTGCGGCTGCTCTTCTTCCAAATCAGCTGTGGGTGCTTTGTTCACTAACACATCTGGCGCCCCTAAATAGGAAGCAAGCTGGCGCACCTGGCGCTTACTCAATCCAAACAAAGGCGCGAGATCGCAGGCACCATCACCAAACTTGGTATAAAAACCTGTGATATTTTCTGCACTATGATCGGTTCCAACAACGAGTCCACCGGCAAAACCAGCAATTTCATATTGGGCAACCATACGCATTCTTGCTTTCACATTACCTTTTACAAAATCCGTTTTATCAGCGGCGGCACTGTCAAAGCCAGCAGCTTGCAATGCATTCAGTGTTTCTTGATGAATACCGTTCACGCCGTCAGCAATATTAACTGTGACTTGCTTTGACGGTTGAATGAACTGACAAGACAACTGGGCTTCATCCTCATCTTTTTGCACATCATAGGGAAGACGCACTGCTATAAATTGGTATTGAGTCGCATTTAACTCCTGATTTAATTCATCAACAGCAAGCTGGCACAGGCGCCCTGCCAGTGAAGAGTCAACACCACCACTAATGCCCAGCACTAAAGCACTTGATTGCGCCTCTTTCAACTTGGCTTTGAGAAAAGCCACGCGTCGTTGTACTTCATACTCAGGCTCAATGGCCTTAAGTACCTTCATTTCCCGTAGAATTTGTCCTTTCACAGCTAGTCTCCGCTCTGTGCAATGTGGCACTTTATGATCAAAAAATCTGTCAGCAAATTTAGCATTTATGCCCAATTAGGAACAGCGCAAATTGAGGTCGTCACAAAATTTGCTAGCTTGATGAATTAAAAAAGCCATACAATACTGCCGCTTCACATATTTCCGCTCAAACAGATATCTAAAAAATCGACCTGACGGGAAAGGTTAATCACCTCAAATTGATTCATCACAACAACTCTTAGGGATTTTTAATGGATTGGCAATTACTCGCAACCATCGGCATGATCCATAGCCTTGCATTAATAAGTCCAGGACCCGATTTCGCGTTGATGGTCAAAATTGCCTCTCAGCAAACTCGACAAACCGCATTAGCAGCTGCTCTTGGCATTGCCATTGCTATTTTAGTCCATACCATTTTAAGTCTCACTGGTGTAAGCCTACTGATACATAGCTCTCCGGTTTTGTATACCATAGTGCAACTCTGCGGTGCGAGTTACCTAGGTTGGATGGGAATTGGCGCGCTCAAAAGTGCTTTTCGGATACAAGAAGGCACTTCAACTTTGGACGAAACCAGCCCTGCTATCAGCGCCATATCAGGCTTTAATCGAGGATTATTGACCAATCTGCTCAACCCTAAAGCTTTGGTATTTTTTATTACCTTGTTCTCAACATTAATGACGCCGAGTATCAGCTTTAATACACGAATTGCTGCTGCAGCCCTGCTATTTACGCTGTCTACTGCCTGGTTTGGCTTACTTGCAATCCTATTGTCTAAACCTAAAATGCAACGCAAATTCCAGCAGTTCAATCGGCTCGTTAACGGCCTCATCGGGTTTGTTTTTATTAGCGTGTCATCACTAATCTTATACCAGTTGATATTTCTCTAACCGATACAAAAACGCCTTATAACTCAAGCCTAAAAATTTAGCAGCTTGGGTTCGATTCCCTTGGTTACGAGTCATTGCTTGCTGTAAACACTGCTTCTCAAAAGATTCCCACTCAATCCCCTCTTGAGGCAAAGTGAATCCATCGATGGACGTTGACGGCGCTGGATTGTTTAGCTCTTCAATCAACTCTTGCTCGTCACCAAGTAAAACAAATCGCTCGATACGATTAGCCAATTCTCGTACATTTCCGGGCCAATGATAATCGAGCAGGGTTTTCTTCGCATGGGAGCTTAGCGGTTCTGGGTGTGCTCGGTATTGCTTACTATGCATCACTAGAAAATGCTCGATTAACCGACCAATGTCCTCTTGACGGTCGCGAAGCGGTGGCATGTGAATCGGCACAACATTCAAGCGATAATATAGATCTTCTCTAAATCGTCCGGCTTTAACCTCTTGCTGTAGATCCCTATGGGTTGCAGCAATGACGCGTACATCTAATTGAATTTCACCTTGCTGTCCTAAGCGACTAATCACACCTTCTTGTAAAAATCGCAGTAGCTTAGTTTGCAATAGCAACGGCAACTCACCTATTTCGTCAAGAAATACTGTGCCACCGTTTGCAGCTTCTAACTTGCCAATCTTGAGTTGCGAGGCTCCGGTAAACGCCCCCTTTTCTGCGCCAAATAATTCTGCTTCAGCCAGAGACTCAGGAATCGCGCCGCAATTAATCGCGATAAACGGTGTATTTTTACGCTCTGATAATTGAAACAACGCACGTGCAGCGAGCTCTTTTCCTGTACCACTTTCGCCACCAATTAACACCGTAGCATCGGTCGAGCTAACCCGCTGAACTCGCTGATAAACCTTTTGCATACAAGGCGCTTTTCCCACTAACCCGATGAGTGATTGCTGTTCTGAGAGTTGAGACACGAGCTGCTGATTTTGTTTTTTGAGCGCGACAGACTTGACGACTTTCTCTATGGCCAACAACAGCGACTGACGCTGATAAGGTTTGGCTAAATAGTCATCCGCTCCAGCATGCATAGCATCCACAGCGTGGGTAATGGTTCCATAGGCTGTTGCGATGATAAATCCCATATCGGTATGTTCTCGACGAACATACCGCAGCAAATCCATACCGGAAAGTTGACCAAGCTTCCAATCAGAAAACACCAACTCTGGCGGCCTTTCCTTAATCATTAAAATTGCTTTTTCAACACTATCGGCCGTTTCCACCTCATAGGCTTGAGCACTCAAAATCTGTGCGATGAGCTGCCGTTGATCGTTTTCATCCTCAACCACGAGAATGCGTATACTTTGCTTCATTCGCCTGCCTTATCTATTTGAAATGTAACCGTCGCAATGGTACCGCCATCAGGGTTATCACGATAACGTATCTCCCCCCCGTAGTGGCTTTCGACAAGCTTACTTGCAATATATATCCCCATGCCCGAACCCTCTGTTTTGGTCGTCACATGGGGCTCAAACAGATGGCCTCTGACCTGTTCATCAATGCCTTTTCCCCAATCGGTGATCTCGACAACCGTTGTACGCCCTTCTTGGCGAAGGTCAATGGCTACTCTTGGCCGCTGTTCGCAAGCTTCAACAGCATTAATAATTACGGCATGGAGAATACTACGAACTTCAGATTCAGCGCCCATTACAAGATAACTATTTTCATCTTCTTGCGTTGTTAAACCAGTAACATCTAACTTCGATCCACCAATAGACAACTCGAGCAATATATCTTGAATGACTCCTTGAATAGGAATTGCTTGACTGCGACTTACTGAGCCTGCTGCCAGAGTGAGCAAAGCCTGAATGCTTTTATCCATATGTGCAATTTTCTGTTGGACTTTTTGTGCTAAATCAAAACGGGTTGATTGCTCGACTTCTTGAGAAAGCTGATCACTAAGAAGACCGAGGGTATGCAAAGGATTTCGTAAACTATGGGCAATTCCTCGGGTTATTTGACCAATATCAGCTAGGTTTTGTTGCTGAGTCATCAAAGCTGTTTTCTCGCTTAAACTCGCTAATTGGCGGCTCATCCCATTGAACCCAGCCAAGATCTGCTTAATCTCCTCAATACCGGACTCTTTGACTTGAATCCCCAATTGACCAGAACCTAATTGTTGATGCCCTTGCCGCAGCTGTATCAAGGGTTGGCTAACGTGATGACTTAGCCAATAGGTTAAAAACAAAGCGATAACACAACTCAAGCCGATCAGAACAAATATCGTCTCACTAAACTGCTCTAAACCATTGTTCGCATCATTGCTGGCTAGCTGAAGCTCTCGTATAGTTGAGCCCTGTGAGTGCAATGACTCATACGATGCTTGGTTTAGCCCCTCATGCATATTCAATCGTTTACTTTCATCAGGTAATCCAGTAATTCCCTCTTGCACAACCTTTGACGGAATAGGCTTGGGCGCGGTATCGAACCTAGATTGCACGATCATCACTCGACCGGAATCCAACCAATCTTCCGTTCTAATTTCGATGTTTCTCACAGCTTCTTTTAAACGCTGCTCATACACCTTGGCCGCTTGCTTTTGGAGCGCAACAATCTGCTGCCGCTCTTTCTGTATGGCTTGGGTTTCCTTCTGCATCAAAGCAACCACTTTAGCTTTGTGTTTCGCTCGCTCTTTTTGTGCTTGCATATCCGGATTAGCACGATATTGAATCCCTATGTCTTTAATTTGCGTTGCAAGCTCATGGACACTTTCATCCATTTTTGCAATCTCATCGTCAACCATTGAAAGCTCTTCAGCCAACTCTTGGGCCAAAGCGTGATGTTGACGCTCACTAAGGATTTCTTCTAATACTTCATGGTTTGGTAGGTCAGATCCAGAAACTTGAGGCTGAGAAGGCGGGTGCATCGAAATCACACGCTCAAATTCTTCTTGGGGCATATCATCCAATAAATCAGGCCAATCCCCTGCCTGCTCAATCACAACATCGATAATATCCTGCGATAAAGCACGAGAACTAGTTTGTAATTGTGCTTGAAGCTGATCTTTGAAGTACTGCGCTATAAAAATCTGACTCAACCCCAAGAGCACAATCAACGTCCCAAACACTAGAAATACATATCGCTTAATTGACATAAAATTACGCGTCTCCGTCAACAATGACCCAGGCTATACCGATAAAATTGGCATGTATACTTCAGCTTATGCTCCTGCAACGACCAATCCCATCAAACTCCATACAAAATTAAGGCCAACACAGCGATTTATTTGCTGAGCCGGCATAATAAAAAATATGTTTATAATCAGCGTGATGCATTTCAAATCATCATAAAATCTTAAACACCAGATTTTTGTAGCAGCTTTTCGTCTTCTCTGCATAAGCTGACTTCCTCATATCAGGAAGTCAACTCCTTGAATGGGAACTCAACTTTGCAATAAAAGCTGCCGAGGACACGCTTTTAGGCCAGCAGGCATCATAAACCTTCGAAAATTCATGCTGGCACACTCTTCGCAATGGTCATCTCTGAATCATAGCTACGCTCGCTATTAATCAAAGTGAGACTTCTAGCTATAAAAATATTGGTTTTAGCGCCGCTTACGCCAGTTTTATACGCTCAAAATAATAAGGACTCTTCATGTCAATCTATCAAAAAAAACAACCCATACTCTATACTCTACTAGCGACGTTACCATTGCTCGCCTGTGCCCAACACACAGATCAAACCAAGGCGACGGCTCAAAGCCCTGAATCATTTGTTGTCAAAGGCGATCAAAACCTACCGAATCAAAGAAACACCATCAAAACCATTCAGATTGAAACCGAAGATCCGCGAACAAATACTGATGAAAAGTCCGGAGTTATTCAGGTCAAAGTACATGATAATGACCAAGAACATCAGTTTAAGCTCTCCCAAACCCAATTATCTGATAAGGCCTATGTCGAATCACAACTCGACGATTTGCCACCAAAAACGAAAGCGCATATATCAGAGCTAATCAGTCAGCTTGAAGCGCCCCATAAACAAGGTAAACAGATAACAAAAATGATTGCGCTAAAGCAGGAAAAAGCCAATAAATACGAAGCAATACACAAACAGCATTTAGCAAAGAAAAGAGCAAAATTACAACAAGCATTAGAGAAGAAAACCGCTGCCATAGAAAAGCGCGCGATTCACATTGAAAAGAAAGCGGCTCATCAATTAGAACGTGCACTTAAACAACAAGAACAGCATTTACGCATGTTAGAAATGGAGCAGGAACAAAGCAAACATGCAAATAACCAGCATTTAACCCATGATATCGCTATTGAATTACAACATGATTTAAATCAAGAGGATATCGCTGAAATTCAAGAGTTGGCAATTGAAATTGCCGATTTGGAACTTGCACAGTTAACCGAAAACATTGAAGAATTGCACAGTCTGAAATCAATAGATTCTATTCAGCTCGCTGATTTAGGTGGTTTAGAGCGCCAAGTCATCATTTTAAATCACCATGACAAAGAACAGCCATTTGAGTATGTGTTGAAGCTTATAAAGTTAGGTACATTTACTCAAACTGAGAAAAATCAGATAAAAGCCGCATTAAATTAAAAATATGTGAACAAGCTTATAGTATGCGCCTTTTCATTTACGGTATGCTGACCAGATAATACTTTTGGAGTACGGTTTATGTGGTGGCGCATTTTACTTATTTGTCTTGCGTATTTATTGATCAGTGCTCACTTTCTGCGTTATGGCCAGCACCCATTCGCTATTAGTTTTGCCGTCGCTCCAATTTTGCTATTTATAAAGCAGAGTTGGTCAAGTCGCTTATTACAAATCGTCCTTGTTGCAAGTTGCGTACTCGTGTGGGGTGTCAGTACTTATGACTATATCCAAGTGCGTGTATCAATGGGTGAACCTTGGACTCGTTTATCACTTATCATGTCAAGTGTGATCGTTTTTACAGCCATCGCAGCAAGCTGCTGTAGTGGAATAATTAAGAAGCGAGCCAATCGCAACCCGTACGGTTGAACACTGCGCAACAATAATGAGTCCACCTTTTTATCACCTCAACTTCTTTGTTGACTCCTTCCAAATGAGCCAGTTATTGCACGATTACTTCGTTCACGGGTAACCTATTTGGCATGACTTTCCCGTTCAGCTAAGAACTAACGAACCGATACACAAAGCCCCTCTTGAAGTCAGGCTCGGTTAAGCTAACTTGGTTTAGAATAAGCAAAATTTGGCAGTTTGCTTATAAATCAGTAGACTGAGTTGACTGAAATGTATCAGGAAGAACCCCATGAGAATATTGGTAGTTGAAGACGATCCCATTCTTTCCCACCACCTTAATGTACAGCTGAGCGAATTGGGTAATCAGGTTCAAGTCGCCGACACAGCGAAAGAAGGCTTCTACCAAGCCACAAATTACCCAATTGATGTCGCGATTGTTGATTTAGGGCTTCCCGATCAAGACGGAATCAGCTTAATTCAATCCCTTAGAGAGGCCGATCTTAAAGCGCCGATTCTTATTTTAACCGCAAGGGTGAATTGGCAAGATAAGGTCGAAGGACTCAATGCTGGCGCTGATGACTATTTAGTTAAACCCTTTCAGAAAGAAGAGTTAGTCGCCCGTTTAGACGCCTTAGTTCGACGCAGTGCTGGTTTTGTGAAACCTGTTATTCAGAGTGGTGCACTTGAGCTCGATCTCGCAGCCAAACAAGTCACACTCAACCGAGAGCCGATGGAAGTGACAGCATTTGAGTATTTGATTCTTGAGTATCTTATGCGCCATTGCCATGAGGTCGTAGCGAAACAACGACTACTCGATGTGATATACGGCGACAAAGAAGGTGATCCTAATACAATTGAAGTCATGGTAAGCCGGTTACGTAAAAAACTATCCAAAGGTGGCATTGAGCAATCTATTGTGACCATTCGCGGCCAAGGCTACAAATTTAACCTCCCATGCAACTAAGATTAAAGCCAAAGAAACGTCTGTTAACACGGATGTTTCTCACATCACTTTCAATCATTGCACTGGTGGGCTTCGGTTTAGCATGGATGGTAAATACCTTGCATGTTCAAAATGCCTATACTGAAGAAACCGCGGAGTTAATTGCAGAAATCCCACAAGTCGCTGCAGAACTCAGGGAACATGATTTAATCCCCGATACCAGTGCTTGGTTAGAGGAAAACAACAAACAAGAAAACTTTGTTCTCGCAAGCTGTGATAAAGACTTTAAACAAGTTTGGACCTCAAAGCTTGCTGTTGATCGAGGCCTGTTTGATACCTGTCAACAATTCCTACAAATCAAAGATGAGTCCCCGCCTTATCATTTAACTTTGTCAGACGATAAAGGCTACTTCATCTATATGCTTGAAGTCGAAATCTCCGCAGTTCACTACAACCTTTTAATTTTAAAGGATGCTGAACAAATTGAGATGGAATACAGTGAGTTCAGCAAAAGAACCTATTTGCGCTTGGCATTAGTCATTTTACTAGCGCTGCTACTGCTTATCAGTGCCGGCTACTGGGGAATGCGCCCTCTTGTGAGAATGCAAAATGAATTGCAAGCGATTAATGACGGTAAGAATAAATCACTCTCTGGCGGATACCCTGTAGAACTAGAAGGCGTAACCAAAGCACTTAACCAGTTGTTAGTACAATCCAATGCACAACAACAGCGCTATCAAAACGCCATGAATGATTTGGCCCATAGTTTAAAAACAAGGCTCGCCGCGGTCCATGCTATCACCGACGATCAAAGCCTCGATAAAGCAGGCACTAGCGAGCGGATTATGGAGCAAGTCAGCCAAATGGATCTGTTGGTAAAATACCAACTCAAGCGTGCGATGCTTGGTCGTAAAGGCTTAAAAACCGAGATGACACCAATCGCACCTTTAGTGGCACAGTTATCGCAAATGCTCTTTAAAGTTTATCGAGACAAAAATATTCGCTTTCAAACCGACATTCAGCAAAATGCGATGTTCCCCGGCGATAAGGGGGATTTAATGGAGCTATGCGGCAACCTTATGGAAAACGCATTCCGTCTGTGCATTAGTGAAGTGAAGCTAACTTGTTTAATCAATGACGCACAGGAATGCGAAATCATAGTCGACGATGACGGTGCAGGCGTTGAAGAAAACATGAGAAGCAAGATTTTACAACGGGGAGTACGTGCAGATAGAAACTCCCAAGGCCAAGGTATTGGGCTTGCAGTTTGCCATGAAATTGTTTCTAGCTATAACGGTCAATTGTTTATCGAAGATTCTGACCTACAAGGTGCTCGGTTTAGAATCTGTATTCCTTTATAAAAGAAGTGTAGCTAGGTTTTCATAAACAATCGCGTCACCATCTGTCAACGACGATATAGTTGTTCCGCACGATTAAACATCACCCACGACGTCGCAATATATTTATTACCACTTAAGGGAATATTGCCGCGATGGGAGTGGGTAAACCCAGCTGGAGCGATCACCAGCGTGCCCTTTTTCGGTTTAATTTTTTTCCCCTGATAATAGAACTCTGTTTCTCCACCTTCATCAACATCATTCAAATAGAACATATACAAGACCACACGATGCAGGGCTTCATTATGCTCTTGTTGTGGAAACTGTTCTGAGTGCCAATGGGGATAACCACCGCGGCCCTGTAGATACTTTTGAATATTGATATTACCGCTACGATATAAATAGCGGACGATGGCATCAATATTAGGCTTACCCAGTGAATCAAAGTTATCTGGATTTAGGGTCACTGCTTGACCGTTTTCTCCTGCAACTCCCACTGACACGGCTCCCATCAATCCCATATTATAGGTTTGAAAATACCGCTTGATGTACTCAAAGGTGCGTTGAAGCAGCTCATTTTTTAACGGGAGTAAATCATCATAGTTATCCATCATCAAATCCAAACTACGTTTTTTCGCTTTATCGACGCCACCACCGGTTTCTCCATCACGCACCCCAGGGTGTTGCTCAAATGTCGTGATGAGCCGGTCGCATAACTCATCGGGTAAAGCATTTTGATAAACTTCAATAAAATCCATAACAAAGGTCAATTTATAGTCTAACGGATGATATTAATATGCTGTCATGCAAGTGTGTACATTGTAAAGCGTCATAAACCATATAATAATATTGGAACTTCCCTATTCGAAATGGCTTCATGAGCAAAATAAAGAAAATTCCTGTCGGTCAACTCAAAGTAGGCAGCTATGTACAGCTACCGCTGTCGTGGAAAGACCACCCTTTTCTCTTTAGTAACTTTAAGATCAAGCAAGCAGCACAATTAGCATTAATTAAGAAACTGCCGCTAGACCATGTCTATATAAATCTTGAAAAATGTGAAGACATAGAGATCGAGCAGGATCTGCCGCAGCCTGAAGCTCAAGAAATTAACGATTTATCAAAAAGTATGCATGATGAAAAAGCTGCCCGTATTGAAGCTTTTAAAAAGATGCGTCGCAGCTTAACGAAGACCGAAAAGAACTTTGATCGCTCCATTGCCAAAATGCGCAGCTTAATTACCAAACTCCGAAGTCGTCCGTTAACCGCTGTAACTGAAGCACAAGACTTAATCCATGACATTACCAATCAGTTACTTTCGTCTGATAACCTCGTACTACATTTGATGGGTGATGCAAAAAATGATGAAGGCATCTATTATCACTCCTTAAATGTCGCCGTCTTATCGATGTTAGTCGCGAAAGAACTAAAGTGGTCTCAGGAAGAAATTGAAAACGTAGGACTTGCGGCATTGTTTCATGATATCGGAATGCTAAAAGTACCAAGCCAGCTATTGAGAAAACAAACGGCGCTGACAACTGCCGAAATAAATTTTATGAAACAGCATCCAAGTATGGGTGCAGATCTTGCCAAACTTGCTGAAAACTTCCCTGAAAAAGCTCTACCACTCATTCAAAACCATCACGAGTTTTTAGACGGAACTGGCTACCCAAAGGGGTTAAAAAAAGACCAACTTGACCCATCATCGCAACTTATTGCTGTTATCAACCAATATGATGAACTGTGCCACCCAAACCAAAATATAAAAGCAAGAACCCCTTACTCAGCATTGGGTTACCTCTTTAAAAACTTTAAAGAGCAACTCAATCAAGAGCACGTTGGCCAAATGATAAAAATGCTCGGCGTCTATCCCCCTGGCAGTGTTGTCGAGCTATCATCCGGTCAGTTTGGCATTGTCATGGGTGTCAATCTCGACAAGTTATTACTCCCAAAAATCATGGTTTACGATACCATGGTGCCCAAAGAGCAGGCACCTATTATTGATTTAGAATCAGAAAACCTTTCAATAGTCCGCTGCCTGCCGCCTGCGGCACTCCCAGAAAAGATATTTAAATATTTGAATCCTAGAGAGCGGGTGAATTACTTTTTTGGTTCTGAAAGTAATTAGTTCAAAGTGTAATAACTGTTTTCATGCCCACTAAAGCCGACAAAACCATCTAAACTTAGTTAATACTTCAAGGATAGCTTAACGATGAGCACCAGCGCTCACTAGACACTGCCTATTGAAATTCTCATTTTGTCGCAAGGAAAGTGCGAATAACTCGCACTAATAAATCGCGAATCACAAGCAAAATTTGGCAGTAAAACGGGAGCATCAAATGACCCAGCTACCTGATTTTGACACGTTGAAATGGCTTGCTGAACACAAGCCTGAACAACTTCAAAAACTTCAAACAACCTTGAGTGACGAGGCAATCTCTTCCTCGGTTCGAAATCAAGCACAACTCCGCTGCCTTATTTTTCATCTGCATCAAAAACTCAACAGATGCCAAAATGCATATCAGCGTTGCCAGTTAACGATGGATCTTATGGGAGATAAGCTTTCAACACTTTCGATGGTGATCAATGAGCCAAGCTTTGTGAAACAGCCAGCAGGAGAAGTCGTTCAATTCATCCATAAACAGCAATGACTGTGAACTTCCATATAGGAAAATCAACTCCCTATACGGATTATAGCCAGCCTTTTCGCCTGAAAAACAGGTAGGTACCTGCTGCGCTTGCAATCATCATTAAAATGGCCATTGGGTATCCTAAGCGCCAATCAAGCTCTGGCATGCTTGTGAAGTTCATTCCGTAGCTACTTGCAATTAATGTTGGCGGTAGGAATACCACAGCTGCAACGGAAAATATCTTGATAATTTTATTCTGTTGTAAACCACTAAAGCCCATTGCCGCATCGAGCAAAAAGTTCAATTTATCAAAAATAAACTGACTATGTGGCATAAGAGACTCAATATCTGAAAGCATCTCTCGCAGCTCTTTAAGATTTTCTTCGGTCAATTGTCCGCGATAATAACGCTGCATATAACGAAGTGAACGCTGGGTATCAAGCAAACTTAACCGGATCTTACCATTTGAATCTTCTTGCAATGTAATCAGTTTGAAGATGTCATCCAGTTCATTGCTCTCAAAAACTTCTTCACTCACATTTTCGAGTACCGTATATACATCTTCAATTAAATCAGATAAATAATCGACTTTAAGTGTAAACAGCTCCAGAAAGAGTGCCTGTGGTGTAGTCACTTCAACACGACCTAGCCTCAGGTAGTTGCGAAGTAAACGGATCAGACCTACATCTTCTTCTCGGATAGTGAGCAAAAAATTACTACGAAGGTTAAAGGAGACGTTCACGCCTTTAATATCTTGACCGACACGCTGGGGAAATAACGAATTAATATGTAAGCCGTCGCTATTTTGATAAAAACGAGCAGAGGCTTCGATTTCGTTAAAGTCCTCCTCTTCAGGTACTTCCTCGACAGAATAATAGCTTAACCAGTCTCGTTCTTCGTCGGTCGGGCGGTGTAAATCAAGCCATAAGGTTTCTTCCGGAAGCTGATCTTTAATATCCAATTCGAGGATCGATAATTTTCGATCAATGTAGACATATGCCGTGATCATGTTGCCTCCGGTTCTGATTAAGCCTTCAGCTTAATCGCATATTTAGTTTTAAATAATAAATACTTTCGTACTGAAATGAGTTTGAGAAAAGAGTACAAATAGAGCTCTGCGTAAAAAACTACTTTGCCGATGTCGCTATGATAACCCGCTCTTGATTAGACAACCGAATCGTAATCCCATCAAGTGTAACAATTTCATGTTGAGAAATATCTCTCTTCTTAACTTGGTATACCGTCTCACCGGAATGATTGGGTGAGACGATCGTTACCGAGAGTACCTGGCTACCATCATACCAGTACCAGCCCAAGTAACTTGCACTGCCCAGGAGTAAGACCGCTAATGTCCCAGTAACCATATAACGTCTCAAAATTGATTGCCCTAAATCAGCTGCGGGTTTTTTCGTGGTTTTCACTCTAGAAGAGCGTTTTAGCGTTGCCCAAGCAAACGCAATAACAAGAGCAGTAACCAGCAGCTTCGTTAACATATAAGGATTCTCAAAAAAATTTTAGACATTATAGCGAGGTCGCCGTTTGATAACCTCATTAGATATCAACTTTTTATCGAATTCATGACTTGAATTTATTTCGGAGAAATAATAATCAAGGAATCGATTACACACTAAAGCATCTCTGCAATGGGCAACATTTACGGCTAATTCTTAGTTTTTAGAGATAAGAGATAAGAGATAAGAGATAAGAGATAAGAGATAAGAGATAAGAGATAAGAAATAAAACCTACAATGATTCAAGCAAAATGCAGGTAAAATCAATGACCCGTTAAAAAACAACACGCACAAAAAAGCCCGCTGCAGTGCAGCGGGCTTTCTCATTTCTCTTACGAGAGTATATTAGGCGCCTGGAAATGAAGCTCTATGGTTTCCAGACAAATTCTTTATCTACCATCTAACTCTGTTAAACAGTAAATAATAATTCGGAAAGCTGTTCTCACTTTAATCAAGTGCTTCATATTCATACTAAGTTATAGCAACCAACCACTACCATCGCTGGTAAAACCCATCAGGGTTGTATGGTTAAGCC
>NZ_BMPZ01000006.1 GCF_014647855.1 Shewanella gelidii | reverse complement strand
AACAACGTTAAGCCATGCTGCTGATGCGACGACGAGCGAAGCCTGAGCGCAGGAGAAGCAACACAGCAAGGCTAAAACAGTTACAGGCATCCACACTCATCCATATCCACATAACTGCGCACAATGTATATTATGTTAAATGCGGCATTAATAAATCATTGTTTTGGCTCTATATTTGCAAACATATCCTAAAAACCGCACCACTGCGCACTCTAGCCGTATGATGTGTATTATTCAAGCGTTTGAACGTGCCGTAGTCACAAACACGGTATTTTGACAAACTTTCGACTTACCGACCTTTATACAATCCGGATCTATTTGCAATCGCATATAGAACTATAAATTCTAAAAAGGATTGAATTTAAATGTCGTACTCTATGCAGAATAAAGACAATTACGTCTACATGTATTCCCACTCGGTTAAATTTAAAACCCTCTTTAACGATGATTATAGGCGGATTTGCAGCTATTTTGACGTTAATCGCGCCACTGCGTACCGATGGATCAAAGCTGGCAAACCAACTAACAGTATTGCGCTTAGATTGCTTGATGTTGCCGCAAGTGGTTTTCTACCCTGCAGTGATGAATGGAATGGTTTCATGATTGTTAAAGGTCGAATGATAACCCCAAGCGGATTTGATGTGAGACCAAATGAAATAGAATACATGTGCAAAGAACTTGGCAGACTTCCAAGTGCTGAAACGAATTGCCAACCTCGCAATCATAAACCGTGGCGAAATCGTGAGCCTGATTTCGTTAGTCTATTAAAAAAAAATAACCCTAAATGATAACAACTAAAAAGTTTTGGATGAGCTTATACGTGAATTTTAACGTTAGCTCGTCAAAACTCACTGTAATAGTTGATTCGTGTTATTTATCTGTTTTCTAAAGTATCGCTGCTAGCCATCACCTCTAAATGTTCTACTCAACCACGATTAAAGTACAAGAGCAGGTTTTCAAAGATATTATCAAAACATTGTTAATATAATTCTCTAAATATGCTACAAGTAAATGATTATTAGTATTTTTATAGGTTGATAGCATGGGTATTAAATTTGATTGGGAATCGAAGAACTTTGAAGTTAATGGCTTGACTAAATTAGTTAGGACAGTCTCAACTATGCTTAATCATGATGTGGCTAGTAAGCAAAAAGTGTGTGAAGCCAAGGCGCTACGCGAAACAAGACTAATAGAGCTTCAAACTAATGAGGAAATCAAAAAAGTTCTTAATGGTGAATTGACCTACGATATGGAAAAAGGGCTAGTAGATTCAAATATTGACAGCTGTGAGTATGACATGGGGAGGATCATGCCAACATTCGACCCAAATGAGTATCCTAATACCCTTTCTGGTGAAAATGATAAGAGAAAAGACAGGAATACTTTTAAGGCCATAAACTTGGCAGCCGAAATTTTGTCTGATTCTACAACTGAACCAAGTCAAGACCCAGTCGAAGAAGATTGGTTTTTTTCTTGGCGAGAAGCAGCTTCAGGATTCTCTAGTGACTATATGGAAAAACTTTGGGCTGAAGTCTTAGCTGGTGAAGTTTTGGCACCAAAATCATTCTCATTGAGAACATTAGAGTATCTAAAAACTCTGTCACAGGAAGAAGCCGAGAATATAAATAAACTTTCTGCTTTTATTATAGGAGGCCGTGTCTTTACAGAAGCAAAGGACTCTCTAAAAGCGAATGGCCTAGATTTCCACGAATGTCTACAATTACAAGATTTGGGAATTTTACAAGGCGTTGGTACAAGAGTAAGAGGTATTTTCGAACCAACTTTGACTCATGATAAAGGGTTTGTAGTACAAATTTTTTCAAAGTATCGTCTAATACTATTATTTTCAGATGTGAAAAAGACCTTTGCATTTTCTTGTTACTCACTTACCAAAATAGGTCTAGAACTTATGAATCTTTCTAGTTTGCCCCTGAATAATGAATATTTAGACGAGGTTAAGAGCATTATTAGTAAAGAAGGCTATGAGATACAAACCATAAATTTGGCTAAATAGTGTTGAACTTGCCACTGATCAAACTTTAGGGCGTGCATAAGTTAGTCCTAGGAGTCATTCTAGGACTAAATATTTTTACTTAACGGCTTTTTACCCATGCTGCCCCGACAGCGGCAAATGCGAGTATGACAAACAGCAATTCTTTGCTGGGTTGAATCTTCACGATAACCGGATCAGGTGTCCGAAGGTCAACAGCATAGTTAGTTGGTAATTTATCAAACATCTTTTTTCACCTCTGCACGTACTTCAAGCGCAACAACACGTTTATCAATATCAGTGATTACCTTTGTTAGCGCCTTGGCTTGTTTCTCTATTGAAAATTGGACTTTCCACAGAATGAGCACAGCGGCAAATGCTGCGCCCCCTGTGAGGCCACCCGCTTTGATAATGGCTAGAATTTCATTCATGGCTCTGCCCTCGCCTTTGGCGCTTTGAGCTGCCAGAAAACACGGAATAAACGCATTAAACCAAGCGTACTCACCGCAATACCCACGATCACAAATTCGAAGTACCACGGCGCACCATTGTAACCCATGGCCGACCATCCCGAATGCATATAGGGTTGCAGCTCTGGAACAAAGTGCGCCAAGAACAAGCCCAGAAATACAATGATGATTAGTTCATCCATGAGCGTATCGCGGCGATTCGCTAACACTATGTTGTCATAGCTTGAATCGTTGTTTTCCTGTGCTTCGAGTCGCCTTGCTTTGTTATTTAGCTCGGCTATTTTTAGGTTGCTTTCAGCGGTTGCAATGTCTGCGGCCATTTCTGCGGCAATGCGTTTGCGTTCACGATAGGAACCCGTTAAATCAGCGACAGGGTTTGTAAAAAACTGTAAGACAGAGGTTAACCACTTCATCAGCTGCCCCCTATATTTGATTGTCTGATTAGGTGCCTGTAGCCAGGTTTAACTATTAAATCCCAAGTAAGAGTTTTCTTGAGAAACGGCCTGTTTTCCTTCACCTGATACATGATGTTGTATGCACCCTGGTCAAGCCTGTAATCACTATCAATGTAATGCGATAGATAGTAATCCATACCAACGGCTGAGACCTTGTGACTCCCGTCCATGCTATGGCGCAAGTCATGATAAGCCTGATTAACTGGCGCTAGTGCTGCGGCCATGGCCTTGTCTGCTTTGCTATAAGCTTTCGTGACTGTGTAAACGACATAAATCACTGCGGCTGCTATAGCAAAATTGCTTAAGCTGAAATTATGAAAGCCCAGCGGTAACAGCTTCTGTGATTGTTTTGTCGTCATAAGGGTTATAACCATTTTCAAAGTGGATCATTGCTGCAACTACAGCTGGATAATCGGCAATAGAAAGCGTTTGTTGTGCATCAACGCCCGCGCTATTTGCAACAAACTCGATATATTTTTCCGTTGGGTTGTCATCCGATGGCGGCGCCCAGCGATAGATAATTTGGTGAACATTCTTAAGCCCTCGCTTATGGCGATACGTTTTTAGAATTCGAGCAGCTGCGCGGATACCATGCCAAGGGCTGATAAATTCCTCGAACGCTGGATCTAAATCTAAATCGTGTTCGCCTTGCCAGTCATAATCAACTTCATGGTTCTCACGAATGTTTAATGGATTGTTGTTCGCAATCCCTCTGGGGATAGGTTTCCCCCCTGCTTGTTCATACGGTTTATTGTTCATGTTGCTGCCTCCCGACAGTAATTGTTCAAAATCAAAATTGAGGTAATCCGGCACCTGTGGCGATTTAGTGCCTGAACTTTTCTTTGGTACTGGTGCGGCTGCTCTGTAAAAGAACAAGCCGCCCAATAAACCGATAAATACCAATGCAAGCCAGCGCATTAGTTTAGCTCCGCTATCCACTGCACAGCAGAAGGGTATAGATAGCCTTGTGCAAGTGATGCCGGGTAACTGTGCGATACGGGCGTTGGGTTTGATGCATTTGCCTCTTGACGCACAATAATTGCTGAATCAGTCGCAGCAATAGCGCCGCCGCGAACCATGCCGCTCGCCGTTTCCGACGTGTACCAGTCGATGGCGCCGCCAAGTTCACTAATAACGCCGAGCTTATCTAGACCGCCTATTACCACGGAATGCCCGACTTGATGAATAAACTTAGCCCCGTTCATTGACTCTGCAATACGCGTCACTGTGTCGCCACCATCGGGTGAATAATGTAAATAGTTATTACCTGAGCAATACCAGTACACATGAGCACCAATTAGCAATAGCGTGTTTTCACCGTTACCAAAGTAGCTGCCGCCCTTTTTAACAAAAACGCCATTCTCGCGGCGGTAAAATTCACCTTTGTATGCAATGCAAATATCACCGTTATCAGCAACACCCACCGAGCGTACATACCCAGTAAAATCTATTTTTTGCCATGTTTGACAACCGTCTTTTGTTACATATACGGCATTTACACCGCCCAGAATGATGTGATTTTCATCAACACCAATCCAGCCGCCATACGTCAAACTATCACTAACTGTTTGACCGCTATCAGCCCATTTTGAGCCAAACAGTTGGCCATGATAACTAAATGACTTGCCGCCGTTTCGACTAACCAAAATAATACCGTTCGTGCTAAGACGAACATAAACCGCGCTTTCAGTTTGCCCTAGGCCGTAAAATGTCGCGCTTTTAAACTCGTCAGGCACCGCGCTATCTAAAAAGGTTTGACCGCCATCCTCTGAATAAACCAAGCGACCATAACCAGCAATTAAATTTCCCGTTGCATTGTCAGCAAAAAAGCAAGTCGTAGAATCTACATGCTGAAATCCGCTTGAGTAGGCAGGGGTTGGTACCGGTAGTTGCGTTGTTGTTGTGCTGATACTGTCAATTTTTGCTGGCTGCAAATAAGCGTAAATGTCGCCCCTAGTGCCAAGCTTGAGTGATTCACCTTTTTTGAGTTGGTAGCCAGAGTCGCCCCCCACCCCAACACCACCAACTGCAATATCAGCAAGTGCCTGTACTACAATGCTCTTGCGTCTAAAATCGCGTTCAATTACAAGTGACGCTCCAAGACCGCAAACCGCTCGACCAGAGTCAACACCAGAGCTTGCACCACCGAGCGCAAGCGCTGAATAATTTAATTCGGTTTCAGCAAGCCAAATTTCGACAATCTGATCAGTTTCAGAAATCATGATCAGCTGTTTTACAGGTGAGCCAAAAATATTGGACATTCCTTCACGCAAATCTGTACGAATATCTGACACGTTTGCATTATCAAATTTAAACTGAACTTCAACTTTGTCAGCTGCGGTGACTAAATAAAAATAGCGACCATACATCGCAACGATATTGGGCAAACCCGCTTTTAGAAATACCTTTGAGATCATTTTTTACCCTTAGTGGCCATCACTGAAATTACAGCAACCACAATGACTGTTAAGCTCATGCCACCAAATAGCATTAGCATGGTTTTGTTATTGGCCGTTGCCAGTGCTGCACCATCACTACGACTAAAGCGATCCGCAAAATCGAGCATATCTTTGTAACCCGCAGCAAGTTGCCCCTGTGAATCGCTAGCAGCATTTGATGCGGCTTGCATGGCGCTTTCTGCTAACAACACATTGTTAGCGTTGACACGTTCTACAGCGTCAACAGTTGATTCAGATAAATCAGCGTTTTGCATCATGGCTTCGCTAGCAAGCTCGGCCATGTTTTCACTTGTGCCTGTGATTGTGTCGGTAACAAGATTTGCAAGATCGGTATTTGCTTGCATTGCTTCCCGACCAAAATCAAGCGAATCAGTTAACGAGTTTTCTGCAAATGAAAAAGCGTTTTCCTGTGCTTGCTGATTTGATGCAAGTGCATTTTCACCAAATGCATAAGCTAGCTCGCTGCTATCTCTGGCAAAGTCTAATGAATCAGTTAACGAATCGTCGGCAAAATCAAACGCGCTATCTTGTGCTCTTTGAGCAACGTCTAGTGCATCTGCGCCAAAGTCGAAAGCACTTTCTGTGGTGTCTTGGGTTGCTTGTGTATATTCGCTATAACCGTCGGCCACCATCGAACCCGCTTCTGAAAGAGAATCCATGGATAGCTGCATCATTTCAGCTTGTGAATCTGCTACGCCTGCAAAGAGATCAAGCCCAGCATTTAAGAAATTTTCATTTTGCTCTGCACCAATGTCAGCCATGTATTCAGCGGTATCAAAACCACTGGTTACAGCGTCTAGGCCATCACCAAAAACGCTCGGTAACATATCGACAATTGAAGCAACAATATCAAATGCCCCACCGTCAATAATCGTGTTGTTATTGCCGTTAAGCATTATTCCCAAGTTATCGCCTTGGGTTGCCATGGTAACGCTATTATTGTGCGTTGCCTGTGTAGAATTAGAATTTGATCGTGAACCCATTTTTATAGCTCCGCTCGAATAATTGTTTCTGCACGTTCATACCCCAAATCGCGCCCCATTCTTAAAAATGCGTCAGGGTGTTTGGTGTGTATGCGTACAGATTTAAAGCCGTCTGCTTTGGCTTTGGCGTGGATTGCTGAAACGTGCTTTACTGAGTTCACCCCTGAAGCAGCCACAATTACAAGCTCTAGGCCGTTGGCGGCAATTTCAGGTCGAATAACTGTATAGAATTCTTCATCAATGCAAAGAAGGTGCGCCACACCTGCAACAACGTCTTGCTGGATTAGTTGCAAGTCGTTGCCACAAGGGGGCGCTAGGGTTGCCCAAGCTATTTCTTTCGCTTCGGATTTTTGAGCATCACTGCGGCTGCTATCAAGCATAAGATTAACAAAAGCCATGGTGAAACCCCTTTAGAGGTGCTACCCGCACCGAAGTTAATAGAACCGCCTTGGAAAGCGGCGTTATTTGCCTGATCACCAGTGCCCGAACTTGCGGCACTAGAATTGCTCATTGATGGCATAGTCATCGTTTAAGTTCTCCGGTTAAGGCTTTAACGATTAAACCAGCAATCACGGCAGCGGCAATTGACGTTAAAACCTGTTTCATCAATCACCACCATTGCTACTTGCGCGAAATCCACCAAACACCAACAAGCAACAACAAACCAATGCCCAAATAGCTACCTGTGGCAACTTTTAGGCCATCAGCGGCTTGCTGATAAAGGTTTTTTTGCTGCTGGACTGGTCGCTGAACTTCGATCACTTGGGGGGTTTGCGCTTGAACTGTATCGTCCATTTGCTTACGTCCCAATGTGCCAGCGTCTTTCATGGCTGCAATCTGTTCGTATTTCATCCACCAATCGAGACCTGTGCTCATGCCATCGTTAATCGTATCCATAAACCCAAAATTAGTGACTGAGGGTTTTTCCATCATGACTTGTGCTTTTGGAAGTACGCTTTGCGCCCCTGCTACAGTGCCAAACATAAGCCCCCCTTATGCGCCCTTAAGCGTATCAATGTATTCAACCAGCAATTCAGCACTGGTTGAAGGCGTAGTATCGGCTGCACATTCAACACGGAAACGCAGATCACGAACGGCTTTAAGTGGAATGGATTGCTTCATGTCGCCTTCCATAGTGAAATCAATCGTTGCAAAGTTGGCTTGTGGTGTGCGGTTGTGCGCACGTTGCAACTTTTTAATCAGAGTTTGCGATAAGTCGTTTTGCTCTGATTCATCAATCACTGGCATGATTTTTTCAACAACTGCGGCTGAAACAACGTGAACGGCCTTGATACGTGAATCAACACCTTTTGGAAGGTGGTCAAATTCATTGGTACCTGGCTGTAACACAATTGGGTAACGCTTCACTTTAACGATATTTCCGAGCGGCGCTGGATCGGATTGCTGCGCTGAACAAGCAATAACTGGCGCGGTTGCACCTGCATCAATTTCAAATGTCACCGAAGCGGCTTGAACTGCTGGCATCAATGCAACCTGCTCTGGTGTTTGTGGGATACCGTTAGCCGTACCTAGGCTAAACATGCGTTGCTCGGCCAAGGTTTTCATTTCAGGTTGCTTGAAATGGATGTCGAGAATGCCATCAGTTAATTCACGCTTGTAATAAGCGTTAAATTCTTTCAGGGCATTACCATCTTTGAACTCTTGGATCACATCTTCATTGATTTTAATGCGGATGTTTTTTAACTGAGCCAAGGTAACGCCACTGTATTCAATCATTAGGTGATCGTATGATTTGCCCAAAGGCAAGGTAACAGTACAAAGGTTGCCTTTGACTACCGCAGAAATCGTATTAATTTTTTTGGTGGAACGTGCCATAAGTCAGTCCCCCATTAACCGATTAGTTTTTTAACGTCGCGCTGGTTATTCGAAGCCCAAACAATGGCACCACAAACAACAGCTGCAATTAATGCGAAAGGTAGATATTTCATTTTTTATTCCTTCTAAGGGATTGGACGTTTCACAACGTGGAGCCAGCACCTTAAAAAGTGTTTCGGTTACGAATCAAGCGAATTTCGGTTCGTTATGGTCACTTTTCGGTTAATTACGGTTGTTTTTCGGATGACCGGACATAAAAAAGCCAGCGGTTAAGCTGGCTTTTTTATTTTTCTAGGAACTAGCGGTATACCTTTAGTTCCTAGCGGCATTTACTAATCGTCAAAAACGTGCTTAAGGCTAAACGGCTCAACATCACCCAATTTAGGGTTTTTCTTGATGTAGGTCAGTTCTTCAAGCGCCAGAATATCTTGCACATCTACGCCGCATTCCTTCGCCATTCGGGTAGCATCTGCCAGCGTTTCTTGCATCCCTACGATTTTATAAGGCGACATGGCCAAAATCGTTTTGGGTACTTCGGTGCTACGCTGAAAAACAGGATGCATCACAAGGCCAAATTTACGGCCACCAGTGAAGCATTGGCCGAGTGAGCTTTGCTCTTTACCCGTACTGTCACACCATTTAGCAAGTTCTTCGATAACCACATCTAAGCGTCTATGGCCATCAGAGGCTAACCACATCAGATTGCAGAACCAAAGCATTTCATCACGGGTAGGGTTTTCGGGTTTATAACCGATTCTAAACGGCTTTTTCGACCCCCAAGCATTTTTGAACGCTTCTGCAAAAGCTGCCCGTGTTGCATAGTGATAGGTACGTTTACCCGCAAAGCCCGTATCGTATTCACAGCCCGTTTTATAGACATAATCACCATACGGATCAAACATAGCCAAACACGGGCTTTTAGGCATCATCCCAGCGTATTGAACCGCAACCGCTTTACCGCCGCCAGTGCCAGCGGTATAGGCACAATGCAAAGGCTTTAATCGGTTGTTCTTATTGATGGCCATGCGCTTGCTCCAATTCCTTCATTTGGCGCTGGTGCTCTAGCTCAATTCGTCGCGCTTCAAGCTCAAGGCGCTTTCTGCCCTCTGCATATTTGTTATATAGCGATAAACTTAGAAAACAGACTGCAGTAAGTGCCCTTACTTCGACCGAACGCCCAATGGTTTTATTTATCCATGGGTGCTTATGGCTTTGCTCTGACAAATACGGCGCAACACCTTCTGCAAACTTATCTCGCTCTAATGGCGTCAGGGATAAATCCATTTTGAACATCATAGATGCGCCCTGAGTTACCCAATCAAGACCACCTGCAAGCGTATTTCTTGCAATTGTCTCACTCATTGGTGGGTATACTTTTTTGGTGTCCTTGCCGTTTTCGCCTTTGTCGCCTGTGGTTTTGGGCGTTTCAGCTTGTTTTGTTGCTTCAACTTCGGCATTAAACGCATCATTTTCGGGTTCAACTGGGGCTTGTTCGGTGCTTGTTTCGGTCTGAGTTTGGTCAGTTACGGTCAATTCTTCGGTGTTTTCGGTGGTTTTTGTCTTATCGTTCATTGTTGTGATCCTGCTTTAATTCCAAATGCCAATAGAACAGCGGCGATTAGACCGCCGACAACCCAGCCAGAACCACGAGAATCTGAATCCTCTGGCTTTTCTTCGGCTTTCGGCTGCTCTGGTTCCCATTCTGGTATATCGTCGCCTGTGTCGGTTTCTGGGGCGTTTTCGGTGATTGGTTCGGGAGCGGGTTCGGGTTGACGGGTGCCAATCGTGCCAACGGACTGCATATTTTCAGCCCAGAACGCCTGAATCTGCTTACCTGTGCGTTGGTCAGCTTTACAATTCGGGCAATAGGTATACAAAAGTTTTTTACCCGTCGAACGCTGGCGCACCTCTGCAACGGCATTACAGACACCACAAGAAATTTCACCGACAATCGTCGGTTCAGCTTTCTTCATGCGTCCAGCCCTCTTGACCTTCTAACCACTTACCCATTTTTTCGGCGTACTTAAATAAGCGGTTAATATCTGCGTCCATGATTTGAACGGTTTGCACAAGCTCACCGCACAGCTGAATAGATTCAACTGCCAGTTTTTGACCTTCTGAGGCTTTTAAATCGGGGCGATAATTGGGGATTTGTTCAATATCAGCAAACTTTTGCATTAAAGCTTGATATTTTTCGTAAAGAGAAAGCCCTTGCTCTTGAGCGGTTGCTTGTGGCTCTGGCTTTTGCTCTTGGTTGGTTTGTTCTTTCACGCTGTTACCCTCTTGAGTTAAAAGAGGGTTGTCTCGCTTGCGAGTCTAACAAGCACTTAATCAGTTTTCAATTTTGCTTTTCTTTCTTGCTAGGCCATCGCGAAGCGATAAGCCCCGCAGGGATACCAAGCTATGCATCCAAACGAAGTTCAAAGCCCGTTAGGGAAAGCCAACTATCAGCACCGAAGGCGATTGTCCCCTAGCGAAAGCTAGGAAATGGACAAGCATTATATGCTTACCCACAGCGAAGCAAGGGTAAAGCACTAATAAGTATTTCTTCTTATCTTTAGATAAGACACTAGTAGCCATACTATGAGGAATAATTACTTGGTGTAGACCCTTGGAGTAGTCTAGAAGCGGTGTCACAGCTTACACACACACTTATCCACAGAACGTGTGAATAATGACCACTTTTTAGGATCACATGATCCGTTTTGCTTGGCTGTACATATGATTATTCTAATGTACAAGGGTGAAAACGACTAAATAATGAGCACAATTGATAGGTGTAAAACGTGAAAATCCGCAATTAAGCGGCGTATTTGATGAACTGGTACTAGCTTGGCGGTGCTACGGGGCGCTGTGTGCTGCGTCTGGCTTCGAATTTTGCCAGTAGAGTGATAGGTGTTAGAAGGTACTTAACTTTGGTCTGGTAACGCTTGGCTAACTTCTCGACTGACTTTTTAGCCGCTGCGTGTGCGTCGATAAACGCCTTTTTGAGTCCGGTTTGCTCAATGTACTTGTAGGTGATCCGCTTTATCGAAGCAAGGCATACATATTCCTGCTTCGCGTTCGTCCCTCTTGGCTGTGTCGACTCTAACCAACCATTTTCAATGATACGGCTTGCACACTGCTTAACACGCCAAACGGGAAGCCCTGCTTTTTTGGCTATAGTGTCCCATGTAAACAGGAAAAAACCATTTTTGGCAATGGTCCCGACCTTGCGAGTACGCAAACACATGTTACTGACTAACGTGTCCATCACAACCGCAATATCCACCAGAAAGCGTTTCTGTGTTGCCTTGCCGCACTTGGTTTGCAGCATCAATTGTGATGAAGGGTTTTCTAAATAGTGGTTCCAACGCGCACGATTAAGCGCGGCAAACGGGCGTTCACTGCGACTTTTATTGTGGGCTTGGGGCGTATGCTTCATGGTGCGCTAGACTTAACTATGTTGCTTGGCTAAACGCTGGTAAGTCGCCACAAGTTGCAGTGACTTTTCAGCATTTGAATCATTGCCGCTAATTCTGTGCCATTCGGCAATCTGCTGGTATTTATCGGCTTGAGATAGGAGGAATTCTTTTGACCATGGCGAAGGCGTTAAACCCTTATTCATGTTCTCTATGCTATTGATACTTGGTGCAATCATCGTATTGTCTCTGTTCGTGGGTTTGTTCGGGTAATGTTTTGAGGGGATGTGCACTCCCCCCAAAACACCGAGACAACCCAATTAATGGAACGCTGTTATTTCATGTGTGACTACAAAACAACGGCAGGAAAACAATACAAGCTGAACAGCTTGGTATCAAGCTGGTCAGCTTGAGCTTTTGACTAAGAATTGAGCGTATTTGTCTCATTTTGCGACAAGTGCTATTCTTGGTTTGTGACTACAAAACTTGGATTTTTATCAATGCATTACGATGAGCTTTTATCCCGCGCAATCTCCCGCGCATCAACACGTGGAAGCATTCGACAAGCTGCTATGAAATTAGGTATTACGGACGTAAGCCTAGGCGAGTTCGTTAGATGGCGTGAAACTGGCAAATTTCCTTCGGATGAAGTTCTTTTTAAAATCTCTGAATTAGCGGGTGAAGATAAAATAAAGTCTCACTTTGCGACAATGGCAGTTAAGCTAAAAGATCCTGATTTATCAGCAGCTTATGAAGCACTCGCCTCTTAGTTTTGGGCTTTTTTTAGTCGTACTCTGTATATTATGTTAAATACACTGTGTGTTCGAGTGCCACTTCCTGTAATTTTGTTAATAGCAAATTATACTTGGATCGATCCAGCTTAAAGGGTTATTTTATTCCTACATTATTTCAATTGCTTAACTGATCTATTAGTAAGTGCTCATGTTGGTTTTAGCATTTAAGCACTGGATCATGCCTTTTAAAAGACTAGATACTACATTTGCTCTAACTATGATTGAGAATTATTGAGTTTGGAGCATCTACGTGAAATCTGCCGTATCACTTCGGACAGAACTTGAAATCAAGAACGTAGCACTGCTTCCAGAGTAATAAGTTTTACAGATAGCAGAAAAGTGAAGATGGTGGCAAGTAATTGGGAACCCTAACCCACTTTTGGACAGAAGTGCGTTAACGCAAACACTCTAAAGGTAGACTGAAGGATTAGGAAAAGTATTGGTAACGCCTAAAGTATGTGCGTGTAAGCGTCACTATGGCTTTATTTGTTATGCTTTTTGAGGAATAAATAATTTTCAATCGGATAATCATTGTATGTCTTATAATCATCTGCTCTTTTATATTGGCCACCAATCACAAATCTATTGCCGACTTTAACATCATTTACTGAGTCGAAGTCCCTGCGCATGTTTGTTTCTTTACTAAATGATGTAAAAAAATCAAAGCTCGAACAATTAACTCCAGGGTTATACTCGCTAGTATGAATAAGTACTCTAGTAGAATTATCAGGGCCAATAATAGCCTTACCATGATTTCCCCCCGCAAAAATCCCAAGTATTTTTGCGCCTTCCTCTTGATATATATTCCATATGATTGGATCGTAGCCTGTAAGATACAACATAATGGGCTTGTCAGTTTTGTTCACAAATACATCTATTTCAGAGGACTTACTTCTTTGTCTATCTAGATTGATACTGACCTCTTTGTTACCTCTGTAAGCCTTTATTTTATGAAAACTGTAACTAATACCAGTGTCATTAATCCTTTTCATGAAATTTGAGCATGGCTTCTCAATCACCTCGCTTACGTCATAGTCATTTTTATTTTTTTTAGGTGAAAATGTTCCATTTCTATTTTTAATTTCTTTTGGTAATTCTATGTCATCCTTCCATGGCCAGATGAAGCCAAACTTATCTTTAAAAGTAAATGCAGTAATTAATTGCTTAGGATAATGTGCAGATGACGGACAACTTTGATTTCCACCTTTACTGAATAAAATATATGGTTTGGTAGAGAGTGAAAACCAACGTAATTTACTAACTACATCCCCAGTCTTTGTATCAGTTACAGATGGGTTTCTACCAGCGCCTCGCTTATTGTACCCCGTGACAAGATATCTAGATGATGGGCTTTCCAGCGCCTCCATTCCAAGGCACTTTGATTTAGGAATTTTATCTATACTACCAATCAACATTCTTACTATTCTGATCGGAGCACATGAGATACTTTTTTTGTCAGTCAAAAAGTATTTATTTACTTGATTACTGCCATACCTATACACTTCAAAAAAACCAATGCGACCAGTCACTAAATCCTCAAACGCTCTGCTCACATATCCATTGTATCCATGTTTACTCCCCCAGTTTCTAGAATCACTTAGTAGATAGCCTTTATTGCCTGCATAAATAGGCTCGCTTAAATGGAAGCCAGAAAACAAGGCGCATTGTGCTTTATAAATCCCAAGACCAACCAAGTGCTCCCACGTCAGAAACACAAATACCAGCATGGCTATAAAAAACGTAGAAGTTGCTTTGGTCGTTATTCCTTTCCTTAAAATCACTACCAAAGATGACGTGGCAACAGCTAGGGAAATAATAACAAGCGCAAGATGGCCTAAAACAAGCAATCCAATCATTTATAAATATCCATATATTGAAATGGCTCCCTATTCTTGAGCATAACATTTGTATACTGCGCATGCGCATTTAATAATGCCTATTATCTAAATCTAGGCTTTAGCAAAGCTATTGGCTCATAAGCACTCTATCAGCCTTGCTCAAAAAGAACGAGCACTCTTAAACGAAAAATGAGCATTGGCACAGAGATATCGTTGAAAGCAGGAAACCTGTGACAATAATGGATTAGCAAAGTTAAGCCAACTGACAGGGTTACTACCTAAGAGGCTTCCCAATGAAACTCGTATAGGGGCATGGGTGAGCTAGCAGGTGGCGGTTAGCTCTAGGCTGGACAGAACCGATTCAAGCGAGACATGATTCCCATACTGCTTTGCCCAACCATCGTCGTACAGCCGATATTCACCTAGACGGTCATCTCCGATCTCAAATTTTTTAAGAACCTTTGCGTCATGTGTGATCATATTACGCAATAGTATGTATTGCTGTTCGTGCTCAGAGAACTCTGCTACTAGTTCTTCATCAGTCAGCGCAGTATCGACGTTTTTACTACAGCCGGTTAAACACACTAATAACAAAAACACAAAAACTCTCACAACCAATCCTTTAGGCATAACGAATTACTCAACGGACGCTTTAGAGTTCCGTTGCAGTGATTTGTTAAATGGTTTTTTTTCTAATTCTTTGGACAAGAAATTCACATTCTCTTGTTTAAGGTTATCTTTTGCGTAATCGATTGGGCTAGAACCCTTGGCATCTTTGGCATGTAAATCTGCGCCAGCTTCCAACAATAGCTTAATCATTTCAACATCAGAGTGTTGAGCTGCATGCATCAATGGAGTCCTGCCCCACCTCTCAATATTAGAACAGCTCCATTTATTTTCTTTCTCCAATTGATATGTATGATTTACATTAGCACCACTATTTAATAGTACGCTAACCGAAACATGCTGACTAAATTGAATTGCGTAATATAACGCGGTTTTTCCAAATTCATTCTGATGATCTGGAGAAAATCCGGCATCTAAAAGTATCTGAATATTACTGGGGCTATATACTGCATTTGAAATAATAGATTCAGATCTCTTTCTTTGGGTGGGTGTTTGTATAGCTAAAACTAACTTTTCAATAATTTCTCGCTTGGTATTGTGAGCTAACAGTCTACGAAGACTATTGGCTTTCTGATTTTCTGAAGCATTATTGATGGAAAGCACAAAGTTAGTATAATTTCCATTCGTTGCTTGGTCGGTAAACGGAACCAACGCCTCAGGTTTCCAGCGGTAAAAGTAGCTACCAAATCCATAGTTAGAGATTCTTTCCATAGCGTTTTCTGTATATTTCTGAGCAAGTGTACGATCAATCGCGTGCGTTTCAATATACCAATCCGTCAATAGAGGCCTTACTTTTTCTAACTCAGTCATATACTCCTTGTAAACACTTCGGTTATATAAGCTGTGATAACTCCACTCTTCAAAATACTCCATACCTTGTGTCTTTCCTCTCTTTCTTGAGGCGAAGCCTTCAGGGTAATACCCAAGTCTTGCTAGGTCGAAATGGTAGTAACGCCATTGAGCATAAATAATAGACCCTGTGCAATATCGGGGTAAACTTGAGGGGCTTCGTATACCACTTGCCTGCCCAATTACTTTTTGAAGAAAATCTAATTGGCTCAGACTTTTAGGGCAGTCATAATCAACAACATTTGGAGACCCGTAGCCTGAGCCTAAATCTCCCAACTCAAATGCCAATTCTGGGGCTTCCTCCATTTCTTTACACGTTAGATTGCGGTCGAGTAATGGATTCGTTCTACCTTCAACTTTGAAATCATAGCCCTCAGAGTTATTCCCGTAACCACCATAAGTCCCCAAATAAGCCCCGAACCACTTACCACTAATACGTGAAATTTCACCTTCAAAAATTATTACGTTTCCTTTAAAAACCTCATTTATTTTTGGAACATTAATAGTTTCAAGAGTAATTTCACGCCCGATAAGCTTTCCCTTTAGCTCTATTGGGATTTTTGTTTTGGTATAGAAGTAGCTCCCTGTAGCTTCACCTTTATCACTTACTTCTAAGTGCATTTCAATAGGCGTATGAGCGATGTGACCTTTTCCAACAAGAGAAATGCTTGCTTGAGAAATGTAAGGGAAAAGTATTGTGAGAAAGAAAAGGTACTTCATAAATTGGATTCCATTTAACGCCTCGTTAAGAGGCAAAGAATATGTTGGCTAAAATACGCGACGAAGGAGCAAAAGCCAACTTTTATTTGTACAGCTTTAACGACTTGTTAGCTCTTATTTGCGTACACAAATTTACAAACAACCTCTATATTAGATGTTTTACCGTAATTGTTCTGACCAAAGTCGAGCATTTCATTTGAATATTTGACAATTAAAAAGCTCCTTTCCATAAACTCTTCTTTTCCGAAATTATTATCCTTTAACCCTAGGTAAAAAGTTCCTTTGAATTTAAAAGGGCTTATTGAAAAGAAGAAAACACCTAAATCTCTATAAGGCCAAGGATGATAAGAATATAAACCCGGTAAGGAATAAAGATCTCTTTCTGTGAAACGGTTAAAAGCTTTTAATTTATCTTGTTCTATAACTCTATAATATTCACCAGGGTTACCAGAAAGCCATGTAAATAAAGATGAGACACTTTCATCGATTCCATCATTATCTATATCAAAATATGCTGACTTTTCTAGGTATTTAGGGTTTCTTAAAAGGAGACCTTCTTCCCATTTTGGTATCCCATTTTCATCAGCAATAAGGTTAATAGCTTCGGAGAAGTTCTTGGTAGTGTTAGAAAGACGAAGTTTGAATATATCCTTGCAAACTTCAATTTCAGTGCCATTGTGAAGTTGTATATGAGCTCCGTAACTAAAGTTTGATACGACAAATAATACGAACCCTATTGCTACACATTTCATGGTGCCTCCAAAAAAGCTAACGCCCCAATCTAGGGAATCCCCAGATAATTTCTTTTACAATCAATTAGTAGACACGCATGGTGCTGTTTGAACTAATCAATTTCGCCAAAAACAAACTAGAACAACACCATGCGCGACATCAACATACTACATCAATCGCTAGCGATGCAATGCCCAACAATTCACAAAAAATGTCTTAGTTCTCTGATAGTTGCAAATAAGTCATTACTCGATGGTAATCAACTCTCATTAACCCAGCTAGGCCGTAACATTTCGGGCAATGTGGCAGCTAAGCACAGCATTAAACCCATTGACCGATTACTCGGTAATCACCACCTTAATAATGACCGAATGGCTATATATCAATGGCATGCACGCCATCTTTGTGGTGCCAACCCTATGCCCATAATTCTCGTTGATTGGGCCAATGTTCGTGAACAATTGAGGTTGATGACTTTGTGTGCGTCCATCAGTGTTCAAGGTCGAAGTGTGACTCTCTACGAGCGCACGTTTTTGTTTGAAGCTAAGCCTGTAGAGATAGCAATTCACCGCGCAGCCACAACCGTTTTCTTGAAAATTTGGCAAACGTTTTACCTCAGCTCAGGGATCGCTGTTACCTCATTGCTTTTTTGCTAGGTTTTGAGCTGCCCCAGCACCAGTTTATTTGAGGAAGCATAGGCACTGATCATATGGATGGTGCTGGTTCTATCTTCACGGTTGTACGAACCACGAATAGTTTTCCCGTCAATGGCCACTAGTTGGCCTTCTGTCAGAGTGTGTTCCGATAACATCCAACTGATGAAGCATTCATGGAACTGCTCAGGTTCGATAGTAGAGATAATAATTGAGCCTATGTGTGAAGCTCTAGGACGAATGCCTAGTGCATCCAAACTGATAGATAAGCCTAGGAATCATAAGCCTTATAGAGACAGAGAACCTGTGTTTATAAAAAGATACAGATGTGGCCTAACAGATGGTAACGACTAGTCTGGGTTGTCCAAACGTAATAACGGCCTTGTATGCACCCTTAAATACCTGTGGGCGTGATTAATGTCAGATTTCCAAACTAATAGGTCACCTTTTGTTTCGTGAAAATTTAGCTCTATTCCAAAAAGTAAGCCTTCATGCTTGTCTACATCTCGAGAAGTAAGTTTGCTATTTTGGTAAAGCTGCTCTACTTCTTTAGCGGCTTCAACTACATTTACCCTTTTTTCTTCTAAACGGTTTATTAGCTCTTGGCATTTTGCCATTTTATTGTCAGCATTTTCTATTATTTCAGTTAAGTATCGCTTAACTTCTGCTAATTCAACAAGGTCCTGATCTAACGTATCAACGAATTTAAGTGTTGATTGACAATCTCTGCGTACATCTACGAATTCTTGCCTGACTTCAGTCAAGGTTAAAACATCGGAATTTGCAGAGTTCATTAAGCTTGCAAACCGTGTTCTTACACTGCTTAACGACGCATACAAGCTTCTTTTTTTGCTATGTTTATGCGCTGAGCTTGCTATTGCCATAGCTGATATGGAAACGACAACACCAGCTAGCGAAAGCAACTCACTACTTCCGATACTTTTAAAAAGAAACGGTATAAAATCAAGGATGTAAGCTATATCTGCAGTATTCATTTTAGTAGTGGGCCAATAAGAGCTAGTGTTCTTGCCTAAATGAGTTTGCAAAAGCAATGTATCTATTCATTAAGTCAATATTATTTGCTTCTTCATGTGCGTCTGGTGTCAAAATATCGATGAGTAAAAAAAAATGTGGGTTATCAAATCCCGACGTATAGATTAGCCAGCTATCTGATGTTCTATGATATTGATTAGTGATTGCGTTAAAACTACCTAAATGCAGGTGTTGTAGCCCTGCATATTTAGCGTCACTTGGGCGAACCAAAGGAGCGTCTCTGCCAAAGGAAATAGGAGTGTTTTGTTCTGATTTGTATTTTTTGAACTGCTCAACTACTACTGAGACTTCTTCGTCTTTCCAGAAAGACTGGCTTGTATGAAAAACTTTTATGCTTCTACCCATGACGCCCCAAAATCCTTTTTCCCAGTGTTGACTGCCTTGTCAATTTTTTGAAGGTCAATTGTTTTTGGAACGGCAAGACCATCCCTCATCTGGCGTTCCAGATTAAGCCAAAGATTAATTCTTTCATTCATCTTTGAAATTAGATTTAAAGTTTCAGTTGGAAAATCTGAACCAGTTAAACCAGTGATCAAAGGGTGCACTTTATCGACTATTTCTTTGAAATTAGCCAGTTCTTCATCACTCAAAGAGCTAGTCTCTGTATCAAGTAACTTGTCTATTTCTAGCTCTATTAAGTCAATAACACCACTAAGAGTTAAATCCATACCTTTAGTTAGATGTCGAATACCTTTATCAATCTTTGCTTTAGCGCTTACAGCTTTGGTATTCGTTGTAACACTCTTAATTGTTGAAACTGGTATAAGTAATCCTAATACTGTTTCACCAATAATTGCTGCACTCATTGTGTCGCCTCTAATGCTAATTGACGATAGCGTCAACAATCTTATTCTATGATAGTTCGAGAAAAGATTCTAGTTAGCGGCTTTTTACCCATGCTGCCCCGACAGCGGCAAATGCGAGTATGACAAACAGCAATTCTTTGCTGGGCTGAATCTTCACGATAACCGGATCTGGTGTTCGAAGGTCAACTGCATAGTTCGTTGGTAATTTATCAAACATCTTTTTTCACCTCTGTACGAACTTCAAGCGCAACAACACGTTTATCAATATCAGTGATTACCTTTGTTAGCGCCTTGGCTTGTTTCTCTATTGAAAATTGGACTTTCCACAGAATGAGCACTGCGGCAAATGCTGCGCCCCCTGTGAGCCCACCCGCTTTGATAATGGCTAGAAATTCAATCATGGCTCTGCCCTCGCCTTTGGCGCTTTGAGCTGCCAGAAAACAGGAAATAAACGCATTAGGCCAAGCGTGCTGACTGCAATACCCACGATCACAAATTCGAAGTACCAGGGCGCACCATTGTAGCCCATGGCCGACCATCCCGAATGCATATAGGGTTACTAAATATATTGCAGGTTGACTGATAGTTTAACGCTCGCGCGCTCCTTCACTCACTCCACGCATTAATGGTGCTAATAAAAACTCCATTAGACGTCGGGTACCAGTTTTAATTTCTACTGTGACAGACATACCAGGTTTTAAATTGATCCACTTACCATTAACCTTAATTCGGCCGGTTGCCAGTGACGCCTTTAAAGGAAAAAGTAACCCTAGTTGCTCATGTTCACTCGCATCGGCAGAAATATCTGTAACCTCACCATCAATGACCCCATATTTAGTAAAAGGAAAACTGTCTACTTTGATTTCAACAACTTGACCAGTATGATCAAAGCCAATATCTTTATTGAGCAGTCCTGCCTCCACTTCTAATTGCTGTTTACCTCGTTCACTAATGGGTACAATTTTAAGAAGCTCCTGAGCTGGCGTCACCACACCACCAATGGAGGCGATAACGAGCTCTTCGACCACGCCATCAACAGGTGAAACCAACACTCCAGCGGCGAGGTCGCTGACTCAAATGAAGACATAAATAGCTTAATCATTACAGTTACGAATATGGTTCAACTACAATGAAGTAATACATCGGCATGGGGAATTACATTTTCCGGAATCGGCTTGTAAAACTCATTTACGAATCGACATGCTCAACAAGATATTATGAGCGGGTATCATGCGACGCTATTATATTAAATATTATTTTATTTTCCTGCTGTTCTGGAGTCCTTTTTCAACGGCGGACAAGGTTTTGATCATCAATAGTTATCACTCAGATTACACATGGAGTGCAGAATGCCGGCAGGGCTTTGACGAGCATGTCGATCCAAAGCATGACGTCGACTATTTTGAGATGGACACCAAGCGCATTCCTCCTAGCGAATTTAGACAAAAGGCCCTATCGGCGTTGGACGAGGTGCAACGCCGAAAGCCTGATATTGTTGTGCTGATGGATGACAATGCTTTAAGGTTGCTGGGAGATTCAATTAGCAAACTAAATATTCCTGTGGTTTTCATGGGGATTAATAATAATCCAAGGCTCTATTTCTCCAGTGGCGTTCTACCACTAAATGTTACCGGAGTACTAGAAAGGCCCCTGTTAGAGCGTTCAGCTGCTTCAATTTTTCATATCTTAACTCCGAAAACAAAGAAAATCTTACTGATGATGGACAATGGGGTAACATCAGACGCCATTATTCAAACCTCGCTTTATGGAAAAAGTGCAATACATCGCAGTAACTATGTGGTTGATACATACCTCACCAATAGCTACAGCGATTGGAAAAATAAGGTCAATACTATTTCTGACAAAGATTATGATGCACTTATAATTTCAAATTACGCAGCACTTAAAGATGACAATGATAAGCAGGTACCTCTTGATAGTACTTCGCGGTGGACCAGTCAACATAGCTCTATTCCTCTTTTCGCCTTTTGGAAGTACTCCGTAGGAAAGGGTAAAGCGATAGGAGGTTTATTGATGCGAGGATATGATCAGGGAAAACATGCAGCGCTAATTTTAAACGAAAGCCTTGCCACGGGAAGAATACCAAAGGTTACCACGCCAATCAGAGGAGAATATATTTACAGTAAATCTGAATTGTATCGTTGGGGCCTTACCCTATCTCCTAGGTTGAAAAAACGCGCCAAATTTATTGAGTAGATATTCACTGTTAATAAGCCTTTATGTAAGTCCCGTGACATAACTCTTAGTTTGAACTGGGGATACACCATAATGTTCCATAAAGTAAAGTTAGTTTACCCCCCTAAGCTGCTCTGGGCATCAGGCTCTGGGCTATAGTCGTCACAATTGAGAAGCATGGGTAATCGAATATGTGCTATTCCTTCTCAGAAAAATGCCTGTTATGCGGCTTTTTATAAAGGGCCATACATTTCGAAAACTTGTTTCTCAGTCAAATTTTTTGTTTTGTTTGAGAAACTGTAAAACGAAGGTTTTCTATCAATAAACACCTGATTATCAAAAACTAACTCTTCCTGGTCATCGAAGAGTCCTACGGCGAGCATGTGTTGTTGAGTTTCTTTCAAGCGATAAAACAAATGACTGCCACACTTTTTACAAAAGCCGCGTTCTGCCCAAATTGAAGAATTAAAGATTGTGATATATTCTTCGCCTTCGAACAATATGTCTGTCCCGCAATCAATTTCCATGAATGGCCCACCTCCCCATTTTCGACAGGTTCCACAATGACATGCACCAACCTTAATACTGGGGTTTATTGCGGTAATACGTACAGACCCACAAATACAACTTCCTGATTTCTTGTCTATTTTTGACATATTGAACTCCAAATAGCTTTTCCAGATTTCCCGTGTCGCGCTGATGGCAGGTAAGGCATGCTATTTAACCACATTGAACGCATACTAAAAAATAACTCAGGCACACATAGGTGTAATTAAGAGCATCCTTATCCACTCACACTTTTATAGTTGCTTCATTATTTGGAAGTAATTACCACACGTATCATCCAATACCGCAATGATAACCTTTGCTGCTTCCTTCGGAACAATTGAAAATTCAACGCCACGCTTTGTTAGTCGAGCGTATTCTTCGTTAATAACGCCGACAGCGAATGTTGTCTAGGGAATACCAGCTTCTTTCAAAGCCTTTTGGTACAATTGAGCTGGTTAGAAAGCGATTGGTTCAAGCAATAATTCTACACCGCATTGCGCTTGGGGAGACACGACAGTTAGCCGTTTATATTCACTAAACGGCACTTCAGTTTTTTGGATAAAACCCAATATATTCGTATAAAAATCATGGGATTTTCTTGAACGATTTCCGGCACGCTTGTTACACAGATTTTACGACGGCCATTTAGCGAGTTTGTAAAACAAATCCATGCGGTGTTGCGT
The DNA here is from genome assembly GCF_014647855.1 of Shewanella gelidii. Lineage (GTDB taxonomy): Bacteria > Pseudomonadota > Gammaproteobacteria > Enterobacterales > Shewanellaceae > Shewanella > Shewanella gelidii. The sequence continues at coordinate 160,376 of NZ_BMPZ01000006.1, read as the reverse complement.
TATTACGACGATTTTTGTGGTGCTATTGTGTATAAAACTGCTTCACCACGGTGAAAATAGCGGACTTGATCTCGTCCAGAGCTCTTGCCGAGATATAAACATTTATCAGCAAGTTTAAAAACTTCATCTGCTTTATTGTATAGCGGGCTATATTCCGCTACACCGCAGGTACAAGTAATAATGATGGGTTCGCCATCGTCATCTTCAAACTCATAGCTGCCAATCTCCTGACGTATGAGCTCTGCAATGAGCGCAGCTTTTTTTGTAGGTGTTGCTGGCATTACAATAACAAATTCTTCACCGCCATAACGAGACAGCTGGCAATTAACTTTTTTACGCAAGGTTTCAGTACGTTTTTTCAATATATTCGCAATCCGTACGAGCACCCTATCCCCAAGCTCATGCCCGTACTGATCATTAATCCCTTTAAACCGATCAATGTCTAAGATGATGATTGAAGAAACAACTGAGTTGAATTCGTCTTGGTATTGTTCATCGGTTTCGACCGTAGCATTGTGATAAGCCTTGCGATTGCCAACTTGGGTAAGCTCATCAAGTAGTGAGGCTTGTTCCGACACTTCTAAACTGATCCGCAATTTGTCTTGTTCTTTAAGAGACGTTTTTAGTTGCTGTTTAACTTTACTAAATCGGGCCTCTTGTTCTTGTTTGTACTCTTGATGCTGTTGTACTAGAGTTCCAATGTTGCCTTTCATCGCGCCAATATTTTCAGCAAAGCTTTTTTTAAGTTGTGGCAGGTTGGTAGCGTCTTCACTTAATTTTTCGAAATGCTTTAGGCTATTCTCTAGCTCTTGTAGGCTTTTACCTTGGTTCTGACTAAATTCATTTTGAGTGGACTCAAGCTGGTTCATCGCACTATGAATTTGCAATAAATCTTTATTGATTTGAGCTAAAAATGAAGTGTCGCGATTGGCTTGCGCACTCGATAATACCGTCACCAAATTTGATGTGCCTTCCATCAGCTCTACGACTTGGAAAACGTCTAGATTTGAATTCTTTTCGAGTTGTGTACATTTATGCTGCAACCCTTTCACGTCGCTGTTTTCAGGGTATTGGTTTGCTAATGATTTTAAAATTGGCTTAATGCCACTTAAAATGGAGCGGCCAGTCCAACTAAAATCCGCGGCAGTGAAGTTATTGAGGTCTTTCTTTTTGCCCTTTGACTCGACGTGACCTTCTTCTCCAGATAATGCCAACTCGGTGGTAATTTGACTGAAGGCTTGTCCTACTTCTTCTAAAATAGAAGTGCTGTCTGCTAAGTTTGTACTAAGTATGGTCTTTAAAGACTGAGAAAAGTGGACCGGTAAATCTGATTTATTGGCTAGTTTTTCTAATAATTTTTTAAATTTCTTTTGTGCAGCTCTTTTTGAGACGTCTTCTGCGTTCTTAGAATTGACAATGGTCATTTGAAAATTCTGTAACGTTCGCTCTATTGTTTTCGGGTTCTTTTCATCCTGGAGCAGCGTAATCACTTGCTCGACATCCGTCGCCAAATTGGCATCGACTTTTGCCATTGTTTTTAGGGTGCGTATTACAATATTTTTGCCATTATCAAGCTGGTTTGTAGCCACGTTGTTTCCCGATTGAATGCAGTACTGAGTACAGTTTAGGACAAGTTAAGCATGATGCTTGAACCCTAGTAGGGTCAAGGACAATACATCACAGTTTTACTGTTTTTATTTTAATTGGAGTTATTTTGTGCGATTTGTATTTGTGAATGTGGCTTTGTCTGTTGATTTCCTTTCATAAAGCCAGATTTAACAGCAAATGCATCCCTAATAATTTGTTGACGAATTTGCAAGAAGCGCGCAAAACTTCCTGACTTTTATTGGCCAAAAATCAGTTCCTCTTTGGTATCAAGCCACAAATTTTGGTGCACCATGACCTTGCTAAACAATTGGCTTTGCAAATAGCTTTGTAGCCATCGTCGCAAATTGGGATAAGGCGATTGCAAATACCACTGCCGCTCAACACGTGAGAATTGTCGGATGAAAGGTAAAACGGCTAAATCAAGCAAACTTTGAGTATTCGAAAGCAAAAACTGATGGCGTGTAAGCTGGCTTTCTAGTTCTTGAATAAATACTTCACATGCCTGACGGGTTTGTAATAACGTTGCGTCGTGATAGCGCTTTGCACTGCGATAGGCCTCTAAACAAGGAATAAACGCCGTGTCGAATTCAATCATCCGCTTTGTTATCCCGTTGAGGTATTCTTGCGAGTTTTCAGAGCCCAAAGCATCGTTACATGAATTTTCAAATGCCCAGCGCATGATTTGTATACTTTCATCAATAACCCGCGACTCTGAAAGCACAAGCACCGGTACGGTCCCTTTTGCCGACATGCTAAGCATTGCTGATGGTTTATTTTTAAGCGAAACTTCTCGTAAGCGAACTTGATTTCCCGACGTATAAATCGCTAAACGCGCACGCATGGCATAAGGGCAGTTTTTGAGAGAATACAAGATCGGTTGTTGAACAAACGCTGTCACGTACCCTCCTCATTGCTTACCATTGCTCATTGTCGAATACGGCTTCGAAAAATATTGCCTGTCATGGACAAAGATAAAATGGTCTCATACCTGACTTTAGTCTATAAATTCCAAGGGTTTAAATCATCCGTGGCCTTTTTAGTATTTTTTTCTTTTGCTGCGTTCGCTTTCGCTTCGGAGCGTGGTTTTTTATTAATGTGGTTGTTTGCCTTTTGAGACGTTGCTTTATTTTGTGATTCAGCGGTATTCCGCTTGTGCTTGGGCACAAAATTTAGCACAGAAATCGGCACGATTTTTTTGGGTTCGAACCCTTCAATCACCCTGCGCTCAATTAGGTGGCCAACAAGGCTTTCAATCATGCATAAATTTTTAAAGTCATCTTTTGAAACGAGAGAAATTGCTTGTCCTTTCTGTCCTGCTCGACCAGTCCGACCAATGCGGTGTACATAATTCTCAGCAGGAAAGGGTAAATCATAATTAATGACCAGTTCTAATCCTTGAATATCTAGCCCACGAGCTGCGACACCGGTAGCGATAAGGTACTGTATCCGGCCTGCTTTAAAGTCTGCCAGTATTTGTTCTCGGATCAACTGACTTTTACCACTATGGATACAGTCTGCTTTTATATCTCGTTTTTCTAACTGACTAACCAGCTTGGCTGCACCTTGTTTGGTTTCAATAAAGATTAAAGCCTGCTGCCATTGGTTTTGTTGAATAAGATGGCTCAATAAGGCCGATTTTTTATCTTTATCTACAGTAGTTAACCATTGCTCAATTTGTATCGACTTTTGCTTTGGCGTGGTATTAATTTCAATCGGGTTTTGGATAGCAGTTTTCGCTAACGCTTTTACCTTTTTTGATAAGGTCGCCGAAAAAAGCAAATTTTGTCGCTCAAGAGGTAATTTATCGATGATCTTATTGATGTCTTCAATGAAACCCATATCTAGCATACGGTCTGCTTCATCTAGCACTAAAAACTCTATCTCTTCAAAGTAAACCGCGCGCTGGGTGTACATGTCTAACAATCGACCCGGTGTCGCGACGAGGATATCGCATCCATCGATTAAAGCTTTTTTCTGCGTTTGACTCTCGACACCGCCGTACATGGCTAGGCTCGTTAATGACGTATTTTTTGCATAACTTTGGATGCTTTGTTCGACTTGATTTGCAAGTTCCCTAGTCGGAACGAGGATAAGCCCCCTCACCCGTTTACGCTTTTGGGTTTGGCCTTTCATCAATTGATTTAATATAGGCAGCACAAAACTCGCTGTTTTGCCTGTTCCGGTCTCGGCGACTGCAAGGAGATCGCGACCTTTGAATATGGCAGGGATAGCTTTGCTCTGAATGGGCGTTGGCTGCTGATAAGAAATTTGTTTTAGATTAGCGACTAATTGGCTATTCAGGCCCAATTGAGTAAACGGCATGGTCAGTTCTCTGTTAACGCGAGGCGGCGTATTATAGCAGCTCTCACAACAAAATTGGCAATGGTTTAGGTGATTCAATTTGTAGTAATAGATCGACAAAAACTGCAGTAAAAACGATAAAACAATCAGTAATTTGCCTTTACTAAGAGCTAATTTTTGTAATAGGAAAACAAAATGTGGAACTTTTTTACCTTGATGTAGGGAATTTTTAGCTGATCAACTCGGTCTTTTTAAGTAATTGTTTGATTAACTTCATTATAAAAAGTATAGATTGCTGCATATTGTTTGTTACTCATACCACGCTGTGGTAAATTTGTACTACTTTTGCATCAGTTAAGGAGTGATTCGATGAAAAGTAAGTTAACTGAAGAAGAGCTTGCTCTTTTCAGTGATCTGTTTTCTGCTACTGAATCAGATCCTGCGATTAATGATCCAAATAGTGCCCACCGCATCGTGAGCGTAACTGCTGACGTGCCTAAAATGCTTACAAGTATCCTCGGTAAATCCAAATTAACCTTATTAGCTGAGATTAGTCATTACCGTTTGTGGTTTCCACTCATGTTAAATCGCGATGATTTGGGCCAAATCGTGCCAACACTGGGTATACCTGAAGTTGTCGATATTAGCGGTAATGAACGCAGTTGGCGTTTAACCAATGTTTCAGATGTCAAAGTAATCGATAGTGAAACGGAAGAGTCAATCGACGTCCTGTCTTTATCTGCATCAGGCCTAACCTTCAAATCTCTAGAAAATGCAGCGGATGAGTCCCCAAAATCTGCACATTTGATTTTACCTGATGGCGAAAAAGTCGCACTAGAGTATCAGCCAGTGCGCAATGAAAATGGTGTTATGGCGGCTAAGATTACCGCGTTATCGGAAGATCGAGAACTACTAAGACGATTTCTTTTTACGCAGCATAAAACGAAATACGCAGATTTATATAACCAGAACATCACTAAAATAGCTTAGGGCACAAGCCAACAAAATGTTCTGTGCCCTGCATTCTATTAAAGGCTATTCACCAAATACTTTTTTCAATAAATCCGTTGTGTGTTTCGCTGGGTTCTCGCGGATCTCTGCTTCTTGCTGCGCCATATACAAAAATAGACCTGCCATGCCCTTCTCGACCACATGATCGGTTAAATTTGCTTTCACGTCCGGCATAAAGGGCAGTTGTTCGTATTCTTTCATTACCTTGTCAAACGCCTGAACTGCACCAACGTCCTGTATACTCGCATCAATTATAGGGCGCATTTGATTGCCAAGCGGCTCAGACATCACTTTTTTAAAATATTGAGTTGCTGAATCACTCGGCCCTTGATATATCCGCTGAATATCTTCAAAACTCATTTTTTCAATTGCATCAACAAATAAGGCCTGCGCTTTGGGCGATGCTTTTTCCGCAGCCAAATTCAGTTTGGACTCCAAATCATCGAGCAAAAATGCAAAACCAAACTTATCCATAATGCCATGAATTTGTTTAAGTTCTGGGGGGAGTGGTACATGGATAGAAGGGTCATTATTAAATCCCCCTGGTTGACTCACTTGAGCAACAACATCTTTAGCGCCCTGTGAAAGGGCCTGACGAAATGCCTGCTCAATCTCACTGTTTTCTAACGGTAATGCACTCGCTATATCTTTGGTTTCTTCCTGAGACAAAATTGATTTTGCAGTTTCCCACCAAGAATCGGCATAAGTGTCAGTGGGCAGCGCTGTAATGAGTAAGGCAATAGAAAATGTATATATGGTTTTTAGTTTGCTCATGCGCAATTCCTTTTAGTCGTTCCATGGTTCTAAGTTTTAGCATACGCCTGTAAAACCGGAATACAAGTTTGTATTTGTTCAACAAAAAAGCCACTCAATAACGAGTGGCTTTCAAAATATTTGGATTTATACAAACACAGATGTGATAAATCGCGAACCGCTGCCTGATGGGTGCGCGGTTAAGCTAATGCAGCTTCCAGAGGTGGTACAACTTGCTTCTTACGGCTTAAAACACCGTCTAACCAAATGTTACCGTCAGTCTCTGCAACCGAAAATGCACGCTGTGCTAGATTCTCGTCATCAGAAACAATGAGAAGCTCTGAGCCTTCTTTCATGATGTCGGTCAGCAGTAACAAAACAGAGTGGCGCTCACCTTCTTGTTTTAACGCAACAATGTCAGCAGCCAACGCTTGCTTAATCTCGTCAAACACTGATAAATCGATTACTTCAAGCTGTCCAATACCAATTTTGTTACCGTTCATATTGAAATCTTTAAAATCACGCGTTACTAGGTCACGAACTGGTGTACCTTCAACCGCAGATTTAACCTTAAACATATCCATACCCAAGGCTTCAAAATCCGCAACACCAGCAATCGCAGCTAATGCTTCAACACAACGGATATCAGCCGTCGTACAGGTTGGTGATTTAAAGATAACGGTATCGCTTAAAATTGCACACAACATGCCTGCTGCAATATTTTGTGGAATTTCCACATTATGGAAGTCATACATCATTTTAATGATGGTATTGCTGCACCCTACAGGTCGGATCCAGCACTCGAGCGGCACAGTGGTAGTAATGTCGCCAAGTTTGTGATGATCAATAATGCCAAGAACCGTCGCTTCATCAAGGTCATCAGGGCCTTGGGCTCTATCAGAAAAGTCCACCAAATATAGATTATCACCTGCAAAACTTGTTTTTAAAACCGGCGCTTCAAGCTCAAAGCGGTCCAAGATGAATTGAGTTTCAGGAGTAATATCGCCTTGGCGAGCCGCAGTCGCTTCTTCACCGATTTGATTTTTAAGGTATGCCAGTGCAATTGCACCAATAATTGAATCACTATCAGGGATTTTATGGCCAAGGGTATAAGTAGACATGGAATTTCCTATAAAAAAATTTGGCTGCATTTTAGCAAATGTTGAGATGATTTCGACACCTTATTTAGTCTAAACAAGGGATTTTCGGCTAAAGTTTATTGAATACGCTAAATAGCCATGCAAGTAACAGCATTCTGTTATATCCTCGCCAGCTATTTTAAATGAGTGAATGCAACGATGTCAGACAAGTTTTTTTTTAAAGGGCGTAAAACCCCCAAACCCAAGCACCAAAGCTTTGGTTACAATACCAACCGTACTAAAAAAATCGGAACCAAAGAGCACCCTTTTGAATTGTCTGTACAGACTCAACAAAGAGCCGATGAGCTACAGCAACTAATTGAAGCGCAAACGATGTTCGCCACAATAGTTGTGAATGCAGACACAGAAGAAAATATTGAGCAATGGACTTTCTTTAACCAAAAGCCAGTTGCAGTTAAAGCCGAAGCGAAGGTGGGTCGTAATTGCCCTTGTGTTTGCGGCAGTGGGAAAAAGTTTAAGGCCTGCTGTGGTCGTTGAGAGCACTTTATTGGGATGTACATCAGCGGCTGTGGCTTTCAATGCTCAGCCAGCCCCCCCAATTTGACTCCACCCGTATAGAGGTCATTGCACTTAAAAGTTGAGCTGTTCATTTTTAAAGCGCAATAAAGCCATAATATGTTTCTCATGACACACTAGTTTACATTATCAAACTGTATCTCAACCCCATATCCTTTAACATATTCTTAAAGTAAAGCATTTTTGTTGTTTAAATGTTAACCCTAACATTTAAATTGCTTCTAACTCATTCATAAATAATAAAAAGCTACTTCAGCAAGAGGAAGTCTTCGTGGCCACAAAGAAACAAATTATCCTGCCTATTTTGATACTAGCCATTGGCGGCGCTGGGTTTGCCGGTTTCAAAGCGATGAAAAAACCACCAGAAGAAAAGCCAATCGTCGATAATACTCCCATTGTTGCGGTAAAAGATGTTACTTACGATGAACGTACATTTAACGTACGGTCTCATGGGGTCGTGAGTGCTAAATACGAAACGAATTTGGTTTCGCAAATTGCCGGTGAAATCGTTTATTTATCCGAAAGCTTTATTCGAGGTGGGTTTGTTAAAAAAGGCGATATTCTCGCAAAAATTGATCCAAGTGATTATGAAGCCGCTTTGACGGATGCAGAAGCAAATTTAGCCCAAGCCAATGCGGCGCTCGTACAAGAGAAAGCCTTCGGTAAAGTAGCTGAGGATGAGTGGTCTCGCATCAAACAGGGCAAACCAACAGCACTCAGTTTACGTAAGCCTCAACTTGCCCAAGAACTTGCAAAGCAAAAATCTGCGGAAGCCGGTTTAAAAAGAGCGCGTCGAAACTTGGAGCGCACAACTATACGTGCCCCTTACGATGCTTTAATCGAAAGTAGAGCAATTGGCCAAGGTTCTTACGTTAACAACGGCTCCCCTATTGGAAAGCTGCTTAGTGTTTCTGTTGCTGAAGTTCGTCTTCCCGTCGCTGACAAAGAAATTAAATACCTAAGTAATCGTGGCCATAATGCTGTGGTTACGATACAGGGTGAATACGCAGGTCAGCCACAAGAGTGGGTTGGAAAAATCGTACGTAATGAAGGTGTCATCGATAGTCGCAGCCGAATGACTTATCTTGTCGCTGAAATTTCTGACCCCTATGGCCTAAATCAACCCAAAAACGAATTACGATTTGGTAGTTATGTGACCGCGCGTATTGAGGGTGACTTTGCCGGCCAAGTTACGGTGCAACCTAGGCATTTAGTCGTCGATGGAAAAGTCGCGGTGATGACCGAAGAAAAGCAGCTCAAATTTGTGCCCGTCAATGTGGTCCGTCAAATCGATTCTAATGTTGTTATTTCCTCGGGTTTAAAGGCCGGCGATAAAGTGATTACTTCAGCGCTTGACTATCCGATTGAAGGAATGGCTTTAGCGCTCCCAGAAGACAAAATCTTAAGGGAAGAACAAAGTGAAGGTGAAGCTTCAGAATCAGACACTAAAATAGCTGACGCTGGAAACAAGGAATAAGCCATGGAAGATACGAGAAAAGGCCTTATTGCTTGGTTTGCGCGCAATAGTGTCGCAGCAAATCTGCTCATGATAATTATCATTATTGGTGGGTTGCTCACTGCCAACACCATTCGTAAACAGTTTTTCCCACAAGTTGAAATTAACTGGCTTGAATTTAGTGCCGTCTATCCAGGCGCTGCGCCACAAGAAGTTGAAGAAGGTATCACCATTAAAATCGAGGAGGCGCTTGAAACCGTTCAAGGGCTAAAACGCGTGATCACCTATTCAAATCGAAATGTTTCTAACGGTTACTTTCGTGTTGAAGACTCTTATGATCCGGAAGTTGTTTTGAATGAAGTAAAGTCGCAGATCGATTCGATTTCGAGCTTTCCTTCGGGAATGGAACGGCCGACGGTAGAAAGAATTAAACTTCGACAGGAAGTCATGTATATCAGCCTGTTTGGTGACATGACCCCAAGGCAATTGAAAGAGCTTGGGAATAAAATCCACGACGAATTGATTCAATTACCAAAAGTAAACATAACCGAATTTTATGGTGGCTTAGGTTATGAGATCGCAATTGAAGTCAGCAAAAACAAATTAAGAGAGTATGGCCTGAGTTTCAATGATGTTGCTCAAGCGGTTCGTGGTTACTCCCGAAATATGTCAGCGGGGCAAATTCGAGCAGAAAACGGTTATATCAACCTTCGCGTGCAAAATCAGGCGTATTTAGGCTATGAGTTTGAAGATATTCCCGTGATCACCTTGAGTGATGGCAGCGTCATTATGCTAGGCGATATCGCGACGATTAAGGATGACTTCCAAGAAGGGATCCAATATTCGAAGTTTAATGGCAAGAACTCTGTGACATTTTTTATCGGCGCCGCGAATGACCAAAGTATGACTGATGTTGCCGACATCGTGAAAGAATACGTCGCTGAAAAACAACAAGCACTACCAGAAGGAATTAAGTTAGAAACCTGGGTTGATATGACCTACTACCTTGAAGGACGCCTCAACTTAATGCTCGATAGTATGAAGTCAGGTGCAGTACTTGTTTTCATTATGCTTGCTTTATTCCTACGGGTACGCCTTGCATTCTGGGTGATGATGGGCCTGCCGGTGTGTTTCCTTGGTACCTTGCTCTTTATGCCAATAGGTATGATCAACGTGACGATAAACGTTATTAGTTTGTTCGCGTTTATTCTGGTGCTGGGGATTGTTGTCGACGATGCCATTGTGATGGGCGAAAGCGCCCACTCGGAATGTGAAGAGAAAGGACTATCACTGGACAGCGTTATCCGGGGGGTGCAAAGAGTCGCTATGCCAGCAACCTTTGGTGTTTTAACCACGATAGCCGCATTCCTACCCATTACCATGGATTCGGGCCCTTCTTCGGCATTTGGGCAAGCGATTGGCTTTGTTGTGATTCTATGCCTGCTGTTCTCTTTGGTTGAATCCAAACTGATTTTGCCAGCTCACTTAGCGCGAATGAAACATAAAACCATCGTTAAACCTGGCTCAAGAAACCCGGTTGACTGGTTACGAAACGGTGTGAACTTCATCCAAGGAAAGGTCGACCGTGGCTTACAGTGGTACATTGAAAAGGTTTACCGCCCTTCCCTAACGGTTGGCTTAAAATATCGTTATACCGTCATTATGGGCTTTATTGCTTTTGCAATGATTTGTGGTGGATTGTATGCAGGTGGCCTCGTTCGTTATGTGGGGCAGCCAAAAATCCCTCATGATTTCCCTCGGATCAGTTTTGAAATGAATGTCGATGCTTCGGAGCGTTCGACGCTCGAGGCTGCGATGAGAATTGAGCAAGCACTATATACAGTCGATAGAAGTCTCGAGCAGCAATACGGCCAAGGCATGATTTCTGATATGCAAGTGGATCTGCGTGGCCGAACCTCAGCGCAAGTGATGACCAAGCTGGTTGACCCGGCAATCCGTCCTTTAGACACGTTCGAGCTTGCTGAATTGTGGCGTGCAGCCATGCCGCGTATACCTGGCATGAAGTCTTTCAAAATTCAAGATAACCTATTCGGTGGTGGTCGTGATGATGGTGACATTAGTTTCCGACTAAAAGGGAAAGATGAAGCTCAACTCATCGCGGCGTCTCAAGCGTTAAAGGATAAGCTCAATACGCTGAAAGGTGTGGGTGATGTCAACGATAGCCGTCAATCGAGTGCAAAAGAAATCCAGTTTGAGCTGAAACCATTAGCAAAAAGCTTGGGCTTATCTTTAGCTGATATCGCGTCCCAAGTCAGCAATAGTTTCTACGGCCTTGAAGCTCAACGTATTATTCGTAATGGTGAAGAAATTAAAGTCATGGTTCGCTATCCAGAATCACAGCGGAATTCTATCGCCAAGGTTCAGGATGTATTAATTCAAACCAGAGACGGGGCTGAGATACCACTATCTGAAGTCGCAAATACTAAGCTGACGAAAGGCGTAAATAGTATTCGCCGTGAGAATGGTAATCGAACAATTAATGTTTGGGGTTCAGTTGATGCAGCACAAGCCGAGCCTTTTGAAATTGCGAAAGACATTCGGGATAACTTTATGCCCGAACTACTCGCCAAATATCCAAAAGTTCGTAGTGAGGTATCAGGGAATATCCAAGAGCAATTAGATAGCGCTGATACGCAATTTCGCGATTTCGTAATTTCGATGCTGATTATTTATAGCTTGCTCGCGGTACCGCTAAAATCATACTCCCAACCATTGATGATAATGGCGGTGATCCCGTTTGGTATTATTGGTTCGGTACTCGGGCACATGGTATTGGGGTTAGATCTGAGTGCCCTATCGATGTTTGGTATTATCGCAGCGGCTGGTGTTGTCGTGAACGACTCTCTGGTCATGGTTGATTATATCAATAACGCACGTCGTCGAGGCATCGTGATGCGTCAAGCGGTGATCGATGCCGGTTGCAAGCGTTTCCGAGCGATTTTGCTAACTTCTCTAACCACCTTTATCGGCTTAGTGCCGATCATGACGGAGACCAGCATGCAAGCACAAATGGTCATCCCGATGGCTGTTTCTCTCGCATTTGGGGTGTTATTTGCAACCATCGTGACCTTGTTGCTGATTCCTTGTCTGTACCTGTTTATCGAAGATATCAAAGCCTTTCTTCGCAAAGCGTGGCATTCGATTTTTGGCACAGACGAAGAGCAAGATATCGCAAAGGCCAGAAAGATATAATTTAGATGGCGTAATTAAAACGCTTATTTTTGTTCGTTACCGATTTAAAGCCAGCAGCCTCATCTGCTGGCTTTTTCATGGTGAATGGCAGTTGAAACTACCGAGATTGTACTCAGCCAAGTGTATGGCATATCTAAACAAACGCGGAAGTGAGAGTCATCCAAAAACTAGAACAATGAGATATTTGTTATACAAAACAGATATTGGTTGAATACTGACGTTGTTGATTATGATGTAGCCTTCAGTTAGCGGGGCTTTTATGAATTACTGGGTCATTAGTTTATGTGCTGTACTCGTAGGTCTTTCGTTTTTTAGCGAGGGGTTATTACGGTCAGTTTTTGATTTAAGTGCATTTTCACTCTTGCTGAGCCTACTCATCTATCGCGCCTATAAGGCGTCCAAATAAACAATACCTTGCAGCAACAACGGTAAGGGTTCAATGAACACTAGCCCTGCAAGATGACGACTAAAGAACCGCCACCGATAGCGACCCACAGCAGCAACGCAAGCACCATTGGCTTAAGTCCACTATTTCGCATTCTTGATACCGTAATTCCACAACCGATCAAAAATAGACACACGACAAGCAGGCGTTTGGAAATAAAAAAGAGTTGCTCGTAAACGGCTTGCCCCTGTGGGAAGACAAATGCAATGAATATTGCAATACAATAAAAAATGATAAAGCTTGGGATCGCCAATCTATTCTTTGTCCCTCCAAACAGCCAGGCGCTAAACAGTGCGACAGGCACGATCCACAAAGCTCGGGCGAGCTTTAAAGTCGTTGCAATTTTTAACGACTCATCCCCATACGCCGATGCAGCACCAACCACAGAAGAAGTATCGTGGATCGCAATTGCGGCCCAAACGCCAAATTGGTATTCGCTTAACTCAAATAGGTGACCAATTGTTGGAAACACAAACAATGCGACCGAGTTCAAAACAAAAATACAGGCTAAAGCAACCGCACTTTGTTCAGCTTTTGCCTCGATCGCTGGGGATACTGCAGCAATTGCACTACCACCACAAATTGCCGTACCCACAGCAACAAGGTGCCCAGTTTTTCTTTCCAACCCTATCCATCGCGTCAGAAGCGTGCCCAAACCTATGGTTAAAAAGATTGATGCAATAATAAAACCTAGATTTTTTTGACTGGCAGCAATGGCCATTTCAAGGTTAATACCAAAACCAAGGCCGATGATAGACAAAGATAAAAGCCTCTTTGTCCACCGTTGAATATCAAGATGCTGTGGAACGAGCCCGAAACTTGCGAGAGCAAAGCCCAAAATTAGCGCAATTGGAGAACTAACCGCAGGCCAAAGGCAAACAATAGCAAACAGTATAAATAGCCACTGGTGAGCGTTAGATAGGTGAGACTTCAATGCTAATGTTCGTTTAAGAGATAAGAATACATATTATATCGACTTCAATTAGTTCTGCCATGGATTAAATGCGAGGACACGAATTACCCAACAGAGGGATCATTGTTGAGCTGCAATAAATCCCATTTGTTGCCATACAGATCCTGGAACACAACCACAGTGCCATATGCCTCGACTCTAGGGGCTTCTAAAAAAGTTATGTCGTTGGCTTTCATTGCTTCATAATCGCGCCAAAAATCATTGGTTTGTAAAAACAAAAATACTCTTCCTCCAGCTTGGTCGCCAACGGCAGCTATTTGTTCTTCACCTTTTGCCTGTGCGAGCAACAGATTAGTGCCATTGGAGTTCGGCGGAGAGACAAGCACCCACCGCTTACCATCGCCAAGATCAGTATCTTCAACTAAATTAAACCGAAGTTTCTGGGTATAAAAAGCAATCGCCTCATCATAGTTACTCACAACTAAAGCGACATTCCCAATTTTTTGGACAATATTTTTTTGCATCGAAAAGCCTATTTCCGTAGTTCTAAAAGCATGACGTTCCCAAGCTTCAATATATTGCTGTGGGCAGCTCAATGCTTAACTTCTTAACAGGTTGGGATATTTGTTTTGAATTCAGATAGCGATCGCACATCATTTAAAGCGCTGGCGATGTTAAACAGTCACTGAGCACCCAACATCGCTGTTCACAGTGACTTTTTTATTCGCATGTGAGATCAACTTTACGCCCGCCATCAACCTCAATAACTTGATAGTGCCAACCACTTTGCTTTACTAATTTTTCTGTTAACTCTAACCCTAAGCCAAACCCAAGCTCATCCGCAGTCGATTGATCCGCTGCGTCTGTATTTTGATTGGTAATGGATAAGTGATGCAAGGTTTGATTGATAACCACCTCTCCACGGTAGGTATGCTGAAAAGCATTGCGAATGAGGTTGGTTACGACAATCCGATATAGACTTGGCGATACGGCAACAAGGGTTTCATCAGTATTCAAAGTCACCGCAACTTGTTTGTCTTTTAATAAGTATTCGAGTTCAGCGCTAATTTGCGTAACTAGCTCTCCGATTTTTACATCAGCAACCGGTAATGACTTCCCCTCTTGACGGTTTAACCATAATAGAGTCTCCGTTAAATCTGTCATCGTGAGCCCTGCTCGCTCAATTCTATCAAGTGCTGCGAGTTGTTTTTCCTGAACCATTTGTTTGGTTATCATTTTTCTCAACAACTCAGCATTAGTTCGTGCAACTGCAATCGGTGTACGCAACTCATGACTTGCGTAACCTAAAAATCGTTTTTCTCTGTCTAAGCTTTCTTGTACAGAGCTCAAGCTTGACTGTACGATCTCAGCCAATGTATTTAACTCACTATAATGAAAATTGGGTCGAGGTTGCGTGAGCTTTTCTTCGTCCAACGACTTCGCCCACTCTTTTAGTCCCTCAACGGGACTAGCGACTTTACGTAGCAATAAAAATAGCACTAGAGAAAACAACGCTATTGCGATAAGCCCTACTAATAAAATATAAAAAAACTTAGGAGGCTTATGTTTGCCAGTTCCTTTGTCTCCTTTACTGAGTATGACCGAGGCATAACGCACTTGATCTTCAGCAGTTACCTTCATTGCAAACAACGCGCGTTTCGGCTGTTCAATAATCGGTAGCCCATCTATTTTTTTAATTAATTGATTTGGTACCAAGTCATTGACGTCGATATTATCTTGGATTACTCGTGGCAAAGATTCCCAGCGCGTGGCTATCGTGAGCTTACCGATGGTTAAAGGGTTATCCCCATCCAATTTAACGTCCGTAGCCTGTGAGCGCACAAAGTTACTCGTGGCCACATCTAAACCCGAGAAAAAGTAGCTCACTGCTACGGCCGACATTCCCATGATGGTCACAGTGCCCGTTAACAACATAGCAATTAAAAAGTAGATTTTGATGCTGGGTCTAATTTTCATCAGGTAGCATCCGTGATTGAAGCGCAAGGTTTCAACACAAAACCGCGGCCTGTGATCGTGTATATTAGCTTTTGGTCAGCGTCTCGGTTTCCGTCAACGGCTTTGCGTAGATTGAACATATGGACCTTTAAACTGTTACTGTCTGGCTGCTCATCCCCCCAAACACTTCGCATCAACTTCTCCCTAGAAACTATCTTTGGGCTATGGCGGAGCAAGCATTCAAGTAATTTGACCTCAGTCGGCGACAACTTGAGCTGTTGCAGGGCACGCGTGGCCAACTTGCTCTCTATATCTAATGCTAAGTCAGCCACCTTCAGCTGTTTAATTTGACCACTTCGCCTGCGAGAAAGGACTTGAGCTCGAACTATCAACTCTTCCATGGCAAAGGGCTTAATAAGGTAATCATCAGCGCCTTTTGAAAACCCAACTAATTTATCTTCTAATGTATCCCGTGCAGTCAGCATTAATATGGGCATATCAATACCCTGCGCTCGGATCTTTTCACACACTTCAAGCCCATTCATTTTTGGCAGATTTAAATCGAGCACGACCACATCATATTGATTCGTTTGAATGAGGTTTAACCCAACCGCACCATTGGCAGCATAATCACAGTGAATATCTTCAATTTCTAGGTAATCGATGATGGCGGTTGCCAGATCAATATCATCTTCGACCAAAAGTAACTGCAAGTTATCTGACATGCTGTGTCCTCATAAACTGATATTTCAATTGTTGCGTTTATAAAACAGGGGGCGCTATCGATATAAACGCCAAACAACCTGATTCGCTCTTTAAATTAAACGGGAGACTCGCCGATTTCAGAATGTTCATGCTTTTTAAAAATAATGTTCTTTATTTTCTCTAGTGCGAATCCGATATCAGTTTGGATCAGCAATAATGATGGTGTTAAAACTAAGGTAATGACCGTAGCGAACAAGATACCATATCCTAACGCTGCAGCAGCAGGGATTAAAAACTGTGCTTGCATGGATGTTTCACTCAGCAAAGGCGCAAGCCCAGCAAATGTAGTTACTGACGTGAGTAAAACCGCACGCAAACGGCCTGTACAAGCCTCTTGAATCGCTACTTTAATTGGCATTGACTCTTCACGCACAAGCTCATTAAACCGCGAAACTAACAATAAGCTGTCATTCACCACGACACCACTCAAAGCCAATATCCCATTGAGCGACAAAATACTGATGGTTAAATCATTCCACCAGTGCCCTAAAATTGCCCCGACAATACCAAACGGGATCGCAATCATAATAATCACCGGTTGGACATACGATTTTAGCGGGATCGCGAGCAATGCAAAAATTAATACTAGCGCTAATACAAAGGTCGACTTCATCGAATCTGTTGACTCTTTTTGCTGTTCTGCTTCGCCAGTAAAATCAATTTTTACCGTGGGATAGTCTGCATTCAGTTGCGGTACCATGCTTTGTTGCAATCGTGCGACCAACTCATTCGAAGCGATCACCTCTTTATCAACTACGGCAGTAATATACACTGCACGCTGATTATCAATTCGAGTAATTTCTGATTGTTGATAATCAGAATAAACATTCGCGACCGAAATCAAAGGTACGACGAGGTTATCGGGCGTGCGAACGTTAGCTTGCTGGACATCGGCAAATGTTTGTCGATGCTCCTCTGGGTAGCGAACACGAACCTTAACTTCATCTTTACCCCGTTGAAAGCGTTGTACAATATCCCCACCAAAAGCCTGCAATACTTGCTTGGCTAAGTCTGCAGTATCTAGGCCGAGAGCTCTCCCCTGCGGGGTTAATTCAAATCGATATTGGGGTTCACCTAAATCTAAGTTGTCATCGATACCACTCACACCATCAATGGTTTGTAATTCTCTTTTTAGTTTATTCGCTGCTTCGGTTAATAAGCCATCGTCATTTGCTTTTAGCTCCACTTTGAAGTTATCTACCATTTCCCTCATCGATAATATTTTGAGTTTACTTACACCTTCCATTTGTTCTGACATTGATAACCATGCATTGGCAAAATCTCGAGCGCTGTACGCGGCATCGCTCGCGAGCTCAATGATCAAAGAACCCGATTTATCTGCACTTGCTATAACCTGTATGCTCTTGATATCAGATTCACTTTTGTCGGTACTCTCACTTACGGTTTCACCAGCTTGTAAGCGCAGCTTTTTATCCAGTTGGATGGCATTGGACTCAAGGCGCATTAAATTTTCTTGGGTTTGGCCATAGCTGCTATCGTTGACCATGCGGATCTCTGCGCGTACCGTGTCACCTGCAATTTGCGGGAAAAATGCTACTCTTACGGCACCAGTAAACGGCATACCAATTACCAGAACAAACAGCGCAATAAAGACGAATACTACGGCATAGCGGAGTTTCAAAGCTGTCTTGATAATCTGCTTGTAAATGGTTTGGTTAAACCATTCTAAACCGTTATCTGCGCCCTGTTGAATCACAGCCCAAACGCCTTTTTTTTCCGTTCTCTGGGTATTAATATGGGCTAAATGCGCCGGCAGAATTAGTTTGGATTCAACCAAAGAGAGCAATAAACAAATCGTAACAATCATGCCAAACTGAGCATAAATCTGACCCAACTTGCCATCGATCGTGGCAATAGATAAAAATGCGACCACAGTCGTTAATACGCCAAACACAGTAGGCGCTGCGACCTTATGGGTACCAATAATGGTACTTCTTAAAGAGTCCCCCTGCTGTTTACGCGTTGTATATACACTTTCACCGATGACAACAGCATCATCGACAACAATGCCGAGTGCCATAATAAAACCAAATGTCGTCATCTCATTTAAAGTAAAACCAGCAAAAGTATCCGTCATAAAAAATAAGGTGCCAGAAAATACAAACGGCAAGCTTGCTGCAACCCAAAATGCTACCCGTATATTCAAAAACAGCGCCAGTACAATGAATACTAATGCAATACCACTTAAAGCATTTTTAGCGAGTAAGGATAAACGTTCAGTAATCAAATCACTTTTGTCGTACCAGCTTTCGATGTTTACATTCTCTGGCAGAATATTGCTGCTCCGCCACGTTTCAATGACTTGCTTGGCTTGTTCAACAATGTTGACCACATCGCTGTATTCATCCATTACAATTTGAATTCCCATTGCACTTTGTTCGTTGTAACGGGATAAGCTAAAGGTGTCTTCCTCGAATGTATCGGTCACAATTGCGATATCTGACAACAGAATTTGACTGCCATCAGCATGGGTTAATACGGCTATATTATTAAAATCTTCTACTTCATAAGCTTGCTGTGATACCTTGAGCCGCACCGTTTTCTCGGCGTTACGTAAACTCGTGACAATGCTACTAGACGACTCTGCATTGATGGCATTAGACACATCCGTCAATGTAAGGCCATAAGCCTGCAATTTCACTTCATTGACTTCGACCGAAATCATTGGGTCGAGAGTCGCACTAATCGATAGGTCACGAATTGCACTTTGGCGCAATAAATCTGACTTAAGTTGTTCCGCTAAATCCTGCAGTGTTTTGCGGTCAGCATTCCCGTATAGCTGCACCCAGATGGCGTGCTCTTGGCGTCGGGCTTTATCAATAACAGGATTGTCTGCTTCGCTTGGTAAATTATTAATTGCATCAACTTTGGTTTTTACGTCAGTTAGCAAGGTATCTAGGTCATAGTTAGTTTCTTTCTCTATCGATACATGACTACCTGAAGCATCAGATGTCGACGTAATCCGCTTTACACCCGATACAGTTTCTAGTGCTTCTTCAATTTTCATCGCGATGCTTTCTTCAGCACGGATCGGATCACCACTGTCGTAGGTAACGGATACGGATACCAAATCAGGCTCTAAGCTTGGAAATGCTTCTTTACGAATATCATTAAATGAAAACAGCCCGACAATGATGACACCAAGCATCAGCAAATTGGCTGCAACTGGATTTTGTGCGAACCACGAAATCATGCCCTTTGGAAGTGTATCGTTGTGATTAGAATGACTACCCATTACAGCTCCTCAACCTTCGCGACAACTTTCATACCTGCCTTGAAGTTACTCAAAGGTCGTTTAACAACTTGCACGACTAAGTCCTCGTTCGTTGGCCTGACATAGATTTTGTTTTGACGTTCAAACAAGGTGTTCGCGGTTGACTTTTGCAGTAGGCCTTTGGTATCAACGGTCCAGATTTCTCCTTGTTGGGAACGCGCCGAAGAAGGCAACTCCCAAAGCTCATCTATTGCGACACCTTCAATGGTCGCCTCAACAAAGGTTCCAGGGTATAGCGGTTTATCGAGTGCTAAAGGGTTTTCGACCACAAGCACCAATGAACGCTGACGTGTATCTTGCGTGACATATTGGTGAACTCGCTCCACATATGCCGACCATTGCTGGCCTTTATTGGTTTCACTCCCCGTCGTAGCAATGGTTGCTGTCCATGACTTGCGGTTGCTTGTTTCACTGACGTTAGCTTGGGGTAAATTCGCCCATTGCTTCTCTGATAACGGGATTTCAATCTCAATGCGATCAACGCTATAGAGCATAGCGACCTCCCCCCCAACGTTAATAAAACTGCCCAGTTGCACCTGACGACTCACAATCACACCATCAAAAGGCGCTTGAATATGAGTAAAATTTAAATCGCGCTGAGCTTTTTCTAACGTTTTTTGCGCATTTTCAAGCGCCGCAACAGCACTCGCGAGTTGGGGCTTGCGTAACACTAATGGTGAGCTGGGTTCTCCACTTAAACCAGAGCGCTGCCATTCACTTCTGGCTTGTTCGCCTTCACGCTCCTCTTCTAAAAGTTCAAGCCTAGCAGTAGCGACATCAGCTTTTGCTTGTGAAACAGCTTGCTGATAACTGGTGTCGTCGAGTCTCGCCAATAATTCACCCTTTTTGACCACTCGACCAGACTCAAAAGATTCAGCTAACCATGCAATTCGCCCACTGATTTCGCTGGTATAACTCAGCTCATAACGTGGTTTGGTTTCTCCATAACCTGTGACTTGCGCTTGGTAAGTCGCAGTTAGGGTCGGCTGCACAGCAACTTGCGAAAGCATTGGTGCCGTCGATTTTCTATTTTCTGGTCGATCAGACGCGCCCTTGGCGTTGACCTTACGCGTATCGATGGGTTGCTCTTTGCCATCTTGGGGCGTTTGCGCTGCCATAGAGGGGTTATTTCTGTTTGCCTGCGTCCCCATTTGGCTGCCGTTGTAGGCTGTTACCACAAAAACAGAACCAGCAGCAGCCAAGGTGATCGCGATAGTGAAAGCATTCTTTTTTAAACGACGGGATAGTACTTGTTTCATGCAGAGACTCCTAAACCCAATGCTAGGCCTAATTCAATTCGGTTCAATAACCTTTGATAAGTGGTATTTGTTAACTGCGCTTCGATGTCGTAAGCCTGTTGCTGGACAGTCAGTAAGTCCAAAATGTCGACTAAACCTTGGCGATACTTTTGCTCGTAACTAACGATACTTCGCTGGGCGCTGAGAAAAGCATCATCTAGGTGAGATTGCTGTAGCGTTAATGCGTTTTCTTGACCGATGGCATTTTCAACTTCATTGATCGCAGTCAATAGGGTTTCTTGATAGGCCCAAAAACTTTGCTCGGTGGTCAATTGAGCAATTTCCGCTTGGGATTTGAGCTTCCCCCCTTGAAATAATGGCGCTGACATTTGCCCTAACACACTCCAAAGTGGGTTCGTAAACAAAGCTTCACTTGGTGTTTGTGCCATATCGGTCAGACTTGCAGATAAACTAAAGGAGGGAAGCATCGCCTTATAGGCCGCATCGGTTCGTAACGATTCGGCTTCAATGTTGTGAAAGGCCTGCTGTAAATCTGGTCTACCCGCCAAAGTTTGTACCGGAACCGCTTCTAATGGATTCAACACCAGCGGAAACTCACTTTCGTTGTCAATCAAAGGTGTGTCATTTTGTGGCTGCCATTGACCCGTAAGTAGAGTTAGGCTGCGCTTGCTCTGTAACAAGTTTTCTTGGTACTGAGCCACAGTCGCCCTTGCCGCAGCTGTGTTACTTTTAGCGTTATCCAACTCTTCCAAAGAACCAAGTCCGGCTTGATAGCGCTCAAGCACTAAGGATTCATTTTGCGCAAGAATATCGAGGCGTCGACGTTCAATATCTAACAGTTGCTGATTCACATGAATCTCTAACCAGCCACGCATTATGTTTGCGGTAAGTAAATTTTTTGCAGCGTTCAAACTCGCTTGAGAGGCTTCAATATCCTTTATAGCGGCAGCAGAGCTATCCGCAATTCTCTGCCAAATATCAAGCTCCCAACTAATCGAAACATCAGCGCTGTAGGATTCGTCGCTTTGTTCTTCGTTTTGAGCATCAAACCCAGCATTAACGCTTGGTAGCCGTTCAGAAGAAGTCACGCCATGTTGTGCGTAGGCAATTTTGAGTGCAATAACACTTTGTTGCAGACTCGGACTGTTTTTCAACGCGGCATCAAGATAGTTCGTCAATGCCGGAACACTCAATAGATCGGTCAGCAACACCTCGGGGGGGCTGATTGAACGATTGCTAGCATTGAGTTTACTCGTCGTGTTTCCGCTCACCTCTTCAATCAGTCGTTGTAAGGTTTGAGTACGATTATCTATCGCCTGACTGGCATAATTACCATTCCCGTTTGCTGAACAACCGATGAGGGTCGTAATGGCGATGGCAATAAGAGTGTATCGAAGTGTCATGAATGCTCTCCCGCTTTGAATGGGATAAGCATAATGAGTTAGGGGTTAAGGCAGGGTTAAGAGCCGAAATTTCGCGCTTCTATAGATGATTTGTTTGAGCCATGATCGCAAAAATGGCTTGAGAGTGAAGCGGATTGACAATCGGTTTTTAGCATGGCGAAAAATTTTTTTTAGCGAACACCATCAGCCATCGAGCTGTTTTGGCGGTTGTGAAATTAGCTTCGGAAGAGCAGAAATCACACAATAACCAAACATCATTTGCACTGGGCAACCCATGAAGGTAACAAGCGAGCGCGCCCCAGGATCATTTGAAGAACAACTAAAAATTACTCCGAGTGATTGTGTTTGTTATATACCTCCCACTCTCCACTATCACTCTCTCTTTCCCAATGAATACCATCTGTCGTCCTATATTTTCCTGATGTAATACAACCTCCTCCAGCTCCAAACGCCTGAGTGCAAGTTTCTACAAAAAGTTCATCATCTTTAAGAAGGTGCATTTTTTGACGAGTACAACGATGACCAAAAGGGTAAAAATCAGGCTTGATTATAAGCTCCCATTCAACAATAACCCCCTGAATCACCTTTGCCTCGTAGACTTTACAACTTTGGATACCAAAAACTAATGGCGTTTCACTATTCACAGGTGACAATTTGATAACGGGGTCGGTAAACGGGTTTTGAATATGAATGACTTTTTGTTTTTCTTCATCCGTTAACGTTGTTTTCTCTATTTCATCACTACAACCGCTAATCATAACGATAACTAAACTGGATGTTATTAAAGATTTGAATAATCTAATCAACTTACACTCCAAGAATTAATTTCAAACGCTACGTTAAGGTGTGACAACCGTGTGCCATAATGGTGAGCGAAGCGAAACCCGAACGCCTTTGGAATCAATATTAACGCCTTGCTCTAGAGAATCCCCAGATAATTTCTTTTACAATCAATAAGTAGACACGCATGGTGCTGTTTGATCTAATCAATTTCGCCAAAAACAAACTAGAACAACACCATGCACGACATCAACATACTACATCAATCGCTAGCGATGCAATGCCCAACAATTCACAAAAAACGTCTTAGTTCTCTGATAGTTGCAACTAAGTCATTACTCGATGGTAATCAACTCTCATTAACGCAGCTAGGCCGTAACATTTCGGGCAATGTGGCGGCTAAGCACAGCATTAAGCGCATTGACCGATTACTCGGTAATCACCACGTTAATAATGACCGAATGGCTATATATTAATAGCACCTACTTCACCTTTGTGGTGCACTCTCTTAATAATAAAAGCTGATGCCCAAGGCGGCTAGACGTACTACTACTCATCGCCATGCTTGCTGAAATTGCACTATGGTTAATCGGTATTATCGCCCTTCATTTAGGATGGCAAAAGCACTTTCAAGCCAATACAATCCGGCATCGGCCAGTGTTGTCGATTGTGAGGTTAGGGAAAGAAGTTCGGAAGAGGAAAAACTACAAGATAACAGAGCAACATTTACGCTGGGCGATGCATGAATACATCAAGTTGGTTCACACTGCTGGAAGACCTCAATTTTGAGGGATCCCCCAGCGCTTGGGTAATATGTGGAAAAAATCGCAACTTTTTGGAGTCATTTTGCCCCACTTGTTATAAGCAGAACTACGTTTGTACCGCATACTTCTTGTATTTAACGACAAATTCCTTTGCCTGCTCTAATGTTTCTGGGTAAGGCACAACATCATGATGGCCTGACCCAATACGTATTTTATGAAACCGAAAGCCATGCTCATGTAAGAATTTTACTTTCTCCCATTGCTTTTTATCGGACTTCTTTGGAGCTTTAAAATGACGACCGTAATTGTGCGCTACACCTCCGCAATTTGGACATGTTAATTGCTTGGGGTAATCACAGGGCGCTAACTTAAGCTCTCTTTTAAACGAAGAGTGACAATCCAAGCAAGCAAAGGCCATATTGTAAGGAGTGCTCATATTCTGATTCCCAGAGGCTTATAACGCCCGCTTAAACTGTGAGTGAACGCGTGCCATGTTTGAGCGTTAGCGAGTTCGGCACGCGTTTGCGAATCAGATTTAAAGCGTTTGTTAGGCAAATTACTCACAAAGCAGTTCGGGGCTTTGCGTTTCTTTCCCTGTATAAGCGTCAAAATAAATTAGCCTTGGTTTTCGCTCATTCATGAGCATACGCTCTGCCTTGGCTAATGCAACAAAGTAGCCCGTCGGAGTTTCAACCTTCGCTTCGCCATGACGGAATGTACTGATAGTGAGTTGCGAACCACTTCGTTTCAACTTGTCTGGTGTAGGTTGAAGTATAGCTACCAATCCACTGTAACCATCTACATATTTGGGATGGGTAAAATAGCCCGTGACCATGCATAACTTAGCATCCAATAAACAATTGAGCTCAAATACATTAGCTTCTTCTTGCAGTTTATTGGTGCAGATTTTTGCATACGATATATTAGATATAATCACCAACAAAACCCCAAAAAACAACTTGCGCAATTTAAACTCCTTATTTGCCTAACGCTTATTAGCGAGCATGCCGTATATGAAAATCACCACATTCTAATAAACGCCTTCAACTTGAATTTTAATCTGTTGAATTTTATAGCAAAAAACCACCCGTTAATGCAAGTTCCTCCGAAGTGCAACTTAAAAAACGAGCCTTGATTTATCTAGCCTTGGTATGCTTCCTATTAAATAAGTTAGAATAAATATTTACTTCATATTTATCAGTTACATACTAACATCGTGCAAATCAAAACGAGAACAACAAATTTACATAGTAGGAAGTAGTTTTTGAATTTTTTCAGGTTTCACATTATACCTGTATGTATACACAGACACAGTGTGAGTGTCATCCAATGAGTAAATCACCATTCATCGAATCCATCCGTAACCATTTAAGAACGAAGCGATATAGCCTTAAAATAGAAAAGCTTAATCATTTAACGGTCTGTTTTTTGCCATCGCTGGCGCGATGAATCGGGATCAGAGGCATTCTGCTGACTCAGTTTAATGTCACCAAACGGGTTTACTTGAGTGAGCTGCATCTGTCTGCACCACTTAAAAAACTGCGATACCGCTGCTAAGTAATCTTTGTTGGATTTATGACTTCTTCCTTCGGTGAGTAATAAGCCTCGATAGACCAGTGCATGGGCACTTGAAACATCAGATACGGATGAAACTTCAGTGCTTTGAATGAAATGTGTTGTTCTTTGCAGCAACTGTTTAACTGAAGCAGAGCTGATGGACTCTTTAGACTTAGACGCAATAAACTGCGCTTGAGCCGATATAAGCGTCATTGAAGGCAAAGCAGGTGCACTTCGAGCAGCTTTCACAGCCGATTGAACACGATTTGGCGTTGTTTGAACTTCATTTACCGCACAATCAAACGTTGCTCTGATCTCATCAACCGTTTTATTCACCAAATCTGTGAACTCATCAGCCTGAACAGTTTCAGTTACGGAATCAATCAACTGCCGTAAACGGCTCGCAACGTCAAAATTGCGTGAAATCGCTAATGTGCGGTTTTTGGTAAGAAGAGAAACCTTAACGTCAAAGCGGTACCCTCTGACTTTTAAGTATTTTGGTAAACAGATGCGCGTATAGTAGGTGCAATTCGGTGCTCTAAATAGGTAAATTGTCTCAGTCAATCCTATAGTGACTGATTTAAGACCTCCTGAAACGCAAAAAAGCCGTTGATAATCAACGGCTTTTTCACTTTTCTAATGTGGCGGAGGAGCAGGGATTTGAACCCTGGAACGGGGTAAACCGTTGCCGGTTTTCAAGACCGGTGCATTCGACCACTCTGCCACCCCTCCGAACGAGACGCATATTATCTTTCTCCCTTTCCTCTGTAAAGTACTATTTTAAAAATTAAAGTTGACTGACCAAGTAATGCACACACTCGCAGTTTTCAGGCAATCGCTCGCTAAATAGGAAGTGCTTATTGTTTGTTTTTTTATCCCCGCCCCATACCTGCAAACACATTTTCCATTGAGCACAGGCTGAATTGATGCACGCTATATGTTCTTGGATGGTGACACCAGTTTTAGGTTAACACTTATCCATAAGACACTATCATCACTTGATAATCGACGTTATAGATCAGATAATCCCCTCATCGTTCAATTCTTCTCAACGCAACGGAAGGCTCAGTATGTTCTCAGCACAAGCTCTTCAACTTATTGATATTGTGGCTCAAGTAGGAAGTTTTACCGCAGCAGCCAATAAATTACACAAGGTTCCTTCTGCGGTTAGTTATGCCGTTAAGCAGGTCGAAGATGAACTTGGTGTGATTTTGTTTGAACGCCATCATCGTAGTGTAAGCCTGACTGTTGCTGGGGAACATTTTGTAAAAGAAGCAAGACAAATCCTTGCGCAAATGGAACAAGTTAAAGTCGGAACGCAACAAATAGCCAATGGTTGGCAGCCAAAACTGTCGATCGCGATTGATAACATTGTAAGACCTGACAAAATCAGCGTTTTTATTGCCGACTTTTATAAAGCGTTTAAAGATGTTGAGTTAGATATCCATATTGAGGTATTTAACGGGGTGTGGGAGGCGCTTTCAACAGGCCGTTGTGATATCGCAATTGGCGCAACTACGGCCATTCCTACCGGCGGCGACTATAAATACAAAGACATGGGCAATATTGAGTGGTCCTTTTTAGTTAGTAAAAACCACCCACTCGCCAAAGCAGAGCATGATTTAGCAGATTCTGAGTTAACCGATTATGCCAGTATTTGCATTGAAGATACTGCACGGGATATCCCCAAACGCTCGGTTTGGCGACTCAATAATCAACGGCGAATTCTCGTACCTGATTGGGTGCGTGCACTCAATTGCTATATCAATGGCCTTGGTGTTGGCTATATGCCC
Organism: Shewanella gelidii; assembly: GCF_014647855.1. Classification (GTDB taxonomy): domain Bacteria; phylum Pseudomonadota; class Gammaproteobacteria; order Enterobacterales; family Shewanellaceae; genus Shewanella; species Shewanella gelidii. The sequence goes on along the minus strand of NZ_BMPZ01000006.1, from coordinate 133,428 downwards.
GCACACGTTGCAGGTTTGTTTGTGAAGTCAGGCGCCCTCATTGAAAAGCAACTTGAGAATCCGGTAAAAAACAGCCCTTGTTGTTTGGCTTGGAACGGCAAGAAACATTCACAAGCTATTGATTGGGTTATCCAATATTTAGGGGATACTGAGAAGCTCCATAAAGATTGGTTGAGCTAAATACAAATTGCCTTGCTCATTATTCAACCATTCCTGTTTTGATTCGTCAGAAAGAGATGTTGATATCTTTATCCGAGTCGATTGCTGGGTTAGTATTGAACATTGATTATGCGGAACTTCGTATGAGATACAACGTCTAAACTTTATTGAAATACCAAACGTATTGGTTAAAACTTTACAGAATTATTTAAATTTAAATATCAGCGGAGAATGATATGAACCAAGAAACACTATATGCAACCAGAGCTTCTACAACGGAAGTGAATAAGCTCCTGCGTAACACGTATATGTTGCTCTCAATGACGCTCGCATTTTCTGCTGTTTGTGCAGGCATTGCGATGGCGATGGGTATTTCACCGATGATGTCGTTGGGCTGTGGTATCGGTGGCTTTGTATTACTATTTGTTACTTTGCGTAAAGCGGATTCAACATCTGGACTATTCTGGGTATTTGCATTTACGGGTTTAGAGGGCGCGTCTCTTGGCTCAATTTTAAACTACTATGCTGGCTTTGATGGCGGCCCAATGCTGATTATGCAAGCTCTTGGCTTGACGTCAGTAGTCTTTATCGCGCTATCTGGCTACGCCCTGACAACGAAGAAAGACTTCTCATTCATGGGTGGTTTTTTGATTGCAGGACTGTTTGTGATGATTGGCTTGATGTTAATCAATATTTTCGTCGGTAGCACAATGCTACATATGGCTATGAATGCAGGTATTGCACTACTGATGACTGGTTTCATTTTGTTTGATACTAGCCGTATGGTGAATGGCGGTGAGAACAATTACATTCGCGCCACTGTGTCTCTATATCTAAACTTTTTGAACTTGTTTATCGCCATTCTAAACCTCATGGGTATGGGTGGAGACGACTAGAGATAAGATCTCAGCAAACCTTTAAATTAGGTTAAAATGGTCCCTTCAGGGGCCATTTTGTTTTTGGGTAACCATATGAGTAAGATAATTATCGTTGTTAATGGCAGTGTTTATGGCGCAACCGCCAGCAGACGCGCTTTAAAGTATACCCAAGCCGCCTTAACAGAAGGACATGAGATCACTCGGGTCTTTTTCTATCAAGATGGTGTTTATAATACGTCAGCACTGGTCAGCCCTGCTTCCGATGAGTTTGATCTGGTGCAAGAATGGCAGCAACTCGCGCAAGCTCATGACGTTGAACTTGTAAACTGTGTTTCAGCTGCATTAAGACGCGGTGTATTGTCAGCGCAGGATGCGCAAGAAAATCAAAAAGAACAGTATAATCTCGCCAAGGGATTTCAAATGGGTGGTTTGGGTGAGCTTGTTACCGGTATTGAGGCGTCTGAGCGTATGGTAAGCTTTTAATGAAATCTTTAACTATACTATTTCGTCACGCTCCCCATAGTACGGCTCATGGCCGAGAAGGGCTGGATCTTGCGCTACTAAGTGCCAGTTTTGAACAAACCGTTCGACTCATTTTTGTGGATGAAGGCGTGCTCCATCTTATAGACAATCAAGATAGCGAGCTGATTGGCACCAAAGATTATATTGCAACTTTAAAAGCACTGCCGCTTTACGATATTGAAGAGGTATACGCATGCCAACAAAGTTGCATGGATTTAAGCCTAGATCCTGCTGCGCTTAGGTTTAACGCACAACCGTTGCTTGCTAAAGAGATAAGCCAACAGCTCTCTGTGGCAAATGAGGTATTGGTATTTTGACTATTTTACATCAAATACAGCACTCACCTTTTGAAAATCAAGCTTTAAAATGCTGCCTTCGTTACGCAACGAAAGACGACACTATTTTATTGGTTGGTAATGCCGTAAATACACTGATGCATAAGCCATCTAAAACATTGCTTGAGGGCTTTCAAGTGTTGGTTTTAGAGGAAGATGTCAAAGCCCGAGGATTGACTCAACAGGCAAACGGTTTTGAGCTGATAGATTATCAAGCGTTTGTCACGCTTACATTTCAACATAACAAGGTAATTAGCTGGTGAATGTAATCAATTTTGGTGGTTCAGATATTGAAACGGATCCCCAAGGCTATTTAAAGAATTTTCAACAATGGCAACCTGAACTGGCAGAAATTATTGCTACGGGTGAAGATATAGAGCTGACGGACGCGCACTGGGAGGTCATCCATTTTGTGCGTAATTTCTATTTGGAATTTAAGACGAGTCCTGCGATCCGTGTGTTAGTTAAAGCTATTGGGCAAGCGATGGGCCCAGATAAAGGTAACTCTAAGTATCTTTATACGCTTTTTCCATTGGGTCCGGCAAAACAAGCGACAAAAATTGCTGGTTTACCTAAACCCGCGAAGTGCATTTAAAATCACGCCCTGCTGAGTTTGCATTGCAGCAACATCAACAAAAAAGCCTAAGTTAAACTTAGGCTTTTTATTTAGTTCTTAGTTTTTAATACGCCAAAAGGCATTAGCCTATTTTTTCTAAGCCACCCATATATGGACGTAACACCTCAGGTACTGTGATTGACCCATCGGCATTCTGATAGTTTTCGAGAACAGCGACTAGTGTACGCCCTACAGCTAAACCCGAACCATTCAGCGTATGGAGCAATGCGGGCTTCTTCTCACCTTTAGCACGGTATCTTGCTTGCATTCTGCGTGCTTGGAAGTCTTTCATATTACTACATGATGAGATTTCTCGGTATGTATTCTGTGCTGGTAGCCAAACTTCTAAATCAAAGGTCTTGCTCGAACCAAAGCCCATATCACCAGTACACAACAGCATGGTGCGATATGGTAGCCCAAGTTTTTGCAGAACTTTCTCTGCATCAAGCGTTAAACTATCGAGCGCGTCCATGGAGTCTTCAGGCTTCACAAATTGAACCAATTCGACTTTATCAAATTGATGCATACGAATAATTCCACGCGTGTCGCGTCCGTACGAACCCGCTTCACTTCGGAAACATGGCGTATGCGCTGTGAGTTTCACTGGAAGCTCTGCTTCGTCGATGATGGTATCGCGCGCTAGGTTTGTAAGCGGTACTTCTGCTGTTGGGATCAGGCTTAGCCCTTGCCCTTCTTCGGTCGCAGGTTTCGTGTGGAATAAATCCTCACCGAACTTAGGCAACTGACCGGTACCGTATAAGCTATCTTCATTGACCAAGAAAGGTACATAGGCTTCGCTGTAACCATGCTCAGTTGTATGCAAATCAAGCATAAACTGGCCTAATGCCCTGTTTAAACGGGCGATTTGACCTTTCATGACAATAAAGCGAGAACCGGTGATTTTTACCGCGCTCTTAAAGTCGAGTCCGCCAAGTTGCTCACCCAAATCAATATGGTCTTTTACTTCGAAGTCGAACTCTCGAGGTGTTCCCCAGCTTCTAACTTCTACGTTTTCACTTTCGTCACGGCCAGCAGGTACTGCTTCATCGGGTAAGTTTGGCGTACTTAACGCAATGGCATTAATGGCTTCAAGTAATTCGGCTAATTCTTGTTTCTTGCTATCAAGCTGTGCGCCTAAATCACCGACTTGGGCCATGATAGGCGCGATATCTTCACCGCGAGCCTTTGCTTGGCCGATGGATTTAGAAATAGCGTTACGTGATGCTTGCAACTCTTCTGTTGCGACTTGCAATGACTTGCGTTTTTCTTCGAGCTTGGTCAGTTTGTCGACGTCGAGAATATAACCACGTTTGGCTAACAACTCTGCTGTTGTTTCTAATTCGTTACGGAGAAATTTAGGATCTAACATGTTGTCTTTTCTTAATAGTTAAACACGTGAAAAAATAAGCTGTTGCCCTAGATAGACCATGAATAAACACAGACTTAGGTTCAACACCACATTTAGGGTTGCTTTTAAAAACTCACCACCTTGCATCAGCAAAAGGGTTTCGTTTGAAAAGGTTGAGAATGTTGTAAGTGCCCCAAGTAATCCAACGCCTACCAGCGCTTTAATTTCGGGAGACAGGTGACTAACCTGCCCTAAGGCATAAACGACACCCATCAAAAATGAGCCCACAATATTGACGACTAGTGTACCAAAAGGGAATCCACTACCACATACCTGAATCATAAATAATGAGATCAGATAGCGTAAAACCGCACCGATTGAACCGCCCAATGCGACAAATAGAATATTATTCATATCTTTTAAGCTTACTTTGTTGGTCGAGCTGCTGTAATTGATTCAGTTTTTCTTTGATTCTTTTTTCAAAACCGCGTTCCGTTGGATGATAATAACGCTGATCTTTAAGTTTTTCAGGAAAATAGCTCTCCCCAGCAGCAAAGGCATTTTCCTCATCGTGCGCGTAACGGTAACTATCCCCATAGCCCATTTCTTGCATCATTTTTGTTGGAGCATTTCTTAAGTGGTTCGGTACATCTTCATGTGCGGTTTGCTGTGCCGCAATTCTTGCGGCTTTAAAGGCGGTATAGACGGCATTACTTTTTGGCGCACTTGCCAGATAAATGATAGCTTGCGCAATCGCACGCTCACCTTCGGCTGGCCCAACTCGGTGAAAGCATTCCCATGCGTTTATCGCCACAGTCATTGCCTGTGGATCCGCGTTGCCTACATCTTCAGATGCGATAGCTAACAAGCGTCGCGCAACATAGAGGGGATCGCCGCCGCCTTCCAAGATACGGCAATACCAATACAAAGCGGCATCAGGTGCAGAACCTCGTATCGACTTATGTACAGCTGAAATCAGATCGTAAAATTTATCACCTTGCTTATCAAAGCCTGCGGCTTGATAACCGGCGACTTGCGCCAGCATTTGCTCCGTAAATGATTCACCGTCCGCAAGCATATCAGACATAAGCTCGATTAAGTTTAGGCACTTACGTGCATCACCATCACACAGAGAAGCGAGTTTTTGCTGAACATTATCCGGTAATAATAGATTTCGTTTCCCCAGCCCCAGCTCAACATTGGCGAGGGCTTGCTTAGCGACCTGAATTATTTGGTTGTCGCTTAGCTTTTTAATTAGATAAACGCGGGCTCTCGAAAGGAGTGCGTTATTGATTTCAAAAGATGGGTTCTCTGTTGTTGCCCCAATAAAAATGACCGTGCCATCTTCAATAAATGGTAAAAAGGCATCTTGTTGGCTTTTGTTGAAACGATGCACTTCATCAACAAATAGCAATGTGCGTTGGCCGCGTGATTGAGCGACATTCTTTGCATGCTCGATGGCGGCGCGAATTTCTTTTACACCCGAGGTAACCGCAGAGATCCGCTCAACATGGGCATTAGAATAATGAGCAACTAATTCGGCTAACGTAGTTTTTCCTGTGCCAGGAGGCCCCCAAAACATCATTGAGTGGGCTTTACCCGCCTCTAAAGCTAAACGTAGCGGTTGTCCGTCGCCCAATAAATGCTCTTGGCCAATATATTCTTGAATGGTTTGTGGCCGCATTCTCGCGGCGAGCGGCCTAAAATCGGGCGCGAAATCAAAAGAGAGACTAGACACTGATGACCTAATTAGTTTTGAGCGCGACGCTGATCATCTACATCAGTATCTTCAGGAATTGTAAAAGAAAATAGAGTCGACTGCGTTGCAGTAACCGGTTGCTGGTTTGTCAGTTTAAACTCACTCAAATTACCTTGTTCATCGGCCAAGCTAAAGTGAGTTAATGTTGAGCCATCAAAACAAACGGTTACATCGGTCACTTGCCCTTCTGAAATATTCGGTGCAATCACAAAGCATTCATTCGTTTGCTTGACCGTATATTTCGCCCAAGTTTTCTCGTCTTTGTTTACCATGAGGGCGATAGGAGATGCTTTAATGGCATCATCTAAATCTAACACCGTGACTTCTTCTGCAAACGGATTATAGATCCAAACCGCTTCACCATCAGCGACGATTAATGACTCATCAGGCTGGGTCAAATGCCAGTAAAATTGATTAGGTTGAGCCAGCGCAAATTGACCTTGTCCCTCTTGAATCAATTTGTCATTGATATCCGTAACCTTTTGCGAAAAGTCCGCTTGTACACTATTAAGTGCATCAAGCTTTACCCTTAAATTCTCTCGGTCATCCGCACTCGCGCTGCTTGGTAGTGATAAAAAAGATGTCAGAAGCAAACTAAGCAGACATGAAGTTTTGTGATTTATCTTATTTTTCATGGGTACTCCAAAAATAAAGGCTGCCGATATCAAAATGGTTTCGGTGGCGGTGGTGCCAATACATCCCGATTACCATTGTGCCCAGGAGTACTGACTACACCCTGTGATTCCATATGCTCAATAATTCGAGCGGCACGGTTATAGCCAATTTTAAACTTTCGTTGCACGCTTGAAATCGAGCCACGACGCGTTTCAGTGACGAACGCGACCGCCTCATCATACAGTGCATCGGTATCTTCATCTGACTCAGCAGTTTCACCAGGCAACAAGACCTGCTCGCCTTCACTCGCACCTTGAAGGATTTCATCGATATAGCGAGGCTTACCGCGAGCCTTCCAGTCGGCAACGACCTTATGGACTTCATGATCATCTATAAATGCGCCGTGAACTCGAACTGGCACTGATGAACCCGGCGGTTGATATAGCATATCGCCCATGCCTAATAACGTCTCGGCGCCTTGCTGATCAAGAATGGTACGTGAATCGATTTTTGAGGATACTTGAAACGCCATACGGGTTGGAATATTCGCTTTAATCAAGCCTGTAATAACATCCACTGAAGGACGTTGTGTCGCGAGCACCAAATGAATTCCTGCTGCCCTCGCCTTTTGCGCAATGCGGGCAATAAGTTCTTCAACTTTTTTACCGACAATCATCATCATGTCGGCAAACTCGTCAACCACCACCACGATTGCAGGTAATTTTTCCAATTCTGGCGCAGACTCCTCCATGCCGTCAGTTGATTTCCAAGTCGGGTCGGTTAGTACCTTTCCTTGTTCTTTGGCATGCTCAACCTTGGCATTGAAGCCTTTTAGGTTACGAACTCCCATCGCAGACATTAATTTGTAACGTCGCTCCATTTCACCAACACACCAGCGCAGTGCATTGGACGCTTCTTTCATATCGGTGACCACTTCACAAAGAAGATGCGGGATCCCCTCGTAAACAGAGAGTTCCAGCATTTTAGGGTCAATCATAATGAAGCGAACATCTTCCGGGCCAGATTTATATAACAAGCTGGTAATCATGACGTTTACACCAACAGATTTACCCGATCCAGTGGTACCGGCAACCAGCAAGTGTGGCATCTTACCCAAATCAACAACGACTGGTTCTCCGGCAATATCTTGCCCAAGCACCATAGAGAGCTTTGATTTACTCTGTTCAAAAGCATGACTGTCGAGAACGTCACGCATGAAGACTGTTTCTCTAAATTTGTTAGGAAGTTCTAAACCGACATAGGCCTTGCCCGGGATCACTTCGACTACACGGACGCTTTCTGCCAACAATGAGCGAGCGAGGTCCCTTGAAAGATTGGTGATCTTAGACGCTTTAATACCCGGCGCTAGTTCAAGTTCGAACCTTGTCACCACTGGGCCGGGAAATACTCCAACCACTTGGGCAGTGATATTGAAATCTGCTAATTTGGTTTCAACTAATCGCGCCACTTGATCCAACTCATCCTTGCTGATTGGATTCTCTTTACGATTTGGCACATCCAGCAAAGAAATACTTGGCAGTGGTGCTTTTGTGTATGTTACCTGTGCATCTAGGCCTTCTTGACCCGGTAAAATCACAATACCGTCTTCTATTCGGGCTTTTTGTTCAGCGTTTTTCTCTCGTTCAACTTGGCTTAATGCGCCTTTAGATTCTTCACTGTCAAAATGAATCTCAGCCGAGTCGTCCTCTAAGGTTTCTGTTTTAATATCTAAGCCAGCATCAGCTTCTGACCAAGGCGGGGCAATCGTTTGCTCTTGATCTGCAAAAGAGATTTTAGGTTCAATTCTTTGACTGCTGCCTAAGGCCTCCGAAAACTCATCCGAGACTTGCTGCTCTAGTGACTCTTTGGCCTCTGCAATCGGTGTTTCGGCGAACCTTTCTGCAACTTCATCATTGTCGTCTTCGACATTCAGTGATTCTTCGGAAGACTCATCAGGAAGAGACTCTGCGGCTTGCTGACGTTGTTGTTTTACTTTATCAACAACGGACATAAAGCCTTCTGTATCTTGGCTATCTCCTGAGCGGCGAAACAAACTAGGAATACTTGCGATTTTTCTCAAGACCCACAGCGTCGCCCAACCTGTGGTATCAACGATGGTGAGCCAACTGATGCCTGTTAGTAATGTAAAACCCGCACCAACAAAACAAAGGAGTAACAGTGTCGTCCCCAACTGATTGAAATAGGGAAGCATGGCTTCGACAATGACATCACCGGTAACTCCGCCCGCAGAAAACTCATATATATCATTCGCATTCATACTCGATAGCGCAGCAAGGCTGAGCACGATCAATAAAAAGCCAATGAGGCGTAATCCAACGGAAAAGTAATCCACTTCAGCAAGTTTGTAAGACTGTTTAAAGACAATCCAGCCGGCAGCAGAAAAAACAACAGGAATTAGAAATGCACTAAAGCCGAAGAAATAAAACGAGATATCAGCGAGCCAAGCACCAACAGCGCCAGTAAGGTTTTGAATTTCACCTTGATAATTGCTCTGGCTCCAGCCTGGATCTACGGGGTCGAAACTACAAAGTGCTAACAACAAATACAGCGACAGCATGCAGGTAATAAAAATACCCGCTTCTTTAGCGCGTTGAAGTCCGTTCAATGTTTTTAAAGAATTAGTCTGAGTCAAACTAAAAAGTCCGTCTTAAGGGAATTACAGTTAGGCGATACAATAGCAGATTCAAAGCATTAGTGCAGCTGTAATCAACTGAAAATTAGTGATAAATCAAGTTCAGCGTGTGTTCAAGTAACTTCTTTTAAACTAAAGGGATTTCTTACAAAACACGACGAATAATGCGCTTAACTTTTGACAGTAAAAACGAAAGGAATAAGTGTTTCGAGCAATGTACTTACATTGATGAATTAACACTTCGAGGCCACTAACATTAGGCAAGCTTCGAACTCCTTTTTGGAAAATGAACCGCAGCCTCGATATATCGAATGATTAGTAATCCGTCGTAACACTGATGGCAACCCGATTGGTTTGCTTAACCTCCTCCATCACAACATAAGTTCTAGAGTCTGATATCGAAGGCAGTTTAAGTAAAGTTTCGCCTAATAGCTTGCGGTAGGCAGACATATCCGCCACACGGGTCTTTAACAGATAGTCAAAATCACCAGAGACTAGATGGCACTCTTGTATATCATCGAGTAATTGCACAGCGCGATTGAACTTATCAAATACTTCTGGTGTATCACGGTTCAGGGTGATTTCCACGAAAACCAGTAAAGAGGCACCTAAAAAATGTGGATTCACTAACGCAGTGTATCCGTTAATGAAACCCTGTTTTTCCAGCCTTTTGACTCGCTCTAAGCAAGGTGTGGGGCTAAGTCCAACTCGTTTTGAAAGCTCAACATTGGAAATACGGCCGTCGATTTGTAATTCATTAAGAATGTTTCTATCAATTCTATCTAAATCTTTTAGGGAATTGTTACGGGAGATGGCCATACATTTACCTCAGCTAGCCTTAAAATACGACATAATACGCTAATTATTACTGCATTTTAGCATCATAAACTAGCAAAGCAATACTATACTAGTTATATCTGTACGTGACGTATCAGACTCATTGTCAATAACAATTAAACCCACTTCGAGGTGGGTTTTACTATAACTGAGGCTCAACAATGATAATAGGCATTCCAAAGGAAATCAAAAATCACGAGTACCGTGTAGGCATGGTCCCTTCGAGTGTTCGTGAACTGACAGCAAAAGACCATCAAGTTTTTGTGCAAACGACTGCAGGTAATGGCATTGGCTTTTCAGATCAAGATTATGTAGCTGCTGGTGCAGAAATTCTCCCAACTGCTGCTGATGTTTTCGCTAAAGCAGAGATGATCGTTAAAGTAAAAGAACCGCAAGCTGTTGAGCGTGCGATGTTACGTCATGATCAAATCCTATTCACTTATTTACACTTAGCCCCTGATCTTCCTCAAACAGAAGATTTACTCAAGAGTGGCGCGGTGTGTATCGCTTACGAAACCGTTACGGATGAGCGTGGCGGCTTGCCTTTACTTGCGCCAATGTCTGAAGTGGCTGGGCGTATGTCGATTCAAGCGGGAGCAATGGCGCTTGAAAAATCGAAAGGCGGACGTGGGATGTTACTGGGTGGCGTACCCGGTGTAGAACCAGCTAAAGTCGTCATTATTGGCGGAGGTATGGTTGGTACAAATGCCGCGCAGATGGCTGTAGGCATGGGGGCTGATGTCGTTATTCTTGACCGCAGCATTGATACATTGCGTCGCCTGAATGTGCAATTTGATAACCGTGTGAAAGCGATATACTCAACAGCTGACTCAATCGAAAAGCACGTTCTTGAAGCGGATCTCGTCATTGGTGGTGTGCTTATTCCAGGCGCTGCCGCACCAAAGCTTGTGACTCGCGATCATATTGCCCGCATGAAGCCTGGTAGTGCAATTGTCGATGTTGCCATTGATCAGGGGGGCTGTGCTGAAACGTCTCACGCGACTACTCACCAAGATCCAACCTATATCATTGATGATGTTGTTCACTATTGTGTAGCAAACATGCCTGGTGCCGTCGCACGTACTTCAACGTTTGCACTGAATAACGCCACCCTGCCCTACATCATCAAACTAGCAGATCTAGGTTATAAAGAAGCGTTATTGAAAGACAAGCACTTGATGAACGGTCTAAACGTTATGCATGGTAAACTAACTTGTAAAGAAGTTGGTGAGGCATTAGATATGGACGTTGTTGAGCCAACTAGCTTGTTCTAAGGCTTTATAGCAGTGTGACATTCATTTAAAAGAAGGAGCATCGATGCTCCTTTTTTTTCGATTAAACTCATCTGCTAAAGTCGCTTTACCGACACATCTATTTTCCATACAATCGCAACAATTAGAAATTTTGGAATCCACTAAATGAGTAATGTAAAACATAGCGATTTGCTAATCCTAGGTTCAGGTCCAGCGGGCTATACAGCAGCAGTTTACGCTGCTCGAGCCAATTTAAAGCCAGTATTGATTACTGGTATGCAGCAAGGTGGACAACTTACAACAACCACTGAAGTTGAAAATTGGCCAGGTGATGCCGATGATCTGACAGGCCCTGCGCTAATGGAACGTATGCAGAAGCATGCTGAAAAGTTTGAAACCGAAATTTTGTTTGATCATATCAATGAAGTAAGCCTTAACGAGCGCCCATTCAAGCTTAAAGGTGATAACGGCGAATACACCTGCGATGCTTTGATTATTTCAACCGGTGCATCGGCAAAGTATCTTGGTCTTGAAAGTGAAGAAGCCTTTAAAGGGCGCGGTGTCTCAGCATGTGCGACTTGTGATGGCTTTTTCTATCGAAACCAAAAAGTGGCTGTAATTGGTGGCGGAAACACTGCTGTGGAAGAAGCACTATACTTAAGTAACATTGCTTCGGAAGTTCACTTAATTCACCGCCGTGACACTTTTAGATCAGAAAAGATTTTGATCAAACGACTTATGGATAAAGTTGAAAGTGGAAATATCATTCTTCACCTTGACCAAACTTTAGAGGAAGTCGTTGGTGATCAAATGGGCGTCACCGGCCTTAAAAAGAAGAGTACGAAAGATGGCGCAATCACTGATCTTGAAGTAGCAGGTGTATTTGTCGCGATCGGACACAGTCCAAACACGGGGATGTTTGAAGGACAGCTAGAAATGAACCACGGCTACATTAAAATCCAAAGTGGTCTAGAAGGGAATGCAACTCAAACCAGCATTCCTGGTGTTTTTGCTGCTGGTGATGTGATGGATCAGCATTACCGTCAGGCAATCACATCTGCCGGTACTGGCTGTATGGCTGCACTTGACGCCGAGCGTTATCTAGACGCTTTAGAGTCATAAACTACAAAGTTCTTTAAAAAGCAGGCTTAATGCCTGTTTTTTTTATTTTTAAATTAAAAGAAAGACATAAAAAAGGGACCCGAAGGTCCCTTTCTCTGAATTAGCTACTAATTAAGCTAAAGCTTCTTTCGCTTTTTCAACTAAAACTGCAAATACAACTTTGTCGAATACAGCGATGTCAGCCAAAATCTTACGATCGATTTCGATTGACGCTTTCTTAAGGCCATTAATGAAACGGCTGTAAGATAGACCATTTTGACGAGAAGCCGCATTGATACGTGCAATCCAAAGTTGACGGAATTGACGTTTCTTCTGGCGACGGTCACGGTAAGCGTATTGACCAGCTTTAGTCACAGCTTGAATTGCTGTGCGGTAAGTACGAGAGCGAGCTCCGTAATAACCTTTGGCTAGTTTAAGTACTTTCTTGTGACGAGCACGAGCGGTTACACCGCGCTTAACTCTAGGCATTGTTCTTTACTCCTCTAATTAAGCGTACGGTAGTTGACGTGCAATTGCTGGCACATCAGACTTAGCTACTAAACATTTAGCACGTAAGTGACGTTTACGCTTAGTGCTCTTCTTGGTCAAGATGTGACGTAAATGAGCTTGCTTACGCTTGAAACCATTGGCGGTTTTCTTAAAACGCTTCGCTACACCCTTGTCAGTTTTCATTTTTGGCATTACAAAAACTCCGCATTGGGATATTAATAAAACGCAAGGCGAGCGAAAGCCATAACGACTCCCGCTACTTTATTAGGGCCTTACTATTTTTTCTTTGGTGCAAGCACCATGATTGCTTGTCGGCCTTCCATTTTAGGGAAAGACTCAACTATCGCGATTGGTTCCAAATCACCTTTGATACGGTTCAAAAGATCCATACCTAGGTTTTGGTGAGCCATTTCACGACCACGGAAACGCAGCGTAACTTTCGCCTTGTCTCCGTCTTCCAGAAAACGAGTCAGGTTGCGTAGTTTTACCTGATAGTCGTTTTCATCAGTACCAGGGCGGAATTTAACTTCCTTCACCTGGATCTGTTTCTGCTTCTTCTTTTGTTCTTTTTGTGCTTTCGCTTTATCAAAAAGATACTTTCCGTAGTCCATAATACGACAGACTGGAGGTTCAGCATTCGGGCTGATTTCAACTAAATCAACACCAGTTTCATCGGCTAAATCTTGCGCGTCTCTAATGCTTACCACACCGAGGGCTTCGCCATCAATTCCAGATAAACGTACTTCCTGCACGCCAGTAATTTCTTCATTGATTCTATTTGGGGCCGACTGACGCCCTGCTTTCTTGATCTTTATGACCTATTCCTCCAACAAATTGAGACTACGGTTCGAAATTTCTTGATTGATCTTGGCAGCGAAGTCTTCGAACTTCATTTTGCCTAAGTCAACACCATCTCGGGTACGAACCGCGACTTCCTTATTATCCATTTCTTGATCACCAACGACCAATAGGTAAGGCACACGTCTTAGAGTGTGTTCGCGTATTTTAAAGCCTATTTTCTCATTCCTCAAGTCTTTACCAGCTCTAATACCCAGTTCTTTGAAGTTATTTACCACTTCTTCGACATAAGATGATTGTTTATCTGTAATATTCATAACAACCACTTGTTGCGGGGCTAGCCAAGTTGGGAATTTGCCTGCGTACTCTTCAATCAAAATACCAAGGAAGCGCTCCAATGATCCTAGAATAGCGCGATGGATCATGACCGGTGTTTGACGGCTGTTGTCTTCAGCGACATAAGTTGCACCCAGTCGATTTGGTAACGCATAATCCAATTGGACGGTACCACATTGCCATGCACGATCTAAGCAGTCATGTAATGTAAATTCGATTTTGGGGCCATAGAAAGCGCCTTCACCTGGAAGGATTTCATATTTAATATCATTTGCAGCCAAAGCTTCCTTTAGTGCTTCTTCAGCACGATCCCACATCGCATCATCGCCAATACGTTTTTCAGGGCGTGTAGATAGCTTGACAACAATATCGTTAAAGCCAAATGTGGCATAAGTGTCGTAAACCATCTTAATGCAAGCAATAACTTCTTCTTGTACTTGATCTTCAGTACAAAATACATGGGCATCATCTTGAGTAAAACCGCGCACACGCATTAAACCGTGCAGAGAGCCTGATGGTTCATTTCGGTGACAACAACCAAACTCAGCCATACGCAACGGTAAATCTCGGTATGATTTAAGACCTTGGTTAAAAATTTGAACATGGCCAGGACAGTTCATTGGCTTGACGGCATATTCGCGAGCTTCTGAACTTGTCGTGAACATAGCTTCAGCATATTTGTCCCAGTGACCAGAACGTTCCCAAAGTACGCGGTCCATCATTAACGGACCTTTCACTTCTTGGTAATCGTACTGTCCAAGTTTGCGACGAATAAACTTTTCAAGTTCTAGGAATACACTCCAACCATCATTGTGCCAAAACACCATACCGGGTGCTTCTTCTTGCATATGATACAAATCAAGTTGTTTACCAATCTTACGATGGTCACGCTTTGCTGCTTCTTCTAGACGAGTGAGGTAGCTTTTCAGTGCTTTCTTATCACCCCATGCAGTGCCATAAACCCGTTGTAGCATTTTATTGTCGGAGCTACCACGCCAGTACGCACCCGCAATACTCATCAATTTAAAATGATGACAAAAGCGCATGTTCGGCACATGTGGGCCACGACACATATCCGTATATTCTTCATGATGATATAGCGCAGGTGTTGAGTCCTGACTAATATTTTCATCCAAGATCATCATCTTGTAAGGCTCATCTCGGCCTTCAAATGCATCTCTGGCGTCTTGCCAGCTCACGACCTTTTTGACAACATCATAGTTGGTTTTAGCCAGCTTCAGCATCCGCTTTTCAAGCGCGTCGATATCTTCTTGCGTCAGCTTATGGTCCAAATCAATGTCGTAATAGAAACCATTATCAATGGTAGGACCGATCGCCATCTTTGTCTCTGGCCATAGCTGCTTAATCGCATGACCTAATAAGTGAGCACAAGAGTGACGAAGGATTTCAAGACCTTCTTCGTCTTTCGCGGTAATGATGGATAACTCAGAATCTGTTTCGATAATATCGCAAGCATCTTTCAGCTCACCATTTACGCGTCCAGCAATACAGGCTTTCGCGAGTCCGGGACCGATATCAAGAGCAACATCTAATGTTGAAACAGGGTTTGCAAACTCTCGTTTGCTTCCATCAGGAAGAGTAATAACAGGCATGAAAATTCCTTGTCCAGTGGTGACCCACACGAAGGGCCACATGGCTTTAATAAAATCAGTTAGTTTATGCAATACTTGGGTCAAAGCACACTGAAGCCTTGTAACTCCAAAATCGCGGCGGACATGATACGTGATCTACGACTAGAAAACAAATTCGCAGTGACGAGTAAATCAGGAAAAATCAAAGGATTTAGCCCATTGATGTTGTTATTAACCAATATCAAATCATTGCCGTTTGTTGGCATTCACCGCTTATAATATTGAACCAAACACAAGGGGAAACCATTAAACGGATTGTCATCTTCTTTCTCTAGTCATTTTTATCAAATCGTTCTAAGAATATTTACTTGTGTCGGTCAATGCTGTTGGCATAACGTATGTGCTTAACTCACGATATAGGTTTGGAAAATACGTATGGATAAGTGGGCTTTAATCACCGGCGCAGCCAAGCGTGTTGGCGCAGAAATAGCAGAGCAACTTCACCAAGATGGCTTTAATATCGTAATCCACTACCATCATTCAGGCGTGGAGGCACAAGCGCTATGTGATAAATTCAATCAGCGAAGAGATGGCTCAGCATTATTACTGCAAAGTAGTCTAGATTCTGAAGAAGACATCAAACAAATTATTGATGCTATTGAATCCTTAGCAATCTCACTTCACATACTTGTAAACAATGCCTCTAGTTTCCATAAAACAACTATCGAACACTGTAATTTCCGAACATTTCAACAAACGCTTACAACGAACTTAGTCGCACCTTACTTGCTAAGTGTTGGTCTACGCCACCTTTTATCTAACAACCAAGGGACTATCATAAATCTGGTTGATATTCATGCCAAGAAGCCTCTTCAAGATCATGGGCTATACTCAATCTCAAAAGCTGGTCTTGAAATGGCAACACTGTCTTTAGCACAAGAACTTGCACCGGATATTCGTGTGAATGGGGTCGCACCTGGCGCTATTTTATGGCCAGAAAATTCGTCAATTGCAGTACAGCGCCAAATTCAAGAACAAATTCCATTGAATAAACTTGGAAGCCCAAACGACATCGCGAATGCTATTAAGTTTTTAGTGAATGCCAGCTATATCACTGGCCAAATCATTACCGTTGATGGTGGTCGTAGTATTTGTGGTTATCAAGGAGCAAAGTCATGAAATATCAAACTCGTACTATCGCTTGTCCCCATTGCGGTCATCATCAACAGGTAGATATTGATGCAACCTTGGGTAATCAAGAATACTTTGACGATTGCCGCATTTGCTGCAACCCGATACATATGCGGCTACATATTGATGAGATGAATAAAAAAATAGAACTGTTTATCGACTCTGACGACGAACAGCTCTACTAACACAAACAACGATTAAGCGAATCCTTTTGCCGCGAGCACTCGTTCAACGGTTTCAACGATAGCTTGGGTTTGACTATCAATCTCAATATTCAGTTCGTCTCCGACTTTACATTGATCTAAGTTGGTTAAATTCAATGTCTCAGGGATGAGGTGAAGCTTAAAGCTATTCGTAGTCACCGCACCAACAGTTAAACTACAGCCATTCACCCCAACAAAGCCTTTGTAAAAAATATAATTCATCCACTGAGGTTCGACTTCCAGTGTTAAATCAAAATGGCTATTTGTATTACTGACTTCAGTGACCTTTGCTTTGGTGTGTATATGTCCGGATATAATATGTCCGCCAATTTCACTACCAAACGTCAGCGAGCGCTCTATGTTTACCTTGTCATTGACACGAAGTGAATCTAGGTTCGTCAATTTTAAGGTTTCTTCCATTACATCAAAAAACGCCCTATCATGCTCAACTCTAGTTGCCGTTAAGCAAACACCATTGTTTGCAACACTGGCACCTACGACAAGCCCTTGTGTTAAATTGTCCGGAAGTTTCACCTCAAAGGTCTTTAATCCTTCTTGCTCCCTGACAGAAATTAGTTCGCAATTTGCTTGCACGATACCTGTAAACATTCGCTTTTCTCTTTGGTTAAGGTTTTTATATGAAACACGGCGGCTTTCAAGCCAAGCGTCTAATCCAATTAGCTCTACCTGTACTTGTCGCTCAAGTCACCCAAACCATGATGGGATTTATTGATACGGTCATGGCTGGTCGTGTCAGCGCAATTGATATGGCAGCAGTCGCTGTCGGTACAAGCTTTTGGTTGCCCATTATGCTTTTAGTACAAGGCCTGCTTATGGCATTTACCCCGGTATTTGCTCATCATCACGGCGCAGATGACACGAAATCTATCCGACCGCTCGCTTTTCAAGCACTCTATATTGCGCTACTCGGCGGCGTTGGGATTATGGCCTTTCTGTGGCTCTCGCCTGCTATATTAAAAACAATGGAGTTAGACCCACAACTCTTACAACTCACCGAGGATTATATCTTTGCCATTAGCTGGGGAACAATGGCTTTCGTCATCTATCAGGTCTTTAGAGGGTGTAGTGAAGGTATTTCATACACGCTGCCAACCATGATCATTGGATTTATTGGCCTTGGGGTCAATATCCCAGCAAATTACATCTTTATATACGGACATTTTGGTATGCCGGCACTTGGTGGCGCAGGCTGCGGTGTTGCAACAGCATTGGTCTTCTGGGCGATGTGTATTTCGATGGGTCTATATATGTATCTACATCCAAAGTTCAAAGATATACATTTATTTGCAACCTTTTATAAACCGGATTTACCTAAAATCGGCGCCATGCTCAAACTGGGAACGCCGATCGCAGTTTCCTTATTCGTAGAAGTAAGCCTATTTTCAGTGATTGCGATTCTACTCGCGCCCCTTGGAGCAACCGTCGTATCGGGCCATCAAATAGCATTGAACTTCTCTTCTATCGTTTTCATGCTTCCATTATCTATCGGTATCGCTGTATCCATTCGGATTGGTTACTATTTAGGACGAGACCGTCCTGATATTTCTGCATTGGTCGCCAAAGTTGGAATTCTTATTTCTTTTGGTTTATCTATTATCACAGCGATTTTTACTGTCGTATTTCGTTATCCGATCGCAGAACTTTATAATAAGGACGTTGAAGTGATCACTCTTGCGTCTAGCCTAATGCTATTGGCGGCAATTTATCAAATATCCGATTCAATTCAAGTTGTTGCTGCGGGCGCTTTGAGGGGTTACAGTGATACCAAAAGCATTCTTTATATTTCACTTATCTCCTATTGGGGAATTGGCTTAAGCCTTGGTTATACACTTGCCAAAACAAGTTTAATCGTTCCAGCAATGGGCGCGATGGGTTTCTGGATCGGTTTAGTCGCCGGTCTCGCAAGCGCGGCTGTATTATTTGCAATACGTTTAAAAGTAATCCAACAAAGGTTATCGGTCTAATCGCGGCATTATTTGCATATGGTTTGCAGAAACTTATAGCGATTTGTGCAGCAAATCGCCTGTCAGTTAGAAATTTGATAATTTTACTTGCAAGCATTACCTAAACACTCGTAATATATCGCTCGCTTCAACGCGATAGCAAAATTATACAACCGTAGCTCAGTTGGTTAGAGCACCACCTTGACATGGTGGGGGTCGGTGGTTCGAATCCACTCGGTTGTACCAATTTCGCAGCCATAAGCATTCTAAATATACAACCGTAGCTCAGTTGGTTAGAGCACCACCTTGACATGGTGGGGGTCGGTGGTTCGAATCCACTCGGTTGTACCATATTTTACATCTTATTCAATCTCACGCGCTTCCAACTTATTCGACGAATGTCTGTTTTTGTTTAAGCAGATTATTGCTTTGAAATGTCCACAGCTGTTGTACACTGTCCTCAGGCATCCATTGGATAGGATTGAGCATGAGCCAGCGAACGTTGAATACCCTGTTTAAACCCACTTCAGTTGCAATTATCGGCGCGTCAAATACCGAATACCGCGCTGGCAACGTCATTATGAAAAACCTCATTTCCAGTGGGTTTTCTGGGCCAATCATGCCAGTAACGCCAAAATACAAAGCTGTGTTAGGTGTATTGGCCTATCCAAATATTGAAGCGCTTCCAATAAAACCCGATCTAGCAGTCATCTGTACTCAAGCAAGCAAGGTCCCTGCAATCGTGGAAACCCTTGCTCAATTTGGCTGTAAAGTTGCCATCATCATGGCTTCTGGCATGAGTAATGAAGCAGATGGCGGTGCTGAGTCGTTATTAACTCAGACGAAAAAGAATGCAAAGCGTTATGGAATGCGTCTACTTGGCCCCAATAGCCTTGGCATGATGCTCCCCAATATTGGACTTAACGCTACGCTCGCACATACCAGTGCCCTCCCCGGAAAAATAGCGTTTGTTTCCCAATCTGCAGCTATCTGCACCACAGTTTTAGATTGGGCGAATAATAAGGGCATCGGTTTTTCTTCATTTATTTCTTTAGGTGATGCCACAGACATAGATTTTGACGAGTTAATTGATTATCTAGGCAGGGATTCACGAACCAGCGCAATTTTGCTGTATATCGACTCGATTCATGAAAAGCGGCATTTCCTATCCGCAGCTCGAGCGGCATCCCGCAATAAACCAATATTGGTTATCAAATCTGGACGCAGCCAAGAAGGTGCAAAAGCAGCAAAGTTACATACGGGCGGTATATGCGGAAGTGACGTTGTATACGAAGCAGCTTTCCGGCGTGCAGGGATGTTGCGAGTGAACGATCTCGTTGAGCTCTTTGCCGCAGTCGAAAGCCTAGCACACTCGAACCCACTGCAAGGCGAACGTCTTGGCATTATCAGTAATGGGGGTGGCCCTGCAGTGTTGGCAATTGATGAGCTATTACAAAGAGGCGGTAAACTCGCCAAGCTAAGCTCGGAGACCACTCATGCATTTGATCAATTGCTACCTAGCACTTGGTCCGGTCAAAACCCAATAGATATTATCGGTGATGCCAAAGGAAAGCGATATTCCCAGGCCCTAAAAACACTCATGGACAGTGATGATGTTGATGCCATTTTAGTATTGCACTCCCCATCAGCGCTGGCCGATAGTGTTGAAATTTGTAATGCCATCATAGACACCATAAAGTCTCACCCGAAGAAGAGTCGACTAAATATTCTCACCAATTGGAGTGGCGAAGAAGCAGCCTACGTGGCACGAAAAAAGTTTTCAGAAGCTGGCATTCCAACCTATCGAACTCCTGAAGGCGCTGTTGGTGCATTTATGCATATGGTTGAATATCGCCGTAACCAAAAGCTACTTCAAGAAGTTCCTCAATCAATGCTGACGCGATTGACAAAGAATACAGACGAAGCGAGACGGCTAATAAATCTTGCTCAACAGAAAGATAAAAACATTCTCGAAACCCACGAAGCAAGCAGTATTTTAAAGGCTTATGGCCTTGATACTATTGACACTTGGTTCGTAAAAGACGCCGCCGAGGCAATGAAAGTGGCCGCTGATGTCGGGTTTCCCGTGGCATTAAAGGTGCAATCTCCAGACATTCTCCATAAATCTGATGTGCATGGTGTCATGCTCAACCTTTATACGGTAGAGGAAGTTGAACAAGCAGCGAGCGCTATTATCAACCGAGTCCATTTGGCTAACCCTGACGCCCTTATAGAAGGTATGATTGTGCAAAAAATGGCGCTTACAGCCGGGGCGCAGGAAATACGAATCGCAGTGATCAATGATCCAGTGTTTGGACCCGCGATTTGTTTAGGTGAAGGAGGGTCTGAATGGGACCCTAGCAGGGACGCAGTAGTCGCGCTGCCACCATTGAATATGGCATTATCACGCTACATGCTTATCCAAGCATTAAAAACCCAAAAAATTAGAGACCGACACCAACCTCTCGGTATTGAAATGGATTCTCTTTGCGCGATGTTGACTCAACTTTCGCATTTAATCATTGATTGCCCAGAAATAGCCTCGCTGGATTTAAACCCAATCCTCGTCGCGAAAGACAACATTACCCTCCTCGATATTCATCTAGAGCTTACGAATCACGTCGTCGACAATTCGACAAGGCTTGCCATTCAACCGTATCCAAAAGAACTAGAAGAGTATGCTCAGTTAAAAAATGGCCAGCAGGTCATGTTGCGGCCCATCTTGCCTGAAGATGAGCCCAAACATATGGCCTTTGATAACTCTTTGTCTGATGAAGATCGTTACAAACGGTACTTCGGCGTACGTTCACGCATGACCCACGAAGAAATGGCGGTATTAACACAAATAGATTATTCAAGAGAGATGGCTTTTATTGCAACCGTTACCAATGAAGACGGAGAAGAAGTAACACTTGGCGCTGTTCGAGCCTCTATTGATCCAGACAATACAGAAGCCGAGTTTGCCATGGCCGTCAGGGGAAATTACCAAGGTCAGGGTCTTGGGCGCTTACTGCTCGAAAAGCTCACTCGTTACTACAAAACAACGGGCACTAAAGTATTAACTGGATTTACGATGTTTGAGAACCGAAGCATGGCAAACCTCGCTAAGAACTTAGGTTTTCAGGTCGAGTTTGATATGGAAGAGCATCTAATAAAAATGCATATGGATTTGGACAAATAAGCCTTATAAAAACCAAAAGCCTCCATGACGGAGGCTTTTTAACTAACTTCGCAAGAAAACCATTGGCTTACTCACCACGAACACAATTTCGCCCGTCGTTTTTAGCTTGTAGTAACGCGTGATCTGCGCGATCAAAAAAGCTCTTATGCGTATCACCTTCGTGCAGAGAGGTTAATCCAATGGATACCGTTACGGCGCCTAAGGATAACTTATTGTCTTTACCTATACTTAACTTTCGTTCAGCGACACGCGCTCTTAAGTTTTTGGCAACCTGTAACGCATCATGGAAGTGAGTATTCGGGAGTAATACGACAAACTCGTCACCACCATACCGTGCAACAAAGTCATCCCCCCTTACCGCTTGTTTGAGCGCGAGCGCTACATAAGCCAGCACCTTGTCTCCCACTAAATGGCCGTGAACATCATTAAATGGTTTGAAATTATCAATATCAACAATCAACAAACTGCAGCGTTCTTGGGTTTCTTCGTAATGACTAATTTGATGCTGGATCTCAGAATCAAAAGCGCGTCGGTTATGTAAAGAAGTCAGCTGATCAGTCATTGCTACGACATTGAGGTTTTCCATCTCATCTTTGAGTACATTCACCTCTTTTGTCATTGCATTGAGGTTTTCTTCCATCTCGGAGTTAACTTTAATGACGGTCTCGACTTCATTCATCAAACCGTTAATCATCTTTTCCAGCGTTTCGATGTCTGGGGTCGCTGCAAGATCCTCTTCAAAGGTGCTCAGGGTACTTGAAAAGCCTTTAGTACCATCACTCATTTGCCCCACCTTATTCAAGAGACTGTTAATGAGGATTTGGGTTTCAATTTGAATATTTTGAATGGCTTCAGGCGATTGTTCTTGCAGGAAATTTTTGTATAAGCTCGCATTTACCTCAGGAGTAAATTCAACTTTATTGCTAATTAATCTGTCAATTGCTCTTTTCAGATCTAAGTCGGACTCTAAAAAGTACTCGTACCACACTGCGTAGTTATCAGGGGTGACAGGAATTCCTAATGAAGACATTTGAGGCACAGCGCGCCTTAAAATGTCTGCTGACAGGTCTACATTTTCGAGTTTTTCTGCTAAAGCCATTGTAAATGCCATTTAAAATTGCGTTACACATTGCAACGCGTCAGTAATTTATAATTATATGATTTTGCTAAATATCCAAATAGGATATTGGTCTAATTTTTTGCTTTGTTTGGTAAATATACCGAACTAAGCTTACCAGAAATTTGGATTAATGCGACTTTATAGTGTGGTCGCTGAGCAAACAATTAATTAACATCCACAAAACATAGATTTCTAGCTTAAAAAAAGGACAATAAACCGCCACATTTGCTAGATTATTCGATAGACCTAAACAAAAACAAAAACAAAAACAAAATCGAAACGCTAAACGCGCTTGTTGCAACAGAAACAGTCAACTTCTATCGCAATGACAATTGAAACTCGTATTTTTGATTCTATATTCAGGTCGTAAACAGAAGGTTTAGGCTAGCATGTTCAGCGAATATGCTTTCAATTCCGTCAATATCGGCTAGTCGACTCGGAGGTCGTCACTTATGAGAAATCGCTTAGCGAGCATCACCCCTTGGCACTTCATGATTACAATGTGCTTAATGCTTGGTTTCGTTCAAATTGCAAACGCAACAACCATCAATCCAAACATGATCACTTATGATCGCTATTACGCTGATCAAGCAAGTCGTGAGCAAAATATCTTAAGGTACCCAAACCCTACACCTGAGCATACTCAACATGTTTTAACCCTTGCAAAAAACGCCGAAGAAGCAACACTAAAAATTGAAATTCAAATCGGACGAACCCAAGCCGTCGATTGTAACAAGCACAGCCTCATGGGCACTGTAAATAACGAAACCCTAAAAGGATGGGGGTTTCAGTATTATGTTGTGGAGAATGTTCAGCAAGGCCCCAGCACGATGATGGCTTGCTTTGACAAGGCGACAACCAACAAATTTTTGTTCCTACCTCGTTCGCTTTTCGTGCCATACAATAGCCAGTTACCCATCGTCATCTATACCCCTTCAGACATTCAAATCAGATACAGACTATGGACAACTACGGCCGAATTTCAACATAGTGAATAAAGGTATATTTCAAAAAGGCCTCATAATTCGATGTGTATAAATATCCTTGAGATCTAAATAGCCTTTTATGCTGAGTATGTTATAGATTATATGCATCTGACAGTGCTTTAAAAATGGAGTTTATAATGAAGCCGTTTCGCATCCCTATTTATTTTGTTATCTCAAGCAGTCTCTTTTTATCGGCCTGTGGTGGTTCTGACTCTGATTCTAGTTCGTCAACTCTGGTTCCGTCAGAAGGACCTATTTGGGTCCAAGGTCAATTTATTGAAGACAGCCGATTTGCAGCGCAATGTGAAACACCGAGAGTGGGTATCGATCCACAAACCGGACGCACCTATCCAGACCTACTAGGCTCAGCGTTTGACGAGAAGATGTGGATGCGCTCATGGAGTAATAATACTTACCTTTGGTATGACGAAGTTGTCGACCGCGATCCGGCAGGCTTTACGGTCGCAAACTACTTTGAGCAGCTTAAAACAAATGAATTGGACGCTAATGGAGCAGCCAAAGATAACTTCCACTTCCAAATGCCTACCGTTGATTGGCAAGCACAATCGCAATCAGGGACTCAACTTGGCTATGGCATGGAATTTAAAATCGTTGCCGCTACACCACCGAGAAAAATTGTCGTGGCATACACAGAGCCTGATTCTCCTGCAGCACTTGCATCTGTTGTAAGAGGCGAAGAAATTATCGCGATTAATGGCGTAGATGCTGTCTCTACAATTGATGGCGCGGAGATCAACGTTTTAAACTCGGCACTTTTTCCCAGTGACGACAGCCAAAGCTATACATTTACTCTAAAAGAAGTGGGTTCAACGGCCACTCGCAACGTTGTCTTAACACCTCAAGCCGTCACCTCCTCGCCCGTTCACAATGTAAAAACCATTCAAACAACATCAGGCAAGGTTGGTTATTTTCAGTTTAACTCCCATATTGCAACGGCAGAATTGGCACTAAAAAATGCGTTTGATACGTTACAAGCTGAAAATGTTGATGACCTAGTACTCGACGTGCGCTACAACGGCGGCGGTTTACTGGCTATCGCTAGCCAACTGAGTTATATGGTTGCTGGAGACCAACAAACGTCAAACAAAATATTTGAAACAACATCTTTTAATGACAAGCATCCAACCGTCAACCCTGTGACAGGGCAAACATTGCAACCCTTCCCGTTTATCGATGAAGGTATTGGCTTTTCTTTAACCGAAAGAACGCCCCTACCATCACTCAATTTGAATCGTATTTTTATCTTGAGTACAGATAATACTTGCTCGGCTAGTGAAGCGATTATCAATGGACTCCGAGGAATTGATGTTGAGGTCATATTAATTGGTGGCACGACTTGCGGAAAGCCTTATGGCTTTTACCCAACAGACAATTGCGGAACAACTTATTTCACGATTCAGTTCCAAGGACAAAACCATAAAGAATTTGGCGATTATGCAAGTGGATTTTCACCTATGACAATGCCAGTCACTGAAGGGGTAAGAGTTCCTGGGTGTGCAGTAGCAGATGATTTTTCTCATAAACTGGGCGACCCTGCAGAACATATGCTAGCGTCAGCTTTGCAGTACAGAATTGACACCACCTGCCCTAGCCCAACAGGCGCCAAAGCGTTCATCAGCCGCAGTGCACAACAAAATACCAGCGATGCAAACCTTGCACTCGAAGATCGCCGAGCGCAAACTAAAATTAATTCGAACCGCTTAGTCTATTTGCCAAACAAATAAAGACATTCAATAGCTTGTAGGCACGGTAACCTTCGTGCTTACAAGCCATTTGGAGGAAGCACAATGTCTGAACAAACCCCAAAAATCACAGCTAAACTATCTATCCTTGCAGCGTTAACGATTGGAATGATGGGTTGCCAACTAATCCAAGCGCCAGAACCTGCCCACATGTCAGCTATTACGCAAAAAGCATACACGGAGCTGCAACAGTCGGTCAGTCAACTCATGGGAGGACAAAGAGTATATATAGGCAATAGCGCCTTCCAGAACTCTCATATTCTAGCAATAGAACGAGAACCCAAAGTAGGTCCAGACGGACACCTTTTACAAGGCAGGGTGATGGAAAAACCAACTATATTTCATTTGCTCAAAGCTTCTGAAACCTGCATTTTAATCAATACAAAAACTAACGAATCAATAGCATTGCTCCATGCCCAATGCCAGATAACTAAAAGAGATGAATAGTCTTGAATCCCTGTTCTCTTGTTATGACAGGGAATGTGTAGCAGTGCCGACGAAACTCACTCAAAACGCAGTAGCATTTCTTCTGCGCTACAGTGGCATTGCCCTCGACAAACTTGGCAATTGAACCCTTGATATTCTTTGGGATCGTGCCACCGGTTTTTGTGTGTTTTAATGTGAGCAGCACCTGCGCGCTCAAAGTATCGAATTGCTGCATTGTTTGGGCTTTGACACCATATATGCCCTATCCCGGCCTTACCACCTTGCAGCTTTACGGCTTGTATTGAACGCTGTAATAATTGCTGCCCATAGCCTTTACCCCGAACGGATTCGTGAAGTGTATTTGATTTAAAATAACACACGCTCTCTGGTTCAAGCCCCCACAGCTCAGGGGAACACCATTGATCGATAAACCACTGCTTGGGAGCGAAAGTAATTCGAAAACCAACTACAGAAAGATTCATTTCTAATACAAAACATGCGCTAATTGAATGAGAAACGCCCTGCAGATGCATTTCATGTAAGGATTCAATTGTAAAATAGCCATGACCATGAACCTGATTCGCAAGGGAGGTGACCGCTTGATAGTCTTTTTCAGCCAAAGGTCTAATGAGCATATGGATCTCTTGATGATATTGAGTAAAATCTTGTAGAAGTTAGATGTGGTTCAACACCTCAACTTCGAGAATGACAAGGTTATCTTTTCAATACAGACCTTTTAAATATAGCCTCTAAAATCGCTTTACACGGACAACGTTCATCACTTCCACATCAAAACCAGCAACCGTTTGCGTACTCGGATAATAAGTTAGATTCACTTTTTGCCCTTCAAGCGAACGAAAGCGCTTCGTTCTTTTATACTTAAACGGTGCACTACACCCTTCAATCATCAGAGTTTGCAATACCCAGTCACCCTCTTCTCTTTGCGTATGAGAGACAACCTTCATCCCTTCCGAATGAGTCAGCTGTTCGTGCTTTTCTAGCATTTTATCAACATCTGTTTTCACGAAATCCTCCTAAAGGGGAAATAACTGATTTACTTTTTTGACTATCTCAGCAAATCGTAACTGGTGACAACTCGCAAAGCCTGCAAGCTTAGTTATCCCCAGTTTCCGCCACTGAGGTAAACTTAAACCTGCTAAATACAATGCTTTGGCACGATTGCTAAACCTGTAATGCCTTTGCCCTATTAAACCGTGTACGGCTTCAATTTTGGCAATCAACTCGGTATCCGTGGGCCAAGCATGAAGCTGTGAATACCCAAGTGTAGCCACATTTCCTAAGCAGACGCTACAATGGCCACATTCAGTTGACACTTGATAATCACCAAAGTAATTCGCAAATGCCTGACTTAAACAATGCTTAGATTGAAACATATTAACAAGCTGCTCTAATCGCTGAAGCTCTTTTATTTCTTTGTGCTCGCTATAACGAACCAAGAGTTCAAAGACACTATTGCTTGCATTCATCTCGACGCCTAAATGCGCAACGTTAGCACAATCAAGTTTGCCATCACTTTGTGATTTATCAGCCAGTAAGCTTAGATCAACACCAAAAACATCGGTTGACTTTTTTGCATCAATTTCAATGAAACCTTTTTCATTTAGATACTCTAAAGCTGCAACAACTCGAGAACGAGGGTAACCAAAGCGACTATATAGCCCCTCGGCAGAAAGCGTTCCCCACACCCGTTTGAAATTTGTTTGCTCAAAGATATGCATTAAGAATGTGCGCCGCTCGTCCTGAAACTTTGACAGAATGTGTGATTGTTCAGCAATGAATTTGTATTTAAAGTCAGCAAAATAAGTGTATTTGGGAGTGAGTACCCCCATAAGCTCCATTTGAACCAATAATGTCTTTAATGGTAATTGCTTAATATTGGTTTCCATTGACAATGTGCTCAGCTGACATTCCCATTCATTCTCAACAGTCTCATGCTGAATTAACGTAATCAGGCGTTGTATCGCTTGCGGTTCGGGAGTATCCCCGTAGACGAAGTTTTCCAGCGTTGTTAGCCCATCCAAATTGGCTAGGATGACGCACTGCGACGGCAAGCCATCTCGCCCTGCTCTTCCAATTTCCTGACTATAGTTTTCTATAGATTTAGGTAAATCATAGTGAACAACAAAGCGAATATTTGACTTATCCACTCCCATTCCAAATGCAATCGTCGCGACCACGATTTTTACTTGGCCCAGCATGAATTGGTTTTGAATATTCTCACGAACTTCAAGAGGCAAACCGGCGTGATACGCTGCCGCGACCAAACCGTTCTCGATAAGCATTTTTGCTACGTTTTCGGCAGTTTGCTGTTGAGTAACATAAACAATGCCCGCATGCTGGGATTGCGTTAACAATAAAGATGTTAACCTTTCCTCTTTCTCCTGTTGGTTTGCTGGAACAATTTCTAAAGACAAATTAGGACGATAAAACCCGGTCTGAATGATGGCTTCTGAGGAGATTGAAAAACGCTCGGCCATGTCTGCTTTCACTTTATCAGTCGCTGTCGCTGTGAGTAAAAGAACTTGCGGGATCTTTAGGGCTTGCCTTAAATTTGGCAATTTCAAATAATCGGGTCTGAAATTATGGCCCCACTCTGAAATACAGTGAGCTTCGTCAACCACGAGCATTGAAATTGGTACAGTTTGAATAAACTGCCTAAACCTTTCATTCTTAAATCGTTCGACCGAAACCATTAAGATTTTGACTGCACCTGATTTTACCTGATGCATTACTTGCCGGACCTGGTCTGGCGTCATGGAAGAATCAATACTTGCCGCTGGAATACCTTTCGAGCAAAGGAAAGAAAGCTGATCTTTCATTAGCGCCAATAACGGAGACACAACTAAAGTTAATGAAACTAACTGAGTCGCACTATATTGGTAGCACAATGATTTGCCGGCCCCAGTTGGAAAAACGGCGAGGCAAGACTCACCGGCCAACAACCGCTCGATAACCTGCCATTGCTCGGTTCGAAATTCATCAAAACCAAAAAGTGTGTTGAGTTGAGAAGTATGATGGGCAAGCACTTTATATTCCTATAAATCATGGAACATAAAAGTCTAACAGAGATTTACTGACAGTTATGAAAATAACCTTGCAACTTATCCAGCCAGTCAAAAAAAAGGGCTATTCATCAGATGAACAGCCCTTTCAGTTTACTTAAAGGTCAGCATTGTACTGACTTTATGCCATAAAAGGTTACGCAGGTAACGATAGGCAGTTTAAGTTCAGCATTTTTTGCATGACACCCACAACCTGACAGCTATAACCAAATTCATTGTCATACCAAACATAAAGTATAGCTCGGTTACCATCAGCAATTGTCGCTTTTGAATCAACGACACCCGCATGACGCGAACCAACTAAATCACTCGATACGATTTCTGTCGACTCAGTAAAATCAATTTGATTCTGTAGCGGAGAATGCAGCGCTGTATTCTTCAGATACTCGTTCAAATCTTCCTTGCTCGTATCCGATTCTAGATTAATGCTGATAATCGCCATAGAAACGTTCGGCGTAGGAACACGAATCGCGTTACCCGTCAACTTACCTGCCAATACAGGAAGCGCTTTAGCCACAGCTTTTGCAGCACCCGTTTCTGTGATCACCATATTTAGTGGTGCACTACGACCGCGACGATCTGCTTTGTGGTAGTTATCAATCAAGTTTTGATCGTTAGTGTATGAATGAATGGTTTCAACGTGGCCGTTCACAATGCCATATTTATCATTCACAGCTTTTAACACTGGCGTGATTGCGTTGGTTGTACAACTTGCAGCAGACACTATCGCATCACTATCTAAAATATCACCGTCATTAACACCAAGTACGACGTTTTTAATTTCACCTTTAGCTGGTGCAGTCAACAAAACTTTTGATGCGCCAGGAGACTTCAGGTGCAAGCCTAGACCGGCTTCATCTTTCCAAATACCAGTGTTATCGACAACAAGTGCATTGTTAATGCCATATTTTGTGTAGTCGACTTCGTCCGGAGAGTTTGCGTAGATCACTTGAATGTAGGTACCGTTCGCAATGATTGCATTGTTTTCTTCATCGACTTCAACGCTGCCATTGAATGGACCGTGGACAGAATCGCGACGTAGCAAACTCGCACGTTTTTCCAAATCGCCCTTACGACCACCACGAAGCACAATTGCTCTCAGGCGCATTTTGTTGCTTTTACCTGTTTTTTCAATGAGCAGGCGAGCTAACAAACGTCCAATACGACCAAACCCGTAGAGGACAACATCTCTTTCTTCAGTGGCATCGCTTTCGTCAATCGCTTGTTCTAACTGCTCAGCCATATAAGCTTGAATTTCGCTTACATCGCTATGGTTCTCCCAGTAGTTAACTGCAAGTTTACCGATATCTACTTTACACTGCTTCACCGCGAGCTTGCTTAACGCCTCTACAAAAGGGAAGCTTTCACGAAGGCGTAACTTGTTGCCGACATGACGGCGAACCAAACGATGCGCTTTAATAATATCAATAGTAGACGCATTCAATAATGGTCGACCAAAGATCATGACCTCTACGCCCTGATTTCTATATAGTTTCCCTAGTAATGGCTGCATTGCCTCAGCCATCTCGAAACGTTCTTGCCAACTTTGTAGGTGTTTATCAGCGCTCATTACAGATCCTTTATCTCATTTTTCTACATCTGTTAGTAGAAAGGTTTGAGTAACAAATTGAAAAGACCAATAATCCTTAACGGACTCTTCTTAAAATTGGGGGTTTACCCTCTATTTGGTCGGCGCTATTGTAATGAAATAAATCGGCTCTAGCCAGTAAGATATTCGCAGTAAAGCTGTAGTATTATTTAATAAAATTCATGATTAAACTGAATATGACCAATAATCTTGTAATATTTAAATCATTTCTAATATTCTCGCTGCTAATAGTGCTTTTTGGATGCGACAATGGTCGTAATACAAATATTATTTGTAATAAAAATCCAGAGCTATGTTCTGATCTTCACAAAGACAGTTGGTGCAGATTTGAGCGCGGTGACCTGATCCGCCACCGATTACAAATCAAAAAGACTCAAAACCCAAATGACGAAGACAAATACAAACTGCTCATCAATCTAGAAAACTACAATGCTTGTATGGGGCTTGCATCTGGTGTGCAGCATATCATCCACACGGAGCGTACCAATGACCGGCTAAAGGCGTACGGCATTAGTGGACAAAACTTGCAACAACTTCAACAATCGACCAAGAATAGCTCAAGTCCATTACTCGCTTACTATCACTGGTCGAGGCTCAATGATTTAGATGCGTTAGATCAATTGTTAACACTTGAAAATAATAAACAAATCAAGAACCCAATGATTTTGGGTCATCTTGCAGCCTATTATTTAAAGTTCAATCCAAGGCGAGCCCAAAACATTTATCTTCAGGCACTCATGAACTCAAGTGAACATGAAATAGATTCGAGTTGGTTACTCGGTCTTGCCGACACCTACCGTTTACAGCAAGATTTTGAAATGAGCTATTTAACCACTCGAGCAAGTATTTTGCTGAGTGGCAAAAAAGTTTCTGAGCCACAAATGATGGCGCTAGTTCAAGGAAATCGTAAGCTGGCGGCACACCTAGATCAACAGGCCCTGGATCTCATTCAATCCCTTCAAAACGGCAATTTTGCGAGCAGTTCATCCAAGCAACTTTTTCAAGACACAAGTCACAAACTATAAGTAATTCGAATTACAAAATTAGACTTTTGGAATTCAAATACCAGCCAAAATGCGATCAATGTTGTAAAAACACCAAAATAAAGACAATAAATCAGCGATATTTGCGAATCAGCTTGACGAACACTGACAATTTGGTAATTTTACTACCAGATGATTTTTTTCTTTACT
Source organism: Shewanella gelidii (assembly GCF_014647855.1). Taxonomy (GTDB): domain Bacteria; phylum Pseudomonadota; class Gammaproteobacteria; order Enterobacterales; family Shewanellaceae; genus Shewanella; species Shewanella gelidii. The sequence goes on along the minus strand of NZ_BMPZ01000006.1, from coordinate 101,397 downwards.
TGAGGGATATGAGATGACTATCCGTGTTGCAATTAACGGTTATGGCCGTATTGGTAGAAACGTACTTAGAGCACTATACGAGAGCGAAAAGGATTACCCAATCCAAATCGTTGCATTAAACGACTTGGGTGATGCGTCGATTAACGCTCACTTGACCAAGTACGATTCTGTACATGGTCGTTTCAATGCTAAAGTTGATCATGACGAAGAAGCGATCTACGTCAATGATGACAAAATCTTAACGTTCCAAGAGCGCGATCCATCGAAGCTTCCTTGGGCGGAATTAAATGTAGACGTTGTTTTTGAGTGTACAGGCATATTCACTTCGAAAGAATCTGTTCAGCCACATCTTGACGCAGGCGCCAAAAAAGTAATTATTTCAGCCCCAGGCAAAAATGTTGATGCAACAGTCGTATATGGCGTAAACAATGAAGTTTTAAGCTCTGAAATGACCGTGATTTCAAATGCCTCTTGCACCACCAATTGTCTTGCGCCATTCGCAAAACCTCTGAATGATGAGCTTGGTATTGAATCAGGTCTCATGACAACCATTCACGCTTATACAAACGATCAACGTCTATCTGATGTTTACCATACAGATTTACGACGTGCCCGTGCAGCGGCAATGTCGATGATCCCGACCAAAACAGGTGCGGCGGCGGCTGTTGGATTGGTGGTTCCAGAGTTGCAGGGTAAGTTCGACGGTTTAGCCGTTCGAGTACCAACTGTAAATGTATCTTTAGTTGATCTTTCTTTTGTGGCATCGCGTGATACCACCGTTGAAGAAGTGAATGCAATTATAGAAAAAGCAGCACAAGTAGCGCCGATGAGTGAAGTGCTTGCGGTTAACAAAGAGCCATTGGTTTCAATTGACTTTAACCATAACCCATTCTCTTCAAACTTCGATGCCACACAAACACGTGTCAACGGTCGTTTGATTAAAGTGATGGCTTGGTACGATAACGAGTGGGGCTTCAGCAACCGTATGCTAGATAATGCCGTTGCATTGATGAACGCTAAATAATCATCACTAGTTCCCAATTAAAAAACCGCCTGATGGCGGTTTTTTAATGGATTTAAGATGGGCTCACCAAGTTTACATCAACAGTTATAATTCTTGTTCAGCACACCCTTTTCCGTTTTAGTTTTCTTTAGAATTAACGTCAGCTGCACACGTGGTGCAAGAAAGATCCGGCAGCCCAATTCAATAATCTAATCTCTTTTCTTTTAATGTTTGGCATCTAAAAACCGTTAACAAAAAAGTCCGCTAAATGCGGACTTCTCTACTTAAATCGCTGAGCCAATCAAACCCATGACTTATGCTTTGATACCATTTACGGCATCTTTGCATAACTGAGTAATTCGCTCCCAATCGCCAATCTCCATCGCATCTGTAGGCGCAATCCAACTGCCACCAATACAGTCGACATTGCCTAATGCTAAATAGTCTCGATAGTTACTTGGGGTAATCCCACCGGTTGGGCAAAAACGTATATTTGCCAAAGGGCCTGAAAATGCTTTTAAAGCTTTTACACCACCAGATGCTTCAGCAGGAAAGAATTTAAAATGACTATAGCCTTGAGACATACCAGCCATCACCTCAGAAATACTTGCAACACCGGGGATTAATGGTACTTGGCCAGCAATGCCTGCTTTTAAAAGCTCTTCAGTTGCACCCGGAGTTATAGCAAATTGTGCGCCTGCTTCTTGGGCGTCTGCCAGCTGAGACTCATTTAAAATTGTTCCAGCACCAACTATCGCTTCTGGAACCTCTTTGGCAATTTTAGAAATCGCTTCAAGAGAACAAGGCGTTCGCAGTGTTACTTCAAGTACGCTAATACCACCGGCAACAAGGGCTTTCGCTAATGGCACTGCATGCTCTATTTTATGAATGACCATCACTGGCACAATTGGACTGCGTTTAAAAATATCCTGAGGTTGTACCTTCCAGTTATTATTTTCCATTCTAGTATCCTTCAGGCTCATATTTTTCATCTACAGTATGTGTGCAACGCGCACCAGTTTCTGGGCTGCTTAAATTTGCTCTAAGCGCACTAAACAACTCTCTTCCCATACCAACATGATTTCTTAGGTGCTGTGATGCAGCGGCAACTCTTTGCGTTAACTCTCGCTCTTCTACAAGCAAAGTTAATTCTCCAGTTTCAGCGTTGATCCGAATCAAATCGCCATCCTGTATTTTTGCAATTAATCCGCCATCAATCGCTTCAGGCGTAAGGTGTATTGCGGCAGGCACTTTCCCTGAGGCTCCCGACATTCGACCATCTGTCAATAACGCAACTTTAAAACCTTTATCCTGAATGGTTCCGAGGATAGGTGTTAATTTATGCAGCTCAGGCATGCCATTCGCTTTAGGCCCCTGCTCTTTTACAACGACAACACAATCTTTGTTCAAATTGCCTTGTTTGAATAATGCATCCAACTCATTCTGATCATTAATAACAACCGCTGGTGCTTCTACAATCCGATGCTCTGGCTGTACTGCTGAAACCTTAATCACAGCACGACCTAAATTACCAGTTAACAAGCTTAAACCACCATTGACCTGAAAAGGGGTTGTTACACCAGTTAAGACTTCATGATCTAAACTCTTCTTAGGCCCATCGACCCAAACTAGCTCATCATTAATCAGCTTTGGTTCTTGGGTGTAACGCAAAAGCCCAAAACCAGCAACTGTCTCGACATCCTCATGGAGCAGCCCCGCATCAAGCAGTTCACGGATCAAAAATGCCATCCCTCCCGCTGCATGGAAGTGATTGATATCAGCTTGACCATTTGGGTACACTCTAGCGAGTAAAGGAACCGCCGCAGATAATTCTGAAAAATCGTCCCAATTTACAATGATTCCAGCAGCTCTGGCCGCAGCCACAATATGCATGGTTAAATTCGTTGAACCACCGGTTGCAAGCAAAGCCACAATACCATTAACGACAGCTTTTTCATCGACGATCTTTCCGATCGGTGTATATTGTGTCCCTGCATCCGTGAGTCGGCATACTTGCTTTGCCGCCATTTCAGTTAACGCTGTCCGCAATGGGTCATCTGGGTTTACAAATGACGATCCAGGCAATTGCAGCCCCATCACTTCTAACATCAGTTGGTTGCTATTTGCAGTACCATAAAAGGTACACGTACCCGCACTATGGTAGGACGCCGACTCCGCTTCTAATAAAGCAGCACGGTCAACCTTTCCCTGTGCAAATTGCTGGCGAACCGCAGCCTTTTGCTTATTTGGGATCCCCGACTTCATTGGCCCGGCCGGAACAAATAACATAGGTAAATGACCAAAGCTTAAGGCGCCGACAAGTAATCCAGGGACAATTTTGTCGCATATACCCAATAACAAAGCACCGTCAAACATGTTATGTGAAAGGCCAACCGCCGTAGACATTGCAATGACTTCTCGACTTAAAAGACTAAGCTCCATGCCCGGCTGACCTTGGGTCACCCCATCACACATCGCAGGAACACCAGCTGCAACTTGTGCAACGCTACCGACAGCTGCACAAGCTTCTTTTAACTGTTGCGGATAATTCTCATAAGGCTGATGTGCCGATAGCATGTCATTAAACGCACTAACGATGCCAATATTAGATTTAGTTAGTTGCCTTAAAGCATTTTTATCATCTGGCTGACACGCTGCAAAACCATGTGCCAAATTACCACAGCTTAACGCTGAGCGATGAACACCTTGTGCTCGGGCTTCTTCTAACGCTTGCAAATACACAGCACGACTGGCTTTGCTTCTTGCAATAATTCTATCGGTGACTTCTTGTACGACCGTATTCATAAGGCCTCCTTAAACGCTCCAAAACACGTCAACAGGTGTTTTGTGCTGGGCTAAAACGGCTCGAATCGGCATCTGTTTCGCATCTTCGTTTTGAAGAGCTTCTCGGTATACAGATAACTTTTGTTCACCGACAATATGTAAATATATTTGCTTACTGTTCAGTACCGCTGATTTCGATAAGCTGATTCTTGCATGGGGAGCTGTGGTTGGGTTTACAGCGACACATTGGCTTTTAGTTTGTAGCGCGTCATCTATTTCAGCAGCACAGGGAAACCAAGAACAGGTGTGACCGTCATTTCCCATACCAAGCACGACAACATCAAATGGTTGATGAATATGCGACAGTTTATCTACTGCCATTTTGCAACCGGTTTCAGGAGACACAAACATATTCTTTAAGCCTTGGAATTTGGCGCTCGCGGCTCGTTTTCTAATTAAATATTCTTTAACAATGGCTTCATTAGACGCGTCATCGTTAATGTCTACCCAACGCTCATCGGCTAACGTGACATAAACTTCATTCCAATCGATTACCTTTTTAGATAACGCCTTAAATAGCAATATTGGTGTCGAACCACCAGAAACGACAAGGCTGGCGCTTCCGCGTTTGTCGACTGCTTCTTGCAATTGTTGTGCTATTTTGTCTGCAAGCTTATCAGCAAGTGCTTGCGCGTTATCAAAAGATTTAAATACGGATTCTTTAATCATGTTCTTATCCTACTCGTCCCAAGAACGGCCATCTTTGGCAATTAATGCAACAGATGCGACGGGACCCCATGTTCCTGCGGGGTAAGGCTTTGGTTTTTCGCTACTCTCATCCCAAGATTGAATGATGCCATCAACCCATGTCCATGCTTGCTCGACTTCGTCTCGGCGGACAAATAGAGCTTGGTTTCCAAGCATGGCTTCAAGTAATAAACGTTCATAAGCATCTGCAATCCGTTCATTCTTAAAGGTATCCGAAAAACTTAAATCGAGTTTCGTGGTCTGCAATCTTTGCTTCTGCTCAAGGCCAGGAACTTTATTCATCATTTGAATTTCAACACCTTCGTGCGGCTGCAAACGAATCGTCAATTTATTTGCAGGAAGGTTGCGATAATTTGATTTATAAAGATTGTGTGGTGGGTTCTTAAAGTACACCACAATTTCCGAACTCTTAAACGGCATTCTTTTACCACTTCGAAGGTAAAAAGGAACACCAGCCCAACGCCAATTATCGATATCAACTCGGAGGGCTACAAACGTTTCGGCATGAGACTTCAAGTTCGCGCCTTCTTCTTCTAGGTAGCCCGGTACCGGCGCTCCCTTCAAAAAGCCAGCGGTGTACTGGCCACGAACTGTGTTCTCGTAAACGTTATCTTCATTAATCGGTCTCAAGGACTTGAGCACTTTTACCTTCTCGTCACGAATACTGTCCGCATCGAGGTTCACTGGCGGATCCATTGCCACCAGTGTTAACACTTGCAATAAATGATTCTGAATCATATCGCGCATTTGGCCTGCTTTATCAAAATATCCCCAGCGGCCTTCGATCCCAACTTCCTCTGCTACCGTAATTTGCACATGATCTATGGTTCGATTGTCCCATTTCGAAGCAAAAAGCGAATTTGCAAAACGCAGGGCAATCAAATTCTGAACGGTTTCTTTTCCGAGGTAGTGATCGATTCGATAGACTTGGTTTTCATTAAAGTAAGTTGAGACTTGATCATTAATGACTTTAGATGAGGCTAAATCTGCACCAATCGGTTTTTCGAGTACCACACGGGTATCAGAGTGGATGAGGTTTTGTTCACTCAAACAACGACAAATGTCACCGAAGATGGCTGGGGGAGTGGCAAAGTAATTCACCATCACGCGCTCTTCAGGCTTTAACAACTGGTGAAATGCTTGATAGCCTTCAGACTCAGTGAAGTTTGTACCAACGTAATGACAGCGCTTAAGAAATCGCGCCACGGTATCTTCACAGAGCTCGTCTTTTACAAATGTTTTTAATGCAGTTTCAACAATCCCTCTAAAATCAGTGGTGGTGAATGGGTCTTTCGCAACCCCAATAACTTTAGTTTGAGCATTCAGTAAATTTGCTTTATCTAGCTGGTATAAAGAAGGTAACAACTTACGCCTTGCAAGATCACCTTTGGTGCCAAAAAGCACAAAGTCACATGCTTTAGACTCTAATGTTGCTTTGCCCATTGCCTTACACTCTCCTAATTGATGGTGCGCTTCGTTAATATAAAGAAATGCCTGCAATTGTTGTAATATAACAACAGAAAATGCGAAATGCATCAATTTTTGTAATTTTGCTGACGAACACTATCTAGTCATCCTCAACCAAGATCTGTTATTATTTTTTGTGCCTAAATTACTGTTCGCAGTAATAACATTCGTAAATTTTGTATAAAAAGTTTACGAGAAGAGACAATACAACAAAATTTTTACCCTATTATTAATGTATTACCCTCTTACACCATTATAACTACATTTACGAGATGAGCGGACACACGCGTATGAATACCCTAGAAAAGGTTCAAAAGAGCCTCACCCACTTTAGTAAGTCAGAACGCAAAGTCGCTGAAGTCATTTTAGCATCCCCCCAAACAGCGATACACTCGAGCATTGCGACCCTGGCCAAAATGGCAGATGTCAGTGAACCTACGGTGAATCGCTTTTGTCGCAGACTAGATACTAAAGGCTTTCCAGACTTTAAATTACACTTGGCGCAAAGCCTCGCTAATGGTACTCCATATGTGAGTCGTCACGTCGAAGAAGATGACTCACCAGACTCCTATACGACAAAAATTTTTGAGTCGTCGATGGCTTCGCTAGATACTGCGCGACAAAGCCTTGATACTGCTGCAATTAACAAAGCGGTTGATATTTTGACTCAAGCGAAAAAGATTTCATTTTTCGGCCTTGGAGCGTCAGCAGCTGTTGCCCATGATGCGCAGAACAAGTTCTTCCGATTTAATGTCCCTGTCATCTGTTTTGATGACGTTCTCATGCAGCGTATGAGCTGTATCAACAGTAATGAAGGTGATGTCGTCGTACTCATCTCGCATACAGGTAGAACAAAGTCTCTCATTGATATTGCTCGCCTTGCTAGAGAGAACGGCGCAGCCGTTATTGGCATTACAGCACGCAATTCGCCTTTATCTACCGAATGTACATTGCCTGTAACGATGGAAGTCCCTGAAGACACAGATATGTACCTACCTATGGCGTCACGTTTAGCGCAACTCGTCACTATCGATGTGTTAGCAACAGGCTTTACATTGCGCCGTGGGCCACGTTTCCGTGACAGTTTGAAACGTGTCAAAGAAGTTTTAAAGGAATCTCGCATTAACAAAGATCCAATTTTGTAATTCTCTTCCTGTTTGTAACTGGAGACATATGGACTATGTCTCCGTTATTACATTCTTAAATAAGCGGTACGTCACAAAAACAAACATTGAGATAGATCACTTTGTTGGTAAGTTTCCTACACTTTGGGGTAATGTCTGATATTATGAGCTCAGAATTATTTAAACTTAACGGAGTAAATCATGTTCCGCAGAACCAAAATCGTAACTACGCTAGGCCCCGCGACCGATCGTGACGATAATTTACGCCGCATTATCAAAGCTGGCGCTAATGTTGTTCGACTCAACTTTTCACACGGTACCCCTGAAGACCATCAACTACGTGCAGATCAAACCCGAGCAATTGCAAAAGAGCTTGGTGTTCATGTTGCAATTTTAGGTGATCTACAAGGACCAAAGATTCGAGTTTCAACTTTCAAAGATAATAAGAAAGTTCACCTCGATCTTGGCCAACCCTTTGTTCTTGATGCCGACCTGGAAAAAGGCGAAGGAGACGAGAACCAAGTTGGTATCGACTATAAAGAGTTGCCTTCTGATGTTTCTATTGGTGACATTCTTATGCTTGATGATGGCCGCGTACAACTACGTGTTGATAGCGTCGAAGGCAAAAAAGTAAACACCACCGTAACTGTTGCAGGTCCTTTATCGAACAATAAAGGCATTAACAAACAAGGTGGTGGCTTATCGGCTGCAGCTTTAACAGAAAAAGACAAGCGTGACATCTTAACCGCTGCTCAGATCGGTGTTGATTACCTAGCCGTTTCTTTTCCGCGCAGTGGCGCAGACCTTAATTATGCACGTGAGCTAGCTGTTGCCGCCGGAAGCAAAGCCCTTATCGTATCTAAAGTAGAACGCGCAGAAGCCGTAGTTAGTGATGAAGCAATGGATGACGTCATCATTGCATCTGACGCTGTCATGGTTGCCCGTGGTGATTTAGGTGTCGAAATTGGTGATGCTGCATTAGTCGCCGTGCAAAAGAAATTGATCAGCCGCTCTCGTCAACTGAATAAAAGTGTAATTACAGCGACTCAAATGATGGAGTCAATGATTACCAGCCCAATGCCAACTCGTGCAGAGGTTATGGATGTCGCTAACGCTGTACTCGATGGAACTGACGCAGTGATGCTCAGCGCGGAAACAGCTGCAGGTGACTTCCCTGAAGAAACTGTAAAAGCGATGGCAAATGTCTGTATTGGCGCAGAAGCACACCCAAGTGTACAAGTGTCAAAACATAGACTTGATCAGCAATTCTCTTCTGTAGAAGAAACGATTGCACTATCGACTATGTATGCCGCAAACCATTTAGAAGGCGTTAAAGCTATCGTAGCTTTGACTGAATCAGGTGCAACACCGCAATTAATGTCACGCATCAGCTCAGCGCTACCGATTTTGGCACTTTCTAGACATCAAACAACACTCGCTAAAATGGCACTCTATCGTGGTGTGCAACCTGTATACTTTGACTCAACCGTTCACTCTGCAGATGAGCTTGCTAAAAAAGCACTTGAAGCCGTTGTTGAACAGGGTTACTTGAAAACAGGTGATATGGTCTTAATGACGAAAGGTGACGCAATGGAAACCATTGGTGGAACCAACACTTGTAAAGTACTGATCGTTGCGTAAATCCTAATTTGCTCAACAAAAAAAGGTACGCAAATGCGTACCTTTTTTGTGTCTCAACACCAATGATATATTGTTACTTTAACTTCTCAAAATCATCAACTAAAACAGCTTCTTTGCGCAGTGCTTCGGCCTGTAAGAGTTGTTCAAGCTCTGCTTGATCGATAAGTTTCAAATCTAACGCAGCGTTATACAAATCAGTAGTCACCATTTTGGATGCGAGACGCCCCTGCTTCTGCGCTTCTTTAATTTTTTGTTGAATGTGGCGACATTTATATTGTGCAATGAACGCGTTTTCAACTTCAGCAATCCCTCCTTTATCTCCGTCAAATTCAGGACAAAGATGAGTTAAGCGGTCACGTGTCGGTCCTGGTTTCAACATTGATTTAACAACGCTTGTCACGCTGTTATCACAAGGCTTTTTGAAATGATTCCCAAGTGGGAATACTAAAACGCGCAATAACAATTTCACGGCTTTATTTGGGAAATTGCGAATCGTTTCTTGCAATGCTTGCGCAGCCAAGTGCAATCGAGTCTCCATGACATGTTTAACAATTGGCAGCTCTTCCAGTTGATGCCCATTATCTTCAAAATGCTTTAATGTGGCAGAGCCTAAATATAGCTGACTGAGTACATCACCCATTCGAGCGGAAAGCATCTCTTTTCTTTTCAGATCTCCACCCAACATCAGCATTGAAGTATCGGTCAGCAATGCAAGCGCTGCCGAAAAACGAGTCATATGTCGATAATAACTTTGCGTTTCGCCAGCCACGGGAGTGCTGACAAATCGGCTCCCGGTCAATGCATTCAAGAAAGCACTCAACGCATTTCTAGCCGCATACCCAATATGACCGACCAGTAAATCGTCAAACCGTTCTAGACCGCGTTGTTCATCAGTCATTCCAGCAGCTTCCATTTCTGCCAAGACATAAGGATGACATCGAGTCGCGCCTTGTCCAAAAATCATTAAACTACGGGTTAAAATATTTGCACCTTCGACCGTAATTGAAATGGGAAGCGCTTGATAGCCATACCCTAAATAGTTTTTCGGCCCAAGCTGTATGCCCTTACCCGACTGAATATCCATGGCATCGTTGACTACATCACGACCAAGCTCAGTCATATGGTATTTTGCAATGGCTGTTACAACTGACGGTTTCACCTTTAAGTCTATGCCTGTCGTCGTCAAACGGCGAGCGGCTTCAAGCTGGTATGTATTCGCAATAATCCGAGCGAGCGCTTCTTGTACACCTTCAAAGTTAGCAATTGATAACCCAAATTGTTTGCGAACATAGCCATAAGCCGTTGTGGTTTTCGTCGCAACATGGCCAGATGCAGTCGCTAATGCTGGGAGTGAAATTCCGCGGCCAGCAGATAAGCATTCAACAAGCATTCTCCAGCCTTTACCGGCATATTGTGACCCACCAATGATCCAATCAAGAGGAATGAATACATCCTTACCTTTTGTCGTCCCGTTCATAAAGGCCATGTTCAATGGGTTATGACGTCGACCTATTTCAACACCATCATGAGCCGTTGGGATCAGTGCACAGGTAATACCCAGCTCAACTTTATCTCCAAGTAAGCCGTCAGGGTCTCTCATTTGAAAAGCTAACCCGAGTACAGTCGCAACTGGCGCAAGAGTAATATAGCGTTTATCCCAAGTTAGTTTTAATCCGAGTACCTCTTCCCCTTCGTAATCTTGTTTGCAAACCACGCCGATGTCTGGAATCGCGCCAGCGTCCGAACCCGCTTCAGGCCCAGTCAAAGCAAAGCATGGAATTTCCTCACCGGACGCCAATGCAGGTAACCAACGTTCTCTTTGCTCTTGGGTGCCGTAATGGGTAAGAAGCTCACCAGGCCCCAAAGAATTTGGCACCATAACCGTGACTGCTGCTGTAACACTGCGACTACCAAGCATACTGACGATGGTTGAATTCGCATACGCAGAAAACTCTTTACCGCCATACTTCTTCGGAATGATAAGCGCAAAAAAGCCCTTGCTTTTAAAGTACTTCCATAACTTGGGAGGCAAATCTTTACGCTTTTGATTGATATCGTAATCATCAATCATCGTTAAAGCAGTCATCACTTCATTATCGATGAAATCTTTCTCTTCCTCGGTTAAAGCAGGTTTGCCATAGGCATGAAGTGTTTCCCATTTTGGCTTCCCCTTAAACAGCTCAGCTTCCCACCATACATCCCCTGCTTCCATTGCTTCCTTCTCTGTACTAGATAATGGCGGAAGCACTTTTTTGAAAAACTTAAATATCGGCTGAGTAATGAGTTGCATTCGAATACTGCGGACTGTAAATATCACAACCACACACAGCAATAGTACTAAGAAAATAGTCATAATCACTCCAGGATTGCGTTCGGAGCAGGCACACTAACACCCGCAGCAATATAAGGGATAACTTTACGGATAACAGCTTCAATATCATTATGTTCATCAAAATCTGCAGCAGCAATTTCATTTAGTGCATCAGCCGATGCCATTGTGAATACCACGGTGCCGAGTGTGAAATGTAATCGCCAAAAAATATCTACTTGGGGTACGTGGGGAACACACGATGCTACGGCTTTGACAAAGAAGTCGAGGTGTCCACCATAATGGGTTGTAATAAACCAGCGCAGGTGGCCTTGGCTTTCGATATAACCTCGCCCTAACAGTTGTAAGAATACCGTCGTACCATCAGCTCTTAGTTTATTCAACTCGAGTAATGGCTGAACAAGGGCACCAAAGATATCGTCCATTGTCTGCCCGTTTTTAGGCATATCAGCAATAGCCCTTTGCGCTGACGGCATAAAAACGTCTAGGTACCGAGCCAATACTGCACGAATAAGCTCCTTTTTAGAGCCATAGTGATAATTTACTGAAGCAAGGTTCACTTCAGCTTTACTGGTTATGAGTCGTAACGATGTTTCTGAAAACCCTCTTTCAGCAAACAGTTTCTCAGCTGCGTCCAATATTCTAGTTTTTGTATCTGAGCGGCTAGCCATCTGTCACCCTATATATTAGTTTGATTAAAACACTCGTTTAAATTAAACGTTACACTAAATGATGTCAAACCAAATCCGTTACAAGTGTAAGACGAATCAGCTAAGTACCCTTTATTGTGAGTTCCGTTCTCTTATACTGCGTCCCGTTTGTAACCTAGCGAAAGATTACAAGTGAACACAATTCATTTAGAATGCCTGCGTCAACAAACCAAGGAATGTTTTCATGAAAACAATAACTACAGCGCCAAAAAAATTGGCGGTCATCGTTGCACTATCAGTCGCAGTATCTGCGTGCGGTAATGAGGAAGCAACACAAGTCACCAAGCCTCAACCTTTAAAGTCAGCAGTTGAAACGCAAATACCAAAAACCAAGGATGATGCCTTGGCATTTATCAATAATGCCGAAAAAGAGTTAGCGCAATTATCGATTGAAGCCAATCGAGCAGAATGGATTTATAGCAATTTTATTACCGAAGACACTGCAAGTTTAGCAGCGTCTGTTGGCGAAAAAGTGACTGCTGCCTCAGTAAAGCTTGCCACGGAAGCCTCTCAGTATGCGCACCTCAAATTGGACCCAATTAACGCACGAAAACTCGACAAACTAAGAAGTTCATTAGTATTACCAGCGCCACTTGATCCAGTAAAGAACGCAGAACTCGCGAGTATCAGTGCCGATCTAAACGGACTTTATGGCAAAGGAAAGCTTTGCCGCGAAGATGGGAAGTGCCTAACACTGCCCGAACTTTCCGCAATTATGGCGAAATCAAAAGATCCGCAGGAACTCTTAAGCGTTTGGCAAGGCTGGCGTGAAATATCCAAACCAATGCGACCACTGTTTAAAAGAGAAGTTGAACTTGCCAATGAAGGCGCCAAAGATCTTGGCTACGAAAATCTTTCAGAGTTATGGCGCAGCCAATACGACATGGATCCCGATGCTTTTTCTACAGAGCTAGACCGTCTGTGGGGCCAAGTTAAACCATTATACGACTCGTTGCATTGCTATGTTCGTGGTGAACTCAATGAAGAATATGGTGATGAAATTGCCCCCAATCAAGGCACCATCCCAGCGCACTTATTAGGAAATATGTGGGCACAAAGCTGGGGAAATATATACGAGACCGTTGCTCCAGAAAACGGTGACCCTGGATATGACGTGACTCAACTGCTTGCTGAACATCAATACGATGAGAAAAAGATGGTCAAGCAAGCAGAAGGCTTCTTTACTTCTCTTGGCTTTGAACCACTCCCAGAAACATTCTGGACAAGGTCATTGTTTATACAACCTCAAGACCGCGACGTTGTTTGCCATGCGTCAGCCTGGGATCTAGATAATGCCGATGATATTCGCATTAAAATGTGTATTCAAAAAACAGCAGAAGAGTTTACCGTCATTCATCATGAACTTGGCCATAACTTCTACCAACGAGCTTATAAAAACCAGCCATTTATCTTTAAAAACAGCGCCAATGACGGTTTTCATGAAGCCATTGGTGATGTTGTCGCTTTGTCGATCACACCAAAATATTTAAAGAGAATTGGTTTACTCGAGCAGGTTCCTGATGCCTCGAAGGACATCGGGTTACTAATGAAGCAAGCACTCGACAAGGTGGCCTTTTTACCGTTTGGCTTGATGATTGACCAATGGCGGTGGAAAGTGTTCAGCGGCGAAATTTCGCCAGAGCAATATAACCAAGCATGGTGGGAACTAAGGGAAAAATATCAGGGTGTGAGTGCTCCAGTCGCTCGTAGCGAGACTGACTTTGACCCCGGTGCAAAATATCATGTACCCGGCAATGTACCTTACACTCGATACTTCCTTGCACATATTCTTCAGTTCCAATTCCACAAATCTTTGTGTGATATTGCAGGCGACACAGGTCCTGTACATCGTTGCAGCATTTATGGGAATAAAGAAGCGGGAGCCAAATTGAATACGATGCTAGAAATGGGCGCAAGCCAGCCTTGGCCAGAGGCTCTAGCCACGGTTACCGGCACGAAAGAAATGGATGCCAAAGCTGTTCTTGACTATTTCGAGCCGTTGCAAAAGTGGTTAGATGAGCAAAACACGGTTGCCAATCGCCAATGTGGTTGGTAGAGCAGTAAGCAGGTAGCACAATTAAAGACGCAAAAAGCCCGGTACAATCCGGGCTTTTTTATCGTGGTCTTTTCATTATCACTAAAACTCAGCGAAAGCCAACACCCTTGTGGTTCTGCTCGCGCGTATCAATTTTTGATTGCGCTGATTTGGCTAACATGACATAAACTGCGCCGGTTCCGCCGTGTTGTCGAAGCGCAGAATGTACAGCAAGAACTTCTTCCATTTCGCTCAACCAATGACAAACAAAAGACTTCAGCACCCCAGGGAAAGGCTGACTTTTATAACCTTTACCATGAATAATATAGGCACAACGTTGCCCCAATTCACTCATATTCAGAATATAGTCTATGACCGCTGCTCTGGCTTGTTTCACTTTATAGCCATGAACATCTAATTGCGTTTCAAACTTATAGTGACCATTTTTTAAATTACGAAACACGGCACCCTGCACGCCTTGCTCTTGATAGGCAAATATTGCATCCGGCTCTACCGGTTTTATCATACCAATGTCGGTAGTTAACTTAGCTAGGTATTCACTTTCTTGAGCCTGTGCACGGCGTTGCTCAAGATTTCCGTCAAGTTGATTTCGATGAATATCGGGCTGCAATTCATCTGCTTTCAATGGTTTTACGTCAGCCATTTCATTTAAAAATAGATTCAGCTCATCATGCATAACAACCTCCCTATAACTCACGCTGTGACCTTTTCCTAACGGACGATGCAGACCGAAATTTTACTAGGCGAGTTTCTTAACTTGACTTAATTCTACCCCAAAAACTTTACGTAAATGGGCAGGCAAACGACCACAGCTTCGCTTAAAAACAAAACTTTGCCTAGCTTCATGATATTCAGCACTTGCAAAACATTGCTTCATTTCTTTGAGTTCTTCATTTCGATATTGCTGTAAAGGCTTTGCTGCCTCATCTTTAGCGCGGTCTAGTTTTTTATTTTGCAAACGAGTATCAAAACAAAGGCTGTCTAACCATTCTGCCAAATGAGCCGCAACGCGGCCTTCGAACTTTTCATAACTGCTATCAAGGTAGGCGTCAATCAAGTTTATCGCTTGCGCCCTTACCGCGCCAATTGGCAAACATTCTGTCGTCAACGCTTTGGCCAAACTTTGCCCAACGCGTTTTGGTAAGCTGTAGGTCCAATACTCTGAACCATATAAGCCCATAGATTGATAATGAGGATTCATCATCACCGATTTTCTTGCTACGACATGGTCACAAGCCAATGCCATCATTACGCCGCCAGCCCCAGCATTGCTTCCAAGAGCCGCAATTGTTAATTGCTTCTGGTTGGTCAAAATCGCTTCTACAATATCATTAATCGCATTGATATTTTTCCAAGATTCTGCAGCAGGATCCGCAGCGGCCTCAATGTGGTTCAGATGAATACCGTTCGACCAAAATTCACGACCGCCGGTGAGTACGATTAGTTTGACATCCGTTAAGCTAACTTGCTGATAGGCAGCTAAGAGACGACGGCACTGCTGAGTCCCCATCGCACCATTGTGGAAATTGAACTGCAAATAGCCAATATCACCTTCCCTACGGTATTGAAGTTCTTCGAACCCCATTAAATCAAATGCCGAATTCGCAGCTAAGTCAAAATTAAGCGCTCCACTGAGGTGCCCCTTTAGTACCCATGCCGCGGGTAACTTAAAATATGGGTCGCCCACTTGTTTTAAATGGCCGATCCATATCGCACCGTCAATTGTACTCAAAGCAATCGCACCATTGGATTGTGCAACAAGTTGTTTGGGTTCGCGTGTGGTGACAGTTTCCATAACAGAAGCATTGAAAAGTGACACTTCAATACCAAAAAGATTATCTCGTACCCCTGGAAAGCTATCTGCCGCGTTGATTTTCCTGACGATGGTTAACGCATTATCCCGCTGCCAATCGATTGCTCTATCATGCTGCTTCATCAAAGGTTGCAACCGACCAATAATTGAAGGGCTAGAATAGTCTAGAGGTTGAGGCTCATAGCTTTGTTGAAAGCACTGGTCGATGACTTGATCGACACACTGAATTGCAGCCTGTGTGACTTCATCTCGGTACAAGCTAGCTTTTGTAGTCAATCGTGTTTCAAACTCGAAGCTCGCCCAAATCGCACCAGCATCCATTTCTTGGTCAGCTTGCAAAGCAGTCATTCCCCATAGCGGTTGCGACTGCATCAATGCCCAGTCGATTGCAGACGGACCGCGATCTCCCTTAATTCCTGGGTGCAAAATGATACATAAATATTTTTGCCATATATCATTGGGGATTCGTTGTTTTAAGAAAGGACATAAAATAAGGTCTGGGTCAAAAGCACAAACATCTTCACGCAACGTTTCATCATTACCTGCAAATGCAAGCTTAATACTATGACACTCTTTTTGAATTAAGGATTCAAAAACGGCTTGAGATAGGCCGTTAAACGACGTCATTAGTATTAGAATTTTCATGGCACACCTAGAAAGCAGAGAAAAAAAGTATCTACGACCCTTCCTTTGTCTCGTTGTCACCACGTGAACAATGCATATTCGACAACCTAGCTTTCCTTGTTTACAAGTCAATAAACCACATATTACATACATATAAAATATATCTTTATAGTAAATTTTTAGTTTGTGATATTCTCTCGATAAGCCACACAAATTTTGTGAACTGAAATGGGTTCTAGATGAAATCCGTTAGCTGACACAGTTTGTAAAGATCTAAATCTTTAGTTCCTTAAAGCCATCAATTATAGTTAATTCTAATATTATCAAATGAAGTCTGTTTCGATGCGCCAGCTGTTTTTTATCCTTATAATTGTTGCCAGCCTTGGATTTACCGCGACAACCCATGCAGACAATGCCAATGTTCACGATGAACTAAACAAAACTTACCAAAGATTTGCGGATGCGTTTAGTCAACTAGATATCGGATTGGTCGAAGACGTCTATGCAGAGAATGCTTGTTATATACCGGCAGGCCAAAGCAATGAAATCACCCACGGTCGACAAAAAATCATTTCAATATATGAAACTTTTTTTGGAAAAATTAAGCATAAGAATGCCAAAATTGAAGTCGACTTTAGAGTGATTAACCGTAAAATTGACGGCAATAGTGCTACCGATGTTGGCTATTATCTCATTCGCTTCCATCCAGCCAAAGAAACCGAAGAGCCCATTAGCGAGTTTGCAGGCAAATTCGTGACGGTCTCAAGCCAAAATAGCGATGGCAAATGGTACCTTACTGTCGATACCAACAACAAAGCGGAACCAAGCTTCTACCAACAGGCTGAGCCAACAAACCAAGCCTATTTTGGTAAGCAGTTCGACCCGATCCCAAGCCACAAATGACAACAAAAAACACACAGACACATACTTGCCCATGTGACCCACAAAACAGTTACCAACTCTGTTGCCAACCGTTGCACCTTAATGAAACAGCCGCGAAATCCCCAGAGCAACTGATGCGTTCGCGCTATAGTGCATTTGTAAAACAAGAATACGACTATTTAATAGCAACCCATCACCCACGTTATTTGAACGGTTTAACTGCGAACGATTTAGCACATGGGGCACCTCAGCAATGGATCGGTCTACAAATTATTGCCGCACCAACACAGCAAAACAATCAGGGGCAAGTAACCTTTAAAGCGTGGTATAAAACAGCGGATTCATCTAAAGCTCGTTTCGATGCAATCTTTGAATGTTCTGATTTTATTTTAGAAAATGGATTCTGGTTTTATACGCAAGGCGTACAATTTGATTGCCCAATGCCCGAACGAAACCAGCACTGTATTTGCCAAAGCGGAAAAAAATATAAGAAGTGCTGTCTAGCGACTTTGTAGTCGGTATCTAATCAAATCCATCTAGAAGCCGTTTACAACGAAATGAATCAAAACATTACGGTGACTCACACAAAGCATTTATTCCCATCAGTATTTATCACGCATAAACGAGTGACATTATCGTTAAAACACAAATAGTTAAGAGCGCCCGCAAAAGACTGGATAACCCACAAATGCTGTACCATCATTTATTTTGAATGAAGTTTTCAAAATCTGCTTGGCGTATCGCAGGGCTATAAAGGTATCCTTGGGCATGATGACAACGATGACTTGCGAGAAAATCCTCTTGTTCACGCGTTTCAACACCCTCAGCGGTTAATGAAATATTTAATGCTGAAGCCATAGCAATAATTGCACTAACGATTTCCTGGCTTTCGCGACTAACCGTGAGATCAGAAATAAATGAGCGGTCAATTTTCAATTTGCTAATTGGGAATTGTTTTAAATAGCGCATCGAACTATAGCCGGTTCCAAAGTCATCAATTGCCAAACCTACACCTAAATCCGCGAGTTCATGGCATAAATTCGTTGCCGATTTAATGTCTTCCATCAACTCTGTTTCTGTGATTTCTAGAATAAGAGTGTTTGGCTTTAACCGGTAGCGCGTTAACAATTGCCAAACTTGCTCAAATAAGTTGCCAGAAAAAAATTGGCGAGCAGAAACATTCACATGCATCACCAAGCCAGACTGTTGATGCTGCCACAAATTTAGCTGGCGACAAGCGGCTTCTAACACCCAGCTACCAATAGCGTTTATTTGCCCTGTTTGCTCTGCTATATCGATAAAAGAGCCTGGATAAAGCACCCCTCTTTTAGGATGATGCCAGCGAATTAGTGCCTCGGCACCGATAAAAGTGTTCGACTGTAAATCTTTCAAAGGCTGATAATAAAGCTCTAATTGTCGCCCTTTAATTGCTGTTTGCAGATCCCGTTCAATCTGTGCATTTTCTTTAAAAGTATTCAGCAGTTGTCGGGTAAAAAATTGTATCGGTCTGCCAACTTTAGTTTTGGCCTGCTGCAATGCAATATCGGCACACGTCATTGGTGCAACTAACTCCGCAACTGACGCAACATTAACGACCGCAATCGATGGTTTAGGGTGAATTTGCTCGCGCCCAATGAGAACTGGTGCGATCAAAGTTTGATATAAACGATTAACCAGCAATTCAGTTTCTAGATCTTCAAATGGGTGATGAAGTAACACTGCAAACTCATCACTTCCGACACGCGCTATTTCTGCATTTTGTCCAAACCAATTAAAATGAGTGAGTCGTCGAGCCAGCTCAACCAGTAGTGCATCGCCTTGTCGATGACCATAAGTATCGTTAAATCGCTTAAAACCGATCAGATCGATAGAAAAGAGTTGGCCCTCTTTTGTTTTCTCAAGCACTCGATTGAATCGAGTTCGGTTACACAAACCTGTTAGGTTACACTTCCAGGCAAGCGTTTCGAGTTCCTGTTGATGATTATGCTGCTCAGTACAATCTTCTCCTGTCATCAGCACATAGTGATTACCGCGGTCCGTCACAAACGGGCTTGCATGATATTTAAGCCAATAATCTGCGCCGTCATAGCGTTGCAGCTTTGCCTCTCCTCGAGTTGACTCCCCCCTAAGCAGGTTGGCCATGGCACGACTTGCAGCTTTAGGGTGCTGTTTAAAAAAGTCTAGTGCTGAGATAGGCTTATTAATGATTTTTTCTTTGGCAACACCAGTGATTTTATTGTGTGCTGCATTAACATATTCGACAGTTTCTGAATGTAGGTTAACGAGCATGGTGATATGGTCAGCCTGTTCCGCTGAGCTTTTAAACAAACTCAACTGCTCTTCTTTGCTATAGGCTTCCCGTGTAGCGATTGTCAAAGCCAATTGATCTGCAACCTGGCTAGCCAATTGGATTTCTTTGTCACACCAATCAGTAAGATAGTGTTCGCGCTCTATACAGAGAACACCTTCGAGATGGCCGTTAATCCGAATTGCAATATCTAATGACGAAGCGATTGAATTGGGTTTGAAGTAGCTTTCAACGAGTTCATCGAGACGAGGATCGCTAAGGCAGCTGTTCGCAGCAATAATTCGGCTGATTTTTAGTTCATGGCAATATTTATTGAGTGCGCTGATGTGGACTGGACGACACAAACCTGTTGACGGCTGATTGCCAAATTGCGCCACTTGATACTGAAGGGTTTGGTCTTGGGAAAATGACCAGATACTGACTTGCGAGACCGCCAGGTGTTCAAATAGTAACTCTGATGCTAATTCAGCGGTTTGAGTATAATCACCCTGCTGTTTTGCGTCGGAATTGACTATCGACTCAATGACCGATTGATTATTAAACGTTTCCACTTCAATACCTTCCAGTGTGATCTGATAGCCGATCAACCCAATACATATACCACCGGAGTGTATTTATGCCTCAAATTTAAAATAACTCATTAACCACACTCTCAGGGCTAATGAGTTATCCTTCAAAAATGCATAAACAACAGAAATTGTAATCTCAGTTATACAGTTCTATAGATTGTTTTGCATTTGGAAAATCATTTTTTCAGCACTGAAGCCAAAATCCAGCTTAAGAAGGATTTTATCTTCTAGTTTCTCGATTGATGAAGTCACACCATCAAATTTCTTCAATGCCAAATTTACTAATTCTTCTGCCTTTTGCTCTGCAGTTTCACCAAATAGCTCAACTTCAAGCAATGTATCGTTCTCTTCAATCACCGCACCAATATCGGCGAAGCTTCCACAATCCGTACATGTGTCATTAACGTTTGGTGACTGACTTTCTCTAATTGATTTCATGGTAATTCCTAAATGCAAAGTGCTCGTTGAAAAATCAATTATAGGTAAGTCGCCTGCAAAGCTCTATGTCGAAGCTCACGATTATGACTTATGATAAAAATTAAGCGTTTAGTATGGCTAAACTGCAATTTCAAATTGACGCTGTTTCGAAAGTTGTTCCGACAAATGCTCGGTGTCTGTGAGCGGCGTTTGTATTTGCTTAAGGTGTCTTAGTTTAGTGACCGCATCGCAATTGCTTAGCACTTGATTCATCGACATGGATTGTTGACCACGGATCACCAGCGCTTCGGGCTTCATTGCTTGATGTAATCGAAAACTACAGCTCCCTTCTTGTATGAAAAGCTGCGAATGATCCGTCGGGTCGTGATCCGAGTTTAAAACTTCGATTAAGGCCTGTTGATGACCAAGTTGGAACTGTTTTCTAAGGCGCTTTGTTTCATCAGTTTCATTATCTAATTGAAACTGTGACATATCTCGAGCATCAATCGACAGCATAGATAACAACAAGCCAAATTCACCACGGCGATTATTTTCTATCGCATGGTTTAGGCGTCTGCCTAATTGTGACTCATTGATTAATTGAACATCGATTTGCATAAAAAAACGTCATAAAAACAGTTCGTTGTTATTTAATCGACCTGTCAGTAAATAACTTTAGATATTTTTTAACGATTGGGCTTTACAAGCAAAATTTTTCTGACTACTATTGCCGCCGCAATTGAGGAGGGGTTCCCGAGTGGCCAAAGGGATCAGACTGTAAATCTGACGGCTCAGCCTTCGAAGGTTCGAATCCTTCTCCCTCCACCATTTGCGTACAATTAGATTAAAGATATTCGCGGAGGGGTTCCCGAGTGGCCAAAGGGATCAGACTGTAAATCTGACGGCTCAGCCTTCGAAGGTTCGAATCCTTCTCCCTCCACCATTCTTTATTCCAACTGTTGGTACATCTAAAGCAACATCCCCGTGGAGGGGTTCCCGAGTGGCCAAAGGGATCAGACTGTAAATCTGACGGCTCAGCCTTCGAAGGTTCGAATCCTTCTCCCTCCACCATTTCCTTTTTTAAGCCTCTGCACTTCATATACCTTTAAGCCACTGCACTTCATAAACTCATGCGTGGTTCCTCGTGGTATGTTTTTGCTATTTCGACTAACGACTGGTTCCACTGACGACATCAGCAGTGCAGATCGAACTGTTGACAACTATCCCAACATTAGTTGTCATTGAGCCCAAAGTTATTCACTTTAAAACCCACAAATATACTCACAAGCCCACCTTGAGCATGCAAA
Source organism: Shewanella gelidii (assembly GCF_014647855.1). GTDB lineage: Bacteria > Pseudomonadota > Gammaproteobacteria > Enterobacterales > Shewanellaceae > Shewanella > Shewanella gelidii. The sequence goes on along the minus strand of NZ_BMPZ01000006.1, from coordinate 79,595 downwards.
GACGCTATCGCAAGCATCAATATATTTGATAGCAAGTGAAAATAATCTTCCGTAATAGCTTGATACATATTGGCATTGGGTTGTCGTTTTTGTATCTGGTATATTCCGTTTGGTTATTATATATAATTTGGTGTGCTATGAATCAACTTTGGGTCAATCAAGCAATTGCAAAAATAAGTGCTGACTTTCAGCGGAGTGCTGATACGCATTTGATTCCACTCGACATACCCTCTTTAAAAAACATAACCATATATCTAAAAGATGAGAGCACACATCCAACAGGCAGCTTAAAACACCGTCTTGCAAGGTCTCTGTTTTTGTACGGCTTATGTAACGGCTGGATCCAGCAAGACATGCCGATTATTGAGTCATCTTCTGGAAGCACTGCTGTATCAGAAGCATATTTTGCCAGACTAATTGGTTTGCCTTTTATTGCTGTGATGCCAGAAACCACCGCGAAAAGAAAAATCGAACAAATCGAGTTTTATGGGGGGCAATGTCATTTTGTAAAGCATGGTTATGAGATGAACCAAGAAGCGAAACGATTAGCAAACCAGCTCAATGGGCATTTTATTGATCAATTTACTTTTGCTGAGCGCGCTACCGACTGGCGAGGAAATAACAACATCGCCAATAGCATCTTCCAACAAATGGAAAAAGAAGCCCACCCTATCCCATCATGGATTGTCATGAGCCCTGGAACAGGTGGTACGTCAGCCACCATTGGCCGCTACATTCGTTACCAACAACTAAACACACAATTATGCGTTGTTGACCCAGAAAACTCAGTTTTCTATGACTATTTTAAAACCGGTCAAACAGAATTGACTTGCGAAAAAAATAGCCTAATCGAAGGGATCGGTCGTCCTGTTGTTGAGCCCTCTTTTATTGCCGGTGTGGTCGATAGAATGGAAAAAGTACCAGATACTGCATCTATTGCAACAATGCTTTGGCTCGAGAGCTTACTAGGCCGCAAAGCAGGTCCATCAACTGGCACAAACTTATATGGCGCACTGTTAATCGCAAAAGAAATGGAACAAATGAAAAAGGCGGGCTCTATCGTCACGCTACTATGTGATTCGGGAGAACGTTACCTTGACACCTACTACAATCCCGAATGGGTCCAAAGTCATATTGGTCATCATCAACAACACAGTCAGTTTCTTGAGCAATTCTCTCGGGCGAAAACTTAAAATAGCGTTGGTTAATCGATATCTAAATATTTATGGGTTTGTATCGATAAACGCCAGTTTCTCTCAATACAAATTCGCATCGCCATATCGGTAGCTCGGGGCTTTTGACTAATTGGTTGTAGACAGATCACTTTAGACTGGCAATCAATACTCTCGAGTAATTGATCAAGTTGTTCGACGTGCTTTTCTGTCGCAACAGGGTGTTTAATCTCATCCGCTCTGTTCAAAGCTTGTTCCAGCACAGGATATCCGCCCTTCATCTCAATTTTTGGAGAAACGGTCACCCAACACTCATCAGAGCAAATCACCTCAAATGTACCACTTGTTTCAATCTGCGTTCGGTAACCGCGCGCTTCTAATTGAGTCGTCAATTCAGATAAATCATGGATACAAGGCTCTCCGCCGGTAATGACGACATGTTTTGCACTAAAACCTTGCTCAACAAACGCTGCAATCAAGGTTTCCGCGCTATGATTTGCCCATCGCCCAACGGAACCATCAACTTGAATAACCTGATTCGGTTCAACTCGCTTATCCGCTAGAACCTCCCAAGTTTGTTGCGTATCACACCAACTGCACCCGACAGGGCAACCTTGTAACCTTACAAAAATTGCAGGGACGCCCGTGAAATAACCTTCACCTTGGATGGTTTCAAATACTTCATTAACTGGGTACAACATACCATAGCCTCTCAACAGATAGGCCGGCATTTATAGTGGAATCGCAATAAAAACGCAAGATAAAGCAGAGTCACAGCTTGAGTTTATTGTGTCCGCTAGGCATTCGATAAACGCTCAGGTAAAATACATCCACCTAACTTAAAACAGAATATCCAATGTCAACAGCGGTCGTCGTATTTAGTGGTGGTCAAGACTCTACCACCTGTCTAATCCAAGCTTTACAAGATTTTGATACTGTTCATGCCATTACATTTGATTATGGACAGCGTCATTCACAAGAAATTGAAGTTGCCAAATCACTGGCGAGCCAGTTAAACGTCGCAAGTCATAAAGTCATGGATGTATCTTTACTCAATGAACTTGCTATTTCGGCTTTAACGAGAGACGCAATCTCGGTATCCCATGAACTCATGGATAATGGTTTGCCCAATACCTTTGTTCCCGGTCGTAACATCCTATTTTTAACCTTAGCAGGCATCTATGCATATCAGGTTGGTGCAAGCGTCATCATTACCGGCGTGTGTGAAACTGATTTTTCTGGGTACCCAGATTGCCGCAATGATTTTATTAAGGCAATGCAATCTGCTCTTGTACAAGGTATGGACAAAGCTTTAGAAATAAATACACCGTTAATGTGGCTAAATAAAGCTCAAACATGGGCCTTGGCCGACAAGTATCATAGTTTAGCGCTGATCAGAGATCATACATTAACCTGCTACAACGGAATCATAGGCCCAGGCTGCGGTGATTGCCCTTCTTGTGAATTGCGCCAGAACGGCTTGGAAGAATATCTGCACCAGCCTGAAAAAATCATGGCTGATCTGGAAGAAAAACTCACTGCGAATGAATAAAACAGTGACCAAGCAACCTCAAGAACAGCCAAAACCGCTTGCCCCTTCGGGAACACTGGGGTTTATCGTTGGGCTGTCAATTATATGCCTTGTTTTGCATTTTCTTCCTTTCACTGAACTTGCAGAATACCAACGAGAAAAAATTCAACAGCAACAGTGGTGGCGGCTGGTCACTGGCAACTTGTTACATACCAATACATATCATTTAGTAATGAATATAGCTGGATTATGGGTCATCTATTTACTTCATAGTATGCATTATCAAATCAAGGGGTTGATGTTGCTTTTTGCTGGCCTTTTCTTCGGTGAAGGCTTAGGGCTTTTTTGGTTTTACCCAGATCTTCTTGCCTATGTCGGACTTAGTGGTGTTCTACATGGCTTATTAGCATTTGGTTCAATTCAAGATTGTTTAGCTGGGATCAAGCAAGGCTATTTATTACTTGCTGGAATTGTCGCCAAAGTCGTTTTTGAGCAAACCTATGGCGCAACACCGAGCCTAGAGGCTTTAATCAGTGCCAGGGTATCCACAGAGTCTCATTTAGTAGGACTCGCTACTGGACTTATATTCGCGGTGTTTTGGACTTGTGTGAAAAAGATTAAATCACGCTAAAATCTAAGCAATACAAAATCGTATTCGTATATTTTTCGCACATAATAATCAGAACAAAAAGTTGTATAGCGCGAACTTATTTCGCTTGGACAACTTTGACAACTTGAACAAATTGTATCGTTAGCCCAGCCATACCCCGCCCCAATTCCTGCGCAAAACAGATCTCACTTTGATTTCCCAACGTCTTTCAATAAAAAATCCAAAACGATAACGAAGTGAATAATGAAAGGCACGCTTCTGGGTTTCAAAATCGAAACACTCATTTGTTCAGGGACTGCTACGAATTAAAACACGCATAAAAAACCTGCAAAAAGGGAGACGCCTAGTCTCCCTGTTTTTCTTTCTTCAACTTGTAGCGGCACTATATCCATTTTTACAATTGATACATGCTTCGTGTTAGCCGTCCAATGATAAGCCGAATACATCTTCCAGCTTGCACAGACAGGAGTAAATGGCTTACGAATCTATAGTGATGAGCTTTTGTCGTAATTGATGCACTTGATCCCGCACTGCTGCTGCTTCTTCAAACTCTAGATTTTTCGCATGTTCATGCATTTGCTTTTCTAATTGATCAATCAAATGACTTAAGTCTGAAAGATTTGTTGGTTCATAGCTCGACTGCTTCTCTGCGACTTTAAGCTGCTGCCCTTGACGTGAATATTGATTGCGCCCCTGATTGCTGTCGCCAACATCCATAACATCTGTTATCGATTTGCTAACACCCTTTGGCGTAATTTTATTGTCTAGATTGTATTGGTGCTGTTTCGCCCGACGACGTTCTGTTTCTCCAATAGCCTTTGCCATAGATTTGGTTACGCGATCGGCGTACAGAATGACTTTTCCATTAATATTACGCGCTGCACGGCCAATCGTTTGAATGAGCGAGCGTTCCGAACGCAGGAATCCCTCTTTATCCGCATCAAAAATACATACCAGTGAGACTTCTGGCATGTCGAGCCCTTCCCTTAATAGGTTAATGCCGACAAGGACATCAAATAGCCCCATCCGCAAATCACGAATAATCTCGACACGTTCAACCGTATCGACGCCAGAGTGCAAGTACCTCACTTTGACACCATGCTCATCCAAATATTCAGTTAAGTCTTCAGACATCCGCTTGGTTAACGTCGTCACCAGAACTCTTTCATTGACAGCGACCCGTTTTCGAATTTCCGACAATAGGTCATCAACTTGGATACCAACAGGCCTCACTTCAATTTCAGGGTCTAACAATCCAGTCGGACGCACGACCTGCTCCGCAACTTCGTGACCACTTTTTTCGATTTCATAATCATTTGGAGTTGCCGATACATACACAGTTTGCGGCATTAGGGCCTCAAACTCTTCAAACTTTAGTGGTCTGTTATCTAAAGCCGAAGGTAATCTAAACCCATATTCAACTAAAGTCGTCTTACGGCTACGGTCACCTTTGTACATCGCACCGATTTGCGGCACAGTGACATGAGACTCATCTATGATGAGAAGGCCGTCTGCAGGTAAATAATCGAGCAAGGTTGGTGGCCCTTCACCGGGTCGACGCCCAGATAAGTAGCGCGAGTAGTTTTCAATCCCTGAGCAATAACCAAGTTCCGTCATCATTTCAAGATCGTACTGGACTCGCTCCGTAATTCGCTGCTCTTCTATCAGCTTGTTATTCTCTAGCAGTTGCTTTTTTCGTTCGCGTAACTCTTCTTTAATATATTCTGTAGCTTCCAGAATCTTTTCACGAGGCGTGACATAGTGAGATTTTGGATAAATAGTTGTCCTCGCTAACCGACGAGTGACTTGTCCGGTCAAGGGGTCAAACTCACTGACCTGTTCAATTTCATCATCGAACAACTCGACTCGAATGCCATCTCGCTCAGAGTCTGCAGGAAAAATATCGATAACCTCTCCGCGAACGCGATATGTCCCGCGCTGAAGATCCATGTCATTACGAGTATATTGCAACTCACTTAGCCGTTTTAGGATATCCCGCTGCCCCATCATATCGCCCTGCCGAAGGTGTAGCAGCATTTTCATATAAGAGTCTGGATCACCTAATCCATAGATGGCAGATACAGAGGCAATAAGGATAACATCTGGGCGTTCAAGCAAAGCTTTCGTCGCAGATAAACGCATCTGCTCGATATGCGCATTAACAGACGCATCTTTTTCAATAAAGGTATTCGAAGCAGGCACGTATGCTTCAGGTTGGTAGTAGTCATAATAAGAAACAAAATACTCAACGGCATTCTGAGGAAAGAACTCTTTCATCTCACCATAGAGTTGCGCAGCAAGCGTTTTGTTCGGTGCCATAATGATGGTGGGACGCGCAAGCTTCTGAATCACGTTAGCAATCGTAAACGTTTTCCCTGATCCAGTTACCCCGAGCAGCGTTTGGCATGCTAAGCCTGACTCGATACCATCGACCAATTGATCAATCGCCGCTGGTTGATCGCCCGCGGGTTTAAAATTTGAGTTCAGTTTAAATTCAGAATTATTCACAAAAAGCCCTTTTAAAATCTCGCTAACGCATTGTAATCAAGTCATCGAGTAAGCTCCACTTAAACACACTTTATAGAAACATTTTCTAAATTATGGAGATATCAATAAGTAAAACTGAAAATGACAAACATCGAGCCCACCATGAAATTTTTAGCGTTTTAAACACTAGTCTATTCTTTCTTCCCATGAATAATGCACAGACAAAAAATGACCAAAGATTACAATTTATCGCCAATCATAAACAATCACAGCACACAATCATGGCAAGAGCTATCTACTTGATTTTTAGAGATATACTATTTTTCGAATTTTAAAGCCCCATCTTCCTAGAAAGCCCGTGAATGCTGTATTTCGAGTCTATCTAAATAGACAACTCACAAGGTTATCCACAGAAATAGTGGATAAGTGCTGCAAATACCCGTCTTACGGGTACTCGACGATAGTCAAGCACTAAAAACGGTAATTTGTGAATTTGGTAATTGAATTACATTAAGAACAATCCATACTTTTTCACGCCAAACTGTGCATCCCTTTACTGCCGTCGTTTCCATAACTAAACCCGACAAAAATCACTGTGGATATCTCAAGTTTTAATATTAAGCGTTGTGTTTTTACCATTTTGCTGTCAGGAAGGTGAATCTCCGTTCTCATACTAACCCACCAAACAAAAGAGCATCGAGTCAAACAAGCGTCAACATATTAGAAACCATCAAAAAAACGCCATAATCTTTTGTAACCCCTAGGTATAAACGACTGGATATGATGGTTTTGCCATCACGATGACCATTAGATGAGCAATCAACGACAGTTTTACACTTTTTTTTGTAACTCGAGTTGACTCATTTGTGTTACCGATTTACTATGCGCTCCGTTCTCATCGAGACGTAATTAAGAGTTATTCCCCTGTAGTTCAGTTGGTAGAACGGCGGACTGTTAATCCGTATGTCACTGGTTCGAGTCCAGTCTGGGGAGCCAACCTTAATTAAATATCGTGATAACAGTTACTTAGTAAATAGTAAACGTATAACGATTCCCCTGTAGTTCAGTTGGTAGAACGGCGGACTGTTAATCCGTATGTCACTGGTTCGAGTCCAGTCTGGGGAGCCAATACGTTAGCTTGATAGTAAGTTTAAAATTTATTCCCCTGTAGTTCAGTTGGTAGAACGGCGGACTGTTAATCCGTATGTCACTGGTTCGAGTCCAGTCTGGGGAGCCAAATTTTGTTATCATGTAGTTTTAGAGCACTTCCCCTGTAGTTCAGTTGGTAGAACGGCGGACTGTTAATCCGTATGTCACTGGTTCGAGTCCAGTCTGGGGAGCCACTCTAGAACAATTATCTTATGCGATTCCCCTGTAGTTCAGTTGGTAGAACGGCGGACTGTTAATCCGTATGTCACTGGTTCGAGTCCAGTCTGGGGAGCCAATTCAAGCATTCTTTATTGACCTACCGCACACTTCCACAACTTCAAGTTAATCTCAAAGATTGATTTATAAGCTTTTTCCTTGGCATTTATCCCTAACACGTTAAACTAAAGTACGGCGTTCTAGATCAAAATCTTAAATCATTTTGAGAAGCCGATAATATCGCAAGATCATCAACGATTGTTCGAGTTGCACTTGCATCTTGTGCTAAGCTAAAAAAGTTAAAATAATTGAATTAGTTATCTCGGTAGAAGTTATATTCTATTGTGCAACGTTTTAATGTTGTTTGATGGCTGACTTAAATGCTAGTCAGAATGGAATCGATATGGGCATCTCAAGATCTTACCAAATATTTTTGTTTGTACTTTTTTTCGGTCTTGCCGCCGGAGCCTACCTATTTAAACGCGATGAAATTACCCAGAATGCTCATGCTGATTTAGCTCGCTATAAAACGACAATCAACGAATATAAAAGTTGGGCAGATCACGGTTCCCCACTCTATGACAAACTCACAGATGAGTTTTCTTTTCAGTTTTTTCAATATATACACGTTGAAGACGGCACACTTAATTTCACTCACGGTGCTTTAATCAATAGTGAACCCAGCTTATTTTCAAAGTTGTTCCCACTGACGCTATCGAACAGTGTTGAGCTCGAAAATGCACGTTTACAAGTTAAATTAGATTGTGAAATATATGGCAAGAATGCGATCGAAGATCTTGCAATACAAATTGGCGTTATCGGCGTTATTTACTTATTTTTAGCCATCGTGTTTGGTGTGCTGTCTTTAAAACATAGAAAAGCAATTCGATATGCAGCCGACTATATTCATTCAATCCCTGAATTCTCATTTCAAGCAATTCAAGCGTCTAAACTCAACGGCGAGCTTAGACCAGTCACGACAGCATTAACCGAATGCCGCACCCAACTCAAAGCTAAACTTGACGAAATCACCCATGAAAACGAAAAACTCACGCGAGTTGTATTCCAAGATCCAGTTACCGGCTTTGGGACTCGTGTACGTTTTACCGAAAAATTAGAGAGCATTTCAAATATTGATAAAGAAGCTATCGGTGTAATGGCGACAATTAAGGCAACTGAGTTAAACCAAATCAACCAACTGTATGGTAGGAACTCAGGAGATGACTATTTAGTTAAAGTAGTGAGCTGTATTCGTAAAGCCTTAGAACACTTTCCTGACTCCGATTGTTACCGTGTCTCAAGTTCAGATTTTGTTATTTTTATTCATGGTCTTGCCTTGAAAGAAGCAACACGCTTCCTAGATCAATTGAAGGTATTATTTGACGAATACCAGGGACAAATAAAATCGGACTCTATTGCCTATACAGGGCTGGTTCCGTTTAAAAGTGGCGATGATCCTGTTCATATTCTTAGCCTGGCGGAAACAGCGATTGGTATCGCACAAACATTAGGTCCTAATAGCTTCCACGTATTAGAAAAACTAAATGGCGATAATTTATTTGGAGATGATGGCTGGAGAATTGCTATTGAGGATATAATTAAACGCCAAGCGATCAAATTCTATCATCAACCGATTCAGCCATGTCAAAGCGAAGTTAAGTTATACAACGAGTTACTCTCAAGGTTCTATAACAGTGAAGGGAAATTCCTTCCGACCGCAACTGTGATCGCAATGGCAGAGCGCCATGGCGCGATAACTGAAATAGATAAAATTGTCATTTTAAATACCATCAGGATGTTACATGAATCGCCCCATTTAACTGGCGTATTCGGTGTTAATATCAGTACCGTTTCTGCACATCAAGAGGCCTTTGTCGCTTGGCTAACGGACATTCTTACCAAACAACAAGCCATCGCATCGAGAATTGTATTCGAAGTGAATGAAGCCGGCATGCAAGGCAATATCATTGGCAGTTACAATTTCGTCAGAGCGGTTCATAGAGCAGGATCTCGGGTGAGTGTCGAACGCTTCGGAATGGGTTTTGCCTCATTTAAATTCTTTAGAGAAGTTCGACCAGATTACATCAAACTGGACGGTAGCTATTCTGAATCGATCGATCAAGATACCAACAACAAATTCTTTGTCCGCATGATTGTTGATATTGCGCGAAGGCTTAATATTCAGGTCATCGCAACCAGCGTTGAAAGACAAGAAGAAAAGCTAGTCCTTGAAAAATTATTGGTTGATGGACTTCAGGGTTACTACGTTGCACAGCCCCAAGCAATCGTTCCGATAAGCAAGAAAGCTGAAAAGCAATCATAGTTCGTATTATATTTAGCCAATTATGGTTAACCCTGCATTCTATATGTTGTTTATGGACTTGGAAAAGCCGATAATAGCCTGCAGAATCAATTGACCAAGATCTGAGATGAGTGAATATCTCCTTTTATTGATCAGCACTGTGCTGGTCAATAATTTTGTATTAGTAAAATTCCTCGGTTTGTGCCCATTTATGGGTGTTTCCAGTAAACTTGAATCCGCAATCGGTATGTCTATGGCGACAACCTTTGTGCTGACGCTTGCCTCAGTTTTAAGTTACCTCATCAATCAGTATCTACTCATCCCTTTTGAGTTAAGCTATTTACGAACAATGAGCTTCATCTTAGTCATCGCCGTGGTAGTTCAATTCACAGAACTACTGGTACAAAAGACAAGTGCATCTTTGCATAGGGCGCTTGGGATATACCTCCCCCTCATAACAACCAATTGTGCCGTTTTAGGTGTCGCACTTCTAAACGTCAATGAGAAGCACAATTTCATTGAGTCAGCCATCTACGGATTCGGCGCCGCTGTTGGGTTCTCTCTGGTTCTAATCCTTTTTTCAGCTATGCGAGAAAGGCTTGCTGCAGCTGATGTCCCTCTGCCTTTTCGGGGAGGAGCTATTGCTATGATTACCGCAGGATTAATGTCACTGGCCTTTATGGGCTTCACGGGGCTAGTTAAATAACATGAGCGCGATTTTTACTGCCATTATCATTTTAGGCATCTTAGCTACAATTTTTGGCTTAGTTTTAGGCTTTGCCGCGCAAAAATTTAAAGTTGAAGGTAACCCGATTGTCGACCAGTTAGAGGCTGTTTTACCGCAAACACAATGCGGGCAGTGCGGCTACCCAGGGTGTCGACCATATGCTGAAGCCATTGCCAATGGCGAGCATATCAATAAGTGTCCGCCTGGTGGTACTGCCACGATGGAAAAGCTCGCGGAGTTAATGGGAGTCGATCCCGAACCTTTAGATGCTTCTGAAGAAATGCTGACAAAGAAAGTGGCGTACATTCGAGAAGATGAATGTATCGGCTGCACTAAGTGTATTCAAGCATGTCCTGTTGATGCCATTGTCGGCTCTGGGAAATTAATGCACACGGTGATAACGGCAGACTGTACAGGTTGTGATTTATGTGTCGAACCTTGTCCTGTTGACTGTATTGATATGATCCCGGTAAAAACCACTATCAACAATTGGGATTGGCAACTCAATCAAATTCCGGTGAAAGTCGTTCTTGAGGAAAAAACGTGTTAACGCTACTTGAACAGATAGATAAAGGTAACCTTTGGCGTTCTCCAGGTGGCATCCATCCTCCCGAAACGAAGGCCCTCACCAGTCAGAGTGAAATCCAAACGCTGCCATTAGCAAAAGAATATTGGGTGCCTGTGCCAGGGTTACAAGATACTTGCACCCTTAAGTTTAATATTGGTGACCGGGTATTGAAAGGTGAGCAACTAACCGCTGGGATCAACCCGCAATATCTACCGGTGCACGCGCCCTGCTCTGGCACCATCACTGCTGTAAAAGAAATACGAGCAAATCACCCATCGGGCCTTCCTGTCATTAGTTGCATTATTGAAAGTGATGACACGCAACAACAAACGAACTTTGAACCGATCGATTTAGATGCTGCAGACACAGATACAATCCTAGATAGGATTCGACTTAGTGGCGTTGCCGGTTTAGGTGGCGCAGCATTTCCGACTCATATCAAATTAAACCCGAGTAGCGACATTGAATTGGTTATCATCAACGGCGTTGAGTGTGAGCCTTATATCACCGCAGATGATCGTTTAATGCAAGAACATGCTAACGAAATTCAAAGTGGTATTGAAATTATCCACCGTTTACTGCAACCCAAACGGATTATTATCGCTATCGAAGATAATAAACCGAACGCGATTCAAGCGATGCAGCGTGCGGTACAACAAAGCCAATTACCGAAAAAAGCAGTGCGTGTTACCAGCATTCCCACAAAATACCCTTCAGGTGGTGAAAAACAACTCATTCAAATCATTACAGGCCAAGAAGTACCTTCAGGCGCGATACCAGCACAACTTGGTATCGTAATGCAAAATGTGGGGACTGCATTTGCCATTCACCAAGCAGTGAATGTTGGCAAACCTCTGATTGAAAGAGTTGTCACTGTCACCGGCAATGGCGTTAAAGCCCCTGGAAACTACTGGGTTCCCGTCGGTACACCACTCCCCCATCTTATTGAGCATTGCGGCATAATTGAGCAAGGCCAGCAATTGCACAAAGTAATTGCTGGAGGACCAATGATGGGACACATGCTACCAGGCATAGATGTTCCGGTCGTAAAAGGAAGTAATTGCTTTTTAGTCCCCGGGCCAGATGAGATTGCAACGGAAAGTAGTGAACAAGCATGTATTCGTTGTGGTGAGTGTGCGCAAGTATGCCCAGCACGCCTTTTACCTCAACAGCTTTTTTGGCACTCCAAAGCTAAAGAATACGATAAAGCCAGCTCTTACAATTTAAGAGACTGTATAGAATGCGGCAGCTGTAGCTATGTGTGCCCAAGTGACATCCCACTTGTGGAATATTACCGAAAGGCCAAAGCTGCAATAAAACTTCAAACCGAAGAAAAAGCGGCTGCAGAACAAGCCAAAATACATTTCGAGGCCAGACTCAAACGGCTTGAAGCTGAGAAACAAGAACGAGAAGCAAAAGCGAAAAAGGCAGCAGAAAAACGTCAAGCTTCAATGTCCGGCAATGACAAGGACAAAGTCGCAGAAGCAATGGCACGAATAAAGAACAAACAAGCGAAGCTAAAGCCTGTAGATTCGGAGCCCAAAACTGATAAAAAGCAAAACGTGGCAGCCGCAATTGCACGGGCTAAGGCCAAGAAAGCAAAACAAGCAGAGCATCGGCCACACAAAGGCCTAGAAACAGCTTCACAGCCAACAGAAACCAAATCGTCAGAAGAAAGTAATATAGATATTCAGCTGAATGGCAGCAACGATAAGAAAGCAAAGGTAGCAGCGGCTATCGCTCGGGCTAAAGCCAAAAAAGCGCAAAGCAGCGGAGGGATACAAACCTCCCAAAATAATTCTATAACAAACACGCCAGCGGCTTTTGGGGAAGCGAACACTGATGAGGCGAGCTCTAAACAAGCCAAAATTGCAGCTGCGGTTGCGCGAGCAAAAGCGAAGAAAGCCAAAAATTCCGCCAAAACGGTCCCGGATGCTGAAACAACACACACAGGGTCTTCAGCGCTCGCAGAGCCAGTCGTAACGTCTAACGCCAGCGATAAAAGTACTGACTTTGAAGAAAAAGAACACAAAAAAGCTCGAATTGCCGCTGCCGTAGCGCGAGCAAAAGCGAAAAAGACCGCTGCAGATACAGCTCAGCCCAAAAAACAAATCAGCCAAGTTGATGTGGAACCAGAGGGCGATGAAATTGAAAGTGATGCTCAGACAGAGCTGCCACATTTGGATTCAGAGTCAAAGCAAACCAATAATATCGATAAACAAGCACGAGTTGCAGCCGCAGTAGCTAAAGCGAAAGCGAAGAAACAGCAAAACCAATTAGACGAGCATCCCCATCATGGAACTACAACTGTCGAGACGGAAGACGCGGCAAAACAAAGTGCTGAACAACGTAAGAAAGCCCGTATCGCTGCTGCTGTTGCAAAAGCCAAAGCAAAAAAGGTTTCAAGCCAAATCGACAATGGAGACGCCGAGTCATGACATTTAAAATTAAGTCATCTCCGCACATTTCAGTACAGCTGCAAACCGGCACGGTCATGCAACGCGTGATCTTGTGTGCGCTTCCCGGATTGTTGGCTCAAATTGTATGCTTTGGCTGGGGCAACCTCATTCAAGTGATACTCGCTATTTCACTTGCTGTCGGCTTCGAAGCTTGTATCCTCAAACTGCGTAATCGTCCAATATTGATAAGCCTGAAAGATTACAGCGCCATCGTCACCGGTTTATTACTTGGCCTTGCTTTACCTCCTCTTGCACCGTGGTGGTTAATGGCCATTGGTATCGCATTTGCCATTGTTATCGTAAAACACCTTTATGGCGGGCTTGGCCACAACTTGTTTAATCCTGCAATGGCGGCTTATGTTCTTTTATTAGTGTCGTTTCCAGTACAAATGACCAGCTGGGTCGCACCCTCCAACATTGCCCTCGCCTCCCCAAGCTTGATGGAAACGTTACAAGTTATATTTGAGCTCAAAGCGCTGGTTGTCGCGCAATTTAGTCAAGGGATAGATGGTGTAACCATGGCAACACCATTAGATACTTTTAAAACCGATCTCACGATGGGGCTAACAAGTACAGAAATCCTTGCTAAACCACTCTTTATGAATGGTGTCAGCCAAGGTTGGTTTTATGTCAATCTAGCCTACTTAGCTGGTGGCATCATGATGATAAAATTAAAAGTGATCCGCTGGCAGATCAGCACCGCAGGAATCGGTTCGCTTGCAATTTGTTCAACCCTTGGTTTCATGTTCGGTCCTGATACCCATCCAAGTCCATTGATCCACTTGTTTTCTGGTGCAACTATGATTGCCGCTTTTTTTATCGCAACGGATCCAGTTACAGCCGCGACGAGCAACAAAGGACGGCTTATTTTTGGGGCAATTATTGGAATACTGGTGTATGTCATTCGCACCTTTGGTGGCTACCCAGATGCATTCGCTTTCGCAGTTTTACTCGCAAACCTATGTGCGCCTTTCATTGACCATTATGTCCGTCCGAAGACATACGGCCATAGAATTAATTATTAAGTAACGGAGAAGCAATTGAATCAATCCATGCTTAAAAATGGTTTTTTACTAGGGATTTTTGCGTTGATATGCACTGCGCTAGTCGCCATTGTTTTTGAATCAACAAAAGACCAAATCAAACTACAAGAGAGGCAACAACTGATCTCAACCCTCTCTCAATTAATACCTAGTGAGAGTTTTGATAATGAGCCTTTCAAAGCCTGCATCCGTTTTAATGTTGAACCTAGTGAACAACAACCATTGTCAGCATATATAGCTACTCATCAATCCCAGGCCACAGCTATCGCAATGGAAGCCATCGCACCTGACGGCTATAACGGCAAAATCAAATTAATTATTGGCATCACAGCTCAAGGTGAAATTCTTGGTGTTCGTACGCTATCACATCAAGAAACCCCAGGCCTCGGTGACAAAATTGACCTTAGAAAATCGTCTTGGGTTAATCATTTTATTGGACGCTCACTAGCCAACACATCAGAAGAACAGTGGCAGGTTAAAAAAGACGGTGGCGACTTTGATCAGTTTACCGGTGCCACCATTACACCGCGCGCATATGTTGGAGCAATTTACCGAACCCTAAATTACTTTGACACCAATAAGAATCTATTATTTGCACAAACGCCAAACTGCGAGGCAAATTATGAGTGAGTTTAAAGAAATTGCATGGCAAGGCCTTTGGAAGAATAACCCAGGCTTAGTCCAGTTATTAGGTCTATGCCCACTCCTTGCTGTAACTGCAACTGTGACTAATGCGCTTGGTCTTGGGCTGGCAACTTTGCTGGTTCTAGTTGGCTCAAATATTTCGGTCTCTTTAATACGAAACTATGTTCCAAAAGAAATTCGCATTCCGGTATTTGTGATGATCATCGCAGCACTTGTAACAGCGGTACAGCTACTTATCAACGCCTATGCCTATGGCCTTTACTTGTCTTTAGGTATCTTTTTACCATTAATCGTTACCAACTGCGTCATCATTGGACGCGCTGAAGCTTTTGCATCCCGCAATACTGTAGCGAAGTCGGCTTATGATGGATTAATGATGAGCATTGGTTTTACCCTTGTATTGCTTGCCCTTGGCGCTGTTCGAGAAATATTAGGACAAGGCACTCTCTTTGATGGAGCCGATCTTCTTCTAGGGCCTTGGGCTGCTGGCTTGACAATTCAGGTATGGCAAGTCGATACGCCATTCCTAATTGCCATGCTCCCCCCAGGTGCGTTTTTTGCCATGGGCTTTTTAATCGCAGTTAAAAACATCATCGATCAACGACTTGAAAAGCGTCGTAAAAACAAAGATGAAACAGCACCTGTTATTACCCGAGCTCGGATCACCAAGGTAAGCTAACATGAATGCTCAAAAACGATTAGAAATACTCACAAGATTTAGAAATAACAATCCAAAACCGGAGACTGAGCTTAATTTCTCAAGTCCATTTGAATTGTTAGTTGCTGTAACGCTTTCCGCACAAGCCACAGATGTGAGTGTCAACAAGGCGACAGATAAACTATTTCCTGTTGCAAATACAGCTCAGGCAATTTTTGACTTAGGTGTCGATGGCCTAAAGGAATATATTAAAACCATTGGTCTGTATAACAATAAAGCAATAAACGTCGTCAAAGCCTGTGAAATTTTGCTCAAAGAACATCAAGGGCAAGTCCCCGAAAACCGAGAAGCTTTAGAAGCACTGCCGGGCGTTGGACGAAAAACAGCAAACGTTGTACTGAACACCGCGTTTGGCTGGCCAACAATTGCTGTCGACACGCATATCGACCGCGTTTCAAACCGCACTAAATTTGCCATGGGTAAGAACGTGGTAGAAGTCGAACAAAAACTACTTAAGGTTGTTCCTAAAGAGTTCAAAGTTGATGTTCACCACTGGCTCATTCTTCATGGACGTTATACCTGCATCGCGCGTAAACCTCGATGTGGCAGTTGTATTATCGAAGATTTATGTGAATACAAAGATAAAGTTTATCCAGACGAATAGTTAATTATTACGGAAAACTACAACAACTCATCTTGTGCAATGGATTGATTTTGTTAAATTAACCCATATAACAACGATAGTTTCTAATAAAATTAAGGAACCCAAATGGCTCAGTTACTTCACACTATGATTCGAGTTGGAAATTTGGAACGAAGCATCGAATTCTATACGAAAGTGCTTGGCATGAAGCTTTTGCGAAAATCGGAAAACCCAGAATACCGCTATACACTCGCGTTTGTCGGCTTTGCTGAAGAATCAAGCGGGCAAGCCGTGGTTGAATTAACCTATAACTGGGATACAACCGAATATGATCTAGGGACAGGCTTTGGTCATCTTGCTATTGGCGAAGAAGATATCTATCAAAGATGTGCCACAATTGAAGCTGCTGGTGGGATCATCACAAGAGCCCCCGGTCCCGTTGCTGGCGGTCGCACTGAAATAGCGTTTGTTGAAGATCCCGATGGCTATAAAATTGAATTTATTCAAATGAAATCAGCCGAACAAGGTCTCGGATGAGCGACAGCTCCATTTAAATCAATAAGACTCAAATAAAAAAGAAGCCTTCACGGCTTCTTTTTTTCATCGCTATTCGTACTACTCAGGTTTAATCAAACCAAAGTGCTGATAGGAACGTGGCGTAGCGATACGTCCCCTTGGTGTTCTTTGTACAAACCCTTGTTGGATCAAAAACGGTTCAAGCACATCTTCTATGGTTTCTCGCTCTTCACCAATCGCCGCAGCTAAATTGTCCAGCCCAACTGGCCCACCCATAAACTTATCAATAATTGCTAACAGCAGTTTTCTGTCCATGTAGTCGAAACCTTCTGCATCGACATCCAGTACATCTAATGCCTGCTCAGCAATCGTTTGAGTCACATTGCCATCGTGTTTAACTTCAGCAAAGTCTCTTACTCGACGCAATAAACGGTTCGCTATACGCGGTGTGCCTCGAGAACGTCTGGCTATCTCAACGGCTCCTGCTTCATCGATGTCTAGCTCCATCACTTTAGCTGAGCGCGCCACAATCGTACTCAGATCTTTGACGTTATAGAACTCTAAGCGAAGGGGAATACCAAATCGAGCACGGAGCGGCGAAGTCAAAGCACCCGCTCTTGTCGTTGCACCAACCAAAGTAAACGGCGGTAAGTCCAGCTTAATAGACCGGGCTGCTGGTCCCTCACCTATCATTATGTCCAGCTGATAATCTTCCATCGCTGGATACAATATCTCTTCGACCACGGGGCTTAATCGATGGATTTCATCAATAAACAAAACGTCATGGGGCTCTAAATTAGTGAGTAGCGCGGCGAGATCCCCTGCTTTTTCAAGCACAGGCCCAGACGTTGACTTTATATTTACGCCCATTTCATTCGCAACGATCATCGCCAGGGTTGTTTTACCAAGACCTGGGGGGCCATAGATCAGCATATGATCTAGCGCTTCACCGCGCTTTTTGGCGGCTTCGATAAATATTTTAAGCTGACTACGCGTATCATCTTGGCCCGTGTATTCGTCAAGCAATTTGGGGCGCATAGCGCGGTCAACGGCTTCATCTTGACCACCACTTTGTACCTGTGGCTGGATCAGCCTGTCGGCCTCAATCATGACATTTCCTTTTTGCGCTTTATAACATCGACTTTAAAGCCGCTTTAATCAGTGATTCAGAGTCAATCCCATCCTCAAATGCGGCTGACACAGCTTTGCTCGCTTGCGCGGGTTTGTATCCTAGCGTTAATAACGCACTAATAGCATCTTCTTCTGCGGTATTCGCAACCGGCGCAGGTTTATATTCTGTTTGGAGCACGAACTCACGCTCTGATCCTTGAGAAGCTTCCATTAAACTCTTTAACTTATCGCGCATTTCGACCAACAAGCGCTCAGCGGTCTTTTTACCCACGCCTGGCAACTTAACCAATGTCGCAATATCATCTCGCTCAACACAAGTGACAAACTCTGCTGCGGTCATCCCCGAAAGAATGGTTAAAGCAAGTTTCGGTCCGACTCCATTTGTTTTAATCAATAACCGAAAAAGTGCCCGCTCTTGCTTAGTAATAAACCCATAGAGCAACTGTGCATCTTCACGGACAACAAAGTGTGTATACACGATAGTTTCTTGATGAAGCTCGGGTAACTCATAAAAACTTGTGAGCGGCATTTGCACTTCATAACCTAAACCATTGACCTCTATCAATATTTCAGGCGCTTGTTTTTCTAACAGTGTGCCTCTTAGCCTTCCAATCATTTATATCTTCCATAGGTTCTGGCACTGGCTCGGCCGCCAAGTGACACTAGACTTTGACAGGTATGATAATGACATACTGCAACTCCTAACGCATCAGCAGCATCCGCTTGCGGCGCTGCAGGGAGTGCAAGAATTTGTTGAATCATGTGCTGGACTTGTGCTTTTTGAGCGCGCCCCGTGCCCACTACTGCACTTTTAATTTGCGTCGCACTATATTCCGCTACAGGTAAATCTGCGTGGGTCGCAGCAACTATCGCCGCACCTCGCGCTTGACCTAGCTTTAGTGCAGAGTCGGGGTTTTTCGCCATAAAAACGCGCTCAATTGCAAATTCAGTGGGTTGATATTGCCGAATAATTTCGCTTAACCCATCAAAGATCTGTTTCAGACGAATCGAAAAATCTTCAGACGAGGTGCGAATACAACCGCTACCCAAATAAATTTGCTGCCGGCCTTGGCACTGAATAACCCCATAGCCAGTTATTCGAGACCCTGGATCAACCCCGAGAATAATCGCCATGGTTATTCTAAGTTTTCCATGATGTCATCAGAAATTTCAGCATTATGATAGACCTCTTGCACATCGTCATGATCTTCAAGATTATCAATTAGTCGTAAAAACTTAGGCGCTGTTGCGGCATCAAGCTCAGCTTTTGTAGACGGCACCATCGTCACTTCTGCATTGACTGCGTTAAGCGCTGCTGCATCAAGGGCATCTTTAACTGCACCAAAATCTTCTGGGGTTGTATAAACATCGACAGAAGCGTCTTCATTAGTCACCACATCTTCAGCGCCTGACTCCAATGCGACATCCATCACGGCATCTTCATCCGTCCCTTCCGCAAAAGAAATCACGCCGCGCTTTTCAAACAAATAAGCAACCGAGCCGTCAGTCCCTAAATTACCGCCTGATTTACTAAACGCATTGCGGACGCCTGACACTGTGCGGTTACGGTTATCTGTCATGGTTTCAACCATCACAGCTGTTCCGCCAGGACCATAGCCTTCATACATGATTGTTTCTAGAACTTGTCCATCGAGTTCACCGGCGCCGCGCTTGATCGCTCTTTCCACAGTATCGCGGGTCATATTATTAGAAAGCGACTTATCAATGGCTGCGCGAAGGCGTGGATTAGAATCAGGATCTGAGCCCCCTTCACGCGCTGCGACAGTTAATTCACGGATAAACTTGGTAAATAGCTTGCCGCGCTTAGAGTCTTGTGCGGCTTTACGGTGCCGGATATTGGCCCATTTACTATGACCTGCCATAACTACTCCCTCTGAATAGAGTTCCCCAAAAAACTAAGCCGAGACATTGCTCGGCTTATTCACTCGATTTAATTTAAGTTGTCGGTTCGTCTTTCGCTTTTTCTTTTTCGATAACGGCAACACCGAGCTCAGCAAGCTGAACTGGGTTAGCATATCCGGGCGCATTCGTTAATGGACATGCCGCAGTGGTGGTTTTTGGAAATGCCATTACGTCTCGAATTGACTGTGTACCCGTCATCAACATGACGAGTCGGTCTAAACCAAAAGCAAGACCTGCGTGTGGTGGCGTTCCATAACGAAGTGCTTCCAGTAGGAATCCAAACTTCTCTTGCGCTTCTTCGTCACTAATCCCCAGCACTCTAAATGCTGCTGATTGCATTTCTTGATTGTGAATACGAACAGAACCGCCACCTAACTCACAACCATTCAGTACCATATCGTAAGCATCTGATAGCGCTTCTGTTGGATTTGCTTCTAATTCTTCAGCTGTAACACCCGTAGGGGCGGTAAATGGATGATGAACGGCATGGTAGCCACCATCAATCTTTTCAAACATTGGGAAGTCGACAACCCAAAGCGGACGCCACTCATCACTGACCAAGTTGAAATCTTCACCTAACTTCAGGCGGAGTGCTCCCATCGCTTCCGCGACAACATTTGCTTTGTCAGCACCGAAGAGAATGATATCGCCACTTTGCGCGCCAGTACGCTGAAGCAAGTCACTGACGACTTGCTCATTCAGGAATTTCAGAACTGGCGACTGGACACCTTCCATACCCGCATCAAGGTCATTGACCTTCATCCAAGCTAAGCCTTTCGCACCATATATACCAACGTACTTAGTACATTCGTCTATTTGCTTGCGTGATAAGCTAGCACCACCAGGGACACGGATGACCGCAACACGCCCGTCAGGATCAGTCGCAGGGCCTTGGAACACCTTAAAATCAACGTCTTTCAGTAGGTCTGCTACGTCAACCAGCTCCAGCGGATTACGCAGATCAGGCTTATCAGAACCAAAACGACGCATCGCTTCTTCATAAGTCATACGTGGGAATTCACCCAAATCGACACTGAGTAATTCTTTAAATAGCGATTGCACCATTTCCTCTGTTTTCGCCATCACTTGGTCAGAGGTCATGAAAGATGTCTCAATATCAATCTGAGTAAACTCAGGTTGGCGATCGGCACGTAAATCTTCATCTCGGAAGCACTTCACGATTTGGTAATAGCGATCAAAACCCGACATCATCAGCAATTGCTTAAACAACTGAGGAGACTGTGGCAACGCAAAAAATTGACCTTTATAAGTACGGCTCGGTACTAAATAGTCGCGCGCTCCCTCTGGTGTTGCTTTGGTCAAAATTGGCGTTTCGATATCTAAAAAGCCATTGCCATCCAGAAAACGACGAACAGCACTGGTAATCTTTGAGCGAAACACGAGTCGTTCAGCCATTTCGGGACGACGCAAATCAAGGTAGCGATATTTAAGGCGCTGCTCTTCACTGTTATTTTGATGATTATCCATGCTTAATGGTAAAGGCGCGGCTGTGTTGATAATCGTCAGATCTTTGCCGAGGATTTCAATTTCGCCAGTTTTCATATCTTTGTTGATTTGACTGTCAGGGCGTGCGCGAACAAGACCTTTAACCTGTACGCAGAATTCGCCACGAAGCGTACTAGCAAGCTCAAATACATCATTCAAATCTGGATCGTAAACCACTTGGATTAAGCCTTCACGATCTCGAAGATCTAAAAAAATAACCCCGCCTAAATCACGACTACGGTTGACCCATCCAACAAGGGTTACTTCTTCTCCAACGTGAGACTTGTTCACGTCTCCACAATAATGACTACGCATTTAAACTCTTTCCTTTAATCCGGATTCCGGCAAAATTGGCAATGTGACACTTTTTTGTAAGCGGCATTATAGAGAATTAAGCGCAATTACCAAAGTACTTCACCATTAGTCGGTGAAGTATCGTGCAATTATTTCGCTTTAAGGTGGTTTCAATGCCCCAGAGATACAATATTTTTACTATTGGCTGACTTGGTAACCCATTCCTGCTTCGCTTTTAACCTGCTGGCTAAGCGATTTAGCACATTCAAGTAACTCGTTAGGGTTATCCGTATCGCTCGGGAACACAGCGATTCCAATACACGGCCGGATCACTAGCGGACGATTTGCAATATTTAGTGGGACAGAAATGAGCTTCACTAGATTTTCAGCGACTTGATTGGCAGCATCTTTATGATGCATATTGTTGAGAATAATCACGAACTCTGTACTTGAATATCTCGCTAAGGTATCTGACTTGCGAATAGATTGCTGCATAATCGTCGTAAGTTCTTGAATCACTTTGGGTGCAAACTTCGCTTTTGAATTCGCCTTCATTGAACTCAAATTATCGAGTTCTACAAACATCACTGCAAATTGCGTTTGCGATCGTTGTGCGATTAATGCGGACTGCTGGATGCGGTCATCCAGAAGCACCTTGTTGGCTTGATGACTAATATCCATCGACTCTGCATGAGCTAAAGAGCTCGAGAGAGGCAAAAAGCTAACACCAACACCCCGCTTAAAAAACAAAGCGAAACTTAAACCCAAAATCAAAATCGAAACTATGAACAACAATAGCATTCCATACTGCCCTTGTTGGTTCTTTAGGAGTTGGACATCGAGCCATTTTGCCGTGATTTGCTGCTTCTGTGTTTTACTTATGTGGATTAACGCCAAATTGATTAATGGCAATAAACCTTGGTGTTTTAGGCTCGTGACAAAGTGGCTTTTACGGCTAGAAAAATCAGTCAAAATAGAGATACCAAGCTGCTCATAGTGCCTCACTGCAAACGCTTGTTGGAGTGACATCATATTGCCAATAAAAAAGTCTGCATGCCCCCGGTTGATGGCATCCAAACCTGCTGCAGAATGAGGGACCAAAACAATTTTCAATCCTGGTGCATAGGCCATCAACCCCGATAGCACTTGACTACCTTCAACAACCGCTAGTTTTTTATCGAGAAGTTGTTCAAGTGAATAAACCGATAAATGCTCGCGTTTGGAAGCAACCGCCCAAGGCGAAGCCCAATAGGGCTCACTAAATTTCACATGGCTTTCAAGGAATGGCACTTTATTTAGCCCCGACGCAAGGTCAATATCACCTTTACGAAGCGCTTCTACGAGCTGATTCCATTGTAAAAATGGTTTCGATTCAATGCGAATCCCTAATTCTTTTTCGATTAAGGCCACTAGATCAGCGTTAATTCCCGCAAATTGATTTTTAGAGTCGGTAAATTCCATTGGTGATGAATTTGCAAGGTAGCCTAGCTTTAACGTTTTCACTTCACTGAGTAGCTGTTTTTGGTGCTGACTAAGGATGAGCTGCTGTTCTTCATTGGTGAAATTGTGGTCATTAATATTGAGCATCCATTTTTGCTCAATTTTTGCTAGCTCTGGATAGGTAATTAAATTAAAACCAGAGCGAATTCGATTAACTAAACCAAGCTCAACATTGCGTGTTAATGCATAAATTTCTGTTGGAAACTCTAAAGAGTCAAACTGGAAAAAATCTCCCCATGCTTGATGCTCAAGTAAATAGCTTTGTGTCCATGCTCCCGCCGCCACAAAAGCTGCTATATCGCCATTTTTAGCGCCTCGCGTCATTGCTTCCATGCTGTCATAAAAGCGAATTTGAGATTTTGGCAACGCTTTCTTTAGCTTGGTAATGTAGGGCGATGTTGGAAAAACACCGATACGCTTGCCTTCCAAATCATCAAGCGAACTCATCTGTTGGCCATAAGTAAATAAACGACTTCGAATGGTATATATATGCCAAGCACGCACCAGACCCGACTTTAATTGCTCACTTTCTGGGTAACCAATATGCACATCGGCAAAGCCTGTTTTCACGTTCTGTAACGAGCCATCCATGCTGCCGGGAATAAAACTGATACTAATCCCCGTCTTTTCTGACCAAAGCTTCCAAAAATCAACGAACAAACCGTGGGGCACACCATCTCTCCCCATATCAATATAAGGTTCGACGCCTAATTGCATGGAAATCGAAATTCCTGCATTCTCTGACTTGTAACCGAGCCAACGTCGCTCAACATGCTCAACAAAGTCCTCGCCAATTTCGGCAAAGCCTTTATTGACGAGGGCTAGTGTCTCTTTATCGCCCTTGCGTACCGCGGGATAGAATAAAGTTCGAGTGATCTGGATTCGATTCGTCGCTGGGAACAGCTTCGAAAGCATTTTTTGGCGCTCTTGACTGCGAATGTATCCTTCCATCCCAGCAAATATTTTGATTTCATCTCGAACAATTGCATCAAACAATGCTTCCCGTGTTTCATAGTATTTAAATGAAAGTTTTGGCTCTTCTTTAATTAAAATCGCTTCATGAGAAGAACCACTGACGACGCCGATATGATATGGAACAAGCTCATGAACACTGGTCTTCTTCCCCAATTCATGGTGTAAATACAGATGAGTGTTTACTTCAGAAATCGACTCTGCAAACTCAAAGTGTTTTAACCTTGGTTTGGTTTTAGCCATTCCCATATGAATTTGTGCGCGCCCCTCTTGGAGCTGCACCAAAGAGTCCCGCCAATGACGTGCAACAAAAACAACGGGTTTATGAACCTGTCGAGACCACTCTCGCCAAAGGTCAACCATCAAACCAGCGGGTTCACCGTGTTCATTTAAATACTGAAAGGGGTAACTATCTTCACCAAGTACAATGATGATCGGTTCAGGAGCAGCATGGACTTGGACAAGGCTTGTCGTCGCCCACAGACAAAAGCCAATCAGAATACCAACTAACCCGTTTGTTACTTTCAATGGTGATCCCTAAAAAATTGCACATTTATATAAAAGTTAAAGGCTTTATTTGCTTTAAAACCCTTGTCTAAGCTTGCCGTTGTGACTTGTGAACCGTTAAAATGGCTGATTACGTTTTTAATTATTACCCGCAGATGAATCCATCACAAGACACAATATACGCACAAGCGAGCGAACATATCCAAGACTTTAAATTTGACGCGCAAGTAGCTGGCGTTTTTAACGATATGATCCGACGCTCGGTACCTGGGTACGCCCAAATTATCAACACTTTAGGTGATATTGCAAAGCAATATGTGCAACCGCATACCCAAGTTTATGACTTAGGTTGTTCTTTAGGCGCTGCAACACTGAGCATCAGACGACAAATTGATGATCGCCAATGCCAAATTGTCGCTGTGGATAATAGCCAGTCAATGATTGAACGGTGCCAGCAAAACATTGATGCTTATGTGAGCGAAACCCAAGTTAATCTCGTCTGTGCAGATATTCGAGATATTGAAATCAACAATGCATCCATGGTGGTTTTGAATTTCACGCTACAATTTTTATCACCACAAGATCGTGAACAGTTGATGGCAAAAATATATCGCGGACTCAATCCCGGTGGTATTCTAGTTCTCTCAGAAAAACTACGCTTTGAAGATGAACCCATTCAAGATCTATTGGATGGCCTACATCTCAACTTCAAGCGTGCAAACGGCTACAGTGAATTAGAAATTAGCCAAAAACGTTCGGCACTTGAAAATGTGATGAAGCCGGACACATACCCGACTCATGAACAAAGATTAAAAGCGCAAGGATTTCGCCATGTAAGTCTTTGGTTCCAGTGTTTTAATTTTGCATCAATGGTGGCAATCAAGTGATTAGCTTTAGCTCCTTCTATAAACAAATCGCAGACTCTCAACTTCAGCATTGGTTAGAGACATTGCCTTCTATACTTGGTCAATGGCAACGCGAGCACAAACACGGCAACTTGCCGAAGTGGGAAAAGGTTCTCAATAAGCTTAACTACCCTGAGCCCGATCGACTCGAATTAAAAAACAGCGTGACAATTGGTAGTGGTGAGCAACTTACCTCAGGACAAACGGAAAAACTTGAAAACCTATTGCAGCTGTTTCACCCATGGCGTAAAGGCCCGTATCATGTCCATGGCATTCATATTGATACAGAGTGGCGCTCTGACTGGAAATGGGAGCGAGTAAAAGATCATATCTCACCGTTAAAGAATAGAACCGTTCTTGATGTTGGATGTGGCAGTGGATATCACATGTGGCGCATGCTGGGCGAAGATGCTCGCCATGTGGTCGGAATTGATCCTTCTCCGTTGTTTCTGTGCCAATTTGAAGCCATTAAACGAATTGCTGGGCAAAACCAACCCATTCACATGTTGCCTTTAGGCATTCAAGAACTCCCACCACTTGATGCTTTCGACACGGTCTTTTCAATGGGTGTACTTTATCATCGCCGCTCCCCCATCGATCATTTGTTACAACTTCGCGATCAATTGCGAACAGGTGGTGAACTGGTTTTAGAAACTTTGATCGTAGATGGTGACGAAAACACTGTACTCATGCCAAAAGATAGATACGGCAAGATGAATAATGTATGGTTTCTTCCTTCTGTAGACGCATTGAAACTATGGCTAGAAAAATGTGATTTCATTGATGTGCGTTGTGTAGATGTCGACGTAACCTCTTTAGCTGAGCAGCGTTCAACCAGTTGGATGCGCAACGAATCTCTCGTCGAGTATCTTGACCCTAATGATGTCAGCTTAACCGTAGAGGGTTACCCCGCCCCGAAAAGAGCGACATTTATCGCCACCAAGAATGAGCCTAACTTGGACTTAAAATAGTCTGCGAATCTGGCAATCCGACTGTGGACTATAGGATTGCCAGACTTAAAAAGAGAAATTGACAAGGAAGCATTATGTTACGCAAAGTTTTTATCCTCGCAACGGTTTCAACGCTAGTCATTGGATGTGCGACGAATACGGTAAAAACACCTCCCATTATTCCTGTTGATGCGTCCACGCTCAATCATGAGCTCTCGCAACAAGAGAGCAGACTAATCGATATGATTGAAAAGGTCAGTGTCGAACAGCAATCTGAAATCATCGATTTAACCCACGCGATTACGTCACTCAAATCATCCGTCGAACACTGCAAGCCTAATCCACAAACCCCAAGTGTAGCCGTTATTGAAGACTGTGATGCCAACTCTATCATTGGCGAAAAATATGTCCTAGGTGAAGTAGAACACGTCTTTATAGATGAACTCAAAGCCAGTTTTGATACCCGAATTGATACGGGCGCAGAATCATCATCGTTAGATGCGCGCAACATTATTCTATTTGAACGAGATGGCGATGACTGGGTACGATTTGATGTCTTTACCCTTGGCGAAAGCGGGCCAGCACAAACATTTGAATCCAAAGTCGAACGATTTGTACGGATTAAACAAGATGCCCAAAACAAGAGTGATCGCCGCCCTGTAATTCATGCGCACCTTAGAATTGGTCAATATGCCGCAGAAACAGACCTCAACCTAAGTAACCGTAGTCACCTAGAGTACCCGTTACTTCTAGGACGAAAATTCATGAAAGATATCGCCGTCGTAGACGTTAGCCAGAAGTTTATTCATGGCTCTTCATCTACTGCCCGTTTTAAACTGACTCAATAGGAGTCGTCATGCAAACACGTACTCCATTTTATGCACTCGTTGCTGCACTCATTATTCTCGGGATCGGTGCCAGTATTTACCGGGGAATTGAACATGATGTGCCCTTCGTCCCAGGGGAGCAGCTAAAAAGCTGGTCTATCGATGCTAAAGTCAGCTTTCGCGCCAAAGGGGAGCCTGTTGAGGTGTCCTTTTCATTGCCCAGCGACCCTGCATTTGAGATTTTGGTCGAAAATACGACCTCACCCGGTTATGGCCTTTCCATTCAGGACACCGATCAAGGTCGCCGTGCTGTGTGGTCCGTTCGTGAAGCCTATGGGAATCAGCAGCTCTATTATAAAGTCACATTAATTCCAACCGGACTGCAACGTAACCCTACTGAACAAGAAGCACCTAAAGTACGCCCGGTAAGTTGGCCTGATACCGAAGCTGATGTCGCACAGCAAGTGCTTGCCGATGCTTGGGAGCGCAGTGCAAATAACCTTTCATTTGCCAATCAATTAATGCAACTGATTAGTGAGCAAAACAGAAGTCAAAATATCTCTTTATTGCTCTCCAATTATTCTCCCAACTCGCTATTCATTAAATTGCTAAAAGAGCAAAAGATCCCTGCGCGAATCGTGCATGGGCTACACCTAGAAGATCAAAGGAGACGTCAGCAATTAGAGCCATATGTAGAAGTATTCAGTCAGGGGCATTGGCACTTTTTCGACGTAAAAAGAAACAAGCAAACAAGACCTAACGATCTTCTACTCTGGGAGCGTGAAGACAGCTCCGTACTTGACGTTGTTGGTGGCAGTAAATCTCAAGTTAACTTTTCAATGCTGCAAGAGTCGCGCTCCGCGCTTTCAACAGCAATTGATATGATGGACCCCAAAAGTTTTGATTTCTCTTTATATCAATTGCCTTTAGAGGAACAAAGCTTGTTTAAGGGGATCTTACTCATCCCTATTGGTGTTCTTGTCGTTGTATTTCTCCGAGTCATTATTGGCATTAAAACCTCTGGCACATTCATGCCGGTTTTAATCGCCCTTGCATTTATTCAAACGAGCTTAGTAACCGGTTTAGTCGGCTTCTTACTGATTGTCGCCTGTGGCTTAATGATCCGCTCTTACCTTTCCCATCTCAACCTATTATTAATTTCACGAATATCTGCGGTCATCATTGTTGTGATCGGCATCATTGGTGTTTTTACATTGCTGTCATACAAATTTGGATTGAGCGAAGGCTTAACCATTACGTTTTTTCCGATGATCATTTTGGCATGGACCATTGAAAGAATGTCAATTCTGTGGGAAGAAGAAGGAGTGAAAGAAGTCGTCGTTCAAGGTGGCGGTAGCTTATTCGTAGCAACAATTGCCTATTTAGCAATGAGCTCTGTTTGGGTACAACATTGGGTATTTAACTTCTTAGGCATGCACGCGGTCATCTTAGGGTTGGTACTGCTAATGGGGCAATATACGGGATATCGTTTACTCGAACTAAAACGCTTCAAACCTTTGGCCGGAGATAAGCAATGATGTTTGCGCATCCAACAGCACTTCGCCAAAAAGGCGTTTTGAGCATGAACAAGCGCAATATTGATTACATTGCACGGTACAATGCGCGTAAATATTATCAACGTGTAGACGATAAACTCACGACCAAACAGTTGGCTTTAGAGCACAATATCGCTGTCCCTGAGCTCATTGGTATTATCGCTGAACAACATCAAATTGCAGATATTCCCGTGATCATTAGTCAACAAAGTGGTTTTGTAATTAAGCCCGCGAAAGGCTCTGGTGGCAAGGGTATTTTGGTCATCACCAACGTAGATCAAGGGCGCTATTTTAAAGCCAGTGGTGATGAAATTACGGGTAACGAAATTGCTCGGCACGTCTCCAATATCCTAAGTGGTTTGTTTTCTTTAGGAGGCAAACCGGATGTTGCAATTATCGAAGGGCTTATCCTATTTGATCCAGTATTTGACGGCTACAGCCACGAAGGTGTCCCCGACATCCGCTTAATCGTCTTTAAAGGCTATCCCATTATGGGAATGCTACGGCTGTCAACACATGCCTCCGATGGCAAAGCTAACCTGCATCAAGGTGCTGTCGGCGTCGGTTTAAACATTACCAATGGCAAAGGCTTACATGCCGTTCAATTTGACAAGCCAATTGAACATCACCCTGATACCGGTAAAAACCTTATTGATATCCAAGTCCCTGACTGGGATCAGTTGTTGCATACGGCTTCTATGGCATACGAAATGGCTAACATGGGTTATCTCGGGACCGACATGGTTTTAGATAGAGAAAAAGGACCACTGTTGCTCGAATTGAATGCTCGTCCAGGACTCGCCATTCAAATCGCTAATGCTCAAGGGTTATTACCTCGCTTACGCCTGATTGAGCAACTAAAGGGCCCCACTCCACCGGTAGCACAACGTGTAGATTATGCAAAAAAGCATTTTTCTAATTACGCTGATTTTTAGTCTCGTCCTGAGCAAATTTGCCAGTGCAGTCCAGCCTGCGGAGCTATTCGTCGAGCAATGTTTTCTCTACGCAGCCAAGCCATGGAAAACCAGTGAATTTCGACCGAACAATGACACTCAAAACCTTCTTCAACTTGCTTACCAATTAGAAGCGCAAACCCTTGGCCTTCACAATATTAACCGTTTGTTAAAGTACTATCGCCGGCAACCTCAATCACCAGAAATTGAAGAAAAACTCTTACAGTGCCAAATTAAAATTGCAGACCATTACGGCAGACTAGTTAAACACGACTCACTAAAGCGCCTTACAGCGAGGTTACTCTCACCGCAAAACAAAAAGCTCGAGCATAGTGCCAAGTTGTATGCAAAAAATATGAACAAAGAGATAGATGCTCAGCTCAATAGGCGTGAAAAGTCAATTCTTCACATCGACGAAACACTGATTAAACAAGCGTTGAGCCAGAAAAACCTTGCCATCACAACTTTAGATAGCAGATGCAAACTAAATACTAGTGCATCGACTGAAACGCAACAGGGGAACAATACCAATAAAAATGGCATTGCTTGGTATTTGATGCAACAAACAGACAGACCTTGCCGAGTAGCAGCATGGAAAAGTTACCAAGGTAGAGCAAAGCAAAAACTAAGTCGCTCAATGGAGCGCATACTCCAAATTAGAGAAACACAAGCAAACACTTTAGGGTTTAACAGCTACACTGACTTTACTCTTCAATATCAAAG
The DNA here is from genome assembly GCF_014647855.1 of Shewanella gelidii. Taxonomy (GTDB): domain Bacteria; phylum Pseudomonadota; class Gammaproteobacteria; order Enterobacterales; family Shewanellaceae; genus Shewanella; species Shewanella gelidii. The sequence goes on along the minus strand of NZ_BMPZ01000006.1, from coordinate 49,122 downwards.
CTTATCAAATACCGACTTAGTAAAGCGTTTTCTAGACAGCCAAACAACAAAGCTAGATGTCGCTCCTTGGGATATTGGTATACGTTTAGCGCAACTACCAAAGATAAAAATTCAGCACCAAAATACCCAAACCATTCTCACCAACCTGTCGTCACGACTACCCGCTATATCACTTCGCTTTGAACAAACAACTACAAACAGGCTCAAAGTCTGGCATAACCATCGTTACCTGGGCGAACTGCTATTAAGGCCAGCGCAGAAAAGTCATTTCGAAAATATTAGACAACTGGTGATCGGACAGCAATTTGGCCTTGGTCAGCTGTCATATAAAGCAACACTGAATACATACCGGGATATTTCAGCTTTTAGCCGAGCTTTAGCGATAGCTATTGTGAGCTTTACAAAAAACAGCAGCTTTTATATCAATAATGTTTCTAATGAATATGAAGATCTGGCCGCGTTAGGGGAGATTTGGCTCACCCAGTACATACAATCACAACTATTCCCAGCACTGGATTTGCATCCAAGAGTGAAGCTAAAAAATAGGTACCAAAAACAACTTAATGTTTTTAGGGCCAAAGTGGCTCTAAATCAATACGTAGGGTCAAACTCAAAATCTGTTTATCCAGACATCGCACAAGAATTTAATAACGGTTTTGGCTATTATTGGCATCAAAGCAATGACTACCCTTTTAGCTTCAAGGGAATTGTGACGCAAGGGCCAACGTATTATAAAAAGGTCTGGCAACAAGCCATCGCAGAACGCATCAATCAGAGCATGCACGCTCCAAAAATGCAGAAGTTTGTTTTTGATACACTTGTACTTAACCTCAATCAAATACCAATAGAGAAACGTCTACCTGCGTTGCTAGATATTGAAAGTTTGCAAGACCAAAACTTTAAAATACAAGATGTCATTGACCATCTGTAATTTGTGAATCTCTACTTTTGTGACAGTGACAACCGACTGAATACGCTATGCAGGCTTGATATTCTCAGTACCTTGCCCATTTGTCGTTACTTGCCACAATTTATAATGACCGTCATTTGTTACTTGCCGACAAGGAATCAAACGTAAATGGGAAGAGCGAAATCAACTCTGGAACAATGGCGAATTTTGCAAGCCGTCGTTGATTATGGTGGCTATGCACAAGCAGCGAGCCACTTGAATAAAAGCCAATCCTCGTTGAACCATGCGGTTGCCAAATTACAAAATCAACTTGGCGTATCATTATTAGAAGTGAAAGGACGCAAAGCGTTTTTGACACCACAAGGCGAAGTCCTTTTAAGGCGTTCTCGCCAAATAACTCAGTCGGTCTCTGAATTAGAACGTCTAGCAAATAATCTAGAGCAAGGCTGGGAGCCTCACTTAACCATAGCAAGAGATCTTGTGTATCCAATGGAGAAGATGATCGCCATATTCGAAGCGTTCTACCCAAGCAGTCGTGGCACGAGAATAACGATTCTTGACTCCGTTATTTCAGGTACTCGAGAGCTAATTGAGTCCAAAGCCGTCGATTTAGCTTTGTGCGCTGGCGCACCTCCCAAGGGATTTATCGGTCAACCGCTTTGCCAAGTGGATTTCATGCTAGTTTGCCACCCTGCTCACCAGCTCGCCTCCACCTCATCAATCGAAGATGAGCATGCCTTAACGCAACACCTGCAGTTGGTCATCAAAGATACTGGAGATGACCCTGAAGAAAACATTGGTTGGCTCAAGGCGGAACAACGACTCACCGTTTCGAATTTTCATGAAGCGAAAGCCTTTTTAGCAAAAAATCTAGGCTTTTGCTGGATACCCGAATATTTGATAACCGAAGAGTTAGATGCAGGGTTGCTCCATCGTTTAAAACTGCAAGGAGGGGATCGGCGCTCAGGTGTCATTAACTTGATTGTGCCAGACCGAGACCACCAAGGACCAGCGGCAAAACTGCTCGAGTCACTTTTTCTCGCGGAGCATAAAATAAAAGGCGCTAAACCATAAATGTTAATGATTGACTGCTGGTTTGTTCAGGCATATAGCGCTTTGCAAGTGTAGCTTTATCTATACTTTGACCGAAATCAGATTGGCGATTTGGATTAAGTTGATTCGATGTATTACCCATAGCATCAGATATCGTGACTGACTTATTGATTCGCTCAATGGTTGTTGATATCACAGATCCCGAATCAGGCTGATATGGCGATACATGACCCACTTCGTCGACTTGCCCTTCAATGCCGTTTCTAGGGACTTTTGAAAGTTGCACCCCATCAATAATAGCTTGAGCATCAATAAAAACATCGAAATCATCAATGTCAGGCGCTTGGTTCAATCGTTCCTGAGTGAGTTGTTGTTTCGCAGCATTAATTTTATTCAGTGCTTCAGCAGCGACTTGTAAATCAGCTGATGAAGGATCAACCGGAGCCATCGCCGCGGCATAAACTTGTTTCATTTTGGCAATCGTTGCCAAGGGATTTCCTGCAACCTCACTGACATCAATTTGAACTTCACCACTTACAGCATAGCGTTGGCCATCGCTCCCCAGTTGGAACTCAAAACTCGGGCTCTGAGCATATTGCCCACCAACGGTGGCATGGGCATGTTCATGACTCCGCACGAGAGTATCTCTGCGCTTTAGCGCATCGAGAGCTTTGGTTTCAATGAATTGTTGAGCTTGCTCAGCTTGATCGGGATCTGCAGTTTGTTCTTCTGCGAGCACAGGATTAGGTTGCTCTGATGGTTCGACAGCTTCGGGGTCTTGTTGGGACACAGCGGAGCTCTGCTGCGCAGCATCATCGATTGAAGCAACGGATTGAACTCGACTTTGTGGGTCCAAATATGGCTGAGGCCCAATCCTATGAGAGACACTGGTACGATCAGCAGAATCAATGGAAAAACCATCTCTCCCAGCAAAATCTATGATATTTACCTGCCCAGAAACTCCTGGAACGCTTAAATCTATATGAGAGGATGAATTCAAAAGGCCAGTCACAGATATTGGCCCAGTAGATAAGCTAAACAGTGCTTGAGAATGTTGATGAGTACCCGAAGGCGGAGAATCAAATGTGGAAGAAATTGGAGGCGTCGCAGGCGACATTTTTGCAGAATTAAGGCTTGAAGGTGCGTTAGAAACCGGTACAACCACCGCTTCTAATGACCGCGCCGCAACGCCACCATTAGAAGACGTTGTCGGCGTTACACTCGTTTTAGCTTTATCTGCCGCTAAAGGCGTATGTTGAGAAGATTGTATTAACATAACACCAATCTACCTATTACCTTTTAACTGTTACCTATCTATCAAGTACGCACAATCAAATCTAGGTTACAGCGTCAATCTCACTAGCCTATCGGAGAGCGACTCTTGTTCTTAAGGTTGAGTGCGATTTTTAAATCAAAGTCCTCACACGGTGGAGGCTATATCAGCTTGAAAATCATTAAGCTTCAATATTGATAATACTACCAATCGCTTCTGAGCCAGCTTCAACAACTTCTGCGGCAGCCTGCCCTTGCTGACTTGATTCAATAGCGGATACCAAAGCCTCTGTTTTATCAGCTTGCTCTACAGGTCTACCGCTTTCTGCCTCAAGTGTTTGACCTTGTGGTGCCTGGGTTGGCCTAGCAACATCAACTGTCGCTTGAGTTAATCCTGCTTGAGCATTTTGTAGGCCTTGCGAACCTGAAATTTCCATAACTCACCTGCACTAAACATGTGGATGCATTTAGGCTAATTATCGAACAAAAGTGCTAAAAAGTACAGTAATGCTAAATAGGTTTGTCAGTTACCGTAACCCTTTGAAGCGGCATGTTAACATTAGCTCAAACTTTCAAGGCTTAGCTCGATAGCTTCGAAATAGACGCAGCAACAAAGAATATTGACTCTTGCTCTAATACCTGAATAAGCAGTTTCAAAATAAACATGCCGTAGTCAGCAGCAGAGAATCCCAAACCTTTGGGTACTACCAAATAAAACCTTAGCATCCAGCCCAAGAAGACTCCAATGTAATGGCACACAATATCAATTGGCCTTTGACGAAACTTAAAACAGAAGAACAAAAATAATAACAGCTAACACGCGTACGCTGAATGGCTTTTGTATTTAAACGATGTTAGTATGCTTACTCTAATTTTTATAAAGAGCATTTGAATGCATCCAAGTATGAATGCGCAACTAGCTGAAAAAACAGAAGCGCCTGTATATAACACCGCAAAATACAGCCTAAAAGAAGAGCTGGCAAATACCTTGACCCATGCACTTGGCACTGTAATGGGGGTCATTGGTTTAATCGCAATGCTCACTAAAGGGTGGCCTCAATTATCAAGCATTCAGATAACAGGCGTCACCCTTTATGGTGCAAGTATAATTCTGCTATTTCTGTGTTCAACGCTCTACCATGGTGTTCAGTCGCCCTATTTAAAAAAACAACTCAAAGTTGCGGATCATTGCGCTATTTTCCTACTCATCGCGGGAACCTATACGCCACTCGTTTTAATTAGCTTGCAACATGCAGATGTCAATTGGGTATTAATTTCAATTTGGCTTCTCGCGCTAGGCGGAATCATCTTCAAGGTATTTTTCACTGGTCGTTTCCAATGGCTAAGTTTAAGTCTGTACCTGTTGATGGGTTGGCTTTGTATGTTCGTGGTGGATGATCTCGTTACATCACTAAATCAACTGGGGTTTAACTTATTACTTAGTGGTGGATTACTATACAGTCTTGGTATTATTTTCTACGTTGGAAAAAAGATCCCCTACAATCATGCAATTTGGCACCTATTTGTACTCGGAGGCGCTTTTTGCCACTTTTTTTGCATTTATCTTGCAGTGCTATAACTTGAACTCTATTGGTAGCAAGTTGATCTTTTGCATATCAAGAAATGACGTCAAAATTGGCAATGCTCAATCAAACTTTGCATGAGTAATTCAGCTTGATCGTGTTGGTTATTCTGCTCTAGTAACGTCGCTACACATTCAGCTGTACATAAACCATTATCAAGCTGATTTCTTCGTAGGGTATATTGTGATGCCTTAGACGCTTTTAAAGCAATGGTCGGCGCATTTTTTAAATAGTCACTCTGCCGATACATTTTTTTAGCTTCTTGCCAGGTCGCATCTAAGATAATAATCCAGTCTGGCAAAGTACCATCGACGATCTCTTTAGCAGCCATTCCCCGCTGACTCTCCAAATACTGAACATCACCGGCAGAGTTTGCACTTGGAAACAGTAACTTTGCCTGCCCTTTCGCGATTAACGCTAACAGCGCATTATCCGGCTCAACCCTTGACCAGATCAATCTTGTGCAAATCTCAGGAAAAAGATTTAAAGCTAACTGACCGGTATTGGTTTTTCTGGTGAGCTCTCTTTCATGGGTTAGTAGAATGATCTTCATCGATATCAAACGTTGTAATTCAGTCATCATTAAGGCAATGGCAGAATTATAACAGGAATACTCTCCAACATATGTGCATCATTCTTTGTATTTAAGCCATTTATTGCTCATAAGTATGTACTTTTATTCAAACTGTTCCCAATATAAACAGCAGTTTGTGCCTATCTGATTTTATGAGATAAATGCCTACTGAAAGTCTCTAGATTTCACATCTAAATGATTCATCTCAGCACTCATGTCAAAGAGTTTACCTGCAACTACATGCACCACATTGTCCGCGTGCTCAACGACCCCCTTTGCCATCAATACTTTTGATAGCAAATAGGGTTTTCTTTGCGCACTTGCTGTAGCTGACCAAATCACCAGATTAGTATTGCCTGTTTCATCCTCTAAAGTCACAAATGTCACACCACTTGCAGTACCTGGGCGTTGACGCCCAACCACCACACCAGCAACTGTCACCAACTGGCCATGCTGACATTGCTGTAATTGAGCCGCGGTTGTACTGCTCAAAAATAAACTTTGCTGCCATGTTGGAGATGCGATTAAGCCCAATTTACAGCGAAGTATTGCTATGGGGTGCTGCCCAAGAGTCAAACCTAAAGTACGGTAATCAGCTTGCATTTCAGCAACGCCACTTGGAGTGGGCAAACTCACTTCCACAGGAGAATGAGAGTTCGGCTGTAGCTCTGACACCATGTCAAATAAGGGCAAGCTCGGTTGATACGCAGAGACCTTCCATCTCGCCTGATGTCTATCCCCTGCGATTGCGGTCAGCGCATTTGCACTAGCCAATAAATTCAATTCATGAACCGGTATGCCGACTTTATACAGAGAATCCATGGAGCAGAAACCTTGTGCACCCCGAGCTGCAATAATTTTTTCTACACTTTGTTGACTGAATCCTTTAATTAGTCGAAAGCCCAGCTGGACCCAGTTATCCTGAGCGTTACAAGTATGCTCCCATACACTCTGATTGATACAGACTGGCAATATTTGTACTTTATGCCTTGCCGCATCTTGAACCAACTGAGATGGACTATAAAATCCCATTGGCTGACTATTCAATAAAGCACAACAAAATTGAGCAGGATGGTGGTACTTCAAATAAGCTGAAACATATGCAAGAAGTGCAAAACTTGCCGAGTGAGATTCAGGAAAGCCATACTCTCCAAATCCTCTAATTTGTTGGTAAATTTGCTTTGCAAAATCTACGGTATATCCCCTGTGAGCCATGCCTTCAAGTAGCTTACGTTCAAATTGCTCGAGTTCACCTGTTCGCTTCCAACTTGCCATCGCTCGTCGTAATTGATCTGCCTCGCCGCCACTAAACCCTGCGGCGACCATGGCTAATTGAATCACCTGCTCTTGAAAAATCGGTACGCCTAATGTTCTCGCTAAAACAGCTTCAACCTCTTGGCTTGGATAATTGACAGGCTCAATTCCATGACGCCGGCGTAAATAAGGATGAACCATATCCCCTTGAATGGGGCCTGGTCGTACAATTGCTATTTGTACAACTAAATCATAATAATTCTGTGGCCTTAACCTAGGCAGCATAGACATCTGTGCTCTAGACTCAACTTGAAACACCCCGACGGCATCTGCTTGCTGAAGCATTTGATAAACTTCAGCCTGTTCCCACTCAATCTGTGCCATCTCAAAAGGTCGATCTTTCGTGCTTAAATAATGAAAACACTTACGAATTGCGGTTAACATGCCTAATGCTAAAACGTCCACTTTCAATAGGCCTAAAGCCTCCAAATCATCTTTATCCCATTGGATTACTGTTCGTTCTGGCATGCTAGCGTTTTCAATGGGAACAAGCTCTGATAAAGGTCCAGCAGAAATAATAAAACCGCCTACATGCTGAGATAAATGCCGTGGAAACCCAATGATCGTTTTGACCAAAGGCAATAAGTATTGCCCAGCCCCTTGCTGTGGTATTAGCTCTTGCTGCTGTAATTGTTGTTGCCAGTCTTGGGCGGGATCGCGACGATCGACACCATGAACCATACGCTGTAATAACGCAGGTTCAATCCCTAAAGCTTTCCCGACATCAGCCATCGCACTCTTAAAACGATAGGTTATGACCGTCGCAGCTAATGCAGCCCGTTCTCGGCCATATTTGCGAAAAATATATTGAATGACCTCTTCTCGTCTTTCGTTCTCAAAATCAACATCAATATCCGGAGGCTCATTGCGCTCTTTCGAAATAAACCGCTCAAACAACATGTTGATCTTCGTCGGATCCACCTCTGTAATTCCAAGACAATAGCAAACGACAGAATTGGCAGCAGAGCCTCTACCTTGATGTAAAATCTGTTGTGATTTAGCAAAGCAAACAATGTCATAAATGGTTAGAAAGAAATACTCATATTGTAATTCTTCTATCAATTTGAGCTCTTTTACATATTGCTCTTTAACCTTAGGAGGAACTAGACTTGCAAAACGCTTCGCAGCCCCCTTTTCGACTTCTTGAGCAAGGTAATCGATTGCACTGATGCCAGGGGGGGAAATTTCACTTGGGTACTCATAGCGCAACTCATCCAAATTGAAGTGACAACGATTGGCTATTTCTATACCCGTTTCAAGCCAGGAAGCTGGATAACGTTTAACGATTGCAGGAACCGGTTTTAGAGATTTCTCGGCATTAGCAAGCAACTTATCACCCGCTTTATCGATTGAAATTCCTTGACGAATACAGCTCAAAATATCATGAAGTGGTTTTCGTGCAGCATGATGCATACAGACATCACCCGCAGCAACACAGCGAATATTGACTCTGTCAGATAAAGCTTGCCATACCGGGATTTGCAAGCCTTCATCGGCCAATAAACGGCGCTCAATTAAGAGAAATAACCGCTGTTGAAAAGATTTTTGTAAGACCTTTGCTAAAGCTTCTGTATGTTCAATATAGCGTGTCAACTCAACCTCCCCGTCACGACTTGCAACCAGAGGAGCGGGACACCAAAGCACAAAGCAATGATTCAACTGCTTTACCAGTTCACTAAACTCTAAAGCATACTTCCCTTTGCTTGCTCTGCGTCGACTTTGTGTGATTAACTGACTTAATTCGGCATAAGCACGACGGCAAGGTACAAGGATCACAAACGTTCCCTGCTGCAAATGAAATTCAGCCCCCACAATAAGCTTAATTTCACAGCCCTTCGCTGCTTCATGGGCCTTAACAACACCAGCGAACGAGCACTCATCAGTGATTGCTATCGCTTGGTAACCTAAAGATGCAGCTTGCTCTACAAGCTCTTGGGGGTGAGAAGCGCCTCGTAAGAAACTGTAATTAGAAATCGCATGTAATTCGGCATACATCAACCAAACCATCCTTGTATAAACATCCCCTGATCGATCTTAAATACCCAGCAAAGCCCCCCGTCATGATGAGCTGCAATATAATAATCTCGACACCTCACCTCTTGAAGCTGACTCGTCGTTGACTGAGTTTTGCTAATCGATTTCTTTACCTCAACCCACCAGGGTAAAGCAATACGTTCAGGGCCTTTCAGTAAACGCACCTTCGTTGGTTCAATAGGTTGTGGCTGTGGCAAAAGCCAGTTGGGTCGACAACTCAGCTCTGGTAATTTTTCACGTATATCCACAACATCAGAAACAAACGGATCTTGCGGTTTAACGACCACAGGATCTGAAGCAAAAGGTCTCATCCGAAACCACTGATCATTGGCCGCATTTGCATAGGGTACAGTTCTTGGATAAGGGCTCATCCCAATGTGAGCAAGGCTTGCTGAGGCTCGCTGCAATAGCGGCGGCATATTTGGGCACTGGCGAGCGGGTAAGAATAACGGTCGAATATCATTTTGCTGAGACGGTTTTAACTCATTTAACAATGCAGAGGCATGAGCACTGACCTTAATCTGTGAACGCAATAGTTGCTGCTGCAATTGAGCTCTAGCAGCCACTTTTTGCCTCCCGTGGTGAGGGCCGAATACACAGGATTCATTCGGGCTAACATAACCCCAACTACTTTCGGGTAAATGCTGTTCATGAGTGATAATTTGCTGAACTTTATCTTGACCAAGTCGGGCTTGTAGCGTAGCAATGAGCGCCTTAACATCTGTTTGACCTTGGTTTGAATGCCCTTGGTGCGTATGACCTAAGCAACCTTCTGTCTGGGCTTGCTGTGAAACGCTTTGCCGTACTTGTAACTCAATCGCAATGACGGCTTCATACAAGGTCAAACGCTCTAGCTGTAACCGACATAGCTTCATCAATGCTTGGGATTGATATTCAGCAAATGGATAGCAAATATCAATAGTCAACGGTAAATGGTGGCACTCTCGATAATAGAATTTTAAACTCAGGGCCAATACCGCCATTTGACGAGAGCGCAAATATACAGCGAGCTCTTCAAACATGCGCACCAAAGGAAAAATCAAGCCTTCTCGATGCTCAACATCATAGAGCAGTTCACAGCGCCGTTGATATGTATCTTGAAATACATAGAAACGTTGAGGATCAGGTAAATCCCCCTGCACTTTTGCGAGTAACGGAAGCAGCGGCTGCATCTCTCCTTGACCCAACGCCTGGCGAGGCAAATGCAATACTTGCTCAAGAAAATCGAGTCCCATTGCTTGCAAACTGACTTTCAATGTTTGCGGTAACGGCAGCGCCTGTAGTGACAATTTTTTTAGCTGTTGCTGCTGACGTTCAAGAGTGGTCGCTTGCTCAATATGCAGGAAAAATTGTGTCTTATCTAAACCCAATTCCACATTGACAGGGGCATTTATAGCGAGCAATTGAGCCGCCATCGGCGTGTGCCCAAAAGCCACTTGCATAGCAAAACCTAACTGCTGACTGTGCAGCATATAGGCTCGCACTAAAGTGGCTAAATCACCAAATAATCGGATCATAGAGCCAACTTCTAATAGCAGACAATCCTCGATCCCATGCTTTAACTCTTGTTGGGGCAGTACTGAGCACCGTAAAGGTACAATCCGCGCACTGTAATTGTAGCTCCATTGACATAACCACTCACTTGCCTGCTGACTCATATCCTGGCTATATGGATAAAGCACGATATTGGACTCAAGAGCCTCGGCTGTCACCACACTCATTCCACTACAAACACCGCTGGCCCTTGCTCGGGAATCACAAGCCACTACAGTCAAACGCTCTGGATCAAAAAGTGCCTTTGACATGCACGGAGGAACGCCATCAACTTGCTCGGTCGCCCTTTCATTACTTTCATGCAGCCTTGACACATCATTTTGATGAGGTACAGCATGAACATCATCTTGGCCCCTTTCTGCATGAGCTTGTAGCTGTGACTGATAATGAACATATTGCAATGTCCAACTAGGAAAATAGGCCGCCATCCACAGCATATTTAGCCCTCAAACCTTGTGTTCTTAAAAGGCTGTTGCGCCTTTATGTGCAGGATTTTTGTAACCTCTGATGCAGAGGAATTTGCCTGAGGAAAGTGGGTAGCTGAATGGCACTTTTGAGTAGAAGCAGCCCACTTTAAATTAAGCAAAAGCCGCTTTGATGCTAAAGGCAATGAGAATGCCTTCGTTGGCCAGCCGCCGCGACGTTTCAAAATTTGTACCGATTGGCCAAAGTTCAATAAGTTCTGGGCGTGCTGCGTGAGATCAGCCTCGGTGCGGGCAGGCATTGGATCGATCGCAATCTTTAAGGCCACTGGATGAGATTGTTCAGCTAAACGTCGAGGCAACAGAATCATAGCTAAAGACTTTCCCTTCTCACACGCAAGTTGCAGGCGTCTTGCCTCTATTGTCGATAAACGGTTTAACCACACCACAACAAGCGGACATGAGCCACTTGTTAAACATTGTTCTAAAGCCCATAACTGCTCTTTTCTATCTTGTGTATTAACCAACAATAATCGCGAAGTATCAATCCCTTCGTTTGTCAGCTCCACAGCATATGGAACCATCGGTGGGGCAATAAAAGTTACTAAGTCACAACCACCAGCCAAAGAAGAGCTCAACCCTAAGCCTTTGTCAGTTTGGAGAGGAATAAGCGAACGCAGCAATGGTAAAAATATACTCATTTCCCCTTGGCCAAAATGGTGATGAAATAGTTCGCAAACTCCCACTTTAGGCCAACCTTGCTCTGCCAAATGTTGATCAAGCTCAGCATAGCCCGTTGGATAACCGGCTGATGCTGATAATAACGCCTGCTCTTGTCCACCACGCCATATATCTTGACGTTGTAATATGCTCTCTAGCCCATGCACTTCTTCCTGTTCTGCCGTAGATCGTTGACCTAATTTAAGGTGTCGATCTTTAATAACACTCATTGCCTGCTCCCAAGATGTCATGTGCAAAAGATTTAAATCACAAATACACTGTATAAAAACACAGTATATGTAAAATCTTCGTTTTGACAAGTTTTGCTCGAGGAAATTTTACAGGCTCTCTTCACTTTATTGTCGTGAACTGCGGCAAAGCGTAAAGTCCCCTCAATCAATCCCACAGACTGGCGTTCAGCTATATTTGTCGGCATCCAATATCGGCGAGATGAAGCTAGGAGTGAGGGATATGAGGGGGATGAGATTTAAAGATAAGAAGCATAAGGATTGAAAGATAAAGAACATTCACTAAGTAAATCGCCACGCTTCACTGGAATAACGGCATCATTCGTAGAAGCTGCCGGCAAACAGCTTCTACAATCGCGTCAATTCTAGACAGTACTCTTTAAATTGCGAATATAAAAAAGACATATAAAAATCAGCGCGAAAACCCTTTTCATTTAGCATGATGCCGATACCTAGCGATGGGAAACTGCAGCATATCCAGTTGTACAATGATCAGATTGAGTCAATTGTATCGCTCGTTTTCCCGAAAATTGCTCAGCATTACCTATTGCTCCCCAACCACTCAGATTATTGACTTGAGCAGTAAGCTGGCCACATGTATCTGCATGCCATTGAGCTTGTACACCACCCACAGCGGCTTGTTGAATCCCGGATTGACCATTCCAACTTGCAGCAAGATTGTCTTGGGTAACAGAATAACTTCCAGCATAACCAGAGCCACCACCACCGGTTGCTACGGCTCCCATACTCATCATCGCCAATAAGACACCGCCAACCCATGCTGCTTTGCCAACTGATTTTTTCATCGCAATTTCCTCTTTAAATACGTATTTGCCTCAACCACATCTAAATCAATAAAGAATAATGACAGAGACCCACAATTAAACACCTGATAAAAAACAACTATTAACATTGGTGAACACACAGGTGTTATCTTAAAAGAAATGGCAAATGTGATTTATATTGCAAATTTTTTCATTCAATGCAGGCATAACTTATATCAAAAACAAGTAGCAGATATAGAAGCCCTTCATACGAGATTGTTTATGACAGGGATTGACTCGATTAAAAAAACCAAAAACAAAAAGCCTCCATCAAAATGAGGAGGCCATTTACATACGTATCCATTGAACTTTAGCCACTCTTCACTTGAAAAAGATTCCTCAGAGTCAAGTTGCAAGAAAGTCTAATGGTGGTGACTGTTTCCCGATATTTTATCGCCGTTCGCAGAATAAAAGCCGGAATGGCCTGCCTTAACAAATCCAAGATTCACCATTTTCATCAAGAACGGGTCACTCTCATTGTCACCTATATCAGCATAATCCGTGCTTTGGTAACGATCCCTAACATCAAAAAATTTGTGAATTGTCGCGACATCAAAGGACTCAGCCTGAGCAGCATCATTTGTCAGCTCTAACAAATAACGTTTTGATTCATCTCGCTGTTCAAAGCGTTTCACCAATTGAAGCTCTGGCAGCCATACCAAAGACTCCAAAGTATGCGCTTGCTCATATTGATAGTGCTCTTCAAGTAAACAGCCACGTCTAACAACTTTCACAAGCTCCATTTGCAAACGTTTTTCTTCTGTCACTAACTGGTTTTTGATAGACCAGAGTGACTTATCATGGTGATTGACTTCACTCGCAGTATATTCAATTGCCCGCTGTTCACGATCAAAGTAGCGAATCGGTCTAACACGCTCATCGTTCTGTTTTTGCCAAACTTCAGTAATACCCATTTCAGAGAACTGCTGAGCAACCTGACGACCATTACGCCATAAATGCATCGTTTGCTCACTGACTAATTTGTTACCCCAATGCCTCGAAATCTGATATTCAGCATGGAGTAATTGAGGGTCTACTTTACAGGTCACAAGCGGCGCAGCTTGGCTAAACGTAGTTAGTACAACTACACCTAGAAAAAATATACTCCGACAATACATACCCAATCGGTTCATCATTTCCATCCTTCTAGGCTTCAATGCGGAGCAATTCCACACTGAAGCCTGCCAATTTACTCGACAACAGAATCTGCAGCAGCACTCAACCCCGCCGCATAATCCATGATATGGAACAATAGACTCTGTTCATTCGTTCCGGTCACAAGTGATGCTCCTGGGCCTGATGCATATATTCCAACGTCTTCACCCGCATGGGTTTCAGAGCTCGTTGGGATCAACGCTTCTTGGTGATAGCCCGGTTGTTCGGTATTCACCAATAACAGATCTTTTCGGCCATTATTATTATCCTTGCCGTAAGTCGCATCCGCATTGGTTTCAAGACCAAAGTCACGCATTCCACGACCATTGGTATAACCCAGCGTCGTATAAGGCATGTCATCTTTGGCCAACGATGGTGCATCTTTACCGACAGCAACGACTTTACCCAGAATTGGATTGCCTCGTTTAGGGTAGCCCGCAATCGTAAATACATGACCATGATCTGCAGTCACAATAATTAGCGTTTCTTCAGCGTTACTCATATCAACCGCCGCTTTAACGGCTTCAGCAAACTCTATGGTATCGGTGAGCGCTGAGTATGCACTGCCTGCGTGATGCCCATGGTCGATTCTGCCGGCCTCAACCATGAGGAAATAACCCTCTTGGTTGTTATCTAAAACTTGAATGGCTTTGCTTGTCATCTCTCTTAGCGATGGCTCGCCTGCAATGTCATTATTTCGATCGGCTTCATATTGCATATGCGACTCATTAAAGAGTCCAAACAAATGGCTTGTTGTTTCCGTGTTAATACCATCAAAGCCAGCTTGATCCATGACATAACTTCCTTGCGGATATAAGCTTTTCCACTCAGAAATAAGATCACGGTTATCAGTGCGATCACCTTCAGTACTACTTTGGGCATCACTTGAATTAAACGCTGCATCTTTAGGAAGAAAATGACGACGTCCCCCACCCATAGCCACTTCAAGACCATTAACATCCAGCCCTGCATAGCGAGACTCTAGGTTTGCCTCAAAATTAACAAGCTGGGAAGCAATATCTTCACAACCCGCTGTAAGTGCATCCGCAGGCATATCAGAAACATCTTCCCAATTACGATCTGCTGATTTAGCATAAGTCGCTGCTGGTGTCGCATGAGTTATTCGCGCCGTTGAAACGATACCCGTCGATTTGCCAGCAATCTCGGCAAGCTCCAATGCAGTCACAAGTTCATTGCCACTGACCGTGGCACAGTCTCCACGCACAATGTCTTCATCAACACCAATCACACCGACATCGGTTTTAACTCCAGACATGATTGCCGTCATTGTGCCTGCCGAATCAGGTGTCTGCGCATCTACGTTGTATGTCTTGGCCAACCCAGCAAAAGGGAACTCACCAAAACTTAAGGCATTTTCTTCACCCATCATGCCTTTTAGTTGTCCTTCAAGAATACGTGCAGCGGTCACGGTGGAAATACCCATTCCATCCCCAACAAACAAAATTACATTTTTAGCTTTGGCAGCTTCTGTAGCATAACCTTGTGAAGCACCTAATTTACCTTGCGCTTGCTTAAACCAAGTATTCTCAACTGTATTTGGCAAGGTATTTACCATACTTGAATCTGGCGGAGTCTGATCTGGCTGGCACAAATGAGCAGTGTGAGTCACTTCATCAGCATCCAACACACCATTGCTATTTGTATCTATGCCAGAGTCCGTTTGAATACCACCAGCCGGACAAACTTCACTTCCAATTTCAAGTGTAGAAGTCGCGACAAGGCTTGTTAAACCATTGGTTCCGTCGTCTCCATCGCACCCGCTTAATAAGGCCGCTGACACAGCAACGCTAATCAGTAGTTTTTTCATGTTTGATAATCCTTAAAGTTCTGTATCAGCGACCAATTCGAGCGCACTATCGATAAGATGAAAAATCGTATTTTGTTCTACAACGCCTTGGGCCAAATGTGCACTAGGCCCCTGAGCATGTATGGCAACATCTTCACCAGCATGGGTCTCAGAACTCAGTGGAACTAAAGCTTCTTGGTGATAGCCTGATGAAGTGGTATCCACGCCATTTAAATCATGGCGCCCCGCATTAACTGCCTGGCCATAAGTTGCATCTGCATTGGTTTCAGTCATCAGGTTTTGCATGCCTCGGCCATTGGTATAACCTAAGGTTGTATACGGCAGGCCATCTTTGGCTAAAGCTGGTTCAGTTTGCCCAACCGCCACGACTTTACCCAAAATCGGGTTACCACGTTTTGGATAACCGGCAATCGTAAACACATGACTATGATCTGCGGTGACAATGATGAGTGTTTCTTGTGGATCAGTTGCATCAATTGCAGATTGAACCGCCTTCGCAAACTCAATCGTGTCAGTCAGCGCGTTATATGCACTGCCTGCGTGATGGCCATGATCGATACGCCCTGACTCAACCATCAAGAAGAATCCGTCTTGGTTATTATCCAGAATATCAATGGCTTTGCTGGTCATTTGAGATAATGATGGTTCTCCGGCAATATCATTGTTTCGGTCTGCTTCGTACTGCATATGGGATTCATTAAACAAACCGAACACGCTTGATGTGGTCTCAGTGTTAATGGCGTCAAACCCAGCTTGGTCGAAGACATATTGTCCTTGAGGGTAAGCGGCTTGCCACTCAGCAGTAAGATCTCTTCCATCGGTACGATCCCCTTCTTTCTCGCTGACAGCGTCTGGTGAATTAAATGCCGCATCTTTTGGCAAGAAATGACGGCGACCACCACCAAACACCACATCAATCCCGTCAACATCAGCACCCGTGACACGCGACTCTAAATTCGTTTCAAAATTGATCAGTTGATCCGCGATATCTTTACACCCCATTTCCACAGCTTCAGCGGGCATATCTGAAATATCTTCCCAATTACGATCGGCAGATTTGGCATAGGTAGCAGCAGGCGTAGCATGGGTGATGCGCGCTGTTGAAATAATCCCGGTTGATAAACCTTTAAGCTCCGCAAGCTCAAGCGCTGTAGAAACCTCATTACCAAATACGGTTTCACATTTACCTCGCTCAATGTCTTCATCCACTCCGATAACCCCAACATCCGTCTTAATACCGGAAATCATCGCAGTCATGGTTCCTGCTGAGTCAGGTGTTTGCGCATCGACATTATAGGTTTTGGCCAAAGCGGTATAAGGAAAAGTCTCAAAACTTAGATAGCCTTCCTCTCCCATATTCCCTTGAAGTTGTCCTTCTAAAATTCGAGCGGCTGTCAGCGTAGATACGCCCATACCATCGCCAACAAACAGAATGACATTCTTAGCTTTTGTTGATTGAGTTCGTGCTAATTTTTTTGCCAGTTGGGTTTGTGCATCCTTGTACCAGCTGCTCTGAGTTTGCGCTTCAGGCAACACGGCGGCGGATGCTGAACCGCAAATACTTGCCACCAGCAGGCTGCACAATGTAATGCTTTGTTTCAACATGATTTCACCTTTCACTTATATACTAGAAGGACAAGCTAGCGACAACGGGCTCTCTCCTTGATGAAAACTCCTAGGCAGAGCAATGACACAAACATGATCTGGCTCAACCTCGCTAACGAAACGCAAGTTAACGATAAAAGATGAATAAGATGTGACTTCAGTTTGAAGCTTTTGTGTCGTAAAGATGACAAGCACGTTTGAGAGGCGGTGCCCAATACAGGCGTTTTTTTGTGCGCCAACATAAAAAACGCCAACTCATAGGAGTTGGCGTTTTCACTAAATATCACACAATTACTTCACAGAATCGAGATTAGAACCCTTCAACACCTTCCATATCAGGTAACTGATGGGCGATGCCTTTGTGGCAATCAATACAGGTTTTCTCACCACTTGCCAGTGATGTTGAATGCATGTTCGAAGCACGAGTCGACTGACGAGTAAAGTCCATATAATCAAAGTTATGACAATTTCGACACTCCAATGAATCGTTCGCTTTTAAACGATCCCACTCATGCTCTGCAAGTTCACGACGTTTGGCTTCAAATTTTTCACGTGTATTAATCGTTCCAAATATTTTGCCCCAAACTTCTTTTGATGCCTGCATTTTACGTGCAATTTTATCCGTCCACTCATGAGGAACATGACAATCAGGACAAGTTGCACGGACACCACTCCGGTTTGAGAAGTGAATGGTGCTCTGCAATTCCTGATAAACATTATTCTCCATTTCATGGCAGCTAATACAGAAAGCTTCTTGGTTGGTGGCTTCTAACGCAGTGTTAAAACCACCCCAGAAGATCACGCCAGCCACGAAACCACCAAGGGTGAGAAACCCCAAGCTGTAATGGATACTGGGTCGCTTCAATACCTGCCAGACTTTTTTTAGCTTATCTAACATAGAGGCTCCTAGTGCTTAGCTTCTGAATTTATTAATTGGTCAATATCAACAAACTCATTTTCAACTTGAGGCTTCGCATCCAGTTGCGACACATGGCATTGCGTACAGAAGTAACGTCTTGGCGACAAATTCGCTAGGAAATTATTCTGGCGATCCATGTAGTGTGTAACACTCACCATCGGTGCTTGCGATTCTTTCGTTCGGTTACGTGCATGGCAAGACATACACTTGTTCACCTTTGTATCGATTTGATACCCATCAATCTTATGCGGGATCACCGGTGGCTGCATTGGGTAATTACGAGTTTGTTTCACATCAGTGTTCATTACCTTTTGCATTCGAGGTGGCGTAGATTCAACATTCAGTGGCGCCTGACGTAATGTACTTATTTTGTCTTCAGGTACACTTTCTGCATTCACGCCTAGCGACAAGGACATCACCGCAGCTAACGAAACGAGTTGCATTAATTTCATCTTGATTCCCCTTACGCTTTGACGATCTTGACGGCACATTTCTTAAAGTCAGTCTGCTTCGACAATGGATCTGTCGCATCAAGTGTGACTTTGTTAATGAGCTGGCTTGCATCAAACCATGGAACAAATACCAAACCCACAGGAGGCTTGTTCCGACCACGGGTTTCCACTCGGGTTTTAATCTCACCACGGCGGGATACCACTTTGACTTCATCGCCGCGACGGAGTCCACGCTGCTTCGCGTCTTGTGGGTGCATAAAACACACCGCATCAGGGAATGCTCTGTATAGCTCAGGAACACGCTGAGTCATCGAACCAGAGTGCCAATGTTCTAACACTCGGCCCGTTGATAGCCATAAATCGAATTCTTGATCAGGCGACTCGGGTGGCGCTTCATATGGAAGGGCAAAAATAATCGCCTTCCCATCTGGTTTACCATAAAACTCGAACCCCTTGCCTTCTTTAACGTATGGGTCGGCACCTTCACGGAAACGCCACTTCGTTTCTTTACCATTAATGACAGGCCAACGCAGACCATGTTCTTTATGATAAACATCGAAATCCGCCAAATCGTGGCCATGATCGCGGCCAAAGGTGGCATATTCTTCAAACAAGCCTTTTTGAACATAGAATCCAAAGTCTTTTGCTTCATCGTTCAAATACTTGTCATCCATATCCGATAATGGGAATTTCTCAACATTACCGTTTTGGAAAAGAACTTGATAAAGTGTCTTGCCCTTATATTCTGGATTTGCCGCTAATACTTCTTTTGACCAAACTTCATCGGTCGTAAAACGTTTTGAAAACTCTATCAATTGCCAGAGATCTGAACGAGACTCACCCGGCGCTTTGACCATTTGGTGCCAGAACTGCGTGCGTCGTTCGGCGTTACCATAAGCCCCTTCTTTTTCTACCCACATCGCTGTCGGCAAAATGAGGTCAGCTGCTTGCGTGGTAACTGTCGGGTAAGCATCTGAAACGACAATGAAGTTTTCAGGATTACGATAACCAGGCAACCCTTCTTCATTCATATTTGGCGCGGCTTGCATATTGTTGTTGACTTGAACCCAATACACATTGAGATCGCCATCTTTTAAACGGCGGTTTTGCTCAACAGCATGATAGCCAGGTTTCGCGGGAATAATTCCAGCGGGGATTTTCCATATGCCTTCTGCCATCGCACGGTGTTTCGGGTTTTTCACGACCATATCTGCCGGCAAGCGGTGGGCAAATGTTCCGACCTCTCGGGCTGTGCCACAAGCTGAGGGTTGGCCAGTTAACGAGAACGGGCTATTGCCTGGCGTAGAGATTTTCCCTGTCAATAAGTGGATGTTATACAGAAGGTTGTTACACCATACGCCACGGGTATGTTGGTTTACACCCATTGTCCAAAACGAAGTTACTTTTACTTTTGGGTCTGCGTAGGTTTTCGCAAGTTCAATCAGCTTTTCTTCAGAAACACCTGAAAGCTTACTGACTTTTTCAACCGTGTATTCAGAGACAAATTTTTTGAATGCTTCAAAATCAATGGCTTTTGAACCGCCGGCTTTTTTGGCATTTTTCGCTTTCTGTTGCAGCGGATGTGTTGGTCGTAAACCATAGCCAATATCCGTGTTGCCTTCACGGAAATTTACGTGCTTATTAACAAAGTCCCAATTTACAGCATCATTTTCAATAATATAATTTGCAATAAAGTTAAGCATTGCTAAATCGGTTTGCGGCGTGAAAATAATCGGCAAATCAGCGAGATCGAAGCTGCGATGTTCAAATGTTGATAGCACCGATACTTTTACATGCGGTGCGCTGAGGCGGCGATCGGTCACTCGGCTCCAGAGGATCGGGTGCATCTCAGCCATGTTTGAGCCCCATAGCACAAACGCATCTGCGGCCTCCATATCATCATAGCAACCCATGGGTTCATCAATACCAAAGGTGCGCATAAACCCGCCCACCGCTGATGCCATACAATGGCGTGCATTGGGATCTATATTGTTTGAGCCAAATCCCGCTTTCATCAGCTTAACGGCAGCATATCCTTCCCAGACGGTCCATTGGCCAGAACCAAACATGCCGACAGCAGTTGGTCCCTTTTCTTTCATGGTTTTTTTCCATTTCTCGGCCATGGTATCAAATGCCATATCCCATGAAACAGGCGTAAACTCACCATGCTTATCGTATTTACCATTGGTCATACGTAGCAACGGGGTCTGTAGACGATCTTTTCCGTACATAATCTTCGACAGAAAATAACCTTTAATACAATTTAAGCCGCGGTTAACCTCACTATTGGCATCACCATGTGTCGCAACCACCTTACCTTCTTTAGTTGCCACCATTACAGAACAACCAGTACCACAGAATCGGCATGGAGCCTTATTCCACTCTAGCTTGGTTTGCTCTGAGCTTGTAATTAAATTGCTGGCTGTAGCCGGTAGTGCTAACCCTGCCGCACTTGCCGCGGCTATGGCGGCATTGGCTTTCATAAACTCTCGTCTGTTCATGTTATATTTCACCCTCTTCGAGCTCATCACTTTGGTGGTAAACCATGGCTGCAGACAACACACCATCAATTGCACTGATTGCGTCAATATCTGCCATGAGTGACTTTTGTGTATCACCCTCTAGCACCACAACCAATTTAACTTCGTTATTGACGGAGAGCTCTGCGTTCTCCATCGCCATAATATGCTGTCTAACAGATGCCATTTTTGCCGGTAAGACTTGGACAATCAGGCTGGTTACGTGCAGTTCTTTGCTCATTTAACAAATCGACTCTGTGTTGGTTTTATATTGTTATTATTGTTTTCTAAACCGTATTTATCCGGCGCCTGGTGGGCCCACTAAAATCTGGCCGAACCAAATCGCAAACCCAAGGCCACTGACCAGTAATACAGACAGTAAGGGGGCGAGAAATACCGTAAGGAAAATAAAAATCTTAAACTCTAAACTCTTTTCATCACTTGAAGCGGAACTCATATGTCCTCCAGTTCGTGAATGAGCATGTGTAGCTGATAAATACTCTATACATTTGTGCAAACGTTTAGGCGTTCATCACACTTTGATTACAAGATTGATCTTATGCGACTTTACATCGCAAGCTGTATACCCCGAACGATGTAAACACATGTTTAAGTTGATCTAGATCACCCTTAAATCAAATTTAATGTGATCAAGAGCCAGTATTGATGGAAGTATAGGTAGAAAAATGATGAAGAGACGGTCTAATTGTTGAAAATGTGGAAAAAAAAGCAGCAAATTTAAGCATTAAAAGCAAATATATACCCATATTTTTGCTGACTACATAAAAGTGAGTACAAAAAAATCCCTAATGAAATATCATCAATAGGGATTCATTAGCCAACAATAAACCTATCCCATTAAAGCGAAGGTTTAATGTCAAAGTTTATAATGTCTTTAACTGAGCCAAAATTCGTTTTTCAGATATGGGATAAGCAGTTCCCAATGTTTGCGCAAAACAAGAAACGCGATACTCTTCGATCATCCAGCGCACCTCGATCAGCACTTTTGGCATCGGCTGAGACTTTGGAACTTTTGCCTGCTCAGCTTTAAGGATGTCTTGAAGCTTGTTAATACTTTGCATATGCAAACGATCACGGCTCGGATCAACCGGTAATTTTTCTAAGCGCTTTTCTATCGCAGATAAGTAACGAATGAGATCAGGCAAGCGCTGCCATGAGGTTTGCTCTACAAACCCCTTATACACAAGTTGATCAAGTTGGTTTTGTATATCGCTCATTGCAAATGCAACATCTAAACTGATTTTGCCTTTCAGGCGCTTCTTAATTGCCTGATACAGTGTCAGTACTCTCTCTACTTTTAATGAGATCTGCTCAGCTTTTTCATTCAACTCTTGCCGCACCCAGTCTTTTGCTTGCGTGAATTGGATCTCATTGCGAATATCAAATCCTTTTTCATCCAACAGTTGTTCTACTGCAGCAGCAATCACATCATCAATGAGAATTTGCACTTGCCCAAATGGGTTAAAATACATCGCTAACTTGGCTTTATTCGGTAACTTCTGTTGAAGATGTTTCACCGGAGATGGAATATTCAGTAACAACAAACGTCGAACACCGACTCTGTGTGCGGTATTTGCATCATGTTCGTCATCAAATAATTTGATGGCGACATTACTTTTATTATCGACCAAAGCTGGAAAAGCCTTAACTTCATAACGACCTTTACTTTGTTTAAAGAGCTTAGGTAGCTCACCAAAACTCCATTCCGTAATATCTTTTTGCTCAATTCCTTTGTCAGCAACATGACGAATCGCTTTCGCGACAACACCTTGCATTTGATCTTTCAAAGTATCAAAGTCACGACCTTGCGCCACTATTTTCTGGCGATCATCCTCAATCTTATAGTTCACATGCAAATGGGCAGCTAACTGGGAATAATCAAAATCGTCGGCTGTGACGCGTACACCACTCATGCGCAGCAATTGTTTACACATTGCTTCCACCATAGGCATCGACATTGGCTCCATTGCTTGCACGCAAGCGCGAGCATAATCTGGCGCAGGAACGAAATTTCGCCGTAGACTTTTTGGGAGTGACTTAATCAGAGCAACACATTTTTCTTCTCTTAAACCTGGCACTAACCAATCAAAGTCTTGATTTTGAATTTGATTGATCAAAGCCACAGGAATGTGGATTGATACACCGTCATCTTCAGCACTGGGTTCAAAGTTGTAGCTTAGGGCTAACTTTAAATTACCGTTTTGCCATGTGTCGGGGAAATCAAGTGCAGACACATGGCTACCACTGCGCTGCATCAATAAGTCGACTGAAAAATCCAGTAAATCAGGATGCTTTGGTTTGGTTTTTTTCCACCATTGATGAAACAGCGGCGCATTATAAATCCCTTGCGGGATTATTGGCTCATAAAAATCAACAAGCACTTGTTCATCGACGAGAATATCGCGTCGGCGGGATTTATGTTCAAGCGACTCAACTTCATCAAGCAAAACTTGGTTTTTCTTAAAAAAGGCCTCTTTGGTTCTCAGCTCACCTTCAGCCAAAGCACTACGAATAAAGATATGTCGTGCCTCTACGGGATCAACTGGTCCATATTGAACACAGCGCTTATTCACTATCGTTAAGCCATATAAGACTTGATTCTGAAGTGCAACGACACTGCCTTGCTTCGCTTCAAAATGCGGTTCGAGATAGTTCACTTTAACCAGATGCTCAGCTAAAGGCTCAAGCCACTCCGGCTGGATTTTGGCACAACAACGCGCAAATAACCGAGATGTCTCTGTCAGCTCTGCTGCAACAAGCCACTTCGGTCCTTTTTTCGCTAAAGGAGAACCCGGAAATACAAAAAAGCGACGGTTTCTAGCACCCAAATATTCATTGTTGGCATCTTTAAAGCCGATATGACTCAAAAACCCGGAAAGAACTGCTTTATGGAGGGTTTCATAGCTTGCTTGATCTTCAGATAGCTTCCATTTCATATCATGCACTGCTTGCCGCAGTTGTGTATAGAGATCCTGCCACTCACGCACTCTCAAATACGCAAGATACTCTCTACGGCATGATTTCCTAAATTGACTCGCAGATTCTTCTTTTTTGGTGATCTGAAGGTGATCCCACAAATTAAGCCACGAAACAAAGTCTGAATCTTTGTCGTTAAAACGTTTGTGGTATTCATCGGCAGCCTGCTTTTTATCAATAGGACGTTCGCGAGGATCTTGGATAGACAGACCTGATGCGATAACCATTGTCTCTCTTAAACAGCCTTGCTTGTGGCCTTCAACAACCATACGAGCTAATCGAGGGTCAACCGGAATTTGCGCGAGCTGACGACCGAGCTGAGTCAGTTGTAAACGACCTCTACTGTTTTTTACGGCCTGTAATTCCTCAAGCAATAAAAAGCCATCACGGATATGCCGAGAATCTGGCGGCTGAATAAACGGAAACGCAGCGATATCACCCAATCCTATCGCTAACATTTTCAAGATGACGGAGGCCAAATTGGTCCGCAGAATCTCAGGATCTGTAAATTCCGGGCGACCTTGGAAATCCGCTTCATCATAAAGACGAATACATATCCCCGGCCCTACACGGCCGCAGCGACCTTGACGCTGATTGGCACTTGCCTGTGAAATCGCTTCTATTGGTAAGCGTTGAACCTTCGTTCTATAGCTGTAACGACTCATGCGTGCGGTACCGGGATCGATCACATAACGAATACCCGGTACAGTTAATGAGGTTTCAGCGACGTTGGTTGCTAAAACAATACGACGGCCGACATGACTTTTGAATACTTTGGATTGCTCACCATAAGACAGTCGAGCATAAAGCGGCAGCACTTCCGTATCCCGATACTGACGCCGGCTGAGTTGCTCTGCGACATCTCGGATTTCTCGCTCGCCATTCATAAAAATAAGGATGTCACCTGGCCCTTCGCACACCAGTTCATCCACTGCGGCAAAGATACCGTCAATAAGATCTAAATCGCTTTCTCCCCCTTCCTCTTTATCAACCACGAGCGGCCGATAGCGAGTTTCGACGGGGAATGTTCGGCCAGAGACTTCAATCACAGGTGCACTATTAAAGTGCTTCGAAAATCGTTCTACATCAATCGTTGCAGAGGTAATGATGACTTTTAAATCAGGACGCTTTTTAAGAACTTGCTTCAGGTAGCCCAAAATGAAGTCGATATTTAAACTTCTCTCATGGGCCTCATCGATAATGAGCGCGTCGTACTGATCTAGAAATTTATCGCTGGTCAATTCCGCGAGTAAAATACCATCGGTCATCAACTTGATGTAACTTTCCGGTTGAATTGCATCGGCAAACCGAACTTTAAAACCGACCGCCTCACCGAGTGGCGATTGCATTTCCTCTGCAATACGGGTTGCAACGCTTCGTGCTGCAAGTCGGCGTGGTTGCGTATGGCCAATTAAACCTCGACTACCTAGGCCAAGTTCCAAACAAATCTTAGGCAGCTGTGTGGTTTTACCTGACCCAGTTTCACCAGCAACAATCACAACTTGGCTGTCTCTTATTGCAGCCGCAATTTCATCTCGCTTTTGAGACACAGGTAAACTATCGGGGTAACGAATGATCGGGCGCGAAGCCAAACGTTGCTGTACCTTTTGATAAGAGGCTACAGCTTGCTCCTCAAGTGAGGTGATCGTTTTCGCTTTCTTATCCGATTCAGGTTCTTTGTTTAAACGATACAACCGACGTCTAATTCGCGCGGCATCCGCTTGATAACACTGTTTTAGATAGGATTTTGAGAGTGGTGATATTTTTGCGTTCAAACCTAAATTCCGTTGCCAGAATCAAAAGAAGCGATCCTAGCAAGGAACTGGGCACTTTGGTATGACTAATTGCAGCTTTACGCTGGAGTTAAGTAACACTGCTGCATATAGGTGTTGATCGCACCTAATACATTTGTTCTATTGATCGTTCCAACGACCTTCCCTTGGTTGATCACAGGATAAACCTTGGGCTTTTGTCCCAACATTTGCTCAGCCAAATGTAAAACACTATCGCCAAGTTGAACTGAAAGTACATCCGTACGCATACAATCTTTTACAATAGCAACCAAATCACAGTGATAACTACTCTTTAACATCACCGCTAGGCAATCTTGCTGCGAAAGGAAGCCGATTAACTCACCATTACTATTCACTACTGGCGCACCAAGTTTTCCTTGTTTTAGCAACAGTTCCACTGCGGTTGCGAGTGACATGTCTTCAGTAAGTAACACGGGTTGACGATCCATATGATCACTAACTTTGATTGAGTCCATAATTATTCCCTAAAGTAGCTGTTACAAAATTTAGTTTAGCTAACTATTTAGAAAATTGGATTAAATTTAATCGATGAATTCAATCTAGTCTGCCGATAAGCGCCAATACACAGAAGTTATTCGCCTTAAAACAGGCTCTATTTAACCCATTATTTGTTTCATTCAAAGTGAGTCACCTCGGTGGACTCATGACAAAGTGTCCAGTCCACCCATTCCTTTGACCTTATTCTGATTGCCAAATCAAAACGTTTTCCTTCTCACCACTTTTTCGTGATGCTCGGTACATCCCTTCCGTATTAAAGGGCATGGCAATATTTCCGTGATGATCAACTGCGATGACACCACCGGTTCCTCCAGCTTCTACCAATGTTTCTTTGATCACTGTGTTGGATGCTTTTATGAGCGAATCTTTCTTATATTTAATTCGCGCACAGATATCCCCAGCAACTTGATAACGAATAAAGTATTCGCCATGCCCCGTAGCAGAAACTGCGCACACACCATTTTGAGCGTATGTTCCAGCTCCAATTACTGGTGAATCTCCAACACGGCCATATCGCTTCGCTGTCATTCCACCGGTCGACGTACCTGCCGCGAGGTTTCCAAGCTGATCTAAAGCAACCGCGCCAACGGTACCAAACTTGTAATCGAGATCGAGCCGCTGCACTGAAGCCTGATAATCATTCCCGCTTTCCTTGGCACGGTGTAGCTTTTGTTTGGCATCTTGAAGATTCAAATAGCGCTTCTGGGTATCAAAATAGTTTGCGGGCACAAATTGAAACCCTTGGGTGAGCGCAAACTCTTCAGCGCCTTCACCAGCCAGCATCACATGGGGAGAATTGCGCATAACGCTTAATGCTAAGTCAATTGGATTTTTAATATGCTTCACGCCAGCAACTGCACCAGCATTCATGCTCTTACCATCCATTACAGATGCATCAAGTTCGTGTTTCCCATCAAATGTATACACCGCACCGAGTCCGGCATTAAATAATGGGCTGTTCTCTAGCAGATTAATAGAGGCCTGAATTGCATCAAGGCTCGTTCCGCCTTGTTGTAAAATATCGTACCCCGCATTCACAGCTTGTTGTAATTTCGCTTTGTACTCTTGCTTTTGTGTTTCAGTTAAATTTGCTTTCGATATCGTTCCTGCACCACCATGAATCGCGATGGCAAAGGGTTTATCTGCACATGCTCCATGCAAAGGCACCGCCAAAATGGGCAAGCACAACAAGGTTTTGAACCATAAATTAAGTCTGTTCACTGACTATAATCCTTTCCCCAATAAAAAGATTACTTTACGGGGAATAACTCGAAAAATGAAGCCCTCATAGAGGTCGGTTCAAGTTCCAATTCCAGTAACTCAAACTTCTTGACAATTACTTGCCTGTTACCGCAATTCAAGTACCATGAAACTATCAATAAAAATTCAATCATATTCTTTATTTGTGTTTAAAAAACAACCTATTCTTATCATATTGGTTCTTACAATCGCCAGTCTATTTAGCGGAGTTAGCGCTGCGGATAAACCTTGGCTAGAAGTCCAGATTTCTGGTGTGAATAGTCAAATTGAACGGAACATAAGAGCACATCTTGGTGATCTTCCAGATTCTAAAGTCTTAAGGCGTGCATTTTTATTTAACGCAGAAGAAAAAATCGAAGCGGCGCTCCAAGCTTTGGGCTACTACCACGCAAACCTTACTCAACAAATCTCGAAAACATCACCAACTAACTGGCAACTCACGTTAGATATTGCATTGGGAGAGCCTACTCGCTTGCAGTGGGTAGATATCGCTGTAAACGGTGAAATGCAACAAGACCCGGTATTTGAGCGCTGGCTCAATCAGTTGCAAATCAAGCCATTAGACATTCTTAATCACGGGCAGTATGACGCTTTAAAATCACAGCTTGTCGGGCTTGCCCTATCTCAAGGGTATTTTGATGGGCTTTACACAACTTCGGAAATTAAAATTAACCGAGACACCAAAACCGCTCAAATCAATCTCGCATTTGAATCAGGTAGACGCTATGTTTTTGGCAACGTGACGTTTAAGGGCTCAGATTTAGAGACTGGTTTCTTACAACAATTAGTCCCATTCCCGAGAGATACCCCCTATAGCTCATCCCAGCTCTCAACCCTAAATAGCCGACTATTAAATACCGGTTATTTCAGTAGCATTAAAGTGTTACCCCAAGTAGAGCAAGCTCAACATCAACAACTTCCTGTGCGAGTTGAATTATCGCCAAGACCGGATCATGCGTTTGAAATTGGCCTTGGCGCTGATATTGGTAATACCACGGAAAACACGGTTGAGCCGAGAGTTCGCTTTACATGGCGAACGCCACAAATAAACAAAAAAGGCCACAGCCAAGAGACAACGTTAGAATGGTCACCAGAACGACCAAAATTTTTAACCACCTACACCATTCCTTTAAGTCACCCAATTGATGATCAACTCAAACTCAGAGTGGGCCTGCTCAGAGACAAGTATGGCGTAACCCAAGAATATAATTCCACTAAGCGAGCATTTGAGCACACAGGGGAACTCGAATCATCCAAAAGGCTTCTCGCACTCGTGCGGCAGCAGCGCCTCGATAGCCGTTGGCTTTGGGCATACTCAGTCGAAACAATACGGGAGTTTTATACTCAGCAAGATATTGAATATGACCCTAAAATGCTACTCTTTGGCACTAGCATTTCTAAAGTCGTACGTGGTGATAACTCTTTAGATCCGAAATCAGGATTTCGGCAGTATTATTCGATTGAATATGCAGATCCAGCTTTAGGCTCTTCCATCAGGCTAACTCGATTACTTTCTAAGTTTAAGTGGGTTGATACATTTTATGAAAAGCATCGACTGGTCTCTCGAATGGATTTAGGGATTAACTTTGCTAAAGACGAGCAACTCGCACATTTGGCTCCTTCCCTACGCTTTTTCGCTGGTGGCGATCAAAGCATTCGAGGTTATAGCTATCAAGAACTTGGACCAAGTATTGATTATACCGATGAGAATGGCACCTTAACGAGACAGGTAATTGGTGGCCGCTATTTGGCTGTTGCAAGCCTTGAATACCAATACTATGTCACCCCAAATTGGCGTGTAGGAACATTCATTGACGGTGGTAATGCTTTTGACAAGAAAGAGTTTGACCCCGTTGTATCGGTAGGCGCTGGCGTTCATTGGATTTCACCGATTGGCCCCATTAAACTCGACGTTGGCGTAGGTTTAGAAGAAACCGACACGCTCGATCGACCTTGGCGCATTCACCTCACCATGGGGGCGGAAATATGACCATAGTCAAACCCAGTAAGCCCTCGGAGCCAGCAAAACAGGCTAAAAACACCGGGGGTCAATCGAGGCGATTCAAGCGCGCAATGAAGTGGTGTATAAGAGGCTTCATCTACATCCCGATCACTCTTGTTGTTGTGCTTGCACTCGCTGTCGGAACAGAGTTTGGTACGCGAAGTACTGCCTTTATTGTCAACGCTTTAACCCATTCAATACATATTGAACAAGTGAGTGGCACACTGAACAAACAGCTACGTGCAAAAGATGTTCAGATTCACCTAAAAGGAATTGATATCAGCCTTCAAGACCTTGCGCTACATTGGCAACCTTTGTGCCTCCTGCAAAATAAGCTATGCATCCGCTCCTTAAAAACATCAGCGGCAAATATTTCAGTGACTTTAAATCCAAAACCTGATGCCATCACGGACAAGCCAGTAACTACCAAGCCCAAAGAGCAGTCTTTACAACTTCCATTTGCCATCGCACTCGATGAATCAAACATCGGCAACATTCGAGTCAATGTTCAACAACATCAGTTCTATGCTACCGAGTTAAAACTTAAAGCCATTTGGGACCATAAAGGTTTAAACATCGACGCTTTGAGAAGCGATGGATTTCGTATGACTCTAAGAGAAAACGTCGAATCGCAAACCGCTTCAAACCAAATAGTGCCGCGCCGAGTCAATAAAGTCGAAACTAAAAACTTGACCCCAAAACCAAGCGTATTACCCAAAATAACGATGCCCTTCCCGCTCAAAATAAAACGGGCTTTCATGCGAAATAGCCAACTTGATCTATTCGGTATTCGCGATCATTTCGAGAGTCTGGAGCTACAAGGTCAGTTCCATCAACAACAATTGTCAATCACCTCCCTCGAGCTGAGCCACGTCATCGGGCAGCTTTCACTCGAAGGGCAAGTAAATTTTGAACACAACTATCCACTGCGTATTTCAAGTACGCTTCAGACTGACGGTACGAAAATAAAATCTAACGGCCAGTTTAGTAAAAGTTTTCTCGCTTGGTTACCTGAAGCAACATGGTTTCAGGCTTTTAACCAACACGAGCTAACGATTTTTGCTCAAGACGATTTGTCCAACTTAAATTTCTCTGGGCATTTAGCTGGTGAAAACACCACCTCATTTAAAGGTAAGGTTGATGTATCTGATCCAAAGCATCCATTTTCCCTCGAGATCAGCGATAGCAAGTATCAAGGCCAGTTAAAAACTTCTGCGATTGAAGTGAGTGAATTCTCAGCCAATATAAGCGGCGACATTCTGCAGCAGTCAGGAGAATTTAGCAGCCAAGGCAAGTTTGCCAACACGATATGGCACAACTTTAGCTGCAAATTTGAAAACCAAATAACACCACAGGACAGCAAAGCCGAGCTGTCAATTCGAGCACTTGAATTGCAAACCTCCCAGAGCCAAATTTTACTTGATGCCGAGCTATCGCTCGGCGCTCACTCCCCTAAACATTCAAAGCAGACAACAGCTCAAACATTCACATGGCAAACAAAGAACACAAATCTGGATTTGCAATTAACTGAGCTTTATCAACTTATCAACAGCATCCAGCCAGATACAGTTACTGCCGAAACACAAGCGTTTGCAGGACATATTGCAGGCACACTAGACTCAAATGGAACACTACTTATTGCTGAAAACATGCAAAACATTGCCGGTTCTCAGCACAACGACAGGCCATTCGAAAACCAATGGCAAGTAGAAATTAATAAAGCCCGGCTAAAAGGCCACATTAAGCAACTCCCGTTTCTTGTGGTCGGTGATATTACACTTGATCACGCTCTAAACCTGAAAACGAAAGCCTTCAATGCCCGAGCCTTAGGTTCAACATTAAGAATCGAAGGGCAAGCCAGTGAACAATGGCAGGTCAAATCTTGGCTGTCTGTACCTGATTTATATTATTGGCATCCAGAGCTACAGGGTTCTTTACAAGCAAAAATTGACATCGATGGCATCAAAGAAAACCCACAATTCACTTTAAATGCACAAGCCTCTGGGCTGAATTATGGTGAAGCTTCCCTAGCAAAAACTAAAATTAAAGGGTTTTATTTACCGAATAGTAATAATCGATTTGCAGGTTCATTCAATGCGCGTCAAATCAAACTTGGCGATATTGAATTGAGCTCTTTAACGCTAGCAACTAAAGGGGATGATTTTAAACAGAAAGTCGGCATCCATAGTTTTGGTGATCTTCGCATCGATAGCGCTATCTATAACAATTCCGAAAGCACTAGCCAATGGCAGACTGAAGTCCGTAATTTTTCAGTCAATAGCGTGTTAGGCCAATGGCAAATAGAGCAACCACTTCATCTTTCATGGAAGCCGGAGCAGCAAGAATTAAATTTTGATCCATTTTGCCTTGTACACCCGAAAAGCCAACTTTGCCTTCAGCCGGCTTCAGCTTTAGGAAAACAAGGGAAACTAAATCTTACCTTTGATGGCGAGATTGGAGCGATATCTCAACCTCTGCTCCCTGCAGCAGTCCGATGGCAAGGTCACAGTAAGATGTCTCTTTTGGCGCTGTGGCAGCCAAACAAAGCCCCCCAGTTTCAGTTAAATACTGAACTTCAACCAGGGCAGATATCCATTCATCATGACGAAGAAAATCCGGTCGCGTTAAAATACCAACAGCTAAACGCCAAAATTGATTTAGATGACGAATGGCTACGATCGAGCATCGAAGTCCAATCCGATCACTTTGAAAATTTTCAAAGCCAGATAGATATAGGTGTAAACACTGAAAAAACGTTGCAAGGTATACTCAATCTACAAGGGGTAGATCTCGCGCTGTTAAGCGCTTTTGTCCCAAGAGCTGAAACACTCGCGGGTAAACTCTCCAGCAAACTTAACCTTTCAGGCACTCTTAGCCAACCCATCCTTCAAGGAGATTTCTCGTTAAACAAAGGCATGATCGCCAGTCGAGCAAACCCAACATTACTCGATCACATTGAAATCCAGGGCCTATTACTTGGCAAGCGAGCAGAACTATCGGGTCAGTGGCAAATGGGCGACGGCCAAAGTCAGGTTCAAGCACAATTTGAATGGCCAAATGGCAAACTCAAAGGTGATGTGCGTGTCCAAGGTACAGACCTTACGATTATTCAGCCCCCTACTGCGATATTAGCCATTTCCCCGAATATAGAACTCTCCTTCACCCCTGATCACCTGAGCGTGAAAGGAGAAGTCATGGTTCCCTCCGGAGCGATTACAATTGAGCAACTCCCAGAGGGAGCGGTTGATGTTTCGAGCGATGTCATTTTTGATGATTCAATTGCCAAAGAACAACAGCAAACTCAGGCAATGACTACTGAAGCACAACTGAAGTTAATAGTTAATGATAATGTGTCAATCAATGGTCTTGGCCTCAAAGGACGGCTTCAAGGTACGTTAAGTATTGAGCAACAAATAAATCGCCCGCCTTTGGTTTTTGGGGATATACGAGTGATTCATGGCACGTATAAATTTATGGGGCAAACACTCAACATTGATCGTGGCGAGTTGCAATTTGTTGGACCAAGTGAACTACCCAATCTTAATATAGAAGCAACTCGAGAAATCAAAGAAGAAGACATTACCGTGGGTGTGAGAGTGTCTGGAACGCCCAGAAAGCCAATCGTACAACTATTTTCTAACCCAACAAAAGAACAAGCAGAGATCATCTCATATATAGTCAAAGGCAAAGGACTAAACAACCAAGGCACAGATTCAGATGCGCTGATGTTGAGCGCTGCGCAGGCATTAACCAGTCAATTAGGTGTCAAAGCAATTGAGAGCTTTGGCAGTAATACATCAGAGCTTGCAGAGAAGTTCGGTTTTAACAATGTTCAACTTGATGCGAACGATGATGGTCGGTTTGCGATCAGCGGATATTTGGGTGAAAAACTAATGGTCAAATATGGCGTTGGTGTTTTAACTCCTGGCTATGAAATCACAGCAAGATACTTTCTTCTATCCCAGCTCTATTTAGAAGCAGTCTCAGGGACGCTAGGCCAATCTCTCGACCTTTATTACAGCTTTTATCTCTAAGTAATATAAATTTTAGCTACAAAAAAAGCGCCAAATAGGCGCTTTTTTATCGAGTTAAATTCGCAATTTAAGCGTATTTAAAATCGAAGTGCTCAACCATTGGCTTGAACGCGTGACGTTGAACATCTTGTACGCGAACTTTTACTTCTTTACCGTCAATAACCAAAGTTAGGTCAGTCGTGTAGAAGTCTTCGTTTAACTGAAGGTTGATAACATCTTTATGAATGATGCTGATAGATACAGCTTCTTTTCCTGGACCGTAGATTACTGCAGGAACTTGACCAGCATGACGTAGGCGGCGGCTCGAACCTTTCCCTAGATCTGTGCGGACTTGTGCGTTAATAGTGTAAGACATGTTTTTCTCACTTAAATCATAAAATAATAAATAGGTGCCAGCATTCTCGACCAATGCAGGCTCGTCTTAAAGCGCGCGAATACTAACATAGCCCCAGAGCCACTACAAGCTTAAAGTGGTCAAAGGCTTAAGCAAAACTTTAGCGAAAAAGAGTGTCGGCCAAACTTAAAAAGGACTCGGAATATTACCAGCTGCGTACAGGGCCACAGTCCACATGAATAAAGCCCGACTTAGGATAATAGCCTACACCACCGAGTTTTAAACTAAGCGCTGCGTCTCTCAGGGAGGAAAGCTTGATACTTGGAATTGCAATGTCCATCGCCATACCCCGCATATGGTAACTTTTTTTTGCAACTCCAGAGCTAGCGTTTGATAACATTTGGTTTGTTTTTGGCGAACGGTAACCAGAGATAACGTGAATTTCTTCTTGAATACTCATGTGGTCTTGCAATGCATGCAGCATATCAAACAACCGTTTATCCATCGGTGCAGCTTGATTTTGACGATGATCCCTTAACAAGTGACTAAAATCATTTAACGCTTCTGATTGATAGTTACCATCAAGCCAGTAGGTTCCAGCGCCACGCTCACCGGTATGGCGATTATAAAAGCTTAGTGTACGTGCGCCAGTCGTCGATCGACTTGCCATCGCTTTGGAGGGAATAATGGAACACATTGCAGCACCGCTTAAGCCCAGCAAAAGTTGTCTGCGAGAAGGACAAATTATAGTCATTGGAACACCATTTTCGTCTAAAACCCCTAAAATGCATCCAAGCCTATAGTTGTTTTTTTAGCCAATTTGATAGGCAAAATACCGCGATAGTTAGAAAATTTCAAGTGGACGAAAATTAATATTTCAGCTACAGCGAATAATAAATTATTAAAACGCAATTTATCAGTGAGTTAAAGCGAGCTTGTTTAGTGTCACATTTTGGGTATTTAGACGCTTCTCGGCGAGATTGTAGATATCATTACGAAACTGAGGTTGATTCACCTCATCAACCCATGCAGTCCAATATACAAGATGTACCGGTAAGTTACTTTTAAGCGAGAACCATTGGGTTGTCTGATTTGTGGACTGCAGATCTACCCAAGTTTGTTTGTCTTTCACTAGATTAGATGCCATCCAATTCGCAAGCGCAGTCACAGACTCCACACGAATACAGCCAGACGAAAGCGCACGATTCGCTTCATTAAACAATTCAGGGTTTGGTGTATCATGAAGATACACGCTATGTCGATTGGCAAAGTGGAACTTATATCGCCCTAAAGCATTCAATGAGCCTGGCTTTTGTACAAGGCGATAGGGAAACTTGCCTAAAGCGAGCGACTGCCACTCCTCTGCACCTTTGTCCTGCAGGTTGCCTTGGTAATCAAATACCTGAAACTGACGCTTCTCTATATAGGTGCCATCTTTTCGAATATGAGGCAGCAAGTCTCTATAGATAATTCGACGAGGAACACGCCAAGGGGGATTCAATACGATGTTAGAAATCTGACTATTCAAAATTGGGGTTGGCCGATAAGGTTTCCCCACAATAACGCGAGATCTCAACTGCTCTTCATTGTCATCAACGAGAACCATTTCAAAAGCAGGAATATTGACCAGTAAGTAGCGACTGCCAATCGATGTTCTATATGTAGCACTTTCTACGAAATTATTGGCCAGCAGTTTAGCCTTTTGAAAAGGGGTTGTATTCAGCCACTTAAGCGTCATTGGGCCTACAACACCATCCACTTTTAACCCGTGGCGCCGCTGGAATCGCATTAGAGCTTGGTGTACAGGAAGGGTAATTTTTGAAGGTTCGACAGGGAGTTGAGCTAAATCACCAAGCAACCATAGTCGTTTAATTAAAACATTTAATTGCGGGTGCGTATCTCCAAGTCTCAATAAACGGTTCACTTCAATGGGCAACCACGAATTTTTTTGCTGCATCCACAATAATTTTGCGATGTGATTCGTTGTTGCTAGGTACCCTTCTACATTGGGTTCACTGGCAATCGCAAAATTTTCGTCTTCATTATCAGTAAATTTGTTCTCATTTGAAATCGGCACGCCACGACGAGACCAGAACCGCTCGATATCAAAGGCAATATTCACGCTTAATGAACGCCATTCGGTGTCAGGAGCTTGAGACAATTGGGCTTGCTGCTGTTCAAAGTTAAACTGATCATCATCGACAAGCGCAAGTAATTGAAGCTGGCGCATTAGTGTTTGCCGAGCCTGCTGCTCATTAGCAAGGGCTGGACAAGACAGTATAAGCGCAAACAATATCACCAACACTCTATTTGTCATTAACGCTGTTCCTCCAACCAAAAGACACCTTGTGCTAATTCAATCAATCCACACACACTTAATTATGGCAAAGATATTTGAATTTTGAGTGACACTTCATCAAACCGCCGTTGATTACACAATTGTCTACCCTAATTCCGATAAAATCATCCGCTAAGTATTAAGCTTTATTCATAACAGAACGACGCCGCTGCTGTAAGTAACGAAGGATTGATATTGATGCCCTTCAAATTGATTAAACTAAAATGTTTCACAATTTGAAGAGGACGAAGAGCGGCGTTTGAGATTGGATACCTGGAGGTCGCTTACTTGAGCTCAAGATACAAAAAAGCCAGCTTTTAGCTGGCTATTTTGTTCTTCATAGGAAGAATGGTACCCGAGGACGGACTTGAACCGTCACGCTTATTCAGCGAGGGATTTTAAATCCCTTGTGTCTACCGATTCCACCACTCGGGCAAACTCGTTAACTTGGTGATGCGTATTATCGGTAGTTAATACTGTGTCGAGAACACTCACCAAATTGTAATTTGTGGAGGCGCGACCCGGAGTCGAACCGAGATCGACGGATTTGCAATCCGCAGCATAGCCATTCTGCCATCGCGCCTTTGTTCCAATCAAAAAATTGGAGCGACATATCGGGTTCGAACCGATGACCTATACCTTGGCAAGGTATCGCTCTACCAACTGAGCTAATGTCGCCTTTGCATTTATCAAGCACGCTTGAATGTTGCGGGCTTTTATCTCGGTAAAATCAGCGGTTTGCTGACTCCCCCTTGACTGCGGAATGGAATTCTACCGATTTGATGGGCAGAGTCAACGCTTGTTTACACGGTTTATATCCGTTTGCGCAATTATCGATCTCATTGCGCCATTATTGCGCAACTCAGTTCGTTGATTGCATTATTCTTCGGCAATCAAGTCTTTCCACGCCGCCATAATGTAGGTCATCATCGACCAAAATGTTAATACAGCAGCAATATAAAAAGTGATATACGCAAGAATGATAATAAACTCATTCGGCTTCCAGATCAGACCGGTTATTGCAGCCATTTGCGCGGCGGTCTTGAATTTACCAACCCAAGAAACCGCTACAGAGCCACGCTTTCCAATTTCAGCCATCCACTCTCTTAACGCAGAAATAACGATTTCACGGCCAATCATGAGCAAAGCTGGCAACGTCATCCACAAACTATTGTAATCGGCAACTAACAAGACTAGCGCCGTCGTCACCATCACTTTATCTGCAACTGGATCTAAAAACGCGCCAAATCGAGTCAACTGCTTCAGTTTTCGAGCCGCATAGCCATCAAGTGCATCAGTCACCGCAG
This sequence comes from Shewanella gelidii, assembly GCF_014647855.1. GTDB lineage: Bacteria > Pseudomonadota > Gammaproteobacteria > Enterobacterales > Shewanellaceae > Shewanella > Shewanella gelidii. Next base: position 11,552 of record NZ_BMPZ01000006.1, on the reverse strand, counting down.
CTAGCCAAAATACAAAGGCCGCCCAAAACGGTGCCCATTCATACGGCAAGTAAAAGAAAACTACGAAAACAGGCAAAAGTAGCAGCCTGAATAAAGTCAATGCAATCGGTACATTAAACGGCATGATAAAACCAGTTAGTCAAAAAGCAGCGCCAATCTTGCCCTAAATCATGAGCCCTATCAATATATCTCACTCGAATAGTCAAAATTTACATCAAGACTGGGGTTTTACTAACAAAACTGGCGAGTTTGCGTGAATAATAATCATCACTAACTTCTGAGTTGATCATGGATCAATTGCGCCATTTCAACGCTGATCCCCGGCACCTTGCTGAGCTCTGCGACACTGGCATTACGAACCTCTTGCAAGCCACCAAAATTTTGTAAAAGCGCCTTGCGCCTTTTCGGCCCAACTCCGGCAATACTTTCAAGGGACGAGGTATTACGTGACTTCTGACGTTTTGCACGGTGTCCTGTAATTGCGAAGCGATGTGATTCATCGCGAATTTGTTGAATGAGGTGAAATGCAGGTGAGTCAGCCGCGAGCGTAAAAGTGCTTTCAGTTTCCCCTAATATCAATGTTTCTAGGCCCGATTTTCTCCCCTCTCCTTTTGCGACTCCAATAACCAATGGGGTTTTATCAATTTGGGCAAACTGGGTATCAATGATTTCTTGAGCAACTCTAAGCTGGCCTAGGCCACCATCAATAAACAGAACATCCGGAATTTTCCCTGTGGATGTAATTTTATCGAATCGACGGCTAACGGCTTGTTTCATCGCCGCATAATCATCGCCACCCGTAATCCCATTGATATTGTATTTGCGGTACTCTCCTTTATCGGGTCCTTCGCGATTAAACACCACACAGGATGCAACGGTACTTTCCCCCATGGTGTGGCTAATATCAAAACACTCCATTCGTTGTATTTGAGTGCTCATTTCTAGCGCTTCTTCTAACAATAAAAATCGTTGCTCGACTGTATTTTTATGGGATAAGCGCGTTTCCACGGCGTTTTGCGCATTGGTGATAGCTAAGCGTAAAAAGTTCGCTCGTTCAGCTCGCACTTGGTTTTTAATTACGACCTTTTTGCCCAATGCTTGCAATATTGCTTCCGCTAACTGCTGCTGTCCCTCAAATGTTTCACTAAGAACAATTTCTTTCGGCATTGTCCTTTGAATATCTGCATTTAAATAAAATTGCATCATAAAGCTATGCAGTAGTTCACCTAAGTCGGTTTGTTCCGGAATTTGAGGATAGTAACTTCGACTACCGAACACCTTACCACAGCGAATAAAGAGTAAGTGAAAACAAGCTACGCCAGACGCGTAATGAACACCGATCACATCCATGTCACCACTTGTATTCGATACTTCTTGTTGCTCAGAAACTTTGCGAAGCGCAACAATTTGGTCTCGAAAACGTGCGGCTTGCTCATATTGTAGAGACTGCGCTGCGACTTCCATTTTTTCGACTAATGAACTGATAACTTGTTGATCTTTTCCCTTTAGAAACAAAGAAGCAAGTTGCACCTGCTCCTGATAATCAGCTTCAGAAATCTTATCCACACACGGCGCACTGCAGCGACCAATTTGAAATTGTAAACAGGGTCGAGAACGAGCTTTGTAGTAAATATCGGTGCACTGCCGAATAGGAAAAATACGTTGTAATAGGTGGAGGCTTTCACGAACGGCACCACCATTGGGATACGGCCCAAAATAACGCCCCTTTTCCCTTTGTGGCCCCCGATGGTATGCCAATCTAGGGTGTTTATGCCCGCTCAGCAATATATAAGGGTATGACTTATCATCACGCAAGAGCACGTTATATTTAGGCTGATATTGCTTGATATAATCATGCTCAAGAATGAGTGCATCGGTTTCACTATGGGTCAGCGTAACGTCAATTTGATGTATATGAGACACCAAAGCCTGTGTTTTGACATGATCTAAGTTTTTTCTGAAATAGGAAGATAGACGCTTCTTTAAATCTTTAGCTTTCCCTACATAAATCACCGTTTCATGTTTATCGTACATGCGATAAACACCGGGTGAAGACGAGACTGATTTCAAAAAGGCTTTATGGTTGAAGCAATTGGGCATTGGATTCCCTATCGTTCTTGTATAGACAAACTTTGAAGCTAATCGCTGATAAACATGGCTAAAAACAGAAGCTGGTTAGCCGTTTCTACAGACTAAATTTATTTGGATCCAGCTCCAGTTTGATCACTAACGAGTTAGAACTCACCCGTATCCAGCATTTTATAACGTATCGCCAAACGAGTTAACTCAACATCGCCACTAATACCTAACTTAGCGAACAAACGATAGCGGTAACTATTAACTGTTTTTGGGCTCAAATTTAGTTGCTCAGAAATATCATTGACTTTTTCACCATTGGTGATCATCAGCATGATCTGCAACTCTCTTTCAGAAAGTGTTTTAAATGGATTTTCTTCCGTTTGAGAAAACTGACTTAAAGCCATTTGTTGTGCAATTTCTGGCGATAGGTAACGCTGCCCATGAGCGACTTGTCGAATTGCCTGCAGCACTTCTGGTGGCGTTGCACCTTTAGTTAAATATCCAGAGGCGCCCGCTTGCATAACTTTGGTTGGGAATGGATCTTCAGTATGAATCGTCAGCACAATAATTTTGGCATGGGGTTGGAAACGTAAAATTTTTCTCGTCGCTTCTAAACCACCAATACCCGGCATGTTCATATCCATCAAAATAACATCGGCTTCGTTATTTCGGCACCACTGAACGGCAGCTTCTCCATCACCAGCTTCACCAATCACTTTGATATTTTTGTCATCTTCAAGAATGCGTCGAATACCGGTACGCACAAGTTCATGATCATCAACTAAAAATACAGAAACCAATTGTTACACCTCAATTTACAGCGAAACCACTATACACTGATAAGAAAGACATCAGTAAACAGTCAATTTATCGCATCATAACGCATTTGAAAAGAAAAACTGCATACATGCATATTGAGACCCGTTAATTTAAAGTATTGTAAATTAGTACTTTTTAGGTATATGCTGCTTTTTCTCAACAACAAAAAAGGGCTACCATTTCTGGTAGCCCTTTTCCTTAATGTGGCGGAGGAGCAGGGATTTGAACCCTGGAACGGGGTAAACCGTTGCCGGTTTTCAAGACCGGTGCATTCGACCACTCTGCCACCCCTCCGAACGAGACGCATAGTATATCCAAGCCGTTTCACTGTAAAGCATAAAAACCTTTTTTTGAGTTCAGATGCTCAATTCATCAACAATCTGTATAAAAATGAATTGCAACACGAATATTATTAAAAATGTTCAATAGTCGATACTCAAAATAAAGAGCTTACTGGTAACAACAAACTCATCAATCGTACGGCTCAATCAATGCTTTCTTTGATTCTTGCGTTCACTACCATTGATTAAATGAACTCAACTCGACTCATTCGCGGTTTTGCCAAGGCTGTACCGACTGGTTTTGTTTCCACTTTGTAGGACGCAGCGCATTTTTCTTAGCCAAATTAATATTAAGATCATCTTTAGTCTGCTGGCCAATATACATACTAAATTCGCCATTTAAATATTCGTTAAACTTTCGTGGACCACGGCCTTTGGTGGCTTGCCAAGCGTTTTTGCCGATTGGAAGTTCATCGACCTCCCCTTTCTTGTGGTAACGAGAATCTCTAAAATAGTAAATCGTATTTTTCACCCGGGTCAGCTTATCTTTAGACAACATATATTCCACTTCACGATACGCATAGCGATTCCCCATCGACCATAAATATTCTTGGGTTACAATTTTGTTGCCTATCTTCTTCCATGCGCCATTTTTAATCGAGCCATTTTCCTGTTGACCTGAGTTAGGGTTTTCTCGCCAGCTCAATCTTAAAAAGTAACCCTCATCATAAAAATAAACCTCGTTAAAAAGTTGATAACCACCGCGTAACTGCGCTGGCAACACCGCCAACTCAGCCTTGGTTTGCTTCCATTGGTAACCGCCATCAGTAAGTGTATTTTCGACACCATAACTTGTTGGCTCCCCTTTTGGTCGTTGAGCGACGTTTTTCGATGCAGACGGTTGGGTTGGCTTTATCACCGCGGGCTTCTTTACTACCGTCGCGGGTACAGCTGGTTTAGGTTGATTTGCTATAGACTTGGCCGGATTAATCTTGGCCAGTTTGCTTGGTTCAGGCTGAACCGTACGCACATGTTGGCTTGTGGGCTTGGAAATTTTAGCTGGTTTCTTTTTATTGGTAACTTGAGCTTTTGACTGAGAATCAACATCATCGGAGCGCTTTGTTATCAGACGATTTTGAGGCTTATAAACGGTTTGACCATAAGCATCGGGATGCACCCCTTCTAACAAGCCACTCATTCGATAGCATCCTGATGGCAGGGATGTATTATTGAATGATGAGTCTTGGTAGAAGCTATATGTTTTGTTTGCCTTCACTTCAATCTTAATATTACATCTGGCAACTTTTGAAGGCAGCTGTTCTGGCAATATTATTTCTGAAGGAAAAACATTGGATAGAATGTGCATGCCAGGCTCCACTTCCAGAACAAACAAACCACTCTTCAATTCACCAATCCGCTTTTCATCAATATAAAATGCTGACCACACGCCACCCGATACAAATCTCCAATTACGCCATAAGATCAACTGAGCATTATCTTTGTCTGTTTTCTTCAGAACAGAATTGTTAAATTCTTTATCGAGGGGTTCAGAAGGTTTTACCGCACAGCCAAATAGTAGGCTTGCTAAAAACATCGACATCAAAAAACTGACATTGGCACGTAACACAGTTCACCTCATTCTTATGGGTAGGTCTTTACTCTTGTGAAGTATGCCCAACTCAAATATGAAACACGAATTCAATCCTATGAAATCAAACCCAAGTCGAGCTTCTGCTTAGATAGCAACCGAATGAAAAACTGGAGAATATAAATAAAGCGATAGGGTAAAGACAAAATACTGTGTATTAGGTATTCAAAAAGCGAATCAGAAATAGATTGGGCAAAAGGAAATTTCGTCTGGCTTCTACACATGATTTTGTAAAGTAGCCAGAGCATGGTATCTATTCAAAACTAATATGTGGCATTTACGCGTTTTATACGCTAAATCAGCAGCCGAAGCCCTGTAGCATAAAATGCCAATCAATATCCTTCAGATTACTTTTTAGTCTCCTCAAATGGCAACGACCACCGTGTCTCAGAAGGCCTAGGTCAATGGGAACAACAATTGAATGCGCCAAACAAAGTTGGCACTATGACTGACTGGTGGAAGTTATCCATTTAAAATTTGGCCCAACACATTTTAAACTGCTCTTTTCCTGTATGTTCACAAATGCATTTACTTAAATCAATGAAACCATGATGACGATAAAACTGATGTGTTTTTTCATTTTCTGAGTAAACGGTTAACGTTAGTTCACTGTATTTATCTTTGACATGATTGAGTAACTGCGTGCCAATACCACAGGATTGTGACTTTGGATCAACGAAAATAGCAGGTATGCTCCCTTCATAATAAGAAACAAAACCAAGAATACTTCCAGCTGATTCATAAACCCATGATTCACAATTGGGTAAATAGACATCTCGCATGTTCCTCTTCTGGGAAGACCAGTACGCTTCAGAAATGAAGTCGTGCGCTTTAATTGATGCAGAAAACCAAATAGATACAGCGTTATCCACATCGTCTAAACGTAATGAACGAATCATGTTTTCCTCAATAAATAAATCTTAGGGGCGTGAGGTTGTTTCCTAAGTGGTATATATCCACGCAGTTAAACGACCTCTAACCCATAGTTTGACGCTTCAATACGCTGTACTGAAGCAAATGACTGTTAATGGCCTTTTTTATATCGTCGAGACGCATTCTGGGTACTATTTATTAACTTCCCTAATGCTTTATCTTTCGCTCTTTTTCCTGCCAACGATGCTCCATTCAGAGCCTGCTCACGCTTCAGTTTCTGATAATTAAGTAAGCGTCGCTCTGAGAGGAGTCCACCTTTGATTGCTTGTTGTATCGCACAGCCAGGTTCAGACCTATGCGTACAATCAGAGAAACGGCATTTATCTGCAAGTTCAGTTATCTCACTGAAAGTCTGGTTCACTCCCTGTTCGCAACGACTCAGTTGTAGTTCCCGCATTCCAGGAGTGTCCATAAGAATCCCCCCTTGGGGAAGCACTTTTAATGCTCTGTGAGTCGTGGTATGCCTTCCTTTACTATCTTCTTCCCTGACTCCTCCCGTCTGATGAAATTCATACCCGACGAGGGCGTTAACCAAAGTTGACTTTCCTACGCCAGACGAACCTAAAAACGCCAGAGTATTGCCGTCAAAGCAGTAACTTTCAAGCTGCTTGATATCGTTGTTATCCAACGTATTTATGGTGTAAACGACAAGAGTAGGATCGAGTTCTTGAACCTGTAGTCGTTTAATATCAGCATCTTCACATAAATCAGCTTTCGTAAGAATGATCACAGGTTCAACCATAGCTTCTCGTGCGATGGCTAAATACCGCTCTATTCTGTTCAGGCTAAAATCATGATTCAGAGAACAGACAATCATGACGGTATCAATATTGGCAGCGATGAGCTGTTCTGACACTTTAGTGCCAGGAGCCTTTCGTTTAAATATCGACTGTCGCTCCAGACTTCGGCATATTCTCAATGTGTCATCGAATAGTACCCAATCGCCTACGCAGACACTTTGATCAAAAGGCATAGGTCTTAAACTTGATTGTCCCTTCGGGGACACGACAACAATGCGGTCTCTGTGCTGTTCAACAACTCGGCCAATGCTTAGGTTGCTTAACTCTTCCAGATTAACTTGCTGCTGAAAAAAAGGCTTCCACCCAAGTTGTTGCAGTGTTGGGGTTAAGTGGTTCATATTGCGGTCTCATCAAATCGTTCAGGGCATGATAGGTGAACGACAAACGACTTGATTGAACATTTCCGACAAATTACGTAGAGCGAACACCGCCATACACATCAATCGTTAAACCACGCTCTTTTTCGTATGTTTTAGGTGTTAGCCCAATTTGTTTCTTTAAGTAGCGGATGAGGTGAGGTTGATCACTGAAACCAAACCGAAATGCAATATCAACCCAATCGATATCATCTGACTCGCGTTGGTAAAGGTACTCCAGCATCGCCTCAAGTTTATTCATAGACTGACACTGTTTAAGCGTTAAACCTGTCACCCTGTTGAAGCTTCTTTCTAAGGTACGTTGTGAACAATATAGCTGGTTGCCCAGTTCAGAAATTGATCCCGAACCCAGCGTTTGAAGGGCTCTGCGTGTTATCTGACTATGTTGGTCCTCATGGCTGTTCAAAGCCAATGGCAAAAAAAGACTATCTAGTTTTTCACAACACAGTTCTGGATTATTTCGTGCCAGTTCAACCAATTGCACCTCATCCTCAAATAGATCAGTAAACAGTGCACTTAACTGAACTTCTTCAACGCAATCAAGTATTGGCCGTTGAGCTGAGAATAGTTTCAGTGAATAGAAAGCTCCAATATGAAACTTGACTCCAAGGTGGACAAAAGGTTTTGAGTGATCGAGTTGAAGTGTCTGATGATGGGGAAACAACCAGTGGCTGCCTTTACCGTTAACCGCCCCAGGGTTCATATCGTAGTGGTAAGTCTGCTTGGTGGGAGAAATGATCAGATGAGCGGATGGATCAGGGTTTAATTTCGGGTAATCGATGCTCTTGGCATCTGGGTGCTTTTCGATAAGCCAGTAACACTCAATGTATTTTGCAACTTCGGGTATCTTTGAAGGCCTTAGCCAATGGATCATAATATGCTCAATATGTTCGCGGCATCTACTATCACTATATGCCAGGTTAGCATTTTAACAAATAAGCCCTGAGCAGATCGGTGCAATGACTTATCAATTAACCACTTATTGGTGGTCAAATTCCATCTGGATAATACGGTTTAAAGGCTTTAGCCCTGCTCGGAGAATCGCTTTTTGAGCGCCCAGATTGCCACTTTCAGTCGAACAAATCGGAACTAAACCACGTTCATTGGCTATGCTTACCAAACGGATGAGTACACGCGTGGCGATCCCTTGTCCTCGTTCTGACTCAGCGACAATCATCCCTAAGTCTGCATATTCGGTTTGGTGTTCATCAAATAAGCGGCACTCTCCCGTCGCCATTAACTGATCTTCCTTCCAATACCCCCAAAGCTCTTCTCGTTTAATTAGATAACTGAAGTACTCAGACAACCATTGTGCGGAAGCACCAATATTACTCACCGCAAATTCAACGAACTCAGCCAGTTGATCTTGATTTGCAAGCGTTAAGTCTAAACCTGATGCGCTTTCAGAAGCATAAGGAGCAACTTGCTGATACATTAGCGCATTCACTTTAAATGAAGTGGAGTTATCTAAGCAAAGCGATAGATAGTGGGGCTCGGCTGTACTCACAAACGCACCTTGGATGGAATCAACTACTAAGCTGTTTTGCTCTGCAATCAAAGTAAACAATTCTCTCGCCTGAATGTCGGCTGTCGGTGACAAATAGAACTGCAACATATAACCGTCAGCGTTAATGCAACAGTATCCAATTAAAGTATCGTCCTCATAAAAACCAAAATGAGAGGACGTAGGCACAAAACCAAAGTGCCACATCCCATCAAGCGGAGCTGTAGTTTGTTCAAAGTACTGTCTTTTTAGTTCGTTTATTTCTTCTAATGTGTTGATTGTTTTGATTTCTAACATGGCTAGTTTCCTAACTATTGGTGCTGCGTTATTACGTAAGAAGGAACGACATCAGGAATGACGTGCCCTTTTCTATGACGACAATAGTAGGAAAAGCGTGATAGGAAAGATTGAACAAAAACGACAGTGACCAGTAGATACCCGAATTCCTATCTTACTTTTCAACCTATACCGTCGCTGTGTACCTTGACGAATCTAAGAAAGAAGTGTTCTGCACTTGAGTGAATACGGTAACGCAGAAACGTGCCGTTTGGTGTTGCCCCACCCTGTCTGCAAGGAACTGGGCAAAAACTTGCTAGAGTTAAAGATCTTAAAGTGATAAATCTCATTAGGGAATGTTTGGCAAGTGGATATACGGTAACGCCGCATTAAGGTGTGAGCGACGCTTGGCTATACTTGAGCGAAGCGAACGAGGCAAGATTGCCTTGTTAAATTTTAAGATACCCACAAGCGAATACCTTTTTCTACTAGCCACCTATTACCACTTTTTTTGAAAAGAATAAGTTGCTCAGTTGCGCCACTTAACGGCGCACAATGATAGCCGTGCGCCACTAAAGCCGAGAGCCCATCATCTGAAAAAACCACTTTAGATACTGTATGATAGCTACGATATATTCGATTTTTCTGAGTTATGCCACACCGTACGTCTCTATTCGGGGATTCATGTGTACTACTGGGTAACATTACAATAGTTGTCATAATCGGCTGCCATTTAATTGGGTAGCTCTTACTATTTACAGCGTAGAGATTCTCTAGAAGGCCTGCATCAATGCCAACTGTTTCGTTGTGTTTCTTTATTTTTTCAATATCGTAGGTTTCAAACCACTTTAGATCAGTACTATTAATTAGAAATGCTTTATCGTAGGCATTACCAATTATTTCAAGAAAAAGAGATTCGTAGATCGCTTCTTCATAATCAACATTATTCTCAGAACAAGAGATGTTTAGTAGTACCAAAACTATTACTAATAGACGATAGATGTTCATTCACCTGTAATTTAACTTTTGTCACTGTTTAGCATCTTGTTAGCAGTACTTTTAGCCTCGCCAACCGTTAGCAATGCTGCAATATAAACAAATGCTAGGAGATCTATAGCAAATGATTGCGTTGGCAAAGTGCCAGTATATTCTTGGTATAAAAAACCAGGTGAAAATGGTGCGGATAAAATAAACTCAACTGTTTCACCCCAAACTACACCAATATGTACGCCACCTAATCCGGAATAATTTGCAGAAATTGAACCTAAAGCAAAACTTGGTATTTGTATGCATTGGTTAAAAATGGATATCCAATACCACTCATATTTTTCTTTAACAGCACTAAATCCTGCAATAGCGTTTAAGGTAATAAAAAATATATAGTACAGTGATTCTTCAATAGAAGAACCGCCATCTAATAATGAATCAATAAAAAAATACAAAATTACTATTGAGGCAATCAATTGAAAACAACCAATTATTTTCACTCTATTTTCGGCTAACGAAAAAGCCTCTTCTTCAGACTTTTTTACTGCTTCAGTCACTTCTTCCTTTCGGTTTTCGAGTTCAGCAAGTAACAATGGGTAGTTAGGAGAGTCATGGGAAATATTTTCTTTTACATCAAATAATTCATCAAGAGTGTAATTTGAATAATCAATAGTGCTCATGTGCATCCTTGTACTTCTAACGCCCCAAGCGGGAGCAACTTGGCTGGCTACAATCTGCGAGGCACGACCAAGAGCCAGCTTGAAATCTGCCTGCTGTGTCTTGTTAAGTGCTTACTCGTTGGTAAATTGTAACAGTTCCTCGAATAATTCTCGGAAGTTTAATTTTCCAAGATCCATTTTCATTTACTAATGTGTAAACTACGGCTTCATATATAGGATTAACAATATCTCGTACAACCACATGTGAAACTTTTTCACTTTCTGAGACTTCACCGAGAACATTTGCTGGTTGGAAACTACCAAAACTTTTATCTCTGCGCTCCCAAACAAGCATTGACCATAAAGCAAAAATTTCTGACTCTGTTAAGTCACTTATTCCTTGATCTGACAATTTATCAAGTTCAAAGGAATCTAGAAATTCATCGTTTTTTAACAATGGGATTGTAGAGTTTTTTAACCAAGAAAGCTCTTCCTGTGACACATACTCAGAAGCATTAAAATATTCTTTGTTTTTCATTTCATTCAAAAAGAAGCCAGTAACATCTGAAGCCGTCATTTGGTTTTGTCCCAGAACAGAGAAACTTAATGAGTAAATTAAAATGATCAATTTTGCCGAATACTTCAAACGAACTCCCTATAGCACTTAAACATAATGACTCCCCACTAAAGATGCTGATCTCCAATCAATCGTGGGTTAGCTGAAGCCAGAGCCATAATAGTTTTGTTAAAGAAACTAAAAATTGGAGATCAGCATGAGCAAACATAGCATACTTTTCATAGGTTTAGACACTCACAAAGAATTTGTTGAAGTCGCCTATTTAGGCTTGGTGCCTTCAGAGCATTCGAGCGGCGGAAAACGAAATACTGGACCGATTACCAAATGCGGTAACGGGAGAGCGCGAAGGTTACTTGTCGAAGGCGCTCATTCTTATCGATACCCAGCCAACATTTCAACGGAGCTTCAAAAGCGACAAGAAGGCCTACCAAAACAGATTGTCGATATCGCGTGGCAAGCACAGTTGAGGCTGTGCCGCCGATATCAGCGTCTCATGCACAAAGGCAAACATTACAATGTTGTTGTCACTGCGATTGCTAGAGAGATGATTGCCTATATTTGGGCCATCGCAAGAGAAATCGTTTTGACGCCGGTGAATACCAAGTTACGGAT
>NZ_BMPZ01000005.1 GCF_014647855.1 Shewanella gelidii | reverse complement strand
TGCACCGATGAATTAACCAAGGCTAATTCTGCGCCCTGACTGGCTTTATCACCTTCTTGCGAAGTTGCTCTGCCGTGTCAGTGGATGCGCATTATAGGGAGATTTTGAAACCGCGCAAGGGCTTTTTCAGAAAAATGTTTCATCCTTTGACTGACTGATTAAGAATCCACCAAGTTGAGTTTATGAATAAACGTAATGACAATAAATAACACGATAATCCTCGATAACCAGACATAAGCTTTAATTGGCTTATTTGAATGAACCCAATTATTAGTAGAGGTTTTGTTATCGAAGATATCGTTTAAAAACGAGCAATCCTCTCATGGCGAGCCAGCCATTGAAGTCGCAATGAACATATGAATTAATGTGCACCATATCATTCAACGTTAACGGTTTGCAGGGATATATAAAGGCTTAATCCGTTGATGAGGATAAACGAGTTAGATAAGCAGGAACATCTGCCACACTATCAAGAACCACAGTCGCACTATCCATTGCTTCTTGGGTTACGCTTTTCCCGGTACGCACTAGGATTCGAATCGGTACCCCTGCCGCTGCCGCTGCTAGCATATCATCACGCTTATCACCAACCATCACCGAACGGTTCACATCTATTTTTAAAAACTTAGCCGCGGTCAGTAGCATTCCAGGTTTAGGCTTTCGACATTCGCAGTCAACTTTATATTCAGCGAGACCTTTTTCTGCGTGATGCGGGCAATAGTAGATCCCATCTAAATCAACCCCTTTGTCAGCAAAATTCCAGTCCATCCACTCCGTGAGTGTCGCAAACTGCTCTTCACTATACATACCTCGGGCAATGCCCGATTGGTTGGTCACTACAACTAACTTATAGCCAGCGTCTTTTAACGCTTTTGTTGCTTCAAACACCCCTTCAACATATTCAAAGTCATCGACTTGATGAACATATCCATGATCCAAATTGATCACACCATCACGATCTAAAAATACTGCCGGGGTCACCGTCTTTCTCCTCACCTTTTAATTACAAGCTATTATTCCAGCTAACCGCTGCAATTCATACTCTCATTTTCACAATAATTCACAATCAACTCGCAAGTTCACAACTTCGGTTCATCGCAATGAATGGGTTAGTCAGACAAAAAAGCACTTAAAAAAACTAACATTTTCGAGCAGAACGTAAGAAACATAAGTTCATCGGCAAACCCAACAAATTTAGGAAGCAGTCCTGGAACTGCGACTATGCTTATATTCTTGCTTGTTTTTACTTTATTTATCTAATATGACACGTTAACCTTTAGCCGCTTGTTTAACCAGATAGAGTTCCTTCGATCATGATGACTCAACCCATCGCACATAAAACGCGGACACAACTGGTCGTAGAAATACTCAGGGAAAAAATTCTCTCAGGTGATATTCCTGCAGGAAAGCCTTTAAGGCAAAGTGCGCTTGCAACCATGCTCAATGTCAGCCGCATTCCCATCCGTGAAGCTTTAGTACAATTGGAAGCTGAAGGTCTTGTTGTATTCGAGGCGCATAAAGGTGCTACGGTAAGCCCTTTGTCGGTTGAACAAGTCACGGAGCTGTTTGAACTCAGGGCGTTGACTGAAACAGATCTATTAGCAAAAGCCATCCCACAGTTATCGGATAGCGACATTGAGCAAGCACAAAATGTGTTAGACAAGATGAACGCAGCATTTAAGCAGGTCGATTCTGTAGCGAGCTGGAGTGTTCTAAACACCGAATTCCATACTTGTTTATATCAAGCCGCTCAACGTCCACACACTCTGGCCGTTGTTCACGGGCTCAATACGATGTGTGACCGATATATCCGTTTGCAGCTTTTACTTGATGGCGGCATTCCACAAGCAGAGCAAGAACACAAACAACTACTTAGCTATTGTAGAGATAAACAAATCGAACAAGCCGTTGATTTACTTAAGCAGCATATTTTGCAAGCTGCTGAAGCAATTAAAGAACGAGTCGCCAAACAGGTGGCCTAGATCACGGACGAATGTACCCACCTTCTCTAAGCTAAGACGATGAACTATCAGGCAGAAAAAGAATTCTGCTTTTTTAATAAGAGAAAATTCATGCAGTATGCTCATATTACCGGATGGGGAAAATGTGTCCCTCCCGCAACACTTACAAATCACGACCTTGCGACGTTCATCGAAACTTCTGATGAATGGATAAAACCTCGTACAGGAATAAGCCAAAGGCACATTAGTCATGTCAATACATCGGGCCTAGCCGTTGTTGCGGCAAAAAGAGCTTTAGCCGCTGCGGGCCTTGAAGGCAGTGATATCGATATGATTATCCTTGCCACTGCAAGCCCAGATACTCTTATTCCTAATATAGCTTCAACAGTACAAGCTGAAATCGGTGCAAAATGTGCGGCTTTTGATGTGAATGCAGCCTGCAGTGGATTCTTATACGGTTTAGGTCTTGCAAGTTCATTGATCAAAAGTGGTCAGAACCAAAAAGTTCTTGTGATCGGTGCCGAACGACTGTCTTTTTACTTAGATTGGTCTCGTCGTGAAACAGCCGTGTTATTTGGCGATGGTGCTGGCGCAGTGGTATTAGAGGCAAGCGAAATCGAAGGTGGTGTACTGGGCTATGAGCTCAACAATGACCCCGCTGGGCGCGATATACTATCGGCCGGTTTTGGTACAGCTATGGACCGATTTGCTGCAGAATCCCTCGATTTCTTTATTCAATTTGATGGCCAAGAAATTTTCAAGCGTGCAATTAACGGCATGGGTAAGCTAAGTAAGAAAGTTCTAGAGAAATGTAATATCGATAAAGACGAAGTTGACTGGGTCATTCCACACCAGGCCAATGAACGAATTATTGATACTCTCATTAGCCGTATGAAAATTCCAAAAGAAAAGGCTGTGGTAAATATTGCGAATTACGGCAACACATCGGCAGCTACGATTCCTATTGCTATCTGTGATGCACTAGAAAAAGGCATGATTAAGCCAAATCAAACCATTCTGTCTTGTGCCTTCGGAGCAGGCTTAACGTCAGCAGCATTAGCCCTAAAATGGGGAGACCGAGTAACTCCACTTGCAGAGTCCGATGCCGAATTGCCACCCTGCGATAAAACAGGCATTGAACTTGTGAAACGCGCAGTAGACCATTTTTGTAAATAAAGGTTTGTAAAAAGCTTAAGTCTATCCAGCTTAGACCTCAGGCTGATGATGCCAAAGGGTGAAGCTGCACGGTTATGGCACTTAACCATTTAACACGAGTTATATGGTTAAGTGATTTCACCACTCACGAATGGGCTTCTTTCAATTTGATCCCAATAAATTGACTTTTTAAAATGCACCGCCATTTTTTGACTCAATGTCTCAAAACTCGCAATCGCAACCGACTCATTCGTTAGGCACTCCCATACGAATCGATGACAGTTATTATCAAACAGATCATAATCTCGATAAGAAAATATTTGGTTGCTTGCGGCCTCTAAACAATGGCTAGATACCAAAGGCTGATGATGGGCATCACAAGCAATAAAAATGTTATTGCCACTTCGACCAGCAAGAAATCGCTGCACAGAAACAGCTCGAATTAAACCACTACCATGAAGTTCAATAATCGTATCCTCACCCAGCCAAATGCCACTATGCTCAATCACGCCAAACACAAAACAACAAATAATTGAACCCGGTACCGGCTTTACACGCAAAAAACCTTGCTCATATAAGCTCGGCTCCTGAATTAATCTTGGTTCCAGTACACCGGCCTTCTGCGGTATGTTTAGCCGACGCCTTAATTCTATTTTTTGGCGACGAGCGCGGTCTTCAGCGAGCATTCCCGCACCCACGATTGCACTACCTAACAGAATGAGAGGGATAGCCATATTCAAGGCTCCTCGATGAAAAGCTTATATTAAAATTAGAAGAGATAAATGGAAAAAGGAATTACAAAATTGTAAATAAACTTGCGCTAACTTTAACCTGCACTTTAAGTCTCAACGACGCGTAAAACCTAGGTGAGCTTCGCGATATCCGCGATTTTAACCTGACCTTGCGTTGATATCGCCTGGATTTGTGCCAGCAATAACTCACCGCAAGCCAACGCATCAATGAGGGCGTTGTGGGCGTTATAAACAGGTAAGTTATACCTCGCTCGGCTAGCGCCAAGACGCAGCGCGCCATCTTGGAGGGTTTCGTGTTGTTTTAACAATCGGTTTCGCTCAATCATTAATGTATCTATAACAGGCAATTTGACATTTTCATTATAGATTTTTTGGAATTGAACCTGCAGAAACCGAATATCTAATGGAGCATGATGAGCCACAATGAACTTTCCTTGTGTCTGTTCAAGCAACCACTCAATCGCTTCTTCAATTGATACTGCATCTTCTAAGTGATGGTCCAAAATACCGTGAATCGTGGCACTTTGACCGACACTGCCATCAATTTTAATGAGCTTATGCTCGGCTTGCTGCATTTGCAATTGCCCATGGGATATCGGCACGATTCCTATGCTCAAAATCTGATCCACTTGAGGGTCTAAACCGGTCATTTCAAGATCGAGTGCAACCAATTCAACATCATTAACATTTAAATTCAAAACACGATTCAAGGCCTCCAAGTAACGCTGCAAAGTGACATGCTTACACTTTAGCAGTTGTTTTCGTAATCGCATTTTTAACCAGAAACTCGCTAACAAACTAAAATGTCCTCGTAAATTTCAACTTCATACCCGATTGTGCATCATGCACCACCTTAAACGCATCTCGCAATTGATGGCGAACCAGTGACGACAAATTTTGGGGCAAGAGGTAGTTTGTACACGCTTGATCATGGGTGAACTGATGCCCTTGATTCGCTAATCGCATATGCCCAATGAACTCGTGCGCATCGGCCAAATTGAGCGCATCTTTGCGGTTGATGATATTCATTTCCATCAACACGCGGATCCTTTTTGCTGTATTCACTTCTTTAATTCCTGCAAACAACGAATACACACGTGCAATATCATTAATCAACGCACTGCCACGATGCTTTAAATCAATTCCTTTCACTTCACTGCCATCTCTCTCGAGCACAAACTTACGGAAGAAACCAAGCGGTGGCGCTTCAGACAGTGCATTACCAGCAAGCCCGGCCAAGAAAATATCGTTGCCTTTTGTATTGGCAAGTACCCGATCTTGTAGTGCATCAAACAAGCTAATTGGGCCGTAAACCGAACGCATATCGAAAAAGATACTCGCGTGCATCAGTGCTTTAGGCTGCGGCGACATGACCCATTGCTCAAAGACCCCTTGCCACTTTTCTAATGACATACACCACTGCGGATTTTGCGCCATAATATCGCCGGGACAATACACGTAACCACATTCGTTTAAGCCCGCACAAACCGCTTTAGTAAGAGCTTCGAAATATGCTTTGGCATGTTCATCCGGCTCATGCGCAAGTAATAAGCCGTTATCTTGGTCTGAGCAAGCAGCTTGATCTTGTCTCCCCTGAGAGCCGAATGAAAGCCAACAAAAAGGCATCGGTGCTTCCCCAAGTACTTGCTGGTTCAGATGAATAAGTCGCCTTGTCAAGGCATCGGTCACGGAGGTTAGAATTCGTCCAATCTCTTCAGCTCTCGCATCAGCACTGATCAGGTTTTGAAGTAGTAATGGGATTTGTTTGCTTACATTGATGAGGCTAGGTAAATCTTTTTGACGCTCAATTTCACCAATGAGCAACAACGGTTGTGAGCTTTGACCACGCAATATGTCAGTACTTGTTATCACACCTACAGCTTTATCTTCTTCTACGACAGGTAAATGGTGGATACTATGCTCGCTCATTAATAGCATCGCTTCGAATACTATTGTATTTGGATGTACCGTAATTGGCGTGGTGGTCATCGCTTGGTGAACCGGTAAAGCACCATCAAGCCCCTCGGCTAATACACGATTGCGAAGATCTCGGTCAGTTAAAATACCTGCAAGTTTATGATTATCAATAACCAGTACAGAAGAAACTCTTGCTTGACGCATCAATTGTGCCGCTTGAAGAATTGTCGACTGCATATCAATCGTCAGTGGGCTAGAAGACATTAGTGTTCTAATGCGGCTCGTCGTCGTTAACTCTTTTGCTTTAAAGCGCCCTTGGTGACGCATTCTTTTTGCATATGCACGATTGAAAAAACGATCAAATAAACGACTTTCCTTACGCAAGTCGTCAAAAGATTCTAAGTCTAAATGGTAAACTAGTGCATCTTCTAAGATATGGACTCTTGTATTGACTTCTCCACTCAACAAAGAAGGAAAACCAAAATAGTCTCCCTCCCCCAATCGGTCAATCAGCTCCCCATCAGGATCCGTTACCTCAAACGCGCCACTACGAACGATATAAAGCTGTGGGTTATCAGCATCAAGCGGGACGTATCCCTGCGCTTTACCGTAATAACCAATGGTTAGTCGTTTGCAGCATTGCAGCAACGTTTGCTCTGATAAATCATCAAAAGGCACTAAACTCTTTAGAAAATCAAGTACAGGTTGAAGCTCACTTGCATCCATAACTCTATTCTCATTGGGGCGATAACTTATTTCACTATACCTGTAAGCCAGTTGCCAAAACTAGTCGACCAAAGCCCAACACCGCTTCAATTATTTACCCCAAATAAAAAAGCCTTGCTCAACAGCAAGGCTTTTTAAAAGTGTTCACTTAAACTTTAGTGGCTTTGAGCTCCACCAGAGCCTTTAGGGAAACGAATTCCTTCAACCATTTCTTGCACAGAATCAGGTACTTTCGCTGTCACTTTGCTTACACCAAAGGCAACAGCAAAGTTAATCAACATACCAAGCATACCAATACCTTCAGGAGACACTCCTAGGAACCAATTTGCAGGGTTATTATCACCAGGATTCATAAACTTAAAGTAAATGATGTATGCCGCAGTGAAACCTAAACCTGTAATCATACCGGCGATTGCACCTTCTTTGTTAATCGTCTTCGAGAAGATCCCCATAACAATTGCAGGGAAGAGCGAGGAAGCTGCAAGACCAAAAGCAATTGCGACGACCGCAGCAACAAAGCCTGGTGGATTAATCCCGAAATAGCCCGCCATCACAATACCAGCGGCGGCGGCAATTCGCGCAAACATCAATTCTTTCTTATCTGAGATGTCTGGCATCAGATTTTTCTTAAGCAAATCATGGGATACGGAAGTTGAAATCACGAGTAATAAGCCCGCGGATGTCGATAACGCAGCAGCTAGACCACCTGCAGCAACCAATGCAATCACCCAAGCTGGAAGATCTGCAATTTCAGGCGTTGCAAGAACCATGATATCGCGGTCAATCTTCATTTCATTTTCAGGGCCCTTGGCATAGTAAATCTTGCCATCAGCATTTTTATCATCCCACTTAATCAAGCCCGTTTTTTCCCAGTTCTTAATCCACTGTGGTGCAGTTTCATATGCAACACCTGTTGAATCAGGACCGTTAATGGTTTCAATCATGTTTACACGTGAGAATGCAGCCAAAGCTGGAATTGTCGTATACATAATTGCAATGAATACAAGCGCCCAACCCGCTGAAGAACGAGAGTCTTTTACTTTAGGTACGGTAAAGAAACGAACGATAACGTGTGGTAAACCCGCAGTACCGAACATTAATGCACCAGTAATAAAGAACACATCAATAGTACTCTTCGACCCTTCGGTATACTGGGCAAACCCGAGTTCATTGGAGAGACCGTCGAGTTTATCGAGTAGGTAGGTTCCAGTTCCATTACCCGCAGCATCGACTAATTCAGCACCGAAGCCAATTTGAGGCAAGATGTGACCTGTCATCATCACAGAAATGAAAATTGCAGGAACCATGAATGCGAAAATAAGAACACAGTACTGAGCAACCTGAGTATAAGTAATCCCCTTCATACCACCAAGAACCGCGTAGAAGAATACAACTGCCATACCAATGTATACACCGGTTTCTACATCAACTTCTAGGAAGCGCGAGAATACAACACCCACACCACGCATTTGACCCGCAATATATGTGAAACAGATGAAAATCGCACAAACGACCGCTACGGTACGTGCTGCTTGAGAGTAATAACGATCACCGATGAAATCTGGGACGGTAAACTTACCGAACTTACGTAAGTAGGGAGCCATACATAAGGCCAGTAGTACATAACCACCTGTCCACCCCATCAGATAGACACTGCCGTCAAAACCGACGAAAGAGACAATACCAGCAAGGGAGATGAATGAAGCTGCAGACATCCAGTCGGCAGCTGTTGCCATACCGTTGACTACAGGATGAACACCACCACCAGCGACGTAGAACTCTTTAGTCGAGCCTGCTCGCGACCAGATGGCGATGCCGATATAGAGGGCAAATGTAAAGCCCACAATTAGATATGTTAACGTTTGAACATCCATTATAGTTATCCTTTAGTCTTCGTGAACGTTATATTTTTTGTCCAGCGCGTTCGCCTTTGCCGCATAGACAAAGATAAGCGCCACGAACACATACATTGCGCCCTGTTGTGCAAACCAGAAACCCAACTTGAATCCCATGAAATGAATTTCATTGAGCACATCAACCAGTAAAATCCCGCAGCCAAATGACACTGCAGCCCATATTGCTAACAGGCTGAGTACTAAACGTAAGTTTTCACGCCAGTAACCTTGTGCCTGATCATTATTTTCAAAACTCATAGCGACTCCCTTGTGCTAGTTTTTCTTTTAAGTCAGGTTTAATCTAGCAAGCAAAAGTGTGACGAGAATCACGACCTTAGTCTAAGCCAATTGGTAAAACCAATTTACAAAAACCAAAATAACAATGATTTACAGCATGTTAGAGATATCTAAATCATTAACACGTTAGAAATGCTGTCGCTTGTGTTAGACCAATGTCGCACTGGACGTTGGTAGAATTTCCGATTAGTAAAACAAAAACGAGCAAAGCCAGACACTTCGTCTAGCTTTTCTCATTTTGTTCGAGTTATTGATGGAAATATTGACGGGTAGATTTGAAATTAAAGATACATTGCTATCACTTGAATACAAGGAATTGCATTTAGCATTGCTTGAGCATATCCACTAGGTTGGAGTATCGATATTGAAAGCCTAACTCCTCGGTAATCTTATGCCCGTTGATGACTTTACTAGGTAAATGCTGAGCATTAAATTGCGGAGGCGTGCACTGTAAATCGACCGCCGCTTGTGAATAAAAGTCTTTCCGAGTTGGATGGTGTGGCGAACAAAGATTATAAACAGGGCTGGTAGTTTTGGATTGAAGCACTGTGTGCGTCGCACCAATACAATCTTCCAAATGGACTAAGTTCACTACACAGTTTCCACCGCTTAAGTCACATTTCCCTGCCATAAAACGACCAGGATGCCGCTTAGGGCCGACCAACCCTGCAAAGCGAAGTACACAGGTTTCTTCTTTATTTAAATACAAATCTTCTGCATCGAGTAAAATTCGTGCTCGCTCGGAATGGGCACTCGCTTGAGTTTCATCAAACTCAGCATCTTTGCTGTCATACACCCCCGTCGTACTTATAAAGATAAGTTTCTTAAAATCGTGAAGCGTAATAACTTGATACAGCCGGTTGACTCTCTCTAAGTAATCTAACCTTCCAGCGCGCATATTAGGGGGAATGTTCACCACTAAGTAATCCACGTCAAGAAAAGCATGGAGCGCTTTTCGCTGTTGGCTTGACAGAGGCTGATCCAAATCTAGCCCCATTGCAGAAATTGACTTGGATCGGAGCATATCTACACCAGCAGCACTTCTTTTCGTGCCTTTAACGATAAAACCCTGCTTAAGAAGTGACTCTGCCAGAGGCAAACCAAACCAGCCACAACCTAAGATCGCCACACTTTGATTATTCGCACTCATTCAAACTCCTAGCCTTAAATCGATTCAGAAAGGCAGTTTCCCAATTTATAAAATGATCATATGGTCCAGTAGAGGGTTACAGCTGAACACCAACACCCGCGAAGTCGAAGGAAAGTATTGTCGATGTTTACAGCTCTAGGGAACTAAAATAAAAACTAATCGCTGAATCAGCTTGTAAGACTTTCATGCAAGCTTCCGGTAATTGCTCCACCATGACGGCATCCTCAATTTCAATGCCTTCTTGCAGCAAAAAACGAAGCTTAGGTTCACTGCCATCGGGTTGACAAGCCCATACATTGGGTTGCTTTACCGACGTCGTCGTCATCATTACTTTTGCGAAGCTTTCGTCGGCCAGCTTAACCAAAGTGCCAGGCGGGTATATTCCGAGTAATTTAACTAAAACTGCAACCAAAGGCTCTGCATGCTTACCGGCACGATTCTTAAACAGGTAACCAAGCGCCACTTTCGGAGATGGCGGATACAAATCGCTTAAAATTTGTTCATAATCATTGGCGAGACTAACCACTTGCGTTGGAATTGGAATTTTATTGCCCTTTAATCCATCAGGATAACCAGAACCATCGATATACTCATGATGATGCAAAACAATATTCAATGCTGCCTTTGGAAACAACCCACTTTTATCAAGTAAGTCAAAGCCAAACTTTGGGTGCATTTTCATAAAATTTAGCTCAGGCGTGGTTAGCTCTCCACGCTTGTTACGAATATCTTCAGGCACTTTCATTTTGCCAAAATCGTGGAACAAACTCCCCAGAGCGATATCTCGGAGCTCACTCACACTCAAGTCAAGGGCCTGGCCAATCATCATGCTCAAAACCGCGACAGATATACCATGTTGGGTCACAGAGACCCGTATATCACCACTACTCACTAGTGCAAGCTTTGGAGCTTCTGTTTCTTGAATATGTGCCACCAAATCTTCAACGAGTGACGCCGACGCTCGATAAGCACCTTCGGGATCGCTGCCCACCTTCCCCAAAACTTCTCGGCTTTGATTAATCGTTTTAATAAAGCGCTGTTGACTTAAACGCATCGCTTTGCGGGTTTCTTGTTGTAAATCTTTTTCGACAATCTCTTGCGTGGTTTCTATGTCTGATTGTTCAGTTTCTGGCTCTTCAACTAAGAACTCCTCACCGGCAAGGAGATACACATAAGTTACACCGAGGCTCTTAATAAGCTCTATTTGTGACGCTTCTTTGAGTTCAATGCGGTTAAACAAAAAAGGATGATTGGTATAAGACAGCGGCAACTTCACGGTCAAACCGAGCTGCAGTTTGGATACTGAAATTTTAGGAGACTCTTCTTTCGCCACGCTGACTACGCCCTTTCAATTACACTCTCACTAAATTTACACCAGTATGATGCATATTTCATTATAGATCATTGAATTAAGTGAGCATGGACTCAAGGCATATAAAACAGGGTTACCAGTCTGAACGGTAAAGCTGCAAATGCTTCGATTTAACTAGATATAAGGAGCACCAAAATAAAAATAAAGCGTCAAATCCAAAGCTCCAATTAAATAAGAAATCGGCATGAACGAGTCGCTGCACTAAAATCCCACCATCGACGAGCAACAAAAGCAACAAAATAACTCTTAGCTGCCTAAATATATATCTCGGCCAAGTCAAAGTGCGCTTTCTTTCAGCAAGCACAACACCATACAGCAAAGCCGCTCCAAAGCCCGAAGCGAGAGCTAATAAAAACTCTTCTTTTTGTGGATAAATCAGCCGAACCAGCCCCGCGCGATCGTTAAACTGTGTGAGTGACATGATCCAGACACACCAGCCTCTCGCTAAAAACGCTAACATCAAATAGAGAAAAATTGGTGGTTTGACATGACCCCGATCGTCTAACCATTTTATATGACTGAAATTCAACTGACCCAACACCTTAAAAAAAAGAGCACCATCATGTCTGATATGGTGCTCTTTATGAATTAATCAATACTTGTAGAGACAGAGACCGCCGTTCACTTGCAACCTAGCCCTGCCCCAAAACTTCTAACAGACCTTGCTCATCAAGTACTTTTACACCGAGCTGCTCGGCCTTGGCAAGCTTTGACCCAGCCGCCTCACCTGCAACTAAACAGTCTGTGTTTTTAGATACACTGCCAGCAACCTTAGCGCCTAACGCTTGTAACTGAGCTTTAGCATCATTTCGATTTAGTCGAGAGAGTGTTCCGGTCAATACCCAAGTTTGTCCACTTAACGGCATTTCATCAGCACTTTTGATTTGCTCATCTGGCCAATGAACACCTGCATCCACTAAAGCCTGAATGACGTCTAAATTATGTTGCTGAGCAAAAAAGCTCACAACATGTTTCGCCACAATCGTTCCAACATCATCCACTTCGATGAGCGAATCCAAATCTGCAGCTTGTAGTGCCGCCAACCCTCGATAATGAGCCGCTAAATTTGCAGCTGTTGCTTCCCCGACTTCACGGATCCCCAATGCATATAGAAACTTGGCGAAACTGGTTTGTTTTGAGGATTCAATTGAGACAACCAGTTTAGTCGCTGATTTCATCCCCATACGCTCCAACATCGTAAGCATTGATGGTGTTAGCTTAAACAAATCAGCAGGGCTTTGAACCAGCTCTTTATCAATTAACTGTTCGACAATCTTGTCACCCATTCCATCAATATCGAGTGCTTTTCGAGAAGCAAAGTGTTTGATCGCTTCTTTTCGTTGCGCTTCACAGAACAAACCGCCACTGCAGCGCGCGACAGCTTCCCCTTCTATTTTTTCGATCTGTGATTGACAAACTGGACACAACTTTGGAAATTCAATGTCTCTGCACATTTGAGACCGTTTATCTAACACCACAGCCACAACCTGCGGAATAACGTCACCGGCACGTCGAATAATAATACTATCTCCGACTTTCACGCCGAGGCGTGCAATTTCATCAGCGTTGTGCAGACTTGCATTAGAAACCGTAACCCCGCCAACAAAAACAGGTTTTAAGCGTGCAACAGGCGTAATCGCACCCGTTCGCCCAACTTGGAAATCAACGCCTTCTAATACGGTAATCTCTTCCTGTGCTGGAAATTTATAAGCTGTTGCCCATCTTGGTGCTTTAGCAACAAAACCGAGCGCTTGTTGATGCTGAATACTGTCGACCTTTATGACGACACCATCGATTTCAAAATTGAGTTGGTCACGACGTTGCAAAATATCTTGGTAGTAATGCTCTACATCTTGAATTGAACGACACAATTTGACTTCTTCGCTCACAGGAAAACCTAGCTGTTTCAGTGCCATCAACTGCTGGTAATGACTGGTTTCTAGCGCAAAAGAATCACCTTCGACAACCCCCAATGCATAGGCATAAAACCCGAGACTACGACTCGCCGTAATTTTACTATCAAGCTGTCTTAAACTACCCGCGGCGGCATTTCTTGGATTTACAAACTCTTTGTCGCCCTTCTTTCTCGCGACGTCATTCAAGTGTTCAAATGCTGCTTTGGGCATAATAACTTCACCACGAACTTCGATGAGTTCAGGAATATTGTCCCCTTGAATGCGTAGCGGTACGCTGCGAATGGTTTTCACATTTTCAGTAATATTCTCGCCTACAGTGCCATCACCACGAGTCGCAGCGCGTTCAAGTACACCCTGTCTATACAGCAAGCTAACAGCCAAGCCATCCAGCTTAGGCTCACAACAAAACTCTAGCGTTTCAGGTACTTTTTCTTGATTACGTTGAGAAAACTGGGTGAATTCCACCTCGTTAAAAACATTATCTAAGCTGAGCATTGGCATCAAATGAGTCGCTTGCTCAAATTTATCAAGCGCATGCCCGCCGACTCTTTGGCTTGGGCTATCCGGCAAAATCCATTGGGCATTTTCCGACTCCAATTGCTTCAAGCGCTGCATCAAACGATCGTACTCAGCATCAGGAATAGTCGGCTCATCATTCACATAATAGCGAATGTTATGCTGATTCAACTCTTGAGTTAATTGTTGGATTTCTTGTTGTATCTTGTTCATGGTATTCCCATAAAAAAGGCCGCCAATGCGACCTCTCGTTGTAATTCACCGACAGCCAATGATGTCCACATTCAATCGTTGCAGGCAAATCAATGCAAGGTGTTCATTTACATTTGCTGCGTCTTGATCCGCTGAACATAAGTCAATTTAGTTTGCTCACTCCATGCTTGACGCTCACCATCAAGAACTCGTGCGCCTAGGTCATCAGCCAATTGCTGTACAGAATTCAGCATATTAGAAAAGTTCATTAGCGCGTCACCATAACAAGGTAACGTGAGGAATAATACGACGCCAGGGGTCGTGAATTGCTCCATATTGTCGGGGTCAAAAATACCCGGTTTTACCATGTTGGCTAAGGAAAAAATAACCTTCCCTGTCCCGGCGTTATCTTGATGTCTGTGGAAAATATTCATATCGCCAAATTTGAAATTAAGCGTTAACAAACACTGTAGTAGTTCAGCACCATCTAAAACTTCGCCTTCTTTCGCGACCAAATGTAGTACGAGAACATCGACAGGATCGCCAAGCTGCTCTTCTGCTTCTTGCTCTTCTTTGAGTTGCTCTTCAATCGCTTGATTTTGTTTTTCTTCAACACCATTACGTAAATCAACCTCAACTTCTTCGGCAATCTCCTCTGAGAACATATCTCCAAGATCAAGCTGAATTTGTTCAATCTCAGGCTCTGGTGTTTTCGCCGAATTCATAACGGGCTCTTTGCGCTTAGTTTGACTGGGCGCTTCTGAAAGCTCAAACAGTTCATCCGCGACATCTTTTTCTATCGACTCACTATTCACTGCAATGACTTCATTCACTGCTTTTGTCGACTGTGGTTTAATGAATCGTGAATTTGTGAGTGACACATCTACAGGTGCCTCGCTAGAAGCCTCGGAGGTAGATATGATACTGTCGGTGCTCCCTGCATCTGTCGCTGATTTGACAACAACATCTCCAACACCATATTCATCAAAGCCATCACGATCCCGGCCTGCAGAGCCCAGCGACTGTAATGGTGAATCATCTTTATAGGATTCCCTAGATTGACGTTCCTTCTTTATCGACCAAAACCCATGCACAGTTACCGCGACAATAGCTATCGCACCCAACACAGACAATACGAGTTGCAAATCTTCCATTGGTTACCTATATATCCTACTGTTATACCGCGTCGGCCAAAGCCACCGCCTCATCTAAATCTACTGCGACTATGCGTGATACGCCAGGTTCATGCATAGTGACACCTATAAGCTGATCCGCCAATTCCATTGTGACCTTATTGTGGCTTATATAAACAAACTGCACGCTTTGAGACATCTCTTTCAAAAGTCTACAAAATCTTTCAACATTCGCATCATCAAGCGGTGCATCGACTTCATCCAACATACAAAATGGCGCGGGGTTGAGTCTAAAAATAGCAAACACTAATGATAAAGCGGTTAGCGCTTTTTCACCACCAGAAAGAAGATGTATCGTACTATTCTTTTTGCCTGGTGGCCTAGCCATAATCGTCACCCCAGCCTCAAGCATATCGGCTTCAGTCAACGCGAGGTATGCACTCCCCCCACCAAAGACCTTGGGAAATAATTGGCTCAAGCCTTTATTCACTTCATCAAAGGTTTGTTTGAAACGACTTCTCGTTTCTCGATCAATTTTGCGAATAGCATCTTCTAAACTACTTAACGCTTGGCAAAGATCTGAATCCTGATTGTCCAAGTAGGTTTTGCGCGTTTGCTGTTGCTCAAACTCTTCAATTGCAGCCAGGTTAATCGCACCGAGTCGTGCAATGCTACGGCGCGTTTTATCGAGCCGTTCTTGAACACGTGCACTGTCATGGCTCTGAATAGACTCCGTCGAGTAACGTTCCAAAGCAACGCCTTGCTCCTGTGCTTGCTGAGCAAGACTCGCGAGCTGTCCATTCAATCCTTCACGATTTAGTTTAAGCTCACTAATACCATCATTAAGCTGTTGAATCTTATCAAGCTGTTGATCATGCTGCAAACCACTTGTATCAATTATTTCCTGCAAAGCTTGCTGCTCTTGTCGATTCTTTTCCAAGTGCTGTTGATACTTTAACCTTGAAGACAATAAACTTTGTAATCGCTCAGCTTGAGACTCATTGGAAACAGGTGATTGAGACTCTAAATGAAGTAGTTTTTGATTGAGGTTTTTTTGTTCATTGACAAGTTCAGTTATTCGCTTATTTAAAAGCGCTACTTTTTGCTCGGTAAGCTGTAGTTTTGTGTGCAAAGACCCCTGCTGTTTTTCAAGCACATTCAATTTTTGCTTTTCTGCCTGTAACTCAGATTGCGCATGCTGATGATGGCTCTGAGCCAACTCAAAACGCGCACTGAAAGCACTGCCTTGCTCCTCGGCCTCACTGAGCAAAGTTCTACAACCCAAAACCTTTTGTTTGCCTTCCCCCAGTAAGTTTTGATAGTCCAGTATTTCTTGTTCATTTTCCTGGGACTGCTTCTTCAACTTATCCTGTTGAATTTTTTGACTCTTACTGGCTTGAATTGCCATATTTAAGTTGGTTTGACGACGGGCAATTTCAGTGTTTACAACCACTTTTTGACGATTTAAGCTTTCGAGTTGATGCTCAATTTGCTGAACCGAGGCCTGTGATTGCTGCAATCGTTCATGCCATTGCAAAACCTGCTGCTTCATTTCAACGCACTGCTCACTTAGCTCTGTTAACTCATGCTGTATCGCGAGTACGGATTGACTACCGTCCACGCAAGAAATCTGAAAACCATGACCGAGCATATATCCGTCAGCAGTCACGATACACTGGTTCATCTCTAATGTTTGAAGTTGCTCTTGCGCAAGCTCCAACGATTCGCACCATTGCACACCATGCAGCCAAGGCAATAAATTGAGTTCACAATGAAACGGTGGGGCTGAAACTTGATTTCCAAGGCGCTGGTGCGCCAAAGCTGGTACAACTTGAAAGCCAAGTTTAGGTTGATGTTCGGTATCAGGCGATTCTTGAACCATCGGCTGATACAGTATTTGGCCCAGTAGCAGTTGCGTGGCTTGTTCCCAACCGGTTTGAATCTCTAACTGTTGCCACACCATATTGCGCTGTTGATGAGGTCTGAGCAGACCTTCAAGTGTTTTTATCTGTCCTTGCAATCGGGCTTGCTGCTGTAAGGCTTCTTGATAATGGGTTTGATGACTCGCAACTCGCTCACGTTCCTCTCCCTGTTGTGCACTCACTTCTAGAATTTGTTCTTCTAGTTCTGCAAGCTGATTTTGAAGGGCGGCAATCTCTCGTTTTGTCTTTTCAATTCCAGCAAGTTCTTCTGCGGCTGTTGTTTGACTAACTTGTTGCTGATATTGAGCTTGAGACGATATTAGTCGAGCAAGTGTTTGCTCATGAGATAACAAGCGCTGCTCTGTTAATGCTAATTCATGTCGTAGATTCGTTGTATGCAGCTCGCTCTCTTTTTTTAAAACAGAGATATCATTAAATTCTAGTTGGTGCTCCTGAGCGACATCAACTAACCCTTGAACGATATGATGCTGGCTTTTAATATTGGCTTGGCCTTGATTAAATTGTTGCGTTTCGTTTTGCAATTCGCCCAACAACACATCAAGTTCCTGCTGCTTATTTTTAATCTCTCGCGCTAACTTCTGCTGTGCCTGGTTCGTTTCAGTTGCGCGGCTTTTCGCCTCTTTGATCCGCTGTTCTAATGCAGCAATCTTGGTGTTTGCATCATAGTACTGCTCTCGAATTGCATGTTCTTCATCTACCAACTGCAACATAGATTCACGGTAAACATTTCGTTGTGCGTTATTCGCTTCAACGTCAATGCGCAGGGTCTCTGCGGTTCGCTCTAGCCCAGTGATTTGTTGACTTAATCCATTGGCAGCCGTTTGCAATTCATGTTGCTTCAACACATGTAACAATGCACTGCTCTCTCGCTCAGTTTGCTTCAGTTCACGATATTTAATGGCTGTCTGTGACTGCTTTGCGAGCTTTTCCAACTGTGAGGCGAGTTCTTGGCGAATATCGCCTAATCGTTCTAAATTTTCCCGAGTATGGCGGATCCGGTTTTCTGTATCTCGCCGCCTTTCTTTGTACCGTGAGATACCCGCAGCTTCTTCAATAAAAACTCTCAGTTCCTGAGGCTTGGATTCAATCAGTCTTGAAATGGTTCCCTGGCCAATAATAGCATAACTGCGCGCGCCTAATCCTGTCCCCATGAAAAGCTCGGTAACATCTTTGCGACGACACTTTTGCCCATTCAAGTAATAATTTGAATCACCATCTCGACTAATTTGCCGTTTGACATGGATATCGGTGTAACTGGCATATTGGCCGCCAAATCGCCCTAGACTATTGTCAAAAAGTAGCTCAACAGATGCGACAGATACAGGTTTGCGTGCACTGGAGCCGTTAAACACCACATCAAGCATGGAGTCACCACGTAAGTGCTTTGCACTACTTTCACCAAGAACCCACCGTACGGCGTCAATTACATTCGACTTCCCACAACCATTTGGTCCAATAATGGCAGAGAGTTCTTTAACAAAGGGAATTTTGGTGGGATCAACAAACGACTTAAAACCAGCAAGTTTGATCTGTTTTAATTTCATAGTGCCAGAATGCCATTTGTCTAGTTATCGCTAGAGTATGGTTGCTATTGAGCGCGGATTTAACTGATTAAGCACTTTAACAAACGCATTCGCATTTTGTAACGTTTTTTCTCCTCGGAGGCGCCTAGATGCTGAATTTTGTAACGATTTTGACTTGTCTTCAGGCGTAGACTTGCTCACAATCGACTCATAAATGGCAAAGACAAATTTAAAAGAGAGTTATGAATAATCAGCAACAAGTTAAAAAAGGAATTCCAAAAACTGGCGTTAACTATTTTATGGCTGGGTTTAGCCTCATCAAACGCCCAGGTTTGAGGACCTTCGTATTTATTCCGCTTATGATCAATTTGATACTTTTCGGGAGCGTCATTTACTTTGCCATTGGCGAACTTGAAAACGTTTTCGCTTGGATTGAAGGCCAGTTGCCGGATATGTTGAGCTGGCTGAATTTCATTCTTTGGCCACTGGCAGTTATCGCATTGTTAGTTGTTCTTTCTTTTGTTTTTAGTTCGGTCATGAACTGGCTAGCTGCACCATTTAACGGACTACTTGCAGAAAAAGTTGAAAAGCTGTTAACAGGCAAACCGCTCAATTCAGGAACAACGGTTGATCTCGTTAAAGATTTACCGCGCATTCTAGGTCGTGAATGGACCAAGTTAAAGTACTATCTTCCAAGAGCAATTGGTTGTTTACTGTTGTTTATTGTTCCTGTTGTTGGGCAAACAGCAGCACCTGTCCTTTGGTTTTTGTTTACGGCCTGGATGATGGCAATTCAGTACTGTGATTACCCATTTGATAACCATAAAGTACCATTTAACGATATGAAATTTGCCCTAAAACAAACCAAAGGTACCAGTGTTAGCTTCGGTGCGGCAGTCACCTTATTCTCAATGATACCCGTAGTTAATTTTATCGTTATGCCTGTCGCTATTTGTGGGGCAACTGCGATGTGGGTTGACAAGTATAGAGAAGCTTATAAGCACCCAGTCATTGCAGCTGACTAAAACTCTATCCACCCAAACACGCCTTCTAAATGAAGGCGTGTATTTTGACCTGTTGATGAGTCGTTCGTCTATCAATCACAAAAATCATCATTTCATAACAAAATCACAAATAATGTAACAATTCATCCACTCTACGGGCTTCCCACTCCCTATATATATCTGCCACAATAATTCGATAATCAATAAAATAAAAGCATCACAGAAAATGCATTTACAAGCCCTTCTCATTTTGGTTCTCAGCCTGGTTTTTAGCCAATTCGCCACTGCAGGAACAGCGCATAACTTCGGCTTAAAAATCCCAACATTAACCTCTACAGCCACAATAGATGGAAAGTTTGATGAATCAGTTTGGCAGCAAGCCGCTTTAACTCACTTGAGATACGAAACGCGCCCAGCTGAAAATCAGCCTGTTCCGGTAAAAACAGAAATTCGCATGTATGCAACTGAAACAAGCTTATTTGTTGCATTCAAGGCGTTTGACCCGAACGTTAGCAATATCCGAGCAAATCTCAGCGATAGAGATAATGCTTGGAGTGATGATCTCGTCGGTATAAAGCTCGATACATTTAATCAATCAAAGCTTGCTTATCAGTTTTTCATCAACCCTCTCGGTATACAAAACGACTCCATAGAAAATGAATTAACGGGTCAAGAAAGTGATGCATGGGACGGAATTTGGTATAGCGCAGGTCAAATAACTCATGATGGTTATCAAGTTGAAATAGAACTCCCATTACGTATTTTGAGCTTCGATGACAGTCTCAGTCAGCAACATTGGGGGATTGAGCTAATCCGTTTCTACCCAAGGGAGGAACGACAAAGATTCTCAACACATAAAATCGATCGTGATAATACCTGCCAATTATGTCAACTCGGTGTTTTGAGCGGTCTTCGAGGTGCGAAACAAGGGCAAGGTGTTCAAATAACACCAGCTCTCGTGGTAACCCATAACCGCCAACGAGAACTACCGCAGAATCAAGGCTGGAATAATGAAACCAATATCGAACCTGGAGCAGATATCCGTTGGAGCCTCACACCAAGTACCTTATTAAATGCAACGATTAACCCGGACTTTTCTCAAGTCGAAGCGGATGCAGGTCAATTAGACGTAAACAGTACATTTGCGCTGTTCTTCCCGGAAAAAAGATCATTCTTTTTAGATAATAAAGACTACTTTGATACCCAAATTAACCTGCTTCATACCCGCAATATTGTCGCTCCTGATTACGGCGTAAAACTCACAGGGAAAGTTGGGGATCATACCTTTGCAGGACTCGTTGCGCAGGATACAACCACAAACTTTTTAATCCCTGGAAACTTAAGTTCAGACATAGCAAAAATCGATGAAACAAGCCAAAACTTAGCGACTCGCTATCGAGCAGATTTTGGACGTTCGCTATCCCTTGGCGCATTGTTTACAGCTAAATCTTCACAAAACCAATATCACAATTATTTGGCGAGTTTTGATGGTAAATATCAACTAACAGATCAAGACACATTCAAAGTTCAAGCAGCATTTTCAGATACAGAGTACCCAGAAGATCTTTACCAAGACTTTTGCAACGGTGACTGTAAACCACCGACTGAAACATGTTCTTTATTACAACTGAGTGCTGGCGAGTGCTTGTACAATGAGCGAGTCTTGAGAACCAAAGATAAGGGAGCGTTTCGTGATCACCTTTATCGCATAAAATACAATCACAACAGCCGTAACTATTATGCATTTACTCAATTTGAAAGTATTGGGGAAGACTTTCGAGCGGATTTAGGATTTATCGAGCGTGTTGATTTTAAAAAATTCGTTGCAGGCGGCGGCTATATTGCATACCCAGATCATGCTTGGGTTAGTAAGATAAAAACTGGCGGAGACTGGGATATTAGCCACAATCAAGCAGGTGAATTGCTTGAGCAAGAAGTCGAGGCCTTTATTGAATTTACAGGGACTCAAATGCAAAGTTTTCTTGCAATGGGTGCCGTTAATCGCGAAAGAGTCGGGAGACGAATCGATCCCTCATCCTTAGCAATTGATAGCAACACAACTCGATTTGACGAAACTCAATTTTGGATTTACGGAGAACTAAGCCCGCTGCAAACCCTAAACCTTGAGTTAGATGTGAGCTATGGCGATGACATCGACTTTAGTAACAACCAGCTCGGTACGAAATTTGTTGTCAATCCAGAAATCGACTGGAAAATCACGCCATCAATTTCCCTTAATTTCACACATGTCTATCGTCACCTAGATGTGGATGAAGGTCGTTTGTTCACCGCAAACTTAAGCGATTTACGACTAAACTGGCAATTCGATAAACACCAATTCTTACGCATATCCAGTGTATACACACATATTGATAGAAATACGGCACTCTATAGCAAACCAACGTTTACCAATAAACAGCATTTAGGAAATGAGCTACTTTATGGTTATAAACTTAACCCACAGAGCGTATTTTATTTAGGGTATTCTGATGGTTTAAAAAGAGATGATCGGATAAACACACTCACCAGAAATGAGCAAACGCTATTTATGAAAGTGAGCTATGCTTGGATTATATAAATAAGCACCAATCAATGGACTGGAGTGAGCGACGAGCCACTCCTTGACTAATTAAATCTGTAGTCCGCTAACACAAACTAGATTTCTACCTTGCTCTTTAGCCCGATAGAGTGATTGATCTGCGATCTTAATCATTTCATCAATTGACTCATCTGCATTACGACAATGCAAACCAATGCTAATTGTAACCTTGAGATCTCCTTTAGAGGTTACAATGGGCTGAGCAGCTAGTTTCTCTCTAAAGTCATCAAACAGCTGGTGCGCTTGCGCAAGTTTCAACCCTTTCAGTGCGACAACGAACTCTTCCCCACCAATCCGAGCGACAATAAATTTGTCAGCAAAAATCTTGCGTAACCGTGCACTAAACTCAATCAACACTTCATCCCCAACATCATGACCATAATTATCATTCACTTTTTTGAAGAAATCGATGTCAATCAGGCCGACGGCAAGCTGAGTTTTCTTCTTCGAAATTTTAGGCATCTGCTGGCTAAAATAATCAAAAAAATATCGACGGTTATAAACTTGTGTTAAATAGTCGTAGTTTGCTTGCTTCCAAAATAACCTGAGCATTTCAAGCGCATCGAGCGTATTAAGCACTCGACAATGAAACTCTTCATGTACAAAGGGCTTTTGTAGAAAGTCATTCGCGCCATTTTTGATAAAGCGTGCAGACAAGCTTTCATCGGTATCGTTTGACAATCCGATAATAGCCAACTCTTCCCGCAAGTAGAGCTCTCTGGCTTTAATGATGAGCTCAAAACCATCCATGGTTGGCATATTGTAATCGGTGATTAATAGCTTAATCCCAGCAGATGACTGCAATAACGCTAGTGCCTCTGCACCATCCTTGGCTTCCATCACTTGAAAAAGGTGCTGCTCAAGTAACGCCCGTATATAATTCCGACTGACCGATGAATCATCAGCAACTAAGACTTTAATTTTTTGGTTTCGGTGCAGCCGCTTGACTAGCTTGACAATATATTCATAACTAAATCGATTCTCTTTAAATACATAGTCAACAATGCCTAGGCTGAGCAACCGTTTTCGCTGTGCTGAATCCAAAGTTGCGGTCGCTACGATACAGGGTACTTGATATTGCTGAACAACTTCGACTATTTGCCCACCATTTGCATCGGGCAAACTAAGGTCGGCAATGGCGACAAAATATTGCTCTTGTTCTAAAAACGTGCGAGCGGTTGTAAGGTCTGGTGCAATATCGACAATACAATCCAACTCTTGTTGCAATAAATGGCGTAATATTTTTGCAACAACTTGACTATCTTCAACGACTAAAATCCGCAACCTTTTCCCCTCACAAATCTCGAAGATCTTTCATTAAACAAATTAAGCATATATAAAAATGGCGTTGGACATCGACAACGAAACCCACCGATATCTTTATTGTAGTCAAAGCTTGCTTAGTTTCGCAGGAGAAAGTGAAATAAACCCCTCATTTTTAGGTAAAAATATTAAATCTCTTGCAGCCAAACAATGCTTGATGAATCATCGTTTAGTAATGAATCAGTTAGTTAAGGGAAAACTAAATATATGCTAATAACCAAAAGGAATAAAGAAGAACAAACTATCACTTCTATTTCATAAAAAGACGATTATGATTTACTCATGCAATCAAAGGAGCAAGCTATTCATGGGCAAAATATTTGAAGACAATTCACAGGCCATTGGTAACACACCGTTGGTTCGACTTAACCGAGTCAGCAAGGGCAATGTTCTTGCAAAGGTAGAGGCGCGCAACCCAAGCTTTAGTGTCAAATGTCGTATTGGTTCAAATATGATTTGGGACGCTGAGAAAAAAGGGCTTCTAACCAAAGACAAAGAGCTTATTGAGCCAACATCAGGGAATACCGGTATTGCTCTAGCTTACGTCGCGGCGGCTCGTGGCTATAAGCTCACGCTAACGATGCCCAACACCATGAGTCTTGAACGCCGCAAGCTTTTAAAAGCGCTTGGCGCAAACCTCGTGCTAACCGATGGTGCTAAAGGGATGAAAGGTGCAATAGATAAGGCAGAAGAAATCTGTCAATCAGCACCCGAAAAATACATCTTACTCCAACAATTTAATAACCCTGCAAACCCAGAGATTCATGTGAAAACAACTGGACCTGAAATTTGGGAAGACACAGATGGTGAAGTTGACGTTTTTGTTGCCGGTGTTGGAACGGGCGGAACCATTACAGGTGTGAGCCGTTATATAAAAGAAGTACAAGGAAAATCGATTACCACCGTAGCGGTAGAGCCTGTTGACTCACCTGTCATTGCTCAAGCCAAAACGGGTCAAACGATTCAACCTGGACCGCACAAAATACAAGGTATTGGTGCCGGATTCATACCAGGAAACCTTGATTTAGATTTAATCGATCGTGTCGAAGCAGTCTCAAATGAAGATGCAATTGATATGGCTCATCGATTAATGAAGGAAGAAGGGCTACTTGTAGGTATCTCATCCGGGGCAGCAGTTGTTGCAGCAAATCGTATTGCTGATCTTCCAGAGTTCGAAGGCAAGAATATTGTGGTTATATTGCCTTCAGCCGCTGAGCGTTACTTATCTTCGGTTCTTTTCCAAGGCCAATTTGGCGACGAAGAAAACGTCCAATAGTCATTGTTACTCAATGCATAAAAAGGCGCCTATTTATTGGGCGCCTTTTTGCTGCGAAAAGTTCAATGAGAAGTAGCTAGCTCAAATGCAAATAGCTTAAATACTCAGAATATTCTCTTTGCGTTGCAGGTTTTTTTAATCAAAAATTTTCTTTTTGTATGCGCGTTAATTTATTAAGAGTTCACATCTGCCGAAACATACCACTTCATCAAAAGTCGATTCCCTAATTGAAACCCCACATACTATATTGATATAAACTAGGCATACGAACAAATTAAATATACAGTCATACTATTTGCATAAATTAAAACATGCATAGATAAACAATAACTCTTAATTACACTTATTTGCCCACTACGGTGTCTAAAATCATCACAAACCATAAACATTAACAGGAAGAATATACGGGACGGTGGACTATAACCGCCTATAAATGAACAACATTTACTCATTTATAATGTTTTGCTTATAACTTTGAACTAGATCTCAATATTTTTTATTGTTACAGGTGTACCTCAAAAGTTAACTCTGGCAAAAAAACGCAACCATAATAAAACAAAACAAAACACACCCGCAAATCACGCAACACACACCGCAACATAATAAAAACATAAACAACACAAACCAAACAAAACAAAGGTAAAAACCAATAGCCAAGAAAAAATGTAAATAAACATCACCATATTATGAAGGTGAAATTGTTACAAACGTTCAAAATAAGGCATGTTGAACATACTTTACTGCTGTGATTATATCTTTGAGTTAACAACTATAGGTCTAAATTAAACAAGTTATATTTCATAGTTGTTAATAAAAAACTTATAAATATATTCGTTTCAGGGATAAGATAAATGCAAAATAATTCAAAACTAGCAAGCTCTATAAAGCTTGCTTTAGTTGGTGGTGCCGTTGCTTCAGCAATGACCATGCCAGCTGCAATTGCTGAGGAAGCAAAACAAGAAGTCGAACGTATTCAAGTAACAGGTTCGCGTATTATTCGCGAAGGTTCAATTGCGCCAACACCTGTTACTGTCATTACTGGTGATGAGCTTCTATCGACTGGTGTTGCAAATATCGGTGAAGCACTAAACCAACTACCAGCCCTTGGTAGCACTTATTCGCTTGCAAACTCAGGTCGATTTATTGGTACCGCAGGTCTGAATATTCTAGATCTCCGTAATATGGGTACAGCGAGAACGCTTGTATTAGTTAATGGCAAGCGTCACGTATCTAGTTCTGCAGGAACGCAATCGGTCGATGTAAACACGATCCCAAGTGTATGGGTAGATAAAGTAGAAATCATTACGGGCGGTGCATCTGCAATTTATGGTGCTGATGCTGTAACCGGTGTGGTTAACTTTATTCTTAAAGATGACATCGAAGGGCTAGAAGTTTCTGCTAACAAAGGCTACGCCGACGATAGCGATCACTCCAAAGAGCGTTTATCTGTTTCATATGGTACGAGTTTCGACGATTCGAAAGGTAATGTCGCTATTGCAGTAGAATATAGTGGACAGGATCGTTTACGTGCGTTAGATCGTGAACAAACTTCGACTTCCTTTACGAATCTACCAAACTTTGATCAAGAAACGAATGGTGGACCAGACCAGATTTTAACTCCAAATGCTGGCTATCACGCGATTAACAATGCTGGTGTATTTAACCTTGATGGTTGGAAAACATTCAATCCAGATGGTTCTGTAAGAGACATTTATACTGGTGACAATGCAACATATACTAAATGTGCAAATTGTGACTATTTTAATCTGAGAGAATACACAGATTTACAACCTGAATTCGAACGCTTCAACGTCAATTTCAAAGCAAACTATGAAATCAATGATGATCTTAATGCATATTTCGAAGCCAAATATGTAAACAGTCAATCTACAGATCATGGTCAACCTGCGTTCTTCTTCTTTAACAGCTTCAATACAATTAAACGTGATAACGCATTTATCGATGACAGCCTTGTCGCTTTAATGGATGAGCAAGGTGTTGATAGTATCCGTGTCAATAGAATGCTTGATGACTTAGGTCAGCGTATCGAAGATGATACTCGTGAAACCCAACGCTACGTTGTCGGTTTAGAAGGTATTGTATTTGAAGAGTGGGACTTTGAAGTCTACGGTATTTACGGTCAAACAGATCTTGAGCGAATTAACCGTAATAACCTTATCCGCGCCAACTACGCCAATGCTTTAGATTCAGTACTTATCAACGGCGAAGCTGTATGTCGTGATGCTGATGCCCGTGCCGAAGGCTGTGTACCAGTAGATATTATGGGCAATGGTAATCCAAGCCAAGCTGCAATTGATTATATCAATACAGTTTCAACCGGTACTTCTGTAATTAAGCAAACAGTTATTGGTGGTACGCTAACGAACTCAGGTATTTTAGAATTACCCGCGGGTTATGTTGGGTTATCGACAGGTGTTGAGTATCGTAAAGAAGAAAGCCAAGTATTTGAGCCTGATAACGCAGAAGGTACTTTCTTCAATGCACTTGGTGAAGATAAAGGTGACTTCGATGTAAGCGAAATATTCGCAGAAGTGACAATTCCTCTTCTTAGTGAGCTTCCAGCTATCGAACAACTTGATTTAGATTTAGCGGTTCGCTATGCAGATTACAGCTCTGTTGGTAGTGCAACGACATGGAAAGCCGGCTTAAGCTGGGAAGTTGATGATCAATTGCGTGTTCGCGCTACATTTGCAGAAGCTATTCGTGCACCTAACATCAGCGACTTATTTGGTGCAGAAAGCCAAAACTTCTATAGCGTTGATGACACTTGTAAATCTTCTGAGCTATCACAGTTAGAAGATGCTACCGTTCGTGCAGCCAACTGCGCAGCACTCGGTGTTCCAACTGACTTCGATAGTGACTATGACTCAGCTTCAATTGAGGGTGTTAGTGGCGGTAACCTAGAGTTATCTCCAGAAGAGTCTACAAGCTACACAATTGGTGCAATTTACCAACCTGAGTTCGTTGACGGCCTATCTATCAGTGTTGACTACTGGGACATTGAAATTGATGATGCCATTTCTGCAGTTGGCGCCCAAGATATTATCAATCGCTGTGTCGACGCTCCTGGTGGCATTAACAACGAATACTGTACATTGTTGACACGTGACGAGACAACTCACCAAATCACAAGTATTAAACAATACGCGTTAAACATTGCAAAGTTAGAAGCAACGGGTATCGATTTTGATATTGGTTATAACTTCGATGCGTTTGACGGTGAAGTTCGTACTAGCTTCATTGCTACTAAGCTAATTGACAGAAAAGATTACTCTTTCCAAGATGAGCCAGATGTTTTTGAGCAACAAGCAGGAACGTTAGGTAATGCTGAATGGCAAGCTAACATCAACTTGAGCTATAACATTGATAACTGGACTGTATTATGGCGTACTCGTTTTGTTGATGAAGTTAGCTTGTATACAGATCAAGAGCTAGAGAAGAATCCGAATCCAAATAGCTCAATGGGTTACGGAGAGTACTTTATCAGTGATACAGCAGTGTCTTATGATTTCGACAGCGGTGTTAGCCTAAAAATTGGTGTCGACAATCTATTTGATAAAGACCTACCATTCGGTACGACAGGTACTGGTGCAGGATCTGCATCATACGACAATGTTGGCCGCTTCTTCCATGCGACAGTTAGCTACGTTATGTAACTTTTCGTATTGAATTTAACTAAAACGGCACCCTCAGGGTGCCGTTTTTATTCAAGCTACATATTTCCAGGCTAACCCGTCTGAACTAACCAGATATAAATCCTTACATAGTGACCATCACCCAATAGTCCAAGCGCTTTTGTGGCTCAGCAAGAATTTGTTTACACGGCTCTTTATATTGGCGCATCAACACGCCTAGGTTACTTGAACCATTTAATGCCTGCTCTTGCTTTAGCTTTTCCGCAGCAACCACTTTTTGAACTTGAGCTTTCTCTGAATATTGGCTAGCAATTTCTGTTGCTTGTATGCCAGACTTCTGCAGCCGTTTACCAACAACCTGCATCTGCGGTGCATTCATTGAAGCGATCGCTGTCGAGGCAATTTCATAATAAGCAGCACAGCTTGCAAGCTCTTTTACAAAAGACTGCTCAGCCTCATTAGCATAACTCGGCGACGTTAGGCCGCTAAGCAATATAACTGGCAGTCCGAACTTGCTAAAATGCATACTTTTCATTTCCAATTTCCTCTTTGATATTCCATCACTGTACGGTCAGCTATGTGGACAAATGTTCAACATATTGCTGTTGCAGCACTTTTAAGTTGTGTTTTACCTCGGGCCATTCACGATCAATTATCGAATATACCACCGTATCTCGAATACTGCCGTCTGGTAAAAGCTTATGATTTCTTAAAATTCCGTCTTGTTTTGCACCAATGCGAGTAATCGCCTCTCTTGACGTTTGATTACACCAATGGGTTCTAAACTCAACCGCCATCACATCTAGCGTTTCGAATGCATAGGTGAGAAGCAATAGCTTAGACTCTGTATTTACAAAGGTTTTTTGTGCTTTCACGCTATACCATGTATGACCAATTTCAAGTCGCCGGTTCGGTTGATCCCACGCAAGTATCCTTGTCGTCCCAACAATTTGCCCTGACGATTTATCCCGAACCACAAATACTAGTGAGTCTCCCCTACTTTCATCCTCAAGTGCTGCTTCTACGTATTGCTTCATATCATCTGGATGCGGAGCGCTGGCATACCAAAGATTCCAAAGTTCTCCGTCAGCAACAGCCAAGCTCATGGCCGCAACATGATCAATTGAAATAGGCTCTAAAACCACTCGCTCTCCGGTGAGGCAGCCATCAAGTCTTTGTTTCATCTACTACTTACCTTCCAGTCAATTGCTGTAACTAATTGTTGTATGAATGTTAATATCACAATCATTGCCCAACTTATCCATACATGCAAGTCGACCACAGAAAAGCAGTATTTTTACAAGTACCTAACGAAAGGAGTGGCGCTTTGCCTTACTTTTACAGGCGCGTCGACCGCTGGTGTTCCCAGATACAAAAAGCCTATGATCTGATCATCACCGTTCACCTCTAAATGCTTATTTACAATCGCATCGAAAGCGAATTCGCCCGTTCGCCAAATAGCTCCTAACCCTTGCGCCACTGCTGCCTGCTGCATTGCCATCACCGCACATCCAGCCGCAAGATATTGCTCAAGTATGGGCACTTTCGGATGCTCTTTCACTTTAGCAATCACCGTAATCAACATCGGCGCTCGATGTGGCATTTTTGCAACACGCTCTATCGCCTCTCCGTCGAGCCCCTTCTCCATGGCAGCTTCTTTAAAAATAGCTGAAAGTTTATTCAACCCCTCGCCCTGTGCAACAACAAACTCCCAAGGGCACAAGTTGGCATGATCGGGTACACGAATGCCAGCATCAAGTATGTTTTTAAGTTGGTTCTCATCAGGAGCCGGAAAGGTAAGTCGAGGGCAAGATTGTCGAGTATGTAGTAACTGCAATGCATCCATGTTGCACCCCTATAGAAGTTTGAGGTTTCATATACTTGTCATGTCAGCGAACCAATGGTTCCAGCTAACGAGCTTCATCATACGACAAATAAAACGTGATCTAAATCAATTTTTACGCTGCAAATAAAAAATCCCACCAAATAGAGTGGGATTCGTAAACAGCTTTATGTATTTAAACTAACTGGTTTTTCTTCGCCAAAATGTAGTCCAAACTTGTGTAACGCCCCCCACCAAGCGCAAATAGAGCCAGTAGCATAATGAAATAAGTAATCGCAAATTCAATACCATTATTTAGAATCACAAAGTTACCTGAACTGGTTAACCAATCATAGTTACCATGCTCTTGTAAAATTGATTTCGCTGCTGCCAATTTTTCCGCAGCAGAGGTGACCTGCTCATTTGCTAACCAAGAACTCGGATCTGATATCGCTAACCAACCATTTTTAATATGGACTGTAAAAGCCGCAACGAGCATGGTAATCATCAAAGGTATTGCGACCAATCGAGTTGCTAATCCAACAACCAAAAGTCCGCCACCAACTAATTCTGCACCGACCGCCAGTCCAGTCATCAATTCAGGCATTGGCAGACCTAATCCCCACTCAGGGTTTCCAAACCATGCAACCGTATCATCAAAATGCGATAGTTTGTTGTAGCCAGCCTGAATCAACACTGGCGCCAAATACAATCGGAGGGCCAGTGGCGCAAGTCCATCTAAATGCTTAGTGATGTCTAAAAACTTTTGATAAATATTAGCGATTTGCATACTTTTTCCTAAATACTTACTCTTCTGAATCATAAGACCTAGGACCAATAAATAAACTTTCACATAAAGTTATTATTTCTTATGCCGCTTTGCTGAAGGGGTATTTCCGTGATGGGAAAAGTTAAAGGAACGTCACAGCTTTTTTTATTAAATATAGCGAAGGTAAGTCTGTGCAAACTGTAAGTAGTCAGCCAAATTTTTAACGGTTTCAGGCTCACTTTCGCTGTTATCAAGCCCTACGATACCCATGTACTCATCTGCCGCCATCATCAGCGCCCAGCTCGTGGCAAATAGCCAATAGATTTTACAAGCTGCATACACACTATCTATGGCTGCTGATTTCAGATTTGGATGATTTTCAAGGTAATTTTCAATGAGCCATTGTTGCTGATCAGGATTTAACCTATGCGTACACAATATAGAAGCCAAGTCGAATAAAGGGTTTGAACAACAGGCATATTCAAAGTCGATACAAACAAGGCGATCATTTTCGACTAGCAAATTATAAGGATTCAAATCTCGATGACAGAACTGAGGGGTTAACAAGTTAGCTTGCATTTGTTGCAGCCAAGACTCAATTTCAGATTCTTGCATTAACATGTTGTTCAACATCGCTTGCCAATGTTTAAGCTGAGGATTCAACAATTTTGAATCTTCAAGCTGAGCAGAAATCGCCATCAGCCGATCACGATAGTGGTGCCATTGCTCTGCAGTAGAAATCATATTATGGGGTGCTGGAACTTCAATGAGCGTGTTCAATAACTCAAGAAGCGCACGTTCTGGTGCGCGTTGAATCATGGCTTCAAAAGTTAAACGGGACAGTCTTTGTTGTTCACAAGGTTTAGACGCTGCAGTTAATTTGCTTGCGTCAACGGTAGCTAGCGGAACCATACCGAGATCGATGTACAGTTTCGTACTGTTGGAGAGCTTGTTCGTTAAACAACTCTTT
This sequence comes from Shewanella gelidii, assembly GCF_014647855.1. Lineage (GTDB taxonomy): Bacteria > Pseudomonadota > Gammaproteobacteria > Enterobacterales > Shewanellaceae > Shewanella > Shewanella gelidii. The sequence continues at coordinate 185,821 of NZ_BMPZ01000005.1, read as the reverse complement.
AGGTCTTGTCGGTCACTATAGAGTCTGAATTGTTTTGCAGGGACTTCGGCTTGCCAATAAGACCAATCGAAGGCTTTCTGTGCAATAAAACGACTGACATAGAATAAACCATCTTCACTCGACCAAATCAGCGGCGCGGCAATATCCAATTGGCTCGCTAGTTGCCAGTTTTCAAGCTCTAGCCTGCGAGCATGCTCAGTGAGCATTTCGCTTTGATTTTGGCGCAAGACAAAAAACTGTGGCTCGCAATCAGAGTACTTTGCTAAAAATCTAAAATTTTTATTACTTAAGCCTAGGTTTAAATACTGCCAGTCACTAATTTCACAAAAACCGGCTTGCATCAGTAGCTTTTCAAATTTGCGAAAATCATCCGCTGTACATTCTGCCATATCGTTAGATTAGCTCGGTTCTGCTATCCAATTTGTGCACTATTACAATACACCTTTTCACTCAAACCTCTCCCAACAAAATTAAGCTGTGGCAGCGTTGGTACACTGTAGGTTTTGCATGTATTGCTGTCGCCACATAAAGTAACCCCAAACTGCTAAGCCGACATAAAACACAAATAGTACCGAAGTTAACATCAAGCCTTTGCTCATATATAGATAAATAGAAACTAAATCTATCACGACCCAATACAACCAATTCTCAAGCACTTTTTTAGCCACTAAATATGTCGTCATGACTGCAAAACAGCTCGTTGCGGCGTCAAGATAAGGAAAAGATGCCTCAGTATAAGTCGCCATTAACCATCCAAGGATAAAGGCAACCAATGTAGTCACACAGATCAAAATCAAGTGGGTCTTCATTCCCCAACTCTCGACTTGCAAAGCACTATTTTGCTGACCTCCACCCTTCCATAATCGGTAGCCATAAACAGCCATCGCCATGTAATAAACGTTAAGTACTGATTCCATCAACAGTGACACCTTCCAAAACAGCAAGGTATATATCGCAGTACTAAAAAACGCCGCCGCCCAGCACCAGATATTTTGCCTCATTGCGAGCACTAAATAGGCAAGAGCTAGGATTACAGCCACAGACTCCCACATGGTGAGCATTTGTATTTCACCCAAGGCTGCTGACAAAGTGTTACCAATGGATAAGAACAGATCTTTCATCACAATCTTCTAGTTTCTATGTATGATTTACCGTTGTACAGACAGAAGTGTCGTCTGCTTGCCATAAAACACGCTGAGTGCATGTGCGACGACTTATTGTTGGTGGCCTAAATCAAGCGCCCCACCAATAAACTTACAAACAAATACTGATTTACCAAACTTTTCATGGGCTGCTTGCATTTCTATCGCCAGCATTTGCATCACGTCGGTATATTCACCACACACTTGAGTTGCCATCGCATTCGTCTTACGTTCTATCGATTCATAAGTAGAAACTCTATCAATAAACCATTGGATAGGTTCGATATAGTCCTCTCTGAATGGGTACATACTTATTTCTGCGGTCAATTTCATTATCCAACCTCAAGGGAGCGTCCCTATTCTACGAATTTTAAAAGCCGGCAACGCAACCACTTGGGACACGGCCGACTTTCTCTCATTTCGTTTTAACTATAAAACTTGATAATTAAACGTTAAGCCAAACTGCTGTGGGTCGCCATATCGAATATATTGTTTATCCGCCCAACCCAGATCTGGCTCATTACCAAAATAGAAACCACGTACACCGAACTTTTCATCAAACAGGTTTTTACCCCACAGGTATAAAGACCAATTTTCAGATTCGTAACCAATTTTGGTGTTCACTAGGTTATATGCTTCAGACTGCGAGTCGTTACTATCTGAGTAATAGAAATCGCTTTTGCCATTGGTATTTAAGTTTGCAAACCAACCACTATCATTACGATAAGAAATACCAAGGCTATATGTGTAATTTGGAGAGTGTGCAAGCTCTCTGCCCGAAAGGTCGACTAAGGAGCCATATTTATCTTGGTACAGGTAATCTCCATAGGCAGTTTCCAACCAACCTAACGCACCATAGACCTGAATATTCTCCGATGCATACCAGTTTACATCTAATTCTGCACCGTAGTTTTCAGAACTACCTGCATTTTCAGTGTACAGAACAAATCGCTGTGGCCGGTTTGGATCTTGTTGCGAAGCAGACACTTGCTGATCTTTACGATCCATAAAGAAGACGGCGAAATTTGAGCTTACCTCTCCTTCAAGCCATTGAGACTTAACACCAATTTCATAGTTGTACATGATTTCAGTATCAAATTCTTTTTTATCAGAAAGCTCTACAGGTAATGTCATGTTGAAACCGCCAGCTTTATAGCCTCGAGCAATACGCGCATACGTTTGATGTGCTTCATTTAGCGACTTGCTCAAAGCGAGGTGTCCTCCCCACATGGTTTCACTTGGATTGAACTCATCACCATTGCTATCCAAATATTCGCTGTCTCGGCCTTCCAGACGCAAACCTACCGATAAAGCAAATCCTGCACCTAAGTCTGAGTCTGTTTGTGCAAATAGGGCAAAGTTAGTCGCTTCATAGTCTGACTGAAGGACTTCGTCTGGATATGTATTGTACTCAGAATACAAGTCATTCGATTCTTGCAGGTTCATCATATAAACGCCGACCAACCAATCCGTTGATTGGGAGAATAATTTACCGGATTCAGTAGACGTTAGACGAAACTCTTGTGTCCAAGTATCTCGGTCACCCTTTTTATCCCAAATGTAGTCGTATTCACATGCAATCAAGTCATCATACTGACCATTTCCATTTGAATCATAATCATCTGTACACTGTTTACTTGCCCAATAGTCAGGATTCGCCCAATCACCATCGTAAGCATGCTGGTGCTTCGTAGCGGCTAATGACGTTAACGATGTAATGTTGAATTTCTCAAATCCAGAATATTGAACTTTAAGACCTGCACCAGATGTTTTTTGATTATCTGTACCCGGCAGGTCTGTGAGCGTATCAAAGCCATTATTGTCTAATGTCCACGCATCGTACCCATTATCAAAATCAGCATGCATCAGTGTTAAATCAAACTGCAAATCGTCACTGGCATACCAACGCAATTTAGCTCTTGCACTAAGTTCGTCTCGGCCGTTAGTGTCATCTTTTCCAAGGTATACATTATCTCGATAACCGTTCTGCTGGTGTTGCTCTACGGCCACTCGGTACAGCAAATTCCCCGTATCATTCACAGGACCAGAGCTATAACCACTCAAAGTACGCAGGTCATCATTTGCCAAACTCACTTGTGCACCATGCTCAAAATCTTGTGTTGGATCATTACTTTTAAGGTAAATTAAACCCGCTAGCGCATTGGCACCGTATCGAGTGCCTTGGGGACCACGTAAAACTTCAACCTGTTGCATGTCATACATGCTAGACACCATCCCCAATCCAGACAGGTCTATATCATCGATAACATAGCCGACTGATGAATTAGGAGCGCCTTGATATTGCTCTTGCTCACCAACACCTCGGATTTGAAAATACTTAGGGCGAGAGCTCCCACCAGACCAATTGAAGTTTGCAATACTATTGAGCACATCCTCAAAGTGCTGTGCACCCTCGTCTTCTATTTGCTGCTGATCAATAACCGTAACACTTGAAGGCGCCTTTTCTATTTCAATGGCTCTAAAATCTGCCGTAACTAAGATTCTCTCTATTTCAGATTCAGCCGCAGAAACCGCGGAAACAGGGGACGATAATGCAGCCAGAATAGCTGCTGATAATGGCGTTAATTTTGTAAATTTAGACATGTGGACCTCAAAAACAAATATTGAGATCCGGCAACATGAAAGCATAAAGAAGTGCGCGAATTTGGCCCATTCCTACGCCGGTATAAGCCGGATCAGGTTCTAAGGGTTCGCTATATAGCATCTCAGTTTAACGACGATTTATTTTCGTCAAACACCCCTTGGCGAGGGCAAGTATACATGAAAGTAACTAACAATAAACAGCTAGTAAATACTAAATTCACTCATTCAGATGAAAGTGAATAACTAAAACCAATAGAACACCTTTAAAGTGTTCTATTGATTCAGTAGTGAAAAATACTTAAAAGATTGGATTAATATGAATGCGCTTCTCGAAGATAAACCTCAAAGCTTTGCGCTTGTGGATTGGGAGCGACCGCGTTCACTTGAATCGATTGCATGCCATGCAAAGTTAGGCTTTTCCATGGACTCGCTTCTTCATCAATTGCAACTCCCTGCGCATCAAACCAAGTAAACTTGTACTGTAAACGCAGATCTATCGAGGCTTTACTCGTAATTAATGTTATCCCTTGCATAAGGTCGCCAATATGTCTTGTTTGCAAGTTTTCCAAAATAACATCTTGTGCAAGTTGGTGATTATCAATTCTAGACTGCCCTTGTGAATTCACCCAAACACCCGAAGTTGTGTCTGCACAGCCAGCCAAAATGAATAAACAAACCAAAATAGCAGATACGAAACTCTTCCTTTTCATGACAATCTCCTTTAATCACGCATTTATCTATTGCAGTTACTCAATCAAAAAGTGAGCTCTTGCCGTTGCAATCAGTTGCTTACGATTCGTCTGCCAGCAATTGATACTCACATTCGCAACACGACGCCCCTGGCGTGTAATTCGGCATTCTGCAAAGCTATCTTTATGGTAGCCAGCTCTTAAGTAGTCAATTGAAAAATCAACGATCTTTGGAACTTTTGAAGTTTGCATAAACACCATCAACTGCACGATTGCTGACATTTCCATAAATCCAGCAATAACCCCTCCGTGAATTGCGGGTAACACCGGGTTACCTAAATTATTGTCATTCGCAGGCATTCTAAAGACAAGTTCGTCTCCAAACCGCTCGACTGCCATCCCAATAAACTTCGCATAGGGTACATGCTCAAGTAGATGGCTAAAATCATTAAGCTCTGTTGCTCTTTTGACAATCCCTTGAACATCAAGTTCCTTTGCCGGCTTGACTGAATCACTCATGCGCTATCACCTTTATTCTTGGTCTCATTTCCCATTAAAGCTTGGCGAAATTCTTCGCCAACCATCTCCGGGCTAATTCGCATAAATGAGCCAACTGCATGTGCAATCGGGTCATCAATTGAATCTTGATAAGCAATCGCGCGAGTGAAAGCAACACTAGACGTCATTCGGTAACATTCAGCAAACCCATATACCGGCTTATTTGGAATCGCTGGCTTCATATAATCAACACGTAAATCTAGGGTAGGTGAAATTTCTAAAGACTTGAACTTCTCAAAAATTGCACACACAACAGCACTACCACACGCAGTATCCATCAATGTCGTAACAACACCACCATGAATAACTCCGGTATCAGGATACCCTATAAGCTCCGTACTATAAGGGAGCTCAATAAGTACATGGTGCTCACTCGCTTCCAGCACTTTTAAGCCAAGCCGACGACATTGAGTCAATTGATCAACAAAGCGCGTCGCTAACTGTGTTAACGGAAAAAATTCAGGATTTAGCTTCATTTGGTTCGACTCAACATAGGGCCTAATGCTTGGCCACCGACCAAATGCATATGAATATGGAATACTTCTTGGCCGCCATGCTCATTGCAATTCATGATTAAGCGATAGCCATCTTGGGCAATGCCCTCTTCTTCTGCAATTTTTGCAGCAACCGTCATCATTCGTCCCAAAGCAAGCTCATCTGAGGCTTTCACATCGTTAATCGTAGGAATATGATGGTTAGGAATAATTAAAACATGGGTTGGTGCTTTAGGCGTAATGTCTCGAAAAGCAGTCACGAGCTCGTCTTGATATACAATATCTGCGGGAATTTCACGGCGAATAATCTTGCTAAAAATAGTCTCTTCAGTCATTCAAACATTCCTCTAATCTATTTCATCATCATACTGAAATGTCACAAATTCATTTGGCTATTATATACAAAATTAAATCGACTGCAGCGAGATTACTGGCTTTTAACAAAATAACCGCAAACGGCAACCGACTAAAAGTGGCAAGTTACAGATACAAAAACACCACTCTTCGTTTAATCATATGACCAAACAGTAAGTGGTGCTTGAAACTGGTGTTGTTCTAAAGATTTACATAGGGCTTAGCAAAAGCCTATCAACACGATTAAATACAATCTTTTATTAGACATGTACTTCATGGATATTTCGTTGTGCCCAAGCTATCGCTTGCCCACGGCTAGAAACGCCAATCTTTCTGAATGCTCGATAAAGGTGGGTTTTAATTGTGCTTTCACTTACATAAAGGGAGTTTGCGATATCAAGGTTTGTATCCCCAGATAATAAAGCCTTAAGCACTTCACGCTCGCGTGCCGTTAAGCGTTCGTTGTCATAGACCGATTCAGATCGTTCCAACGATTCTTGCACTTTTAACGGAATAACAACCACACCATTAGAAATCTCCTTGAGACCAGCGGAAATTTCAGAATGAACCGTCGATAACGGAAATACGCCAGCTACATTCGCACATTGCAGCAAAAGCCCTGCATCAGCAGACTCTGGGAAATGAATGAAAACAAAACGAATATGTGGATTGCTCTTATCAAAAGCGCGTTGCAGCTGATAAGCAGACTGGACGTCAATTGTTGCTAAATCGACGATAATCAAAGACGCAGGGCCTTTTAATCGCTCAGGCTTGAGTTCTTCAATAGAAGAACGTTCGATCTTAACTCGAAATTCCTTTTCCCAGTTCATCGCCAGTAGGTCTTGGACCATACTTGACCGAGATACGACTATCCAATGTACAAATTTGAACATCCTGCCACTCCATGTGTTATCTATCTTCCCTATACCTTTCTTTTGATGCTCTCAAAAAGAAAGGGCATACATTATAAGTTACCTTATTGTTTTTGCTAGTGCTATTTCTTTTTCGTCAGTTCTGGCTTGTCACAGCAGAAACGAGTGATCAAGCACACAGTTCTAGTACTGTATACAATTTTTTAATGCAAAAAAAACGCTGACGAGTTGCCAGCGTTTCATGCGCATGGATTCAAGTAATAATTACTTCAATACAGAAGCAGCAGTTCTATCATCATCATGACAGCTATCACATGTTGGCTCTTGGCCGACATTCATATCATGCGGTGCGTGGCAATCAGCACACATCAAGTTGCCATCATGTGGCTTATGAACATCGTTCATTTCATCTAAACCGCCATGGCAGCTTTGACATTGTTCAAACTCGTAAGCACCATCTGCAGAAGGAGAGCCTTCATCGTGACAAGACTCACATCCACCCATTTCAGTATGAAAATCTGAAAGAGTTTCGTCAGCAGCAAAAGCCGCTGGTGACATTGTTAATGCCGCTAAACCTGCACCAAAAAGTGCACTCAATATTTTTTTGCTCACAGTAATACCCTCTCTATGCGACGACATTTTTTTATCTATCTTGTTTTAACAAAGGCATCTAAAAAACTCGACACTCACTGTTTAACTTAGCGAACGACTGGTAATTAATCAACTCGCCCCTCAGAGCGCGACACTTTACCAACATAAATAAAAGCAAAATGTGCGCTAAATCATGTAAACAAACGCTTGCGGAATAAAAATAGCGATTTATAAGCAAATATTCAGCTTTCAAACCACTTAACGGATCAAACTTGAATTATTTTTGAGAACAAGCGCACCCTTTACCGGCAAATTCCGTACGTATAAGCTCGCATAACATTCAACTTGAAACCTGCTTACCCACACATTTAAAGCGGTTATATGGCATGAGTTGTCAAAACAACCTCTGAGAGGCATACAACGCATAACTATGTAGTTTGAAGATATCGTTCCTTGAAACAAGCATCCATAAAAAAGGGGCTAATGCCCCTTTTTAAGATGATAGCTATCATCCTTTCTTGGTTTTTATACAACTTATGATTTCAATGCTGCAATTCGTGATTCAAGTGGTGGGTGACTCATCAATAACTGCGCAACACTTGTTTTACCGTGAATACCTAAAGCAGCCATTTGTGGCGGCATTTCTGCATTTTTTGGTCCTTGCTTTAATCGCTCTAGCGCCGCAATCATTTTATGATTACCAACTAATTGCCCTGCATCTTCATCTGCTTTGAACTCTCGTTTGCGTGACACATAAGCAACGATCATCGAGGCAAGAATACCAAGTAGCATATCCAATACGAAAACCACAGCCATATAAGCAAACATGCCTAGACCTTCCCCTTCTTCATCGCCAGCAACAAAGTTGTCGATGATGCCTGCGATGACCCGTGCAGCAAAGATAACAAAGGTATTCACCACGCCTTGAATCAAAGTTAACGTGACCATATCACCGTTTGCAACATGACTAATTTCATGGGCGAGCACAGCTTCGACTTCATCAGCTGTCATGCCATAAAGCAAGCCACTACTAACTGCAACTAAAGAATTATCTTTACTTGGTCCGGTGGCGAAAGCATTCATATCTTGTGATGCATAAATGGCGACTTCTGGCATTTTGATACCGACGGCCTTCGCCTGCGCAGCTACCGTATCCATCAACCATTGCTCATTCTGGTCCCGAGGTGTAACAATAACCTCGCAGCCCATTGTCTTCTTAGCCATCCACTTTGAAATCGCCAAGCTAACAAACGCACCGCCAAAACCGAATAGTGCAGCGAACACAAGCAGCCCGCTCATTGTGGAGCTATTCACCCCCAACAAAGACATCACTATCGAAGCAACCATTAATACCGCGATATTGGTCGCGATCAAAAGGAAAATTCTTTTCATTCTTAACTCCTACTAAAAAGACATAATATGTCTAACCACATAATAGACATAATATGTCCTAAAAGTTCAAAATCAAGGGCGGAATTGTTTATATTTGTGTTTATCGAAAACTAGGTTTACATCAACTGCAACCTCTTCAGCAAATATAAGAGCTAAATAGCAACATATAAACGTGCATTTATAGCGAAAAACAACGCAATCACGATCCGAAAAAAAGTGCTGAATCTAAAACCTAGGAACGCGGATATAGAGAGGAGAAATAGTGCTGAGCATTAAAATAAATAGAGCAAAATCCAAAATGTATTGTCATGTACACAATCAAGCTTCGTGAACCATAACACTGCGCCGAACAAAACTCTTAAGCTAAAAAGCTACCGTTTCGGTTATACCGCCCGTCTTACAGCAGGCGCTGTTTCACTAAGACTTCATAAAACTCAGCGATAAGTAATTCGCTGCAACTTCAGCAGTAGCTGATGCTAAATATGGAATTTCACCAAGACACGGCCCCTGCATTAACTCATTGAGACTCTCTATATTTTCTTGATAACAACTCATATTTGAGTCGACTTGATTCGCGACCCAACCGGCAATTTTCAAGCCATCGGCAAGAATCGCTTCTTGTGTAAGCACTGCGTGATTTAAACAGCCGAGCTTGACCCCAACAACTAGAATCACAGGCAATTGCCAAGCTTTGACGACATCAGATAAAAATGCACCTGAACCTAAAGGTAAACGCCATCCACCGGCACCTTCAATGATGCAGAGTTCAGCATCTTGATAAAGACACAAATCTATCGTCTGCTGTAAAGCTTCTGGACTCAAAGGTACACCCTGCTCCTTTGCTGCAATGTGTGGTGCAATCGCAGGTTCAAAACTAAATGGGTTTACCTCATCGTATTCAAGTTTTATGCTAGATTTAGCCATCAAACTCAGTGCATCTGAGTTGCGTAGTCCTGCAGGAGTATCCTGGCAACCCGATGCAATCGGCTTTACTCCCAGCGTCTGTATGCCTTGCTCTTGAGCTAAGTGAAGCAAGGCCGAGGAGACTATAGTTTTACCGCTATCGGTATCTGTTCCTGCAACAAAATAGATCATGATGTCCTTTTTTCCATCCTAGCTATTTGGCAATTGCATGAATAAAAGCAATCTCATAGTGTAGTGGCAAGCCATCGGCTTGCCGCAACGCTTCTGCTTTTCCCAGCAAATTTTGCCAATCCTGTCGACCGCGTAATTTGACACCTGCCATCGAATTTTCTTGAAAAGCAGTCTTGGCTTTCGCTTCGGCCTGTCGCTGGTCAAGCGGTGATATAGTGGAAGCGCCGACACCTTTTATTGAATATAACAACGCCTTAAGATCATCAAAGTATACACTTAAGCATTTTCGTTCGACTCGCACATTTTGCCAACCACACTGACTGAGATCCTTTTGAATTTGATCCAGCGTATGAAAACCATTAAATCGCAAACCGAGCTCAGCAAGTTCCGGTAAACTGCCATCAGCGACAATCGCACCATAAAAATGGCCTCCAGATCTAAGTACCCGTGCGACTTCAGCAAAAACCAAGTCGAGTTGTGGGCACCATTGCATTGCTAAGTTGCTATAGATGAGATCAAATGATTCATTTTGGAACGGTAATGCTTGCGCATCGGATTGAACCGCAAGATATTCGGGGAAATCTTGCACCACTTGGGCGAGCATTCCCGGCGCGATATCTAAAGCAAAAACGCTAGCAGGCTTATTTATTGCGTCAAAATCTGTCCCAGGGCCGCAACCAATGTCAAGCAAGTTAGTATGACTATCCAGCACCTTTGCAGTACCTATCATGTCAAATAGAATACCGGCACTCTGTTTTTGCATACTATTGAAGTTTGAATAGTGACTTGCCGCGGCAGAAAATTCAGCGGCAACTTGTTGTTTATTATCTAAGCCGCTATTCATTATCACCACCACAATGACTCATATCAATTATCGATTGCTGCTGATCCTTCAGGGACAAACTCATCCTTTTGTCTTTTGCTTTGTTGTTGTCACAGAGGTGCATCAATAGGGTTGGGGATACCTGATTAATTGCGCAGCGCATTGCTTCTACGAGCCCACTGATTTGTGCTTGCTGATGCCTTGCAGACAAGGTGACTCTCAATCGAGCGCTCCCTGATGGTACTGTTGGTGGGCGAATAGCGCCAATGCGGAACCCTTCGGCTTTCACTAACTCAGCTATTTGCATCATCTTTTCACTTTCGCCGATAATTATGGGTTGGATCGGCGTTGATGATTCGGTTAACACGATGCCCTTGGCTAAACATTGCTTTCTAAAGTGAATAATATTGCGCGAAAGCTGACGCTGGAGATGATTGGAGTTTGCTAGCATTTCAATCGCTTTATAAGCTACAAATGCACTCACAGGCGCAAGTGCAGTTGAATAGATATAGTGTCGCGCGTTAGCAACAAGAAAATCGATGTCTTTTTGTCGACCTAAAATGGCGGCGCCTTGGCACCCAAGAGCCTTGCCAAACGTGACAACCTGTATATCAATACTGGGGCAAAGCATTGATGCGCCACAGCTATTTTTTCCAATAACCCCAAATCCGTGTGCGTCATCCACAATAAAATATGCATCGTGGTTTTGAGCGATTGCAGCAAGCTTTTCTAATGGCGCGATGTCTCCATCCATACTGAATACACTCTCAGTCATCACGGCTAATGGTGAGAAATGTGCCAGTTTATGTTCTGCATTGACAGTATCATTGTGAGCAAAGCGTACGAGCCGGGCACCGCTCGCTTGTACGGCATCAATAACGGAAGCATGAATTAATTTGTCTGTGAGTACGACATCTGAGGGTCTAAACAATGTCTTCACCAAAGCTTCATTTGCGGCAAAACCGGAGCAAAATAACAATGCGGCTTCATGACCTGTTCGTTGACAAAGTAATTGTTCGAGTTGTTGATGCGCAGTTTGATAACCACTGACCAAAGGCGAAGCTCCAGACCCTACGCCATAAAGCTCCGCGCCTTCGGCTGCAGCCTGCTTTAATTCAAGAGACTGTGAAAGACCGAGGTAATCATTATCACAAAAATTGAGAAGATCTCTCGCAGTTAGGTTGGGCTCACTGTGGCACGACCTTGTTCTCAATAAGCCTTGCTCAGAGAGCTGCTGTTGCGTATCCGCGATACGTGCACTCAATCGTTTAGACATACACTCTCTTTAGCAGCCGTATGAATTACTTCAAAATAAATGTGCAATTACAGCGCTCCAGCATCAAAAAACTGCGCTGACGCTTTATCTTTTTTAGCGGCCGCTTTTTGCATTAACTGTTCATCTTCTTCAGGCGTTGCAACTTTTCCCTGCTCAGGGTGAAGCCCTAACCTTCTGAATAGACTCATATCACTGTTTTCTTCTGGGTTAGGAGTCGTTAAAAGCTTACAACCATAAAAAATTGAATTTGCTCCAGCAAAGAAACACATCGCCTGCAACTCATCGGTCATCTCTTCGCGCCCCGCAGACAAACGGACTCGAGAATAAGGCATCATGATCCGTGCCACAGCAATCGTACGGACAAACTCAAACGGGTCTAATTCATCTAACTTTTCAAAGGGTGTACCCGCTACTTTCACGAGCATATTAATCGGAACTGAGTCTGGGTGTTTTTCCATATTTGCTAACTGTTGCAATAATCCTGCGCGGTCGCTCGCTTGCTCACCCATACCAACAATGCCACCCGAGCACACTTTCATGCCCGCACCACGCACATGAGATAAAGTATCTAAACGGTTCTGATAAGTGCGCGTGGTAATCACATCACCATAGTATTCAGGAGAAGTATCTAAATTATGGTTGTAATAGTCTAAACCGGCATCTGCTAATTGTGATGCCTGATCTTCAGAAAGCATACCAAGAGTCATACAAGTTTCCATCCCCATAGACTTCACTTCCTTCACCATATCAGTTAGATATGGCATATCACGCTCGTGAGGATTTCGCCAAGCAGCCCCCATACAGAAACGAGATGCACCGGCAGCTTTCGCGCTACGCGCTTCGGTAAGAACTTTTTCAATTTCTAGTAAACGCTCTTTTTCTAGGCCCGTATCATAACGTGCACTTTGAGGGCAATATTTACAATCTTCTGGGCAGGCACCTGTTTTAATTGATAATAAGCGGCTGATCTGAACTTCGTTAGGATCATAGACTTGTCGATGAAGACTTTGCGCTTGAAAAAGTAAATCATTCATCGGAAGTGAAAAGAGTGCTTCAATTTCATCACGATTCCAATCATGACGTACTTGCAACTGCGACATATCTAGGGCCTTGTTCTTCTGTTTATGACTTGATAAGGATACCTGTAGCACTTAAGCTGTCAACGTCATAGCAAACCACAGGTTTACAACAGAGCAAAATATGAGCAACCCCAAATTCCCCATGATTGATTATGATTTTGATAAAGCCCACATTTGGCACCCTTATACTTCAATGACAAAAGCCCTGCCCACCTATGGCGTCATTGGGGCTTCTGGCTGCGAGCTTGAGCTAGACACTGGACAACGCGTAATTGATGGCACCAGCTCTTGGTGGGCTTGTGTCCATGGCTATGGTCATCCATACATCCTAGATAAAATGGAGCATCAATTACGCCAGCTTAGTCACGTCATGTTTGGAGGGATTACCCACCAACCCGCTATTGAATTGAGTAAACGTCTTATTGATATGACTTGTCCACGGCTCAGCAAAGTATTCTTAGCAGATTCGGGCTCGATAGCCGTAGAAGTGGCCTTAAAAATGGCATTGCAGTACTGGCAAGGCAAGCAACAACCTGCCAAACAAAAAATATTAACTGTAAAGCAGGGATATCACGGCGATACCTTTGCAGCAATGAGCGTTTGTGATCCCGATGGTGGCATGCACACCATGTTTGGCCAAGCTGTCACCCCGCAGCTATTTGTGCCTTCTCCTCAAACACCATTTGGAGAGCCGTTACGCACTGAAGATATTATCGCGCTTCAACAAGCGTTAGCGGAACATCACGAACAAATCGCTGCTGTCATCATTGAACCGATTCTGCAAGGCGCCGGTGGCATGCGCTTTTATAGTGCGGATTACTTAACTGAATTGCGTAGACTATGCGACCAATATGACGTTTTGTTGATTGTCGATGAAATTGCCACGGGCTTTGGCCGAACCGGGAAGCTATTCGCTTACGAACACGCAAATATCGAACCCGATTTAATTTGTGTGGGTAAAGCGCTGACAGGTGGCTATATCAGCTTAGCTGCTACGCTATGCAGCGATGAAGTGGCTCAGGGGATTAGCGACTCTCCCTCCGGTGTATTTATGCACGGGCCAACTTTTATGGGCAACCCTCTTGCGTGTGCAGCCGCGTGCGCCAGCCTTGATTTAATTGCAAAAAACCAATGGCCAACGCAGGTTGCCGCAATTGAATATCAGCTGCAACAAGAGCTGCAAGCTGCCGCTCAATATGCTTCCGTAAAAGCTGTTCGTGTTTTAGGTGCAATCGGCGTTTTAGAAATGCATGCAACAGTCAATACATCAGCGTTACAACAACAGTTTATTGACCTTGGCGTCTGGATCCGCCCTTTTGCCAATTACATCTATATCATGCCGCCTTTCACCATAAGCAGCACACAACTTACAAAACTGACGACCGCAATGAAAACAGTCGCTCAATCTTTGCAAGCAACGGATGACACACCCAAATTTATTAGTCACGGTTAAAGCGATAGTGAAAAGCAGTCAGCACTTTCGCTTAATACAAGCAATCTAATAGCGCGATAGGTGAATTGATGATGTGTTTGGGTTGCGCTTGAAGCAAGGTGTCATGGTCATGGGCACCATAGCTTACACCCACACAATCTACACCCGCGTTATTGGCCATATTCAAATCATGAATAGAATCACCAACCATTAAAGCTCTTGCAGGCTCTACATTGAGCACGTCAAGCACATCTAATATCATTTGCGGATGCGGCTTACTCTTTGATTCGTCGGCACAGCGCGTTGCCGAAAAATAATGGCCAAGTTCAGTCAACGACAAAACGCGATCCAGCCCACCTCTGCCCTTCCCTGTTGCAACAGCAAGCAAATATTCCTGCTCTCTTAAGCTATCGAGTAGTGTCAGGCTTCCTTCAAATAAAGGGCTTGGCGTTGTATTGAGCTCAAGATAATGCTTGCGATAGACATCAATCATGGTTTGACGAAGCTCATTCGCTACATGTGGAAATAAAACACTCAGTGCTTTATCCATAGATAAACCAATAATATCTCGAACTGATTGTTCTGCTGGAGCGGTCATTTGCAACTCCATAGCAGTCGCCTGCATGCAGGTTACAATTTTACCAATCGAGTCCATCAAGGTGCCATCCCAATCAAAGATGACTAGATCGTATCGCTTCATATTTTTTTCAACTTGTTCAATGTGCTGACCAATACCGGGTCAAGGGGCGCACTGACTTGCATGGTTTCTTCGCTATCTGGGTGGGTAAACCGCAATCTAGCCGCATGTAAGAACAATCGATTTAGACCCACTGCACGCATACTGTCATCAAACTTTTGCTCACTATATTTTTCATCACATGCAATCGGGTGACCAGCATATTGGCAATGCACACGAATTTGATGCGTTCTTCCGGTAACGGGACTAGCTTGAACTAAAGTTGCCCCTTCGAAACGTTGCAAAATTTTGTATCGAGTTTCTGAAGGCTTGCCCTCTTTATTGACTCGGACAATCCGCTCACCAGATTTCAAAGTAAGTTTCAATAAAGGCGCTTGAACAACTTTATCACTGGCTTGCCAAGCCCCTCGAACCAGCGCTTGATAGTCTTTTTGCATCTTCTTATAGCGCAGTTGATCATGTAGATGCTTTAACGCACTGCGTTTCTTAGCAATTAGCAGCACTCCGGATGTGTCTTTATCTAGGCGATGAACCAACTCTAAAAACTTTTGTTGTGGCCTTAGAGATCGAAAAGCCTCGATCACACCAAAATCCACGCCACTGCCGCCATGCACGGCAATTCCTGCTGGCTTATTCAACACAATAAGATGTTTATCTTCATGCAGTACACGCGCTTCGAGTTGCGACACCTTCGTCAACTTTGCCGATGGTGCTTTAGTTTTATCTTTTTCAGGAATACGAACTGGGGGAACTCGAACGACATCATCCATCGCCAATTTATATTCTGGTTTGATACGCTTTTTATTTACACGCACTTCTCCCTTACGCACGATTCGATAAATCATGCTTTTGGGAACGCCTTTTAGCTTAGTGAGTAAAAAATTATCGATACGTTGACCAAGGTGATCTTCATCAATCGTAATCAACTGAACTTTTGTTGGGGAGGTTTCTTTAGTCATGGTTCGCCACTTCATCTTAACGGCCGCTATTGTACATCAAACCTGAAGAATTTATGCTTTCCATTGCTGATTTTTTTGTTTTTTGCTATATTCCATCGGCGAATTGGGATAAGCAGTGAATAAAGTGTTCACAAATACACCATTCGAGCATTAGCCAGAGGGATGTAATCTGATGCTTCTGCGAGTAGCAAGTGATTGACTTGCAAGCTATATACGAGACAAAAGAAGATATAAATCAATTTCGATAGCTAAACTTGCACAAGCCCCACGAAATAAGTGGTTATCTAATCTAATGCACGCCAGATTTCGAATATTTTAATTTAAACTAGTCATCAGACAGTCGCTTTTCGATATTGGCATTACCGGAATATATTAGAAATTTATGGGGTTGGTTGACGTTTTACAACGAATTCCTTGTTTTTGTAAACATTAAAAAATAAGCCATAAATAGGATGCGACACGCAGTGATTGCGTTTAACAGTGATGCGCACCTACCTGCCTAGGCACCAACCGTGAGGTTTTGTCGCCCAAACTAGGCCCGTAATGCACGAATGAGCCGCGCTCTGATGACCTTATTGAGAAGAATTTAGTCATCATGAAACGGATGTTAATCAATGCAACTCAATCAGAAGAGTTGCGTGTTGCCCTTGTTGATGGGCAACAACTTTATGACTTAGACATTGAAAGTCCTGGTCATGAACAGAAAAAAGCCAACATTTACAAAGGTAAAATTACCCGCGTAGAACCCTCACTCGAAGCGGCATTTGTCGACTACGGTGCGGAAAGACATGGCTTTTTACCCCTCAAAGAAATTGCACGCGAGTACTTCCCGAAAGGTTACTCTTTTCAAGGCCGACCAAACATCAAAGAAGTGGTGAAGGAAGGTCAGGAAGTTATCGTACAAATTGATAAAGAAGAGCGTGGCAATAAAGGCGCGGCGTTAACTACTTTTATCAGTCTTGCTGGTTCTTACCTTGTTCTTATGCCAAACAACCCGAGAGCGGGCGGTATTTCTCGCCGCATCGAAGGTGATGAGCGTACGGAACTAAAAGCAGCCATGTCACAGCTGGATATTCCCAAAGGGATGGGGCTAATTGTACGTACTGCGGGTATCGGTAAAGAATCTGCTGAACTCGCAGCTGATTTAAAAGTGCTAAAAGACTTTTGGGCTGGTATCCAGGAATCAGCGCAAAGCATGCAAGCGCCATTCTTAATCCACCAAGAAAGTAACGTCATCGTGCGCGCAATTCGCGATTACCTTCGTAGCGATGTTGGGGAAATCCTGATTGACCACGCCAAGGTATATGACAAAGCAAGAAAGCACATTGAGCTTGTTCGTCCAGACTTTATTGAGCGTGTAAAGCTTTATGAAGCAGAAGTACCTCTGTTTACGCACTTCCAAATTGAATCGCAAATTGAATCTGCGTTCCAGCGTGAAGTCCGCCTGCCTTCTGGCGGCTCAATCGTTATCGACCCAACAGAAGCACTCACCTCTATTGATATTAACTCTGCCCGCGCCACGAAAGGCGGAGATATTGAAGAAACGGCGCTAAACACCAACCTCGAAGCAGCCGATGAAATTGCACGCCAATTACGCCTCCGCGATTTAGGTGGTTTAGTAGTTATCGACTTTATTGATATGACACCAGTACGTCATCAACGTGAAGTTGAAAATAGACTACGTGATGCAGTCCACCATGACCGAGCTCGCGTCCAGCTTGGCCGTATCTCTCGCTTTGGCCTCATGGAAATGTCGCGCCAACGCCTGCGTCCTTCACTAGAAGAGTCTGCAGCAAAACTTTGTCCACGCTGTCACGGACAAGGCACGATTCGCGGAACTGAATCTCTCGCCCTTTCGATTCTTCGCCTGATGGAAGAAGAAGCCATTAAAGAGAACACATCTCAAATTGAAGCCGTGGTTCCTGTGGATGTTGCAGCATTCTTATTGAACGAAAAACGCAAAGCTATTCGTATCACAGAGCAACGCCATAATGTCGAAGTGTATGTCATTCCTGACAGCCACATGATGACACCCGAGTATCGCGTCAACCGTCATCGTAATGATGAAGAAGTGGTTGAAACTAGCTACAAACGTACTGAAAAGCCAGAAGCAAAGCTCTATGAGCCTCGTAAGCTTGAGCGTGCCGCTGCACAAGAACCCGTGCTTAAGGGATACTCTGCGCCTAAAAATGCCGAAGCTGCGAAGAAAGTCGAAAAAGCGGCTCCAGCAAAAGCAAAGCAATCAGAGCCTGGTTTAATCAGCAAACTGATGGCTGCGATTAGCTCACTATTTGGTAGCAGCGAAGAGAAAAAGCCGGAGCAAAAACCAGCAAAATCTTCACGTAGCAACCAAAACAATCGCCGCAACCGTCGCAATAAGTCGGATTCAAGCAAAGGCAATAAAGAGCATAAGAGCCGCAATAAAAAAGCGGATCATGACAAAGAAAAGTCAGAACGTTCAGGCCGTAAAAATGAGCGGAACAACGATAGAAATGTCGACCGCCAGCATGACAAAGACACGCAGCGCACAAAGAACGATAACAAGCCTCGTCAAAATAAGCCAAAAGCAGAAGCTGCAGATCAGCCAAAGCAAGAAGCGGTAAGAGAGCGCAGACAGCGTCGCAATATGCGTCGTAAAGTTCGCGTAAATCAGGAGCAAGCGAACGAGGAAATCAACACGCAAGCTGCTGTTGAACACACTGAAGCTCAAAGTAAAGTCAAAGAAACTTCAAAAGCAGAAGCGAAGCCAAAGCCGACTCGCAAGCGTGGGCCAAGAAAGGACAAGCAACCCTTTGAAGCGCAAGAAGCGACTACAGAGCCAAACGTCAACACAGTTGCAGAGCAAACACCAGCTGCAGAAGAAGCGTTGAAAGCTCAGGCGCCTAAGGAAACTCAACCAGCCGCTAAACCAGCACAAACGCAAGACGCAGAAACAACGACAGAGACTGAAGGTGAAGACAAGCCAAAGCGTGAAGGTCAGCGCCGCAGCCGTCGAAGCCCACGTCATCTACGTGCAGCAGGACAACGTCGTCGCCGTAGCGATGACCCTGCAGAGAATGCAGAACAGGCTACTGAAAGTATTGCAGCAAATGCTAGTGACTTAGCCCCTGAAGTTGAAGCTACCTCGACAGTAGAAGCGCCAGCCGTGGAAGTCACTGCGACCGTGGAAACACAAGTACCGGCCTCGGTTGAAGTCGCAGATGTTGCACATGAAAACACGCAATCACAAGTTGCCGAACCAACTCCGGTTGCCAGTGTGCAGGTTGAAGCAGATGTTGCAAAAGCAGCAGAAAATAGAACAGCGACGAATACAGCTGTTGCCGCCGCCGCTCGTCCAGCTCCAGCACCAATGCCAGAAGCTAAGCAGGAGAGTAAACCTGCCCAAGTGAATGCAGAAGTAAAAGCACCTGAAGCAAAACCAGCGGAAACGCCTAAGCCTAAGGCACGAGTCAGTAGCAGTGCAGCTGCAGAAGCAACACGTCCAGCCGCCATGCCAATGCCAGTAGCCGCTTCCAAACCGGCAACAGCCACAGAGGCACCTATTGCAGAAGTTCAGCCAGTGAAGAAGCCAGTAGCAAAACGCAAAGTAGCAAGCGCTGCGACTGCGGCACCAGCAAGCCCAAGTTTTGCCCCTGCGCCAAAGCCAGAAGTGGCCGAAGCCAAAACGCCTGAGAGCGTGAGCGAACCTTCAGTGGACCAAGCTGAAGTCAGTGAGCCAGTAGCAACGCAATCTGAAGTTGCTAAAGCGCAGTCTGACGAGGTTAAAACTGAAGCGCAATCGGTTAAAGCAGAGCCAAGCCAAGCGCAGGCTGCGGCAACAAAACCTGTAGCTATTGATGCAGTAGCTACTGCTCAAGTCGCTAGCCCTGCAGATGAAGATGCGCCGGTTGCAACAGAGGCAGCTGACATCACACCAAAGCCTGAGGTTGCGGTAACAATGGCAAGCAAGCCAGCTCCAGATGCTCAAGCAGAAGTTGTAGCGGCAGAAGTTGTTGCCACAGTTGAAGAAGTTGTCAGCGAGCCTATCGTTGCACAGACAGAGACAGCTGTAGTCACTGAAGTAAAAGCCTCATCAAGCGCAAGTCGCTTCGGCTCAATGGTAAGCTCAACGACGACTAAACCGGTGGTTGAACAACCGCAAGCCGTCGTAGAGACTCCAAAGGGCCGAGTGTATGAAGCCAGCAACCATGAAGCTGCAGTTAAAACCACAACCGCGAATAGCGCGCAAGCAGAAATGACGCGCCCGTAAGTTTGGTTTTCTAAAAAAGCCATGCGACAACGCATGGCTTTTTTCATGTCTCATTTCTTTACCGAAAGCGGTGCCGCAACTTGAATAGCTTTCAAGATGCTTTCATCACGCTATACCATACCCAAAAGGTTCATCAACCCGCTGATTATCGCAGGCTGAATTGGTTTTGGTTGGTAATTACTGTTTAGTTTGTGTTCGTTTTCTAGTAAGATGCGCAACCTAATTTTTGATCAATATCACTAAATTAATACTGTTGAGGACAAATGTTCGATCTTATTCGTCATAAAACCGCTAGTTCCAAAGCTGACATATTGTCAGGTCTTACTGTTGCACTCGCACTTGTTCCGGAAGCTGTCGCTTTTGCTTTCGTCGCTGGAGTTGAGCCAATGGTCGGCCTCTACGCCGCTTTCATTATGGGCCTTATTACCGCACTGATCGGTGGTCGTCCCGGAATGATCTCTGGTGCAACGGGTGCCATGGCAGTTGTAATGGTTGCACTTGTTGCTGAGCATGGGGTGCAATACTTATTTGCGGCTGTTGTACTTGCCGGTACCATCCAAATCTTGGCCGGCGTGTTAAAGCTCGGTAAGTTTATTCGCATCGTGCCTTACCCAGTCATGATTGGCTTTGTAAACGGCCTAGCAATTGTGATTTTCCTAGCACAGCTTGGACAGTTCAAAGTTCCAGGGGCAGATGGAACGCTGGAGTGGTTGCAGGGTAGCCAGCTATATTTAATGCTAGGTTTAGTTCTGATGACGATGGCAATTATTCATTTCTTGCCAAAAATCACGACCGCGGTACCGTCTTCCCTTGTCGCGATTCTCGCGGTCACGGCACTCACTGTCGTCTTTGATTTAGATACGCGCACCGTCCTCGACTTTTTGAAATCAATGAGTGGTGATCCAAACGCTACCATTGCTGGCTCTTTACCATCATTTAGTATCCCTTCGGTACCATTCAATCTTGAAACTTTATACATAATTTTGCCTTACGCTTGTATTCTCGCAGCTGTCGGCCTCATTGAGTCATTATTAACATTAACCGTTATTGATGAAATGACAGGAACTCGCGGTAAAGGCAACAAAGAATGTGTCGGCCAAGGTGTGGCGAATGTAACGAGCGGATTCTTTGGCGCCATGGGTGGTTGTGCCATGATTGGTCAATCCATGATTAATATCAACTCTGGGGGTCGCGGTCGTCTATCTGGAATAGCAGCGGCTATCGCCTTACTTGCATTCATTTTGTTTGGCTCAGGCTTTATCGAGATGATCCCGCTTGCAGCGCTTGTTGGCGTCATGTTTATTGTTGTTCTAGGCACATTTGAATGGGCAAGCATTAAGATGGTACGCAAGGTACCGAAGCATGACTCATTTGTGATTTTGTTAGTCACAATCGTCACCGTCTTCACTGACTTAGCGTTTGCCGTATTTGTTGGTGTGATTGTCTCTGCGTTGGTCTTTGCTTGGGAACATGCAAAGCACATTAACGTGCAGGTCAGCGAAGACAAAAATGGTTGGAAAATCTACCGCTTAAATGGCCCACTATTCTTCGGCTCAGTCGCACATTTCTTGGATTTATTTACCGCAAAAGATGATCCAGAAGACGTTATTGTGGACTTTCAAAACTCTCGCGTTGCCGATCACTCCGCGCTGGAAGCCATTGACACTTTAGCTGAGCGTTACGTAGCAGCAGGCAAACGCTTACATTTACGTCACCTCAGCATGGATTGTAAAAAACTATTACATAAAGCTGGCGACTTAGTCGAAGTCAACTTAATTGAAGATCCTCACTACAAAGTCGCAGATGACGAGTTAGATTAATCCGAATACTCGCAATGCTTATACAAAAACGAAGCCTTTAGGCTTCGTTTTTTATTCATGAGTCATCAACTTAATTTTAGGCGGTTGGCAAACATTGCCTTCACCTTATCGACTTTAGGCTTTACCACCATTTGACAATAAGGCTGCTCACCATTATTGGCAAAATAGTCATTGTGATAATCCTCAGCGGGATAAAATTCAGTAAACCAGCTGACTTCCGTTACCACAGGGGCTGGATAGACTTGAGCCTGCGTCAGCGCAGCGATAATTTCATTTGCTAAATCCGCTTGGTTTTGGTCATGAACAAAAATCGCTGAACGATATTGGGGACCGACATCATTGCCTTGACGGTTAAGCGTCGTTGGGTCATGACTTTGAAAAAAAACCTCAAGTAGCGTTTCAAAACTAATTTTATTGGGGTCATACTCAATTTGCACCACTTCCGCATGCGCAGTCATTCCAGAACAGACCTGCTTATACGTCGCTTCATCTGCCCGGCCGCCCGTATAGCCAGAGCGTGTTTTGAACACTCCGTCCAATGCATCGAAGATTGCCTCAACACACCAAAAACACCCTGCACCAAACGTCGCAATGGCCGTCATTGGCGGCTGACTTTCACCTTGTTGAGACAACACGCCTGAATCAGGAGAATGCTGTAATGCTTGTTCGGCCGACTTAAACTGTAGCGAAACCGAATTAACACAATGTCGAAGGTTATTCATCGTTAAATGTTCTCCCTCAAACACATGCCCAAGATGTCCCTGACATTGGCTACATACAATTTCAACACGACGCCCATCCGCATCAGGATATCGAGTCACAGCACCCTCAATTTCATCATCAAATGCTGGCCAACCACAATGAGCATTAAACTTGTGCTCAGATAGATACAAAGGCGCATCGCAGCGTTTGCAATGATAAATACCTACGGCATCATGTTTGTCATATTCTCCCGTAAACGGCCGCTCAGTGCCCTTCTGCTCTATCACATAGGTTTCAAATTCAGTTAGTTTTCTCACGCGGTTCTCCACAAAGTGCTTTCGATGTGAATATTGAAATTGGTAAAGACAAACCCTCTTCACTCGAGGCTACCTTTAAATATAAATCAAAAGTTATTACGCTGCAGATCACCTCACAGTTCATTGCCCGTCAAGTTATCAACATGAGTCAAATCGTTTGTTGGCTAGCGCAATCGACCCTGAACTCTTTTGCAGAGGCTAAAACCATGATTATCGTGTCGCAACTATTGGAATAGACCCTATTTATCTTCATTCGCTTTCGACGTTATGAAACTTTGTGAATTTAATCCAGAAAAGGGTAGAATACGCGCCAATTGTACAGAATCAGGATAAATATTTAACATGGCTATTCAGTGGTATCCAGGGCATATGCATAAAGCCCGTAAAGAGATTGAAAAAGTGATGCCGCAGGTTGACCTTGTCATAGAGGTTCTTGATGCTCGCATTCCTTACAGTAGTGAAAACCCTATGGTTTCGACTTTCCGAGGAGACAAGCCTTGTATCAAACTCCTGAATAAATCAGATTTAGCCGATCCCGCCATTACCGAGCAATGGATTGAATACCTTGAACAAGAGCAAGGTGTAAAAGCCATGGCGGTATCAACCTTGCAACCTGGCTCGCTGAAGAATATTACAGACCTGTGTCGCAAATTGGTTCCCAGTAGAGATAAGATAGAAAAAGACATTCGTACCATGATCATGGGCATTCCCAATGTTGGCAAATCAACCATCATCAATACTCTCGCTGGTCGTGTGATTGCGAAAACAGGCAATGAACCTGCGGTCACCAAAACCCAACAAAGAATCAACCTAAAGAACGGTATTGTTCTTTCTGATACTCCAGGGATTTTGTGGCCTAAAGTTGACAACGAATCAAGCAGTTACCGACTAGCTGTGACCGGTGCAATTAAAGATACCGCGATGGAATATGAAGATGTGGCTATGTTTGCCGCCGAATACTTCCTCAAAGCATACCCTGAGCACATCGTCGAACGATATAAGCTTGATGAGTTGCCAAGAGATGACATCAGCTTATTAGAAGAAATTGGCCGTAAACGAGGTGCTCTTCGCCCCGGAGGTCGGATCGATCTTCATAAAGCTTCTGAAATTGTACTTCACGAATTCCGCTCCGGTAGAACCGGCCTGCTTTCTTTAGAAAGCCCAGCGATGGCTGAAGTTGAAAAAGTGGAAGTAGCAAAAATGATTGCAGAAAAAGAAGCCGCTAAAAAAGCAAAAAAAGAACAAGAACAGTTAAAACGTGCAGGAAAGCGCCATCGCTAGTGCAAAAAATGCATGGTTCACAAGGCGCCTAACGTTTTATCTGGCGCTTTGAATTTGCAACAGTAATTGCTCGCAGCTCGACTCAAGTAAATCCAACACATATTCAAACCCTTGCTCTCCACCATAATAGGGATCTGGCACTTCCTCGATGCCCTCCTCTGTGAAAGCTAGAACCAACTGTAGTTTGTTTTGAAATTGAACCGGACAAATTGCTTTTAAATCCGCAAGATTTTGTTTATCTGCAGCAAGAATTAAATCAAAGCGCTCAAAATCATCCATCACAACTTTACGCGCAGCCATGCCTTCGAAACTCAAACCCCGTCGCATACCAGCAGCCATCGCTCGAGGATCCGGTGCAGCCCCTTGGTGATAACCAATGGTACCGGCGGAGTCGAGCGTCAATGGCATATTTGCCTGCTTTATTTTCTGACGCATTACGGCTTCTGCTGTCGGCGAGCGACATATATTCCCCATACAAACAAAAAGTATTGAGGAAATCGTTTGATCTATTGGCATTTAATTAATTCCCTATGACCAATTGCAACATGCATTCATTCCCATGATGAACAGAATAAACCGGTAAAGACCTTTCATAACATCAGGAAGCAGGCAGGCGATACGAAATCATAAGCCTATTCGCCTTCCCTGCACAAGGGGACAACCAAGGAGGGCAGCAATCACCACAACCGTCGAACGTTTTGTAAACTTTAAGTAGGCTTTATTGGATTGCTTTTTCAAATTGCTTATAGATACTCAAATCTCGACGAAAGTCAGCAAGGATTTTCTTAACAACTTTTGCTTTCACTTCATAATACTCAAGGTTTATATGGGATTGTTCGACACCGATGGACATACTTTTACTTTCCCGCTTTTTGTGGCAATTGGATTTAAAGCTTTCCCAGTGTTTAATGTTTTTCTTAATATGTTTTCTCGTATGATAGAGCTTATTCGAAGCCTTTTGAGCTGTCGATTTTAGCGACTCAATTCGAGAAATTTCTTTTCTGAGCCGTTTAAGTCCAGCCGCACCATCTTTTCTATAATTCTCTCTCAGCGAAGCCTGCCCTTTTTTACTTAAAGTATATAAGGGTGTTCTATGACTCCAATCCAATGTCTCGGAGATTTCAGAGGCCAAAACATAATAATCATGGATTTTATCGCGATTATTTCGTAATCGACTTTTGTTCCCATCTGAACAAGACCAACTTTCGGCATAAGCCGTACTTACAAATACAGTGAAGCATATAAAAACCAGCAATTTATTCATCATCAATCCAAAGTTGAAGTTCGTACAAATAGCGCAATAGACACATCGCGCCAAACAGGAAAAATAGACAAACACAAAGCCATTCGATGCTTTCTCTTGCACAAAACTCACAAGATATAGACCATCAACATTTTTATCATTGTTGGACAAAAAAGAAAAAGCACACTATCGGTTAAAAAAGCCGCCCCATGTATGTCAAACGAAGAGTAAACTCACCAAACTTTAGACATTTTCGGCTCTGATACGAGCGTCACCACAAATGGAGGCGTTCAAAGGGAAACAAAACTCATGCACCACTTCAAAAAGTCTAGCCCCACACGAGTAACAAATCACTGTGCCATCAACATTTAAAGGCGCTCAACAAAACCCTCACCGCACTTCTCTTTCATCTCAATTTCAGTGAAATTGGCAAGAACAATGCTCCTCGCAAGCATCGTCATTATCGACTGGTCGTCAGACAGTTCACAGGAGGTCATGCTACCGTAGTGGTTTCCCACTGAAAATGCCGAAACAGAAGTAAAAATAATAATTCCCAACGAAAATGCAAAACTTTTGACATTTTTCATTTATCTATCCTTGATTGGTGGCGTTCTAATTACAGTACCAGGACTAAGTTAGGCTACTGAATAACAAGTTGTCGGCCGCGAAAATTAAAAAGCTAAAGATTATATTTTACAACCACATGCTACATGGATTACACACCAATATATGCATACTGGCTCACGAATATGATTTCATTTTGGCCTGTTAAAATACCGTCTTATAAGACGCCTCTCCGACATCAAAAATTAGCGGTGGAGCCCTTCACTTCTATCCACTTTGCGAAACCTTCTCAACCTAAATTTGGCGGGCTTACCTCTCTAAGTAAGCGAGGACTTTCGCTCTATAGTTTGCTTTTAACGTTTCATTGATAAAACTCGCATTAATAGCATTTAGTGTAAATTGAGCGAGCTCTTGCTTTGTCATCGGGTGTGCCTCACTGACCGCGACAAAGTTATCCGTCATATAGCCACCGAAATATGCAGGGTCATCGGAGTTAATCGTCACGGCCACACCTTGGCGCAATAACTCAACAATATTGTGCTGATGCATTTCGTCAAAAACACGCAGTTTTATGTTAGACAATGGACAGACAGTAAGAGGCATTTGGCTATTGATTAAAGATTTAACTAACGCTTGATCTTCGACGCAGCGAACACCATGGTCTACCCTGCTGACACTCAGCATATCAATCGCATCGACAATATTTTGCGCTGAGCCCTCTTCACCCGCATGTGCGACCGTCAAAAAGCCCGCTTGTTTAGCGTGCTGAAATACCCGAGCAAACTTCTCTGGCGGATGGTCTCTCTCAGACGAATCTAAACCCACGCCGATAATTTTGTCTTTGTGAGTATTAATCGATGTGAAAGTTTCAAAGGCACTATCTTCTGTTAAGTGGCGTAAAAAGCAGGCAATAATTTGAGAAGTGATCCCAAATTCACGCTCACCATCTTGCATCGCTCTATAAATACCATTTATGACGGTATCAAAGCTGACACCGCGTTCTGTATGTGTTTGAGGATCAAAGAATATTTCGGTATGGATAACATTATCGGCTTTACAACGTTGTAGATACGCCCAAGTCAGATCATAAAAATCTTGGTCTGTTCGAAGCGCATTAGCACCTTGATAGTAAATATCTAAAAACGATTGTAGATCTTGGAAATCGTAGGCTTTGCGCAACAATTCCGGTGATTCGAAGGGTAAATCAATTTGGTTCCGTTTTGCCAATTCAAACAGCAACTCTGGTTCAAGTGAACCTTCGATATGTAAATGTAATTCAACTTTAGGCAAATCTTGGATAAATTCGTACATATAACACCTATTCTCAATAAGATGTGGATGCTATAACTCTAGTCGTAAAGGATTACAAATTGAACGCCAGTACAAAGAGCAAGATCCATAATAATCTCAACTCTTCGTAATCAGCACTTTAAGGGAGCTGGTAGAGACCCCCAAACCATATCATTGGGGTTATACGAAGCAAACGCCTTCGATTATAACCAACAAAAACCTTTTGGCTACATTGAATTGTGGTGAACTAGTTTAAGTCAACTAACTAATCATGCTCATGATAGGTTAAACATTGTAACAATAGCTCTTTGTAACTATCCGTCAGACTCTCAACAAGCTCAGCGGGAGAAGACTTATTATCGAGCGAATTCCCTATAACAACGTCGCAATTAAAAGGGACCAACAATGCCTCACCTTTTGGAAGCGCTCTACCTAACCCGTGCGTGACAACAGGTACAATTGACACGTCATCCCTGTCCTTTACAAGATAATAAATCCCTTTTTTTAGCTTGCTCGTCACTTCAGGTTCACCCCGAGTTCCCTCCGGGTATATCAATAAAATATCGCCATTATCGAGTGCCTTGTGACAATCACTAAACAAATCTCTTTTGGCTGAGCCATTACGGGTTAAAGGTATAATCCCGATGACATTGAGGGAGAACCAAGCAATGATTCGGTTTGATAGGAAATAATCAGCTGCCGCCACTGGTCGCAATCTATGTACTAAAGACAAAGGATAAAGGCTAAGCAATACCAGCGTGTCTAAATGACTATTATGATTCACAGCAATAATACTGGGCCCTGTTTGTGGCAGTTTCTCTCGATGAATCACATTGAGCCCTAAGAGGATCAACACCAAAGGTTTCGCGATGAGTGCAACAAATAAAACTTTAAAAAATCGATTCATTTCATTGCCTAATAATAAAGGTAATAGATGTAATGAAAGAACAACGGCGCGGTATAAATTAAACTATCCATTCGATCCAGTATTCCGCCATGTCCCGGTAAAAGCTGACCACAATCCTTAATATTTAAGTCTCTTTTCACGGAAGAAATAACAACATCCCCGACAAAACCACTCACACTAATAATGAGGCCAGCTACAAAACCCTGAAGATGGTTCAGGGGAGTTAAGTAAGGCGCAATGAAGCCTGCCACCAAGGTAATGGTAACCACACCGCCAATAAAGCCCTCCCAAGTTTTGTTGGGGCTAACTTTAGGAATAATTTTGCGTTTGCCTATGCTCTTTCCCCAAAGATATTGGTTCACATCATTAAACTGCGTCATAAACAGTAAGTAGAGCACAAGACCTATACCACCAGCTGAAACATTTTTTTCAGGAAGAACGAGAAGATACGCTATATGGCTCACCGAAAATACGGTGAGCATAACGGCCCAATGCAGAATACCCGCAGCTTTAATAAAGCCTTCGGTTTCGCCTTTCATCACCATTCTCATGGGTATAAATAGAAACATATATACAGGGATGAAAATAATAAAGAGTCCATACCAACCGATGGATACCCAATAGTATTGCAACGGAATACATAAGTAAGCCCAGAAAACTACACTTCTATCGACTTGACGGGTACTGACAATCGACAAAAATTCCTTTAGAGCTAAATAGCTAATAAACGCAAAAAAGACAATTGCAGCATTGGTTCCGATACCAAGGAAAATAAATAATAAGCCAATAATCCACCACCATGAGGTGATTCGTTGACGCAACTCAGTAAAATCCTTGCTGGGATTCGACTTAACCATTACAACCTGAATGACAGTTGCAACACCAAGAAAACTTAAAATCGCAATCATTGCGACAAGAGCATTGAACGGAATATTTGCCACATTAACATCCTGTTAGTTCTAATAAATTCAAACCAATAATGGTACCGAAACAATCAATACAACTTGTAAGCCACACAATATCGACTGCTGCTTAAACAGTTGAATACACCCTAGCAATCGGTCATTCAACACTCGATTTGAAGGTTCATTTTTGACAAGTTTAAGCGCAACTAAAATACGGTCTAAAAGCATGAACTCTTTTTCAGTTGCTAATAGGTCATTAAAGTTGTCGCTAGTGTGACTTACAGATAACAACAGCTGATGATCAAAACCAACTCTTATTGCAATAAATAGCTGAGCAACACCTAATACCAATATTGAAATCAGCAAAATAAGTGCCATAACCCCCAAAGGTTCAAACAAGCTAGCCAGCACAATCGTGCCAGCTGACAGCAGTGTCAAACAAGTCGAAAGAATATTCACCTTGTGATGCTCTGCTAATAACGCGATGCAAACCGCTGTATTGGTTAACGACTTATTTTCAACCATGATACTCAGTTCCTTGATTCATCGTTGCATCATGTAATGAAGTCAGGCGAATTTGCGCACTGTCTTTGAGCACTACGCTTGGTCGCTTAGTTCTTAATAGCGCAACGGCCTCTTCGGTTGTTTGAGCATGACCGCTCATCAACAGCCAGCTAATGATCGCAAGCGCACTTCGAGAATACCCAAGTGCACAGACGACAAGCACAGGTCCTCTGGCCCTTGCCTGTTCAATTAAAGTCGCTGCTTCTTTGAGTGCCGAAGATGAAGGCGTAAGTAAATCAAGATTGCAGATACTATGCCAAGAAACATGATTCGATAAGCGACGTGGGGCTGAGAACTCGGCAGTCATATCAATGACTGTTTTATAGCCGTTCATTTCTATATCCTTTGCCGATGGATAGCGCCCAATCCAAACGCCGTCAACAATTTCACTTACATGGCTTACATTGCGAGTCCATAATCGAGAGTTAATTCTCGCACAGACTAGATACGGAAAGAGCAGCCATTTTGCGGCTGAACTCATGTGACCAATCTCAGACTTTTGAAACCCCGAAGAACCTAGCTTCAAATACATCATCGACACTAACAATAAAGAAACCGAAGGCCAAAGCAACCACAGCACCCACCCTTGAAAGCTTAACGCTAAAACAGCTAAAACCGCGGAACCCAATAAATAGCACAGGCTCAACCGATGTCGCTGCGCCTCCTCAGTGGTGTCTTCCAACTCGCTCGAAATCCTTGCCTTTACAGCGCTCACGCCCGAGTCTGGCCATAACCATATACACAGCCACCCAAGCAAGGCACCTGTTGGCACATCTATAAAGTGATGTTGAAAAGTCGTTAATACCGAGATCGCAATGAGAATACAAAGCAAATGAAAAGGAGCAATTAACACGCTATTCAGATGACGAGGAAAATGAACCCATAAAATAATCAACAAAGCGATATGCAGAGAAGGAGCTTGATTATAGGGCTGATCGAACTCAGCTAGCGCTGCAAACAATCCCCCAAATAAACCCTGAGTTTCAGGTTTTGTAAAACTAAAGCCTAGCGGGAATAAGATAAAACAAGTCACAGCAATCACTTGTGCTGTGAATAGACGTTTGCCGAGGTTGTGTAGCTCCAATTTCGTTGCACATATGAATAACGAGATCCCATACAGTAAATCGATGCTCCAATAAGGCAGAATCGTCCACGCCACAAACGGAATATGGGATTCCCACTCAAAAACGATATGTGCCACCTGACGGTTGGCAGCCAGGCCATTGGCAAAGTTATAGCTAATAAAGAAAAAAGGCGCTAAAAACATCAACCAAATACTTGCCAATTTCCATGGGCGCTCCTGCTCTACACTATCCATAGTTCGTATTATCCTTCATCCTATGAATACTGGCGCCTAGCTATTTCTAATCGCTAACGAAACAGTGAATATACCAAAGGGGTCGATACGTTGTTCAATTTTGGTAAACCCTGCAGCAGAGACCAGTTGATCCATCTCCTCTTGACTACGTCGGCGCATCACCCATGCATCTCCCTGCCGATGACTTGTCAAAGCTTTGGCTATCATTTTTAATTGCGGATGCCATGGCTGCCCAGTATAAATCAGGTAGCCACCGGGCTGAATAGCAGACGCAAACCCAGCTAAAGAAACTTGAAGTAAAGCATTATCAGCAAACAGTTCATACAATCCCGAAACCACACCTAAAGTCGGTTGTGTTTCTAGATTGCTATAGCTTTTCGCTTCAAATGCATCAGCTTTAATAAATTGAGCAATATCATCTAGGCCTTTCTGTTTAATTAATTGACTGCCCTTCTCAACATTTAAATCACTGTAATCTCGCAAAAGAATAGAATTAGGGCGGGATTGTGTACCGCCACTACTATGCTCAATCGCTTCCAAGATATAACGCCCATGACCCGATGCAATATCCATAATGTCTACTGGCTTGCCCTGCTCCCTCAGCTTGCTGAACGCGACCTGCAACAACTCTTCTATATGCACTTTGCGCTGACGGATCCCGCGCCAGCCAATGGCATTTAAGTAATTTTTATCAATTAGCTTTCCAAAAAATGATTTTCCCTGAGGTTTGTTTTCATAAACATAATCAAGCGTGCTACCAGAATCAAAGCCGGTTTCATGCCCAAGTTTGATCCCTTTCGATTGAAGCCCACCAATCTTAAGGCTCTGTCTATACATTGCCCAATATAGGCCTTCAGGCGACAAGATGGAGTTAGGTGTCGCTAACTTGTCTGACTCAGTGCGAGTAAATCCAAACTTATCCGCATTCAGCAGGCATTGGCGACTATAGGGCTCGGAAAAGCTTTTAAGGATAAAGTGACGCGCTTTATCTATCGCAACGTGGCGATCTTTCTCCCCCAAAGTGTCATGATAAAAACCATCGAGAATATGTCGCTCTTTAACCATGCTCCCTAATCGCTCGTAGAACTGATGTTGCGGCTTATGATGGACCACCCAATCAGAGCCCGAGATGAGTAATTGCGTTGGCACCGTAATCGCAGCGGCATCCGAGACAATTCGCTCAGCAGTCTCATATAAAGACAACAGAATATTTGAAGATATTGCGCGGGTAACGAGAGGGTCATTATCAAAAGACTCTATTCGCTCGGGATCATGGGTCAAAAACTTTGCTTTAACATAGCTATTCACAAAGAAATTACCCCGCCCTTTCTGGATCAATTTAAGCCCAGAACGAGCAAGCGGTACATATAACTTCACTTTAAATGCCGGAGATGCCAGCACCATACACCGCAGTTTAGGCGCGTAATCATGTACCCACGCTGAGACTAAAACTGCACCAACACTTTGAGCTATGACAGCGATTTGTTCTTCCGTAAATGAGTAGGTATTCGATATATGCTCAATGAATGTTTGAACATCACGAATTGAACTTGAAATGCAAGGGCTATAACCGCGTTCACCAGGTGATTGACCATGCCCTCGGGCATCCCATGCATAAAAGGCATATTCTGGCATTTGAAGCTCTTCAACAATGTGCGTTAGCCGACCTGAATGTTCATGACCCCGATGAAACAACACAACTGCGCCTTTAGGTTGTTCCGCAGCTGCCGGCCAATAACGATAGAAAAGCTCTACATTGTCATGTGTTGTAAAAGCTTTTTCCTCAACAATTCTCTCGCCACTTAAAAAATCCGTTTCCATCTACGCTTCATCCTATGATTGGTTGTGATAAAAAGTGCTTAATAACCTGCAAACTAGAACAGCATGTACCTTGATCAATCATGCTTGTTTAAAGGGCTAGCGGCTTGCAGTTCGTTAGATTCCTGAAGCGCACGTTTCACTCGATTAAAAACTGTCAGGCAAATAAGCAAAGCTAAGGTTGGCATTAACCAAAACAGCCAGCTTGGCATCACGCCACCCAAGCCGATCCACAGCCCGATTGCACCAAAGATAAACGCGCGGTCACTTTTACCTAAAGGACCGTCATAGCGGCGCGATGCTCCAATTGTTATTCCCTGTAAGCCAGCAAATTCACTTAGAGTGGCTAGAAAAATGACTATCGCAACGGTCAGAGGAGTAAAGGGGCTAATAAGCGCAAAAGGAAGGAAAAGTGCAGCATCAGCAACGACATCGCTCAGCTCATTAAGATAGGCCCCTAAATTGCTTTGTTGGTTAAATTCGCGAGCTAACATGCCGTCAATGGCATTTAAAGCCATTCTCACAAACATCCAAAGAGGCAGCAATAAGAAAAGAGCGTGGGTTTCTGAATAGATCATCAGCATGCTACCCAGTAATACTGAACCAAGCACGGCAAGAATAGTGACTTGATTTGCACTCACCCCTTTTTGTTCAAGCCATCGAACAAAGGGCCTCAAAAGAGATTGAAACTTGGGCTTAAGTTCATACAAGGTCATAACATTCTGTTCCCTGAATATTCAACGAGTTAGAGGTTATCAAAAATCCTAACTAAGGTGTATAAAAAATACCAATAAACACGAACGTACATGGTTTTTGGTTAGCCATCCCTTCTTTGCTCTAGAGGATGACTACCTTAAAGGTGCATGGACTAGCTTAGACTGCATTAAAAACAACCCGTCAACATCTCCAATACAGGATGCTATACTCCGTGACTATTGTTTGCTCATGATTTGAAATATATCAGCTATATAGAAGGCATTTGAATGAAACCAGAACACCATCATGGATTAAAACGTGTGATGCGAGCAACGGGATTCTCCATTAAGGGGCTCAAAGCGGCGTGGGCGAACGAAGCTGCTTTTCGTGAAGAAGTGATACTTGCGGGCATCATGATTCCTATAGCCCTATTCATTAATGTCTCACCCGCTGAAAAAATATTATTGATTATGGCTGTATTCCTCGTCCTGATTGTCGAGCTTTTGAATTCAGCGATTGAAGCCGTTGTTGATCGGTTTGGCGGAGAAATACATCCGTTAAGTGGCCAAGCCAAAGATATTGCTTCTGCGGCAGTAATGTTAGCTCTTATTGCTGCGGCTATCACTTGGTTATTGATTTTAGTACCACTATTTATATAGTAAATATGAATCTATAAGCGTCATTATTATATCTCTGTGAATTTTAATTGACGCTTTTATATATTTTTGACACATTTAAATAAACGCCACCTTCACGACATAAAATACGTTCCTGACAAAATAGTGACGCCGCAAGTTATTGTATTTAAATAGTTATTTCATGCCAAAAAGTTTGAAATCGAGAATTAATGTTAATATTTAGCGAATAACTTGCACCATATCAAAATTGCTGACATTATTTGAAACAATTAATTCACAATTGCTAAAGCAAGGGTTAGACTAACCTCGTCAAAGTAATAGCTGAGATTGTTTTCATGTTAAAGCGTTGCCTATTATTTACATTACTAGCCGGTATTGCTGGAAGCTCTCACGCCAGTGAAACGAGCATCAGTTTTGGTGGATTTTATTCGCATTCAGATTCAACCATGAATGTAACGAACCCTTCTCTCGGTAATGATTTTGAATTGGACTTTGAAAGTGACCTTGAATTAGCAGAAAAGCAATTCCTTCCTTTTTTTGAGTTAGAGCATCAATTTGCGGAGAACCACCACTTTTATGTCGACTGGAAACAACTCCACCGCAACGCAGAGACGCAAGCACTTTCTAAACCGTTCCAAGTTCAAATTGATGATACAGTTTACGATGTAAAAGCCGGCGGCCAGCTTACGACGACATTAAATATTGATATTGCTCGGATAGGATACGGATACGACTTTATTCAAGGCAACAACTATACGGTTGGGGTCTCTGTCGGTATTCACGCAATGTTTATCAAAACAGGATTTGAGGGTACGATTGGTGCCTGTAATATTACTGATGTTGTTGGCAATATTTGTGCGGTTCAAGAAATCCCATCCATTATTGATGAAAGCGTTACCGCGCCACTTCCCGATATTGGTATTTATGGTTCTTACCATATCTCCCCTCGGTGGCAGTTATCAGCCCATGCTCAGTATTTCAAAATTAAACTTGACGATGTTGAAGGTAGCTTAATCGATGTGCGTGCTGGTGCAGAAGCTGAAATCGCAAAGAACTGGTTTATGAGTGCTGCATTTAACTACTACAAGGTTGACGTCGATATTGAGCAGACAGGTGATAGCACCGGAATTGCTGATTATAATGTTGCCTATAGCTTTATTGGTCCAATGCTCTCAATCTCCTATAAATTTTAAAGCCCCTTACCCTTCTTCTCTTCACAAAAAAGACAGCATTTAAGCTGTCTTTTTTCGTTCAAGGCTCACTATAAGGTTACTCAGTAACTAACGATTATCTTGCTCCCGGCGCGATTTAAAGCCTGATGCTTCTATCCATTGTGGCCAATCTTGATTGTTTGCAAGTTCAGCCAGAATGCTGCTCATCAGAGTCAGATCTTGTTTAACACCACCGAGCGACCAGTTGGCATCATAATCATCAGCCTGTTTATGGTATTTATGCGCTATATAGTCCGGATCAGTATCTCCTAGGCTCATAAACAATAAACCGGGGATGCCTGCTTGCGCCAAAGCAAAATGATCCGAGCGATACATCAATCCATTTTGTGGTCGTGGATCTGGTTTTACAAAACGCTGCTGTGCCTTAGTTGCCCGTTCTAGATAGCTTTCAAGCTCTGAAACACCTTCCCCATACTGCAAAATATAGTTCACGCCATCATTTACGTTCATGCCATCAATATTCAAAAAAGCTACGATATCTTTGGTGGGTACGGATGGGTTGCGTGCATAGTGCTGCGCACCGATTAAACCCGTTTCTTCAGCAGTAAAGCTGGCAAATCCGATACTACGATCAAACGGCTGCTGCTGAGATTGCTGTTTAAAAGCCTTGGCTAAGGATAAAACCCCGGCAACACCCGAGGCATTATCAACCGCCCCGTTATATATTTGCGCTTTACCTTGTTCGTCAATGCGTGTCCCCAAATGATCCCAGTGAGCATGCATCAGCACCAATTCTTGTGGTCGTTTTTTTCCTGGTAAAACCGCCAAAACGTTATAGCTCTTCGCGTGTTCAATTTGATTATTAAGCAATAGATTGGCTTTCAATTTTAAAGGTGTAGCCTTAAAGCCCCGTAGCTGTGCACGTTGCTTTTGTTGACTGTAATCAAGACCAGCCGCGGTAAATACTTGCTGAGCTACGTGATGTTGGATCCATCCCATCACCCCCACTTGTTGCTGATTTTTTTGCTCATCAACCAACGTAAATTTACTGCCAGTATTTGAGTTTTCCACAACCCCCCAACCATATGCTGCTGGAGCTGTTTCATGAACGATCAACACACCAGCGGCGCCCTGTCGCGCAGCTTCTTCATATTTATATGTCCAGCGACCGTAATAGGTCATAGCGTTGCCTTTAAACAAACGATTATCTTGGGTTGCAAAGCCTGGATCATTTACCAACACCACAACGGTTTTACCGGTTACATCAATCCCATCGTAATCATTCCATTGATATTCGGGGGCGTTAATGCCATAACCAACAAAAACAAGTTCGCTGTTATTTAACGCCACTTGCTGGCTAATTCTTTGCGTTCTGGCCGTAAATTCAGCACCATTTTTAAAAGTCATGTCACCAATACTGAGCGACATATTCTGGTCGGCGCTAATTTTTGCCAATGGCACGGCTTGTAAATAACTCTCACCAAACCCTGGTTCTAGTCCCATTTTCTTTAAGGATTTGACCAAGTAGTCTGTCGTTAGCTGCTCTCCTTTCGACAACGGTGCACGGCCGCCAAATGCATCACTCGCCAAAGTTTTTACATCTTGTTTATATTGAGCGAGGTCAAATTGCTTCGGCGCTTCTTGGGCCATTAATGCACCAGAGAACACCACAGCACTGAATACGGCACTCTGCAAATACTTGTTCACAGCAATTCCTTTTATGTTAATAATTAAAATTTATAGGGCGCAAAGCAATCAAATCGATGACTGTTGCAGGTTAAATATGAACCTCTCAAAATACAAGTAATTCAATATTATGCAACTATTTGCCAGCTCTCATCATAGGAATACAGAATTCCATGCTTTTTTTCCTGTCACTTTATCCGGTTTGAGATAGACTAAAATGACGTAACGCCATCAAAGGCGCGATTATTTTTAATGTGCATATACAACACGCTTGAGCAAAGGAATTTTTATGTCGAAAAGTCTGTTACAAGAAGCAGCGCTTAACCTTAAAAAAGCCGTACCTTTAATGCTTAAACATCAGATCCCAACCACACCGACCAACTACGCACTTTGGTACGCTTACGTTGGCGAACAGAATGAAGAGTTAAATAAGGAGCTCGATACGGTTGTAGATCAATTCAATACCTGCCCTTCTAGCCGCACCCAACTTTTATACCGACAGTACGTTGCTGATCCCGTTGAACTTGATGTTAGAGAAATGCGCCACAACCTTGATGCTATGGTCACGGAGTTGTCACAATCGCTCAAAGATACCAATTGTGATGCAACTAAATTTCAGACGAACATCGATGCTAACTTCAATAAATTGAGCCGAATTGAAGATGAAGGCTTTAACTTAGAGCAAGTCATTGAATTGGTACGGAGCTTAGTGCAGGAATCGGACAATATACGCTCTAGTACCCAGTTTTTTACAGGGCAGCTACAAAAATACGAATCCGAGATTAGTAACCTCAAGCAGCGGTTAGAGAAGTCCGAAAGAGATATTTTGTATGACGCGCTCACTGGGGTATTGAACCGTAGAGCTTATGATGAAGATATGGCAACTATTATGACTCAAGCGCCACAAGGAACTTGTCTCATTCTCATCGATATCGATCACTTTAAAGCCTTTAACGATAATTATGGCCACCAGCTAGGAGACCAAGTTTTAAAAGCCGTTGCTAAACGCGTAAATGAGTCTTGCCGAGATGGCGCTAAACTATACCGCTATGGCGGTGAAGAATTTGCAGTCATTGTACCCAAAAGCAAGTTAAGAATCGCGCGGCAGCTTGCCGAGGCAATGCGCCGTAGTATAGAGAAATTATCACTTAAAGATCGCCGTAAAGGCGCAAGAATTGACTCAATTACAGCCTCATTTGGCGTCGCAGAATGGCAAACCGATCAAAGTCAGTTACAACTGACAGATGCCGCGGACAAGCTGCTTTATGAAGCCAAACGTTTGGGACGCAACCGAGTTATGCCTATAGCAAATTGATGCCTCACCGAAGCTAAAATTAGTGGTGCAGCGAATCACAGAAATTCGACGAAGTAATTGAGTGCTTTAAGTTCTGCGTTTGACTCAGGCTCGGAGCCACTCTATGACTTAGATACCTAAATCATAGGCCGCTTAAACAACTAATCGCTTTCTAGCCCAACGACAGCAATGGCTTCAGCGATTGAATTCACTGAAAACTTAGACACACAGCACTGGCCTGCATGTGAAAGATGATGTTGAACTAAGGTCGTGACTTGGGCCTTGGTGAGGTGATCACCTGTGGCTATCCATTGGTGAGTGCTGTGCGTTGATTGACTAATATCATAAACAGCGCCACGTGAATCGATGACAACATCGCCACTTTCATAAGCAAAAAAATGCAAGTCTGTATCACCTCGCCATACCGATTCACTTTCTACATATGTTAATTCATGTTGCCCCTGATATTGTATGACCACAGGCCATTCCACTTTGTCGCTCATTCCACCTCTGTACATAAACGATAAATTCAAATGTAAAGATTGTAACGCTAAGCTGAAAGGACAGAAAATATGGGCGAGTTAAAGTATCCATACTTAAGGCTAGTGTTCAAACATCAATACATGAAACAACTCGCCACTTTCTATCTAAGCCTGAAACTTCAAACTAACCGATGTGTGTCATCTCATTTAAAGTAAAGGATGCAACGCACCCTTCTGTTGCAGCCATATAATCCGCAAGATGTTGATTTGCCATATGTGTTTGCCAAAGCTCACGCGATGTCCAGTTTTCATAGAACATGAAATGAGCTGGATTTTCATTATCTTGGTGCAAATCATAATTAATACATCCCTCTTCCGCGCGAGTGATTTCAATTAACTTGAGAAGCTCTTGTTTTACCAAGTCGATTTTATCTGAATTGGCGATAATATTGGCAACAATAGTGAGTGATTTCATTTTGGTTTCCTATTTACTAGAAGAAGCATTGATAAAACTTACGCTCGTTTTCAAGCAGACATGCGAGAACACTGTGAACAACATCTGCCTGAAAGTACTAAAAGATGGGGGGTAGCTTACCTCCCCTATTGGAAATCAAAAACAGCGTTACATTTGATTTATTATCAAACCATATTAGATAATTATACTTACCTTGCAAAGAATTCACACTCAACACGCCTTTAACGGCCTGTAACCTTCCATACCTCACCATTGTTCTATAAATAGCTTCTTGCCGAAATAACTTCGTTTAAAGTTCAATCCTTAGGAGGTATCCCATGCGGGCATGCAATCAAGATAGAATGTTGCAAAAAGGCAACTTCTAAGCCGCATCAACAGGTTCGGCAGTCACAATAAATCGCAGTTCAGCTTCTCCCTGAACCTCTTCGAACGGATAACAAGTAATTAGAGTCAATCGATTATCCTTCGTTGGCGCCATCACGCTATTTTGATCCTGGTGAACGATCTGGGTATACACCACACGATAATACTGATGTCCCCCTGTGACATCAGTTAAACGAATATAATGGCCCAGCTGAACTCCTTTTAGGATTGAGAAATGGGTATCCCTATGCCCAGCAATAATCGCATTTCCACTTTGATTCGGCATCGCGCCGCTCATCACTAATGCAGGACCAAACGCGAGATTTCGGCCACTTGCGCCAGCTAATACATAAAGCGGCGCTTCAGTCTCAGCGGCCTCCCTTA
Organism: Shewanella gelidii; assembly: GCF_014647855.1. GTDB lineage: Bacteria > Pseudomonadota > Gammaproteobacteria > Enterobacterales > Shewanellaceae > Shewanella > Shewanella gelidii. The sequence continues at coordinate 145,596 of NZ_BMPZ01000005.1, read as the reverse complement.
GGCTCAAGCCTATATGGTCAAGCTTTTGCGATTGCGCTGAGCCTGACTTGGCATCAGCACTTGTTGCTTCAATTTTTCTATCAGATTGAAGCCACTCGCTATCATTAGCAACTTGTGGGGAGATAAAACTTAGTTGGGCCACTGGGTGGGTATCAGCCCAAGGCCAAGGTTTATGAGGCTGCTGATCCTCAAGTGTTTGCTGCCAAGCTTGGGCAATTAAAAACTGAGCAAAATGTGCTTTTGCCTGCATATATCCTCCTTTACAAACCAGACCAAAACCAACCAACATCAACAATCCAACCAAGCGCATCGGCCAACCTCTCGAGAGCCTGATTGACTGGATTGGTGCGACTCGCACCGTGTGCGACATACATTGCATAACTAGGCTCCGTTTTAACCCTGTCACTGCCATCGGCGCCGTCCATCAACCCTCGTATGGTCCAGCGTAACGACGCATTTACCTTCTAAAATTCCATCTCTTACGATCAGGTATCACGAATTGAGAAGCCGGTCAGCCTCGACACATTCCAGCCCCTCCTTTTCACCCAGTCAGATAGCAACCCCTCGTTGTCGACGAAAGCAAAGCAAAAGCCAAAGAGCACTGAAGATCATCAAACCCATGCCAAGCTGGATATACAGTAGGCTTGAAGAAGCGGTTTGCGGCATAGGCGCCAGTTGGTGGTGCGGGCGAAGTGAACGAACGACACCTTCATTCATTACCGCCTGTGATGGTCTCGCTGGCGTCACATCAACAGCGACCAGGCTCGTATGTTTGCTGACGAGGTGGTAGCTCAGTGCAAGCCCTGTAATTTGTTGTTTTATCTTACTTGCAGTCATTGGGTTTTCTTGTAGTGCAAGCGCTGAAATTTGCTGCCTTGCCCATACTAAATCCAGACCTTTGGCAGAGCCTTGCACCGGCTTCATCGCTTCCGTCTGTGAGATTTTGGTTTCACCTTCCATTGGCTTTGTTGGTAAGGTGACATCAACCCGTTGCGACCAAAACTGACCTGCAATCTGTCCTGATATCTGTATCGGTTGCAGCTGTGACGGCTTTGACTTGATGGTAATTAAAATGGGTTCGCCAAAATATAAATCGGTTATTGGGCTGGGCCAGTAATCAGGCACGGTTCCATCTGCATAAGCCAATTCGATATCAGTTAACACGGGGCTTGCGACCTTATTCAGCAGTGATTTCATCTTACTTCGTACTTCCGATGTTTTACCAATATAGGTATAACTACCCCGTCCTATGTGCGCGGCGCGTTGCATGAAGTGAGAATTGGGAGCAGATCCAATACCCACAGTAAATAACCGCGTGACACCAAGGGAGTTCTGAATCAGGTTAAACAAAGACTTTTCATCCTGAATCGCGCCATCGGTCATGAAAATGACTTGGCGTAGCTTTTGTTGCTGCGTTTGCTCACTCTCCGTTGGCAGGCTTTGCGGATCCAGTAACGCCGCCTGCATTGCTAGCCCTAGCTCAGTCCCACCGTCGGAAATTAACCTTTGTACAAATCGTTTCGCTTGAGAAATGTTTTGTGGATTTACAGGAATAGATTGCTGTGCAAATTTAGAGACCTGATGATTAAAAGCGATAATATTAAAGGAATCCTGTGGCGCTAAACCTTCGAGCGCTTCTAAAGTCGCTTGCCGTGCTTGAATCATCGCGTCGCCAGACATCGAACCAGAGGTATCGACCACTAATATCAACTCTCTCGGCAATACTGCGCTTGTTGTTGCATCCATGTGCGGCGGCATCACCATCAATAATTGGTAACTCTCACGTTCCTGAGCACGAGAAGGAACCGATCCAAGTTGTTGACTACCACTGATAGACTGCGAGGCTGTATCCTCCTCCTTTACGTTGTAACTACGTTGCTCTGGATAGGTGCGACCAAGTTGATGAAACATCACAGCTTGAGGTTGTTCTCCAGTCGCTAAACGCCAGCGAAGTTCAAAATCTCTATCTGCTCGATAACCGGGCTTTAGGCTGATCTGATAGTTGCCTTGTTCGTCATACACCTTCGTAATGTCATGATAGGTACTACTCAACTCAGCTAAGCCAATGCCACCATCTAGGTTGATATTCATGGAGACTCGAACCCCATTATCTAAAACTTCATCACTATCCGTGGCTCTTCCGGTCAAGGCTTTTTGCCTGGTTTCAGTTTTAGGCCACCAATATGCGCCGCTTTCCAATCGAGCTGAAGATTGTTCTTTTAGAGCTTGAGCCAAACCACCTTCAGGTTGACTCGCTTGCGTGCCATATCTAGGGGTAATTGTCATCGGAAAACGTAAGCTAAACTCGCCTGCATCATAGTCCACCAGTTCTTGATAATTAACCTCGACAATTAACGTTTCTCTTGGACCAAGATTAGCCACCGCACTGGTGAACATATTGGGCCGTTTTTGCTCAACTAAACTGGCTCGTTTCCCTGCGGCTTTTGCAGCCGCAAATGTCTTCTTGGCTTTTGCTTTTGTTTGAATTTGCCCTTCGATAACACGGGAACCAATATGCATTTTTAGTCCGTCAACCGCAGCATTTGTAGGTAAAGGGAATAGATATTTTCCTGAAAGCCAATCATCGGTGGGGTTCTTAAATGTTTGCCGAACCTGAACTCGATTGACCCACCCCGAAATTTGCATACTCACGTGTGTCTCTAAAGGGATATCAATCAACACTTCGCCTGCATCATTTTGATATTGCAGCAGTCCACTATTTAAATCTTCAGTATGATTCGGTTCTGCCGCTTGCTGATACGAAGTTTGCTCACTGGCGAGCAAGTCACCACTCCATGCCAATAGCAACCATAATAGGCCCGAAATAGCGCCTACCTGTACCGCGTCGGCAAGCTGCTCACCCCATCCCCATTGATTCGACTTAGCTATATTCTTTGCCCTCGTTTTGGCAGAATCCTGATTGATATGCCGGTTTGAACCCGTCGATGTCAGGATATGGGTAAGCAGCACTTGTTTCATATGACCTCCTTGATTTCGTTGTCCTAGATTAACGATTAACCGCAACTTCACTTTGCGGAGACATCATTTTTAGAGTCACTCGACGATCGAAGAAGTCATTCTCAAAGCTTTGCTCTGCCATCAATGGCGCTGAAGCGCCATAGGCTTTATCGGTCAGTCTGTTTTCAGAAACCCCTTGGCTAACAAGATAGTTTTTTACTTCTACAACTCGTTGATTTGAAAGCACTAGGTTGAAATCAGAATCACCGCGGCGGTCTGCATAGCCTGTTAAATCTAAGGTGAGTGCGGGTGACAAAGACATCATCAAAGCCACTTTATCTAGCTGCTGCTTAAAGTGCGGTTCGATTTCAGCAGAACCGGTTTTAAATTGCACATTGAGGCCGAGAGCTAATGCAGTCAGCTTATCCTGCTTCATTGACTTTAATGATTTCAGTTCACGCTGGGCATTGGCATATTGCTCAGATAGGTTTTGTAATGACTGCTGTTGATTTTCTAAAGCGGTCAATTGCTGGTATTGCTGTTCAATTTGCGCCTGCTGTGCATCAATAATGTCCTCATTCGAGCTAGATTCACCGATAACTCCCCCTGCAATAGCACCAACAAATGCTCCAACGGGTCCACCAACCACAGCACCAATCACAAGTCCGGAGCCAAAACCAATTGCTTCAGCCGTTTGATCGTGTTGCGGCATATTTTGCGATGCAGCCGTTGAAGCTTCGCTTGCAAGAGTCTGGGTTGATAGTGTCATAGCGCCAATAACACACAGTGCGATAATTTGCTTTTTCATTTTGTATCCCTTATTCATCATTTCATTCATTTTTAATTGTTCTAGGCAGTCGGAAGCTAAGATTCCAAAATGCACTAGGCTTCAAAACCAACGTCTATCTATCTCAAATAATCATTCAGTGTTGTGATTTGCTTAGGTGTATTAAACCGTATGGAAATGTCGGTGTTCGGGCTCAAAAATGGCATTACAATCATCAAATGTGGCAACAATATGGCAATCACGATTCGGTAGTTTTTTCTCTAATATTTTACTGTATAGTCACAGCATTCCTTATCAATAGGTCACCACTTAAGGTAACCCCAACTCGGTAATAATGAGGCTATGAAACGGATTGCAATTGTTGAAGATGAAGCGGCTATTCGTGAAAACTACAAAGATGTCCTACAGCATCAAGGTTATGCAGTGCAGACCTATGCAAATCGCCCTTTAGCCATGCAGGCATTTCAAGTGCGGCTGCCAGATCTAGCGATTATTGATATTGGCCTCGAAGATGAAATTGATGGCGGATTCACCTTGTGCCAGTCTCTGCGTGCGATGTCGACCTCACTGCCCATTATTTTTCTAAGCGCACGAGACAGCGACTTTGATACGGTCTGTGGCCTTCGCTTAGGCGCAGACGACTACCTCACTAAAGACGTGAGCTTTCCGCATTTGATCGCTAGACTCGCAGCACTCTTTCGTCGCTCAGAGCTCGCCAACCAGCAACCACTCGCCAGCAATATTATTGAACATGGTGCATTAACTATTGATGTGAACCGAATGCAAGTGAAATGGGAGGAACACGCTATTGAACTCACGGTCACTGAGTTTTGGATGGTGCATGCCTTAGCTAAACGTCCTGGCCATGTTCGCAGTCGCCAAGATTTGATGCAGGACGCGAAGATCTATGTTGATGACAGCACAATCACTTCTCATGTGAAGCGGATCCGCAAAAAGTTTTTGTCGGCAGATCAAGCATTTGACTGTATTGATACGGTCTATGGTATGGGGTATCGCTGGGATAGCCAGGGGTAACCAAGACAAAAATGTTAAATGTGCGCATAGGCCTAAGAACCAAAGTCATCATTCTGTCTCTCTTCCTATTATGCTTACCTTGGCTAGGGTACCAATATGTGTGGGAAATGGAGAAATACCTAAGGTATGGCCAAGAGAAAACTTTAGAGGGTACAACACAAGCACTTGCCACAGCATTACATGAGCGCCCTAAGTTATTTAACAACCAAGCCAGTTTTTTAAGCCAAGTGCAAAAAGGGCGAGATTTATATGCCTACCCGCTGCAAGGCCCTATACAGCTCGATGGAAAACTGAATGATTGGGACGATTATCAACATCGTGTACTTAGCTACGATACTACACACGCCATTTTCCAGAGGGACGAGTCAACCCAATCAACAGTCAAATTTAACCATGTCGTCGGTAAATATGGCGGTTATTTATATGGCTTTTTTCAAGTTAGCGATCCGCAGGTGTTATATCGAAGTAAAAATAGCCTCAGTGTGGCAAAAAATGATCACTTATCTATCGCCACGCTAGCGCCTGACGGCGAATTCCGGCGCTATATCGTAGCCACCACACAAGATGGGTGGATCAATGCATTTGAACTTCCTCTCGACCCCTCTCTCAATACGCCAGTGGAGCCAGAAATACGCATTCAAGGCCAGTGGCAAAAAACGCAAGATGGTTACAATATTGAGTTTCGAATGCCGCTGACCATGGTGGGAAGTAAGCTAGGCTTTGCAATTCACGATCTCAATTTGCCAAGCAACTCTACAATACAACCCACCAAATATAGTCAGCGTCAACTGGATGCCATCATCGGTACATCGTCACTTGAGAGTGTGGACCAACTCGGCACGGTATTAGTACCCTCTCCAGAAATTGAACAAATAATTAAAGGCATGAGCCACAACAGCTCTCGTATTTGGGTTGTTGATAAACATGGTCGAGTCTTGGCCAAGTCAGGGGATATTCGCAGTAGCAGCACTGCATGGGTTCAAAATAACCTCGAAGCGAAACCCAACAATCTATGGCAAGGATTCAAGCAAGACTATTTATTACCCCTGTACTATAAAATTTTAACTAAACCCCCTAAAGATTTCATTGATTCTCTAGAAGACTCCACCGAGCTGGAAGGCAGCCATATTCAACGTGCATTAAAGGGCAAGAAAGGGTCAACATGGCGCCTCACTCCCGACAGTAAAGCGGTGGTACTTGCCGCAGCCAGCCCAATATGGATAGACGACCAAGTTATGGGTGTTGTAATTGCCGAAGAAACCACTCATGGGATCCGCACCTTACGCAATAAAGCGTTAGAAAAGCTGTTTAATGTCATCCTCACCATCATGAGCATGGGCACTTTTGCTCTGTTTATTTTCGCCTCAAACATTTCAAGCCGTATTCGAGCTTTGCGAGATGAGGCCGAAAATGCCATTGATAGCCAAGGCCGTGTCACCCAGGCGATCGTTCCATCTAAAACTCGTGATGAAATTGGTGATTTATCCAGAAGCTTTGCCAATATTGTCAGTCGGCTGGGCCAGTATACCCACTATCTCGAAAACATGGGCTCTCGTTTATCCCACGAGTTCAGAACCCCTGTCGCCGTCGTGCGTTCATCATTAGAGCATCTGAACTTACAGTCCCTAGGCCCTGACGCGCAGAAATACGTTGATCGAGCCCATGAAGGGGTAAATCGACTCAATATGATCCTCAATAATTTAAGTGAAGCCACGCGCCTTGAAGAGAGTTTATCCCAAGCAGAAACGAGCGAATTCCCTCTCACTGAAGTCATACAAGGGTGTGTTCAGGGCTATCAGATGACATATCCTCAGCATACCTTTAACATCGCCGTGCCTGACGACAAACTCATAATGCATGGCGTCCCTGAATATATTGCCCAACTGATGGACAAACTCATTGCCAACGCCATTGAATTTAGCGAAGACGATAAACCCATTGAGATCAATCTCAGCTTGAACCACGGATCTCACGGCAAATATGCCAACTTAACCGTGAACAATATTGGCCCTGAGCTTCCAGACAATATGGCGGAACAAATTTTTGAGTCGATGGTTTCTGTACGCCGCCAACAATCACAAGACAAACCTCACCTCGGGCTTGGACTCTATATAGCAAGGCTTATTGTTGATTTTCATCAAGGGACAATTCTTGCATGCAACCGCCAAAACGCACAGCAACAACATATGGGTGTAGAAATTGAGATAAAGCTACCAATGTAACACTTGGAAACAGTCTGATACTTGCGGTTCGAAAGCCGTTTGACCATGATATTGGCAAACGCTCCGCTACCGCGGCTATCTATCTAAAAATTAAAAGAATAGAACCCTACTATGTACTCATTACTCAAACGATGTACCTTCCCCTTTTTGATGGTTTTTTTGTTCAGCGCCTGCTCGCTTTCCCAACTCCAGGGCACAAATCAAGACATTTCCTCCGTAACTCAATTTGCACCGGTCACTTTTGATGAAGCCAAATACCGTCAGGATATCCAAACCTTAGCTTCAGATGCTTTCGAAGGGCGTGCGCCGACAACCTATGGCGAAAAACAAACCATTAATTATTTAAGTGCTGCATTCTCAGAAATGGGACTGACTGGAGCCAATCAAGGTAGCTTTTTACAAGCGGTGCCCATGGTGAGCTATACCGCAAGTGAGGTTCAACAAGTCACTATGGCGGGGATTCCCATGGTCCATAAACAAGATGTTGTTTTAGGTAGTCGCAACGATATCCCGCAAATCAACATTAAAGGGGCCCCGTTAGTATTTGTTGGCTATGGCATTCATGCGCCTGAATATAACTGGAACGATTATCACGGCATAGATATGCGTGGAAAAATCGCGGTGATCTTAGTGAACGACCCAGGCTTTGCTCATCCGGAATCAAAGCGATTTAACGGAAAAGCCATGACCTACTATGGCCGTTGGAACTACAAGTTTGAAGAAGCTGCTCGGCAAGGAGCGCTCGGCGCAATCATTGTACATCAAACCAAACCCGCCGCTTACCCATGGTCTGTGGTCCGCAATAGCTGGACTGGCCCCCAACAGGATCTGACAGGCACCAGTCATCAGAACTTACAAGTCGAAGGTTGGATGAGTCTTGAATCCGCAAAGAATGTTTTTAGCAAAGCTCAATTAGATTTTGAGAGCATTGCCTATAAAGCATCTCTGCAACCAACTCAAATTGCGCTGCAACACAATGCTGATATTCACTTTGAAAATAGTGCTAGTTATACCAATAGCTACAATGTAGTCGCAACGCTACCCGGATCTGAAGCTGCTAGTGAGCATGTAATTTTTACAGCCCATTGGGATCATCTTGGCAAAGACCCTGCTTTAACAGGCGATCAGATTTATAACGGCGCATTAGATAATGCCACTGGTACTGCTGCCATACTAGCAATGGCGCGTCAGTTCACTGCGCAAGCTAAAGCAGGGAAACCGCTCAAGCGAAGCCTGACATTTATCGCGACTACGGGTGAAGAGCAAGGGTTGCTAGGCTCTCGTTATTATGCCGCCAACCCTATATACCCCATTGATGACACCATTGCTGTTATCAATATTGACGCATCTAATGTCTATGGCCGAACCAAAGATTTCACCATCATAGGTAAAGGTAAATCAGACTTAGAAGAAATCATTGCAAGCGCAGCAAAAATCCAAAATAGACATACAACGGCTGAATCACGCCCCGAAGCAGGTGGCTTTTTCCGCAGCGATCACTTCAGCTTTGCAAAGCTTGGCGTACCAGCAATATATGCCCGTGGTGGCAAACAGCCTATCAATGAACAAACTGCGACTTATAAGCAAGCAATGCAAAAGAAAATGCAAGGCTGTTATCACAACACTTGCGATGAATACCATGCCGATTGGGATTTAAGTGGTGCGCTTGAAGATATGACATTGTTCTTTCAAACGGCTGCGGCTGTGGCTAACAGTGATTTAAGACCCGGTTACTACAAAGAAACTGAATTTCACCATCTTCGCCCAGCGAATGCATCGCAGCCAAGCAGTAACTAAAAGCCGAGTTGCTTTTATAGTACGGGCTGACCGCATCACGCAGTATGTATTGATGTAAATCGTCAAGCTGCGCTTGTTCAAAGTTATTCCGATGCGGGCAACACGCTCCAACTGCTACGACGGGTTCACGAATTCGCGCTGCAGCAACATTGAGTCGGTAACGTTTAGCCCAAAGTGCTGAGCGCTCCATATTGATTGCCGAGCTTTTACCGCTCAAACTGCAGTGGCCCATTAAGCAAATGATTCACATTTTTTGGGAACGTTTTAGCGATGAAATAATTCTCCCCTAACCCTGTTTTTTGCTCGACAACACAACTTACACAAAATTTGAGCGCACCGTCACCACGCAGTCAGCAAACCTTAGAATCAGCATTTATGGCTGTTTAAAGCCTATCTCATTTCAACAAGTGACAATCGAATGAGTCATCTTTGCTCATCATTTTTACGATTCACCAAGAGTTTATCGTACGGCCTAGGGTTAAAAATTATTGATAATCCGATTCAGATTAGCGTTTTCAATATGAGTATTAAGAAATATATAACGCTAAAATATGCTTCGCTATCGGCAAAAGTTGTTAAATAAAGCAGCCAAGTTGCTCGCTCCTTTTTAAAAACCGGTTGATTTCAGGACTTAACTACCTATAAGTGGTTAATATAATTCTGTTTTTATGCATAGCCAAAACGCTACCTAGCTCGCAAACTATCACCTGACTTCTAAGAAGCTGCACACTTTCGAGGAATGGAAATCCATCGAGCTTGTTGCGCTGCAGGCGAAGCTCTAAAATTAATTTCAGTAAAGATATCAACTTATTTGATATGCTAGCAGCCTTTCGTTGGCACCGAGCTCAAAAGGAAGTGGAATCTATGTTGAAGTATTCATTGAAGCAATTAGCGGTGTTTGATGCCGTTGCCAGTTTTGAAAGTGTTAGTGCCGCAGCTAAAAAGCTCTCCATGACTCAATCCGCAGTTAGCATGTCTTTGTCACAACTAGAAAGCCTACTTGGCCGACCTCTTTTTACTCGACAAGGAAACCGGTTAACCCTGAGCCACTGGGGCAGCTGGCTGAGACCAAGGGCAAGACGCTTGCTGCAAGACGCACAACAAATTGAACTGGGATTACATGATCAACAGCTGATCAGTGGTGTTTTTCAGCTATGTTCCAGCCAAACAGCAGCGGAACATCTGTTACCCGATCTTATCAGTAAGATTGATAATGACTTCCCAGAACTCCGAATAGAATTGATGGTTGAAAACACCGACCATGTGATCGAAGGCATACTTAACTATGATTATGAGCTAGGAATTATTGAAGGCCGCTCTGATGATAGCCGTATCCACCAAGAAAACTGGGTCGATGACCACCTGGTTATTGTGGCCGCACCACACCACCCTTATGCAAATTACGAAGAAGTCAATCTTGCACAATTAGAGCAAGCGAAGTGGGTTTTACGTGAACAAGGCGCTGGTACACGAAGAATATTTGATGGCGCACTCCACGGCCTGATTGAAAACATCAATGTCTGGAAAGAGTATGAGCAAGTTCCTGTACTCAAATCAATGGTAAAGCACGGCCCCTATATCGGCAGCCTTCCCTTTTTAGACGTTGAGAAAGATGTTGCTGCGGGCACCTTGGTGATCCTGCCGACACCACAGCTCGATATGAAGCGAACGCTCTCATTCGTATGGCGCAATGATTCTGGCGAGAACCCATTAAGAGACTGCGTATTATCTGAAGCCAGGCGCATGATTAAAGAGCGCTTTAAAAACAAACGGTTTTAAGCACTTTACCAATAAAAAAAGGCTAGCAACATGCTAGCCTTTGATGGTAGGTGGCTGATGCCCCCTTTACTTAACGTGAATCAAGCCTAAGCAACAGCTTTGTGATCCGCTGGATGGGTGATGCCATCATGTTTAGGGCTATAAAGCTTGGCAAACATTTGCATTAGTGCATCTCGGCGGATAACACCACATAAACGACCATTTTCCACAACAGGGTAAGCGCTCGGCGCATTCGCAGCCGCTTCTTTCAATCTCTCTTCATAACTTTGATAGCCCCCACTGATATACATACCGGATCCCGTTACTGGGAACAACTTATCTTTATCAACCACCATAAATTCTAATAATTGAACGACCTTCTCTGTTGGTGTCACCGTCAACATTTTAGTTTGCATGATTTCTTTCATCGTGATCGGAAGCTGAGACGCAAACTCTTCAGACCAAAGTGAGCGCATTAAATCCTGCTCGGAGACAAAGCCAAGCAAAGTCTTATCTTTATCAACAACAGGAGCGCTGCGTAAATTGGCTTCAGCGAGCTTTATCAGCGCTTGATAGATATTCGTATCAATAGAGAAAGCAAGTGGTTTTGTATCCATAAGTTCGCTAACGATAAGTTTTTGAATTTTGTTTTTCATGACTAAGTCCTCTTGACTTGGTTGATATTGAATTTTTGCATTAGATTGAGTTTTAGCTGTGATTAAGTGGCTTTCTACAGCATGCATAGATTGTGGACTCACGTGCAGCGAGGGGTGTGCACTGGGCGCTTGGTTATTGGTTGAGTCAATCCAAAAGTAACCAAGCCCCACAAATACAGCGCCACCGAGAATATTGCCTAATGTGACTGGGATGAGATTATGTAAAACGAAGTTATAAATTGTCAGATCCGCAAACTTCTGAGGTGCGATATTCAGTGCAGTAAAGAATTCCGCTCCGGCAAAATTTTGAACAGCAATCCCTAGGGGCACCATGAACATATTGGCAATGCTATGTTCAAAACCACTACTGACAAACATGGCCACAGGCAAGATAAGCAATAAAGCCTTGGCAAGTGCATCCTTACAGCTAAACGTCATCCACACGCCTAAACACACCAGCAAGTTACACAAGGTTCCTAGTGCAAAGGCCTGCCCCCAGCTATGGTGAATTTTATGTTGAGCAACATGAAGGGCGTTAAGACCCCAAGCGTTGCCGTCTAAACCATAAAGCTGGGATGCCATGACTAACGTGAGGATCAAAAGTGCACCCGCCAGGTTACCGAAATATACCCTTGTCCAGCAGCCTAGCAATTGACCGGTCGTCACACGTTTCTGAGCCCAAGCAATGGCACTAAGTACCGTGCTTGTGAATAACTCTCCACCCAACACCACGACTAAAATGAGCCCCATGCTGAATGCGATACCACCACTAAAGCGAACCAAACCCCATGCGCCAGGTTCTGAGCCTGTTGTTACCGTAAGGTAAAAAATAAATGCGAGTGCGATAAATGCACCGGCAAATATAGCTAAGCCAAATGATTGCCCCTTATGTTTAGTCACTTTTGCCTGACCAAATACTGCAGCTTTGTCAAAAGGCGTCTCTACTTTCGAAGGTTCAATTGCCACGAGGTGATTAGATCGCTCTGCTCGAAACCTTTGCAGTAGTGCACTTTGCTCAACGCTGGCCCCACTCATAACAGTACCCGCATTGGATTGCGGCTCCCATAAGTAGAGAAATGAATTCCTGCTACATTCATAATTAACTCCTTGATTGATTGCGTTAAGTTCTAGGCTCGCAATCAGAATAGGAGTAAAAAACCAAAAATAATATTTGGAAATTTTTAAGAAAGGCATCAATGGAATTGATGGACTGCAATCTAAGAATATTTGCGCTGTCTTCGCGAGAAATAAGCAGAAGTGCTGCGCCAAACTGAGCGTGATCGTGTTGGCATTTTTATAGAATACGTGCCCTACATCTGGCACCACAACGAGCGGACTCTGAAAAACAACAATTGATACTGAGTATCAATTGTTGTTTAGAGCACTCAAACCCACCCCATATTTAATGTAAAAGCATCGCAGACTGAGAAATTAAAAAACGTCTCATATTCTTAGCTTTACTCATATTTAGGAGGGGAAATCGAAAGCAAGCCCTCTGATCGACGAACCGATCGAACACAGAGTTGTTAAAATTATAAACCGATCTATCTACAAATTTGATAGTGACTATTTATATTGATCACATTCAGCCACATAACCCTGCCTAAGCCACAATCTGCCAGACAATGTGAACAATAAAACAACGCAATTAGTGTGCCTGATTTTTCCAGCCCATATCGCTCAGAGTGCAAATGTTAACTCGCTCCCAAATCCCTTATAACAAAGCCCCTAAAAGGTGTCCGGAAATGGCGAGTGTGTTAATATTTTAGAGGTAAATTGGTCTGACCAATTTTAAATAAGAACTATCGAACCATACTTGCATCTCAGACCACTGAAGAAGAGCTACTTCAAATCCTTGGTCAAAATGCAGCAAAGGTTAACGAGATTGAGCTATAACATTTAAGTCATGTTATTGCTACAAAGTCGCTCTGAGGATCATTCAACAGAGAGATGAGCAATGTCGCTAGCCTTTTCGGAGAATGAGAAACTATGTCTAAAACAGTAAAATCAGAAGGAAAGGACGCTTCAGAGCAAAGCTATAGCGAACTGCACCGTCCATCATCTGAGTTTGAAAGCCGCAGTGACTATTTGGATCATGAACTACAGATCATGAAGCCAAAAATCTGGGGTTTAAACTTACCAGGTCGTGATTTCCGCTTTGAGTGGGAAGATTTAGTTCCTGCAATCGCAGGTACCATCGGCATTACGGTAATGTACTCAGCAGTAATGGCAGCTTGGGCCGCAGGCTTAACTGAAAAGTGGGACCATGTAAACTTAGGCGCTGAATTTGCTATTTCAGTTGTTCGAGTTGAAATGCTTATCCCTGCCCTTTTATTCTGTGTCATCAGTTCAGGCTTTATCAACCCAAGAGCTAACTTGGCTGGTAACCATGGCCCAATGATCCCATTGATTGGCGCAATCGCACTTGCTGGTGCTCACCCTCTAGCACTTGCAATCTTGCTTGGTATATTTGGCCTCTTGCTCAGTTACTTCAAGGGGGGCTCCAAACTGGTTAACCTCACCAGTAGCGGGGTTGCCGGTGGTCTCCTAGTATTCCTAGGGTTTATGGGTTCGAAAAGCCAAATTGGTTCTTTGTTCACATGGGCAGACAGCCTCCAAGCTAAACATGCGTTAGATTACAGCCTAAGCTACGTCGCGTTCTTCATCCTATTGGTGAACGTTGTTGTTTACTCTGTACTAGCGAAGTTTGAAAAACGTTGGTTAGCCATCCCACTTTGTTCGATTACAGCAATTATCATTGCATTCGGACTAGGTGCTGGACTTGACCTTCAGTTTGTTACCGCTCCTGGTATCCCTAACTTAAACCCAGTTTACTGGTGGGGTTCTACTGAGGAAGGTTGGCAGCTTGGTTTACCAAACATGCAACACTTTATTGCATCTCTACCATTTGCAATTCTAGCTGTAGCAATGTGGTCTCCTGACTTCCTAGGTCACCGTATTTTCCAAGAGTTGAACTACCCGAAAGGCACTGAAAAAGTATTGATGGATGTTGATGACACCATGACAACTTGTTCAGTACGTCAAATGGTTGGTACTGCACTTGGTGGCGGTAACATTACTTCATCTTGGGGTACGTACATGATCCCAGCTGCGATTGCGAAACGTCCAATCCCAGGTGGTGCGATTCTACTCGGCCTACTTTGTATCATCGTTGCTGTAGCTGGTTACCCAATGGATGTAACGGTATGGCGCCCAGTGATGTCAATCGCTCTTCTTGTAGGTGTATTTTTACCTCTACTTGAAGCGGGTCTACAAATGGTCAAAGACACAGCAAGCAGCCAGTCTGCGGGTATCTGTATCTTTGCAGCATTCGTATCGAACCCAGTTCTAGCATGGGCTCTTACCATGTTATTAGATAACAATGGCTTAATTGGTGATAAAGAGCGTCCTAAGACACTTTCTTTCGCTGACCGCGTTGTTATTCCTGGTCTTGCCTTCTCTATCTGTCTAGCAGCAATGCTTGCAGTTGGCATGATTAAAGGTATCCCTGCACTACTTTAATTCGTAATGCATGATGGTTCGGCTGGTTATTTTCTAGCCGAACCTCGTTTCAACTGCTTTAATTAATGAAAGCTAAACCACCCGCTACATCTTGTTAACAACAGGAGCCGAGCAACAAAATTCAACAAATTGTGAAACATAGAGTCTGTTTAACATTTCAGGTTAAATTTTAAGCGGATTTGCAAAGTGTGATCTAAGGCGAGCTAGGCAATTTTCGAACAGAACAAAGCCAAAAGAAATTGTTAACTGGCTAGCAAAATTAGCATTAAGCCCCCCAAAAACGGGCTGAAAAGATGTTCGTAAAAAGGGGATGTGCTAATATATATGGGAAATTGGTCTTACCAATTTTAAGACTGCGAGTGTTGAGGGGAAATTTCCCTAATCAACTAAACAGGATAAAGCGTCTCAACATTTGTAAAAATCGAGACGCATGTAAACAAGATTTAGAAAGTCGATATGACGAACAAATGAATTGTTGAATCTATCGTTTTTCAAACAGAATTTGTGTCGGTGATTAATTCATTATTTGGTCATCGAACATATAACCGTAATCCGGTTTACTGACGATTTGCTGAGACATCTGCTATTGCATTTAGGACTCACTCAAATAGCCAGCAGGTCAGATTACAAATAACGAATTTTGCCAATTGTTAGAACCTCAGTTTTATCAGTTAGTGGGATTCACCTAGAACGAATGTTTTAGGGATTGTTTGTGCTGGCATAAGTAAGACTATGCCCTCAGAAACAATATGTGGGACATCATTATTGGTTGGTAAACGTCGACCATCAGGGCTAAGCCTAAGTCGATAGCCAATAACCTTTACTCAACAAGAAGGTATTAGTACGATGACAGAGAAAACCGAACTATTTGCAAGCGCGTGGGATGAATTCGCACCGGGCGATTGGAAATCTGAAGTTAACGTTCGTGACTTCATCCAAAAGAACTACACTCCTTATGAAGGCGATGAGTCTTTCCTAGCCGGCCCTACTGAAGCTACAACAAAGTTGTGGGACAAAGTAATGGAAGGCATCAAAATTGAAAACAGCACTCACGCGCCTGTTGATTTTGATACTGACAAAGTTTCTACCATCACTTCTCACGACGCTGGCTACATCGACCAAGACCTAGAAACAATCGTTGGTCTACAAACTGAGAAGCCACTTAAGCGTGCAATGCTACCTAACGGTGGTATTCGTATGGTTGAAGGTTCTTGCAAAGCATACGGCCGCACTCTAAACGAAGACATCAAGTACACCTACTCTGAGCTACGTAAGACTCACAACACAGGTGTATTCGACATCTACACGCCAGAAATTCTAGCTTGTCGTAAGTCTGGTGTATTGACTGGTTTGCCTGATGCTTACGGCCGTGGTCGTATCATTGGTGATTACCGTCGTGTAGCACTATATGGTATCGATTTCTTGATGGCTGAAAAGTACAAGGAATTCGGTTCTCTACAAGCTGACTTCGAAGCTGGTGAAAACCTTACTTACACCATGCAGCTTCGTGAAGAGATTGCTGAGCAACACCGTGCACTAGGTCAAATGAAAGAAATGGCTGCTAAGTATGGCCTAGACATTTCTCGTCCTGCTGCTAATGCTAAAGAAGCTATCCAGTGGACTTACTTCGGCTACCTAGCTGCTGTTAAGAGCCAAAACGGTGCTGCAATGTCTCTAGGTCGTACTTCGACTTTCCTAGACATCTACATCGAGCGCGATCTGAAGAACGGTGTTATCACTGAAACTGAAGCGCAAGAAATGGTTGACCATTTCGTCATGAAGCTACGTATGGTTCGTTTCCTACGTACTCCAGAATACGATCAACTGTTCTCTGGTGACCCAATCTGGGCAACTGAAACTATGGCTGGTATGGGTCTTGACGGCCGTACTATGGTGACTAAGTCTTGTTTCCGTTTCCTACACACGCTTTACAACATGGGTCCAAGCCCTGAGCCAAACATCACTGTTCTTTGGGCTGATGCTTTGCCACAAGCGTTTAAAGAGTACTGTGCGAAAGTATCTATCGATACTAGCTCTATCCAGTATGAAAACGATGACCTAATGCGTAACGATTTTGAATCAGACGACTATGCAATTGCATGTTGTGTGAGCCCAATGATCGTTGGTAAGCACATGCAGTTCTTCGGCGCTCGTGCAAACCTTGCAAAAGTTATGCTTTATGCAATCAACGGTGGTGTTGATGAGCTTTCTAAAGCACAAGTAGGTCCTGTTTCTGACAAGATCACTTCTGAAGTTCTTGACTTTGACGACGTATTTAGCCGTCTAGACACGCTAATGGATTGGTTAGCTAAGCAATACGTTGCTTCTCTAAACGCAATTCACTACTCACATGACAAGTACTCTTACGAGTCTGCGCTTATGTCTCTACATGACCGTGATGTGAAGCGTACTATGGCATGTGGTATTGCTGGTCTATCTATCGCTGCTGACTCTCTGTCTGCGATTAAGTACGGCACAGTGAAGCCTATCCGTGACGAAGACGGTATTGCAATTGATTTCGACATCAGCGGCGACTACCCGAAATTTGGTAACAACGATGCTCGCGTAGATGACATCGCTTGTGACCTAGTTGAGCGCTTCATGGCGAAAATCCGTGACCTTAAGATGTACCGTGACGCAATTGCTACCCAGTCTATCCTTACGATTACTTCTAACGTTGTATATGGTAAGAAAACTGGTATCACGCCTGATGGTCGTCCAGCTGGCGCGCCATTCGCTCCAGGTGCTAACCCAATGCACGGTCGTGATGAGAAAGGTGCAGTCGCGTCTTTGACTTCTGTTGCTAAACTTCCATTTGCTCACGCTCAAGACGGTATCTCTTATACCTTCTCTATCGTGCCAAATGCACTAGGTAAAGATGACACTGGTCGTCGCGCTAACCTAGCGTCTCTAATGGACGGTTACTTCGCTAATAACCAGTCTCGTGAAGGTGGTCAACACTTGAACGTGAACGTTATGAACCGCGAAATGCTTGAAGATGCAGTTGTTAACCCAGACAAGTATCCTCAGCTAACTATCCGTGTTTCTGGTTACGCAGTGCGTTTCAACGCACTGACTCCAGAGCAACAGCAAGACGTTATCACTCGTACTTTCACCAAAGGCCTATAATTTAGCCCTTTTCACTAAATCACAGGCGGCCTCAATGGGGCTGCCTGATACAGGAGTCGCAATGACAGTTACAGGTCGGATTCATTCCGTGGAATCCTTTGGCACAGTGGATGGCCCAGGCATACGGTTTATAACCTTTATGCAAGGCTGCCTTATGCGCTGCCAGTATTGTCATAACCGTGATACCTGGGATTTAGATGGTGGACGAGAAATACAGGTCGATGAGCTGATGAGCCAAATCATCAGCTATCGCCCTTTTCTTGAAGCCGGTGGTGGCGGTGTGACTGCCAGTGGCGGTGAAGCGATATTACAAGCAGAATTTGTGAATGAACTCTTTAAGCGTTGTCGCCAAGAAGGAATTCATACCTGTTTAGACACCAATGGTTTTGTGCGCAAATACACACCAATCATTGATGAGTTGTTAGATAACAGCGACTTAGTGTTACTCGACATCAAACATATTGATGACGACCGACACATTGACTTAACGAAAGTCAGCAACCATAGAACATTGCAATTTGCTGAATACTTGGCAAAACGCAACAAACCAACCTGGATCCGCTATGTGGTCGTAGGTGGTTATACAGACGATGAAGGATCAGCCAAAAGACTCGCTGAGTTCATCAAGCCGATGAAGAACGTGGAAAAAGTAGAGCTCCTCCCATACCACGAACTAGGCAAGCATAAATGGGAAGCAATGGGTGAAGAATATCAATTAGATGAAATCTCTCCACCAAACAAAGAAACAATGGAAATGATTAAAAAGATATTTACCGACGCCGGCATCAACGCAGCGTACTAAGTCAATATCTTAATTAGTGCAAATGCTGTTCCCAATAACTTGCATCGACGCGCTCAAAAGCCATTTTCAAAATGATGGCCATATCGAGATAGCAAGCATTTGCACCAAGGGGCGGACAATGAGTTCCCATAGAAGCCAATTTGGCAGTTAACTCATTGCCCCAATCAAGCAAAGTTAAAGGCAAAGGGTGGCGAGCACGTAACCCCAACCAAAGAAGCCCTTGAACGGGCAAGCTAATAAAAAATAAAGCGAGAGCGATTGCCTGCGGTAGAAAATTCCAACCGTAGAGATAAATTTGGCTTAAACCCGCCAAAATAGCCATAAAAGGCATTACGGGTAAAGCAATCTGGGTGGCGCGTATCACGCGATACTCAGGAAAATAAAAGCCTAATTGGCGCACCATTGGCCAAGTTCGCATATAGCGACGACCTTCTTTCATGGTTGAAACCGGATTGAAGCGCAAATGAATTCCTAGAACGTGGACACTGTTCACATTCTAACACATTACAAAAGAACGCCCCAAGGCGTTCACTTGCAAAATTAGCTTTACGGTCGTTTTTCGACCACAAAAAGGGGCTTCAACGGCGTATATGGTTGAAGTAAAAATTGAGTCAAGGATGCAACAATAAATTAAAGGCGAAAGGTTTAACATGTCCAACAAACTGGTTTTAGTACTTAACTGCGGCAGCTCTTCTCTAAAGTTTGCTGTTATTGACGCAGCTTCAGGTGAAGATTATATCTCTGGTTTAGCTGAATGCTTTAACTTAGAAGATGCTCGCATCAAGTGGCAAGCCCACGGAGAAAAAGGTGAAGCTTCTTTAGGTGGTTTCGCTGCACACCGTGAAGCTGTTGAGTACATCGTTACTCAAATTCTAGCTAAAGAACCTGAGCTACAAGCACAAATTCAAGCAATTGGTCACCGTGTAGTACATGGTGGTGAGAAATTCACTAAGTCTGTAATCATCGATGACGCGGTACTAGCAGGTATCGAAGAGTGTGCTTCTCTAGCGCCACTTCACAACCCAGCTCACCTTATCGGTATTCGTGCGGCGCAAGCTTCTTTCCCAGATTTACCGCAAATTGCTGTATTTGACACAGCATTCCACCAAACTATGCCTGAGAAAGCGTACATCTACGCGCTTCCTTACAAGCTATACCGCGAAAACGCAATCCGTCGCTACGGCATGCACGGTACTAGCCACCTGTTCGTTAGCCGCGAAGCAGCTAAAGTTCTAGACAAGCCAGTTAACGAAACTAACGTTATCGTTGCTCACTTAGGTAACGGTGCTTCTGTTACTGCAGTGAAGAACGGTGAAAGTGTTGATACTTCAATGGGTATGACACCACTTGAAGGTCTTGTTATGGGTACACGTTGTGGTGATGTTGATGCATCTATCGTAAACCACCTTGTCACTCAGCTTGGTTACACTGTTGCTGAAGTTGACACGATGATGAACAAGCAAAGTGGTCTGCTAGGTATTTCTGAACTGACTAACGACTGCCGTGGTATCGAAACTGCTGTTGCAGAAGGTCACAAAGGCGCAATGCTAGCTCACGACGTATTCTGCTACCGTTTAGCGAAATACATTGCTTCTTACACTGTACCACTCGGTCGTCTTGACGCTCTAGTATTCACTGGTGGTATCGGTGAGAACTCTATGCTTGTTCGTGAAAAAGTATTGAACTTGCTTGAAATCTTCAACTTCAACGTTGATGCAGAGCGTAACGCTGCTGCTCGCTTCGGTGCTGAAGGCGTAATCACTAGCGACGAAGGTACAGTTGCTATGGTTATCCCAACAAACGAAGAGTGGGTTATTGCTGAAGATTCAATCACGCTAATCAACGCGTAAATGATTCAAGCCGCTCATCAACGGGCGGCTTTTTAATTTAGCATTCTAGCTAGAAACTCTGTTACAGAGCTTCGAATATAAGAGGTTTTTATGTCTCGTAATATTATGTTAATTCCTATGGGCACAGGAGTTGGCCTAACGTCAATGAGCCTAGGAATGGTTCGCGCACTAGAACGTCACGGCGTAAAAGTGCAGTTCTTCAAGCCTATTTCTCAGCAACGTCCTCATGACCATGGTCCTGAGCGTTCTACGACGATTTTGAGCAAATCTCCAACGGTTAATCCATTAGAGCCGTTTGAAATGAGCCACGCTGAAGCACTTATTCGTAGCGATCAAACTGATGTACTTATGGAGCAAATCATTGCTCGTGCAGCAGATCGCGCAGAAAACACTGAAACGCTTATCGTTGAAGGTTTAGTGCCAACACGCAACCACCCATTTGTTGATGACATCAACCACTCAATCGCTAAGGCGCTTGATGCGGACGTTATCTTCGTAGCAACTCCAGGTAACGATGGCCAAGAAGGTCTAAGAAATCGCCTAGAGATTGCTTACAACGCTTGGGGTGGCAAATCTAACAAGCGTCTTATTGGTGCAATGATCAACAAAGTTGGCGCACCAGTAGACAGTGAAGGCCGTGCCCGTCCAGATTTATCTGAAGTATTTGATCATCAAGATACGGGGCGTACTGCTGAAACGAGCATTTTTGAAATGCCAACTGATACAGCAATGCCAATCTTAGGTTGTGTACCATATAACCTAGAGCTTGTTTCTCCTCGTGCATCTGATCTTGCGAAGCACCTACGTGCACGCATCATCAACGCTGGTGAAATGAATACTCGTCGTTTATCAAAAGTAACATTCTGTGCGCGTAGCGTGCCGAACATTCTTGAGCATTTCATCAATGACTCTCTACTTGTTACTTCTGGCGACCGTCCTGACGTAGTTGTTGCTGCATGTCTTGCTGCAATGAACGGTACTAAAATTGGTGCCCTACTTCTCACTGGTAACTACGAGCTTGAGCCAGAAATCTTAAAGCTTTGTGAACAAGCTTTCGAAACAGGCCTACCTGTATTCTTGATTGAAACGAATACTTGGCAGACTGCATTGAACATCCACCGCTTCGACCATGAAGTACCTGTAGATGATTCAGTCCGTATCGAATTAGTACAAGAGTTCGTTGCAAGCCATATCGACCAATCTTGGATCGAAAATGTCACACAAAACTCTTTACGCGAGCACCGTCTATCTCCACCAGCATTCCGTTACAAGCTTACAGAGCTTGCACGTGCAGCGAAAAAGACTGTTGTTCTACCTGAAGGTGACGAGCCTCGTACAGTTAAAGCTGCGGCTATCTGTGCTGAGCGCGGCATTGCAAACTGTGTGCTACTGGGTAACCCAGATGAGATCACTCGTATTGCAGAGCAGCAAGGTGTAACTTTAGGTGAAGGTGTCAAGGTTGTTGACCCAGAGCTTGTTCGTGACAGCTACATCGAGCCAATGCTTGAGCTTCGTCGCCACAAAGGCTTGACCGAAGTCGTTGCAAAAGCACAATTGAAAGACAACATGGTGCTAGGCACAATGATGCTTTCTCAAGGTGAAGTTGACGGTATCGTTTCTGGTGCTGTAAACACAACTGCAGCAACGATTCGTCCGCCACTACAGTTAATCAAAACTTCTCCTGGCTCTAGCCTTGTATCGTCAATCTTCTTCATGTTGATGCCGGATCAAGTGCTTGTATATGGTGACTGTGCAATTAACCCGGACCCAACCGCAGAACAACTTGCTGATATTGCGATTCAATCTGCAGACTCTGCTGCTGCATTTGGTATTGACCCTCGCGTTGCGATGATCAGTTACTCGACTGGTAGCTCAGGTGTTGGTTCTGATGTTGATAAAGTTCGTGAAGCAACACGCTTAGCACAAGAGAAGCGTCCAGATCTAATGATTGACGGTCCTCTTCAGTATGACGCTGCGGTTATGCCAAACGTTGCACGCTCTAAGGCACCAAACAGCCCTGTTGCTGGTAAAGCCACTGTATTTGTATTCCCAGACCTAAACACTGGTAATACAACCTACAAAGCGGTACAGCGTAGTGCGGACCTCATCAGTATTGGTCCTATGCTTCAAGGTATGCGCAAGCCAGTGAACGATTTGTCACGTGGTGCATTGGTAGACGATATCGTTTACACCATCGCATTGACTGCAATCCAAGCGACTCAAGGCTAATCAGCCACGCTACATTGGATAACAAAAAGAGCCTGTCAAATGACAGGCTCTTTTTTATTGTGCTTTATTTATATTGATAAACACTGCATACGCTAAAAATTGTACAGCAGTTTTACTCGACTAAATTCAACGAGTTAATCATTGCAAAAATAGTCTTCAACAAACTTGTCCACAGAATTTGTGGATAACATTTACAAAGCAATCCCCTATCTATGCGCCTTCAAGGGCGAAGTGTCAAGAAAACAACGGGCAACTGATTAATTTACAACCAATCTAAGTCTTGAGGTTTTTTCTATAACCCCAGCAAACCGGCATCAAGTCGAATCCTATTTTGCTAACCTTACACACTTCATAAGAGCAGATACAGTATTGGGTTTGGTATGGCGTTGATGCCGTTAAAACATTTCCCTAAAAGTGTAAATAACTCACCTTCTAAAGCATGCTGATCTTGCGTCGGCTGTTATTTATCGAGATACTGCTGTTTTATCGTAATCATGATTGCTATCTATGTACAAATTCATTTTACCCCTATTTATATTGTTTCTGACTGCTTGTGGGGGATCTAATCCTGAGCAAAGTGGCCAACTCAGTCCAGAGCAAGTCACCCTTGGATTCTTTACTGCAATATACGTAGATCGCGATGTACAAAAAGCCAAGCCTTTTGTGGACAACCATCTAAGAGAGCTACTCGATCACTATCACATTGCCGGCTCCGTTCAGCGTCATATGCTCAACCTGTCAATGACACAAGTGGAGATGGAAATTGAAGAGATCAGTATTGATTTCTTCCGTAAGTTCACCGATGACGTCACCGTTGTTGTGAAAATGAAAGGACTTAAAGGGGGTCAGAATTGGTTGGACGACCGCACCATTCGTTTAATCAAAGATAAAAAACAAAAAAAATGGGTCATTGTAGAGATAGTTCCTGAGAAGTTTAAAGTGAACGGCTAACATAGACAGCAATATTCACAACTCCCCACAATATAAAGGCGGTCAGGTTTCAACCCACCGCCTTTTTATTTCTTTTGTACAATAAACACATGATAGCCAAACTCATGATTAAAGGCAGTGCATACATCGATTTCATTTTGTATATCTTGTATCGCACGAGAGGTGAGCATATCATCCGCTAAAGCGTGGACTCGAGCTTGCAACGGCTCATAGTAATTGCGCCAAGCTTGTTCACTTTGCGCAAAATGAGAAACAACTGCATACCCTGCCTGCTTGATTTGCGCTAATCGTGTGGGGACCGTTTGAATATCTGGATAATCATGTAGCCATAGCGCTTGAGACTTAGGGCTTGGTGTCTGCGTACGCCAAACCATATCACTAAAAACCAGCACACCATCATCTGATAATATTAACCGCCACTTTTGTAGTGCCTGTTCGACACCCATAATGTAAGCACTGCCTTCTGCCCATATCACATCATAACTTTTCTCTAAAAATGTCAAAGACGTCATACTTGCACAAACGGGCTGTACCCGGTCTGATAACCCTTGTTGCTGGAGTTTGCACATTAAACGATCGAGCGCTGGCTGCTCATTGTCGAGCGCTGTCACAGCAGCGTCACTAATGGTCAACAGGACTTGAGTCGCAAGTCCTTGTCCACAACCGATCTCCAAAATATGTTTTGTGGATATTGGTACAAAAGCAAAAGCTTTTTGTGTATCACTCGGACTACCAGGTCCCCAGTACTCTAGCGGCTCAAACACTTTCATAAAGTCAGCCATATATAAATCATGCTCATTCATATCTTTTGATAACCACCTCAAACGTAACGCTTCTTTTTCACTAAAACCCTGACGTTTCAACCAATCCAAATGAGCATCAGGAGCTAACTTGCCTAGCTCACCATGCCAATCTGTCATCGTCCCCTCTCCCATTAACCCTGCGAGCAAACGCCGAGACTGCTGTTTTTGTCGAATTTCTTGATCTAACTTGTTTAGCCGTTGCTGCAATAGCTGCCGATCCAATTTTGCATCAAGACATTTCTTACACTCACTTAAGGTCAATCCACCCGCCTGCAATTGTTGTATGAGACGCAACCGTTGAAGATCATCATCGCTATACACACGATAACGATTCTCTAACCTTTGACCACGAATGAGATTTATCTTTTCGTAGTACAATATTGTTGTTCTCGATAGGCCAGCTGCTCGTGCGAGCTCAGAAATTTTGTACATTATCAACCTAAGGTTTTGAGAGTGCGCTACCTTAAACTATAAAGTTGTAGACAGGTCAAGCAAATCAAACTTAAAAATAGACTAGATATAAGATAGATCTTAGGTTGTCATCAGTTCAGCCCATCACATTTGGCGTTAACTTGCTTTCAGCGACTATTTATCAACAAAAGTAACCAAAACAGGGGGATAGATAAAGTAGTAGGCACGCCTCGGGCTCAAACACGACTCAAGGTAGAGAAATAATAGATACACTGGAAAAGCAATAGAGTTGCATGTTGCAATTTAGACTGTACGCCAAGGAAGTGTATGTAGGGAGCGGCTTTAACGTCTAAGCCTAGACAATCCCGCCAATGACAGCGGTTATTTACGCCCATAAAAAAGGCGGAATTCCCTTCGTTAAGCGACAGATTTTAGCTGTTCACCTAACAATACTGGTTCCGCCCACTTTGTATTCTTTGTTAAGCTCTAGGCTTAATCAATACAGGCCTCTTCTTCTGCCTCAAATGGCAGAGATTCAGCAACGTCATCTTTTACTTGATAGTACGCATCTTGGTATTCTTGAACTTCCATAATCGCTCCTAATGATTGAGGTTACACTTCAGCGAAATCAATAAAGACAACGGCAAAGCACTACAATTTGAATTTCGAGAAGTTCTAATACTTCAGCGCCATAATACCAATCCAGATCACAAAATTACACAAAACTTTCACTCAAACGGAGCTGTGTCACCGAAAACAGTGTTTTCGAGCCTAATACTGAAAGTAATTACTGAAAGACTTTCAGTTCGGCTTTTTATATAAGGCGTAGTTACCTCCTCATACGATAAAAATCTAACGAGTCGCTGCCAGTCTGCTATTGATTAAACATTAAGGAGGAAACGCTATGAATACACTCGTTGAATATGAAGCTCAAGAACTCGCCTCATTGTTTGATCAAGGAGATATGCTCAGTATAAGAATGTTCATGGAAAACATGCATATGCCTCTCGATGTACAAGATAAAATTTGCACAGAGATATCTTCTTTGCGGCATCAAGAGCAAAATGAAATAGCGAAAGTAATTGAAAGCCATGGCCAGTCTAGCATCGCAGAAAAGATGAATTACTAAAATTTAATGCAACTATCCAAAACGCCGATGTCATGATTTGACATCGGCTTTTTGATAATAAAACCATGGGAGAACCTGCCCGTATAACGTGCTAATTCATGAGCTAGGTTACTCACTTCAAGCGGTAACGCAGCACCTTCAGAGATTTTTCTTCATCGATATCAGCAAAGATTTCCGGATTAGCAATCCGTTCTACAAACTCTAACTGGGGTGCAGCATCTGCCACTTGCTGCTTCAAAAACTGACTGTCGAGTTGTGGTGCATTTAAACACAGCAGTACTTCACCACCCTGAGCGACTAAATCAGGAAGTCTACGTAAAAGTCGAACATAATCTTTTGTCGCAACAAAGCTTCCTTTTTGGTTGCTGGGAGGATCAGCAATCACTAGATCATACGGTCCAAATTTTTTAAGCTTGCCCCAAGATTTAAAAATATCATGACCAAAAAAACGTGCATTTTCGGCAAAACCATTCGCAACATGATTTTGTTTACCAACGGATAACGCGCCCTTGCTCATATCGATATTAATCACACCCGTTGCCCCCCCTGATAGCGCTGCAACAGAAAAACCACAGGTGTAGGCAAACAAATTCAACACAGATTTGTTTTGCGCATGTTGCTGTACCCATTTTCGGCCATAACACATATCAAGAAACAAACCATGATTTTGTCCTCGAGGAAGATGGACGTTGAACTTGAGCCCATTTTCTTTCACCCAATGCTGATCAGGTACTTCTCCACATACGATGTCGGTTTGTGTTTGGCTTCCACTACGGTATTGATACACCAGATTTAGCTCTGGGTTTTCATAGCGACTTTGCTGACACCAAATTGGCCATTGTGCCGAAATCCATTGTGTCAGTTCATTACGTGCTTCAGTGTTCAACTCTTGAAAACTGGTCAATAACATAACAGGAGGAAACCAATCTAAACACAAATGTTCGCAGCCAGGATAACGACCACCACGACCATGAAACAACCGCTTTACTTCATCACCGAGTTGAACTTGCTCGAGGGATGTAAAAAATTCTTGCATGCAATACCACTAATTTTTAATTGATTCTATATTTCATTCGGGTTTGTGAGTTCAGCGCGTCCAAAGCAACAGAAATTTTAACCCCTATTCATCAGAGCTCTTTTCAGCTAAATCCGTCGAAGCAAGAGCTTCATCAGCTTGCGGCTCTTCTTGTTGCCGCACCTTAATCTTATCGTCGACATCATCAGCTAGCATGATTGCTAACCAGTTGCCATTGGTGCTACTTTCTAGCGCAATTTTAACAATCATCGTCAATGGCACCGAAAGAAGCATACCAACCGAACCAAGTAGCCACCCCCAGAAAATCAAAGATAAGAACACGACCAATGTTGATAAACCGAGGCCTTTGCCCATAAATTTCGGTTCAACGACATTACCCATCACCATATTTGTTGAAAGATATAAGATTGCAGTCGCTCCGGCAGCAGCAGGGCCAATTTGAACAAACGCCAATAAAATCGAGGGAATAGCTGCGATGATTGAACCAATATTCGGGATATAGTTAAACAAGAATGCCAGCACTGCCCATAACAGCGCATAATCAACGCCAATAATGGCTAAACCCACTCCAACAATCATCGCTGTCGCGAGGCTAACCAACGACTTGATCACCATATACTGGTTCACAGATGACAAAAAACGGTCTATTTGTTGTTGGCGCATTTCAGGGTCATCAAGCGCTAAATGCACTTTCTTTGGCAATGAATCTGCTTCAAACAACATGAAGACAATGGTCAAAATAATCAAAAACAGGTTAGCCATGACATTGCCAACACCTGACAACATATTCGTTGTCATTGACAACGCCATCCCAGGGTCAAAGTAAGCCAATACCTGCTCTTTAGAGATCTGAATGTTAAAAGCCTGCAGCTTCTGGATAATCCATGAGAACTGCTCAATCAATTGCACACGATAGAAAGGTAATTGCTTCGTGAACTCATTGACTGAGCTCCCCACTAGGCTCGCTAACCACAGCCCCATCATCACAATAAAAGCCATCAGTAACATCACTGCCAGTGGCTTTGGTAACTTGTAGCGAGTCATAAACCCAATAACCGGATTACAAATCACGGCAATAAACGCGGACAAGACAAAGGGAACCACGATTGGACTGGCAGCCTTCACACCAGCGAGGATAACCACAAGAAATGCCATGGTTGCAAAGCCTCGGAACGCAATGCTTGAATTATTCAGTTTGGCCATTCAGCTAAAAATCCTTGTTAAATCAATTCCTACTAGCAATATTAAACGATTGCTATAACATAATAGTCACATTTACAACGTAAATTTCCGGCTCGTTAAGCGCAATTATGCATGAAAAGGTCATCACGGATATGAAACCAGAAACTGCCATTATACGCATTAAAAACTTGAGACTACGCACTTTTATTGGAATTAAGGACGAAGAAATTGAAAATCGACAAGACGTCATTGTGAATGTAGAGATCCACTACTGTGCTGCGCAAGCACGGCGAAGCGATAATATGGATCATGCGCTTAATTACAGAACAATTACCAAAGCCATCATTGCATTGATTGAAAATAACCGCTTTTCCCTGCTAGAGCACCTGACAGACAAAGTGTTAGCCATCGCGAGTGATCACGAGTGGGTCGAATTTGCAAAAGTCGAAGTCGATAAGCCACACGCATTGCGTTATGCCGACTCAGTATCGATGGAGCTGTGTTACCAGAAGCAGAAGAATTGATCGATCCCTATACTCCGGACGTATAAATATTTGTAGGCTTTTATAAAGCATTTGCTCTGTACAGCATTATAATTTTTACAGCGTAATCGAGGTATTCCATTATGAAAATACTAGTGACTGGTGCAACTGGATTTGTTGGTTCTCACCTTCTCAAAAAGCTCCTTCCTGAACATCAAATCACGGTATTAACCCGGAACATCGAAAAAGCGCAAAAGGAATTTGCAGACAAAGTCGATTACCTCAGCGATCTAAACGGGTTGTCGGAGCTCAATGACTATGATGCGGTGATCAACCTTGCTGGTGAACCCATTGTAGCGAAGCGCTGGAGCCCTGCTCAAAAAGATAAAATATGTAAAAGCCGATGGGATATCACCCAACAAATTAGTTCGCTTATTCAGGCCAGTGAAAACCCTCCGAATTGTTTGATAAGTGCATCGGCAATCGGATTTTACGGCGCTCGAGACAAAGAGCGATTAGATGAAGCAAGTGCTGGTCGAGAAGAGTTCAGTCATCAAGTATGTAAACACTGGGAATCTCACGCCCTTTCAGCGCAATCCAATCTAACTCGCGTCTGTGTGACTCGAATAGGTATCGTTCTTGGCGATAACGGTGGCGCATTAGCAAAAATGCTACCGCCATTTAAGCTTGGTCTGGGTGGTCCTATAGGGCATGGTGAACAAGGAATGAGTTGGATCCACATTGATGATTTAACTGAGCTCATGCTGTATTTATTACAAAGCCCACAATGCAAAGGAATATTCAATGCGACGGCGCCAAATCCAGTCAGTAACAAAGATTTTGCAACGGCTCTAGGTAAAGCCATTCAACGTCCAGCTTTTATTCCAACCCCCGCTATCGCGCTGAAATTAGCGATGGGCGAGATGTCAGAGCTACTGACAGAAGGGCAATTTGTTTATCCCGGCAGAACATTACTTAGTGGTTTTCAATTTCGCTTTCCCTATATTCAAGACGCTTTAGATAACTTATTTGCTAAACCGGAACTTTGCCATAATTAAAAGGCTGATCACGAATAGGTCAGCTGCAAACGATACAGAACGCAATTTGGCCATTGTGACTTTTAATCACCCAACCTCTGGCTTATCGCTTGCCTCTACTACATTTCATTTCAAATGAATATAAAAGAAAAAGCGGCTAAAATAGCCGCTTTACAAATTGTCACTATCGAACCATGTTCAACTTAAAAATGATTTCCCGTTGTTTATCACTAAGCAGGCTGTAATAACTCTCGACAACTCTTATTCAAAAGTTGACGGCATCGCCACATTCCTAGCACAGCAACGATGCTTGCTCCAGCGAGCGGTGCGATGCCCCACCAAGGCCAATGCATAAAGACCTGTAGTTCAAACACCTGCGTCTTGAGTAAATACAGGGTAAACTCCGCGACAATCACAGCAAGCACCCCAGCAATCCCACCAAGCAATGCAAATTCAAAACCCGTTGCTAGTTTTAACAACCACCCCGAAGCACCAAAAGTTCGTAACACCGCAAGTTCTGACTGCCGAGTAGCCATTCCCGCCTCGGTTTGTGCGATTAGTACCAATGCACTTGCTAACAAAACAAGCACTAACACTAGAGTTAACGACAACGATACTTGATCAACAATTTGCCTCAATTGTTCCACCATTGCACCGACATCAATGATCGATATGGTTGGAAATTGTTGAATTAAATCCAATACGACCTGTTGCTGACTAGAATCTAAATGAAAGCTCATCATCGAGGTATAGGCAAAAGGCTGCAGCGCTTGCTCTGTAAAAATCATAAAGAAATTGGGTTGTAAGGTTTCCCAATGAACTGCTCGAATACTTGCAACAGTGACAGTGAGTGGTTGATTATCGATGTTATAGGTTAGCTTGTCACCGATGCCTACACCAAGACGCTCGGCAACACCGGATTCCACTGAGACTTCATTTGATTTTTGATTAAAATGCCCCTCAAGTAATTCATTGTTTGGCGGCATTGTATTTCGCCACGTAAGATTCAATTCTCTAGAAATCCCAACGCGACCTGTTTCACCAGCTTTTTTCTGAGCATTTGATATTAATACTTCGTCATTGATATGAGTGAGGCGACCACGAACCACAGGATAAATGTCAGTCGATTCGACTGCCCGTTGCTGTAAGAAGCTCGATAGTGGTTGAGATTCATCTGGCGCAATATTCACCAGAAAATAATTGGGCGCATTCTCTGGCAACTGCTTTTGCCATTCATTCAATAAGTCTTGTCGAAGCGCTAAAATCACTAATAACAATACGAGCGCGCTGCTAAACCCAACCAGCTGAACTGCATTTTGTCGAGCACGGCGACGAAGTCCAGCGAGCGCAAGTTGCAACGGGTTTGTTGTGCGCATTCCAACTCGATGCCCAGCACCTATCATGATGAAACCAAGCACACTAAGCAGCACACCTAACAGTAATACTGCTGCAACCACGGTGAGGGTTAAAGTTAAGCTTTGTGAGTATAAATACCCGAGTACTGCCATCGCAGTTAAGCTTAATAACAAGTGCAACCACATTCCAAACTGTAAGCCTTCAAGTTGTTTCTGCAGTACTCTTAATGGCGGAATGGCAAGCAATCGCATCAATGGGTATGCCGAAAACATGAACGCACTGATTAGCCCTGTTGCAAGCCCAAGTATTACTGGACGAGTGTATGGCGGCGAGTAAGCAGCAATTTCAACGGGAAGCATCTGTGAAATGCCATAGTCCAGCACGAAGCCACCCAGTATTCCAAGGACCACACCAACCAGAGTAACAAGAAGTAGGTGCGCACCAAATAGCCAGCGAATTTGACGACTGGAGGCACCAAAGGTTTTTAGCATAGCTACAACATCATAATGCCGCTGGCAATAACGTTGTGCGGCAATACCAATGGCCGCGCAGGCAAGTGCGATGCCAAGCAAGCTTGCCAAAAGTAAAAAACGCTCAGCGCGCTTAACTGCACTAGCAATTGGCGAGTCACCAGATTGCACATCGACCCAACGTTGACTGGTATTTAATAATGGCTTTGCTAACGCTTCAAACTTTTCTAGCGCTTGCGCATCCCCCGTAAACTGGTAGAGATAAGTCACACGGCTGCCGGGCTGGATTACTCCTGTTGCCGCAACATCCTCCATACGCATTAATACCACTGGAGAGGATGCAAACGGATTAAATCCCGCATCTGGTAACCGACTGATCTCCTCCGATAACACAAAAGCCTTATTTCCCAACTCTAAAGAAGGTGGATAACCCAGGATCCCACCCAAACGTGTTTCATACCAAAGTTCGCCAAGTGCGGGCAGCCCTTGAGTTTTCCCGGTAATAAGTTCAATGTCTCCTTTTAAAGGGTAATCGGCTTCTACCGCTTTCACGGTAACAAGTTGCAGTTTGTCACCAGCAAAGACCATGGAATTAAACTGCAAATTTTTCACATGCTGAATACCCAAATCATTGGCAGCAACAATGATTGCGGTGTCAATTTCAACAGGGGAGTTGATCGTTCGATCCGCAGCAATGAACTTAGATGCTTGACCATTAATAGCAACTTGCAACCGTTCACTAACTCTCGCTAATCCACTGACCGAAAGTACTGCCAGGGTTATCGCAAGGATGATTAAAACCAATTGACCTTGAAACAGCTCTCGCTTGAACAAGCGCCATGCTAACGCTAGTTCCATGTGCTTACCTCTGATTCACCTTCTGAAGCATTTTGCTGTTGCTCCGTCGTGTCGACAGATCTCAACTGGGCATCTTTTTCGGTGAGCTCTCCCGAGTCCATAATAAATTGTCGCTGACAACGGTTGGCCAGCGCTAAATCATGGGTTACGAGGACCAAAGTAGTATGGTTTTCTTGGTTCAATTCAAACAACATATCCGCCACTTTGTCACTGTTTGCACCATCAAGGTTACCCGTTGGCTCATCTGCAAATAGTACTTTAGGCTCGCCAATAAACGCACGAGCAATCGCGACTCTTTGTTGCTCGCCACCTGACAATTGATTAGGGAAATGATTCAACCGATGAGATAAACCAACACGGGTCAACATTGCTTCCGCTTTTTGTTTGGCATCCTTGATCCCTGCTAGCTCTGCTGGCAACATAACATTCTCGAGCGCATTCAAGGTATCAACAAGCATAAACGACTGAAAAATGAAGCTAACTTTTTGCTTTCGGAGTAAAGCTTTCCCCTCTTCATTCAATGTCGACAAAGCCGTACCGTCTAAATGAATTTCTCCAGCGGTCGGAGAGTCTAACGCTGCAAGTAAACCAAGTAATGTTGACTTTCCTGATCCAGAGGGACCTAAAATAGCCACACTCTCGCCATGCTTGACTTCCATACAAATGCCGTCGAGGATAGTCAACATCCCCTCCTGCGTATTGACAGTTTTATTTAAACGGGTAACTCGAATGGCACTATTATTAGACATAAAATCCTGCTTTTATTCTAAAATTCATCGACAACTCTGTCGTTTTATACTGCTTGCCTGCACTCTCTTGTGTGCAAGTTTCAGTGTATCAGCAAGCACTGTATTAATCTTAGGTGATAGCTTAAGCGCAAGCTATGGGGTTGAGCAATCAGAAGGCTGGGTCAATTTATTACAAAATAAAATACCCCAACATACCATTATTAATGGCTCTGTGAGTGGCGAAACCACTGCGGGCGGATTACGTAGACTCCCCGCCCTGCTTGAGCGCACCCAACCTGACTTAGTTTTTATAGAACTTGGTGGCAACGACGGATTACGCGGTTTCCCTCCCCAACAATTGAAAAACAATCTTACAAAAATGATTCAACTTTCAAAGCAATCCGGTGCCAAGGTCTTACTATCTCAAGTCATGGTGCCGCCAAATTACGGCCCGCGTTACTCTAAATTGTTCAGTGATGCATTTATCAGTGTCTCACAATCAGAAAACATCACTTTGGCACCCTTTTTTATGGAGCAAGTGGCCGTTGACCCATCGCTAATGCAAAGAGACGGAATTCATCCAAATACCGAAGCACAACCTATAATTACGGCATTTATGCTGCCATGGATCACTCAAGAACTCACAAATAACTAAACATAAAAAATTGAAGATGGGTTAAATCCAATGCTGAAATTTTTACGCACGATGAGCAGCTCCACAAGAATGATCTTGGCCATGTTCGTTGGCGCAGGCGTCGGTTTGTTTTTTGGAGAATCTGTTGGCTGGTTAAGTCATATTGGCACGGCAGTAATATTGCTCATGCAGATGACGGTTTTGCCATTTATCATCGTGTCGTTAATCGGCGGTATCGGTAAACTTCAACAAAGTACCGCCATGTTAATTTTTAGTCGAGCCGGCGCCATTATGGCCTTGCTTTGGGCGGTCGGCTTAGTCGTTATCGCATTTGTGCCCGTCTCATTCCCAATATTTGAAGCCGCGTCATTTTTCAGTGTAAGTAGTATTGAGCCAGTGCAACCCATTGACTACTTCAAACTATATATACCAGCCAACCCATTTGAGTCGATGGCAGATGGATATGTGCCGGCGATGGTGGTTTTTAGCATGGCAATAGGACTTGCGTTAATTGGTATAGACGAACAAAGCAAGCAACCTATTTTGTCACTAATGCAAACTGTAGGGGAAACTTTTGGTCGGATCACCCAAGGATTAGTAAAAGTCTTACCCATAGGTATTTTCGCCATGTCTGCAGCTGCAGCTGGAACAATGGGCATTGACGAATTTGCAAGCATGCAAGTTTATTTAGTCAGCTACTTTTTGATGTGCTTGTTACTGACATTTATCATCTTGCCATGGATAGTTGCTTCACTCACTCCAATCACCTTCCAACAAACCTTAAATATCAGCAAGTCTAGTCTTGTAACGGCCTTTGCCACAGGCAATATCTTTATCGTCATTCCTGTTATCGTTGATGAATGTAAGCAGGTGATGAAAAGTCATCACGCTTTAACAGAAGACAACGCAACCCTTATTGAAATCCTAGTGCCAATTGCTTACACCTTCCCCAATATCGGCAAATTGACGGTAATTCTTTTTGTCTATTTCGCCGGATGGTTTAATGGCACTCCAATTGAATTGACAGATTTAGCATCTTTATCCATTAGTGGCCTACTCTCCTTGTTTGGTAGCGTCTATGTTGCGATCCCATTTCTTTTAAACCTCGCCCATCTTCCTGCAGACCTTTTTCAACTATTCGTGATGGCAGGCTTTATCACAGGCAAGTTTGGCTCAATTACAGCGACTATGAACCTGTTTGTTCTCACGTTACTCACCGCATGCTTATTTGCAAAACGGCTAAGAGCCAAACCACCACAACTCCTCAAGCTCGCGATAGGTACAAGTTTGGGCATTGGCTTAACCCTAATGACACTCAAAATCGGCATGGGGCTATTTATCAACCCACCAGAAACAACCAGCAGTGTTATTGCCAACATGCAAGTGGCCGACAAGGTGCCCACAAAGGTAAACCGCCAACGTCCTATATTAGGAGAAACACCCACCCAACCCATTGCGAGCATTCAACACATTCGCGAGCGTGGATTACTGCGAGTTGGTTATATACCGAGCAACGTGCCCTTCAGTTATTATAATAATGCAGGCAAGCTCGTCGGGTTTGACACCGCAATGGCCAGTAAACTCGCGAACGATTTAAATGTACAAGTCGAATTTGTTCCTTTTCGACAAGGAGAGTTAGCTCAAGCGCTGCAAGCAGGTTATTTTGATATCGCAATGTCAGGGCTAGCAATGGATATTCAGCAAATGGATCAATTAAGTTATAGCGACCCAATTTTAGAGTTAAATCTCGCCGTTGCCACCAAGGATTACCTTGTCAATCGCTTTAAACGAAATGACTCAATACGCCAAATGGAAAACATTACAATCGCCTACGTAGAGCATGATGACCGAGTCGAAAACGTGAAACGGACACTACCAGGTATTCGCTTTGTCAAAATTGGAGCCTATCAACAGTTTTTTAGACAAAAAGATGACAAGTATGATGCTGTCATCATTAGTGCGGAGGCAGGCTCAGCTTGGACATTGTTTTTCCCAAGCTATGGTGTCGCAATTCTAGAGAATAATAGCCGCTACCCTGTTGCATACGCTGTCGCACCCAATAACCAATCACTATTGAACTACATTAACAATTGGCAGAAATTACGCAGAGTCGATGGGCATCAACAGAAGTTCTACGATTATTGGATGCTTGGTGTCGGTGCAAAAGAAGAGCAACCGAGATGGTCTATTATTCGAGATGTATTGCACTGGGTAGAGTAGAAATGTGAGCGCTGTGGCGTACAGACTTCCGTGGTTCACATTGAATACAGATCAGTACCTGTATTCCCGTGAATGTGTAACAATAAGCGCATAAAAACAAATGACTCAAGTGAATTCAATATGGCAGACAATAGTGTTCGCGATACTTATCCCTCGATGGTTCTCGCAAAGCAAGAAGGAACCGAGAGTAAGGTCGAAACCGTCAATATCGGCAAACAACTAAAAGCCATCCGCACCAAGAACAAGCTCACTCTTGAGGAAGCCAGCAAGCTTACAGGCCTTGCCAAGTCAACGCTTTCAAAAATTGAAAATGAACAGCTGTCACCAACATTTATGGTGATGCAAAAACTAGCGACAGGGCTTGGGATTGATCTTCCGCAGCTATTTACAAAACCTAAAAAGGTCCAAGCTACTGGGCGCCGAGACATCACGAAATCTGGCTCAGGTAAACCTCACCCAACGCCAACTTATGAGCATGAACTGTTAGCGACACAACTGAGCAATAAAAAAATGCTGCCTTACAAAACAGCAATTCATGCACGTAGCTTTGAAGAGTATGGGGATTGGGTACGTCACGAAGGGGAAGAGTTCTTATTTGTACTGCATGGTCAAGTGCAGCTCTTGACCGAGTACTATGAGCCTGTCACTTTGGATGAAGGAGACAGTGCTTATTATGATGCAACCATGGGGCATGCAGTCATTTCAACCAGTGAAAAGGATGCATCAATTTTGTGGGTGACTTCCGCGTAATCATTCCTCGTGAAGGTGCAACATTGAATACGGCCTTTGCAATGCGCAGATTTCTCGCAAATGAAAGGGCAGCGCAGCACTAGCCTTAAAGCTTTCATCACTCATAGCCCTCAACCAAGCCCTCACGGCTCGCTTGAGGGGGTTGAGTAGGACTGTATTCCAAGAACCAGTCCTCAGTTATCTATTACTTTAACGGTTGGTTTTTTGAGGCAAACTGATCAAATATGGCCGAAAATGATGCCGAAGCCCCATGGGCCACTTTATCAGCCAAAGTCTTTCTGGTTTTATACTTGAGCTTTAATACTGTTCGCTCTTTAGCTAGCGCCATAATCACATCGTCGCTTGTTGAAATTTCATCGACCAGTCCAAGTTCAATCGCCTGCTGACCATACCAATGCTCACCTGTTGCCACTTTTTCAAGATCAACATTCGGTCGGTATTGGGCAATGAAAGACTTGAATAAAACATGTGTTTCTTCAAGTTCTTGCTGAAACTTTTCTCGACCTTCATCAGTATTTTCTCCAAATACCGTGAGAGTCCGTTTAAAATCGCCAGCAGTATGTTGCTCATAATCAATTTCATGTTTTTTCAACAAGCGATTAAAGTTTGGTAATTGTGCAACAACGCCGATTGAGCCAACGATTGCAAAAGGTGCGGCATAAATCTTTTCTGCTACACAAGCCATCATGTAGCCGCCACTTGCTGCCACCTTATCCACACAGATTGATAATGGAATTTTTGCTTGGCGAAGTCGATCCAATTGACTTGAAGCAAGGCCATATCCATGTACCATGCCACCACCACTCTCAACATTAACAATGACTTCATCGCCCTTTTCATAAATGGCTATGATCGCAGACACTTCCTCTCGTAAAGCACTTACTTCTTTGGCATCAATACTGCCATTAAAGTCGAGGACGAATATACGCATATCTCGTTTATCCGTTGGCTTACCATTGCTATCAGCAGCTTTTTCTTTAGCTTTTTGCTCCGCCTTTCTTTGCTTTTCGTAGGCTTTAAATGCTTTCTTTGGAAGAAGCTCTTGCTTCATTCCGTGCTTTAATTCATCGAGGTCTTCGGTAAGATTCGTTATCTTTAATTCACCCTTATCCCCCTTAGGCTTCATACCTGCTGCAACCACGATCATCACAATCGCAGCAACTGCTGCAACAAAGGTGACTGCTTTCGCAAAGAACAATCCATACTCGTATAAAAATTCCAAAATTCACTCCGGCTTCTACCCACAAAGTTACTTCAGCATCCAGATTGGGTTGTATCTGGTACAGATTTATAAACGGTCGAAACGTTTACACTGCTGACGCGATATTCTAGAGGCTATTTAACCATAAAAAAACCCGGCAAGTGCCGGGTTTTTTATATGGTTTACTAGTTAGTTAGCACAAGTTTGTAACAAACTACTATCGCCAACCACTATACTTGCGCTACCCGCTGCCGCTGATGCTGCATAACTAGACACTTGCCCTTGCATTTCAGCTGTTGCTGCAGCGGCAAATCCATCGGTCACACCCGGGACTTCACTCGGGCTCACTAATGAACTGTGGTGTCCCTTCGCAAACCGAGTGACTCCTGACCCAGCCGCTGTTGCATCAACACAGTCAAGACCTAGACTTGCAATTAACGGTTCGGTGCCTGAAAGCGGGAAGCCTTCGACGGCATTTGGCAAAGTTTGATCACCAAGGTTATCAGCACCATCACCGACGACTTCAACTAAATGCACTGGTGTTCCTGTCGCCGCGAGCATGCCCCCGTGGTTAATCGGGTCAATTGCATCAACAGCGGTTTGAACAGCAAATGCAAATGTAGGAATAAACTCAGCGTATACCGCTTGTACAAGCGCGGCATATTCTGCAGAATCTGGCTCAAATCCACTCGTGTTTGCTTCATCAACCAGAGCTTGGAAAGCTTCTGTTGCAGTGATGTTTTCAAACAATACCGGGCCAAAAGATGCAGAGCCGGCGAATGAGCCTGCCAGGCCACCACTTGGCGCGACCAGTGAAGATCCAACGGTTGCATACGCATTCGGAAGTTCTGTACCAGAGCGCGGATCAACTAAACCTGTGTTGGCATAAGTCGATACTGCAGTGCCAACGATGCCACCTAGGCTTAAGCCTTGCAGGCTAATTTTGCTTGCATCAAATATTTGTGGCGCACCAGCTTGGGCTAGACCTTGGGCCAAGCCCGTAAGTGCAAGGCGCAGACCTAAATGATCCATAATTGCTTGACGGAAGTTCGCCTGTACAGACAAAGTGCTACCGATGTTAATGAACGCCAAAATGTCACCATTCGCAAACGGATTAGGCTGCATTGGATCTGGTTGCACTACTGCGCCATATGCTGGTGAGCTGGCAGAGACTTCATAGATACCATCGCCATTGGCATCAAAACCGCGAGCACCATGCAGTGGCATGTCAATTGCGATTGTAGCGACGCCTTTCGCCGCATAGGCACCAGCATAAGCTAGCGACATTTCTTTACCGCCACCGATGCCATGCAAGGCAATTGTCGCTGGCCAGCCGCCCATAGGCGCTGAGAAGCTTCCACCTTGAGACTCGTAAAACGCTTGCAAACGCTCAGCATTTGGCATTGAAATCAGTACTGGCATCGTTTCAAATACCGGAGCACCATTAAACGTTGAAATGGCTGGTACCGGATTAAACTTCGTTAGATGCTTCGTCGGATCCGTTGGGGTTTCACCATCATCTAACGTCCACT
The DNA here is from genome assembly GCF_014647855.1 of Shewanella gelidii. GTDB lineage: Bacteria > Pseudomonadota > Gammaproteobacteria > Enterobacterales > Shewanellaceae > Shewanella > Shewanella gelidii. Next base: position 106,071 of record NZ_BMPZ01000005.1, on the reverse strand, counting down.
GTTTACCGACGAGTAAAGCTGGATTAGACAACGCTGCGACAGGGTCTTCAATCCCATTTGCTTGTGCCTGAGTAAAGTAATTGGCCTGACTCAATGTACCGGCCTGAAGTGCACTCAAAACTGACACAGGGCTATCGCCTAGTGCTTTCCACCTACCATTGACCAGAGGCGTTGCTCCATCTAAACAATTGACTGAGGAACATTCGCCATAAATCGGTACCGTCAATTCAGCGGTATATACATCGGCAAGGCTAGCCAGCGCATAAGCCACACCATCTTCAGGGGTGAGTCCCGCAGCTTGCGCGACAGTAATTCCAAGAGGGTGCGGCGTTGGCACGCTTAGTCCTGGCGCATATGGTGACATCGGTGTGACCATTTGCAGCTTGGTAATTTCATATACATCAGCTACTGATTGCGTTGTAAATAGACCCGTATAGCTAATTGTTTCTAAATCAACACCATGGGCTGCAGCAATTCCCTTTTCATAGGAGTTGACTAGGGTTTGGAGCTGTAGCTGTTCCGGCGTTTCAAGCGGTAAAGTTTCAATGTCTAGGCGTAGCAAGCCATAGGTTGAAGAGCTGTCCACAGGGCGACCTTCTGAATCTTGGATCAGATTTGTGGTTGCATATACATAGGAGGTTCCCGGCTTTAAAGGCTTTAACGGTACAATGGCAATGGTGTTACCCGATGCTTTGGAGACAAAATCAACGCCAAACATCAACTCTTCACCAACTTCACAAGCAGAAACGGATGGCATCGCCTTACATTCATCCTTAGAAGATAAAGCGCCACCCACGACCGCTTCGAACACGCGCACTGCGCCCGGTTGGAATACAGAAGAAGCCATCAAGCTTAGCTGGGTTTCAGCACCATTAGATGCATCACCATCTTGATCATACATCGCTAAATCAACTGCAATACTAATTGGAGAGCTTGTTGACCAACCATCTAACGAGCCTAATGCAATTTGTGGGTCTGTGTAGTCACCTGAATCTTCGCCAGGTATTTGTAAGGTACCGTCTGTCGTACCACTAAATAGCAGATCGTTTGGTAACGGCACGACCGCATTCGCAGGATCAAATGAGATTCGGGATAAAGGGATGAGCGGCTCAGTTTTTTCCTTGAGCTCATTGACACTGTCTTCACTACATCCTGTTAGCCCCAAAGCAGAAGCAATTGCTACACCCAAAAAGAGTCTTTTCATCTTTTTTCCCCAAATCTTGTTTTAATAGTTTTGTTTTCCCCAAGAAATTGGTCACAATACCCAAAATTACATGACCAACAGGGCTAACAATAGCCCTAAACTGTGATCAAGTTAACGTAAAAATATAGAGTTAGCTACATTTTTGTCACATCAAAGTGGGTTAACTTTGCTTTTTAAACAGTCATTTGTTTAAAACAGGCATTAGCTACAGAATAGAACCTAGAAATGACGCGGTTTTACGCCAAGGAGAAAAATCAACCTATGTTGGAATATCAAGCTCAAGAAAATCTTCTTAAAGAAAAAATAATCTTAGTTACAGGTGCTGGCTCTGGTATTGGACGTACTGCAGCCATTGAATATGCCCGCCTTGGCGCCACTGTTATTTTACTGGGGAAAACAGTGAAGAAACTTGAAGCGGTTTATGATGAGATTGAAAGCAAAGGCTATCCACAGCCTGCGATTATTCCACTAGATTTAAAAGGTGCTACCGAACAAAACTATAAAGATATGGCAGAAACCATCGAAGGCCAATTTGGCCATTTAGACGGACTTCTGCATAATGCTAGCCTTTTGGGTGTTCTTGGACCGTTCGAGCATACCGATATTCAGTCACTAACCGAGGTCTTACAAGTCAATGTCATAGCGCAAGCGAATATGACAAAAGCGCTATTGCCAGTTTTACGCAAATCAGCATCAGCATCCGTTGTGTTTACCTCTAGTGGTGTTGGCCGAAAGGGCCGCGCGTACTGGGGCGCTTATGCCATTTCTAAATTTGCAACAGAAGGAATGATGCAAGTATTAGCAGATGAATGCGATGGAAGTAAGGTAAGAGTCAATGCAATTAATCCTGGTGCAACGCGTACGCCAATGCGAGCGAATGCGTATCCAGCTGAAGACCCAATGAGTTTAAAAACACCTGAAGAACTGATGCCCACTTATACTTATTTAATGGGCGAAGATTCTCAGGCTATCAATGGCCAGTCTCTCAACGCACAATAGCGATATAAGAAGTCTGTCGCGATATCACTCATATTCGCAACGACAGAATGACAATACCTCATGTCGTATGTATCAGCTCTGAATGAAGTGCAGTTAAAAATTTTATACACAAATCAACACAAAAAATGCCGCATATTGCGGCATTTTTAATTTCTGAGAGTAATAAACTCGCTATCAATTCGCGATCAGTCGCGGCGACGGCTAGCAGATTTGCCCGCAGAAGGTTTACCCGACGTCGTCTTATGCTTACGAACTGCACGGCGAATTTTAGCGCTACGAACTTTTGAACGCGCAATACTATGCTTATCTGTACCAAGCAAAGTTCGAGTTTCTTCTTCCATCCCGGCCAGTTTGCGCAAGTAGTTCACTTGTTCGATAGGAAGCTCAATCCAGCCGCCACGTGGCAAAGATTTAGGAAGTTCAATCATGCCATAACGAACGCGGATCAAGCGGCTCACTTGGACTTCTTGCGACTCCCACAAACGACGAACTTCACGGTTACGCCCTTCCGCCAAAGTCACGTGCCACCATTGGTTTATGCCTTCGCCGCCCGCTGGCTTGACGCTATCAAAATTTGCGGGGCCATCTTCCAACATCACCCCTTGGCGTAAACGCTGAACTGCTGCGTCTTCAACTTTACCAAAGGTACGAACCGCATATTCTCGCTCGACTTCATTTGATGGATGCATCAAGCGATTCGCAAGTTCACCATCGGAGGTAAAGAGCAACAAACCTGAGGTATTGATGTCCAAACGACCAACCGCAACCCAGCGTGAATCTTTGGTTTTTGGCAAACGGTCGAAAACTGTTGGGCGCCCTTCTGGATCTTTACGGCTACAAATTTCACCTTCAGGTTTATGGTATGCCAACACACGGCAAACAACCTCTTCAGATGATTTAACCGAAACTGCGCGACCATCAATTCTAACTTTAACATCAGACTCGATACGATCACCGAGCTTAGCAATCTCTCCGTCAATACTAACTCGACCTGCAGCAATCCATGCCTCCATCTCACGACGGGAGCCATGGCCTGCACGGGCCAAGACTTTCTGCAATTTTTCACTCATTAGTAGACTCTTCTTTTATGGTTTCAAGCGCTGTGTTTTGTCCATCAAACTTTTGTTCATGAAACAGTGCTTGCAATGACTCAGCATCCGACAGTGACGGTAAATCCGCCAGCGTCTCTAAGCCAAAATAGGCTAAAAATTCTGTGGTTGTAGCATATAACGAGGGCCGTCCCGGCACTTCTTTATGTCCAACCACTTTTATCCAATGTCGTTCCGTAAGCGTTTTTATAATATGGCTACTTACAGCGACGCCCCTAACTTGCTCTATATCCCCGCGAGTCGCAGGTTGTTTATAGGCAATCACCGCAAGGGTTTCTAAAGTTGCCCTTGAATATTTAGGTGCTTTTTCTTGCCACAAATTTTGTAAATATGGACTTAAGTCAGCTTGGGTCTGAAATCGATACCCACCAGCAACTTTGACAAGTTGCACACCACGGTCCTGATAATCCGCTTCAAGCACTTCAATCACGGCCTTTAATTGTCTACGTGACACTTTTAGACCCGCTAAAACAGTCTCAGAAATCGCCTTTAAGCTCATTGGCTTTGCTGCCACAAATAAGCAAGCTTCTATCAACTGTTTTAATTGTTCGTCGTTGATTTGCATTGATACGCCTTCACTAATCTCACAGACTATCTTGATACATCAACACGCTTTAACGTAAATATTACGCAAAGGTTCTGCTTGGGTTAGTTCAACCAGCAGTTCTTTCACCAGTTCCATCAATGCTAAAAAGGTCACTACAACACCAGCACGTCCTTCTCTCACATCAAACAAGACTTCAAAAGCAACAAATCCCTGCTGATTTTCTTTTTGGCACAGCAAAGCCATAATTTGGCTCATACGCTCACGCGTCGATAACGCCTCTTTTTGAACATGGTGATGTTCGTTTGCCTCGATACGCTTTAATACTTGAGCAAATGCCATACCGATATCGGCCAGGCTCACTTCTGGTGGCACAATCACCGGCTTCAAACTTTTGTTTGTCGCGGCACGAGCAACAAACAAATCGCGCCCTAGCCTCGGTAACTCATCGAGTTCAAGCGCGGCATGTTTAATGGACTCATACGCTTTAAGCTGCCGAATTAATACTGCTCGAGGATCTTCTTCATCCTCTTGCTCGCTCACCATCTTTGGTAATAGCAACCTAGATTTAATTTCAGCAAGGGTTGCCGCCATAACTAAATAATCCGCCGCGAGTTCTACTTTGGCATCAGACAATAGCTCAATATATTCAAGATATTGCTTTGTAATTTGATGAATTGGCAAATCGACAACGTCAAATTTTTGCTTACGGATCAAATACAACAATAAATCTAATGGCCCTTCAAAAGCCTCCAAAAAGACTTCTAATGCTTCTGGCGGAATAAATAAATCATTCGGTAACTCTTTCACTTCTTTGCCAGCGACTTTCGCAAATGATAATGACGTCTGCTCGGTCAACATAAGAATCTCTCGCCTAAGACATGTTCAAATTTGCTTGTAAACTTGTCACACCCAAGAGCAAAAATACCCCTTGAATTCGACCAAGCGCGCGATTATACCTACATCTGACGCAGGTTAAAAGCTCACCACCTATAAGAATGGCTCAATATCGCCTGCGCCTTCTCGAATAATGGTGACATCACCTTCCGACATATCGATCACCGTGGTTGGTTTCTCTCCTAAATACCCCCCATGAATAATCAAATCGACCGAGTGCTCTAATACATCGCGAATATGCTCAGGATCTGACTCAGCAAATGCTTCACCTGGAAGAATAAGGGTTGTAGACATTAATGGCTCGCCCAATGCTTCTAATAGTGCCAAGGCAATGACGTTATCAGGCACGCGAATACCAATGGTTTTCTTTTTATCATTTTGTAAGCGTTTTGGTACTTCTTTCGTCGCTTTAAAAATAAAAGTATAAGGGCCCGGCGTACTGTGTTTTAGCAAGCGAAACGCTTGATTATCTACCCGAGCATAATTGGCCAATTCAGACTGGTCTCGACACATCAATGAAAAGTCATGATCTTTCTCAATTTGACGAATCCGAGTAATTCGAGTCATGGCTTCTTTATCGCCCAATCGACACCCCAATGCATACCCAGAGTCGGTCGGATAAACCACGACTCCACCTTGCTGAATTAAATTAACCGCTTGATTAATTAATCTTTGTTGTGGGTTTTCTTCGTGTACATAAAAAAATTGACTCATATTTTACTATTCCACTTATCAGACTCCCACACCCATTTCAGTCCTTGGGGGCGGTATAAGTTTTTTCCAAGTTCAATCCAGCTTCCAGGAAAGTGAAAGTCGCTCCCCACAGACGCTAGCAATTCATTTTTTTGACTTAAAGCTGCCAAATTAGAACGGTCTTCAACCGTTTGCTGCCCTAAAACCACTTCAATGGCATCACCACCAGCTTCTTTAAACTCGCGAACGAGTCGCTTTAACCATTTAGCAGAAAGCTTATAACCACTTGGATGCGCCAATACAGCCACGCCTCCCGCTTGATGAATCATCTCAATTGCAGTTGCCATATCGCGCCAATTATTGGGTACATACCCAGTCTTGCCGCGGGAAAGGTACTTTTTAAATACGTTTGCCATGCTGGTTGCATACCCATTTTCAGCCAACCAACGGGCGTAATGACCTCGGCTAATTGCAGCACCTTGTGCGTAAAATAGTGCGCCCTCATATGCACCACTAATATTGGCTTTTTCTAAACGTCGACCAATTTCAATGGCGCGCTCATCGCGCAATTGACGCTGCTCTACTAAAAATTGCGCCAAGGGTTGAAAATCTAACAGGGTGTTTAGGCCAACAATATGGATATCATAGTTATGCCAATGCGTAGAGATCTCAACGCCATTGACCAACTGCAAAGGCTGCGACAAGCCATTATTATAACGGTGGGCTTCTTCGAGTCCTGCAAGTGTGTCATGGTCAGTGATAGCAAGCACATCAATTGCTTGTGATTTTGCTCTTTCTACAAGTTCAGTTGGCGTCAGCTGGCCATCCGATGCCGTAGAATGGCAATGAAGATCGATGATACAGTTTTCAAATGTCATCTAGTCATTCTACTTGAGTTTGATGACGAAAAGGGGGTTATCAATGAATAATATTAAAAAATAACATTATTCAATTGACTTTAAATGCCAGCTAGGGTTTTCTATATAGCAATTCAAAGACGAGATTAGCGATACAATGACCTTTTTTAATGCTTCAGCAAACATCAATTGGTGGTGGCACTTCCCAAAATAGCGGGTGGTGTGAAGTTCTGTGTCGTTGTAAAACACAAGATTAAACAAGAAGCCCGCAACTATGCGGGCTTTTTTGTATGCTTTCAAAGCAGCCTGCATTTCAGTCAAAAGCAGTAAATGCGGCAAGCTTAGGGAAGTGTAGAACCATGATAAATGAAGAAAATCATTCAAGTACAGCGGATACGACAAACAGGAAAATAGCAATGGATCATACACAGTTTGCCAAAGTGGTGACGAGCAAGCAGCCAATGCAATACCATGACGATCCTTTAGGGCTTTATACCAAGTTGACTCAAAATGGACCTAACACCATGTTGTTAGAATCCGCAGAAATCGACAGTAAAGACCACCTAAAGAGCATGTTACTTACCCACGCAGCGATGAAAATTCTTTGCGATAGCCATACGCTAATCTTTACTGCCCTGACCGACAATGGCGCAGCAATGTTCCAGGGGATCCGTGCCTACTTTAAAGATCAAGATTGCCAGCAACTGGGTGACACCCTTACAGTTAGAATAGAGAAAAATACTGAAATCCTTGACGAAGATACCAAGCTTAAAGCCGTGTCGCCATTAGATGGCTTGCGCGCCTTGATAAAAGGGATTCGGACAGGGAATACGCCACAATTTGAAGACCTCTTTTTAGGTGGCGCAATGGCCTACGATTTGATTGATTCAGTCGAGCCACTGCCAAAAGTGCCAATGAGCACCAATACACTTCCAGATTACATCTTCTACGTTGCTGAAACGCTGGTGATGATTGATCACCAAACGCAAAAAGCGGACATCATTACCCACCAATTTGATACTGAGCCCCATACCACGGAGCGTCTACGTGTTCGCACCAAACAACTGCAAGAAAACGGTTTAACTTTACCTGCGACTCCTGAACTCAAACCCATCACAGAAGAAACGGCAGTCAATATCAGTGATGCAGACTTTATGAAACAAGTCAGTGATTCAAAGGAGTACATTGTTGCTGGTGATGTCTTCCAAATCGTGATTTCTCGAAGCTTCAGCTTGCCCTGCCCGAACACACTCGGAGCCTACCGCGCGCTAAGACTCACGAACCCTAGCCCGTATATGTTCTATCTCAATGGCCCAGACTTTACTTTATTTGGCGCATCCCCAGAAAGCGCGATTAAGTATGAAGTCGATACAAATCAAGTTGAAATCTACCCGATTGCTGGAACTCGCCGTCGTGGTAAAACAGCGGATGGCCAAATTGATTTTGATTTAGATAGCCGAATTGAGCTGGAGTTACGACTTGATGAAAAGGAACTCGCCGAGCATTTAATGCTGGTTGATTTAGCTCGAAATGACGTTGCCCGTATCAGTCAAACGGGCACCCGTAAAGTCGACAAACTACTTAAAGTTGATCGCTACTCCCATGTCATGCATCTCGTGAGTCTGGTTACCGGTCAGTTGCGTGAAGATTTAGATGCATTGCATGCCTATCAAGCCTGTATGAACATGGGGACTCTGATGGGTGCGCCGAAAGTTAGAGCCGCACAACTCATTCGAGATGTGGAGCAAAGGCGTCGCGGCAGTTATGGGGGGGCTGTAGGTTACCTCAATGCACTCGGAGATATGGACACCTGCATTATTATTCGCTCTGCATTTGTCAAAAATGGCGTAGCTCACATTCAAGCTGGAGCCGGTGTGGTCCATGATTCAGATCCACAAGCAGAAGCCGATGAAAGCCGCAGTAAAGCACAAGCCGTAATTTCAGCGATCAAAATGGGAGCTGGCCAATGAAGATTTTTTTACTCGATAATTTTGATTCATTTACCTATAACCTCGTTGATCAATTTCGTAGTCTAGGTTTTGAAGTGACGATCTATCGCAATGATATTGATGCTGATTATATCGCTCGAAAAATCCTAGCAAGTGAAGAGCCAGCAGCGCTTGTTCTTTCTCCTGGCCCAGGAGCTCCGCAAGATGCTGGTTGTATGATGCAATTGATTGCCAAAGTTGCAGGTCAAGTACCCATGCTCGGGATTTGTTTGGGCCATCAAGCTATTGTTGAACATTACGGCGGAGTTGTCGATCGAGCTAAGGAAGTTGTTCACGGCAAAGCCAGTGGTGCGCACCACAATGGCCAAGGCATTTTTAAAGACTTCCCAAGCCCTTTGCCAATTGCACGCTATCACTCATTAGTGGCGACGAAGGTACCCGATTGCCTCGATATCATAGCGACGACCGAGGATATGCCCATGGCAATCAGCCACCAACAAGATAGAGCGATAGGTTTTCAATTCCATCCAGAGTCTATTTTAACGACTTTAGGAAGCCGCTTGTTAATACAAACCATTGCCTTTCTGAATCAAACGAACCAAGGAGCGTAATCATGAGTCAACCCAGCAATATTCAATCACTTCTTGATAGCTTGTATGCGGGCGACTCATTAAGTCGAGCCGATGCGCAACAGGTCTTTAGCGCCGTTATCGAAGGTGAAATGAGCGAAGCTGCGATGGCAGGCATGTTAGTGGCGATGAAGATGCGTGGTGAAACTATTGATGAGATTTCCGGCGCAGCCGATGCTTTACGTGCCGCCGCCAAGCCCTTCCCCCACGGACAAGCCACCGATATTGTTGATATTGTTGGTACCGGGGGAGATGGCCACAATACCATTAATATTTCAACAACCGCTTGTTTTGTTGCCGCTGCTGCTGGGGCAAACGTTGCTAAGCATGGCAACCGTAGCGTATCGAGTAAATCAGGTTCGTCAGACTTACTTGCTCAATTTGGTATCGATTTAACCATGTCGCCTGAAACAGCAAGACACTGCTTGGATTCCTTTGGGCTGTGTTTCCTATTTGCGCCACATTACCATGGCGGTGTTCGCCATGCCGTGCCTGTGCGTCAGGCACTGAAGACTCGGACCCTTTTTAACGTTCTTGGCCCACTGATCAATCCATCAAAGCCGGATTACATGGTTCTTGGTGTTTATAGCGAAGACCTCGTTGCCCCGATTGCTGAAGTTGTACGTGCACTTGGTGTAAAACGCGCCATGATAGTTCATGGCAGTGGCCTCGATGAAGTCGCACTCCACGGCCCGACCCAAGTGGCAGAATTAAAAGGCGGTGAATTAAAACATTATCAAATCACTGCGGATGATTTAGGTGTCGCTCAGGCAAGTCTTGCTGATTTAGCCGGCGGCACTCCTGAAGAGAATGCAGCGTTAACGGAGGCCATATTGCTTGGTCAAGGTAAGCCGGCACATACAAATGCTGTGGCAGCCAATGCAGGATGTGCCCTTTACGTCGCCGGTTTAGCCAGCGATATCAAGGCCGGAACCGCAATGGCCTTAGCGGCCATTCAAAGTGGCGACGCACATAACAAACTAAAGCAACTGGCCAATGCCAGCCAACCCGCATAATTACAAGGACGACTGTTTGTGAGCATTACTCAGCCTTCTCAACCTAAATCTGCATTCGTCGAACAAGACGATTTACGTGTTACGGTAGCACCGTCTACCAAAGTCAGCGTGCTACAAAAAATTGTAAACACCAAAGCGGGTCATATTGCGAAATTAAAGCTGCGCTTTCCTGAAGTTTCCCTGCAACCCAAAATATCAGATCGTAGTCTGTATGACGCGTTGCGCGCGCCAAATGCCAGTTATATTTTTGAATGCAAAAAAGCTAGCCCTTCCAAAGGGCTGATACGCGAAAACTTTGATTTAACCTCAATTGCAAACACCTATAGCCAATATGCCTCAGGCATTTCGGTCCTAACCGATGAGCAATTTTTCCAAGGTAGCTTTGATTATTTACCCATCGTGCGTGCCAACGTCAGCCAACCGATTTTGTGCAAAGACTTTTTTATTCACCCATACCAAGTCAAACTCGCAGCACATCAAGGCGCCGACGCTATCTTACTCATGCTGTCTGTACTTGACGATCGCCAGTACCGGTTGCTTGCTGCAGAAGCAGCACGATATAAACTAGATATCCTGACGGAAGTTAGTAATCAAGAAGAACTCGATCGCGCTATTGCACTCAACGCTGCAATTATTGGCATCAATAATCGTAATTTAAGAGACCTAAGTACAGATCTCGCCACGACTGAAGTTTTGGCACCGCAAATCCCTGCAGATAGGGTCATTATTAGCGAATCTGGCATATACAATCAGCAGCAAGTTCGACGCTTAAACCCGCTTGTACACGGTTACTTAGTCGGCAGTTCATTAATGGCGCAAAACGACTTAGATTTAGCTTGTCGTCAATTGATTTATGGCTCAAATAAGGTTTGTGGACTCACTCAGGCTAAAGATATGCAAGCTGTGGCCAAAGCCGGAGGGGTTTTCGGTGGTTTAATTTTCTATCCGCCATCGAAACGCTCAGTAACCCTTGAGCAAGCTAAAGTGCTGGTACAAGCTCACCGCGCCCAAGAGCAGCAACTCAATTTAGTCGGCGTATTTGTGAACGAACAACCACAAACTATCGCCGAAACAGCCCAAGAATTGGGACTATATGCGGTACAATTACACGGCAAAGAGAATTCTCTCCAAGTCAGCGCCATTAAACATGCTTTAATTCAAGCCAACTGTGGTGACTGCCAAGTTTGGAAAGCCGTCGCTGTTGAAGTAGAGAGCCCTTCTACACAACCTCTTGTTGACTCAGAAATCGTCAAACTGGTTGACCGAATTCTTTATGACAGTAAAAGTGCGGGGCAATTTGGTGGTACAGGCATTCAATTTGATTGGCAGCAGGAATTGCCTGAAAAGCAACATGCTATGCTTGCTGGCGGACTCGATCCCCATAACGCTTACCAAGCGAAACAACAAGGATTTTTCGGCCTCGACTTCAACTCGGGTTTAGAGTCAGCGCCCGGTGTTAAACAACACGACCAAATTCAACGGACATTTGCTGAATTACGCAAGAACTAATAGGTAGACCCATGACAACACTAAATCCTTACTTCGGCGAATATGGTGGCATGTATGTTCCACAAATATTAGTGCCTGCCCTGAAACAACTTGAGCAAGCATTTGTTGATGCCCAAAATGATCCTGAGTTCCAGCAAGAGTTTACAGACTTACTTAAAAACTACGCCGGACGCCCAACTGCACTAACTTTGACCCGTAATCTTAGCCCAAACCCTTTGGTCAAAATCTATCTTAAACGAGAAGATTTACTCCATGGGGGAGCCCACAAAACCAACCAGGTTCTCGGCCAAGCATTGCTAGCCAAACGTATGGGTAAGAAAGAAATTATTGCCGAAACAGGTGCTGGCCAACACGGCGTTGCAACAGCACTCGCCTGCGCCCTACTCGACCTAAAATGCAAAGTATATATGGGCGCCAAGGATGTAGAACGCCAATCACCTAACGTCTTTAGAATGCGTTTAATGGGGGCTGAAGTTATTCCGGTGACCTCAGGCTCCGCTACGCTAAAAGATGCGTGTAATGAAGCAATGCGAGATTGGTCTGGTAGCTACGATAAAGCACACTACTTGCTTGGGACAGCTGCTGGGCCGCACCCATTCCCAACCATTGTTCGTGAATTCCAGCGCATGATTGGCGCAGAAACCAAGCAACAAATCGTCAAAGCAGAAGGAAGACTCCCTGATGCAGTCATTGCCTGTGTTGGAGGCGGATCCAATGCAATCGGTATGTTTGCTGACTTTATTGACGAAACGTCAGTGAAGCTAATTGGTGTTGAGCCTGCCGGTAAAGGCATTGACACACCAATGCATGGCGCTCCTTTAAAACACGGTAAAACTGGCATTTTCTTTGGCATGAAAGCACCACTCATGCAAGACAGTGAAGGACAAATTGAAGAGTCTTATTCGGTTTCAGCCGGCCTAGACTTTCCATCAGTCGGCCCACAGCATGCCCATTTAAATGCTATCGGCCGTGCAACTTATGAATCTGCTACGGATGATAATGCACTCGAAGCATTTCAGTTACTAGCGCGCAGTGAGGGTATCATCCCAGCACTTGAGTCCGCCCATGCACTTGCCTATGCGCTTGAATACGCTAAGCAAGCAACCAAAGAAACCGTATTAGTGGTCAATCTCTCAGGTCGAGGTGACAAAGATATATTCACGGTATCCGATATTCTAGACAACCAAAACAAGGCCAATGGAGAGTAAAGCCATGACGAATCGTTACCAGCAGGCTTTCGCCGAGCTCGACGCTAAAAACCAAGGGGCCTTCGTCCCCTTTGTTACCCTTGGTGATCCAACACCAGAGCTATCCATGGCCATTATCGATACCTTGATCGAAAACGGCGCAGATGCGCTTGAACTTGGCTTCCCATTCTCCGATCCATTGGCTGATGGCCCGGTTATCCAAGGGGCAAATTTACGTGCACTGGATGCAGGTACAACTCCTAGTCAGTGCTTTGACATGCTAAGCCAGATCCGGGCGAAGTACCCTGATCTACCGATTGGTCTACTGTTATACGCCAACTTGGTCTATACCCGTGGCATTGAAGACTTTTACTGTAGAGCACAGCAGGCTGGGGTCGACTCGGTCCTTATTGCCGATGTTCCTGTTGAAGAAGCCGAGCCATTTATAGCTGCTGCTCAACAGTATCAAATTGCTCCCATATTTATCGCACCACCTAACGCAGACAGCGAAACAGTTAAACAAGTTGCCGCGAAAGGCGAAGGCTACACCTACCTACTCTCCCGCGCAGGAGTGACGGGTACAGAGTCGAAAGCAGGCATGCCGATTGAAGATATTCTAGCGAACTTGAAGCAGTTTGACGCAGCGCCACCACTGCTTGGTTTTGGCATTGCTGAGCCTGCACAAGTTAAAGCGGCAATTGACGCAGGTGCCGCCGGGGCAATTTCCGGCTCAGCGGTCGTAAAAATCATTGCGGCTAATCAAGCTCAACCTGAAATTATGCTCGCCAAGCTTGCTGAGTTCACCCGCAATATGAAGGCGGCAACGCAAAAGTAGCCTCTCTTTCTACCGCTGCAATTTGGCAATAAGAAACGAAAATTGAGGGAATACGACTGGCGACAGATCACCAAGGGTAAAACCGTGGTGGTCTGTCGCTACGTGACCGCGTTCATAAAAAAAAAATTTTTGTCTGTTAACAGTAACGCCTCCATTCGTATCTGTTGGGATGCGGTCAAGAGTTAGACTTACCAAGTATTAAAGAAGAGACAGGGATACCTGTTCCTTTGGCGCTTCCTAGTACATAGATGGCAGCGGTAATTAAGTCCATAACCGCTATTGGGATAAACAATGTCGGTGCCATACCCGACGATGCGGCGTAGGTGACAACAACAAAACCGAAAAGTCGTACAAGACCGTTCCAAACAATAATCGGAGCACGTCTGGGTAAATCCGAAACTGCCCAAAGAAGCGCTGCACCCATACAAATCAGAAAAGAGGCAAGTACAAGCGTGATAATAAATGACTTAGCCTGAGGAGAAAGAAGCTCAGGAATCATGATCCCAATCGCGATAGGGAAATTAAACAGTGCTGTAATTTGAACGAATTTCTTAAACATTCCTATACCTCATTGCCAGTAAATCGATAAAGCGTCGTAATCAATACACTTTCATTTAACAGGGTTATATGGTGACCACTACGCTTTGTCATTCGGGTATTTGCCATTTCGTAGTGATGACCACAGGATGCGCAAGTTCAAAGATGTGGTTAATGACGTGCTTACGTTTTATTTACTATTTTAAGTTTCATATTGCGCACTACCTCAGTAACGCGCAAAATCAGCTATCTATTTAGTCCAAAATGAGCGAGAGCTTGCTCTGCCACTTCAACGCCGTATTCCTGAACAAAGTGGCCGGATTCAGCGATTCTCATTGGCTCCGGGCAGCCTTTAATCACACTTCTTAGTGCCATCATCGCAGGCTCGCCTAGTACCACATCCTTCATTCCGATCGCCATAAAGCTGTCACCTTCCCAGCTGTTCGACCAATACTCGATAGCACGAAGACCATATTTAACGGCGTCATCGTTCGCATCAGTTGGGATCATCTTAGGAAACTTCCTGACACCCGCTTTGTAGCGGTTATCAGGGAATGGGGCATCATAGGCGACAACATCCATCGGGTTTACTGCTACGCCTGCATCACCGGCAAGCAACCCACCGACAGGGATCTCCGGCACACTGGCGCAAAAGCCAATCCACTGCTTAGCAGCTTCGGTTAGCGGTTCACCTGTTGCTATTCCCGTATTCATAACGATGAGTTTTTTGAACCTATCTTGCATATCCATCGGAATAGTGAGGCCAAGAAATCCCCCCCAGTCCTGACACACCAATACAATGTTTTTCAAGTCTAAACGCTCAATCAGGCGCATTAGGCTGTTTCGGTGAAACTCAAAATTATAAACAGCTTCATCTACTGGCTTGTCAGATCGGCCAAAGCCAAATAAGTCTGGTGCGACAACACGATGTCCAGCTTCAGTAAATACAGGGATCATTTTTCGATATAAGTAACTCCATGAAGGCTCACCATGTAGACACAAGAAGGTGTACTCGGCCGACTTGTCACCCTCGTCAATATACGCCATGCGTAGAGAGTCATACCCCTCCAGATCTTCAACGTACTGAGGTTGGTAAGGAAACGCGGGGAGTACTGAAAACCGTTCTTCTGGAGTTCTTAGTGCTTTAATCGTCATTATTTTTTCCTAGAAATGGGTTGATATTCATGAAGTCGTCTACACGACCACCCCCACTTTATGTAGTGATCGCTATTTATTTAACAAACGCATTCTGTACCGATCGATACACAAAGTCAATAACGAAATTGACATTTTTTAGTGAGTACTACAAAATATGCGTTTATAAAGATATTGATAGGTAGGAGTACCATCGGTAATGGCCGGAAGAAAAAGATCGTTTGACAGAGATATCGCACTCGATAAGGCAATGCGTATATTTTGGAACAACGGTTATGCAGCGACATCTGTCGCGAACCTAACCTCAGAGCTTGGGATCAATACACCTAGCTTATATGCCGCTTTTGGTAATAAAGAGCAGCTATTCAAAGAAGTGATTGCGCACTACATCACGCAATATAGTGAGCCGTGTTATCGCCATCTCATTGAACCCTCTGACGTGCCTTTCATGGAAAGGCTACGCGCGTGTTTCTATGAGCTGATTCAAGAGTTTTCAGATGCAGATACCCCGCTAGGGTGCTTATTAGTAAAAAGCGCGAATGAATCTGACAGCGTTGCCTTTCCTGAAGAAGCGACGGTGTACATCAAACAATTTGGATTGAAAACCCAAAATCTGATCACGACCTTGATCGAGTCTGAGGGCGTAATAACTGAGTCTGCGACCGCAGAACTGCAGGCAAAATATCTGCTGTCGGTTCTTTATGGTATTTCCACTCAGGTTCGGGCAGGAGAGTCACGACAGGTTGCGGAATCGATCATGGACTATGCACTCAATACGTTACAGACAAGAAGCGCTCAGTAACTAAACCTGAAGCGCGATATAATAACTTTGCCGAAAAGCGGCAACAAAAAATGACCTCCAGGAATACCAGAGGTCATTCAGTAACCACAGTAAGTACCTAAATATTATTGGCCGAGAAATTCAACCACATAAAATCGAAGCGACTGGATTCGCCAGTCCTTTGCCGTACGTATATATTCTCGTGATTCTCTTACCAGGCGATGTCTACTGTATGCAGACTTACTATCAATTAGTGCTTTTGTAGTTATCCCGCAAAATCTTGCATGATGACGTTGTCAGCGTAAGATTGAAATCCGACTTCTATCTGTTTTGCAACGGCATCCGGGAATACGTGGAATTCCCCCTCGTCCAACGCAGAAAGAATTCCGACTGGCACAACTTGTGGTGACGATGCGATATCGCTAAAACCGGTAATATCCGCCATATCTGTTGCAACAACGCCAGGGTGAACACTCAGCACGTTGACATTATGTGGCTTAAAGTGATCGCGCAAACCTTGAGTGACTGAGTAAGATGCCGCTTTTGATGTGCAGTACGTTGACATATCCAAATAGTTTTTGAGTGAAGCGACTGAATTTAATTGCACCAGCACACCTTGCTTCGCAATCAATGTCGCTTCAAATGCTTTAGCAACACGCATCAGCCCGTACACATTCACTTCCATCTCTTCTTTCAAGGTATCGAGCGCATTGTCCGCTAGAGGCGGCACTGTCGAAATAATCCCAGCGTTATTAATAACAACATCAACATCCGTTGCTTTTTTAGCGGCTTCTAGAATAGACGCTTCATCGGTAATATCGACTTGAATCGTCTCTACTTTTTCACCATATTGCTCTTCCAGAGCCTTGGTTGAATTTGGGTTTCGAACCGCTAGGTACACTTTCTTCGCACCTTGATCAATAAAGTGCTCAGTAATACTTTTGCCAATACCTCGGTTCGCACCAGTGATGAAGACGACTTTGTTTGCTATGTTGAATGACATTAGCTTTTACCTCTTTACGGTGCGATTAACCGTTAACCTTTGTTTCTAGCATGAAATCCAGTTGGAAATCTGAGATCACTTGGTCTTGAAGAGGCTGGAAGAAATCGTTGATTTTATCCACGTTGTTCACTAAGCCAATTGCAGTACGTGTTGGGCGTGTGCCGTGATCCATTTCGGCCAGTTTTAGATAGGCGTCTACAACCAGTTGCGGGTCGGTTGCTGGGTTTTCTAATGCTTTACCAACGGAGCCTATCATTGCGTCAATGATTTCCTTCAAATGAGGGTTTTGAGCAACCACTTCAGTTTTTGCTTCCGGCTGGAACGAGCCACCCAGGTTAGTCCCCGATGGGCCCGGCTCAACAATCACAACCTCAACACCACTTGGGGCTAATTCAAATTTCAGGCTCTGAGAATACGCTTCTACCGCCGCTTTACTCGCGCTGTAGGTACCCGTAAATGGCCATGATACGCGGCCAATAACAGACGTCGTGTTGATGATTAGACCCTTACCAGCTTTACGCATGTGCGGTGCAACAGCTTGAATTGTGCGGATAACGCCGTAGAAGTTGGTGTTCATCAGTTGCTGTGCTTGCTCAACACTAAATGCTTCTGTCACACCCATGTGCATGATGCCCGCGTTGTTGATTAGCACATCAATCGCACTTTCTTTATCCATGATTTGTGCAATCGCCGCGTTTACAGACTCCTCACTGCAAACGTCCATCTCAACCACAACAATGTTATCTGAGTATGACTGAAGCTCATTTTTTACTTCTAGATTTTTACTGTTTGCATTGCGCATTGCTGCGTAAACTTTGTGCCCTTTATCTGCAAACTGTTGTGCTGACATCTTACCAAAGCCACTGCTGCTGCCTGTAATTACGACTGTTTTCATGTTGTCACCTTTCTGGGTTGCTGTTTCTTGAGTCATCGTTCTTTCCTCATTTTCTGTTGAACTGAATAAGGAATCGGGTTGACCGACGACATTCTGTAGCGTTCACTACTAATTTAACGCGGCCATTCTGTACCGATCGATACACAATGTCAATAATAAATTCAAACTTTATTTAGTGATTGATAAAGAATTAACATGCTTTGCCTTGTCACTGTCGCAAAGTTGTAAAGGCAATAGCCTGAGCAAGCTGAAAAGCTAGATATATTAAAAAGTCCTAGATAGTGCGAGGCGCACAATCGACAACACTGGCTGGTGGCTGATGATGTTGGCTTGAAAATGCTTTTGCCAACTTAGACGCAAAGCAATGTTACCGATTAACCACTGTACAATTTCGACAAGCATGTCGATGAGTAACAAAACATCAAGTCACTTCGGGCAACGACGTTTGCAGAGTCTTAACCTCATTCCATATTGTGGGATTTTCAAATCTTGAAAGAACTCTTCATCTGCATTCGCTTGACGTTGAGCGGGATAACTTGGACAGAGTTGAAGTTGTTGGGAAATAAATTGGCCGCCAAGAACCAAAGCTCTTTTCTGCTTCTCCCATAGCTTGCTTGAGCGGTATGGTTTCTTGCCGCTTTGGAGGAACGACGGTCTTTACGACCTGTTTCTTTCGCTTTGTTGGGGTGTCAATGACACTTTAAATGGATCTTACAGGCAAACTTTACACTGCCGAAGTATTTGGCATTGTTCGTTGCTGTTGGGTAGAGCGACTTATTAAAGCGCCATTGATGCTCGCCTGAATGTTGGTAGCTGACATCACCGCGTACATGGCCTAGCCAGAATCAGCCTAATTTGGCGACTTGAGAAAACCAGGCAATTCGATAGCCCGCATCAGTAACGATTAAAGGGCAGCAATGCTTTGGTAAAACGTTTGCCAACTCTTCAAGAAAACGGTTGTGGCTGCGCGGTGAATTGCTATCTCTACAGGCTTAGCATCAAACAAAAAAGTGTGCTCGTAAAAAGCCACACTTCGGCCTTGAACACTGATGAATGCGCGCAAAGTCATTCGTCTCAATTGTTCACGAACATCCGCCCAATCGATACAAATAATCGGTCAATGCGCTTGATACTGTGCTTAGCTGCCACATTGCCTGAAATGTTACGGCCCAGCAGCGTTAAAGAGAGTTGATTACCATCGAGTAATGACTTAGTTGCAACTATCAGAGAACTAAGGCGTTTTTTGTAAATTATTGGGCATTGCGTCGCTAGCGTTTGATGTAGTATGTTGATGTCGAGCATGGTGTTGTTCTAGTTTGTTTTTGGCGAAATTGATTAGATCAACCAGCACCATGCGTGTCTACTTATTGATTGGAAAAGATATTATCTGGGAATCCCCTAGAATTGAGCATTAAGTACTAATGGAACTAAGATGTTACCAAGTTTAAAAAAAGGATATTCACTAATACTGGATTATGCGAATCGCAAGGGTATTCACCTGACGAATAAAAAGGATGTGATAGCCGAAATCGGTTCGATTGAATCTGATATAGAAAGCGATATTCGCGATTTTAATCATCTGATCTCTGAGTTGGATCGAACTAAAAACGATCTCTCAATTGATGAAATTGAAGAGCGGTGGATTTTGATACGCGTGAAGGCGATGAACATTTCAACAGAGTTTGATAACTTTGTAGATAGTTTTGACGAAGCATTTCGGCAGAAGTAAGTACTAAAAACGAGCGACCAGTGGACTCAATTTCACTAGTTTAATTAACCCACTGTCGTAAACGTTATGTTTTCAGGAGAACTTGGCAATGGATATGACCCAAAAAGAAATTGCAGTAATTAAAGCTGCGATAAAAGCACGCAACAAAAGCAAACTTATACAACCTATTTTATTCGTTGTAATGGTGGGTTCTCTATTGGCAATGCTCTTTGGCTCCCTGTCAGGTGATCAATTTACGTATTTGGCATTCCTGTTAGTCTTTCTTACTCTTTTATCGCCACAATTAGGTGGTTCACCAAAATATGGCGAGCTAGTTGACATACTTGAGAAACACTTGCCTCAAAATCCGACTATGGAAGATGTATTATCTCAAGAGTTAAAGAAAACATAACAAGTGACGGTGTAGTTGATGTTATTTCTTAACTGCAGGACTTCAATTGATATTTGGCATCTTTTAAGTCTTTCATTGCGGTTTCATGAGCGGGATAAGTCACGAACGGCTTCAACTTCTGGCTCTGGTACGTAGGTTGGTGTTATTAAGTAGTTTGGCTAGTTTCATCGCATCCCGTTTATCTGTTTTCTCTCTTTCGCCAGTTTTTTAGGAATGAGTGAAGGGGCAATGACATAACAACAATGATCCAAACTAGTTAGTAAGCGGCCAATCCAATAGCCACATGGATCGGCTTCGTAGACGAAAAGGAGTGTGGCATTTGGGTATTTCGATTGGAATTGTCTTGCCAGTTTAATCATCAACACTTTTGCACTGGAAATTCGTCCTAGATGAGTCGATTTAGCGCCGCGCTGGTCTTCAATGTAGGCTACTTTCGCGAGCTCTTTATGAGTATCTAGGCCAATGAAAAGTATGTTATGTTTACTCATGCTGATCTCCAACCTTTAGTTTCTTTAACAAAACTATTATGGCTCTGGCTTCAGCTAACCCACGATTGATTGGAGAACAGCATCTTTAGTGGGGAGTCATTATGTATAGGTGCTAATGGAGTTGTCCAATTAAATCGTTAAATATTATATTAATAGCTCTTTTATTTTTGACAGCAATAGGAATTGTAATCGGTGGTAATGTCGGAATAAAAATCAACATTCAAAAAATTGAAAATATGGATAATAACCCTATTTACATTGAGTTATCTGAGAAAGTTGAATCTGGCGAACTGGAAGTAAACAAAAATCTAGGTTTAATTCTTATTCAAGGCATGAGAGAAGCGCACGTTGATGCGGGAAGTTATCTTGATAGTATTTTTAAGATATTCATCTATGTTGGTATATTTTTAATTTTTCTTGTTCTCACTCTTGCTTTTGTTACATGGCGTTTATTTACAAAAGTGAGTGTAAAAAGAGACTAACACATATGGACCTCCCGCCAGTCAATTCGCGAGTTTAACTGATTGGGTTGCTTGAGCAGCCAAATAAAAATCAATCCGCAAATCCATCGACTTCGTCTGTCAGTTCGCTGTTCAATCATCGATTACAGCAAACATATTTCGAGGCCCTCTTAACGCGATCTTATTGCTGCATGGCGCTTTTCACTCCAGTGAAATGCCAGGGGTGATTCGAACATCGTCAATCCAAAAGCCTGATGTCCGATGTTTTGAAAAGAGCAACAAAGACCGTAGATGAAGCCAGCACTTTTAGTCAACGCGGCAAAAATGGACATACTAAACTGCAGCACTTAAACTACGCCGCGCTAAAACCAGCCTTTGCGATACAACGACCAAGAGTTAAGTTCTGTGAATAAAGAAATCGAATTACTTGCACCAGGTGGTGATGTTGATGCCATAAAAGCAGCCATTCTTGCAGGTGCCGATGCAGTTTATTTTGGTCTTGACCAATTCAATGCCAGAAACCGTGCGGTCAATGTGCGCTTCGAAGAGTTGTGCCCCCTACTTTCTCTCGCCCATCAACATCATTGCAAGCTATTCCTCACATTGAATATTGTGATCATTGAAACGGAAATACCTGCATTATTTAGACTTTTAAATCGTATTGCCAAAACAGATGTGGATGGTGTCATTGTTCAAGATATTGGACTGCTCTATGTGTTGCAGCAGTACTTCCCTGCACTGGAGGTTCATGCGTCCACTCAAATGACAACCCACAATATTGGCCAAATTAAGTTTTTACATGCATTGGGAGCAAGCCGGAGCAATTTGTCTCGAGAGCTGGCTCTTGACGAAATTAAAGAGTTAACGGACTTCTCACACAAGCTTAATATGGGCACAGAAGTATTTGTGCATGGTTCCAATTGTATTAGCTTTTCAGGGCTTTGTTATTTTAGCTCAGTTCATGGCGGTCAATCTGGTAATCGAGGCCGTTGTAGTCAACCTTGCCGAGATGCCTATGTGCCGACCAAAATGGAGAAGCACTTTCCATTAAACATGAAAGACAATTCAGCCTATTTTCAAATGGCAGACTTGATAGGTGCTGGCGTTGACTCTTTAAAAGTAGAAGGCCGCATAAAAAAACCCCATTACGTGTATTCCGTCGTGAATACGTGGAGAAAGCAACTCGACCGTTTCGCTCAAGGTGAAACTTTACTGGATGAATCAGCCGATCTATATCGTGTATTTAATCGTGATTTTACCCATGGTTATTTAAGCAGTGATATCAATAAACAGATGTATATTGATAACCCGCGTGATCATGCCAACAGCCACTTTATTGAGCGCAATGGTGCGACAACCGAGATGCAAGTCAACCGCATCAAGCAACGGCTATATGACGAGAAAACTGAAATACTTGAATTGCTCGAAAACAAAACCGCAAATTGGGTTCTAAAAAAAATCCCACTCAAATTTAAATTGATTTGTAGCGACGAAAGACAACTGAGCATTCAAGTCATCAGTTCAGAAAAGCAGTTTGAGCTGCCTATCAATTATGGGAGTGCCAGCGCACAATCGACCCTCTGTCTGAGCAGCTTAGAAAAGCGCTTACAGAGTTTCAATACTGATAAATACCAACTACTTGATATTGAGTACAAAGGGGATTTCACAGGGGTATCCTTATCGTACAAAAACATCACAACACTCAAACAAGCCATTGCACAACGGCTTGACTCGAAAGCACTAGTACAAGAAGACGTCACACCTCCAAAAATAGCGATCAAAAATACGAAAGCCACAACGCCAGTTCATCCAGGCAAAACCGCGACTTCGATGAAACTCCGACCGCGCTTAAGCGTATTGCTGAACTCCGCCAAGGATATCAATAAATCTCAAGGGGCAGACTTATGTTATTTTCAGATTCCTGAGTCTATTGGTGAGCAATTTGCCTCTTTAGTTCAACTGTTAAATGACAATCCAAGTCTCATTCCGTGGTTCCCTCCGGTTTTAATAGGAAAAGATTTTGATTTGGCAATACGATTGCTGTTGCAAGTAAAGCCAAAACAATTGGTGAGTAACAACTTGGGGATTGCTCAGTATGCATATGAGCAAGGCATTGAATGGATTGCAGGGCCTTATCTCAACTTATGTAATTCACTAGCCCTTGAAGCTTTAAAACAAACACTAGATTGCAAAGGCGCGTTTGTTTCGCCGGAATTGAGCTTGCGACAAACCAAGTCCATTCAATGCCCTGCAGAGTTTGAACTACATTACAGTGCTTTTCATCCAAGCATGCTGATGAGCAGTCGCCAGTGCTTTTTCCATCAAGTGACAGGCTGCAAAAAAGACAAAATCGACGCCCAATGTTTACCCGACTGTCAAAAACACGCGCAAATCATCAATTTAAAAGATGCTAGTTTTGTTTTAGATAAACAAAAAGGTCATCACAACTGCATTTACGACAGCCAACATTTTTTAAATTTGAACGTAGCTCAAGACATGCCAGGAAAATTTTCCAATGTGTTGCTCGATTTACGACGAATAAAAACTTCGACCCAGCTCAACGTCCTCATACCTGAGTTGATACAAGCAACCCAAGACTTACTTGACGGTGATACCAACAAACTTCAGTCCCTTGAGCAACATATCGCGCCAACGATGGCTAAGTCTTATCGCAAAGGGATTTAGTGAAGCGGTGGGCAGAATGTACTATATGCTCCGTCAAATTTGGCCTAGAGATGTTCACGCCTTTGTTAAATTTAACAAAGGCAATGAATTGGCAATCACATCATCGCCTTATCGATTAAATACATTGATGGCAAACCATCACTGGCAAGCCCCAGAATAGCGAAATAAGCGCTCGAAGATGAATTTACTGGAAATCTTTGGGCTTAATGTAATATTTTAGCTGAGCGCTGCCGCGGCCTAACTGAGCCCAAGACGCAATATTGCATTGCAATTGAGCATAACTACCGGTGGCGAATTTTTCTATCACTTGAGACTGTCCGGCAAGCCCTGTTGTTCCATAGTCAAAACCACATAACACAGAAACCAGCTCTTCCAATGCAGGGTTGTGCCCTACAAGCGTTAGATGCGGCATGTCGGCGCTTGTCGGATTCGACTCAATTGTCTGACACCACGACAGTAGCTCTTGCCAACTAAACGTATAGAGATCGGGCTCAACTAGCCAAGAAATGTGTTCCGTACCATCCAGTTGAGTTTTTTTGTTTCGTTTATTTTGTGCATTTTGTTCCTGTTGAATCAACGCATGTTGTAAACCCTGCATGGTCAACTGTGCACGGTGGGCTGCACTGACATAAACATTCGCAAATACACCTTGTATTCCGCCGCCAATTCCATAAATATTGGCGGCCATCATACGGCAAGACTCATGCCCCCGCTTATTCAATGGCCGCTCAATATCGGATAGCGTTTGATCCTTCCAGCTCGATTTGGCATGACGGATCAAATGTAGTGTTTTCATCGAGATGACTCCTTAGTTTTCCGACTTTTCATCGGAATAAACGGGCAATGCTGTTCAATGTAATCCACTGGCGACAATTACCTAACTTAACCAACCGCTATCGTTAGATAAACAATGACAACCAAAAAGCGTAACTAACCACACATAAAACCGTCGATAGCACCACTGTACTACCTAGCAATTTCTGGTGCGCTTGGATTTTCGAAGCAATCAAATAGGAGTTCACTCCAAGGGGTGAAGCACTCATTAGTACCACCACTGCGAGCATTTGTGGTTCAATCATCGTTACCCATTTACCCATGCCGTATACGAAAGCCGGTAAAATAGCTAACTTCATCGTGCTGGCTATCACTGCCCCTTGCCAAGCAGAGCTAACACGATAGAAGCTCAAGTTCGCACCAAGTACAAAAAGCGCACAAGCAATTGCCGGCGCAGCAAGTAAAGATAGTGCTTTATCCAACTCATCAGCAATTGGAATATTTAAAGCATTCACCCCAAGCCCAAGGCCAATACTCAGTACGACAGGATTCAACAACATTGACCGCCCAAACGTTTGCCAAACTCCGCCCTGTTGACGGCCTGAAGCTGATAACAAAAAAGTTAGCGCAAAAAGAAGTGCACTATGGAAGGTGATAATCACGAATACCACGCCCATCATTCGCTCGCCTAGCGCTGCAACAATAATCGGTAGTCCAACGAGCACAGTGTTTGAGTAACTGCAGCCAAGTGCATAGACAGCGTTACGCGCGCGTTGTGGTGCCTGGTTGCTAATGTCATGTGGTTGGGATTGCCATCGCCCAATAAAGTATCCAAAGCAATAAACGAGTAGCACTGGCACGTAGAACGTGAGCATAGTGGCGAAGTGAATGCTTTGCGATAAATCTGCGCGTGCCATGTTGATAAAAAGAAACGCAGGAATACTTATATTGAACGCAAAACGACTAATACCCGTAATTTGCTCTTGGTTAAATTTTTTGCTTCGCGTCAATCCATAGCCCAAACCGACCAAAAACAGCAGCGGAAAAATAACAGCAAATACGCTCAATATAACCTCGACGACAAATGACTGCAGACAATGCGAGTTGGGCTCAATGAAACTAAACCAATAGAGAAGAAAAACATGACGCTTTACTACTCAGCGAAGCAATCATCATACGCATCCATTGCTCCATAACCCTACGTATTGGTGAACATACAACAAAAAAGGCGCCATTTGGCGCCTTTTCTTCTAACAAGTGGCAACTACCAACCTGTTTTCTCACGAAGGGCTTTGCCAATATCAGCAAGTGAGCGAACGGTTGTCACGCCCGCCTCTTCAAGTGCTGCAAACTTGTCGTCAGCAGTTCCTTTACCACCAGCGATAATTGCACCTGCATGCCCCATACGCTTACCCGCTGGCGCTGTAACACCCGCGATATATGAAACGACGGGTTTAGTCACATTTGCCTTGATGAACTCTGCAGCTTCTTCTTCTGCAGTACCACCAATTTCACCAATCATGACGATCGCTTCAGTGCCTGGATCATTCTGGAACATTTCCAGTACATCAATAAAGTTGGTCCCTGGGATCGGGTCACCACCAATACCGACACACGTCGACTGACCAAAGCCTTCATCTGTTGTTTGCTTCACGGCTTCGTAGGTTAAAGTGCCAGAGCGAGAAACAATACCGACTTTACCTGGCTTATGAATGTGACCCGGCATAATGCCGATTTTACATTCGCCAGGTGTAATCACACCTGGGCAGTTAGGGCCGATCATACGCACGCCAGTTTCTTCAAGTTTAACCTTTACTTGCAGCATATCTAGTGTTGGGATGCCTTCAGTAATACAAACGATAAGCTCAATGCCACCGTCGATTGCTTCTAAAATCGCATCTTTACAAAATGGCGCAGGAACGTATATCACCGAGGCTGTCGCACCCGTTGTTTCTACCGCATCTTTTACTGTGTTAAACACAGGTAGACCCAAATGAACTTGGCCGCCTTTACCTGGCGAAACACCACCAACCATTTGTGTGCCGTAGGCAATGGCTTGCTCAGAATGGAATGTACCTTGACCACCAGTGAATCCTTGACAGATCACCTTTGTTTCTTTGTTAATTAATACAGACATTATTTGCCCTCCGCAGCAGCAACTACTTTCTCAGCTGCATCTGTCAGTGACTCAGCTGCAATAATGTCGAGGCTAGAACCTGCTAATACTTCGCGACCGAGCTCCGCATTTGTACCTTCAAGACGTACAACCACTGGAACTTCAACACCAACTTCTTTGACTGCGCCAATGATGCCTTCAGCAATCATGTCACAACGGACGATTCCGCCAAAGATGTTAACCAAAACAGCTTTCACATTGTCATCTGACAAAATGATTTTGAATGCTTCAGCAACACGTTCTTTCGTCGCGCCACCACCCACATCAAGGAAGTTTGCTGGTTTGCCACCATGAAGGTTAACGATATCCATCGTGCCCATCGCTAGGCCTGCACCATTCACCATACAGCCCACAGTGCCATCAAGTGCGACATAATTCAGCTCGAACTTGGCCGCGTGTGCTTCACGAGCATCATCCTGTGATGGGTCATGCATATCGCGAATTTTTGGTTGACGGAATAACGCATTGCCATCAATACCAATCTTACCGTCAAGACAGTGAATGTTACCGTCTGTGGTAATCACCAAAGGGTTTATCTCAAGCAAAGCAAAGTCATGGTCTTCAAACATGGCAGCGAGACCCATAAAGACTTTGGTGAACTGCTTCATTTGCGTTGGGTTTAGACCCAGCTTAAAGCCAAGATCACGCGCTTGATATGGCTGCGGACCCGCTAATGGGTCAATAATTGCTTTGTGGATAAGTTCTGGCGTTTCTTCTGCTACGGTTTCAATATCCACACCGCCTTCGGTCGAAGCCATAAAGACAACACGGCGAGTTGCGCGGTCAACAACCGCACCTAGATAGAGTTCGTTTGCAATATCGGTGCAACTTTCAACAAGGATTTTAGCAACCGGCTGGCCTTTTTCATCAGTTTGGTAAGTCACAAGGTTCTTACCTAACCAGTTTTCAGCAAATGCGCGGATTTCCTCTTTGTCACCTGTGACCTTTACGCCACCAGCTTTACCACGGCCGCCAGCGTGAACCTGACACTTAACAACCCACATATCTCCGCCAATACGACCTGCAGCTTCTACAGCTTCTTGAGCTGTGTCACATGCAAAGCCTTCTGACACTGGTAAACCATATTCGGCAAATAGAGATTTTGCCTGGTACTCATGCAAATTCATGATGATCTATCCATATACTTCTTATCAATTCCAACAGGCTCCGCAGGAGCCTGCCACGAGGGTAAAGTCTGTCAATGCCTTTAAAGATCAAGCAACAGACGAGTTGGGTCTTCTAGCAAATCCTTAATGGTTACTAGGAAGCCAACCGACTCACGACCATCAATAATGCGATGGTCATAAGAAAGAGCGAGGTACATCATGGGCAGGATTTCAACCTGACCATTCACTGCCATCGGGCGATCTTTAATCGCGTGCATTCCAAGAATGGCACTTTGAGGCAGATTCAAAATTGGAGTAGACATGAGTGAGCCGAACACACCACCATTGGTCACGGTAAAGTTACCGCCAGTCATGTCATCAACCGTAAGCTTTCCGTCTCGGCCTTTAATCGCCAGCTCACGGACGGCTTGTTCAATTTCAGCAAGGCTCATCGTGTCGGTATCTCGCAGGACTGGTGTCACCAAACCACGCGGGGTAGACACTGCAATGCTGACATCAAAGAAGTTGTGATACACCAGCGCGTCCCCATCAATCGAAGCATTGACTTCAGGGTAGCGTTTGAGCGCTTCCGTCACGGCTTTAACATAAAACGACATAAAGCCTAAACGAATGCCATGACGCTTTTCAAAGATATCTTGGTATTGCTTACGAATATTCATGATTGGCTGCATGTTAACTTCGTTAAACGTGGTTAACATTGCCGTAGAGTTTTTCGCTTCAAGTAATCGACTTGCAATCGTTTTACGTAGGCGTGTCATTGGCACACGTTTTTGACTACGCTCTGCAAGTGGCGCTTCTGGCTCTGCGGCAACTTGTGCTGCCGGTTGAGCTGATTTTTGTTTCACATGAGCTTCAACGTCTTCTTTGGTGACACGACCACCAACACCCGTTCCTTTCACTTGGCTGGCGTCAACGCCGTGCTCAGCAATCAATCGACGTACTGATGGGCTCAGCGCATCGTTGCCTTCTTCTTCCGCAACAACAATCGGAGCGGCTTCTGCTTGCTCTTTTGTTAACTCTTGACCCGCAACAACGCCAGCGACGAACTTAGCGATAACTTGCTCAGCTAGAACTGTATCGCCTTCTTCAGCAATAAATTCTGCAATCTGGCCATCTTCAGGGGCCACGACTTCAAGTACGACCTTGTCGGTTTCGATATCAACTAAGTTCTGATCTCGAGAAACTTGTTCACCAGCTTTTACATGCCACGTAGCAATGGTTGCATCGGCTACTGATTCTGGCAGTACGGGTACCTTAATTTCGATACTCATATGGAGCTATCCTTATTATAAATTGTCTGTTACTTCAGTTTTAATGCGCAATCTATCAATGATGCTTGCTGCTGTGCATGTAATGCGGGGTAGCCACATGCGGGCGCTGCTGATGCGTCACGCCCAGCATAGGTTAATATCGCTCCTGCAGGAATCACACTCCAAAAATGGTGCTGACTACAATACCAAGCGCCTTGGTTTTGTGGTTCTTCCTGACACCAAACAAAATCCTTCACGTGTTGGTACTGGGCAAGCACTTCTAAAGCTTCTTCTTTAGGGAACGGATAAAGCTGTTCAATTCGAATCAAAGCAATGTTGCTAATATTCTCTTTGCGACGCTTTTCTAACAATTCAAAGTAAACCTTACCGCTACAGAAAACGACGCGGTCAACTTGTTGTGGGTCCTGAGTTCCTTCGATTTCGCCGATCACACTCTGGAAGCTGCCTTCGGCTAATTCACTCATACTTGAGACCGCCATTGGATGGCGAAGCAATGATTTAGGAGACATAACTACCAACGGACGACGCATAGGACGAGCGACCTGACGGCGCAACATATGGTAGACCTGTGCCGGTGTTGAAGGCACACAAACTTGCATGTTGTGATTTGCACAAAGCTGCAAGAAGCGTTCAAGTCGTGCACTTGAGTGCTCTGGACCTTGACCTTCATAGCCATGAGGAAGCAACATGGTTAAACCGCACATACGGCCCCATTTTTGCTCACCAGAAGAGAGGAACTGGTCAATCACCACTTGCGCACAGTTCACGAAGTCACCAAACTGCGCTTCCCAAATCGTTAATCCGCTGGGCTCTGCTGTTGCATATCCGTATTCAAACGCCAGAACAGAAGCTTCTGAAAGCACAGAGTCAATGATTTCTATTGGACCTTGCTCTTCGGCGACATGACGCAGGGGGAGATATGTCGTTGCATCTTTTTGATTGTGAAGCACGGCGTGACGGTGGAAGAAAGTACCCCGCCCCGAATCTTGCCCTGTAATTCGAATTCGATATTGTGCTTCAAGGATTGACGCATATGCCAAGGTTTCAGCAAAACCCCAATCTAGTGGTTTATCACCGCTCGCCATTGCGAGGCGGTCTTTATAAATTTTAGCAACGCGAGATTGAAGCTTGTGTGCTTCCGGCACATAAGCTGTTCTTTTCGCTAATTCATAAAGCTGTTCAATGGGTAGACTTGCATCATAGTTTTCATCCCACTCTCGACCAATAAATGGGGTCCAATCAACAGAATGCATTTCCATTGGACGCCATTCCCTGACCACACATTCGCCGTGGTCAAGCGCTTCGCGATAGTCGTTGATCATCGCCGTGACTTCTTCGGCAGCAATCGCCTGTTCTTCAATCAAGCGGTCAGCATATATCTTACGCGGGGTTGGATGCTTTTTAATCTTGCCATACATCAAAGGCTGGGTCGCACTTGGCTCATCAGCTTCGTTGTGGCCATGGCGACGGTAGCAAACAAGGTCAATCACGACGTCACGCTTAAACTCGTTGCGATAATCAACTGCAAGCTGAGCAACAAATGCGACGGCTTCAGGATCATCGCCATTGACGTGGAAAATTGGTGCCTGCACCATTTTTGCAATATCAGTACAGTATTCTGTTGAACGAACATCTTGATGATTCGATGTCGTAAAGCCAACTTGGTTATTTATCACCACCCGAATACTACCGCCCACTTTAAATCCGCGGGTTTGAGACATATTAAATGTCTCTTGAACAATGCCCTGCCCGGTAATGGCTGAGTCACCATGAATGGTAATCGGCATCACCAACTGTCCATCAGGACAACCGCGGCGATCTTGGCGAGCTCTGACTGAGCCCATAACCACGGGATTCACGATTTCAAGGTGAGATGGGTTAAACGCTAACGCAAGGTGAACGTTGCCGCCCGGTGTTTCAAAGTCCGACGAAAAGCCTTGGTGGTATTTAACGTCACCCGAGCCGTTGACTGAGTCAGCATGTTTGCCGGCGAATTCATCAAACAACTCCTGCGGCTTTTTACCCAAGATGTTGACAAGAACATTTAAACGTCCTCGGTGCGCCATACCAATGACGATTTCCTTGGTACCATGACCACCGGCTTGATAAATCAGCTCTCTCATCATGGGGACTAAAACATCCCCCCCTTCTAGGGAGAATCGCTTAGCACCAGGGAATTTGGCGCCAAGATATTTTTCAATACCTTCAGCGGAGTTTAAACCTTCAAGAATACGAGCTTTATCTTGCTTATCGTAGGTTGCTTTACCTAATGATGGTTCGAGCCGTTGCTGAATCCAACGTTTTTCATCAGTATCCGTAATATGCATATATTCGGCACCGATAGAACCACAATAAGTGGCTTTAAGCGCTGTAATTAGCTCTCCAAGCTCCATCGTTTCGCCACCATAGGCGAAAGAACCCGTATTGAACTTGCGAGACATATCGTCTTCGGTTAGACCATGGTAAGCAGGATCTAGCTCTTTCACGGCTTCACGCTTCCATAAACCAAGCGGATCGAGTTGAGCGTTTTGATGACCACGGAACCGGTGGGCGTTAATCATCTGCAGCACTTTCACTTGCTTGGCATCGACCTCAGGGTCGGTGACACGAGCAACTGCTTTTTGGCTACCTTTCAACGCTTCGCTTCGGAAGTAGTCTCTTACTTTTGAATGGGCAGGTTCAGGAACATTGACTGCAGTTCCATTTACAGGAGGGAGATTATCAAACACCGCACGCCAGTCGTCACTTACTGACTCAGGGTCTTGTTGATAGGCTTCATACATCTCTTCTACGTAGGTCGAGTTCGCACCACTTAGGTGAGACGATTCGAGCCAAGCTTTCATGATGCCTTGGTGCATTTCTATTCCTTTCAAACTTGATACACGTGCTTAGCCATAGTTAGCGCAATACATACCAAATATACTCAGATTCCTTGATTATGCAGTAAAAAAGTTACCTTTAGTAACTAAATTCACTATGTAAAATTAACAAGGCTCGTTTGTATTTAGTTTTATGCCCTTGCGTCTACTGCCTATAATACCCCGAATTGAATACGGGTAATTATCATTATCACTTAGAGCTTAAGGAAGCCCCATCTTTGCTGAGTGCTTCCTTGAATCAAAAGGTGTTCTTTTTTTAAACTGCTCGAGTCAACAGCATTGACTTGATATGTCCAATCGCTTTGGTTGGATTCAACCCTTTTGGACATACATCAACACAGTTCATAATCCCGTGACAGCGGAATACGCTGTAGGCATCATCAAGCTCAGATAAACGCTCTTCAGTTGCGGTGTCACGGCTATCAATGAGGAAACGATAAGCATGAAGCAAACCACTTGGGCCCACAAACTTATCAGGGTTCCACCAGAATGACGGACACGCCGTAGAACAACAAGCACACATGATGCATTCATACAAACCGTCTAAATGTGCGCGTTCTTCAGGTGACTGCAAGTTCTCTCGTGCTGGCGTGTTACTTTCATTAATGAGGTATGGTTTGATTTTCTCGTACTGTTGATAAAATTGCGTTAGATCAACAATCAGGTCTCTGACTACGGGCATCCCAGGCAAAGGACGAATTTCAATCTTTTTCCCTGCAAACGTTGAGACCGGCGTAATACATGCCAAACCGTTTTTACCACACATATTCAAGCCATCACTCCCACACACACCTTCTCGGCATGAGCGACGGAAAGCTAACGTTGGATCTTGAATCTTCAATAACATCAGTGCATCAAGCACCATCATGTCACTGCCTTCTTCAACTTCTAACGTATAATCCTTCATATACGGCTTCGTATCTACATCAGGATTATAGCGATAAACTGCAAATTCCAATTTCATCTCAGTTTCTCCCTAGTAGGTACGTTTAATTGGTGGGAAAGCATCACGAAGCTTGGGCTCCATGTTGACTTCACGCTTAGTCATCTGTTCTGACTCGGGATCGAACAATGTATGACACAACCAATTTTCATCATCACGGTCGAGATAATCCTCACGGGAATGCGCGCCACGACTTTCTTCACGATAGTTTGCCGCATAAGCCGTCGCAATTGCGGTCGACATGAGATTATCAAGCTCCAAACACTCAATTCGTTGTGTATTAAACTCACTTGAATTATCAGAAAGTTTGGCATTGTCGAGACGCTTTCGAATGGCTTTCAACTCTTTTAAGCCTTCAGCCATGGCTTCACCAGTTCTAAATACTGAGAAATTCAATTGCATACACAACTGCAGATCCTTACGAATAACGGCTGGATCTTCTCCGTCTTTATTGCTTTCCCAACGATTGAGTCGGGATAAAGACGCCTGAATTTGTTCATCAGTTGCATCTACGGGATTTGGGGTTGCATCAAGTGCAGCGCCTAAGTGCTGCCCTGCCGCGCGGCCAAATACAACGAGGTCAAGCAATGAGTTGCCGCCTAAACGGTTTGCACCATGTACCGAAACACAAGCAATTTCACCGACGGCAAACAGACCTGTCACATCTTGCTCTGTACCATCTGAGTTTTGTTTAACGACTTGTCCGCTGACCTTCGCCGGTAACCCCCCCATCATATAATGACAAGTTGGCAGCACAGGGATTGGGCCATCAGCAGGATCAATATGAGCAAAGGTACGAGACAATTCACACACACCGGGTAAGCGTGCTTCTAGGGTTTCTTTACCTAAATGATCTAGCTTTAACAGACAGTGCGGTCCTAATGGACCGTCTAAACCACGTCCCTCGCGGATTTCTGTCATCATCGAGCGTGCAACAACATCACGAGAAGCTAAGTCTTTAGCATTCGGTGCATAACGCTCCATAAAGCGCTCACCATCTTTGTTCAATAAGTATCCGCCTTCACCACGACAGCCTTCGGTAACCAGTACACCAGCGCCGGCAATACCGGTTGGGTGGAACTGCCACATTTCCATGTCTTGCATTTGTACGCCAGCGCGCATTGCCATACCTACGCCATCACCGGTATTAATATGCGCATTGGTCGTAGACGCATAAATCCGACCAGCACCGCCTGTGGCTAAAACGGTCGCTTTAGCTTTGAAGTAGACAATTTCCCCGGTTTCAATTTCAATCGCGGTACAACCAACAATGACACCATCTTCATTTTTTACGAGGTCAAGAGCATACCACTCTGAATAAACCTCGGTTTTATGCTTTACGTTTTGTTGATATAAGCAGTGAAGTAGAGCATGACCGGTACGGTCAGCTGCTGCGGCAGTACGAGCAGCTTGCTCTCCGCCAAAATTCTTCGACTGGCCACCAAATGGACGCTGATAAATCTTACCGTTTTCAAAACGAGAGAATGGCAACCCCATATGCTCAAGCTCAATAACAGCTTCAGGGCCTGTTTTACACATAAACTCGATGGCTTCTTGGTCACCGATAAAGTCCGACCCTTTTACGGTATCGTACATGTGTTGTTCCCAATGGTCTTCATGGGCATTGCCAAGTGCTACGGTAATGCCACCTTGGGCTGATACCGTATGAGAGCGAGTCGGAAATACTTTCGATAAAAGCGCACAGCTTTTACCTTCTTTAGAAATCTGCAGAGCTGCTCGCATACCCGCGCCACCAGCGCCGATAACTACTGCATCAAATTCGCGAACTGGAATACTCACTTACACACCCCACACAGTTAGAACGCCGACAGATAAATAGGAAAAGGCAGCAATCACAAAAATAAACTGCAAAACACCACGTAGTTTTGAGCACTTAATATAATCCGTCAGTACCTGCCAAATACCAATCCACGCATGCACTAGCAGTGCTATCAATGCGAGTAAGGTAAACACTTTCATCGACAAGTTACTAAACAGTCCATGCCAATTGTGGTAGTTCAGCGGATCACCAAACGCCATATAAACAACGAGAAAGATGGTGTAGCAGGCAAGGATTACAGCACTGGTACGAAGAAGAATGAAATCATGGACGCCATTGCGCCCCAAACTTGATGCACTAGTTACCATACCCAAATCCCCGCAAGTAACGAACACACTGCTGCAATAACAAATGAAGCTTTTGCTGTGGCAATGCCAGACTCTAATTCTTCCCAACGACCGGTATCCATGACAAGGTGACGCACACCTACAATCAAGTGATAACCCAGCGCAGTAAGAATTCCCCAAACAATAAATTTAATAATAAAGCTATCGAAAAGAGACTGAATATCGGCAAATCCCTGTGGTGACGCTAACGAAGTGTTTAGCAACCAAAGTAAAATACCAACGGCGAATAACATTATGACACCGGAAACACGGTGAAGAATCGACGCAAACGCAGTTGCGGGAAGGCGAATGGTCTGCAGATCAAGATGGACAGGTCTTTGCTTTTTCACGTTCTGCTCACTCTGCTCAATTGAGCCCGTTTTTTTGTTATGTGAACCGCTTTTGGTCAAACTTCATACTGAGAGCTAGGCCACAGATAAAGTGATCTCAAAAGCAAAGTTTAAACAAACAGTTAACCAATTAGGAACACTATACTTTATGATAGGGTATGCATTGTCTAAATGAGGACCATTTGTAGCTCTTAAGAGCCGCTGCAAGTATACAAGGGCAAAATGTCAAATACAAACATCACATTATGCAAATTTTGTTAATTCGGTGTTTTTTTAACGTAAGTTACCGTGATATCTAGAAAAGTATTCAATTTAATACCATAGTCTAAGCAATTTAAACACTTATTTAAATTGAAATGTGATCTTGATACACTGTAAAGTATTAGCGGTTTGACATGCCGCACTCATAAAAGAATGAAGTAAGGAGAACGGGGTATGGCTGATTTAAAAGCCAAGTTAGAGTTACCAGGGAATAAATCGATCGAATTACCGATTAAACAAGGTAGTGATGGATTCGATGTGATCGATATTAGCAAACTGGGATCTTCAGGGTATTTTACCTTTGACCCAGGGTTTCTTGCGACCGCATCTTGTGAATCTGCAATTACCTACATCGATGGTGAACAAGGTATATTGCTACATAGAGGATATCCAATTGACGAATTAGCCGTTGATTCAGATTACCTCGACTTATGTTATCTGCTGCTATATGGAAACCTTCCAAATAAGAAGGAGTATGATGCTTTTGTTGCTATGGTGAAAAATCACACCATGGTAAATGAGCAGCTTGCTAGCTTCTTTAAAGGCTTCCGTCGTGACGCTCACCCAATGGCTATGCTGTGTGGCGTTACAGGAGCACTTTCAGCGTTTTACCAAGACTCACTTGACGTCCATGACGAACGTCACCGTGAAATTGCTGCTTTCCGTTTGGTGTCAAAAATGCCAACCATCGCAGCCATGTGTTACAAATATTCTATCGGGCAACCGTTCGTTTACCCACGCAACGACCTGAGCTACGCCGGCAACTTCTTAAGCATGATGTTTGCTGTCCCTAGCGAAGAATACAAAGTAAACCCTATCATTGAACGTGCGATTGATAGGATCTTTATTTTACACGCTGATCACGAACAAAATGCTTCGACATCTACCGTTCGTTTGGCAGGTTCGTCAGGAACCAACCCATTCGTATGTATCGCATCAGGTATCGCCTCTCTATGGGGACCTGCTCACGGTGGTGCAAATGAAGCTTGTTTAAATATGCTTGAAGAAATTGGCTCAGTTGACCGTATTCCTGAGTTTATTGAACGAGCAAAAGATAAAGATGATCCATTCCGTCTCATGGGCTTTGGTCACCGCGTTTATAAAAACTTTGACCCTCGCGCCAAAGTCATGCGCGAGACTTGTCACGAAGTTCTAAAAGAGCTCAAAGTGAACGATCCATTACTTGATGTTGCTATGGAACTTGAACGGATCGCATTGGAAGATGAATACTTCATCTCTAAAAAGCTTTATCCAAACGTTGATTTCTATTCAGGCATCATTATGAAAGCCATTGGCATACCAACGAGTATGTTTACCGTGATGTTCGCCTTAGCGCGTACTGTAGGCTGGATTGCACACTGGAAAGAAATGCTTGATCAACCGGGCCATAAAATTAGCCGTCCACGACAGCTATACACCGGCGAGACAAAACGTTCTTTTGTCGATGTAAATGATCGCTAAGCGCTAAGTTTACCGACCAAGTTCAACAAAAAACCCTTCTGAAAACGAAGGGTTTTTTTATATTTGACACTCTAGATTCATGTAGGTTGTTTCGCAAGCATAAAAAAAACCGAGCTAACTGCTCGGCTTTCTAATTAACTCTATTTACACTCTATGGATGACAGACGTTATGCAACTCTAGATTAGTGCCAATGTCCTTACTACGCTCGGCTTTGGCATCATCATTCCGCAATTTGGTTAGATGGTCCAAATAAGCTTGGTTTACATCATTGGTGATATAATTACCATCAAAAACAGAGGTTTCAAAACGCTTAATTTCTGGATTCTCCATCCGTACAGCTTCGACCAAATCAGGTAAGTCTTGATAAATCATGCCATCTGCACCGATAATTGCACTAATTTCTTCAACATCACGACCATGGGCAATCAGTTCATTTGAAGTTGGCATATCAATACCATAGACATTCGGGAATCGAATTTCAGGGGCCGCTGAAGCAAAGTATACTTTCTTAGCACCGGCTTCTCGCGCCATTTCAATAATCTGTTCAGATGTCGTTCCTCGTACTACTGAGTCATCAACCAGTAATACATTTTTCCCTTTAAACTCTGTAGCAATGGCATTGAGCTTGCGACGAACTGACTTTTTACGCTGCTGTTGACCCGGCATAATAAACGTACGGCCAATATAGCGGTTTTTGACAAACCCTTGACGGTAAGGCAAATCCATATTCCGCGCGATCTCTAATGCGATATCACAAGACGTTTCAGGAATAGGAATGACAACATCGATGTCATGATCAAACCATTCTGCCTTTATTTTTTCACCAAGCTTGGTGCCCATATTGACGCGAGTCGCGTAAACCGATGCATTATCAATTTTTGAATCTGGGCGCGCAAAATATACATATTCAAAGATGCAAGGCGCATAACTCGGCGCTTGCGCGCACTGCTGTGTATAAAGTTCACCATCAAGGGAAATATAAATAGCCTCACCAGGAGCAACATCACGCATCACTTCAAAGCCGACGGCATCTAAAGCAACACTTTCAGAGGCGACCATATATTCGGTACCATTTTCTGTTTCGTGCTTACCAAGAACCAATGGACGAATACCAAAAGGATCTCTAAACGCGACAAGACCTTGGCCAATAATCAAAGCTGAGACCGCGTACGCGCCGCGGGTTTGACTATGAACATTAGAAATGGCAGTAAACACTTCATCTGCAGTCAGCGTTTGACTTGTTGTTTTTTGAAGTTCATCGGCAAGTAAATTTAACAAAACCTCAGAGTCAGAAGTTGTATTCACATGACGACGCTTTTTAATTAGACCTTCAGCGAGTTCAACCGCATTGGTTAAATTACCATTATGGGCAAGCGAAATACCAAAAGGTGAGTTGACGTAAAAAGGCTGTGCTTCTGAAGCACTAGAGCTCCCTGCAGTTGGGTAACGTACATGGCCAATACCCGCTTTTCCTTGTAATCGTTGCATGTGCTTCACTTCAAACACATCTTTAACTAAGCCATTTGCTTTTCGCAAACGGAAAGCATTTCCGTCAACGGTTACAATACCAGCTGCATCTTGTCCTCTGTGTTGTAACACAGTTAACGCGTCATAGATGGTCTGATTTACCGAAGAACGGCCAACAATTCCGACGATACCACACATGGGTGAGCTTCCTCATTTTAAGATGTTCGATATCCACCACCATTAGTGATTATAGGCATTGTTCATCAAACTGCCTCGCTTGCTTAAATCAAGCGACGACAGCTCTTAGCCTATATCCTAATTGTCTGGGGATTATTCATTTTTGTTATATTGTTTTGGGTACAAAGCTTGAAGTATTTTCTAGGTAGTCAAAAAACCATTGAATGACTACCCCAAATTCGGGTACGAGTTTAGAGTCTTGCCACCAGTCCGTGTTCGGTGCACCAGTAAAAGCGTCCATAAAGAAAAGAAGCGCGCTCACGATCAATGCGCCTCTTAAAGCGCCGAAGCACAGCCCTAAAACTCTGTCGGTTCCAGAAAGTCCAGTTTTGCTTACCAACTGGCTGATTAGATAATTAACCAAAGCGCCAAGGATCAAAGTGGTAATAAACAGAATAGCAATCGCAACCCCGTTTCTTAGAATCTCATCTTGCATTTGCGTAAGATGAGCTGCTAAGTCCTGATAAAACTGGCTAGCGATAAAGAAGGCGACGAACCACACGACAAGAGACATTGCCTCTTTCGCGAATCCGCGGATTAAACTAATTAAAGTAGATAAGCCAACAACCGTAATAATAGCGTAGTCAATCCAAACCATTGTAATAGAGATCCGGGGGCGTTCTGCAAGACGGCGCGATTCTATCAAAGACTGACGTTATTCTCACCCCTTGCAAAAGAAATAACTCAGTTTCCATATCAAAACGCGCATGAAATTTATTTATCTAACGGGTTATAGGAAACAATTCGCCCCTTCAGCTTGGTCACTTTAAAGACTTGAGCCTGACGCGCCTTTAGTTTTTCTTTGGATACGTCAGGTCCCACAAATACCTTGGTCAACTTCCCGTCAACAGGTTTTGCTGGCAACGTATAAGCTGTGATACCTGCTTTCCGCAGCTTGGCAACAAGTGCACGAACATTACCTGCATGGTTAAAACTCCCAAGTTGCAATGTCCAAGCGACCTGCCACTCATCTTTTTTCGCCGCGCTCTTCACCCTAGATGCTGGCTGATTTACTGTTTTGGCCGATTGAGATGAGTTCGTAGATATTGGTTGGCTGGCAGCCGATGTTTCTTTCTGTTTATTTACTTTTGCAACTGCACTTTTTTCTTTCGCTGACACACTGGTTGTCGAATTCTTATCTGAGTTTGTTTGTGCAGGTAAAGAGACGCGCTCTTGTTTTGGCTGGGCCGCCAGCGGTTTCTCGGCTGTTGAATCTGAATTGACAACAATTTCTATCGGTTTTTGCGCTTCTACTTGCGCTTGATTATTTTCAAGTTGAGGTCTTAACGGTATTTCGCTGAAAACCTCTTCCTGACGCTCTTTCTTCCCATCAAGAATGTCAGGTAAAAAAATCACACCGAGAGCGACAAGCACCACGGTACCAATGAGGCGATTATGAAATTGGCTAGACACAAATAGCTTCCTGTTGCATGAGTGATTTAAATGCTGAAACAGTGTAAAAGGAGCCAAACACAATTACCACATCATCATCGTGAATTTGTGTTTTTATTGCGTTCCACGCTGCAAATAGCTGATCAAATTCACTATATTTAGCCGTTTGCCTGATACTTTGCCCTAAAAGTGAAGCCTTTGCGCCTCTAGGAACATTTAAATCAACCAAACTCCAATGATCAACAACATCTACCATTTGTAACAATACACCAGGAATATCCTTATCATCTAACATGCCACAAATCGCATAAACGTGATGAGTTTTGAGTTGCGATACACGATGTGCTAAATAGGCCGCGGCATGCGGATTATGAGCAACATCCGCAATAACTTTGGGTCGCTCACTAAGCAACTCAAACCGCCCACTTAATTTGGTTAGGCTGACGGATTCCATAGCCTGCTGTAAATCCACATCAGTAAATGACGATTCGAGTACGGCAAGACAAGTCGCGGCATTCGCGATAGGTAAAAACGGTAACGCACTGGTCAATTTCTTTTGCGTTGTCGTGGTATAGCACCATGAATTTGAATGCTCTGCATAAGCGAAGTCTATGCCCACTTGTCGCATCTGGGTTCCAAGTGTTTTCCCGTGATTCAGTAAACTACTAGGTGGGTTTGGCTCGCCGATAATGGCCTGCTGATTTTTTCTGAAAATCCCTGCCTTTTCAAAAGCAACAGCTTCTCGGGTGTCGCCTAGGTAGGATTGATGGTCAATATCAATCGACGTAATGACACTGACATCGGCATCTATAATATTCGTCGCATCCAACCGGCCACCTAAGCCAACCTCTAATATAACAACATCAAGTGCCGCTTGCTTCAAAATGTACAAGCCTGCAAGCGTTGCATATTCAAAGAAAGTTAAGGGTATTTCTTGCCTTGCTTTTTCAATCTCGTGAAATGCATTAATAAACAATGCATCGACAGCATGAGAGCCATTGACTCTAACCCGCTCATTGTACGCTATGATATGTGGCGAACTATAAACACCGACTGTATAACCAGCATTGAGTAGCGCGGTCTCCAACATGGCACAAGTGCTTCCTTTGCCATTCGTTCCAGCCACAGTAATCACTTTGCTGTGTTCAATGGATGTTAATGCTAAACGAGTAGCGACCTGAGTGACCCGTTCAAGGCCCATGTCGATTTCTTGTGCATGTACGCTAAGCTGGTAATCAAGCCATTCAGCTAAACTAGAACAACCTGTCGGAATGGGAAGTGCCATGGTTTAATCTACCATAAAGAGTGGACCCAAAGGCAGTTTGGGTAATTCAAATGATTCTGGGTAAGTGACGTCCACTAAATATAAGCCATGTGGCTTTGACGTTGCAGCAGCTTTGGTTCTATCTTTCAGCGCCAGCAGTTCCGCCATCCAATTAACGGATTGTTTTCCAAGACCAATTTCAAGTAAAGAGCCAACAATATTACGAACCATATGGTGTAAAAAGGCGTTTGCGGAAATATCAACAATCACGTACATACCCTGCCGAGTGACACTGACTCGATGCACGTTGCGAAATGGAGTATTTGATTGACATTGAACAGCTCGAAAGCTGGTAAAGTCCTGCTCTCCAATCAGCACTTGGGCAGCTTGATGCATCTTCTCTTCATCAAGTTGACCGGAGTAATGACTCACGCCATGACGTAAGATCCCAGGGCGAAATTGATGGTTGTATATCACATATCGATAACGCCTTGCCGTTGCAGAAAACCGCGCATGGAAATCTTCATCGACAACTTTTGCCCAGCGAACCGCAACGCCGTCAGGAAGGTGTACATTCACGCCAAGTGTCCAAGCGCCATCACCTCGAATCGCATTGGTGTCAAAATGCACCACCTGCCCTGTCGCATGGACTCCTGAGTCTGTTCTGCCTGCACATTGAACAGCGATAGGTTCATTCGCAACTTTTGATAGCGCAGCCTCGAGGCGCGCTTGAACAGAATCGACTTCAGCTTGTCGCTGCCAACCAAAAAAACCATTTCCCGCGTATTCAACGCCCAACGCAACGCGCATTTATCACTCCTACAAGCTCCCTTTTATCCAAAGGCGCTATTGAACTTTAACAATCTAATTAAGTGGCGCGGATTTTATACTAATTCCTGACATTTGAGAAACCGAACATCGTTGCACTTTCTTAATTTGAATATTGCTCTAAGCAACAAAGACACGCAGCGTTTAATTAAACTGTTGATACAAACGCATAGCTGAGGAATTGCTTTGTCCATAAAAAAACGGCACTTATCAGTGCCGTTAATAAAAATCATTCGAGAGATAAAAACCTATCCCATATCCTCAATCAAAACCGAGGACTCAGCTTTTTGCCGATCATTGCCGTCAAGTAAAACCTCGTTAAGCAATGCTTTCGCACTATCCTTATCATCAATTTCGATATATGCACGTGCTAAGTCCAACTTAGCATTAATCGCATTCTCTTCATCATCAACATCGACCATTGGCGTATTACCCATCAATGAATCCATGTCACCCATGTCGACATCGATATCTTTATATGGATCATCATCGATACGGTCTTCGTCAGCGTCATTCAACAGTTTATCGATGTCGATAAAGCCATTCTCTTGTTGGAAGCTCGCTAAGTCATGTTCGGGGACAGGCTCTGGTTCGGGCTGACTATCTTCGGCATCTAAAGCCGCCAAAGCCTCATCAACCGTAAGCTTTACGTCATTCTCAAGTGTAAATTCATCTTCGACAGTCAAAGCTTCTGGTTCTTCAGCAGTATTCTCAGCAAAAGCAGATAACAAATCTTCGTCGGAAACATCGATATTTGATA
This sequence comes from Shewanella gelidii, assembly GCF_014647855.1. Lineage (GTDB taxonomy): Bacteria > Pseudomonadota > Gammaproteobacteria > Enterobacterales > Shewanellaceae > Shewanella > Shewanella gelidii. The sequence goes on along the minus strand of NZ_BMPZ01000005.1, from coordinate 63,161 downwards.
CTTCAGGTGCTGCAATATCTGCTTCGACCTCAACAGCGGGCTCAATCTCTTCTTCGGGCGCGCTTTCTGCTAATACACTTTCCCAGTCAATACTTTGATTTTGCTCTGGTCGCGTCGCCCGTAGATCACTAAAGAAGCTCGATGGCTCTGTAGGTTCAGCGACGTCGTCCAGCCCAGTGTCAGCCTCTACGTCTTCAGCATAAACTTCAAGATCATCATCTCCATCCAATTGTGCGATTAAAGCATCAAGATCATCATCTGTAGACTTGGTTGGCGCGTTGCCGTCAACGCTATCCAACTCTTTTAACAAATTATCTAAGCCGTCATCTTCAGGTGACTTATCCTCAGCGTCAACATCCCGAGAACTCTCTGTAGTAAGCAGCGGCTCAGGCTCCGATTCTAGACCTGACAGTAAACTATCAATGTCTGCATCTGACACATCAAGACTGTCATCAGCCATCGCCTCATCGATTTCAGCAGCAAGAGACTCACTGATTGCATCATCGGTTTCAGAAACTTCAACGTCTTCAATGACTGAGTCAAGTTGAGGTGCAATTTCTTCTCCGGCTGCTGAAGTCTCTGGCAAATCTGGGGCAACGACATCATCTGCAGATTCTGTGCTGTCAGTAACCATGTCAAAATCAGCTAACAATGCATCAATATCATCAACATCTGCACTTCCTGATTCCAAATCATCGACATTTAAACTCGCGGCTTCTTCAGAGTGTTCACCATCTTCAGATGGTATTTCAATACTCTCTGCGGTTTGCTGACTAGCAGAATCATTGCTTTCTTCTGCAACATTTGGTTCGAAACCTTCGAGTAATGAATCGATATCATCAGCATCAATTGAATTATTTTCTAGATCGAGCTGGTCATCCTCTTTAGGTTTTGCTTGTTCGTCATCCTCTGGCGCATCAGCACTTGCGAGCAGAGCGTCAATGTCATCATCTGCAATGCTGTCTTGTGACTGTGGTTCTGGTTCTGGTTCTGGTTCTGGTTCTGGTTCAGCCACAGTATCAGCTTCATCGAAACCAGCCATCAAAGCATCAATATCATCATCATCGATAACTGCATTTTGAAGCTCTGGCTCAGACTCTGCTACCGCATCGGTTTTAGAACTATCGGATTCATCAGGAATATCCACATCAAAATCAGCAAGTAAGGCATCAATATCATCCTCAGCGGCTTCTTCTTTAGGAGTCGCGCTATCTTCTTCTAATCCTGACAGTAATGCATCTAAGTCTTCTTCAGTATCTTCACTTGGCGCATCAAGTTCTGAAAGCAAAGAATCGAGATCATCTTCTTGCTGATCTTGCTCTAAGTGAATTCCAGCAGATTCATCAGCGTCTTCCGCAGGCGCATCGTCATCGCCCATGGCCTCAGCCCATAGATCATCGAGGGACTGGCCATCGTCATCTTCTTCAATTGAGTCTAAATCAGCCAGTTCTTCTTCAGAATCCACAAATAAAGCTTCTGCATCTTCACTTTGACCAGCCTGATCACTTTCGGGCTGCAGCTCTGAGTTATCCATATCAAGTAGATCATCTAAACTGTTTGGATCGCCCATATCCAAATCATCTACTGAGGTTTCAGAATTGTCAGCAGCCTCTTTTGTTGCAACGTCTTTTCCTTCAGCTTCTGCAATTGCTTGCATATCTTTATTCTGTCGACGGCGTAAGAACATCCACAGCAATGCGAGTAGCAATAACGCAGGGATCGCTGCGCCCAAAATCAGATACAATGGATTATTTACAATGGTTCGCCAAAGATCATCTGGCTCTTCCATGACTGTCGGCGCTTGGTTCATGGGCTGTTGAGTTTGCTCAGATGCCAACGCCGCATACTTCTGTTTACTCACCTGCAACGCCTCTTCAAGCATTGCGACTTTCTCATTGAGCTCATCAATGCGCCCTTCTAACGCAGACACATCCGTCTCTTTCACCAACAATTGATCCTGTGCTCTTGCAAGTTCATCGGTTAAAGAGAGATTTTTGGCTTCTACGGCTTCAAGTTTAGCCGCCAGCTCAGTCAATCGAGCAGAGTTTGCTTCAGCTTTCGCAAGCATTTCTTGCTTCGCTGCGGCATCGACATCAGGTTTAACAATTTTAACAACGGGTTGAGTCTGCGCTCTTGGCTTTGGCTTCGGCGCTGGTTTCCAACCTTTATCATCCCGTTCAGCTCTTTGTTTGGCGATTGTTTTAGGGATCGCCAACATGTCTTCTCGAGAAGGAATGAGTAAAATCATGCCTCTTTCGAGACTGTTATAATTCGAGCTTGAAAATGCATGGGGATTGGCGTCATAAATTGCCGCCATAACTTGGTAGATACTCAGCTTCGGGTCTGGACGCATTTTTTGCGCAATACTCCAAAACGTATCAGCACGGGTTGTTGGGCCGTATTGACGCAGCTCTTGCTTCATCTGGCCTTCTGGACCAGTAATTTTTAAGGAGTCAGCTGCATAAGCTGCATCAGGAAGATAAGAAGTTGAAATTGCGATTAAAGCAGAAGCAAAAATGGCGGTTACATATGGCGTGCGAAAGTTCATCAATCCTTTCCTTTCAAGCTCAACTGACTCATCCACAAAGATAAGCCATTGATATCATCATATTCGTCATCAATGATAAATAAACCTCCAAACTGAGGCTTAAATAATCGACTGACAAATGATTTTAGGCATTTGTAATTATTGAGATTACTATAAACTAGAAACCCCCTCCCTGCTACCGTTCACATATGGAAAACAAAAAAAGCCTACGAAGTGCAGGCTTTTTATTAATGGATAACGCTATCTATGACAATTTAATAATAGTCGCGGATTAAGATCTCAGCAATTTGCACGCTATTCAGCGCGGCACCTTTCCGAATGTTATCTGCCACAACCCATAAATTGATACCATGTGAATGGGAAATATCTTTACGAACACGTCCAACATAAACAGGATCAGTTCCGGCGGCATTCGCAACAGCTGTTGGGTATTCATCTTCGGATTCAAATAACACCACACCCTGCGTATCACGTAGCACGGCTTTCACATCTTCGGCATCAACAGGCTGATGGGTTTCAATATGAATAGCCTCTGAGTGCGCATAAAATACAGGAACACGAACAGCGGTAGGATTTACCACAATCTCATCATCTCCGAAGATTTTCTGAGTTTCCCAAACCATTTTCATTTCTTCTTTGGTATAGCCATTATCCATAAACACATCAATTTGCGGCAAAGCATTGAATGCAATTTGCTGTGGATAAACTTTAGACTCAGCGGGCAGACCTTGTAGTAGTTTTGCGCACTGGCTAGCTAACTCTTCGATTGCTTCTTTACCTGTACCTGACACTGATTGATAAGTCGCAACGTTTATACGTGAAATACCATATGCATCATAGATAGGTTTGAGCGCAACAAGCATCTGAATTGTTGAACAGTTTGGGTTCGCAATGATATTTCGATTTCTAAAATCGGCAATTGCATGTGGATTGACTTCTGGAACGACCAACGGCACATCAATGTCATATCTAAAGTGCGAGGTGTTATCAATTACAACACAACCAGCTTCTGCAGCGATTGGCGCCCACTTCTCAGAAACACTGCCACCAGCAGAGAAGAATCCGATTTGAGCTTGCGACCAGTCAAAGGACTCGACATCTAGGATTTCGACCTGTTTGCCATGAAAGCTGACCGTATTGCCTGCACTGCGACTACTCGCCAAAGGATACAAATTTGCGACTGGAAAATTGCGCTCTTCAAGGATCTCAATCATTGTTTGACCCACTGCACCCGACGCACCTAATACGACAACGTTAAATTCCTGCGACATAATTACTGCCCAACTCCCGAAAAACCGATATTGAATAACCAATTTACATCACATTGACCGCGATTGACCAGTGTGAGCGCACTAAATTCGCGTCGATGACGGTGATTTTTTCTCATCTGATCAAATCCACCCGGTACAGAATAAGATATGCGGAATAATTCATCATCATCCCGTATGTCATAAACACTGCGAACAAGGCTCGTCAACTGCATTTGATTTATCTCTGAAGCCAAGGATACCGATTGTAAATGATAGCTGGGTAATAGCTCAGCTAGAGATTTATCAACGGGTACACTTAGCGTACGGCAAAGTTGCTCATACAGCATCAATGTGCCACGAGCTTTGCCTTCAAGGCTATAGCCCGCAATATGAGGGGTTGCGATATCCACAAGAGGAACAAGCTCATCCATGGGGCTCGGCTCACCTTCCCATACATCTAACACCAAACGAACATCTTCTCTCTGTTGCTTAAACTCAATCAAAGCTCGGTTGTTGATGACTTCCCCACGACAACAATTTAAAAGCCAGGCTCCTGGCTTTAATCCATTGAGTCTCGCCTCATCAAATAAGTACCAGGTTTTATGAACACCCAACTTGGTGAGTGGCACATGTAAACTAATAATATCTGCTTCCGAAATAACCTGGTCTAAACTGACGAAATCACGGGAGTCTCCCTGTGCCTGCAACAGGGGATCATTGAGCAGCACTTTTATACCAAAACCACGTAAACATTTAGCGAGTGCCGATCCAGTATTGCCGGCACCAATAATGCCGACGGTCTTATTTTTTAATTGCGAATTTGTCCGCCGCGCCAACTCTAACATTGCAGTAAAAGCATACTCTCCGACAGCAGTGGCATTGCAACCAGGGGCGCTAGAAAAAGAAATGTTTCGTTCGGTTAGATAGTCGAGATCGATATGATCGGTGCCAATGGTCGCAGTACCAACGAACTGCAAAGCACGATTTTCAGACAGTAGCTCTTTATTAACCGCAGTGACAGAACGCACCAACAACACATCTGCATCAGCAACTTGTTCAGGACTTAAATGTCGTCCATCGACCAACACCACTTCACCCAGCGCCGCAAAAAGCTCTTGGACATAGGGCATGTTCTCATCAGCAATGATTTTCATCGGAATTCTCAAGTATTTTCAATGGCAATATAATATCAGAAGACTGTTCAAAGCGAGCTGGATAAATCGTTTAGTGATACACACTCGCGCACCCCATCACTTTTCAAGGCAACAAAAAAGGGAGCTGAGGCTCCCTTTTTAAATTGAACATCCGTGCTTAACGCATGATTGACTACTTATATTTTTTCATCACCAGTGTGGCGTTGGTTCCACCAAAGCCAAAGCTATTACTCATCACCGTATTTAGCTCTGCATCACGACGCTCAGTCACAATATTCATACCGACAGCTTTTTCATCCAGAGTTTCAACATTGGCACTCGCTGCAATAAAGCTTTGCTCCATCATTAACATACTGTAAATCGCTTCATGAACACCCGCGGCACCCAAAGCATGGCCAGTTAAAGATTTAGTTGACGCAATCGGAGGTACATTTTCAGGGAATACTTCTTTCAGTGCTTCAAGCTCGCGCACATCACCAACAGGCGTAGAGGTACCGTGTGTATTGACATAATCAATCGGAGTATCGACATCAGCAAGCGCCATTTGCATACAGCGAACTGCGCCTTCACCCGAAGGTGCAACCATGTCATAGCCATCAGAAGATGCGCCATAGCCGATAACTTCAGCATAAATTTTCGCGCCGCGAGCCAATGCATGCTCGAGCTCTTCTACGACGACGATACCGCCACCGCCAGAAATGACAAAGCCATCACGGTCAGCATCATAGGTACGCGAAGCACGCTCTGGAGAGTCATTATACTTTGTTGATAACGCTCCCATCGCATCAAAGCCCATGGTCAAAGTCCAGTCCAACTCTTCCGAGCCACCTGCAAAGACCATATCTTGCTTACCCATTTGAATAAGTTCAACGGCATGACCAATACAGTGGGCGCTCGTTGCACACGCAGAGCTAATAGAATAGTTCATACCTTTAATTTTGAAAGGTGTTGCTAAGCATGCACTTGCAGTACTGGACATAATACGAGGCACAATATATGGGCCTACGCGTTTCACACCTTTTTCTCTGAGGGTATCCGCAGCTTGAACTTGGTTAGATGATGATGCACCACCTGTACCAGCAATAATGCCCACACGAGGATCTGAATATTGCTCTTCAGTTAACTCGGCATCTGCAATTGCTTCTTTCATTGCAATATAAGCGTAGGCCGCAGCATTCCCCATGAAACGGAGCGCTTTACGGTCTATGTGGTCTGCAGGGTTAATTTTAAGATCACCCCATACTTGACTACGGAGTTTCATCTCTTCAAATTGCTCTGATCGTGTAATACCGCTACGACCTGCCTTGAGAGATTCAGTCACTTCTTGCTTGTTATTACCGATACTTGAAACAATACCAATTCCGGTGATCACGACTCTTTTCATTATTTACTATCCATTCCGTACATGTCAGAACTATTTTCGCTGGCTTATCTTACTTGGTTTAAGGCATTAAAGTGGTCAGCTTTCCAAAATCCAAGTTAAAATATGTGCACACATCTAAATAAAGGTTATTTTTTTGAGCAATGTTATAGATTTAACCCCTGAGTTGTCGAACAATTGTGAGGCTTTAATTGTGACTTTTCCACAATCCTATATTCAAAGTGCTCACTTCGATGCAAATCGCATTCGCAAGCTAACTGCAATACTTGGGCAATATTGCCAATGTACTGACGAAACGAATGCTTGTCTGCACGAACACACCAAATTATCGCATTCCCAAATATTGCTATCTCTTGGGTTAGTCGGGCTTGACTGCTTACAATTCTTGCCAGAGCTACTCTGTGTTCATGAATCGCTCATGCGAGCTAAGTTAATTTCGCCAATTCAATTACAAATACAGCTGTTTGTCCCAGACATAAACCCGCTGGTTCTTGATCGTGTTTTCAAGCAAATGAATAGTGAACTTGAAGATAGTAAAGCCTCAATAACCCTAGAGAAATACACCCAAAAATTTACCCAACAGCTTCTGAGTCATTCAATCCCAAGACAAAGGCTGCACATCAGCGACAACTGCATCATCGACATGCATATTGGAGATAAAAACATTCGACTGAATGACATCATCCCCCAACCCACAGCACTCATTGACTTTTGGTGTATTGCCCCGCCAACAGAGCACCGTTGGAATACACATACGTTTTGGCAAATGGCAAGAATGAGCAAAAGGCTATATCCGCCATGTTACTCGACAAAAAAATGGTCGGAATCATTGCGTGAATTTGCTACTGAAGCTGGGTTCGAACCACTAAACTTATTTGGAGAAAATACGCCCCAATCAAACAAAGACAGTTTAATTTACGAGAAAAACTTAGAAAGCAATCAGCAACAGCGTATTGATGAACAATTCGAGAATTCACACGACGCCATTCTTAAATCGACGCAAAAGCATTCACAAAAAGATGCTCAAATGCTATCTCAAGAAAGAAGCATGTTGTGCCAGTCTATCATCCAGCCATATCGATATTGTCACCCGTCAGCGGCAGATATCACACCAAGCAACGACCCCACTCATGCTTCGTTAAATGTGAAAGCTCGGTCTATAGCTATTATCGGTGGTGGAATTGCCAGCGCCAGCTTAATGCTTTCATTGGCGGAGAGAAATCAAAGCATAAGTCTGTTTTGTAGAGACAGTGGCTTCGCAAAAGCGGCATCAGGTAATAAACAAGGCGCACTGTACCCTTTACTCACACCTGATAACGGCCCTTTAAGTCAATTTTACCAGCAAGCTTATCTATATAGCCGCCAACGGATCCTCAACCTAACGAGCTCAGGGAAACAGATTAGTCATGATTTTTGTGGTGTTTTGCAAACGGGGCATGACGCCCGCAGTAGTGCAAGACTCAATAAAATCTCCTCAGGGCAAAACTGGCCACGCGATATCATGCATCGTGTCGATGCAGCACAAGCAAATCAATTGGCCGGGGTACAGATTAACCAACCCGGTCTATTTTACCCGCTGGGTGGCTGGGTATGCCCACATGAGTTCACGCAAGCGGCTGTAGCACAAGCAAAGCAACTGTCGACCCCTGAAATCCATTTCAACACTGAAATAAAAAAAGTATTTCAGCAAGATGGTGATTGGTACCTGAGCACGATTCCTGAAACTGAAACTGAAACTGAAGTTGATACCCAAACACTATTTGGCCCATTCTCTGAAATCGTCCTTGCCAATGGACAAGGGTTCAATCAGTTTGAACAAACTAGAAAGCTCGCTGCAACGGCATTTAGAGGACAAGTCAGCCATATCCCAACGACGGCAACTTTGAACCAAATATCAACAGTACTATGTGCACAAGGTTACATGACACCTCAACATAACAGCATCCATTGCATCGGCGCGAGTTACATCAAAAATGCAACTTCATTAAGCCATTGCCGACAAGAGCAAAATGACAATCAAGCAAAAATAGCCAGTTGCTACCCCGAAACGAATTGGATAAAGGAAATTGATATCAGTGGGCAAGATTCAAGAGTGGGCGTGCGAATGGTGACTCGAGATCATGCTCCTATGGTTGGGCTAGCCCCTGATGTAGATCGCATATACAGCTTATATCAGCAAAGGCTATCAAAAGATAATCAAAGCAAACAAACCGCGATTCAACAATGGAAGCAATGCCATGCACCGGTTATCGAGGGCCTTTACGTTTTGGGGGGGCTCGGCTCAAGGGGCATATGTTCCGCACCATTCGCAGCCGAAATATTAGCGGCGCAAATATGCGGTGATATTATCCCCACAAATTACAATACGCTTGCGCTACTCAACCCAAATAGAATGTGGCTGCGAAAACTGCTGAAAGGTAAAGATATCTGATGAACGCTAGAGCCAATCACTATAAAAATGCCTGCAAATGCAGGCATTCATTGAGGACAGGATAAATAAATCCAGTCCATTGTTCTAAGCAGGCCACCATAGCATCAAGCTAACAAGCGATCTCGCAAATCAAGCCATGCGGTTTGCACCAAGGCAAAATCAGCATCTTCGAGTTCTTTTCTCGCAAGCGCCATACATTCAGCCATATTATTTTCAAGTGCTGCGAAATCTGACTCTTGAGCATCATCTAGCTTTGCTAAAACCACTGCGACGTGCCCTTGCAAATAACCACTGGCAAACAGAGCATCATCATCACCATTGTTTACGATATCTTCTATCCACTGATCAATGACTTGCTCATACTTTTCTAACATGCTTTCTCCGTATACTCTTTCCATAAACACACATTGTGAACATCGCCGAGTGCGCAAAAATTAAATAACCAGCAGCTCATTTTCATCATGCTTCAGAAACTGGACTACTCACCTGATACATCACATAATCACGATAACCGGTTATCACGCGATAGTACCCTGATAACCATTGGTCGAGCTCAGGTTCGCCACTATCTACAATTAATGGTCGTCCTTCAAGTGCTTTTAATTTGGTTTTTGTCGCGACGAGCAAAATATTTTCTTTACCAATCATTTTTAACAGTTCGGGGGTGAGCTGTTGATTGCCGCGTCCTAATATATGACCTTGTCCACCAATTACAGTGATCATCAATTTTACAGGCAAGGAGTCTAAGCGACGTTGGTTGACAATGTCTATCAGCTCATTCGCTTTAACATCTGAAGCAAGTAAAGACTCCGATGCAATCACATCCACACCTAATAGGGTATTGTCTAATGACAACTCCTGCATGACAGCGGCCACAGTACTGCCACTGCCAACAATGACGGTCTCACCTTCAATTTGCTCAATAACCTCAGCAGCAATGTCAGCTAATACCAATTCATTTGATTCCCGGCCACCCATTTTCACAGCTTGAATATATCGTGGTTCCGCTGGAACTTGCATTTCCCCATAACGTTTAGCCATGACTTTGCCTTGCCGAAACAGCGCCTCATCGATATCCATCACATCTGCCGTCATAAGCGAAACAAGCTCCCCTTCAAGCAACTGTTTAACAACCATGCCTGAGGCAACCGGAGTAATACCATACACACCTGAATGAATTTTGACGCCTGCAGGCACGCCTAATACGGGTAGAGAATCGCCAACTGCAGCATAGATATCCCGCGCGGTGCCATCGCCCCCAGCAAATAGTAACAGGTCAATATTTTGAGTCATCATTGCACTGGCAAAATGACGGCTATCAGAGGCAGTTGTTTCACCAAATTGTGCAGAGTTTAAAGTATCTATCACTTGTGTAGTAAAGCCTTTGCTTTTAGCTAAATCCTCTCCCATTAGGCCTGCTGCGGCTACCACCTCGATTTCATCGGCATATTTGACAAAGATATCCAATGCTTGAGCCATTCGATGGCTCGCTTGAGGTTTGGCACCGAGAGCGATGGCTTGTGAAGCAACACCATCACTTCCCTTCAAGGCGACACTGCCGCCCAAACCAGCAACCGGGTTAATTAATAACCCCAAACGAAATTTTTGGCGCATATCTCACTTTTCTCTATTTTATCTTTTCACTATTTTATCTTTTCACTATTTTATCTTTTCACTATTTTATCTTTTCACTATTTTATCTTTTCACTCAATGAGTGCGGTTTAAAACGGAAACCTGAACTGTCATACCTAAACTTTCTACCGGCCCCATGAAGTCACTGGATTATCGTTTGTTCACGGATTAAATATACGGCAGCTAAAGATATGGTGGCACAAGCAGCTGCAAACATCCACGCATCGAATGCACCGCTTCCATCTGCCCATATGATGCCACAAAGCCATGTACCTAAAGCCCCCCCAACGCCAAAGCTCAAGCTAGCATATAGCGCCTGACCTTGACTTCGATGGTGCTTATCAAATTGTTGATGGATAAAGTGAATAGAGGCGGCATGGGTCAAACCAAAAGTAAAAGCATGCAATATTTGACTGAGCGCTAATAATAAAGGTTGCTCTGCGGCGACACCCAAAAGTAGCCAACGTATCACTGTAAATCCAACACTTGTGATTAGTAACTTTTTTACGCCATATTTAGATAAGAAACGAGGGGTGACTGCGAACATAAATATTTCAGCAAATACCCCCAACGCAATATAGAAACCAGCAATAGATTCAGAGTAGCCAATATCTCGAAGATACAAGACAAAAAAACCATAGAAGGGTCCTGCACTCATTTGTAAAAACAGCGCAGATATTAAAAACCAAATCATTGGGCGACTGATGTTAAGTTTTTTATTATTCGCAACAGAGCGTCGCATATTGTTGTCAGAGGGCAGCAGTAAGCTACTAATGAACATTCCCATAAACAAGGCCAGACCTATCTTAGGCACCACTTCTGGGCCATACAACGTTATGGCATAACCGGCTCCGATAACCAAAACAATGTAGCCTAAACTCCCCCAACTTCTGATTCGCCCATACAGATAGCTTTTGTCAGACAGCGTTTCAAGCGTGACCACTTCAAGCTGGGCTAAGATTGCATTCCAGAAAAAAGAGTAAATGGCCAAGCTGGCAGCCATATAAACCAAACCGCCTTCATAAAAAAAGCTCAAATAGCTTAACGCAGCTGCACCCGCGCCCCATTGGATCAGTTCTGTCCGTTTACCAGATTTATCGGCGACAAAGGCCCAAATATTGGGTGCAATGATGCGAGTCGCCATGAGTATTGCGAGTAACAGGCCTATCTCCTGAGCATCAAAGCCTCGATGATCAAAAAAAACACCGAGATACGGCACCATAATCCCAAGAATGGCGAAGAAGAAAAAGTAGCATGCACTCAGCCAATGGAGTTTCTGTGGTAGGGGTTCGGTCATGAAATGATCATTGCCTCTCTGGGTCATATGAGTAGCACCCAAAAGGAATAAAACTCAAAAAATAACCCAGCATATTCTGCTGGGTTTTTCGTTCAATCGATTTAACTATTTCATGCCGATAATCGGTGTGGATGTTTGCACATCGTGATTTTGCGCGCGATGCCTTAACAGGTGATCCATCAACACAATCGCAAGCATCGCCTCTGCAATTGGAACCGCTCGGATCCCAACACAAGGATCATGGCGACCTTTAGTCACAACATCAGCGGTGTCGCCTTGCTTGGTCATGCTCTGACCAGGAATACTGATACTAGATGTTGGTTTTAATGCCATATGCGCGACAATCGGTTGACCGGATGAAATACCACCTAACACCCCTCCCGCATGGTTCGACTCAAACCCATCGACGGACATTAAATCCCGATGCTCTGAGCCTTTTTGCTCAACAACATCAAAGCCGTCTCCAATTTCAACACCTTTTACCGCGTTAATTCCCATCAGCGCATGTGCAATATCGGCATCTAACCGGTCAAAAACAGGCTCACCTAAACCAACAGGAACATTACTTGCCACTACACTGACCTTGGCACCAATCGAGTCACCACTCTTTTTTAGGTCACGCATATATTCATCTAAAGCATCTAGCTTAGATGCATCAGGAAAGAAAAAAGCATTTTGTTCTATTTGAGCAACATCAACTTGCTCAGCGGCAATCGGGCCAAGCTGAGACAGGTAACCATAAATCTCGATATTATGAACTCGCTTTAAATATTTCTTTGCAACAGCACCTGCTGCGACACGCATAGCTGTTTCACGAGCAGAAGAACGGCCGCCACCTCGATAATCACGCGTGCCATATTTTTGCTGATAGGTGTAATCGGCATGCCCAGGGCGGAATAAGTCCTTGATGTTTGAATAATCTTGGCTACGCTGATCGGTATTTTTGATCAGTAACCCTATAGAGGTTCCCGTGGTTTTACCTTCGAAAACCCCAGAGAGCACCTGCACTTCATCGGCTTCACGTCTTGCGGTGGTGTAACGAGAAGTACCAGGTCGACGGCGGTCTAAATCGTGTTGCATATCTTGTTCTGACAACGCCAACCCCGGCGGGCAACCATCAATAATGCAACCAAGTGCAACTCCGTGGCTTTCCCCAAAAGTTGTCACCGTAAAATTTTGACCTATGCTGTTTCCTGCCATCCTTCTTCTTACACCTCTATAACATTGCTAAGTTAAAATAAGAGTAGCTCTATTCGGCATCTCTTTGCCAATGAATACTATTCGCTTTCCTTAAATTGAACAAATAAAGCTGCATTTTCAACCAGTTGATCTCGGGTTATTACGAAAACTCCATCGCCACCATGTTCAAAATTAACCCAGGTGAAAGGAACATCAGGATACTGTTCAATTAAATGCACCATTGAATTGCCAACTTCAACAACAAGTAATCCATCGTCTGTCAGATAATCTGCGGCATTCGCGAGGATCTTTTTCGTGAGATCCAAACCGTCGTAACCGGACGCAAGACCTAGTTCTGGTTCATGATGATACTCATCTGGCATATCACCTATATCTTCTGCGTCCACGTATGGCGGATTTGACACAATGAGATCATAGTGCGGCCCTTTGGGGATCGCTGAGAATAAATCAGACTGCATCGGGAACACACGATCCATCACTCCAAGTGACTCAACGTTAATTTGCGCAACTTCTAAAGCATCTTCGCTGATATCAAGTGCATCAACTTCTGCTTCTTCAAACTCGTAAGCACAAGCAATCGCAATACACGCGCTACCCGTACATAAATCAAGGACTCGATTTACATGCTTGTTATATAGCCAAGGGCTAAATCGATTTCCTATCATCTCTGCGATAGGCGAACGAGGCACAAGCACACGTTGATCCACGTAAAAATCAAGCCCCGCAAACCGCGCTTGGTTTGTTAAATAAGGAACCGGCAATCGTTCTTGAACACGGCGAATAATCAATTCGACAATTTTATGTTTCTCACTACTGGTCAGGTTTGAATGGATCACCTGCTGACCGATTTCCTCGGGCAGGTGTAGCGCATGAAATACGAGTGATACTGCTTCATCCCAAGCATTATCGGTACCGTGACCATAGTAGATGTTAGCGTCATTAAAACGGCTCACTGCCCAGCGCAACATATCACCAACTGTGCGTAACTCTGTTACCGCTTCGTCTACAAAAATTTTATCCAAAACAAACTCCAGCTTTTTAATACCGGCTCATTGTAACTGAAGTCTATTCATATGGCATGAGATTCAATAAAATAGCCTAATGAATAATCCTAAGAATAAACAAACAATGGATGATTTTTCAGCTACTTTTGCTGATATAAAGCCATTGAAACAAGACAAACACCAATTTCGCCAGCCCGTGCAAAAAAAGCGAGCTGCTGCGCCTGCAAGCAAACAGGTTCATGCGGAGGTTTATTTTTCAGACACTTATCAGCCTTTACTCCCTGAAGAAGGTCCAATGCGATGGGTGAGGAATCATGAAGAAAATGCTCATTTAAAGCGGCTAAAACGGGGGGACTATACGCCTGATTTGCTTTTGGATTTGCACGGCCTTCGTCAATCTGAAGCAAAAAGTGAACTGAGTGCGCTTCTACACGCCTGCGTGAAGCAAAACATTCACTGCTGCTGCGTCATGCATGGATTAGGAAGTGGCACCTTGAAGCAGCAAGTTCCTAGGTGGTTAGCTCAGCACCCACAGGTTATTGCTTTTCATCAGGCTCCCAAAGAGTGGGGAGGACATTCATCATTATTGGTATTGATGGACTTAGGTGAATTAGAGTACAAGCGTTAAATCACGAAGATGTTTGGGCTCAGCAGACTAAAACCTAACTAATGGTATGGGGGGTTTGTTGCCATCCCATGCTACAAGATTCGCCGTGTTTATCGATCATTGTAATACCAGAGGTTGCAAACAAGGGCGGCTCCACGCCTTTCACCAGCTCAGCAACAAGGTAACCCAACAGCGGCATATGAGAAATCACTAAAACTTTATCCGCTTTATACTGCTCAGCATAAGCTAATAAGACATCCGCTGCAGTTGTTGGATCCCCTGCAGGAATAATATCGTCCAACACCAACCACTTGCGAGGTGATGGAAAATGTTGACTGATTTCCTGCCAAGTTTGTTGCGCACGGAGATACGGGCTAACCAGTACTAGGTCAAAGTCAGCAACCTGCTGACACAGCCAGTTACTCATGAGCTTTGTGTGATACCGTCCAGAATTCGTCAAGGTTCTTTCCTTGTCAGAAGCTGCATTGAATCCAGCTTCACCATGACGCATCAAATACAGCTGCATACACCTTTTCTCGCTAGCTAAACAATATTTTAGAATCTAACTTTGATTGTAGCGTTAAATCGCCCTACAACAAACCTTCAATTTGTTAATCTTTAGTCGATTAACCTCGCATATATTTGCTAAAAACGCCTTATCCCATCACTATATAGTAAGTAAAAAAAAGAATAGGCATTCCGATTGACTCGATCTGAGCAAATAACAATCAGCCCTAATGATCATCGGCAGTATAAATATCTTACGCTGGAGAACTCGCTACGGGTCCTATTAATCCAAGATACAATGGCGACACAAGCTGCGGCTTCTATGGCTGTTAACGTGGGCCATTTTGACGATCCTGAAGATCGAGAAGGTATGGCTCACTTTTTGGAGCACATGCTATTTTTAGGAACGCAAAAGTACCCTCTGTCTGGTGAATACCATGCCTTTATTAACCAACATGGTGGGAGTAACAACGCGTGGACAGGCACCGAACATACCAATTATTTCTTTAGTATTTCAGCGGACGTTTTTGAAGAAGCTTTAGACCGCTTTAGCCAGTTTTTCATCGCACCTTTGTTTACCGCAGACCTTGTCGATAGAGAGCGCCAAGCTATTGAATCAGAATACAGCCTGAAACTAAAAGATGATATTCGTCGGGTATACCAAGTTCAAAAAGAAACAGCAAACCAAGCACACCCTTTTGCTAAGTTTTCGGTCGGCAATCTTAAAACCCTTTCAGGGGAACAGCACCAGCTTCGTGAAGAATTGATAACCTTCTATAATCAAAATTATAGCGCTAATCTCATGACCCTTTGCGTTGTAGCTCCGATTGAATTGTCAAAAACACAAGCAATGATAGAGGCTTATTTTGGGAATATCAAAAACCAAGATATCGAAAAGTCTTATCACGACACACCACTTTTTACACCGAATGAACTTGGCAAACAAATCAACATTGTGCCCCTGAAAGAGCAAAAACGGCTAAGCCTCAACTTCCATTTACCTGCAGTTGAGCGCCTATACCGGCATAAGCCTCTCACTTTCATCAGCCATTTACTTGGGAATGAAGGCCCCGGCAGCCTCTTGTCCTATCTGAAACTGCGTGGCCTTGCAAACAACATGTCCGCAGGTGGCGGAGTGAGTGGGTACAACTTTAAAGATTATGCCATCACCTTTCAGTTGACAGATAAAGGCTTAGCGAACGTCGATACTATCGTATTAGCAACATTTGAATACATTGAGCTGATACGTACTCAAGGGTTAGAAAGCTGGCGTTATCAAGAACGTGCAAATCTACTCAATATTGCATTCAAGTACCAAGAGCAGATCAAGTCTCTCGATTTAGTCAGTCACCTTAGCATTAATATGCATCACTATCCTGCAGCTGATCTAGTAGTCGGAGACTACCGTATGGATGGCCTTGATATCGAAGAAACGCAGCAACTATTGGCACTGATGAACGCGCAAAATATGCGCCTACAGATCGTAGCACAAGATCTTGATACTGAAAGAACTGCAGATTGGTACCACACCCCCTACCACATCGAAAACTTTACTAAAAAACAACTGCAGGCTTGGCAAGTCAATGGAGTAAGGGCTGAGCTGACTCTTCCAACTAAAAACCCATTTATAATTGAAGATGCACAAACCCGCAGTGAACCTAATGTCGCCGCAAAACCGCTCATCATTCATCAACAGCCAGGTTTTACGCTTTGGCACAAAAAGGATGATCATTTCAACGTCCCAAAAGGTCATTTATATCTTTCTGTAGATTCCCAGGTTGCTTGTAAAACACCGCTTCAAGCAGCAATGACTAAGCTGTACATTGAATTATTATCAGACTATTTGAACGAACACACCTATCAAGCAGAAATCGCGGGGCTACACTACAGTATCTACTCTCACCAAGGTGGGCTCACACTGCATTTAAGTGGTTACACAGGCAAACAAGAAAGTTTGCTCGCTTTATTATTTCAAAAAGGAAGAGAGAGAGCTTTTACTGAAAAACGCTTTACTCAAATAAAAAATCAGCTTATTAGAAATTGGATTAATACGACGCAGACCAAGCCCATTTCTCAATTATTCACCAGTCTAACCGTCACTCTACAGAAATATAGCTACGAACCAAAACGCCTTGCTGACTGCTTAGAAGACGTGACACTCGAAGACCTAAATTCTCATATTGATGATTTCTATGAGCACACCCATGTCGAAGGATTTGTTTACGGTGATTGGCTGAGTACTGAAGCGAAAAGCCTAGCGACCTCCGTACAAGCAACCCTAAGCAAAGTCAGTCAGCCCAGTACAGAGTCAACCCGAGAGCTCATCAACCTAACTGGCTGCAAAACATTATTCAGAGAATTAGAAGTAGCGCATCAAGATAGCGCGATAATTGTCTACTACCAGTCAACGACCTCGACACCCGAAAACATGGCGCTATTTAGTTTGCTAAATCATACCATGTCATCCACATTTTTTAACGAACTACGGACTAAACGTCAGCTTGGGTATATGGTAGGTACTGGTTATTTGCCCCTAAACCGCCACCCAGGGATGATTTTTTATGTCCAATCTCCTTCTGCTGGCCCTCTGCAACTCCTTGAAGCCATTGATGAGTTTATCGCAGATTTCAATTATGCAGTTTTACAAATCACCAACGAACAGTGGGAAACAACAAAGCTCGGGTTAATTCAACAAATTCTTGAATCTGATAGCAACTTAAAAACTCGCAGTCAGCGTTACTGGATTAGTATCGGTAACAAAGATCATCAGTTTAATCAAAGAGAAAATGTCGTAGAGCAAATAAAACAGCTAACTCGTGCGGACTTAATCCGATTCATGGTCGCTTCGATGCGAAGCAAAAATAGTGATCGTCTCGTACTGTACAACACTGGCGAACAGCATAAGCAACAAACCCAGTTGAACACTAGACATGTACTGACCGACTTGCGAGCATTCAAGAAAAACTCGAAGAAATTCCAGTTGTAGCACCGATGAATTGGAGAAAACCCAGGCTTGACAACTTCTGCAAGAAGAACAAACACCATGCGTTCCTCTAGCAAGAATCAATACAAAGGAACCACTATACAGTCAAACCAGCTAGCTCATCTCTTATCGGTGAAATAATTGACCATACATCAGGAATGACTAAACATAAGCATCTTCTACGTTCGGCACAAATGTCTAGACATCAAACGAATTACTGACATGTTCTTTTGACAATGGCTGATGATTCTGGAAAAGTGGGATACATTGCAGCCATTCCAAGCACAAACGACTAATAAATAAGCTAGAATCTATGCCTATCAACATTTTAACGAAAGCTATATTTCTTTTCTTTTGGCTTGTGTGCTCTTTTGCACAAGCGAGAGAGTATGCTTCTGAGCCACAATTCCCAATTGAATTACAATCAACATCTTACAATGTTACAGAGGGTCTATCACAAAGCACGGTTACCTCTATCGCACGAGATCATTACGGTTACACTTGGTTTGGTACTTTAAATGGATTGAACCGATTTGATGGAACTAAATTCAAACAATATTTCGCAGATAAAAAATCCGAATTACCAAGTTCATTTATTCGAAGTTTAAAGTCAAACGATAAAAAGCTATACATAGGTACTGATAAGGGGTTAATTGTTTACGATCTTGTAAAAGACGAATTTTATCCCTTAGAAAACACAGAGTACTTAAAATCACTACCGATTTGGTCACTTGATTTAATAGGTGACCATTTGTACATTGGGACTGAAAACACATTATTCTCTTATGACTTCAGTTCAAAAACGACAACTAAATTAACTGAAAACAAAAACTTTCGCGGGATAAAGAAGGTCATAAAGGAAAGCCACAACGTTTACCTAAGAACTTACGATGGATATATATATGAAGTAACAAACAGCGAGGATAAATTATTAACAAAGGGAACAATAAATCTTCTCCAAGGCGCTAAAGACTATGGTTTTGTTTTTCGTGACAACATATGGATAAACTCAAAAACAAACTTTCGCGTGGATATAGATGCTGCCACAACATACGACAATGACAATATTGCATACATTAAAAACTCTAACATTAGCATCACGAATGGAATAACCACAAAAACCATTGGAAAAATAAACTTTGATACAAAGGGTTTTGAAAACATAGAAATACATTCATTAAATGGGGATTTCTATATTACTGCTGATAACAAAGGAGTAACCATAATAGGAAAAGAACGTAATTTAATCAAACGCCTAGCTGCAGCAAAGAACAACGTTTGGTCTATAGTTCAATCCGAATCAGGCCTTTTTTACTCAAGCGATGATACACAATTTATAAAAACATATAAAAAAGATTTCACCATTAATAGTTTGATAGATATCGGTATTGCTGGCCCTAAACATTTAGCAATTACTACCAGCCATCTTTATATAGGTTCCCATAGAGGTATACATCTTTATAATATAAAAACAGGAAAAGTAAAACAATTGCATAAAGGAAGCTTCACTTCCATTAGCAGTGATATTGACTCAAATGAAATATATGCAGGAACATCTGACGGTAAATTGCTTACAATAAACTACCTAACCAGAACGCACAGCTTATTTGACACAAAAATTGAAAACCCTATATATGACATCACAAAAAAAAATAGGGTTTTCTATATATCATCTCAATCAGGATTGTATGAAAAAAATGGCGATATAATAAAGCCTTTATATAACGATGAGCTTGTAGCCTCACTTAAAATGCTAGGTGACATCTTATATTTTGGCACATCTACATCTATCATGACATTTTCAACTAAGACTAATTCGATAAACACAATATACAAAGATCAAAAAATAATATATTCAATGGAAATCTCTGGAGACTATATTATTGCTGCATCATCTAACAACGTAATAGCATATAACTCTTCAAACAAGAAACTAATCAACCTTTCTTCAATTCAAGGTGCTCAAAAAGAATACAACTCACAAGCAAGCACTACTTTAAAAGGGAATGTATTCCTCGGAGGAAAAGACGGAATCAGCTTATTGAATATTGATGAGATTGAATACTTTATAAAAAAACGAGGGGCGCCAATTACAAACTTAGAAGAACTGTTAATTTTTAACTCCCCAGTAATAAACACAGAAGAATACTACACAGATAGTATAAACGAAAGCCAATTGTTAAAAGTAAAATATTCAGAATACCCTTTAACGATAAAGTTCAATGCTCCAAATTTTTCAAAGAATGAATTATTATACAAATACAGGCTATACGGTTTATCCGAAGAATGGATTAACTCCAATGGAAACCACTATGCCACATACACTAATTTACCTCCAGACACATATATTTTTGAAGTTTATGCAATAGACCTCGTGACTGGGAATTTAGGAAGTAAAAAAGTAATAAATATTGAAATAACCCCCCCATGGTGGTACTCGACTAGTGCAAAAGCAGTATACATTTTCATATTTGTGTTCTTATTATACCTAAGTATAAAGTTGATACTTAAACGACGGGACACGCAAAAAAAGATAGCTCAAAGTGAAGAAAGATTGAAGCTGTCATTATGGGGCAGCGGTGATGAAATGTGGGACTGGGATATTGAATCTGGAAAAATTTTCCGTTCGAATATTTGGGGTGAACTCGACTTTCCAAAAGATGGTCAGCGCTCCGGTCTTAATAATGAAGAAAGCAATATACATCCAATTGATCAAAAAAGAGTACAAGAGGCACTTGATAAACACTTTTATGGCGAAACCGATCATTTTGAGGCTGCGTATCGCGTAAAAGCGAAAGATGGTCAGTGGGTCTGGATATTGGACAGAGCTAAAATCGTTGAAAGAGATCAAAATGACAATGCGCTGCGTATGACAGGTACTATTAAAAATATCAATAACTTCAAACATGCAGAAGAGCAATTAAGGCTGTTTGAACGAGCCATTGAAAATATATCTGAAGGGGTTTTCATTCTCGATAGCAATTATCGTTTTGTAGAAGTCAATGAAGCATGTTGCAGTATCGCACTCAAGTCTCGGAACTATTTTATCGGTCAGATTCTTCGCTTTGATTTATACCCTGAACACTTTTCAGATAAAATCAGAGCTATATTAAGCCAGCAAAGTCAATGGTATGGTGAAGTTGAGGCGTCTAAAGGCGATGGTTCGAGCTTCTCGATGGAACTGACTATAGATGCGATATACGATGCAGCCGGTGAGCTGAGCCATTATGTCGGCGTTTTTTCGGACATTTCGATACGAAAAAAACAAGAAGAAGAGCTTAGAAAACTTACCAATACTGATTTGTTAACTGGTTTACCAAACCGCTCAAACCTCCAAGTTACTCTAGGCCATATAGTCAAAAGAAAGGCTCCTCATGCGCTAATGGTATTAGATATTGATAACTTTAAAAGAATTAATGATTCATTAGGGCATCAAATAGGAGATGAGTTACTTATACAAATTGCACATAGAATTCACGAACAGATTTCTAAAGACGCAATTATATATAGACTAGGTGGAGACGAATTTGCAATTTTAGTCGATAATACTTTCGCTTTAAATGCCAGTACCGCAATAGCTTCGCGAATAATTGAATGCTTCAGAAATCATTTCGAAGTTGACAACGAAAAGCTAACCATTGGAGCAAGTATAGGCATCGTGCTTTACCCTGAAGACGAGATCGACGAAAAAGCACTATTACGGAAAGCAGATATTGCAATGTATTATGCGAAATCAGCAGGCGGAAACCGATACCAATTCTTTTCTGAGTCACTAAATAAAAACGCAATCAAACAATTGGAAACAGAAAACCTGATACGAGATGGTTTAAAAGATGATTTATTTGAAGTTTATTATCAACCAAAAGTGAACATAAAGCTCAATGAAATTACGGGTATGGAGGCGTTGGTTCGGCTAAACCACCCTGTATTTGGTTTAGTCCCCCCGAATGAATTTATACCTTTCGCAGAGTCTAATGGTTTAATTGTAGAAATAGGCGACATTGTTTTAAGAAAAGCATGTTTTGCAGCCCATCAATGGGTGGAATCTGGATTGTTTCAAGGGCGTGTAGCCATTAATTTGTCATCTCACCAATTCGCATTACCAGATCTCGTAGAAAGAATAGATTCAACACTAAAATTGACCAAATTACCTCCTAAACATTTGGAGTTGGAAATAACAGAAGGCACTGTGATCAAAAATCCAGAAAAAGCCATAGAAGTTATGAAACAACTAGCTGATAAAGGTGTTCACCTTGCACTAGATGACTTTGGCACAGGATATTCTTCCCTGTCTTATTTAAAACGCTTTCCGATACATACGCTGAAGATAGATAAAAGTTTTGTCGATGACATTGATAAATCAGAACAAGACATGAAAATGGTAGACTCTATCATTACTATAGCTCATAACATGGGGTTATCTGTGATTGGAGAAGGCGTAGAAGATATGTCACAACTCAATATCTTAAAGGGGTTAAACTGCCAAGAAATACAAGGTTTCTTGTTTAGCAAAGCAATCCCTCATAACGAATTTTCAGAATTATTGGAAAAACAAAGCGCAATGCTAAATGTGACCAATATCAAATAGTTAAAATTTGCCAATACGAAGAATTGGCACAAGAACTGCTATGTACTCTCGACGTCAATTTATTGAAAACAACGAGAGTACATACAATGATAACTGGATTAATTACTTTAACCTCTTTATTAATAAGCACACCAATAGAGACAGCTAATACAGCACAACTTATATCAGGAAACAAGAGCTCACATCCTCTCGTAAAGGTTTTTGATTTAAAAACAAAAAAAAGCAAATCAACTCACATTATAAGCCTACCAATTATCAAGCATGGCTCTAATCAAGTTGCCGGGCTTCCCATAGTCAGACATGAACCTATTCAAATTGCCGGCCTCCCCATCGTTAGACATGAACCGATTCAAGTTGCCGGCCTCCCCATAGTTAGACATGAACCTGTTCAAATTGCCGGCCTCCCCATAGTTAGACATGAACCCATTCAAATTGCCGGCCTCCCCATCGTTAGACATGAACCTGTTCAAATTGCCGGCCTCCCCATAGTTAGACATGAACCTGTTCAAATTGCTGGACTTCCAATTGTCAGACATGACCCCATTCAAGTTGCTGGTCTCCCCATAGTCAGACATGAACCGATGAAGTTTGCTAGCTTAGAACACTTATGGAATAAACAAATAGAACAATCACAAATCACTTATTCATTTACTGAAATCGCTTAAGGAGTTCACAATGTTAGATTCTTTGAAAAAAGCACTTGGTCTATCTAAAACAACTCGTAAGCAAGTAAAGTTGCCTGAAGGTTTGATGCACTTGGAAGAAGTTCCTGCAAAAGGTTGGTGGAACTAACGCAATAAATTTGCATTTGCTTAGCATACGAAAAAGGAGCCTCTGGCTCCTTTTTTCATGACTGCAGCTCATGAATTAAAATTGCAGATTAACATCGTCACGCTGGGTACTGCGCCGATATGCAAGTTGCTTGTGTGTCATAAACAAAGGCCATACTAAAGGGCCAAATACACTTCCAAGAACAGCCCAGCGCCATACTGACAACCCATGTTTAAACGCTAAATACCCTAACGAGTACCCGCACAACATAGAAAAAATGAATATCAATCCAGCCACTTACATACCTCTATACATAAAAAAAGCATTATATCGCATTTTGAAATAACACTTTTACCTTACAAATGTGGACAGATGATAACCGAAAACCACTCAAATCTGAACAAATAACAGGCAAGGCTGTGCCGGAAAGAGTAAAAAAAGCGGCAATCAATTGCCGCTTTTTAAATACCGGAAAGCTATCGTTGCCTCCCTTTCCTATTCACGCTCATTGAGTAAATCCAATCTTATTCAAAAAAGCGCGCATCAGAGTCCGCCATGGTTTGTAGCAACTGACAAGGTTCAAACCGTTCACCATATTTTTCTTGGTACCCTTGCAGTTGTTGCACAACGCTTCCGATACCAAGACTATCCATGTACCTAAACGGACCGCCCAAAAATGGTGGGAAACCAATACCAAAAATAGCTCCAATGTCACCATCTCGTGGATTGGCAATAATACCTTCTTCGAGGCAGCGAGCTGCTTCATTGAGCATTTGTAAGACGCAACGCATTGTTACATCAGCAGCATCCAAACTTTCCGAAGGTGTGATGCCTAAAATGTTATAGACAGTTTCATCAACTTGTTTTTTACCCTTCTTTGCCTGCTTTCCGTATACATAAAAGCCTTTTCCGTTTTTACGGCCTTTGCGATCATCAGCAAGGAGCTTGTCAAACGCACTTGGCGCAACAAATCGCTCTCCTAACTCACGCTGCAAAATCGGGGATATCTTCGCTCCCACGTCAATTCCAACTTCATCCAATAAAGTCATTGGGCCAACAGGGAATCCAAACTTCACAAATGCACGATCAAGTTTGGCAACATCTTGCCCTTCTAAGAGTACTTGTGCCGTTTCATTCATATAGAGCGCTAAGATGCGATTGACATAAAAACCCGCACCATCTTTGACAACGATTGGTGTTTTTCCTTGCTGCTTTGCAAAAGCAACGGTTGTCGCAATGGTTGCTGGAGAAGTTTTGTCATGGGCTATGACTTCGACTAACGGCATTTTTTCAACAGGTGAGAAATAATGAAGACCAATCACGTTTTCAGGTCGTTCCGCCACAGCGGCTATTTGGCCTATCGGCAATGAAGAAGTGTTAGAAGCAAAAATAGTATCTTGGTGACACTCTCTTTCGACATCCTTGACCATTTGATGCTTAAGATCTAAGTCTTCAAAAACTGCTTCGACAACAATATCCGCATCTTTTACACCAACATAGTCTGTCGTTGTTGTCATCAATGCCATCAAGCCGTCTCGCACTGCGGGTGTCATATGACGACGCTTTACCCCTTTCTCTAACAATTTATAGGCGTAAGCTAGTGCATTACTCAATCCTTGTTGATTGATGTCTTTCACTCTCACCGGAACCTTAGCCTTAGTGGTTGTTACTGATGCAATTCCGCCTCCCATTAAACCACCGCCAAGCACCATAGCTTTTTTCACCACTTTGGGTTCAACACCTTGTGCACCCGTTTCCTTTTTCATTTCTGTGGTCGCGAAGAAGATAGAGCGCAGTGCTGCGGACTCAGGCGAAGCAACTAAATCTGCAAAATGGCTTGCTTCGACCTCTAAGCCATGGCTTATCCCACGGTCTAACCCTTGCTTAACACAATCAATAATTTTTTCAGGAGCAGGATAATTACCTTGTGTTTTTTTAAGTACCTGCTTGGCTGCTTGGTCAAACATAATGTTCCGTCCAACTTTCGTCAGTTCAAGCACGGTATTGATCTTACTTTGTTTAGGTTTTTGACGAACAGGGTTGCCTTGCAATGCCATTTGAACCGCTGTTTCCAGCAAAATTGACTGGGGAACCACGTCATCGACAAGCCCCATTTTGAGCGCTTGTTTTGGCCGAACTTGCTTACCGGTGAGCATCATATCAAGGGCTTTAGCAACGCCAACTAAACGCGGTAACCTTTGTGTACCGCCGCCACCAGGGAGTAATCCGAGTTGGACTTCAGGAACGCCAAGCATGGTTTTCTTATTGTCGGTCGCAACGCGTTGATGACAAGCAAGTGCAAGTTCTAACCCGCCCCCTAGACATGCACCATTAATTGCCGCGACAACCGGAATGTTTAGTTCAACCAATTCATTAAATACGAGGTGCCCTTGAGAGGAAAGCGCCTTCGCATCTGCGGCGGTTTTACAGGCATCAAGCATGGCGATGTCTGCACCCGCAACAAAAGAATCCACTTTGCCAGATATAATTACCAAACCACGAATCGATTGGTCAGATTTTATTTCTTTCAAAATCTCACTGATTTCACTGCCGAATTCCGCACGGAGCGTATTCATGGTTTCGCCCGGTACATCCATAGTCAAAATGGCAACACCGTCTTCGCGGCGGCTTAAATCAAAAGTCTTTTCCATGTCTTTTTACTCCACTTCCACTATCATCGCCGCGCCTAGACCACCCGCCGCACATGCGGTCGCAAGACCGGTTCCGCCACCTCTGCGCTGCAACTCATTACAGAGCTGAGTAATTAACCGTGCCCCTGTTGCTGCAAAAGGGTGACCATAAGCCAATGAACCACCAGTCACATTAAACTTATCCATATCAATTTCGCCAATAGCACGGTTACGACCAAGTTTTTCTTCGGCAAACTTCTTCGACCCAAACATTTTCATATTGGCTAGTGCCTGCGAGGCAAATGCCTCATGCATCTCAATCAAGGTTAAATCTTCTAACTCCATACCGGCTCTTGCAAGGGCAAGAGGGGTCGCATAAGAAGGCCCCATCAATAAATCTTCCCAAACATCAATTGCGCTAAATGCATAGCTTTTTAGATAACCGAGTGGCTGATAACCCATTGCTTTGGCTTTAGACTCATTCATCAACAAAATTGCTGAAGCCCCATCTGTCAGCGGCGTACTATTCGCAGCGGTTACAGTGCCATGCTTTCTGTCAAAGACAGGGCGTAGCTTAGCGTAAGATTCAAGCACTGAGTCTTCACGAATATTGTTATCCCGTTCGATGAATTGTTTGTAAGGGGGAACATGCGCGGTCATGACTTCCTGGGTTAGGTTTCCTGAATTCCATGTTGCTGCAGCTAACGTATGGGAACGATGTGCAAGTGCATCTTGATCAGCACGACTGATGCCGTGGGACTTTGCCATCTGCTCTGCAGTTTGTCCCATCGAAAAGCCCGTAGAGTACTCGGCAACAGCCGGTGGCACTGGTAACAGGTCTTTCAGACGCAGTCGTTTAGCGATAGCAAGTTTTTGTCCAAGCGTGCGCGCCTTATTCAAATCGACTAACGAATGAGCCAACCTTTTTGATACGGTAATCGGTAAAACTGAAGAGGAGTCCGAGCCACCAGCAATGCCCACATCAATGGTGCCTGCCATAATAGATTCGGCAATATTCACCGTGGATTGAAAGCTCGTCGCACAGGCTCGAGTCACGCTATACGCATCTGTCGCAACGTCCATACCAGTGCCCAACACGATTTCACGAGCAATATTGGGCGCGGCAGGCATTTGGATAACCTGCCCATAAACAAGTTGTTCGACAACTTTAGGATCGAGCTCAGCGCGAGAAAGTAGCTCATTTACAACCATTTTCCCCATGTCTAGTGCTGAAACACCATGAAACGCGGTTGCTTGCTTAGCAAATGGGGTTCGAAGTCCTGCAACAATTGCGATCCGATCGCCATTGGCATTAGTCACCCGTTGTCTATCACTCATTTGTCGCCCTCAATTTATGCATACTTTTTACCTAAAATTAGGTAACGTATTGTTTATATCCTTGTTAACCCGTACCGCTTTAACAGGTCAGACCATAAAAGTGTGATCTGATTCTAACTTTTTAATCTCAAGTTTTAAACACTTGTTTGCATTTTTACACTAGCCAACGGCATATGGAATTATTTACCATATGTGCAGTCTATTGATCAGTAGAACAATTATTTGAGTAACACCATGCCTTTGAGCCGATTTGAATCCTTAAAAAACTATCTCAATCTTGTCATATTGGGACAGCCATGTTTGACTGAAAACCTACTTATTGCATTACTTGCAGATGGCCACTTACTCGTGGAAGGCCCCCCAGGTCTTGCTAAAACCCGAGCAGTGAAAGCTTTGTGCGATGGCGTTGAAGGAGATTTTCATCGAATTCAATTTACGCCCGATTTGCTTCCGGCGGATCTAACCGGAACCGATATTTATCGAGCTCAAACAGCGACGTTTGAATTTGAAGCTGGTCCTATTTTTCATAACCTAATCTTGGCAGACGAAATCAACCGTGCACCGGCAAAAGTGCAGTCTGCTCTACTTGAGGCGATGGCTGAAGGGCAAGTCACAGTAGGAAAAAATAGCTACCAGCTTCCTGAACTATTTTTAGTGATGGCGACGCAGAACCCACTCGAAAACGAAGGGACCTACCCGCTACCCGAAGCGCAGTTAGATCGTTTCCTGATGCATTTAAACCTAGACTATCCATCAGCTGAAACTGAACTGGAAATTTTACGTTTATCTCGAAATGAAGCCATGACCAAGACCATGCCTCAAATTGAGAATTTGTCGCAAGAGGAAATATTTGCAGCACGTAATGAAGCACTACAACTGTATCTTGCCGAGCCTCTGGAAAATTACATTGTCGATATTGTCATGGCCACCCGCCAGACTCATAAATACAGCGATGAACTTGCCAAATGGTTGGACTATGGTGTCAGCCCTCGAGCTACTCAATCCATTGAGAGATGTGCTCGAGCGAGAGCTTGGTTGCATAATCGAGATTTTGTTTCACCAGAAGATATACAAGCAGTAACACCGAATGTACTGCGCCATCGTCTACTTTTGAGCTACCAAGCGCAAGCTGAAGGTATCAGCAGGGACGACGTCATTCACCACATTTTAAGTTTGGTAGCCGTACCTTAAATGTCTGAACCCATATCACTTCCCCTGTTTGCCGATGGTATTCATTTAAATCAGCAAGAGCTTATCGCTTGCCAAGCTATCGCAAAAGCCATTCCCGAGCGCAACAATCGTGCTCGGGCCAATCTTGCCGGCCATCGCGGCAGCCTCATCAAAGGGCGCGGCATGGAGTTCGCAGAAGTCAGACATTATCAGAGTGGTGATGATGTGCGAACCATTGACTGGCGAGTCACAGCCAGAACAGGTAAAGCACACACAAAACTTTTTGTTGAAGAACGTGAGCGCCCTGTCATTATCTTGGTTGATCTCAGCGCGAGCCTTTATTTTGGCTCAAGCCTGATGCTGCAATCGGTACAAGCAGCGCACCTCGCTGCGGCACTGGGGTGGAACGCAATAGAGCACGGCGACAAAATTGGCGCACTGATCTCGTCAGAAACAGAACATATTGAGCTTAAGCCCAGAAGCCGACAGCAAGGCATATTAAGTTTGATTTCCGCAATGGCGAAAGTACATGGAAACCAAATCAAGCAATTTGCATCTCGAACTACTGATAAAAACCATCTTGCCGAAGCGTGTCAACGACTTCAGCGACTGGCCAAGCCAGGATCACTCATTTGGATTGTTTCAGATGGATACAACATCAATGATACCTGCATCCCACCGCTATCAGAGCTAAAGCGACATTGCGACATCGGAACTTTCCTCATTACCGACCCATTGCGCCAAGGCACAAAGGCGCTCCCAAAGCAGTTTCGTTTGCCAGTGAAAGATGCAGAGCAAGAACGAATACTCGATAGAAAGAGCTATCAACACTGGTTAAACGGCCAGCTTTCTCAACAAAATAATGTGGCACAAATGCTAGCGAAACTAAACATTGAAACCCGTTATATCGATGCAGCGAAAACATTAGCCGACCAAATGGAGTTGCTCCGCTAATGTTTACAACTATGATGAACCGAACAGACAGCACCCTTAACGAACCTGAAAAACTCATCGGCAAAGGGCGATTCAGTCAAACCTTGAAGTTGTTCAGCCTGGCTTTAGCAACCCAATCAAACTACGCCATAGCAACAATTGAGGAAGCAAACCCCGCACTTGCACAACTTAAAGATATTGTGACTCCAGAGCCTATTGGCGTCTGGCCAATCGCTTTGGGTTATGTCGTGCTCGCATTTATTTTAATCGCTACTAGTCTCGGTATCGCGCTTTACTTAATTCGCCGTCAACGGCGCTACGCGATTATAAAACTTGGGATCAGCGCGATTAAATCAATCGAATATGATGAAACTAAAACCGCACTCACACTCAGTAGTACATTAAAGCGCGTTGTGATGCATTATGTGCCCAGAGAGCAAGTGGCTAATTTAACCGGCCCGGCATGGCTTCATTGGTTAAAAGCTCAAATTCCAGAACACAAAAACCAACATTTTGAATGGCAGCACTTAGAAAAGATGTTCAACCAAAGCTATCAACCGATTGCAATTAGCCAAGAAGATTGGCAGCACGCAAAAACATCTGCAATCCTATGGCTAAAAGTAGTGGCACCAACCCTAACCTGCCAGCCAAAGCATCTTCAACAAACCAGTGTGGCTCAGGAGTTCAAGTCATGATTTCTTTCGCATGGCTATGGCTCGTTTTGTTGCTGCCACTGCCATTTCTCATTAAAAGAAAGCCACAAGCACAAGCTAGTGGCCATCTGCTGCTTCCTGGCGCTGCAAGTCGTATCCACACAACATCTCACAGCAATACCAATTTGAGTAACAAAGGCAGTTGGTTTATTTGGTTAATGCTAATCGCAGCCCTCATTCGACCACAATGGCTAGGCGATCCCATAGACCTCCCCAGCCGTGGACGCGACTTAATGCTGGCAGTGGACTTGTCTGGCAGCATGCAAATCGATGATATGGTTATTGATGGAAAACGCGTTGATCGTTTTCGACTCATCCAGCATGTACTCAGTGAGTTTATCGAGCGTCGTCAAGGAGATAGGCTCGGCCTCATTTTGTTTGCCGATCACGCGTATTTGCAATCTCCGCTCACTCAAGATCGACGTTCAATCGCACAGTTTTTAAAGGAAGCACAAATCGGCCTCGTCGGAAAACAAACTGCCATTGGTGAGGCCATAGGTCTCGCGGTCAAACGCTTTGATAAAATCGAACAAAGTAACCGCGTGTTGATCTTGTTAACTGATGGGACCAATAACGCAGGGAGCATCACCCCAGAACAAGCAGCTGAAATAGCTAAGCAACGGAACATCACCATTTACACAATCGGGGTTGGTGCTGAAGTTCTTGAGCGCCGATCCTTTTTTGGTACAGAAAGAGTTAACCCTTCTTCAGATTTAGATGAGACACAACTCAGCCACATAGCAAGTCTCACCGGCGGGCAATACTTTAGAGCCCGAAATACGGAAGAGTTACAAGAAATCTATCAAGCAATTGATCAACTCGAACCCGTCAGCCGTGAACAATTGAGCTATCGACCAAAAACAGAGCTGTTCTATTGGCCACTTGCCATCGGCCTAATTTTAAGCTGCTTACAATACTTAGCCTCTTTACACATTTTCACCAAACCGCTGCGGAGGCCGAAGTCATGACGTTACATTTTATTCGACCCGAATGGCTTTGGGCTATTGTGCCTCTGCTTATACTTTGCTTGATCAGTTGGCGAAGAAAATCACACAGTCATGGATGGCATCGTTATATTGCGCCACACCTTGCCAACGTTTTGGTAAACGGTGAACACACAACGACCAAATACAACCTATATAGTCTAGGTTTTGCTTGGCTTATCGCGGTTATTGCATTGGCAGGACCTGCAGTCAACCAGCAAGAACTTCCCGTTTTTGCG
Organism: Shewanella gelidii; assembly: GCF_014647855.1. Lineage (GTDB taxonomy): Bacteria > Pseudomonadota > Gammaproteobacteria > Enterobacterales > Shewanellaceae > Shewanella > Shewanella gelidii. The sequence goes on along the minus strand of NZ_BMPZ01000005.1, from coordinate 31,801 downwards.
AGCCAGCAAGGTCGTGTACTGGTGATGGATATGTCACTCTCAATGTACGCCACCGATCTCACCCCAAATCGATTAACACAATCCCGTTTTCGGGCGATTGATTTTCTTAAAACAATCAAAGATGGAGAAACGGGCTTGATTGCCTATGCAGGTGACGCCTTCACCATTAGCCCGCTCACAACGGACTCGGCAACTTTACTTAACCTTATCCCAACATTAAGCCCTGATATTATGCCTGTTAGAGGGTCTAATTTAGCGCTCGCCATAAACCAAGCAAAAAGCCTATTAGCTCAAGGGGGACACATTCGAGGCGACATCATCGTTTTGACCGATGGTGTATCTCCAGATGAGTTTAACGAGAGCGTTCACCTGTTAAAACAGACAGGGTATCGATTGGGCATACTTGCGTTAGGCAGCCCTCAAGGATCTCCAATCCGTCTTCCTGACGGTCAGCTATTGCGAAATAGCAGTAATGAATTAGTCATTACAAAAACAGATTATGGACTACTACAGCAACTGGCCGCACAAAGTCATGGCCGTGTATTCATTGCTCAAGCAGACAGTTCAGAAGTCACCACGCTCATTGGCTGGTTAGCACAAGAAGGAAGTGAGGTTGAAACACAGCTCACTGGAGAGGCATGGCGCGATCTCGGTCCTTTTGTGGCACTCCTATTAATTATTCCTGTATTGCTAAGCTTTAGACATGGCTTGTTCGCAAGCTTATGCTTGCTATTTATTCTTCCTTTACCAAAATCTTACGCGATGGATTGGCAAGATCTATGGCAAACCAAAAATCAACAAGCACAGCAAGCTTATCAAGCAAATGACTACGAAAAAGCAGCCAATATATTCGAGCATCAACAATGGCAAGCGTCAGCCCTCTACAAAAATGGCAACTATGAAGCCGCACTGAAGCAATTTGAGCAGGATAAGTCAGCGCGAGGGCATTTTAATCAAGGGAATGCACTCATGCAGATGGGAAAATATGCAGAGGCACAGCAACGTTACCAACAAGCGCTAGAAAAACAACCTGATTTTGCAGATGCCCGAGCAAATCTAGAGTTGGCAAAACAACTCGCTAACCAGCAGTCAAATCCAAACCCGTCTGATGCTGACTCGTCAAACAATCAAGAAGAGAATAACGAGCAAAACCGCGAAGAAAATAGTGAAGGTAGTGAAGGTAGTGAAGGTAGTGAAAAAAATGGTCAGCAAAATAAATCTAGTCATGAAAATAGCGCTGAGCAAAACCAATCAGAACAATCATCTTCAGAGAAAGACTCTTCGACTCAAGACTCTGATGCACAAAAATCACAGCAAGCCAATCAAAATACTCAGTCAGCAACACCAGAAATGGCAGCTGACCCAACACAAAAGAATTTAAACGAACAACAAGCGGGCTCGAAAGAACAAGCACAGCAAGAACAACAAGCGGTTACTCAACAAGAGAACGATAGTTCTGAAAATGACCCAAGTAAATCTGCGCAAGCGCAGCAGCAAGCTAGTGTAAAGCAAAGCGAGCAAGCACTTCCTGAAGAAATGCAGCAGGCTCTTCAAGCCATTAAGGAAGATCCTCAAATATTACTTCGCAATAAAATGCAGCTTGAATATGAGAAACGCCGTCAGCGCGGTCAAAAAGTAAGGGAAAAACAACAGTGGTAATTCGTCATTTAATGATAGCAGCATTTTTATTGATACTTTCAAGCCACAGCTATGCCTTGAGTAGCATTCAGGCTTCGGTTGATAGAAACCCAGTTACCCAAGGTGAGTATTTTGTTTTAAATATTGTGGCCGATGACGAAATTGATGCCGCAAATCTAGATACCTCTGTTTTATTGAAAGATTTTATCGTCGGTCGCACAAGCGTGAGCCGCAGCACTCAGATGATCAATTTTAAAACATCAAAAGAAACCCGGTGGCAAATTCTTCTCGCACCAAAGAATAAAGGGCAAATCACTATCCCTTCCCTACGTATTGATAAAATTGGCTCCAACCCAATTCCACTTAAAGTTGTTGATGCGACGGCAATACCGGAGAAAATGAAAAATCTTTTTATTGAGGCAGAACTATCAAGCCAAGAAGCCTATGTCGGACAAATGCTGATTTATACCGTTCGCCTATTTTTAGCTGCTGAGTTACAACGGGGGGCCATTAACGCTCCAGTACTCGAAGGTGCGAAAATTAAACAAATTGGCGACGACAAAGATTTCGACCAACTGGTGGATGGCCGTAGGTTTCGCGTGATTGAGCGAACCTATGCAATTACACCGAGCTTCCCTGGTGAACTGACGATTGCAGGTGCAAGCTTTGCGGGAGACATACTCATCAATGCACCGGGCCGCCAAGGCTTGTTTACGTTTAATGAAAGCCGTCCTATGCATGCTCGAGCACAAAAACATGTGGTATTGGTGAACTCTTTGCCAGCACACCTGCAAGGTACAGCATTGGTTGCTGACTTAGTGGTATTGAAAGAAAGTTGGCCACAAGAAGACGCAAACAAAACGACAGAATACCAAGTCGGCAGCCCAATCACGCGAGAGATCACTCTCATAGCCTCCAATGCTGACGAGTCACAACTCCCAGAGATTGAACAAAACTTGCCGCAAGGCCTCAAAACTTACCCTGAGAAGCCCCAAAGAAAAAGCATTGTGCGGGATCAACGCCTCGTTTCACAACTAGTCCAAACCACGGCAATTGTTCCAACAACAGCAGGTAGTTTCACGCTTCCAGAAATTATCGTGCCTTGGTGGAACCCACACCTTAAAAAACAAGATTTTGCAAAAATCCCAGCTCGAACAGTTCAAGTCGTCGCACCTGTCCTGCTGCAAGCGACGAATCTTCCGCCCGCGCAGACTTCAGAACCACGAGCAGGATTTTGGCCTTGGCTCAGTGGATTTCTCGCTCTCTGCTGGCTATTGACATTAGGGATGCTGTATCAAGCACGCACAAAGCAACTGACGCAAATATCCGTTGAAAACCTCAGTAATCAGGGACATCCACAAGGGACAAAGGCCAACACTGCACAGGCATTGAACGCGTTACAGATAGCAGCACAAGACAAAAATGCAAGCCAAACGCTCAAAGCGCTTTTGCACTATTATCAGACGGCTTCGAATAAGGAACTCACCCTTATTCAACTCAGCCAACAGCAACCTAAATTAAGCGATACCATCTCACAACTCCAAGCAATTGCGTATGGCGGAAAAAAGCAAACCTATGATTATGATGCGCTTATTTCATTAGTAAAGAGTTTACCTTTGAATGATAAACCAGAGGAAAAAGTAACACTAGACGCGCTCAACCCGTCTTGAACCAAACAAATTCGCTTGCTATTCAGGCTAAGAAACATAAGCTAATAAACATACATATATCAATTAGAATGAAAAATGTTTGATCAATGGCGAAATAAAAATAAGAGTACCACGGTCAATTCTGACATGCTAAGTAAACAACGACGATACAATAGCCTTGTCAGGGCTCTGCACGCAGATATCTACCGCTATGCCTTCTGGTTGTGTGGAGATAAACACGTTGCTGAAGATATAACTCAAGAGACCTTTTTGCGAGCTTGGAAGTCTTTAGATTCTTTAAAAGACGACAAAGCAGCAAAAGCGTGGTTAATCACAATCCTTCGCCGAGAAAACGCAAGACGGTTTGAACGGAAGCAATTTGATTACTCAGATGTTGAGCAGGAACAATTGGTTGATGTTTTCTCAAGTAGCAATGAGGAACATACCGAACAGTATCTGCTACGCAGACAAATTGGCAAGCTAGACGCCGAGTATCGTGAACCTTTACTTTTGCAAATTATTGGCGGATTTAGCGGTGAAGAAATCGCAGAACTTTTGGATCTAAACCGGAATACGGTAATGACTCGACTGTTTCGGGCGCGCAACCAGCTAAAAGACGTTTTAGATACAACAGAAGTGAGAGGTCAAGCCAATGGATGAGCTAAAGTTTCGCCGCCACGCTTATGGTGAGCCACAAAGCCAAGATCCTGAGTTTTTGGCAGCAATAAATGAAGATTCAAGCCGAGAAGAATTCGTCAACGACTTAAAGTTTCTCGATGCAAAACTAGAACAAGCCTTAAAAGTTGATGTCCCAGACGACTTGTCTGACAAACTGATTTTACGTCAACAATTAACGCATCATCATAGCCAACGCAAGAAAACCGGTTTCATGGTCGCTATGGCGGCATCTGTCGCGTTTGTTGCGGGTATTAGTTTTAGTTTATTGAGACTTGCCCCTGTAGATCTAGGTGATCACGCATTAGCGCATGTTTACCACGAAGATGAAGCAATGACTGCGGATCAAAACGTCAGCTTTAAGGATGTAAATGTTCAACTCGCTTCGCTGAAAGGCTTAGAAAATAGCCGTTTTACACAGCAACCGGGTGAAGTTTTCTATACCACTTATTGTGATTTTCAAGGTGTAAAGAGTATTCACCTCGTTATGGAAGGCCAACAAGGCAAAGTCACTTTATTTGTCGTGCCAGCTGAAAAGCGCTTTATGTTGGAAGAATCCTTTGCTGATGAAAACTACAAAGGTATGGGCTTTGAAGCAAACGATGCATACATGCTTGCAGTTGCAGAGCAAGAAGAAGATCTTGAGTATGTAAAAAAGGAAATTATTAACACCTTTATATAGACGCAGCTAAAGTTGCCAAACTTAAAGCTTAAAAAGATCACTGCGGTGATCTTTTTTGTTTTTGTACCTATTTAATCTCCCACCCAATAACTTCCGCTAAATCAGTAATCACAAGCGACGGCAACAGCCTGCCAAAAGTCGAAGCATTTGACGACAACTGAACCACCTATAATCATCAACTCACAAAATCCAACATTTCACCTTGTATTTGGAGGTCTCGCCAAAGGCGCTGCTCACACTAACTTTGCGAAGCCAAGAGCGCTATTGCTTAACTTGTGACATTCAACACTGAAAACCTCAAAAGCGTACACGCGTACGCTTTTGAGGTTTTAGAAAAACTTTTGCAACCACCCCAATTTAACACCACCGCAACATTAGAGCCTTAGCTCTATTTTACCTCTCTGAAAGCTAGGTGTAGAGCCATATTCGGTTTTAGACCATTGATTTTAATACGCCTGAATAATCACTCTAATCAAAAAACGAGATCTACATTTCATTAACAAAAATTTACAACTGGTCGGAGTTGTTGAGCTAACTCCTGCTCCCTAATATGCACTGGTCTAATAAGTTCTTGCGGCAAGGAAAGCCACCAAAAACTACAAATGCGAGAACCACAAAAAAAGAGAAGATAATGATGAAGTACTTCAATAAGACTTTACTTGCTGTATCAATTGCTCTAGTCAGCTCACAAACCATGGCTTCAGGATTTCAATCTAATAGTCAATCAGCCACTGGATTTGGTCGTGCTTTCGCTGGCGACGCCGTGATTGCAGACAACGCCTCTGTTTTATCTCGTAACCCTGCTGCAATGGCTCTATTTGACGAAACCTCATACTCGGTAGGTCTGTCATACATCGATATCGATATCTCAGTGAAAGATATCGAACTCGTTGGGATGCCTCCTGAAAATGGTTATGGCAGTGTTAATAGCGCTGGTACAAATAAGTTCATTCCTAACTTTTACTATATCCAACCCATAAACGATAAGTTTGCATTTGGTATTGGCGCATTCACTAACTTTGCAACAGGGACCGATGCGGGTTCTTTAGCCAATAGCACAATTAATCACCCTGTCACTGGCGACCCAATTCCTGCACCGGTTGATTTGCTTGGAAACACTGAAGTGACCACAATGAACTTCAATGCCAGTGTTTCTTACCGCATTAACGAGCAGTTCAGTGTTGGTGCCGGTATTGATTTAGTCTACGGCCAAGGCACTTTAACGCGTGAAGGTAACTTACCTATTGGCCCTGGTGGCGCTGTTGTACCGGCAAACCTTGTTGACGTTGATGCTGACGGCATTGGCTTTGGTGGTATTGTTGGCGCGACGTACGAAATTGACGCAAACAACCGCCTTGGATTCAGCTACCGCTTTAGCCCAGAATTTAAAGCTGAAGGTGATATCGATACGCTAAACACTCAGCTTGGCGCTGTTGTTTCTTTCGATGAGATTGTTATCCCACTGCCAGATATTATGCAATTTGCGGGCTTCCATCAGCTGAATGAAAAATTCGCGGTTCACTACACAGCGCAACTGACTACTTGGGGTGATTTTGATCAAATTACCGTCAATGAAGGCTCTGTTGCTGGAAATGTGATTGTCGATGAAGCGCCTCTGAAAGTATACCAGTGGGAAGATTCTTGGTTATTCAGCGTCGGCGGTACCTATACAATCAATGACAAATTCACTGCGCGCGCTGGCATAATGAAAGACCAAGCGGTTGCTGGTGAAATTAGCTCGATCTCAATTCCAGATTCAGACCGTACTTGGTACACTGCTGGCTTTAGTTATGCAATGACACCGAAAGCAAGCATTGACTTCGGTTTAGCTGTTGTTCGTGGCGAAGATGCTACAGTTATTGAGAATAGCGCAATTGTTGGTGATATCAGCGCTCACACACGCTCTGACGCTGTATATTATTCACTGCAATATAGCTCAAGTTTCTAACGCTATCTGCAATCATCGGTATTTCAACATGCTCAGTATGAGGATGGCGTTATTTGAAATGCTGAAATGAATAAAAAGGTCGCTTAATTGCGGCCTTTTTTATCTCCTCAACATTTGAGCGTCGCTCAAATGAATATAAAACCTTTCTTCCTATTTTATTTTATTTGAAACCCGCTATATTTATAGGGTTATTGTTGATATAAATCATCTATTGCAGGATCTATATTAAGCAATAACTTACATCTTTTTGCAGGGAAGATTTATGGATAAATCAAAAAGCATCGCAGCGCTTATTTTGGGTGGTTTAATCAGCTTTGGAATCATCACTTTTGGCGTGACGACAAGCAACGCCGTCATAGACATGAAAGCCCTAGAGCGAACGGTGACCGTGAAAGGCCTCGCTGAACGTGAAGTAAAAGCCAATATCGCCATCTGGCCAATTCAATTTATTCAAGTCGATAATGATTTAACGGCTCTCTACCAAACCGCACAAGAGAAAACCGAACGTGTGGTCGAGTTTTTGAATCATCAGGGGTTTCACCGAAGTGAGATCACACTGTCGCTCCCCTCAATCGAAGATAGACAAGCTCAAGGCTATGTAAACCCCAACGTACGCTTCCGCTACGCAGCGAAAGTCACAGTTAGTGTTTATACCGAGCAAGTAGATCTGCTGCTTGCCACTCGCACACGTATCATCGAACTTGCCAAAGACGGTATCGCCATTACGACTCAAAATTATGATGGCCGCACTGAATTTTTGTTTACCAAGCTCAACGAAATCAAACCGCAAATGGTACAACTCGCCACGCAAAATGGTCGCCAAGTCGCAGAGAAGTTCGCAAAAGATTCTGAATCCAAGTTAGGAAAAATTAAACGAGCGAGCCAAGGACAATTTAGTATCAATGACCGAGACAGCAATACCCCCCATATGAAGCGAGTTCGTGTTGTCTCAACCTTAACCTACTACTTGAAAGACTAATCCAAGTATATCGATTCAAAGATGCGTTTTCGTCCCAATCGTTGTGTTTGATGGTGGAGTAAATATGTACCCAAAGCAACTCAGCTCGAATACAACTGAGCTTTATCAAAATTTGTTCAATGAAGCCACGGTTCCGATGCTCATCATTTCGCCAGAAACGGGGCAAATTGTATCGGCTAATCGAGCCGCCGAAGCTTATTATGGATACAGCAAAGGTCTCACCCAATTCAATATCATGGCACTCAACCAGCTTTCACCACAAGAGATCAAACAAGAGATGTCTCGGGCCAAAAGCTGTAAACGAAACTACTTCATTTTTAAACACAAGCTCGCTAACGGTAATATTCGTGATGTCGAGGTATTTTCAAGTCCAATCCAAGTCCAAAATCAGCCATTGCTATTTAGTGTCATCCACGACATCACTGACAGAATTAAAGCTGAGCAAGAAATAAACCTATACGCACAAGTATTTACGGCATCAACAGACATGTTAGCCGTTATCGATGACAAGCATGCTTATCTTGCCGCCAACCAAAGCTACCTCAAATTGGTCAATAAAACCCACAAGCAGGTCATTGGCGCATTCACTCGAGATATTATTGGCGAACACGCCTATCACGACTATTTGCCGCACTATAAACGTGCGATGCAAGGTGAGGTTGTTGTATTTGAGCGACTTTTTTATGACGCGAATCGGAGTAAGCGCGATATCGAAGTGAGGTACTTCCCCTTTTACTCTCGCTCTGGCAAACAAGCCGGTGTCGTTGCTGTTCAGCGAGATATCACTGAAAGAAAATCGATAGAAGAAGAGTTGCGCTTATCTGCGACCGTATATCAGTCCACAGTTGAAGGCGTAATTATTTCAGACAATAAAAACAAAATTGTTGATGTTAACCAAGCATTTATCAATATGACCGGTTACCAAAAACAAAACCTAATTGGGCTGCCCACGTTATCACTATTTACCCGCCAAGCACCGGCTACATTCGACATTGATAGCGTACACCATACTCTGGAGCAAGATCTCTCTTGGCGAGGTGAGCTTGTAACTCAATGTAAAGATGGGTCGTTGCTTCCCATTTGGGCGACGATTAATGCGGTTACCACAGGAAACAATACGCCGGAAAGATATGTGAGCGTAATTCGCGATATGAGCTTCTACAAAAGAACATCAGAAAGACTGGAGTTTTTGGCTCATCACGATAACTTAACCCATCTACCCAACCGCCTATTGCTCAGTGCACGCCTAGAGCAAAGTTTAAACCGAGCCAAAAGAAGCCAAAGTCGACTGGCAGTTGCATTTATCGACCTCGACCGGTTCAAAAACATCAATGATAGCCTAGGTCACAGCGCGGGTGATGCACTACTTGTCGCTGTAGCCGGTCGATTGAAAGACTGCATTCGTGAAGAAGATACAATTGCAAGAGTCAGCGGTGATGAATTTGTGGCCATTTTGGAAAATACCACAAGCAGCCAAGACGTTGAAACCGCGACTCAACGCCTTTCTGCAGCATTTGCAACACCATTCTATATTGAAAAACATGCATTGTTTGTTACCGCTAGCATAGGAGTTAGCTTATATCCAAATGATGGCCAAACACCCTCACAATTAATCCATAATGCCGATACAGCCATGTACAAATCTAAGCAGCAAGGCCGCAATCAATCAGCATTATTTAGTGAGCTCAGCACACAAGACATCGAAGAACAAAACGTAATCGAAAATGCACTGAGAGGTGCATTAAATCGAAACGAATTCTCGCTTGTATTTCAACCCCAAATGGATCTAAATCACGCCACTTGCCTAGGTATTGAGGTCTTATTGAGATGGCGACACCCAGAGCTTGGACAAGTCTCGCCAGCAGTCTTTATCCCGCTCGCAGAGCAACTCGGTCTCATTTGGGATATCGGTAATTGGGTTCTACATCAGGCCTGCGAACAAGGGAAAGCATGGCATGATCTGGGCTTAGACTTTGGCAGAATCGCAGTGAATGTTGCGGGTATGCAGCTTCGTCATGGTCGATTTAATCAAATTGTCGAACAAGCAATCACTAAAACTGGATTCACGCCACATGCTTTAGAATTAGAAATCACAGAAGATTTTGTCATGAGTAAAGCCGACGAACATATAAAGCAGTTGGCACAATTACAAGCGATGGGAATTGAAATCGCAATCGATGACTTTGGTACGGGGTATTCCTCACTCAACTATCTAAAGAAATTACCGATCACTAAATTAAAAATCGATCGCTCATTTGTATTTGATTTAGTGCAGGACACTGATAGTCAAGTGATTATCGCTTCAATTATCGCACTTGCCAATGCGATGAATTTAAGCGTGATCGCTGAAGGTGTCGAAACCTTTGAGCAAGCCAAAATACTATCGCAAAATGGCTGTCATCAAGCTCAGGGCTATTTGTACAGTAAACCCATCACAGCGGCAGAAATGCAGCATTGGTTAAGCAAAGCCACGGTCATTTAAAAGTGTTACAAATAAATAATACACATCATGCTGATGAATCCGCGGCTCTATCAACGACACCGAAACAGAACCACTTAAAGCACTTTATGAGTGGCAATCGCTATCTGAGGGAAAGATGACTTTCAATCTTCCCTTTCGAAATAATGTCACTCTACGCTCAAGCGCATTGCTGCTGCACTCCCCCGCCATACTTTGATTTCTCACGCAGATCAACCCCATGAAAACTCATGGTCCCCCTCTTCAAACTCGGGCTCATTCACACCATCACCGGATTGCAGCTGCACTGCTTAGTCAAGCTCAATAAACAAAATTTAATTGTCAGCACCTATTGCGGGCAACAGAAAAAAGTGAATAAAAGCAACAAATTGCATGTTATTAAAATAAACATGCATCATCTCTTTATCACCTATAAATTAATTTTGTCTAATGAATGCTTGAATCCCTGATCACATTCCATTAGAATTTTCTTATTAAATAAGAAGTGAGTGTGAACATGCGCAGACGAACAGCATTACTGCTATGGCTATTTGGAATACAAGGCGCGACAGCTGAGGCCTCAACAGTTGAATCCATCCAACCAAAACCAAGCCAAATAGTAACGACAACCGTATCAAAGCAAGACTACGATTATCGAATCACATTAGACGCAAAACTAGAACCAGTGAAAGCCGCGACTGTTTCGGCACAAACCCATGGTCGCATTCTTAAACTGAACTACGACATCAATGATCGCGTCACTGAAGGCTCAGCACTGTTAGAAATCACCGCCACAGAACAAAGTGCACAAGTGGCGAATGCTTCTGCACAGCTTGCAAAAACTAATGCAGTCAACCGTCAAGCCCAACTGCAACTACAACGATATCAAGAACTCTTCCCTCAAGGAGCAATTTCACAAGGCGCGATGGATGACGCCATCGCCAATGCAAAATCCAGCGAACAGGCTGTTAAAGCAGCGCAGGCACAACTCGTACACGCACAAGCTTCTGAAAATTATACCATTGTTACCGCACCTTTCTCGGGTATCGTCACAAAGCGCCATGTAGAAGTTGGTGAAACCGTAAATTCTGGTCAAGCACTCATGAGTGGCTATGCAACGAACCAACTCCGCGCGGTTACCCATGTCCCTCAAAAACATATCCAGGCTCTAAAAGAGCATCCCTCTATGTTGTTGGAGTTAGCCAATGGCGAACAACTCTCAACAAGGGATATCACTATCTTTGAATTTGCAGATCCACACACACTTAGCTACCAAGTAAGAATAAAAATACCAGCAAACCAATCAGGGGTTTCACCAGGACAGTGGGCAAAAGCAAGCTTTATTCATGGGCGTTACCAATCCATATATATTCCAAAGTCTGCGTTGGTATACGCCAATGAAGTCAGTGGTGTTTATCTACAGCTCAATGGAAAATTTGTCCTCAGTCAAATTCGCATTGGTCGGCATCTAAACGATCAAGTTGAAGTCTTATCAGGCCTCGTTGACGGCGATGTGATCGCCTCAAACGCTTATGACGCTTTATTGCATCCTCAATACGCTGACACCAAAGAGTAACTGCAAATGAGCCAGGACAATCATTCAAGCCAAGATTCTGCAGCCAAACTCGGCATATCGGGAAAAATCGCTCAGAAATTCCAAAGTAATGCGCTCACCCCTTTGCTCGCCATTCTTGGTCTGCTACTCGGGTTATTCGCGGTTTTAGTTACACCAAAAGAAGAAGAGCCCCAAATTGATGTCACCTTCGCCGATGTTTTTATTCCTTACCCTGGTGCCACTCCCGCCGAAATAGAAAGTTTAGTGACTTTTCCTGCTGAACAGGTTATTTCTGAAATCAAAGGAATAGATACCCTCTACTCCTTTTCTCAACCCGGTGGTGCCCTCATTATTGCCATTTTTGATGTAGGTGTTCCCCGCAATGAAGCCATAGTAAAACTCTATAATCAGCTATATTCCAATATGGACCGTTTACCTTCAGGGGCTGGTGTGGGTCAACCTTTGATCAAACCACGTGGTATTGATGACGTTCCAATTGTGAGCCTTACTCTATGGTCTAAAAATCCAGCAATTTCCGCAGAGCAATTGACCCATGTAGCCCATGGTTTAGAAACTGAAATTAAGCGTATTCCTGGTACAAAAGAGATCTATACGCTCGGCAAACATGAACTTGTGCTCAATGTTCGGATGAATCCAGAAAAAATGAATTTCTATGGGGTCACCTTCGACGCGATATCGAGCGTGCTCCATAATCACAACCATGTTTCACCAGAGATCTCTTTAGTACAGAATAATCAAGAAATTAAGGTACAGGCAGGTCAGTTCTTACAAACCCTCGATGATGTAAAACAACTCGTCGTAGCCATCAAACAAAGCGACTCAGGACATAGTGTTCCTGTGTTCCTCGAAGACATTGCGGAAATCAGCTTAAAGTCTGATATTCCATCAGAAGGCGTTTGGCACAGTAACAAAGAAAATATATATCCAGCAGTCACCATAGCGATTGGCAAACAAGCGGGAGAAAATGCCGTTAATGTCGCTGATGATGTCATCACTCGATTAGAGCAAATTGACAATGTGTTGATTCCTAAAGATATCGAAGTCACGATATCCAGAAACTATGGAAAAACAGCAGCTGACAAGTCCAACACTCTCATTTTTAAACTCATATTTGCGACTGCCGCGGTGGTTTTACTCGTTTTATTGACTATGGGTGCACGAGAAGCTGTGGTTGTAGGCATTGCTATCATCATTACATTGGCAATTACTTTATTCGCATCTTGGGCGTGGGGGTTTACCCTAAATCGCGTCTCTTTATTTGCGCTCATATTCTCAATCGGAATTTTGGTTGACGATGCAATTGTGGTTGTTGAGAACATTCACCGACATATGGTTCTGGGCAAACGTAAACTTTCTGAACTGATACCTATCGCGGTTGATGAAGTGGGTGGGCCGACCATACTCGCAACCTTTACCGTCATTGCAGCCTTGTTGCCCATGGCATTTGTTTCAGGCTTGATGGGACCATATATGAGTCCCATTCCGATTAACGCAAGCATGGGAATGCTCATTTCTTTAGTTATCGCATTTGTCATTACGCCTTGGTTAAGCCAGCGCTTATTGAAAGCGCATCCTGAACCAACCGCTGAAAAGCGGGCCCCAACTGGCAACCCGATGAACCGTATCTTTCAAACGCTCATCAGCCCATTTTTAATCGGGCAACATGCGCGCAAAGCTCGAGCCATGCTCACTATTGGCATTGTCGCCTGTATCGGTATTGCCGTAGCGTTACCGGCTTTGCAATTGGTCGTACTCAAAATGCTGCCTTTTGACAATAAATCCGAACTACAAATCATCGTAGATATGCCAGAAGGAACACCCGTTGAGCAAACACAGAAAGTACTAAAAGAGTTGTCTCTATCTCTACATCAAGTAGATGAGGTCGATAATTTACAGCTTTATGCTGGCACAAGTGCACCCATGAATTTTAACGGCCTCGTCCGCCACTACTTTTTACGTAACTCAGCGGAGCTCGGTGATATTCAAGTTAACTTAGTCAATAAATCTGAGCGTGAGCGAGATAGCCATCAAATCGCTTTAGCAATTCGCCCCCAATTACAAGAAATTGGTTTGCGCCACCACGCAAATGTCAAAGTGATTGAAGTACCGCCGGGGCCACCAGTTTGGTCACCTATTTTGGCTGAAGTCTATGGCCCAACCCATGAGATCAGACAACAAGCAGCAAATGCACTCCAAGAGACATTTAGGCAAACAGCTGATTTAATTGATATTGATATCTACCTTCCCTTTGAGCAAGAAAAATGGGTCGTGAAAATTGATCGAAGTCGAGCAAGTATCGAAGGGATAGCTTATGAAAGTATCGTCAATTTAATTGCAACTTCTATCGGCGGTAAGGATGTTAGCTACTTGCACATTCAACAGCAAAAAGAACCTGTACCGATACGCCTATCGCTTGTTGAAGCTGCAAAAATGGATTTTGAGCAAGTCCTGAACCTTAAACTGCTAAACCGCTCAGGATATGCAATCGCCATCACTGAGCTTGTGCAAATCAGCAGAGGCACGATAGATGCACCAATCATTCATAAGAACATGATCCCGATGGTCATGGTTGTCGCAGACATGGCTGGGAAGCTCGATAGCCCACTATACGGTATGTTCAATATGGTTGGAGATATACGCGACAAATTGAAATTCAACCAATATTACATCGAACAGCCCACAGGCCTGAACGAAGTTGCAGTGCTTTGGGATGGTGAATGGAAAATAACTTATGAAACTTTTCGTGATATGGGCATTGCTTATGCTGTCGGCATGATCGCGATTTACCTGCTCGTCGTCGCTCAGTTTCGCTCTTACATTGTGCCACTGATCATCATGGCGCCAATTCCTCTCACGGTTATTGGGGTCATGCCTGGGCATGCATTATTAGGCGCTCAATTTACTGCCACCTCAATGATTGGCATGATCGCACTTGCCGGCATTATTGTGCGAAACTCCATCTTGTTAGTCGACTTTATTAACCAGCAAACCCAAGCCGGCATGCCATTTGAGCAAGCGGTAATAAACTCAGGTGCTGTCAGAGCGAAGCCAATTATGTTGACCGCTTTTGCGGCGATGATAGGCGCCCTATTTATCCTTGATGATCCCATATTTAACGGGCTCGCTATTAGCCTGATTTTTGGCATATTCATCTCGACCATACTCACCCTTGTCGTCATTCCTGTTCTGTATTACGCAGTCATGAAAAAACAATTTACCCCATCTCATTCATAAGGAGATTTATTATGTCAACTGAACGCGCAACCATGGCATTTGCAGGTTTTATGATAATGCTGTCGCTTATACTTACCGTATACGTCCACCCTAACTTCATTTGGTTCACTGCATTTGTTGGAGCCAATTTATTTCAGAGTTCATTTACAGGATTCTGTCCAGCATCTATGATAATGCGGAAGTTAGGAATGAAAACAGAAGCCGAGCTTGCGCAAAGTTAGGTATGTTTTAAATCATTAAGGAGTCAACGTGTTATCTAGATTTTCGGGGATCCAAAATCAATTGATCAAATTTGGCCTGCTACTTTGTGTACTTGTTGCGACAAATGTTCAAGCAACAACAGGCAAAGACGCTAATGTTGCGTGGGCAAAGATTGAAGCAGGTGCAGTATTAATTGATGTAAGAACGCCAGCTGAATTCGCGCGGGGTCATATTGAAAATGCTATTAACATCCCATTTGAACAAATCTTACAAGGCGTAAGCCATTATAAGATTGATAAAAAGACTCCGATAGTGGTGTATTGCCGTAGCGGTCGCCGTAGCGGTATTGCAAATCAAGACTTACTGAATGCTGGTTTTGAACAATCGTATAATGGCGGTGGGTTTGTACCACTTATCCAGCATAAACAGCAAAGAACAGCGACCAACTAGTCGTGCGTAGCAGAACGATGAGCCACTCTTAGAGTGGCTTTTTTTATGCGCAGTCCTCTCCCAAAGCAAACCGAACTCAAACGATGTGTAAGCATCACTGAGCACTATTTTTGCTGCCAGCTTATACTCTCCACGCTCCCTGTTTCGCTTCCTTACTGATATTCCTCAACGTTCTGAACTGACCTCACTTTATCTGATGCCGCCAAATTCTTGGCAAGTGTCATGAAATGAACAACTCGATTTATAAAACTGAATAAAAACTGCATAGCGTACCGTAACTCAGTCATAAAAAGGCATAAGGGAATAACTTATAACCAGAAGGAATAAAAAGTTAACATTGACGCCGGGGCACAAAAAAGCACATCTAAACAAATACTTAATCAAGCATAAAGATAAAATAATTTTAATCAAGGGAGATCGGCTGACGCATAAATACGCAAGATGTTCACCTAAAAAATCACACAGATAGAGTTTGAGTAGAAATATAACATCAATTAATGAATAAATAGTCGAATTAAGACTGGTGAATATATCAACACTTTACCGCACGACCGACAATTAACATTTCATTTACAAAACAAAAACACACCTCTAACTTCGATAGGCCTGTTCAGAGAATATTGGTTCCTCTGAATGCCGCCATTGCAAAAATTAGAAAGTTTCTATTTAAATGACAACACGGAAGATAAGTATGAGTTTATTCAATAAAACAGCAAAGGTTTTAAGCCTTTCAAGTGTCGCACTTGCTGTCTCTGCAAGTGTACATGCCGCACCGAATCTAGCACCAGAACTAAGAAGCGGTCAATTCCAATCACAACAATCCCCACTACCTAAGCGCTACATCGTCAAATTTAGAAATAACCCGAATCTAGCCACAGCATCCCAGTCTGAAGTGCAATCTGATAGCTCCGTTAACTATATCCCACAAACGGTTGAAGTTTATGGCCATCACCGTGCGCTTAATAGTGTAAAAGCGAGAGAAATGAAGCGAATTGGCCGGAGCAACAGTTATACAACAAAGCTTGATTCGAAAGGCATTCGAGACCTACGTCTCAGAGCAGATGTCGAGTATGTTGAAGAGGATGTACCACGGCGTCTCCTTTCTGAAACAACACCTTGGGGACAAAGCTACGTCGGTGCTACGTCACTGAGTGACAGCCTCACTGGAAACCGGACCATATGCATTATTGATTCTGGTTATGACCGCAGCCACAACGACCTCAGTGGCAATAATGTCACTGGCACCAACAATTCTGGCACAGGAAACTGGTTCGATCCTGGCAATAATAATGCCCATGGTACACATGTCGCAGGAACGATAGCTGCGATCAATAACACCGAAGGCGTTGTGGGTGTGATGCCAAATCAAAATGCTAATATCCATATTATTAAAGTATTTAATGAAAGTGGTTGGGGTTACTCTTCTTCGCTCGTTTCCGCAATTGACACCTGTGTTTCCAATGGTTCAAACGTCGTCAGTATGAGCCTAGGCGGCTCAAGCTCTAGCACAACAGAACGCAATGCGCTGAATGCCCATGCCAATAACGGAGTGCTGCTTATTGCCGCTGCGGGTAACGATGGCAACTCAACTCATAGCTACCCTGCCTCCTATGATGCTGTCATGTCTGTTGCCGCTGTCGATAGCAACAAAGATCATGCTGCATTTTCTCAGTTCACTGACCAAGTTGAAATTTCAGGACCAGGCGAGGCAGTTCTTTCTACGGTTACAGTCGGTGAAGGCCGTCTCGCAGACATTAATGTGGGTGGGGTTTCATATTTTGCAAATGGCGTTGTTCCACACAATCGCTACGTCAAACCTGGCACTGATTTTATTCATGGTCCAATCAATGGCAGTGAAACGGCAACACTCGCCGAATGTTCGGTCAATGGCAGCAGCTTCAATTGCGGTAACATGAGCAACCAGATTTGTTTGGTAGAACGTGTCGGTAATCAGGGTTCTAGTTATCCAGAGATCGACGCAGTCAAAGCTTGCTCTGACGCGGGTGCACGAGCAGCCATTGTATTTAGTAATACTGCGCTGCCAGGACTACAAAACCCCTTCCTTGTTGATGGTCCAAGTGACGCTCCAATCGTATCTGTCTCTGTCGATAGAGCGACAGGGCTAGCGCTTCGTGCTCAGGTGGGCAACACTGCCACCGTCAGCAATACGAGCAATGAAGACTATGAATATTATAATGGAACTTCGATGGCAACCCCTCACGTGTCTGGCGTGGCAACTTTGGTTTGGAGCTACCATACAGAGTGTAGTGCCTCTCAAGTTCGTACGGCACTCACTGCAACTGCTGAAGATTTAGATGCAGCAGGACGTGACAACAAGACTGGATTTGGACTCGTCAATGCTGTCGCCGCGAAAGCATACTTAGATGCATCATGTGATGGCCCAACCGATCCGGGTTCAGGTGGGGGTTCTGGAGATGGAGCGCTTGAAAATGGCATCGCTAAAACTAACCTTTCGGGAGCGAAAGGAGATGAACTCTTCTTTACCTTAGAGGTTCCTGCTGGCGCTACCGATCTTAATTTTGCAATGAGTGGTGGTTCTGGAGATGCTGATCTCTACGTTCAGTATGGTGCAGCGCCAACAACCAGTAGCTATGACTGCCGCCCGTGGAAAAACGGAAATACCGAATCCTGCCCAGTCAGCAACCCACAAGCAGGTACCTACCATGTCATGATCCAAGGCTACAGTGACTTTAGTGGCACGAGTCTCGCGGCAAGCTTTACTGAGCCAAGTGGTGGCAACACCGGTGGAGGCGATACTGGTGGTGCAGCGACTTATCGCAATGACAATAACTACTCCATTCCAGATAACCGCTCTTCTGGTGTAAGTAGCCCAATTGACGTCACAAGAACAGGAGACTCAGGCTCAGTAACGGTTAAAGTCGATATTAGCCATACGTATATTGGTGACTTACAGGTCGAGTTGCACTCACCGGCAGGTCAAGTGGCTGTACTTCATGACAACAGTGGTGGCAGTGCCAACGATATTGTGAAAACCTATACCGTTGATATGAGTGGAACTGAGTCCGCTGGCACTTGGAAATTGAAAGCCGTTGATAGCGCACGTCGTGATACCGGTCGCATCGAATCATGGGAGTTAACCTTTAAATAAAGATAAGTATCACGCCCAAACAGGAACAGCGTTTGGTTGATCTTGTAAAAACAAGACAGGGAGCTATCAGCTCCCTGTCTTGTTTAAAAAATGATGCATTTGCTAACCGTTATTTATGACAGCATATTTCAAGACTTCTGGTTCAATCATCACATTATGTTCTGCATTAGATAACCACACTTGACCATCACTTATTGAGCATTGGATCTCCATATTGCGGCTCACCAATTGCGCCATCTCTTTGACTGAATCCTCGGCGATATTCCAAACGGTCAAGTTTTGATACCGTTCAAGCGAAGACTCGTTCTGCTGCCACCAAATCGGTACGCTACGCCCGCCATAAGCGTACAGTTGAACTTGTTTGGATCTGCCAGCGGCTTTGCGAAGCCATTTCTCATCAGACTGACCGAACTCAATCCAGAGGTTAATCTCACCACTGAGGCTTTTATCCCAAAGCTCAGGTTCTTCGTCAACACAAAGACCTTTGCTAAATGCCAATGTATCGCTTGCGTTCATTGCAAAAGCTAATAACCGCACCATCATGCGTTCATCGGTTTCAGATGGATGCTGGGCAACGGTTAATTGGTGATCTTGGTAATAGTGCCGATCGGTATCGGCAATGTTTAATTGAATTTTAAATACAGTTGCTTTCAAAGCCATGATATAGATTACTTATTCTGATGAAGTGATTGATTTACGCGTACAAATGCAGTTCTGTATTTAGCCAAAACCTGCGCGTATTGAAAGTGAGGTTGAAAGCGCTATAGCGCTCCTGCTTGGATATGTTTTGCCGCTGGAATAGCGGCTTTCAATTGGGTGATTTGTTGTGGCGCCCCATAAATTAACAAACGACTCCCATGGGTGTATGCCTCTATCAGATGGCTCGGAGACATCATGGGCGCGCGCGAGGCGTCTCGTCGGATCAATTCGAGCAGTGCGGGCGGCAGTTCATCATCACACAGCACTTTGTCAATACGTTGGAGTAACGGCATCGCACCAATTGGGAGAAGCTCTAAATCTGTATCTTGACTCAAAAGCAGAATATCGCCTTTGCTTGAGCCTCCAACTAATGCTTGCTCAAAGTGCTCTGCTGTTTCTTCATCAAAACGATCACGGTTCAGCTGAAAAAAACGTTCCCATACTAAGCGACGCTCTTTTCCTGTTGCGACCGACGATTGCACGTGTAAACGTTTCTCGGCAACAAAATCAAATAGAGGGCGCAGAGATTGTGGCAGCCAAGCTTCTAGACGTGCACGAATATCTCGGGCATATACTGGTGCGCTGCCTGCGGTACTTATTGCGATGACCAGTTTGCCTCTATCAACGATGGAGGGCGTGATAAAACGACAGTAGCGTGGGTCATCAACGACATTCGCCCATACCCCTTTACCTTTTGCCACTTCTGCCAGTTGACGGTTCAGCTCTGCATTGGCTGTCGCCAGGTACACCAATGCTTGATCTTTTATATCAGATTCGAGCACTGGTCGAGGCGTTAGCGTAATTCGGCCTTGCTCGGCGTATGCTAAAACCTCGTCAGAAACATTGGGCGCGATCACTTCAATATTGGCTTTAGTGCGCGCCAACAAATCAAGTTTTCTAGCTGCGACCTCTCCCGCCCCAACAATCAAAACGTTGAGAGATTGTGTGTCCACAAAGAGAGGAAAATACTGCATGAATAAACGCCCTTACTTCGATTGAATATTAATCTTGTACCACTGGCAGCTGGTTTTGCACCCAACTTTTATAACCACCAATCAAGGAGGCGACATTGGTATAACCCATTTTCTGCAAACTTAAAGCAGAAAGTGCTGAACGGTAACCGCCACCACAATAAAGTAACAGAGCCGTTTCTTTATCTGGGAATCTGGCTTCAATATCTCGCTCAATAATGCCGCGCCCCATATGTTTTGCTTCTGGAAGATGATCTTTTAGCCACTCATGATCTTCTCGTACGTCAATCAATTGCCATCGATCATCAGCTTGATACTGCTCAATGGTAACTTCCGAAATATGGGGAATCACTTCTTCAACTAAGGCTAGGAAGGCTGGGTTATGTTTCACTCGAATACTCCTTGCAATACACATGAACGATTATTGATTTTCAGTGTAATTAACGAAATCGACACATGCAACGCAAACCTATGATTAGTTATGAGTTTCGCTACGTTCAGCACTACATTGCCAGCATAAATCAAAACTTCCCTCATTGATTTCGTGACATTGAACACACTTCCACTTTGCAGACTGAACATCGAGCAAGGCCAGTTGACTATTGGCTTCGGCTAATTGTGGCTCTGGAACCCATAGTTCGACATTTTGCATATCGGCAGGCAGTTCGCCAACGCCACCCAATAACGCTTCACCACGCAACTCCACATCAAGGCCAAAAGATTCCAACAACCCTTTCCATGTGTGGGCTTGTAACAAGTTGCCACCAACTACAAAGCATTTGCGCTGTTCCATGTTCGTTCCTACCACTAATTCATTCACACACTATCTATTCTCTAGGATTAGATAACCCAACTGCATCAAGTCGGAAACACACTAAAAATGTGAAGCAACTCTCAATAAGCAATCACATGCTAACGCCAAACGACTTACGTTGTCGAATACTGTTTCTTTACAATTCAGTTGCCTCACCTTGTCCTCAACTCTCGAACCGTTCACGGCGGTTAAAATAGCTATGATTTACTTCACACCGCCAATCAAACCTAGCTCCATCGATGCAAGATTATCGACGCCATAAATTGACATCGCTTTCGAGGTATTTGTCTATCAAGTGCCTCCCACGCATATAGACCTACACTGGTATTGAATAAAACTTATGTTGTTACAATGAATTACTGCCGAGCTTCACATATACTAAAACAAGTAGCCACCGAGAGGTCATTAGATTGCATGCATCCATTACTGAGTAAATGCCAAAGCGTCGTTGATCGCCTCATTGAAAAAAGCAATTGCAAAACCACCCATGATGCGTTGCGCCTCAATCATTACGTATGGCTCGCACTCATTTCGATTCCGCTCAGTATTATTTTTATTATTAAAAACTTTTTTGCCGGAAACTACAGTATTGCCGCTGTCGTCGTCATGTTGATGGGCAGCATGATTGCGAGTTTATTTTTCATCACCAAAGTGAAACGGCCATCAATGGTCTATCATGCCACCAACTGTTTGTTTCTCGTGATGCTGGTTCTCGTATCAATCTGGGGGGACAAAAGTGAAGGACAAATTCTTTGGAGCTACATGTATCCGGTACTGAGTATTTTTTTATTTGGTAATCGTCTCGGGGTGCAATGGAGCGTCCTTTTACTGGTGGCGCTTCTTGTCAGTTTAGTCATGAATGGCAATATAGACTTGGCGCAGTCCATCGAGTTCGAAATTCGATTTAGTATTATTTACCTCACAATTTTAAGTGTTACGTCATGGCTGGAATACTATCGAAATCGATATACCGACGAGGCCATTCGTCAAAGAAAAACCTTAGAAAAAGAAAGAGAGAATTTAGAGCAAGAAATAGATCGACGTATTCAACTTGAAACAAAGCTCAAACGCCTCGCCAACCATGATAGTTTAACTGAGCTGTATAATCGTCGGCACTTTTTATCCCGTGCAACAGAAGAAATTCATCGCGCACAGCGACATGATTTACCAGCAACAATGGCGCTCATCGATATCGATAAGTTTAAAGAAGTCAACGATACCTATGGCCACCCCATCGGCGATGCCGTACTAAAAAGTTTTGCCAAACTCTGTAAACAGTCTTTGCGACAAACCGATATTGCAGGACGAATTGGCGGTGAAGAATTTGCCATTTTGCTGTTACATGCACCGGCTGAGCATGCCAGACTCGCGATGGATAGATTTCGCCAGCAAGTGAGTGAGTACCCATTCCAATTTGAGGGCTTGCAGCTCAACATAACCATTAGCATCGGCCTTTCCGCAATCGATGACAATACGGTGAATGTCGACCAGCTATATGCTGCAGCCGACAGTGCGCTATATCGGGCAAAGGATACTGGAAGAAACCGAGTCGAAATTGGGCGTGGCCCAATCCAAAAATAATTGAGCCTCTAGCTTAAACTATAAAACTCGCCTCAAATAGAGTTCAACCAGAGCTATTGCCTCATTTCTACGGGTATAAAAAAACCACCTAACGGTGGTTTTTTGAGTATCGATGTTTTCTACGGCGTCATCGACGGTTGATCTGCGCCTTCTTTCTCAATTTCAACCGGTAACATATGCTCTCGATTAATTCCGAGTTTAATGGCTAAGAAACTTGCCACGTAGATAGAAGAGAAAGTACCGACAAAAATACCCATCAGCAACGCTGTTGCGAAACCATGGATCATACTGCCGCCTTTTAAAAATAACGCAATAACCACAACCAAAGTGGTTGCTGTGGTAATGACGGTACGACTCATAGTTTGTGTAATCGACGTGTTAACTACATCCTCTGAGCTGCCTTTGCGCATCTTTAAGAAGTTCTCTCGAATGCGGTCAAATACAACAATGGTATCGTTCAATGAATAACCAACCACGGTCAACAGCCCCGCAAGCACGGTTAAATCAAACTCAAGCTGTAATACCGAGAAAATACCTAAAGTCACAATGACATCGTGTGCTAAAGCAGCAACAGAACCTAACGCGAGGCGCCATTCAAAGCGGAACGAGACATAGATGAGAATACAAATCAACGCCACTAATACCGCTAAACCACCTTGCTCAGACAACTCTTTACCGACTTGTGGGCCAACAAACTCAACTCGCTTTTGAATGACATTGCTATCAATCGCTTTCGCGGTTTTAATAACGGCTTCCACTTGATCATCACTTTTCAGTTCAGCCTTGACTGGCAATCGAACCAGAATATCACGGCTTGAACCAAAGTTTTGCACCACAGCACCTTCAGCAGCTGGTGCAGTCAATTTTGTGCGAAAGCCATTGAGGTCGACAGGGTCAGTAAATTCAAGCTCTACAACAGTACCACCGGTAAAGTCTAAACCCCAGTTGATCCCATTGAACACCAATGAACCCAGAGAGCCCGCAACTAAAACCATAGACACAAAACTAATCGCAACCGCGTGGCGTAAGAAGTTGACCGTGCCTTTAAAATTTAAAATCTGCAACATGACAACTTTCCCTTAGATTGATAGTTTCTTCATACGCTTACCACCCCATAAACCATTGACAATGGCTCGCGTTCCCACGATGGCAGTAAACATAGATGTAGCGATACCAATCATTAACGTAACAGCGAAACCTTTCACTGCACCTGTACCGACAGCGAACAGGATTAATGCAGTCATAAAGGTGGTAATGTTGGCATCAGCAATGGTTGAGAATGCATTACCATAGCCTTCATGAATCGCTTGCTGAATACTTCGGCCTGCACGTAACTCTTCCCGGATCCGCTCATAAATCAACACATTACCATCAACAGCCATACCGACAGTCAACACCATGCCCGCAATGCCAGGCAGTGTTAGAACCGCTCCAGGGATCATTGACATCACACCCACGACCATAATCAAGTTGGCGCTCAGGGCAAGGTTAGCAATCACACCAAAACCACGGTAATAAAACATCATAAAGAGGAGAACAACAGCCATCCCCCAAATCATTGCTTGTAGGCCGTTTTCGATGTTTTCTTTACCGAGGCTTGGACCAATGGTGCGTTCTTCAACAATGTAAACAGGCGCAATCAATGCACCCGCACGAAGTAACAAAGCAAGGCTTTGTGCTTCAGCATGGTCAAGACCATTGATGACAAAGTTACGACCAAGGCGCGCTTGAATCGTTGCCACGGAAATGACTTCTTCAATCTTCTTCAGCTTTACTTTGCCCTCAGCGTCTCTTTCACCACTATCTTTATATTCGATAAATAAGGTTGCCATCGGCTTCCCAATATTATCTTTAGTGACGTTTGAGAAAATGTTACCGCCTTTGGCATCAAGGTTAATGCTCACCTGAGGACGGCTGTATTCATCAAAGCTAGGCTGCGCACCTGTGATATGGTCACCGGTAAGCATAACCGCACTTTTGAGAACAACAGGCCCGCCTTCACGGCGCTGATATAGCTTTGAACCCGCAGGTACGCGACCATTCACTGCAGATGCAACATCTGCTTTCTGATCGACCATGTGGAATTCAATCGAAGCTGTCGCACTTAAGATTTTCTTCGCGCGTGTCGTATCCTGTACGCCAGGTAACTCGACGATAATTCGTTCAGCACCTTGGCGTTGAACCACAGGTTCAGCAACACCCAACTCATTGACACGGTTACGAATGGTCGTAATGTTTTGTTGCAGCGCTTCTTCTTTCACTTGCTTTAAGTACGCTTCACTCATAGTTGCTACAAGCAAATAGCGTGGACCGTCAGACCTATCGGTAAGCACCATATCGTTGCTGCGACGCTTTAAGAAGTTTTCTGCTTTAGCAAGGGTTTCAGCATTGCGGAACTTAATTTCAATGCCAGTAGCACCTCGGCGAATTCCAGCGTAACGGATCTTTTCTTCACGTAATTGTGAGCGATAATCCGCGACTTTAGCTTCTTCCATCTTACGAATGGCTTCACCCATGTCCACTTCCATCAAAAAGTGAACCCCACCACGCAAATCAAGACCGAGCTTCATCGGTGATCCACCCACAGACTCAAGCCATTCAGGTGTTGCAGGCGCTAGGTTTAACGCTACGGTATATTTATCACCGAGTGATTCAGCAATCACTTCTTTCGCGAGGAGCTGTTGATCAGCATCCTGTACTCGAACAAGCAACTGGCCATTTTCAAACTCAGAACGTTTGATGCTAATGCCCTTTTCGGCCAAAAGCTCATTCACTCGAGACTGAGTAGACACAGTGACTTCCGCACCTCGGTTTGCAACCACCTGAACAGCGTGATCTTCACCAAAAAGGTTAGGAATAGCGTAGAATGAACCGATGGCGATAATAATTATCACCATCAAGTTCTTCCACATAGGATATTTATTTAGCACGCGCTAGCCCTCTTGGCTTATAACGACTGGATAGAGCCTTTTGGCAGAACGGCTGTAATGAAGTCCTTTTTCACAGTCACTTGCGTGCTGTCATTTAAGCTCAATAGAACATAATCACTGTCTTCTGATACTTTCGCGATTTTACCTAGCAAGCCACCATTCATTAACACTTCATCACCTTTGCTCAACGAAGCCATTAGCTCCTTTTGCTCTTTGGCGCGTTTAGCTTGCGGACGGAAAATCATGAAATAGAAAATCACCCCGAATACAGCAAGCATGAAAATCAATTCCATAGTACCACCACCTTGTGGAGCACCCGCAGCGTTAGCATAAGCATTTGAAATAAACATAGTTCTCTCTTCTTATTAGTGATTAGTTAGTCTTTAAGCTCAGGGACTTCACGTCCTAAACTGGTATAAAATTCTTTTACAAAGTCGTCTAATGTACCTGTCTGAATAGCGCCACGCAAACCTTCCATCAAACTCTGGTAATAGCGCAGATTGTGGATTGTATTCAAGCGTGCGCCCAAGATCTCATTACAACGATCAAGGTGATATAAATACGCTCTTGAGTAGTTTTTACAGGTATAACAATCACACTTTGAATCCAACGGGGATGTATCTTCGCGATGACGCGCATTGCGAATTTTGATGACGCCTTCACTCGTGAATAAGTGACCGTTACGCGCATTACGCGTTGGCATCACGCAGTCGAACATATCAACGCCACGACGCACGCCTTCCACTAAATCTTCGGGTTTACCCACCCCCATAAGGTAACGGGGTTTGTCTTCCGGAATTTGCGGACATACATGCTCAAGAATGCGGTGCATATCTTCTTTGGGCTCACCAACCGCTAAACCACCAACGGCGTAGCCATCAAAGCCAATTTCGGTCAAACCTTTTACGCTTTCATCACGTAAATCTTCATAGACACCACCTTGAATAATGCCAAATAAAGAGTTTGGATTTTCAAGACGGTCAAACTCATCACGAGAACGCTGAGCCCAACGCAAAGACATTTGCATCGATTTTCGGGCTTCATCATGGGTCGCTGGATATGGTGTACATTCATCAAAAATCATCACCACGTCCGACCCTAATGAATCTTGGATTTGCATCGACTTTTCAGGGTCTAGGAAAATCTTTTCACCATTAATTGGCGAGCGGAAGTGAACCCCCTCTTCGGTGATTTTCCGAATATCACCCAAACTAAAGACCTGAAAACCGCCTGAGTCAGTCAAAATAGGACGCTGCCAATTCATAAAGTCATGAAGATCACCATGTTTGCGCATGATCTCTTCACCTGGACGTAGCCAGAGATGGAAAGTATTGCCGAGAAGAATGTCTGCACCGGTTTCACGCACTTCTTCTGGCGTCATTCCTTTTACAGTGCCGTATGTACCGACGGGCATAAAGGCTGGCGTTTCAACAGTGCCTCTTTCAAAAATAAGTCGCCCACGGCGTGCGCGTCCATCTGTCGTATCTAATTCAAATTTCATATTTTACCTCGCCAGAGAAACAGTCTGACGTCATTTAAAGGAAAGTTCATTCCTCGGATTACCTATAGAGATGAGGACAAAAACCTTTGCTTCAACCCCAAAAACTAAATTTGCCGTGTTTTAAGTGGGCGTAGCTCACAAAAACACGGCATATTTTAATACAAACTCAAAACTCAATTCTGTTTTCGAGTCACAAACATTGCATCGCCGTAGCTAAAGAAACGATATTTGTGTTCG
Organism: Shewanella gelidii; assembly: GCF_014647855.1. Classification (GTDB taxonomy): domain Bacteria; phylum Pseudomonadota; class Gammaproteobacteria; order Enterobacterales; family Shewanellaceae; genus Shewanella; species Shewanella gelidii. The sequence goes on along the minus strand of NZ_BMPZ01000005.1, from coordinate 4,448 downwards.
ATGGCATGCTGATATGCAGACATCACCGGCTCATAACCCGCAAAAGCACTGATTAACATAATGAGTGTGGACTCAGGCAAATGGAAGTTCGTCAATATGGCATCAACGACCTGAAACTCATAACCAGGATAGATAAAAATATCCGTATCTCCGCGGAATGCTTTGAGTTTACCATTGTTCGCACGGGCTGCACTTTCTAGTGAACGCACAGAGGTCGTTCCCACAGCAATCACCCGATTGCCGTTAGATTGCGTTTGAGCAACCAAATCCGCGACTTCTTCAGAGACCTCGGCCCATTCTGAATGCATTTTATGCTCTAGAACATTGTCGACACGAACAGGCTGAAATGTTCCCGCACCAACATGTAAGGTGACGAAAGCAATTTGGACACCTTTTGCTTTTAAACGGGCAATCATGTCGTCATCAAAATGTAAGCCTGCTGTCGGTGCAGCAACCGCACCAGGCGTTTGATTATAAACCGTCTGATAGCGCTCTTTATCGGTTTCTTCATCTGGCCGGTCAATGTACGGCGGCAGCGGCATATGACCAACTTCTTCGAGCACTTCTAAGATGGTTTTGTCGTGATTCAACGCAAGCTCGAACAAAGCATCATGACGCGCGACCATTTTCATCTCATAGCCACCATCAAGAATTATTAGGCTATTTTGCTTAGGGGATTTAGAGCAGCGAACATGAGCAAGGATACGTTTATCATCAAGCATGCGTTCAACAAGTACTTCCAGCTTACCGCCGGTTTCTTTTTGGCCAAATAGCCGCGCAGGAATAACTCGAGTGTTATTGAAAACCATGAGATCGCCAGGTTGCACTTGCTCCAAAATATCCGTAAACATTTTGTCAGCAAGATTTCCATCTTGACCTGAAAGCGTCAGCAGCTTTGAAGCGGTTCTTTGTTTAGTTGGATAGCGGGCAATAAGCTCATCTGGAAGGTCGAAAGAAAAATCAGCAACGCGCATGGTTGGTCTCGGCTTAGTTTATAACCGCGCTAGTCTATGGCCACAGCTAATGAAGATCAAGAATCCTGAGCATCTTCCTTCACATTAGATACATTTTTGGTCAGCTTGCCGACATTCATATCTTCAACGCGATACTGATGCTGCTCATAGGGAATGTCGATTTGGACTTTTTTACGCTGCTGTACCGGTTTTTTGCCGATTTTGTTCAGTAACCAATTCCACATCATCCGTGATCCCTTCACCTAATAAATTGTATCGCCAAAAATCAGAATATTTGCAGTGTGTAATCTCCAACACGACAAATCATTGGCCCAGAGAATTACCGCCAGCCGGGAAAGGCTTCCTTCAATTCGGCGCACATGATACCGTAAACGCTGAACTCTAACCAAGTACCCTCTATGAACTTCCTTGCACATTTGCACCTAGCTGACATCAGCAGTACCTCATTAGCAGCCAACTTAAGTGGCGATTTTGCCAAAGGAAATATCGAGCGATTTCCTAAACATTTACAGCAAGGCATTTGGCTGCATCGCCAAATTGATCAGCTAACCGACACCCATGAAATCACGAAAGAGTTAATAGCTAAATTTCCGAAAGCTTATACTCGTGTGGCGCCAATTCTGATGGATTTAGCATTTGATCATATACTGGCACAATACTGGGAAGAATATCATCACCTAAGCTTGGAAGCCTTTTGCAGCAAGGCTTATCTAGAGTTGAAACAAACTCCTGATTTACCGGAAAAACTTAAATCCGTCTTGCCAAATATGGAAAAAAACAACTGGCTTTTAAATTATCGTCATGAAGAGGGCCTCAATAAAGCCATTTTTGGCGTCGGTCAACGCCTTTCAAATCCTGAATTATTTAATGGTGCTGAAGACGTTGTGAAACAGCTCAATATAGAAATTGAAATTGCATTTAGAACATTTTATCCACAACTTATGGCCTATAGCCGAATATGGATCCGCAAAACACCCGCAGCATATTTGTAAAATTAAGTTGAATAAAAATCATGATAAACACGTTCTTATAACGATAAGAGTTTATAAGAAATAGTGAGCCATGAATAAAAAAGCATCGAATATGACAAAGATACATCCAAAGCCTGAAGATGACGCGACCCTGATAAAAGAAAAGCAAGCAGGCTTCACTTCTAAATATTTTTGGTACGCCAGAGCAAAAGAACTGCTTATTCTCACTGTAGTTTTTTCAGCATTTTCAGCCTACCTGCAACGAGATATGATTGACGGCAAAGCCCCTCAGTTATCTGCAACTGGTATTCTAGGTGAGACACTTAATTTAATCGATACAGAACAACCCACTCTCGTGTACTTTTGGGGCTCTTGGTGTGGTTACTGTAAGGTCACTTCTCCGATGGTTCATGCCGTCGCACAGGATTATCGGGTGATATCTCTAGCTGTTGAGTCCGGCAGTAACGCTGAAATTAAGCAATATATGCTGCAGCATGACATTGACTTCCCCACGATCAATGACACTCAGCGTATCCACAAAAAATGGGGCGTTCGTGCATTTCCATCGATTTACATTATTGATAAAGCCGGTGATATAAAATTTGTCACCACGGGTCTCAGCTCAAGCTGGGGGTTGAAGCTCAGGATGTGGTTGACGGAATTCTAGCCTCGGACTATCGGCTCCAATGCTAAACCTCCCAAAACATTGATGTGTATGGCCGTGAGGTGAACTTGAATCCATCCAAGCCGACGGATCAGACAAACTCGAATTCAATTTCTTGATTCGTTTTGATAGTATTGCTCGCCGCTGCGAAGGAGCAATACATGCAAATATTTGAATACAATCCACCGAATTTACCTTGGCTAGATATACGCTATCAAGACCGAGATATCATTGTCATCAACAAGCCTTCCGGATTGCTTTCAAACCCTGGTATCGCAGCCCATACATTTGATTGTGCTTTAACCCGATTACAACAAATCGAACCCAAAACAATATTGGTACACCGCCTCGATTGCGCTACATCAGGAATCATGGTGTTTGCAAAAAACAAGAAAGCCGAATCTCACATTAAAACGCAATTTCAAAACAGACTCAGCAAAAAAGTCTATATCGCAGAAGTTATGGGAAAAATAACACAGGAACAAGGGTGTATAAATTTTGCCATTGCAGCCAATAAAGATAAACCACCACTACAAAAAGTTTGCGAATCTGGCAAAGAGGCAATTACGGCCTATAAAGTTCTCGAATATCGAGAGTTCTCGACGCTGGTAGAACTCAAACCTACGACAGGACGAACCCATCAACTACGCGTACATCTGCAAGCGTTAGGCCACCCAATTCTGGGAGATGATTTCTACGGCAATAAAGCTTGCGAAGAAGCCGCAAGCCGGCTTCATTTACACGCACAATCACTAGAAATCATTCACCCTTATACACAAAAGGTGATCAAATTCATTAGCGACTGTTCGTTTTAATGGCTCAAGCGATTCAGATGTTATATTTCATTTAGCTGACGTATCAATGGCAATAAGCAAGATACAGGTTAAACTCACATCATAGTCTTTTTGTTGTACTTAAAATAACCGACCTACATTATCAATTGATTTCGTTGTCGCCATGTTGTCTCGGAGCTTTGCATAAGTTCTCGTTCGAACGAAATAGCGTCCTTAGCTTCCATGCTACTTTTGTGATTTTGAGCTGCATGAGGAGCCGCTAGACTTTGATGGCGCATACTCCGCACAAAACCCAAAGTAGGACGACGTTTTGAATCAGGAACAGCATTATCACCCTCAACAAATGACACGACAGGTCGACTTTTCTTACCGGCCTCGTTCATATCCAGTGAATCAGAAATTATCACAGAACTTAGACCTTTTTGCTGATTCACGGTCTGTTGCAAAGATTCAACTTTACTTTGAAGCGCACTGTTTTCTCTTTTATATGCCATCAGATCAATATCCAAACCGACATAAGCTGCAAACAATACCAACAACAAAACGGATGGCACAACACTAACTAATTTATGCATTCTATCGTTCCTATATGGGCAGTAAGGCATCACACAAAAACTAAAGTTGTGGTTGTCCCCACACTTCCACACCATTCGCTCGCAACGTGTCAACCTGACTCGTATCTGCCAGCGGAATATACTCGATGTTTAAACTCTGCAGCGCCGTCAGACCAAACAGCGGTGTTAAGTCATTCACCTGGGTATAGTTCAGGCCTAAATAATACAAATTCGTCAGATTCGACAGCGCACTAATATCCACCAAGCCTGCGTTGTCTGAAAGCTCAAGATGCTGAACCGGACTGAGACCCGCGAGCGAGTTTGCATTGTCCAGCCCATCATGACGAGTAATCTGTAATTGGTTAAGCTGCGTGAAGTTTGCCAGCGTGCTAAAGTCCGTCACTTGCGTGGACTCAAATGCCAGGTAATACAGCTTATCACTCAAACCACTCAGCAGACTCACATCCGAGAACCCTTCCCCAATCACTCGA
>NZ_BMPZ01000004.1 GCF_014647855.1 Shewanella gelidii | reverse complement strand
CTTTCAAAACCTTCTGCACCGATGAATTAACCGAGGCTAATTCTGCGCCCTGACTGGCTTTATCACCTTCTTGCGAAGTTGCTCTGCCGTGTCAGTGGATGCGCATTATAGGGAGATTTTGAAACCGTGCAAGGGCTTTTCTGTAGAAAAACGATCTTTTTTCGATCTTTAGATTTACCCCCTTCTTTCGAACATTAAACCCACAGAGTTATCCACAATCCAGTCAAAAATGACAACGCTATGCCTTCAAGCTGCGGCCTGGCATTGGCTGACGCACCACTGTAAACGTCTAGCCGTTTGCTCTAAGAATGAAAAATCGATTCCACAAAATGCTCGTGCTACAGGGTTTCACCGACCGCAAGATCAAAAAAGGCAGCAAATGCTGCCTTTTTTATAGGGTATATTGTATTAACTAATTTTGCCGTGGCACTGTTTGTACTTTTTACCCGATCCACATGGACAGGGATCATTACGTCCGACTTTTTGCCCTTCGCGTACAATTGGCTGTTGCGGCACATCTACATTGTGTGCGTCTTCGTCGTCACCGCCAATTAAAGCTTCAGCTGAAGCATGTTGATAATCACGCTGGATCTTCGCTTCCTCTTCGCGTCGACGCGCTTCCATTTCTTCAACATCAGACTGCGCTTGAACTTGTACTTTTGAAAGGATACTGATGACATCCGTCTTCAGCGTTTCTAACATTTGTTGGAACAACTCAAATGACTCACGCTTATATTCTTGCTTGGGATTTTTTTGCGCATAACCTCGAAGGTGAATCCCTTGACGCAAATGATCCATCGCGGCTAAATGCTCTTTCCAAAGTCCATCCAATGTCTGCAACATCACTGCTTTTTCAAACTGACGAAGCACAGACTCACCGACCATATCCTCTTTGGCTTGATATGCATTAACCCAGGTTTCAATAATGCGCTCACGAAGGGTCTCTTCATGCAAGTCATCTTCTTTTTCAAGCCATTCAATAATAGGCAACTTAAGATTATATTCTTGAGCTAAACGATTTTCTAAGCCTTCCGTATCCCACATTTCTTCCAGCGACTGAGGTGGTATATATTGGCTAATAACATTATCGACAACATCTTCTTGAATATTGCTGATGGTTTCTTTAATGCTTTCAGCATCCATCAACTCATTACGCTGAGAATAAACAACTTGGCGTTGATCATTGGCAACATCATCGAACTCAAGTAGCTGTTTACGAATGTCGAAGTTTCTAGCTTCTACTTTACGTTGAGCATTTTCGATTGCGCGAGAAACCCAAGGGTGCTCGATCGCTTCACCTTGCTCCATACCAAGCTTTTTCATCATGCCCGATACACGGTCTGAAGCAAAAATTCGCATCAAACTATCTTCCATAGAGAGATAGAAGCGCGAAGAACCCGCATCACCTTGACGACCCGAACGACCACGAAGCTGGTTATCAATACGGCGAGACTCGTGGCGCTCAGTACCTAGAATATGTAAACCACCTGCTGCAACGACTTCGTCATGGCGTACTTGCCAATCTTCTTTAATCTTTGCTTTTTGTGCTTCAGTTGGATTATCAAGTTTAGAGATCTCCATAGCCCAGTTACCGCCGAGCACAATATCGGTACCACGACCTGCCATATTGGTTGCAACGGTTACTGCACTAGCTCGACCTGCTTGCGCTACAATATCCGCTTCTTTTTCATGGAACTTCGCGTTCAATACCTGATGCGGTATCTTCGCTTGTTTCATTAGATGAGATAGAAGTTCGGATTGCTCGATCGAAACCGTACCCACAAGCACTGGCTGACCGCGTTCACGACAGCCAATGATGTCTTCCAGAATTGCGTCATACTTCTCTTGTGCAGTCAGATAAACCAGATCAGGCATATCATCACGAACCATAGGACGGTTCGTTGGCACCACGACAGTATCTAGGCCATAGATATGTTGAAATTCAAAAGCCTCAGTATCCGCAGTACCCGTCATTCCCGCAAGCTTCTCATAAATGCGGAAATAATTCTGGAAAGTAATCGACGCTAACGTTTGGTTTTCGTTTTGAATTTTCACGCCTTCTTTGGCTTCAACCGCTTGATGCAAGCCCTCAGACCAACGGCGACCAGGCATCGTACGTCCAGTATGTTCGTCAACGATAACCACTTCGCCATCTTGAACTATATAATCAACATCTCGCTCAAATAACGTTCGCGCGCGTAATGCCGCGTTGATATGATGAAGCAATGAAATGTTGCTGGCAGAATAGAGCGAATCCCCCTCTTCCAACATGCCGCTTGCCATTAACAACTGCTCTACTTTTTCTTGACCTCGTTCGGTCATATGCACTTGTTTGGCTTTCTCATCGATGCTGTAGTCACCATCACCGATTTCTTCTTCGGTATCTTCTTTCTCTTGGCTGACTAGGTTCGGGATCAGTTTGTCAATTTTGATATATAGCTCAGAGCTATCTTCAGCAGCACCCGAAATAATCAACGGCGTACGTGCCTCATCAATCAAGATTGAGTCGACTTCATCGATTAAGGCGTAGTGCAGTGGGCGTTGGACACGCTCTTGCGGCGAAAACGCCATATTATCTCGAAGGTAATCAAAACCAAACTCATTGTTGGTTCCGTAGGTAATATCGCTGTTGTAGGCTGCTTTTTTCTCTTCTTGCCCTAAACCCGCAACGTTGACGCCGACGGTCAAGCCAAGAAATTCAAATAAAGGTCGGTTTAGCTCTGCATCACGACGAGCAAGGTAATCATTCACGGTGATGATATGAACCCCTTTACCCGTGATCCCATTGAGGTATGCCGGGAGGGTTGCAGTCAACGTTTTACCTTCACCCGTACGCATTTCAGCAATCCGGTTGCTATCAAGCACCATACCGCCGAGCAATTGGACATCAAAGTGGCGCATTTCAAATACACGCTTTGATGCTTCACGGACAACGGCAAACGCTTCGGGAGTTAAGGCACTTAAAGTCTCACCGCCCTCTAGACGCTCTCGAAACTCTGCGGTCTTCGCCTTGAGCTCTTCATCTGTTAACTCTTCGTAACCCGCCTCGAGTGCGTTAATCTTTTTGACAACCTTACCAAGTCCTTTCAAGGTACGATCGTTACGACTACCAAATACTTTTGTCAGCAATTTACCAAACATCTTGACCACTTATTATTTTATTGACTGCTCTAGGATCAGACCAATCTTGATTTATTATTTAACTCGCTTTGCGATAGACATATTTTCGCGGATCGATCTGCTGTCCACCACGCAACACTTCATAATGTACATGGGGCCCAGTAGAGCGCCCTGTACTGCCCATTTTCGCAATAGGCTGACCTTTGGCGATGACATCGCCAACTTTCACTGACAATGACTTATTGTGGCCATATCGTGTTTTTAATCCATTCCCATGATCTATCTCTACGAGTTCGCCATATCCAAACATATTTCCAGCCCAAGTGACGACACCTCCCGCAGTGGCGATAACATCTGCGCCTTCAGTTCCGGCAAAATCAATCCCTTTATGCATCGCACGTTTACCAGTAAATGGATCATTGCGCAGTCCATAAGGAGAAGACAGCCAACCTTTACCTATAGGTCGCCCAGAAATATAACGCTCATTCTCTATATGGAGATTCGTCGTGACCGTTTCAAGGAGAGAAAGCTCAACATTGTTATTATCAATACGTGATACAAGTTGATCCATATCTGCAATCAATTGATCAAGCTCGATATTTGCACCCAGTTCGCTCATGCCACCTAAGCCAACTTCCGTTTGAAAATCAAATTGGTCTTCTAATTTTGAGTTTTTTGCAACTTGCTCACCCAGCGCTTCTAGACGAGTGACTTTCGCTTGCATCCTTGCGACATGAGCGACGAGGGTTGCGAGTTGGGTTTCTGTGGCTTGCTTTAAGTCGATAACTTGCTTTTTATGCTGTTCACGAATATCACGTTCAAGCTCAACGCTTGCTTGTTGGCTCTTAAACTGCTCTGTATGAAATTGATATATGCCCACACCTGCAGCAATCATTAGCATAGGTAACAGCAGCCACTGCTTACCGGGCTGCCAACGCGTTACGCCATTTCGGCCTTGTAGAAATACTGTTACACTCATAGCCTAATTCAGCCGTCTAGTTGTAATATGAAAAAGCCCCCACAAGATCTCAGTCAACTAATTAGGCAAGCAGGGCCAATTCCCCAAATTGCAGAAAAAGCAGAACTGCTGCGCCATTTAGATCAGTATGTGAAACAAACGATGCAAGGTCCTGTATCGGAGCAACTAAAAGTCGCTAATCTTCGCCAAAGTACGCTTGTAATTGAAACAACTTCCGCAGCATGGGCAGCGAGAGTTAATTTTCAAAAAGCGATGTTACTCCAGCAACTAAGAGCCGAAACGCTCCCAATGCTCACTGCTATCGAGGTTAAAGTCAACCCGCAGCTTGCAATGTATGAAGCTAAACGTCCTATAGCAAGTAACACCATCACACCAGAAGCGGCATCACATATTGAAGCGCTGGCGGAACATGTCGATGGTGACCTAGGACAAAAACTAAAACGGCTGGCTTCATTGGCCAGCCGCAATAGGCAATCTTAACGCTTTTACTAAGCCAACGCTGTGTTGGCTGGCATCATAAAGCTGACAGGAACTTCAGCTTCTTCCTCGAAGCTAACGATTTCCCATGACTCTTGTGCCGCAAGTAATGCGCGAACCAATTGGTTATTCAGGGCATGGCCAGTTTTAAATGCTTTGAACTCACCAATAATAGCGTGTCCGGCAACATAAAGGTCACCAAAAGCATCCAAAATCTTGTGCTTAACAAATTCATCCTCATAACGCAGGCCGTCGGGGTTAAGAACTTTATATTCGTCAAGTACAACTGCATTTTCCATGCTGCCACCTAGTGCTAGGTTATTGGCTCGCAAATACTCAATATCTCGCATAAAACCAAAAGTTCTTGCGCGACTAATATCTCGGATAAAACCAGAAGAAGAGAAATCCATCACCATGTGTTGTTGGCTGCGTGCAATTTCTGGGTGATCAAAGTCAATCGCAAAATCAACTTTAAACCCTCTATAAGGGTTCAGTTCTGCCCACTTATCACCATCTTCAACACGGATAGGTTGCTTAATACGTATGAACTTTTTGGCCGCAGATTGCTGTTTGATTCCAACCGATTGCAATAAGAAAACCCACGGGCTAGCACTGCCATCCATAATTGGGATTTCAGGTGCATCGACCTCAATCTCAGCATTGTCGATACCAAGACCAGCTAACGCAGCAAACAAATGCTCGATAGTGGAGATACGAACACCATCATCATTAACCAAGGCTGTACACATCGTCGTTTCACGAACTAGTTCTGCAGTTGCTGGTATAGCAACGGCTGGATTTAAGTCCGTGCGCACTAGCACAATCCCTGTATTAACTGGTGCGGGTTTAATGATCAGCGTTACCTTGTTGCCAGAATGCAATCCGACACCAGTAGTCTTTACCATTTCTTGAACAGTTCTTTGAAAAATCATTCACTTACCCGTTAATATCTTTACACTATCACCCATAATTTGGGCATTGTTACTCAGCCAGCTATTCGCAGCTGGTCGGATATGCTAGCACAAAATGCTAAAAGCATCAAAAATAATACCTTTTAACACCCATGCAGCTTGCATTTCGCAACCATCCCAAGCTCACGTATTGCTCTCTTCAACGCAAACGCTAATCAGCTTGTTTACGTAAAAATGCTGGAATATCCAAGTAATCTAGCTCTGTTTTCGGTGCAGGAGCCGAAGGTTGAGCAGCCGGAGCGGCTTCTGTATTCATTGCAGCAGCAGTTGCTTGAGTAGTAGCCGATGAAATATCAGGCATACCCGCTTCAACTTTAGGCTCAATCACTGGCTCAACTTTGGGAGCAGCTTTTGTGTTACTCACAAGCTGAATATCAGGCTTTTTCTCAGCACCAATTCCTGTCGCAACCACAGTAACGCGCAACTCGTCGCTCATTTCTGGGTCAATGACGGCACCAACAACCACAGTTGCATTGTCTGATGCATAGGCTTTTACATGGTTACCGACGGTTTCGAACTCTTCGATACTCATGTCCATACCGGCAGTAATGTTCACCAATACGCCGCGAGCACCCGCAAGATCAATGTCTTCAAGTAACGGACTAGCAACAGCTGACTCGGCAGCTTCTTCTGCTCGGTCTTCACCACTTGCGACCCCGGTTCCCATCATGGCATTGCCCATTTCGGACATAACTGTTTTCACATCAGCGAAATCGACGTTAATCAAACCAGGACGTGTAATAAGCTCTGCTATCCCTTGAACTGCACCAAGCAATACATTATTTGCTGCAGCAAAAGCATCTAATAATGAAGTGCCACGACCTAAAACTTTCAACAGTTTCTCATTTGGGATAGTAATCAATGAATCAACATGCTTTGCAAGCATTTCAATCCCTTGATCTGCATATCCCATACGCTTTTTGCCTTCAAATGGAAAAGGTTTAGTGACAACTGCCACCGTCAAGATACCTTCTTCACGCGCAACCTCAGCTACAACAGGTGCAGCACCGGTTCCTGTTCCGCCACCCATGCCTGCTGCAACAAAAATCATGTCCGCGCCTTTGATAGCCGAGCGAATATTTTCTTTGTCTTCCTCTGCGGCTAAACGACCAATCTCAGGGTTTGCACCAGCACCAAGTCCCTTCGTGACATCACGACCCAATTGAATGGTTGAGCTTGCAGATGATTTTTTTAATGCTTGCGCATCTGTATTTGTTGCGACGAATTCAACACCTTCGATGTTGTGTTTCACCATATGTTCAACGGCATTTCCGCCGCCACCACCGACGCCGATGACTTTAATCACCGCCTCGTCTGAATGAGTATCCATGATCTCAAACATGGTTATATCTCCGTTTTTGCCTGCGTTATTATTTAAAACTCGCCTTTAAACCAACTTTGAACCCGATTCCAAAGACTGGTGACCCCTGGACGCGCCGGACCTTCAAACTGACGTTCTAGAACCCGGTTAGCGCCATAATGTAACAACCCCACACCTGTGGCATAAACGGGTTGTTCCACATATTCATTTAAACCTTTTACGGGTAACGGTACGGCTACCCTAACTGGCATGCCAAATGTCGCCTCGGCAATATCCACGACCCCTTCAATGGAAGACGTCCCACCGGTTAAAACAATACCGGCTGCAATCTGATCTTCTAAGCCGCTATCACGCAGCTTAGTCAAAATTAACTCAAATAATTCTTGATACCTTGGCTCGACAACCTCAGCTAAAGTGTGTCGCGACATACTCCGTGATGGACGACCACCAACGGACGGCACTTCAATACTATCTTCACGACTTACCATTGAGCTGCGCGCGCTCGCAAACTGAACCTTGATCTGCTCGGCGTGTGTCAATGGCGTGCGGAATATCTTTGCAATATCACTCGTGACCTGATTCCCGGCAACAGGCACCACAGAGCAATGTCTTAATGCGCCATTGGTGTATACCGTGATATCCGTAGTTCCACCGCCAATATCGACGACACAAACCCCTAGGTCTTTTTCATCTTGGGTTAGAACGGCATCAGCAGAAGCGATGCCAGAAAACACGAGGTCATCGACTTTCAGCCCACAACGCTCAACACTTTTGGTAATGTTTTTGGCCATGTCATTCGCACAAGTCACAATATGAACTTTGGCTTCCATTCGCATACCTGACATGCCAATAGGGCTTTTAATCCCGTCTTGCACATCAATTGCATATTCCTGCGGTAACACATGTAAGATCCGTCGTTCGGTCGGGATCTTGACTGAGCGTGCAGTATGAATCACATTGTCGACGTCTTCTTGCGTAACTTCTTCATCGTTGATCGACACCATGCCATTTTCGTTTTGGCAGGCAATGTGCTTCCCTGAAATGCTCAAATACACAGAAGCAACTTGACAGTCAGCCATCAGCTCAGCCTGATCGAGTGCTCTTTGCACACTGCGCACAATTGAATCCAGGTCGTTGACACCACCTTTATCCATACCGCGAGACAAGTGATTACCGAGGCCAATAATGCTAATTTCGCCATCAGGCAATACTTCGCCAATAATCACTGCGACTTTGGCAGTACCTATGTCTAAACCGACGATTAGGTTTCTATCTTGATTCTTGGTCATGAATTATTGGCTCTCTTCCTTTGTATCATCCCAGCCTACGGCTAAGCCTGTGTCGTATCTTAAATCTACTTTGGCAACCATTTTGGGTTGTTTGTCCAGTGTTGGATACACGTCAATAAATCTCTGAACGCGCGCCATTTTGTCTTCTCGCCCTAGCTCTAAATGAATGCCATTCTCTAACGTTGCCCGCCAAGCATGCCGCGGGCTTAGATGCAGATCGCGCAGCCCATAGCCATGGATCTTCAATAACGCGTCAATTTGTCGATAGCTCTCTAATATTCGGTTCGCCATATTCTCGGGCCCGGCTAATTGCGGTAAATGCGCTAGGCTTGACTGCTCTGGCGCATCAAACACTTCACCATGCTCGTTTAACCAAGCATCACCATTCCAGTGTGCTGCGGCTTTTTGCTCTTGAATAAATACCTTCAATTTCGCTGGCCACACCCGGCGAACTGACGCTTGATACACCCAAGGCAAATTCTCCAGTGCGTCTTGAACCTGCGCAACATCAGCACTAAAAAAGCTGGTCATCATCAAGTCTTGCAAAGCGGACTGGATTGCAACATCACTGGTGTATTGTCGGTCGCCTTTGACGGCAACGGTTTCAATGGGCATTGCATCGGCATCATTCAGCACAAGATGTAACTTCCATGCGATAGCTGAAAAACTACCAATTACTGCAATCAAAAAAAGCAGGCCAAAGCACAGGTACCAATTGACCTGTTTCAGACTTTGTCGCCATTCCTTTCCCTTTTGCTTCCAAGACACCGCTAATTTCGCCTCACTAAGACTACAACTGATGCTTGGGAAAACCGGCCATTATATAGACCCAACTCTCCCCGGCATAGATAAGTCTGTCCACTTTTAGAACAGTTAATCTAATTAACTGTACTGCTTCATACTTTCTATTGAGCAAACTTAAGTTTTGCTGCTGCCAACTGCTTTGCTAGCGCCCCAACACTACCGGCTCCCTGCGTCATCACGAGATCATCGTGTTGCATAACATCTGGCAGCATGGTTACTAGTTGTTCAGTCCCTGCTACATATATCGGCTCGACTTGTCCACGCTGGCGAATTGAGCGACATAGCGCACGGCTATCAGCACCAGGAATTGGCGCTTCACCTGCGGCATACACCTCTAGTAGCAATAGACAATCAACCTGTGACAAAACCTCTACGAAATCTTCATAAAGATCGCGAGTTCGACTATAACGGTGAGGCTGATAGATCATCACTAACCTTTTATCTGGCCAACCTGCCCTTGCAGCCTTAATGGTTGCAGCAACTTCACTTGGGTGGTGGCCATAGTCATCAACCAACATGACCTCACCTTGAGCGGTTGAAAATTCTCCCAAGTGCTGAAAACGCCTGCCGATCCCCTCAAACTCCGCCAATGCTTTTACCATCGCAGCGTCTTCAATATCATCTTCTGTGGCCACCGCAATCGCAGCCAGCGCGTTGAGAACATTGTGTTGACCAGGCAAGTTCAATGTCACCTGTAAATCTTGGCGGTTTTTGCGGCGCACCATAAACGCACTTTTGTGGCCTTGTTGAACAAAGTCGAACGCTTGTACGTCCGCATCATCACTGAAACCATAGGTCACCGTTTGGCGACCAACGCGCGGCATTAGCTCACGTACGGTTTCATCATCAATACAAACCACTGCAACACCATAAAATGGCAAGTTATGCCAAAACTCGACAAAGGTATCTTTTAGTTTTTCAAAATCGCCGCCATACGTATCCATATGATCAGCTTCTATATTTGTCACCACACTGACCATCGGCTGAAGATGCAAAAAACTAGCATCACTTTCATCAGCTTCCGCGATTAAATAACGGCTAGACCCTAATCTTGCATTCGTGCCCGCACTATTTAACAACCCACCAATCACGAACGTTGGATCCCGCTCGGCCTCGCCGTATACACTCGCAATAAGGCTCGTCGTTGTGGTTTTACCATGGGTACCAGCAACAGCGACTCCATGACGATAGCGCATTAATTCTGCGAGCATTTCTGCTCGACGAACCACCGGCACTCTTAGCTCTTGTGCCGCGACAATCTCTGGGTTTTCTGCATCAATTGCAGTCGACACAACCACCACGTCCACATCTTGTACCACATCAGCGGTATGACCGATTTGAATGTGGGCGCCAAGGCTAGACAAACGCTCTGTTACGGCATTCGTGGCAATATCAGAGCCACTAACTTGGTAGCCTTCATTGACTAAAACTTCCGCGATCCCCCCCATTCCAGCACCACCAATTCCGACAAAGTGAATCCGCTTCACACGTCTCATTTCAGGGATCATCGCCCTCAGTGCTGGAAACTTACTTGCAATACTACTCATCTCTACCCTTTAGTTTGCGAGTTGCTGACATGTTGTCGCGACACTTTGGGTCGCGTTCAATACAGCAACACTTCTCGCCTTTTGCCCCATTAGGGCTAACTCTTGTCTATCTGTCGCAAGCGCTATTAACTGCTCAGCCAGTACGTCCGCTGTCATTGTTGCTTGGGGTAATAAGAAAGCAGCCCCAGCCTCAACTAACACATTGGCATTTCTAGTTTGGTGGTCATCAACGGCATGAGGATAAGGCACCAAAATGCTAGGCTTTGCCACTGCTGCGAGCTCTGATACAGTCAGTGCGCCGGCACGACAAACGAGCACGTCAGCCCATTTGTATGCAGCTTCCATATCATCAATGAATTCACTCACCTTCACTTTGTCTTCTTGACCCAGTGCTTGATAACTCGCTTTTACAGATTCAAGATTGCCTTTGCCAACCTGGTGCCAGACTGTGATTGCTTTTGATTGACTGCAGGCGCCAAGCACTTGAGGCAGCACGTCGTTAAACACTTTGGCACCGAGACTCCCACCAACAACAAGTACTTTTAATGCGGCATCATTGCTTTGTGCCGGTTCTTCACCCAAAGCCACAAGCTCGTGCCGTACTGGATTCCCAACAACTTGCGCTTGAGACTCATCACCAAACGTATTGTCAAATGCACACAAGACCCGACTCGCAACTTTCGCCAATAACCGATTTGTCATTCCTGGCACTGCATTTTGTTCATGCAACACCAATGGAATACCAGCGAGGCGCGCAGCTATTCCACCTGGGCCACTAGCAAACCCCCCCATACCTAACACAACGTCAGGCTGGAATGACTTGATAACAGCTTTGGCCTGCAAAATGGATCGCAAAATTTTGAATGGTGCAGCCAACTTTCTTAACATGCCATTTCCCCTTACACCTTTAATATCAATAAAATCGATATCAAAACCGTGCTGAGGAACCAATCGAGCTTCCATGCGCTCAGCGGTACCCAGCCAGCGCACTTGCCATCCTTGCTGTGATAAATATTTCGCCACTGCTAGTGCAGGGAAAACATGACCGCCGGTTCCTCCGGCCATCACCAATATTCGTTTACTAGACGCCATTTCTTGTTGTTCGTTGAGTCTCTCTTGAGAAGGGTTATTCACGACCTCGCCCCCCTTGAACGGCTTGAATTAAACTCAGTCGACGTTCATGATCAATACGGATCAGTAACATTGCTGCAGCCGTCATCACCCACAGGCTACTGCCACCATAACTGACAAATGGCAATGTCAATCCTTTCGTCGGTAACATGCCAATACTTGCGCCAACATTCACCACCGTTTGGAAACAAAACCAAATGCCGATGGAATAGGCGAGGTACCCTTCAAATGCTCGCTCCATGGCGAGACACATATTGCCAAGACGAATCGCTCGCAACGCAACAAAAAGCAAAACAGCAAGTACCACGACGATACCCACAAAGCCAAGTTCTTCACCTATGACAGCAAAAATAAAGTCCGTATGCGCCTCAGGTAAATACTTCATCTTTTGAATACTATTCCCGAGCCCCTGACCAAACCAATCGCCTCGGCCATAAGCCATGAGCGACTGAGTTAATTGATAACCATCGCCAAACGGATCCCGCCAAGGATCCATAAATGAAGTTACCCGCCGCATCCGATATGGTGCAGCAAGCACCAAGCCAACAAATGCCAATATCCCCGTAAGAATTAAGGCGAAAAAATCGAGCAACCTTGCGCCGGCAAGGAAAAGTAAACCGACGGTTCCGACAAATAGCACGACGACAGTGCCTAGATCCGGCTGCATCAAGATTAAAAATGCATAAACGGCAAATACGGCGATCGGCTTATAAAAGCCTTTTGCATTCTCGCGAACCTCTTGATGACGCCGAACCAAATAACCGGACATGTAAATTGCGAAAGCAAATTTAGCTAGCTCTGCCACCTGTAACCTTGCAATCCCAAGAGGCAACCAACGCGTTGCACCATTTACCGTAATACCGACAAAAGGCACCGCAAGCAACATGACACCAACAATCAGCAGTAATGGAGAGCTAGCCTGTAACCAACGCTCTACACTTAAACTCAACACCACTAACGCGATGACAAAGCAACCCGCCAAATAAGCCACATGACGAATAACAAAATGCCAAGGGTTGCCTGTTAAGCTTTGCGCTTCAGGCATCGAGGCAGACATAACCATCACAAAGCCAAAACAAATCAGAGAGACAATAGCAACAAGTAAAGTACGATCATAAAGCTGCATTCCAGGGGCGGAACGCTCCTGAAATAATCCTGGTAAAGACCAACTTAGGTTTCCACCAAATAATGCTAATTGACGTCCATCACTTGCCATCGAGTGACTCCACTGCCAAGCAGAAATCTTGGCCTCGTTTCATAAAGTTGTCATACATATCAATGCTTGCACAGGCTGGAGACAGTAAAACCATGTCCCCATCTTCAGCGAGTTTACTCGCTTTTTTAACCGCCGATTGCATCGAATTAACTGTGATTGAATCCGGCTTTAACGCCGCTACCTTGTCGCCATCACGACCCAAAGTAATTAAATAGTCGACAGCTTCCATGGCATCCGCCATACAAGTAAAGTCAGCACCCTTACTGTCACCCCCAGCAATCAAAATAACGTTACCAGGATAGTTGGATAACCCTTCTAGCGCTGCGACGGTTGCACCAACATTTGTCGCCTTCGAGTCGTTTACATAAGTAACGCCATTTGTGACAGATACAACCTCACATCGATGCGACAAGCCTCCAAACGTCATGGCGACTTCTTTCATCGCCTTTGCAGATACACCAGCAGCTGCAGTTAATGCCATCGCTGCTACAATATTTGTTTGATTGTGTTGACCAATTAATTTGACGTCGAGCAGAGGCATAACAGTATCCTCACCATGGCAGATCATGCCATCGCTCACGCCCCAATCGTCAGCCTCTGGTTTTGAAAGGCCAAAACTGTTCGTTGCGACATCAATATGAGGCTTCGTTAGCTCATCATCACGATTAAAAATGACTTTTTGCGTTTGCTGGTAAAGCGATAATTTAGCTTCTCGATATGCCCTAAAGTCGTCATAGCGATCCATATGGTCTTCACTGACGTTCAAACAGGTTGCCGCTGTACAATTCAAACTGCGTGTTGTTTCCAACTGAAAACTGGATAATTCCAATACGTACAAATCAGCACGTTGTTTTAAAAGCGAAAGCACTGGAATACCAATATTGCCACCTACGGCAACATTAAGACCTTCCGCTTTAGCCATTTCACCGACAAGCGTCGTGACTGTGCTTTTGCCATTTGAGCCAGTAATGGCAAGTACTTTTGCACCTTGCTCCTGAATGGCTCGAGCAAACAGCTCCACATCACCAATCACTTCAATCCCCATATCCGCAGCGGCTTTTACTTCTGGAGTATTCACTGAAATACCAGGGCTGATAATAATCTGGTTTGCTTGCACCAATTGCCGACAATCAAATCCACCACATTGCAACGCCACCTGTGGGAGTTCATTCTTTAATTGCTCAATACCTGGAGGGTTGCGCCTAGAGTCCATAACCAGAGGTACAATCCCTTGCTCACACAGGTAACGTACTACAGACATACCTGTAGCACCTAAACCTAAAACGATGTGAGAAAACTTCTGTGGCATTGGATTTACCTCAACTTCAACGTCGCTAAACCAAGTAGCACTAGGAATAGAGAAATAATCCAGAAACGCACAATCACGCGCGGCTCTGGCCAGCCTTTCAATTCATAATGATGATGGATAGGTGCCATGCGGAAAATACGCTGCCCACGCAATTTATACGAACCGACCTGTAAAATAACGGACATGGTTTCCATGACAAATACGCCCCCCATAATCACCAGCAAAATTTCTTGGCGAACTAAAACCGCCATTGCACCAAGTGCTGCGCCTAAAGCGAGGGATCCAACATCCCCCATAAAGACCTGTGCTGGATAGGTGTTAAACCAAAGAAACCCTAGGCCGGCGCCCACCATAGCAGTACAAACAATCACGAGCTCGCCAGAACCCGGTAAATAAGGAATATGTAAATAATTCGCAAATTGCGAGTGGCCGGAAAGATAAGCTATCAAAGCAAACGCCGCGGCCACCATTACCGTCGGCATAATCGCTAATCCGTCCAAACCATCGGTTAGGTTCACGGCATTGCTAGAGCCAACAATGGTGAAATAGGCCAACACAATAAAGAAACCGCCCAACTGCGGCATGACATCCTTAAAGAAAGGAACCACAAGCTGGGTCTCACCTGGCTGACCTGCAGAAAAATACAAATACGCCGCAATCGCAAGTGCTGCTAATGACTGCAAGATATACTTCCATCTAGCGATTAAGCCCTTTGAATCCTTTCGTACGACTTTACGATAATCATCAATAAAGCCAACGAGCCCAAAACTCGCTAAAACAAATAGCATCACCCATACATAACGGCTGCCGAGATCTCCCCACAGCAAGACACTAATAAAGATACCAGCAAGAATTAATAAGCCTCCCATCGTCGGCGTACCGCGCTTGCTAAAATGAGACTCTGGCCCATCGTCTCGCACAACCTGGCCAATTTGTAAAAGCTGGAGCCTTTCGATCAGTTTGGGGCCCCACCATAAACTGAACATCAATGCGGTCAAAAGCCCGAGAATGGCCCGAAATGTTACATATGAAAATACATTAAACCCAGTATGAAACTGAGTTAAGTACTCGGCTAGATAAACCAGCATTTACACAAACTCCCCGCGCTCGTAAGCGGCCGATAGTCTCTCGATAACACGTTCCATAGCGGAACTGCGAGAGCCCTTTACTAAAACAGTCAGCGGTTGTGAAGACTGCTGAATATATTCAATTAAACGAACACACAAAGATTCAATATCTTGGTGATGTTCAGCGCCAAATTCGTCACTGGTTTCTTGAGTAAGCTGACCTGTACAAAATAAGGCATCAACCCCTTGTGATTTGGCATATTGTCCCAGTTGACGATGCAAAGCTGCCGCATTCTCTCCTAATTCACCTAAATCTCCCAACACTAAACAGGTTTTATTTTGTATTTCTTGCAACCAATGAATGGCAGCTTTCACTGAAGCAGGGTTGGCATTGTAACTATCATCAACCACTTGAACACTGCCAAGTTGCGCAGGCACCATGCGCCCTTTAACAGGCTCCATTGCTTCTAATCCTTGGCAAATTTGGGAAAGCGATAACCCTAACGCCAACGCAATACAAGACGCCGCTAACGCGTTCGCCACTTGATGCCGTCCCATGAGCTTGAGCTGAATGGGTTGCTGCTGACCCTGATGACACAACTCAAATTGATAGCAACCTGCGTGATCCGCGATCGTATTGGTCACACTGACAAAACAATTTAAATCAACACCTTCAGGTAGCTGGATGTTCGAATTGACAGAATAGTAAAGGCGCGACCGAGAACCTGCCGCAGCTTGCATCACAGGCCAATAATCATCATCTAGATTAATGACCGCAGTGCCTTGAGCTTGCAAATGCGAAAAAATCTCTGACTTGGCTTGAGCAACACCATCTTGACTGCCAAAGCCTTCAAGGTGTGCGCTGGCGACATTATTAACGAGTGCGACATCTGGCTTGACCAATGAAGATGTATAGTCAATCTCGCCCAAATGATTCGCACCCAATTCGAAAACACCGACTTGGTCCTGAGCCGATAACCGTAGCAAGGTCAGTGGCACACCAATTTCATTATTAAAGTTCCCTGCGGTAAAAAGCACCTTAAATTGCGTCGCAAGAATACTCGACACCATTTCTTTAACCGTGGTTTTGCCGTTCGAACCCGTTAATGCGACACGCTTAGGCGCAACCATTGAACTCACCAACGCTCCAAGCTGACCAAGCGCCTTTAATGTGTCGTTCACAATCAATTGTGGCACTGCTATCGGTAATACTTTTTCGACTAAAAGTGCCTGCGCACCATTCTCATAAGCGACCATCGCAAAGTCATGGCCATCAAATCGCTCACCTTTAAGAGCGACAAACAAAGTTTTGGGTTGAATATTGCGACTGTCAGTACTGACCTGCTCAAACATTGTTGCTGAGCTACTATCAAAATTGACAAGTTTGGCTTGCAGATGCGTGGCGACTTGTTTGAAATTTAATGGGATCATAAGCTTGCCCCTTGTGCGTTGCTCATGATTTCGGCGGCAAACTGACGCTCATCATAAAACCGCTTTTGTCCTGCGACTTCTTGGTAAGTTTCATGCCCTTTTCCGGCAAGCAATAAAATATCGCCTGATTGTGCATTTTGTAATGCTTTTTGAATTGCATCCTTCCGCTCTGCGATAACCGTTGCACTTTGAGGCATTTCTAATCCGGAAACCACTTGCGCGATGATCGCTTCAGGGCTTTCACTGCGGGGGTTATCACTGGTAACGACGACACAATCCGCATACTGTTCCGCGGCGCGCGCCATTAACGGGCGTTTACCTTGATCGCGATCGCCGCCACAACCAAAAATGCACCACAACTTACGGCGACAGTGAACTCGCAGCGCTTTTAATGCTTGTTCAATCGCATCTGGTGTATGGGCATAATCAACAACTAAACTCACGCCTTTCGTTTGCTCATTAGCAGACGCAAACTTCTCCATTCTCCCAGGTACAGCTTTTAATTGAGGAACTACGGCTAGCATTTGCTCCATATTTTCTCCTGCGGCATATAAAGCCGCAAGCGCCGCTAGCAAATTGGATAAATTAAACTCACCCAATAAAGGAGACTGGATTTTTCCGCGGCCACGAGGCCAACAAATTTCAGCGTCGACGCCGGCATAATGATAGCGTGCATTCTCAGTAAAGATA
The DNA here is from genome assembly GCF_014647855.1 of Shewanella gelidii. Lineage (GTDB taxonomy): Bacteria > Pseudomonadota > Gammaproteobacteria > Enterobacterales > Shewanellaceae > Shewanella > Shewanella gelidii. Next base: position 298,047 of record NZ_BMPZ01000004.1, on the reverse strand, counting down.
TCTGCAAACTTGCTGGCTTGTGTACTATAGCCAAGCGCCGTTTTCGATGGTTGAGTTGAAAGTTCAGCAAACCATTGTTCGCCAACGGCGTCATCAACATTTAACACTGCAGATTTTAGATGCGGAAAGGTGAATAAGCGCTTTTTCGCAGCACCATAAGCATCCATATCACCATGATAATCAAGATGATCACGGCTTAAGTTCGTAAATACGGCGACTTCAAAAGGCACCGCTTCCACGCGCCCTTGCACTAAACCATGACTTGAGACTTCCATCGCACAAATTTGCGCGCCAAGGGTTTGAAACTTCGCAAGCTGTTTGGCCAAGGTGACGGCATCTGCGGTCGTATTGCCGGTCTCAACTAGCTTTCCCCACATTCCATTGCCTAAGGTGCCCATGACTGCAGCTTTCTGATGGAGAAGTTCGGCAATTTGAGCAATCAATTGGCTTACTGACGTTTTGCCATTGGTCCCTGTAATTCCAATAAACTTGGTTTGACTGACTTGCAATGGATAACATTGTCCAGCAACAGCGGAAAGCTGTCTTGTCAGTTGAAAAAACGAAATAACTGGAACGCTTCCTTGAGGCTTGTAACTCACTTGACCATGATGTTCTGGCTCATCTGTATGGGCTAGAACCGCAGCGGCGCCTTGTTGAATTGCCGTATCAATAAATTCGCGACCATCAACCTGATAGCCAGGCACAGCAACAAATAGACTCCCTGTCTGTACTTGACGACTATCAAGTGTCATCTGGTCAATTGCTTCAGAGCCGGCATAATGAAACCAAGGGGCAAGCAAATCTTTGATTAAAATCATTTGCTCCTCCTCGCGACACCGGCTAAGCGAACCTGCTCTCTTTGGCTAATGGGTTCAACATTAAGCATTTGTAATGCACCCGACATCACTTTCGCAAACACAGGTGCAGCGACATCACCACCGTAATAATGATCGCCTTTTGGCTCATTCACCGTGACCACAATAGCAAGCCGAGGGTTATGTGTTGGTGCAACACCTGCAAAAGATGCGATATAGTCTTCGCCATATCCACCGGCAACTGCTTTACGGCTTGTCCCGGTCTTACCCGCCACTGGGTAACCAGCAATATACGCCTTCGCTGCAGTCCCTTGTTTCTGAGTCACTCCTTCAAGCATGTTCATCACCTGTCTTGCCACTTCTGGCGAAATGACTTGAACGCCTTCAGGCGCTTGTTTTAATTTAACGACAGATGTTGGATACAGCACCCCTTCACTACCCAAGGTGGCATACATTCTTGCGATTTGAAGGGTCGAGACCGTTAATCCATAACCAAAAGACAGCGTTGCACGCTCAAAATCAGACCAGCGATGGCCATCGCGTACTTTTCCGGTGCTTTCACCGACCAAGTCAATACCACTAAAACTGCCGAGTCCAAGGGACGCATAAGTTCCGAGTAGTTGCTCAACAGGCATCGATAACGCAATTTTAGAAATACCGATGTTACTTGATTTCACCAAGATTCGTTCAAGCGAGAGATCACCATAGTTACTGCTATCTCGAACCTGCCGGCCACCGATTCGCATCCACCCCGGAGAGGTCTTAATTAATTGATCGGGTTTAATGGTTTTTGCTTCTAGCGCAGCGGCCATCACAAAAGGCTTCATGACCGATCCCGGCTCAAAAGCATCAGTCAAAGCTCTATTACGCATTTTATATGCTTGCAATTTGTCAGGTGAGTTCGGGTTATATGAAGGCGTATTTACCATCGCCAAAACTTCGCCAGTATTCACATCTAAAACGACGACTGAACCCGAGGTTGCCTGATGAATTTCTGTGGCTTTTTTCAGTTCACGATATGCAAGCTGCTGGATTCGATGGTCAATACTCAACACCAAATCATTGGGGCTTTCCCCTTCTTCAACCACATCCAAGCGCTCGACAACTTTACCGTCACGCGACTTACGCACTTTTTGCTTCGAGGCTTTTCCGGTTAACCAACCATTATAGGTATGCTCGATGCCTTCAATGCCTTTATCATCAATGTTGGTAATGCCAATCAGCTGCGATGCAATTTCACCAGACGGATAATAGCGGCGGGATTCAGGCTTTAAACGAATGCCCGGTAATTTTAGCTGCTTGATATATTCAGCAACCGCAGGTGTTACTTGGCGCTTCAGATAAATAAACCGTTTGTTAGAAGACTTCACTCGAGTCACGAGATCTTCCATAGGTAAGTGCAATACATCAGCCAAAGCACGCCAGCGACGCATATCTTCAAAACCTTGGCGATCATGCACAGTTTTGGGATCTGCATATACAGCACGAACTGGCACACTTACAGCAAGCATCTCACCATTGCGATCGGTGATAAGCCCCCTTTGCACCGCACGGCTTGTGGTACGCAAAGTGCGCATATCACTTTCATGGCGAAGTTTTTCTGGCTCAATAATTTGAATATAAGCAGCACGACCAACCAAGCTAGTAAACAATAGACACACAAAAGTCACCACGACGACGAGTCGCCATTGGATAGGTTCTGGTTTTTGTTTGCGTTTTGCTTGTCTACTCACGGTACCCTCACAACCACTTCTTCATTAGGGAGCGGTCGACTCATTCCCAAATCTTTGGTGGCAATCTGCGTAATTCGGCTATGTTCAGAAAGCGATTGCTCCTCTAACAATAAATTACGCCATTCAATATCCAATTTATCCCTTTGCTGCAGCAACTGATCCCATTGGCTCGTTAGTTGTCTGCTTTTGTGGCTCGCAAAAACCACGGCTGCGGCGTTGACTACAAGTACCACAGCTAAGATCACCACCCAGATGTGGTGCCATATATCTTGTAAAACTATGCGCGTCAGATTGAGCTGTGGTTTTGTTGTCATCGCCACACCTAATACTCAAGACGCTCAGCAACTCGAAGCACAGAACTTCTGGCTCGAGGGTTTAATTCAAGCTCTTCTTTTGAAGGCTTTAATGCTTTACCAATCGGCTTTAACGTTCGATCTTTATTCAGCTCTTCTTCAGTCACAGGCAAGCCAAAAGGAACTTCTTTCGCAGTGCTATGACGGCGCACAAAACGTTTGACCATGCGGTCTTCTAGTGAGTGAAAACTAATGATGGAAAACCGTCCTTGGGGCGCAAGCACCTTCAAGCCCCCCTCAAGCGCCTGATCGATCTGCTCAAGCTCACTATTGATGTAGATTCGAATTGCCTGAAAGACCCGTGTTGCTGGGTGCTTATTCTTTTCTTTCTTTTTCGTGATTCTAAAAATTAAATCCGCTAAATCTTTTGTGCGTTCAAATGGTTTCTGTTCGCGATCAGCGGCAATACAACGAGCAATGTGTTTGCCGTTCCGCTCTTCGCCATAAGTTTTAAAAACCCACGCCATATCTTCGATGTCAGCACGGGCTATCCATTGAGCCGCGGTTTCTCCTTGACTATTGTCCATACGCATATCTAGTGGACCATCTCGTAAGAAACTAAATCCACGTTCGGCATCATCCAACTGAGGTGAAGACACTCCGAGATCAAGCAATATCCCGTCAATTTTCCCCGTTAGGCCTAATTCAGCAACATATTGACCCAACTGGCCGAAACCACCATGGACAATTTGAAAACGTTGATCATCTGCAAATTGTTTTGCAGCTTCGATGGCTTGAGGATCGCGATCAATTGCAATCAATCGTCCATTCTCACCAAGTTGCTGCAAAATTTGTCGCGAGTGTCCGCCTCGACCAAATGTTCCGTCGATATAAATGCCGTCAGGCCGAATGTTCAGCCCTGCAATCGTCTCTTTTAACAATACCGACACATGGGCAAATTCTTGGCTCATTACACTCTTCTTTCGTTAGTTAACGACTCTCATTACAATGAGAAGTCTTCAAGGCCATCGACTTCTGATAGGTTCAGGCTCTGTATCGTTTCGAGATCATCTTCGATCTCTTGATGCCATGCAGATTCATTCCATAACTCAAACTTATTAAGCTGACCAACCAGCATGCTGTGCTTTTCTAGCTGGGCGAAATTACGAAGCGACGAGGGAAGTAAGATCCGTCCTAGGCTATCTAACTCACACTCATGAGCGTGACCCAACAGCAATCGTTTTAGCTTGCGCTGTGTTGGATTGGTATCCGACAGGCGCAGCAATTTGGCTTCAATTTCAGTCCACTGGTGTTGGGGGTAAATCAATAAACAAGGTGACGATATGTCGACGGTGATGACGAGTTTGCCTTGGTGCTCAGCATGCAAAGATTCTCGGTATCGCTTTGGAATAGCGATCCGACCTTTGGCATCCAAATTAATTGCACTCGCTCCCCGAAACACTTAGTTCATCCCTGCCTTAATAAAATGATCCACATTGATCCACTATTTCCCACAGACCTCTAGTTTAGGGAAGTGTTGCAAGTAATGTCAAGGGAAGGCATAGATTAAAAAAGTCAGTAATCAAGCGGGTTAGCTGCTTGTTCGGCATGAAAAGAAACGGCATAAACAGACGCTATTTTATGCATGCACGTTATGATGAAAATGGAGAAAAAACAAACACTATTGACGGGAGCTCATCCGTAAAAAGCACCCTATATGGTATCTGAAATTCGATCGGTACCCCAGATGATGCGGTATTTTAAATTTGGCGCTGCAAGCCCGATCGATAAACAGTAACCTAATCATCCACACTGAACATCACACAAATGATGAAACTATGATCGGACTTGTTCTTTCCCAAAATTCTATTGAAGCCAGACATAGATCGAGAACATTCATATTTCAGCCAAAAGACTGACCCAAAAGCTAGATCGTCGACTTAAACAAATCTTAATGTCTTTCTTGATTCAAGCAGTTTCTTCACATGTAACTTTGTGCAAAAAATTGAGTCTAAATATTCAACAATCGATGCCGATAGCAAATAAAGGAGCATGATTTCAAGGAGTCAAGACAATGGGATTAGATAGTATCTATGCAATGACAGCGGTTCCTGCACGCGTTGCGTTGGAGAAAAAGCGTGTGGTCGACCAAGTTAAAAAAGGCGATGGGCTTGCACCTGATAGCCATGAGGCGCCTCAGTCGCAACTGCCTCCACATTTAGAGCGAAGAAAACCTAAAAAGGATCGTCGCCAATCTGCGGATGCCAGCCGAAGACCTCGAGTCGATCGACGACTTGGCAAAGGGCGTCGCGAAGGTGAAAATGTTATCGAAGAGATCAAAAGAAGCTTGCATATTGATGTCATGGCTTGATCTCAAGCCTTTGCAAAAAATCATATGATGAGCGGTAACCCAAAGCCACGCCGCGACTATGGATATGAGCAGTTCTTGGTTATACAAACTGTGCGTTTTTCATCTTGCTTTATTCTCTCAATCCACGCACCTTATTCCTAAATAATCCGCACACAGACCTAAATGCTTGTTTTTGCCTAGGGCTGTGGCTATTTCAGTGTCTGTGCCACAGCATCCTTCCAACCAATGTACAGTTGCTCACAAATCTGGACATCTAACTCTGGATTGAACGCTTTTTCAACTTGTGCGATTTGTTGTAGTTCTTGAGTCGAGTCCCAAAAGCCAACTGCAATCCCAGCAAGAAACGCTGCGCCAAGTGCTGTGGTTTCAATAAGCTTGGGACGGAATACGCTTTGGTGATTAATATCAGCTTGAAACTGCATTAAAAAATCATTATTTGCTGCGCCTCCATCAACTTTTAAATGCTGAAGGGATACACCACTATCTTTCACCATGGCATCCAGTACATCTTTACTTTGGTAAGCGATGGCTTCTAGTGCCGCGCGAATTATATGGTTACGGTTTGCGCCGCGCGTCAACCCAACCAGCGCGCCTCGAGCCTCAGAATCCCAATACGGCGCACCAAGCCCGACAAATGCTGGAACCAAATATACCCCATTGGTATCTGCAACTTTACGAGCAAAATATTCAGTGTCTTGCGCGTCACGAATCAAACCAAGTTCATCTCGCAACCATTGAATAGTCGCGCCTCCCATAAACACTGCACCTTCTAGGGCGTAATTCACTTCCCCCTTCGCGCCAACTGCAATGGTCGTTAACAGGCCGTGATTAGAAGTCACTGCTTTTTTGCCAGTATTCATCAATAAAAAACACCCTGTCCCATAGGTATTTTTTGCCATACCCGGTTCAATACAGAGTTGCCCGAATAAAGCCGCCTGTTGATCACCAGCCATACCCGCGATTTTAATTTCACTTCCCTCACCGGCAATACGCGTGGTGCCATATATTGCGCAAGAAGGCCTAACCTCGGGCAGCATAGAACGGGGAATGTTAAACAGCTGCAGCAGCGTGTCATCCCACTGTTGACGATGAATATCAAATAACATTGTACGCGACGCGTTAGTTGGGTCAGTGACGTGCTGTTTCCCTTCCGTTAGCTTCCAAACTAACCATGTATCGATGGTGCCAAATAAGAGCTGCCCACTTTCAGCTTTTTCTCGAGCGCCTTCGATATTATCAAGAAGCCACTGGATTTTACTCGCAGAGAAATATGGGTCGAGAACCAACCCGGTTTTCTGCCGAATCAAGGCTTCATGCCCTTGCTGCTTCAAATCTTGGCAAACCTGCTGGCTTCGACGACACTGCCAAACAATGGCATTATATATGGGCTTACCGGTAACTTTATCCCATATTACGGTCGTTTCCCGTTGATTGGTGATGCCAATTGCAGCGACATCCTCACTGCGGATCCCAGCCCTTGCGATCGTTTCAATCAGAACTGAACTCTGAGACGCCCATATTTCCATTGGGTCATGCTCTACCCAACCCGCTTTAGGGTAATGCTGAGAAAATTCTCGTTGTGATGAAGCCACAATATTCGCGTGATGATCGAAAAGTATCGCTCGGGAACTTGTGGTCCCTTGATCTAAGGCGATGACATATTGCTTTGACAAATTTTGATTCCTCTTCAACGCGTAATAAGTAGGGATAGTCCACGGGTAACACAAAACACTATTCGAGCATGCAATTCAGATCCCAGTTTTATTTAAGCCTAGACGGCTCACAGCGGGTCGACCATAGACAGCGCAATTAAGGTTGCGATTTGATTACACAAATTGCAAATAGATAGAATAAAAAGTGCGCCTAAGATTACATAAATTTTCAACAAAAAAGCCCCACGAATGCGGGGCTTTTTCATTGATGAACCTGATTCGCTTTTAGATTTTATAGCTCATTTGTATACCTGCAAGCCAAACCCTGCCATCTGCTGCACCGTCAAACGTTGCCCCAACTGATGGCTCAAATTCGTTAATCTTAGATACGCCATGAGCGTCAATATAAGTCAGCGAAACATCTATCGCTAAGTCTTTGTTTGGCTGATAGCCAATTCCCGCACTCAACCAGATACGGTCAGAGTCAGGAATAGTAATCGTTCTATATTCATCATCTACCGCGGTTTTATCGACAGCGATACCGGTTCTGACTAACCATTGATCATTAAATTGGTATGTCGTGCCAAGCGCAAAACGCCAGTTGTCATTGAAGTTTTCAACCTTGACCAGATCCGAATCGATATTACCAATGGGCTTAACATCACCCGGGAAATATGCACGAAGCTCATCAAACACACTCCATTGGGTCCAATTTATACTGGTGTGAATCGCAAGCTGGTTATCTAATTGATGAAATGAAGAGACTTCAGCAAATGCAGGAAGCTCTAGCGGCATATAACCATCAATACTCACAGGCTGGCCACCGGTGTACTGCAAGCCTGAAGCTGTACCAGCCAGTTCTAATTTAACGCCACTATGGTAAGCAATACCAAATCGATGATTTTCATCTACTTGCCAAGTCGAGCCAACCTGCCAGCCCAATGCAACGTCATCCCCCTTTAGACCTTTCAGTTGTGTACCTGCAGGAACTGGCACAGCAGCGGCCATCCAAGTCGGGACACTCGCACTGATTTCGCCTTCGCCATAAACAACTCGGAGACCGGCACCGATACTCACTTGCTCACTCAATCGATAAGCAAGATTTGGATTCAGCTCTACGGTTGTGACCGAGGTATGATTGCCAAATACAGCTGCATTATGGTCGGTAGGCAACTCCGTTTTCAGACCATAGTTTGAGTTGACTGCCAGACCCCAAGCCCATTGCTCGTCAATCCGCGTGGAATAATAAAAGTTCGGCACCACGGCGTTGTCAGCAACATCATAGATTGACGCATCAAAGCTCATTGACGGCTGCATCAATGTCATATTTCCTTCAACATCAACATCTGGCATGACGTAAATCGCACCCGCTGAGAACTGTCGACCGTCAAGATAGCTTAAAAGTGCAGGGTTTCTTCCTTGAGCTGACGCATTGTCAGCGATTGCAGCTTCACCAGCAAAAGAGCGACCTTGGCCTGTGGCTGAATATTCAGCAAGTTGAAATCCTGCGGCATTAACTTGTATTGCTGAACTCAATAAGGCGCCACCGATGGCGACAGATAATATGTGCTTCTTCATCATTATTCCCTGCTTTCTATTTTGACTTGCTGAACTAGAGTATTAACTCAAGTTAAAAATGGGCTGCAGTTTAATCAAACAGGATTTCTTTGCAACCAAAGCAAAAAAAACAGAGGATTATTCTAGAAAAAACCGATTAAGTAGAGGCGAAATGGCTAAACGTCTCATTTATTAAAAAAGTACAGCATACACAATCCGAACAACGTACGCCGAAACGAAAAAAAAACCATCCAACAAAACAATTTAAATACAATAAATACAAAACGTTAATCGCAAATTTAACAGCGAACAACCGTCACCGCCCATATAAAAGCAGTCACAGCATATTATACTGACGCCAAAAAACGCGATGTAACCTCAGGCCGAAAGCACAAAAAAAGTCATACATATCAAAGCCTAAGATGAATCAAATATGTGATAAAAAAAGCCCCTGTGTCTTTCACAAGGGCTTTAACAATTACTAAACAATCACTTGGTACGGTTGTACGCCAATTTCGAACAAAAGTCGCGACAACAAATCTCACTTAATCAAGATTAACGTCGCCAAGCTGGAATTGCAGCTTCGTATCCAGAAATGTTTTGATCGAAACTCAGCGTTAACCCAATAGCATCAAGACCTTTGAGCAAATTCTTTCGTGCAGATTCAGCAATCGTAAAATCAAACGTTGCACCGGAAGGCGAGATCACTTTTAAGTTTTCTAAATCAACACTAACCTGTGCCCCGATTTCAGATTCTATCTCTGCAATAATTTGTTGTACTTGCTCATGACTTAACTTCACCGGAAGCAGGCCATTGTTAATGGAATTACCATAGAAAATATCAGCAAAGCTTGGCGCAATGATCACTTTCAAACCATAGTCTTGCAATGCCCATGGCGCATGCTCTCGACTAGAACCACAGCCAAAGTTCTCTTCTGCAATCAATATCGTTGCACTTTGATAACGAGGCTGATTCATTACGAACTCTGGATTGACCTGATCTCCATCATCGTCAAGATAGCGCCAATCATGGAATAAATGCACACCAAATCCATCCCGTGTTACTTTCGATAAAAACTGCTTCGGAATAATTTGGTCTGTATCAATATTGGCTGTATTAATCGCGACCGCAAGCCCCGTGTGAGCAATAAAAGGTTGCATAACTCTCTCCTAATAGGGTTTACGGATATCAACAAAACGACCAGCAATTGCGGCGGCGGCAGCCATCGCAGGACTCACAAGGTGAGTACAACTTCCTCGCCCTTGACGACCTTCGAAATTCCGGTTGCTTGTCGAAGCGCAACGATCACCTTCTTCCAAACGGTCGTCATTCATCGCTAAACACATGGAACAACCTGGAAGACGCCACTCAAAACCGGCCTCGATAAAGATCTGATCTAAACCTTCCGCTTCCGCTTGCAACTTAACTTGCCCAGAACCTGGGACAACCAGTGCCGTTACCCCATCAGCCACTTTACGACCTTTGGCTTGTTCCGCCGCAGAGCGTAGATCTTCAATACGGGAATTTGTACATGAGCCAATAAAGACTTTGTTAATACTCACTTCCGTCATGGGTGTGTCTGCTTCAAGACCAATATAAGCCAAGGCTTTCGTCATGCTATCTCGCAGAGTGTCATTGGACTCATTGGCAGGGTTAGGTACACATTGATCAATACCAACCACTTGGCCTGGATTTGTTCCCCACGTTAACTGTGGTGCAATATCTGCTGCATCGAGCACTATTTCGGCATCGTAAACGGCGCCTTCGTCGGAACGAAGCTGTTTCCACGCAGCAACAGCTTGCTCCCAATCATCCCCTTGTGGGGCAAACTCGCGACCTTTTAAGTACGCAAATGTGGTTTCATCAGGCGCAACCATCCCAGCTTTAGCACCCATTTCAATTGCCATGTTACAAACCGTCATACGCCCTTCCATGGAAAGGTCGCGAATCGCTTGGCCACAAAATTCCACGACATGCCCAGTCCCACCATCCATGCCGGTCTTGCCAATAATGGCAAGAATAATGTCTTTCGCAGTAATCCCCGCTGCGACTTGACCACGCACTTCAATTTTCATGGTTTTGGCTTTGAGTTGACGCAAAGTTTGCGTCGCCATCACATGTTCAACTTCTGAGGTACCAATACCAAAGGCCAATGCACCAAATGCACCATGAGTTGCGGTATGTGAATCACCACAAACAATGACAGTACCAGGAAGCGTTATCCCAAGTTCTGGCCCCATGACATGAACAATGCCTTGATTTGGATGATGAATGTCATAAAGGCGGACGCCAAATTCATCACAATTGCTGGCGAGTGTTTCAACTTGAATTCGTGCCATCGGACTCAATGCATCTAAACTTGCACTTTGCGTTGACGTGTTGTGATCCATCGTTGCAAATGTTTTTTCCGGCGCTCTCAATTTACGACCAGCGGCTTTAAGACCACTGAATGCTTGCGGTGAAGTCACTTCATGGACTAAGTGACGATCAACATAAATAAGCGGCGCTTCGCCTTGAGGCTCTGTCACAACATGGCTACGCCAAACTTTTTCATAAAGTGTTTGTGCCATTACACACCCTCCGCAATCGCTTGCGCAATAAAGTCACCCATTTCACTGGTACGTTTAGCATCTGCTCTTTGTTCGGCCGCTAATAACTCACCCGTTAAGTACCCTTCGCTTAGCGCTTTAGAAACCGCTCTTTCAATAGCCGCTGCTGCCTCTTCTTCTTTAAAACTATGGCGAAGCATTAGCGCTGCTGAGAGAATTTGCGCGACAGGGTTTGCGATGCCGAGTCCCGCAATATCCGGTGCACTGCCACCGGCTGGCTCATATAGGCCAAAGCCTTTGCTATTTTGGCTTGCAGAAGACAATAACCCCATGGAACCTGTTAGCATGGCAATTTCATCAGAAATAATATCGCCAAAAAGATTCGAACAAAGCATCACGTCAAACTCATCAGGACGACGTAACAGCTGCATCGTGGCGTTATCAATATAAATATGCTCCAAAGTCACGTCTGGGTAATCTTTTGCAACGTCTTCGACGACTTCTCGCCATAAAACAGAGCAAGCAAGCACATTGGCCTTATCCACTGAGGTCACTTTTTTACGACGTCCCTGTGCAGCTTCAAAGGCGATTTTAGCAATTCGGCGAACCTCAGCGCGGCTATAGCGCATGGTATCAAAAGCTTCTTCAGCTTCTCCTTCACCTTGGCGACCTTTAGGCTTGCCAAAATAAATACCACCGGTAAGTTCTCGGACGCATAAAACATCAAAGCCTCGGGATGAGATATCTGCGCGCAGTGGAGACATATGCTCTAATCCGGCATGTAATTTGGCGGGACGCAAATTGCAGAATAATTCGAAATGACCACGCAGAGGCAGTAGTGCACCACGCTCAGGTTGATCATTTGGTGGTAGGTTTTCCCACTTTGGGCCACCAACTGAACCAAATAAAATAGCGTCAGCAGCTTCACAGCCCTTGAGCGTGGCCTCCGGCAGTGGGCAACCATGGTTATCGATCGCAACCCCACCCACATCATAGTCTTGGTAACCAATTTGTAGCTCAAAGCGCTTTTCTACTTGCGCGAGTACTTTCCGCGCTTCTGCCATCACTTCTGGCCCAATTCCGTCCCCGGCTAACACCGCCACTTGGTAACTCATGTTTTCCTACCTTCCGTCTTTGCTAAATTGATTTCGTTTTTTTTAATATGATTTGTATGGGCTGAACGAGCAATTAAACGCCACCGAGATCAGTCGATTGTGTTTTTAATTGCTGTTTTTTATCTGCGACTTGATCCGCTCGCCAAGTGAGATTCATGACATGAACCAACGCATTTGCCGATGCTTCAACAACGTCCGTGGCTAAACCATAACCATGGAAGCTTTGATTTTGATAGCTTGCCGTAATATCCACTTGCCCCAGCGCATTCTGACCCTGACCTTTGGCTCCGAGCTTGTAACTGGTAATATTGATATCGCGACCACTTGCCCGTTCTATTGCATTATATGCTGCGTCAACCGGTCCATTTCCGGTAGCGGCTTCTGTCACCTCGCTCCCGTTCACCAATAACTTCACCGTCGCCGTTGCTACGCCTTCCGTAGAGTCTGACTGCACAACAATTTGCTGTAACTGATAGAAGTCATCTTGCTCCGACTGTGCTTCCATGTATGCTAGGGCTTCTAGGTCATAGTCAAATACTTGGCCTTTTTTATCCGCTAAAGCTAAGAATTGGTCATAAAGAACATCTAGATCAAAATCTTTTTCGTCATAGCCCATTTCCATCATTCTGTGCTTAATGACATGTCGCCCTGACCGGGACGTCATATTTAAATTACTACGGCTTAAACCGATGCTTTCAGGCGTCATGATCTCATAGGTGTTTTGCGACTTCAGCATTCCGTCTTGATGAATCCCCGAGGAATGGGTGAACGCATTGGCCCCAACAATCGCTTTATTGGATTGAATTGGCATATTGCACAACTGGCTGACAAGAGATGAAGTTCGATGGATCTCTTTGGCATTAATGTTCGTACTCAAACCTAACATTGATTTGCGAGTCGACAAGATCATTGCAATCTCTTCAAGAGAACAGTTACCCGCACGCTCACCAATCCCGTTCACGGTACACTCAATTTGACGAGCACCATGCTGTACCGCTGCAATAGAGTTGGCGACCGAAAGCCCTAAATCGTCGTGACAATGTACAGAAATAATCGCTTGATCAATGTTGGGGACCCGATTGAATAACGTTTGAATAATACCGCTAAATTCACTGGGCACCGTGTATCCCACGGTATCAGGAATGTTAATCGTTTTCGCTCCGGCGGCGATTGCAGACTCAACCATACGGCATAAATCATCAATCGGTGTTCGCCCCGCATCTTCACATGAAAACTCGACATCATCCGTAAAGCGTCTTGCATACTTCACCGCAGAGACCGCCATTTCTAACACTTGATCAAATGAGCGCTTGAGCTTGCTTTCTACGTGAATGGTCGAGGTGGAAATAAATGTATGAATTCGAAACTGCTCCGCGACCGACATGGCTTGGGCACACGCATCAATATCTTTTTCTAGAGCTCTGGATAACGCACAAACACGGCTATTTTTTATATTTCTTGCAATGGTTTGTACCGATTCAAAGTCGCCTGGTGAAGAAACTGGAAAACCCACCTCCATCACATCAACTCCCAAACGTTCAAGAGCCAATGCGATTTGCAATTTTTCTTTTACGGTCAAACTGGCCGCTAATGCCTGCTCTCCATCTCGTAACGTCGTATCGAAAATTATCACTTGGTCAGACATTGGCGTTCTCCCGGAACCTTGGCCACATATAAACTTGTAAACGTAAAAATAAAAAACCCCGCGACTCTAGCGCGGGGTTGATATAAATGCTGGTGACTTACCTACCATACAGCACTACATCCTCCGCGCAGAATATGCGAGAAAGAGCAGAATCAGTCGAAGTAGTGCAGTTGAGTTATTCATCAAATCTATATAACTATTCTATATTATCGTGGTAAGTACGGATTAATTTTTAACCCGCATTGCTATGGGCTGTCAACCCTATAATTTTCATATTTGAATAATTTTTCGTTTCGTCGTTGCGAGTCCACTAGACATTACATTTATTTAGAAGTGTTATTCTTGTCTATCAAAACCCAACGGATCTCTAAATCTCAAGAATCCAACCGTCATATTTTATGCAATATCAGTAAATGTTGTTAAACTAATCGTCATCTTGAGATGGGACTAAAATTGGTTGAGTACGGACAAATTAAATGGAATTTAGACAGATTGTTTTGTGCTTACTTTTATGGGTACCCACAGCTTTCTCCCAAAGCATTTCTAACGAAGACGCCCATGCCCAAATGGATGACCTTAATCAGCTGATTTATCAGTATGCTGACAAAGCGATGGTTCAAATATCCGAGTTAGAGCAAGCACTAGAACAACATTCCCGTAGTGACATTACTCGCCTGAGACTCAACCTGCTCAAGTGTGAAGCTCTCATGGAGCTTGGGGAAACAAAAGCCGCTATCAATGTGGCACAAATGGGTGATGCCCAAGCAAAGCTGCTGCGCCTTGAAGAAGCACGACCATACTTTCTCAACTGCCTCGCTGACGCCCACACAAGCACGGGAAATCTCAAGGTGGCACTTCCATTGTTCGATGCCGCCATCCGCCTTGCAAAACAGTACCAACAACCCCAAGCACTCGTGAACGCACTCAGGCAAAGAGGACAAATTGACACAGATACAGAGAACTTCGGAGCTGCAATCGAAGACCTTAGATTGGCACTAGACATATACCCAGATCTTTCAACTCAAGCAAGAAACTGGAGCTGGCCACCCATCGCCTATATTTATGGTGCGATGGGTAATTTATTCTACGTATCTGGCGATCTCAAGCAGGCCATTCACTACTCCAATTTAGCAATACAATCCACAGATGTAGAAGGGAAAGTACGTCATGTTCTGGTAAGAAATGCAGCAAAAATGCACTTTGATAATGACGACACTGCACGTGGCGAGCAGCTCCTCGCACAAGCAAGAGCGATGATGTCGCAACTAACTGGGCCAATCGATATAGCTTCTAGTTATGCCATTATAGCTTCAATTGACTTAAGCCGCGGCCGCCTTGAAAGTGCTGAACAACTAACACAATTAGCTTCTTCAACATTTAAAAGTACAAATAAAAAAACCTTAGTCATGCGCTCCAAACGATTACTGGCTCAAATCAAATTTGCCAAAGGGGAGCCTGAACAAGCCTTACAATTGATGCAAGAAGCCATTCATCAAGGGGTAGAACTCAAACAGTTTTATGATCTCGTTTATTTCTACCAGATCATGATTAACCATTACGCAGATACAAATAATTATGAGAAAGCTTTTGAATACCAACAATTACAGTATCAGGCACAAAATGCCGCTACAGACAGACTGAATGATGCACGGTTTATTCAATACAAAGCCCGCCTCAATCAACATGACTTAGCGCAGACCCAAGCACAACAATCGATCAGTCAGCACTCACAAGATAAGACCACACAACTGAGCTGGGCCTACAGCATCATCTTTGTTCTTGGCATGCTACTGATCGCAATTTTAATTTGGTACCTGATCAATCGTTCTAATCAACGCTACCTTAATGACCCATTGCCTATTGATGACGCGCTGCCTACCAATCAAAAACTGGATGCCATGCTCAATAGCGCCAAAAAATCAAACTCTCCAATGTCATTGCTACTCATTGATACGGGTAATATCCGCCAAGTAGATTTGCCAGTAATGCTTGATGAACTGAAAGAAAAACTTCGCGAGCAGGATTTGCTCGTTCGTTTTGCCACAGACCAAGCTGTAGTGGTACTGCCTTATACCTCCACTAATGGTGCCGAATTTGTCGGTGAACAACTTACATCTCAGATTAAAGCATGGCAGCCTGATACGCCGGTAAACATTGGCATTGCTAGCTTACAGCAATTTGATACTCTGCCGTCAATGGTCAGAAGGGCAAGTGTAAACAGGCTCACCAAACGAAAAAATGTGGATTCAAACAATGTTCTTTAGAGTTCTATTGTTTTTCATATTATTTTGGACATCGAAGGCACTAGCCATCAGCCAAGCAGACAAAGATGCGTCTAATATTATGGATTTACTGGACGCACTAATATTTCAAGATCCGCAAGCTGCATCGAATAAAATGGCGACATTAGAGCATTTAATCAATAAGCAAAGTGTTCAAAACAAAACCCGCTTGCGTGTAAGCCTTATGAAATGCAATGTCCTGGTAGAGTCGGGAGATTTCCAAGCAGCTATAAAAATAGCCCAAACAGGGGACGCACAAGCAAAATTAATGAAGTTCGAGCATGCTCGTCCTTATTTTTTAAACTGCTTAGCTATTGCTCACGCTAGTCTCGATAACTATAAAGTTGCTTTACCGCTGTTTGACTCTGCTGCATCTCTTGCTAAGCAATATCAACAACCAGACGCACTCATCACTGCACTATATCAGCGAGCACAGATTGATACTTACTCAGACAACTTCACATCAGCAATTGAAGATTTAAGGGTCACGCTTGATATATATTCAGAAGTAAAAACTCGTAACACGCATTGGTCACGCCCCCCTTTAGCGCTAATTTACGCCGCAATGGCCAACCTCCTCCATGCCACAGGTGATTTTGAGCAAGCGATACACTATGCGAAATTGAGCTTAGCCCAAAAAGAAACCGTGGGCATGCTTAGCCACACATTACAACGCAATATATCAAGAATGTATTTTGATGCAGGTAACGAAGAAGCTGGTGAATTGGCACTTCAAATTGCAAAGTCACAACTGACAGAAGGCAACTTTACAAAGCTAGTTCTCGGGTTCAGCTACGCTACACTCTCCTCTATTGAGCTAAGTCGAAAGAACTACCAAGAAGCAGAGCGACTTGTATTAAAAAGTCAGCGTATCTTCAAAACTCTCAATAGAAGTTTAGAAATTATGCGAACGAGTAGGCTATTAGCGCAAATAAAATTTGCGCTAGGTGAGCATGTACGAGCAATTGAGTTAATGAGTTTCGCGATTCAAGAGGCTGAAATGCGCCAATTGCATGCTGATTTGAGCTATTTTTACCATTTGATGGCTACGCATTATGCTCAGCAACAGGAATATAGATTAGCGTATAGTTTTCTGAATAAGCAAAACCAAGCAAGCACACAGGCTAATAAGCAGCTGAACGATGCGCGATTTATTCAATATAAAGCCCGCTTAAACCAGCATGATCTTTCTCAAGCTCAAGCACAGCAATCCATGAATCAGCGCACTCAAGGCCATACGAGTCAACTCAATTGGGCATACGGTGTCATCTTTATTCTGACTCTAATGCTCGTTACGATTTTTATTTGGTATTTAGTCCATCGCAGCAATCGAAATTATCTTAGCGACCCGTTACCTCTTTCAGAGACTTTACCCGTCAATCAGAAGCTAGAAGCGATCATGAGCAGTGCTAAAAAAGCAGACTCCCCTTTAAGCTTGCTTCTCATCGATACCAGCAACATCCGCCAAGTCGATTTGCCGCAAATGCTCGATGAACTCAAATTAAAACTACGGGAACAAGATATCGTTTTGCGCTTTACCAGTAATCAAGTTGTGGTGTTGCTGCAATATACAGCTAACAATGGGGCAATATTTGTAGGTGAACAACTCACAACACTCATCAAAAGGTGGCAACCTCAAGCCGCAGTCAATATTGGTATCGCTAGTCTTCAACAGTTCGATACACTTGCCTCAATGGTTAGGCGTGCCAGTATAAGCCGTCTCAACAAGGTGAAAATGGAGACCCATAATGGCCATTAGGCTTGCCACTTTAAGCTTATGGTTGTGGTGCGCTCTTGCGTTTGCTGTAAATAACGCAGATGAAGAAGCCAAGGCAGTTATGGATACTCTCGATGCATTGATATTTCAAGATATTCAAAGCGCTTCCGATAAATTGGCCAACCTAAAGCGCTTGATCAAAAACGAAAATGTTGAAGACATCACCACCTTACGTGCGACTCTAATGGAATGCTTAGTTCTTGTAGAGTCTGGTAAATTCAAATCAGCCATCGAAGTCGCACAAACTGGTGACGTTCAATCAAGACAACTCAAGCTGGAGCGCGCTCGACCTTACTTTTTAAATTGTTTAGCCATTGCACATGCCAACCTTGATAATTACAAAATAGCATTACCAATCTTTGATTCCGCGGCAAAACTTGCCAAGGAGTACCAACAATCAGACGCACTAATCACCGCGCTATATCAACGAGCTCAATTAGATACTTTCTCAGACAATTATGCTTCAGCAATTCAAGACTTAAAAAACGCACTCGATATATACTCAGAAGTGAAATCAGATGATATTCAATGGTCACGCCCGCCTTTGGCTTTATTACATGCAGCAATGTCTAACTTATTGCACACGACTGGAGACTTTAAACAAGCGATTGTTTTCGCAGAATTAAGCATAGCGCAAGAAGAAACAACAGGGATGCTTAGCCATATTTTGCACCGCAATATTTCAAGGCTATATTTTGATGCAAGGGAGAACAAAAAAGGAGAGCAAGCACTGTTGATTGCGACATCTCAACTCTCACAAGAACAATTCCCCCCACTTGTACTTGGATTTAGCTATGCAATCATTTCGTCAATCGAATTTAGCCGAGGAAATTACTTAACCGCTCAACAGTTAGTTTTAAAAAGCCAAGAGATTTTTAAAAAACTAGAAAACAATATTGAACTCATGCGAACGAGTCGACTTCTAGCCCAAATCAAGTTTGCTCTTGGCGAGGATGAGCACGCAATAAGGTTAATGTTATTTGCGATTGAACAGGGAGAAAAGCGTCATCTGCATTTTGACTTGAGCATTTTCTATGAAATATTGGCTGCTCATTACGAAAAGCAAAATCAATACAAATTAGCCTTTCACTATTTGGTAAAACAGCAGTTAGCTAATAAAAAGGTGAATAAGAAACTCAATGATACACGCTTGTTACAATTCAAAGCCCGGTTGAACCAACACCATCTTGCGCAAGCAGAAAACCAGCAATCCGTACTTCAGCAAACCACGCAAAAATCCATCCAGCTCACCTGGGCTTACCGGCTCACGTTTACGCTTAGCCTTGTTATTATCATTTTATTTATTTTTAGTTTAGTACAGCGAAACCGAGGGCTAGCACTCGCGCGCGCCACAGCATCGGCCAGCCCAATTACTCGTGAGCAAAAGTTAGAGTCCATATTTGACAATGCCCTCAAGTCACGTAGGCCACTTTCGTTGGTTTTACTTGATATCACAAACATTCGGCAAGTGGATTTACCCCAACGATTAGACGAGCTTAAACAATCGCTACGCTCACAAGATCTATTGCTTCGCTATAGCTCTAGCCAAGTCATCATCGCGCTACCTTATACAACAGAAAAAGGCGCAGAGTTCGTGAGTCAGCAACTCAGTAATACCATTTCAAATTGGCAATCTGATACTCAAATTTCTATTGGCATTGGGAGCTTGCAGCCTTTTGACACCTTGCCATCTTTAATCAAGCGCGCAAATATTAACCGGCTGAACAAAGCAAAGCATCAGGATGTCAAGCATGGTCGCTAGAACTTTACTGCTTACCCTTCTTGTTTGGCTACCCACAGCCTTGATGGCCAATCAAGCTGATACCGCAGCCATGACCTCAATGGACTCAATCGATACATTAGTTTTTCAAAACTCAGATGCCGCACTCAAGGCAACACTGAAGCTTGAACAACAATTAAAAACTCAACCCGCAAGCAACGCGACTCGACTTCGGTTTTCCCTCACCAAATGCAATGCGCTATCAGCGACAGGTCAGACCCAAGCCGCAATAGAGCTTGGGCAAATGGGAGATGCACAATCCAAGTTGTTAAACCTAGAGCAAATACGTCCATACTTCTTAAACTGCATAGCGGGCGCTCATCGACGCCAAGGGAACTATAAGGTTGCCCTAACTCTATTAGATTCCGCGACATTGTTAGCGAAAAGCCACCAGCAACCGCACGCATTAGTCAACTCGTTGTATCAAAGAGGAACGCTCGATGCTTCATTGGAGAATCTTGCATCAGCAATTGAAGATATCCGGCTTGCACTAGACATTTATTCAGATCTACAGCCGAAACCCAGTGGGTGGTCGACTCCCCCGCTAGAACTCATTTACGCCGCGATGGCTCGCTTACTGTATTCGACAGACGACTTCACTCAAGCACTGCGCTATACCCAGCTAAGCCTTGCCCACAGTGACCCCAAAGGCATGCTCTACCATGAATTTCAAATTGATTTGGCCAGGATATATTTCGCTCTAAACAAAAAAATCGAAGGAGACGTTGTACTTCAAGAAGCACAACACACCATTGTGCAATCCGACTTTCCACCTGAATACGTCGCTATGAGCTTTAGCAAAATCGCAGCAATTGAATTCGCCCAAGGCAACTACCCAGAAGCTGCCGCACTTGCCCAGCAAGCAATGGAAATACGTAAGAAACTCAACAACCCCACTCAAGCCATGCGACTCAGCCAGCTGCTTGCTCAGATAAAATTTGCCCAAGGGGACAGCCATCAAGCCGTGCAATTGATGGCTGACGCTATCAAACAAGGAGAATTGCTTCAGCAGCATTCTGATTTAGCGTTTTTCTTTCAAATATTGGCCGACCATTATGCGCAAGAAGAAAAATATCAGTTAGCCCATGATTATCTAACAAAACATAATCAAGCTATCTTCGAAAAAAACCAACAGCTCAACCACTTACGTCTGGCACAACATCAAGCTCGATTGAGGCAAAAGAGCTCCCCTCAAAGCCATACAGAGAAATTGTCTCAAGCAAATATACAAAAAGTAGAGTCTAGATTAAGCCGAATCTATTTCCTAATATTTGTCCTTGGAGTGCTCCTCCTCGCCATACTCGTATGGCAGTTTACCAATCGAAGCAACCTTCGCTTTCTCAACCACTCTTTACCTTTTGATGGTTCAATGAGTATCAACCAAAAGCTAGAGTTGATGCTCAGCCGAACCAAACACGCCAACGAGCCTCTAGCAATCATCTTACTTGAAACAAGCAGATTGAATACTGCCGAGCTTCCTCAGGTTATCGAACGATTAAAAGAAAAGATAAGAGCTCAGGATATCTGCGTTCAATATGGCGCAGAGCAAGTTTTATTGGTGCTCCCCTTAACTTCCATGTCAGGCGCGCACAACATTGCAACGCAGATTTGTGCCACGATTCAAGCTTGGCAAGAATCAAAATACGGATATCAAAGCATACCTAAAGTCGTGCGGTGTGGGGTCAGTACATTGCAAGCAACAGATACATTAGCAACCCTCATAGAACGCGCGCGCGCGGCTCAACGCAAGCAGCTTCGCGCAGCCCAGAGCCACACAGACTAAAAAGAAGATAGACGTGCAGGATTAACCAGCTTCGTATTGGCGCGCTTTATTTCAACCCGAGTCGTCACAAAGCGACAACAAGTCGTATAGCCAATGACCCCGTAATCTTTACTCCGTCAAATATTCCGCAATCTCATCTAAAAAGTCATGTCCAAATCGTTCAAGCTTACGTTCTCCGACGCCATTAACAGCCAACAGTTCGGCGGCGGTAGTGGGGACCATTGCAGCCATTTCAGTTAAAGACGCATCATTGAATACCAAGTAAGGAGGGACATCGATATCTTCTGCAATACTTCTGCGAAGCACTTTGAGACGAGCTAAAAGCTTACGGTCAAAGTTTAATGGTGCGCGAGGGCTAGTTCGGCGCTGAATGGCATTCATCACAATACGCGGCTCCGCCAGCATTAAAGCAACTTCTCCTTTGAGCACAGGTCTTGCCGTTGGGTTCAACTGTATTGAAGAGCCCCTTCTCACATCCTGACTTGCTAAGCCTAAATGGATCAGTTGTCGAATAATGCTGAGCCAAAACTCGTGACTTTTACTTTGACCAATTCCCCAAGTCGAAAGCTTGTCATGGCCTCGATCCGTAACAGTAGCTGACTTAGAGCCACGCAAAACATCTATGACATGGTTTATCCCGAATTTTTGCCCCAGTCGATAAATGCACGAGAGCACCTTCTGTGCATCCTGTGTTCCGTCGTAACGTTTAGGTGGGTCAAGGCAAATATCACAGTTACCACAAGGCTTAGATGCGCTTTCATCGAAGTAATGCAGCAATACCTGTCTGCGACAAGTTTGCGCCTCAGCAAACGCCGCGACGGTGTTAAGCTTATGGAACTCAACTTGCTGCTGTGGCCCAGGCTCTGATTGTTCAATAAGGTGCTTTACTCGCCCAATATCTGCAGGATCAAATAACAAAAGCGCTTCTGCATCCAAACCATCACGGCCTGCGCGACCTGTTTCTTGATAGTATGCTTCTATGCTTTTTGGAATATCGTAGTGCACCACAAATCGCACATTGGACTTATTAATCCCCATACCAAAAGCAACCGTTGCCACCACAATATCGACCTTATCTTTAAGGAAGCTATCTTGGGTCTGGATCCGCTCTTCTTGTGGTAACCCCGCATGATACGGCGCAGCCTTGATTCCTTGTTGTTGCAGCCGCAATGCCACTTCATCAACTCGCCGTCGACTCGCACAATAGACAATGCCACTGGCACCTTTTTGCGCCACAATGAATTGTCTCAATTGATTCGCAGGACTGAGTTTTTCCGCAACCGTGTAGCGGATATTGGGGCGATCAAAACTCGATAAATGCACCTGTGGAGCAATCTGTAATCGCTCACAAATACTTTGCCGCGTCGCACTATCTGCAGTTGCAGTTAATGCCATCATGGGGATATGTGGAAAATACTGCTTAAGTTGTCCTAATGCTGCATATTCTGGGCGGAAATCATGCCCCCACTGACTAATACAGTGGGCCTCATCAATGGCAAACATTGAAACTTGAATTTCATGTAACCGCTGAATGAAATCTGGGCGCAACAAACGCTCTGGAGAGATATATAACAACTTCAATTCATTAAAGCGAAACTGTTTTAGAACATCTAAATGCTGCTCTCTAGCCATAGACGAGTTGAGACACGCTGCGGCGACACCGCTTTGAATCAAACTGTCTACCTGATCTTTCATTAAGGAAATCAAGGGCGATACGACAATTGTGACCCCCGGCATCATCAAAGCGGGGAGTTGATAACATAAACTCTTGCCACCACCTGTCGGCATAATGACAAGACCATCTTCTGCTGCCATCGCGCGCTCAATAACTTCTCGCTGACCATCGCGAAAGCTGCGATAACCAAAGACTTGCTGTAATTTTAAAGCGAGCGGATCAGATTGGTGACTTTCAGCGGGATGTTCCATGCAAACTCATAGATAAAAAGCGTGACGCTATTCTAATCTACCATTGCGGTATTGTCTTGCTCTCGTTGGCAATTGCAGCTAGTTTAAAAAAGAGGCAGTTATCGAAGGAGATGATCATGACAACACCAGTTCAAGAAGAAACACTGCGAAGAGTAGCCAAAATTTTTGACAAGAAAATGCCCTTTCATAACCTTCTCGGCTTAAGCATTCGGCGCTACGATCTTGATGCAGTTGAAGTCAGTATAGAAATGAAACCTGAACTCATTGGTAATGTTCACCAGCAAATCCTTCATGGTGGCGTAACGGCAACCATGCTCGATGTTGTCGGTGGATTGACTGCTTTTTCAGGGCTTATCGCGAGTAAACCGGATTGGGCCATCGAAGAGCTCCAAGAGAGGCTGCAAAGTTTAGGCACCATCGATCTGCGTGTAGATTATCTTCGACCCGGCCGTGGCATGCATTTTAGCGCCACTGGCAAGGTCATTCGCGCCGGCAATCGCGTGAGTGTCTGCCGCATGGAGCTTCATAACGAACTCGGCACTCACATCGCATTTGGCACCGGAACTTATATGGTCGGTTAATTGCGATGTCAATCACCAAATTCAGGGGCTACAGCTTGGCCCCTTGAATAATGGTATGAGGTCTATACGCCCCGAAAATAATTCACAGATTTGATGCAAACTTTTGGTGACAATTTTGCTGCTTTTCCGACAGCACAATCAGCATACTTTGCTTGAGTAATTATTCATTGCCCCCTACAATCCGCTCTTCCATTCCTACTCGTCAGAATTCATGCCAGCAGCCGAACATAAAAAAGGGGTTATTCTCGCCCTCTGCGCCTACTTTTTTTGGGGATTTGCCCCCTTATATTTCAAGCTTCTTGGCGACACTTCGGCGACTGAAATTTTAATCCATCGCGTGATTTGGTCTTTCATCTTCATGGTCATTTTGATGAGTGGCTTTGGTGGGTTTGGTCGCCTACGTTTGCTCTTTAAAGAACCGAAAAGGCTTGGGGTTTTGGCCATTACGTCCATGCTCATTGCTGGTAATTGGCTGCTTTTTATTTGGGCAGTAAACAATGACCACATGCTCGATGCATCATTAGGCTACTTTATTAATCCGCTATTCAATGTCCTCCTTGGAATGTTATTTCTTGGTGAAAGACTAAGGAAGCTGCAATGGTTTGCAGTGGCTCTTGCTGCTGGAGGCGTACTCATTCAGCTTATATCGTTTGGCTCTATTCCTGTTTTGTCATTAGCACTTGCCAGTTCATTTGGGGTGTATGGCCTTTTGCGCAAAAAAGCCAATGTCGATGCTAAAACTGGATTGCTTGTCGAAACCGCCATCTTATTTCCAGTGGCTATTCTCTATCTTGTCTTCGCACAAGACAGCCAAACAGCAAACATGCTTACCAATGATCTCAACACAAATTTACTGCTGATGGCTGCGGGTATCGTAACCACAGTCCCCTTGCTGTGTTTTGCTGGCGCGGCTGTGCGGATTCCACTGTCTATGCTTGGTTTTTTCCAATACATTGGCCCCAGCATCATGTTTATTTTGGCGGTCTCTTTATTTGGTGAACCCTTTGATGGCGAGAAAGGCGTGACATTTGGGTTCATTTGGTGCGCACTCTTCGTCTTTACTTTTGACATGCTGCACCGACGTCGCAAAAACAAACCACAAAAATTAACCTAAATCAGCATTACAATTTGTCTTTGCATCAATAACAAAAATGCGACCCTTCTGGGGTCGCATATTCTTTACTAGCAAGCGCGACTTACTTCAGATCTAACGCCAGCACTTTCGAACGACGATGATAGTTATACAACTGCTGCTTCATCTGCGGCAACTGATCAACGTCTACGATATTGAAGCCATGCTCCAAGAACCAGTGAATACTGCGAGTGGTCAGCGCAAATAGGCGTTGATAACCCCTCACCCTTGCTTGGCCAATAATATTATTGAGTAATAAACTTCCCCTATCTGCGTCACGGTAATCCGGATGCACAACTAAACAGGCAAATTCACCAGCATTGGCCTCCTCAAACGGATACAAAGCAGCACAACCAATCACTAAGTTATCGCGCTCAATAAGCATAAACTGCTCTATTTCCATCTCTAGCTGCTCGCGAGAACGCCTAACCAGAATTCCCTTCTCTTCGAGCGGGCGGATGAGATCAAGTACACCTGCGATATCAGCAATGGTTGCACGACGCAGCCGCTCAGCACTCTCCGTAACCACCTGGGTACCAATACCTTCACGCGAGAACAACTCTTGCAGTAGTGCACCGTCGTCCATATAGCTCACCAAGTGACAACGGGGCACGCCGTTGCGGCAAGCATCAATACTGGCCTGCATAAAGGCTCTGATCCCCATAGAAGCATTGTCACTCGGATCAAATTCATGAAGAATTTTCTGTGCTTCCATTGGCATCAATTCAGCAATGACATCGCCCTCATCATTGACAATTCCTTTGTTGGCGCAAAAACCAATGATCTTATCAGCCTTGAGCTTAATCGCGACTTGGGTAGCAACTTCTTCCGCCGTTAGGTTAAAGCTCTCCCCCGTGACCGACACAGCAATAGGTCCCATCAAAACGATATCATTGTTATCAAGCTGTCTTTGCAAACCTTGTGTGTCAATGCGGCGAACTTTTCCTGTATGCAAAAAATCTACGCCATTATCGATTCCCAATGGTTGTGCCGTAATGAAGTTACCACTGACCACGTTAATTTGCGCCCCCTGCATCGGGGTGTTTCCTAAGCTCATGGATAATCGAGCCGTGATATCAAACAATAACGCACCAGCAACTTGTTTAATCACCTTTAAAGAAGGTTCATGAGTCACGCGGATACTTTTGTGGAACTCCGTTTCAATGTTCTGCCCTAAAAGCGCTTCATCAATTTGCGGACGCGCACCATATACCAAGACAATTTTAATGCCTAAGCTATGAAGCAATGCGATGTCATTAATAATGGCTCTGAATTGCTGCTGTGCAATAGCCTCCCCACTCAGCATGACAACAAATGTCTTGCCACGGTGAGCATTTACATAGGGGGCTGAATGGCGAAACCCATCAACTAATTCAGTTGTACGCACGATTAACTTCCTCGCTCTTGAGCCGACAGAAGTGCCGTCTCATGGAAAATGGATCTATATTCAAGAGATAGTATTGAATTTTTATTCAAAAATAAAGAATTTTATCGCACAGAAACGGTTAAATGAAAATAATGAAGGAATCATTTGCAGGCAAAAAAAAGACCCCAATAAGGGGCCTTTGTTCAGAAGTGAAATCAGAATTACTTGATTTTAGCTTCTTTGTACATAACGTGCTGACGGATAACAGGATCAAACTTCTTGATTTCCATCTTTTCAGGCATGTTACGCTTGTTCTTTTCAGTCGTGTAGAAATGACCAGTTTTAGCGCTAGATACTAGCTTGATCTTCTCACGGTTACCTTTAGATTTAGCCATGACTTATTATACCTTCTCACCACGGGCACGAAGTTCAGCAACGACGACTTCAATACCTTTTTTATCGATGATGCGCATACCTTTTGTAGATACACGTAGCTGTACGAAACGCTTTTCTTCTTCTAACCAAAAACGGTGGTTTTGTAGGTTAGGTAAAAAACGACGACGAGTCGCGTTTTTTGCGTGCGAACGGTTGTTACCAACCATTGGTCGCTTGCCAGTAACTTGGCATACTCTTGACATGTCAATCTTCTCCAAAAACAATTTTTAACGCTCGAGCATTAATGTGCCTCGTATGGCCGTCGCCCGAGGCACAAAGAGGGCGCATTTTATACAGGATAAAAGAGTAAAGATCAAGTGATTGATCAAATTATCCATCCGCGTTCTGCGAATGAAATAACCTCTTTATCCCCTACAACCATATGATCCAGCAGGGATACGTCTATGGTTGCCAGTGCATGTTTTAATCGCTCAGTTATTCGCCTATCCGACTGGCTTGGCTCTGCAACACCAGACGGATGATTATGGCATACGATGACCGCGGCAGCATTTTTCTCAAGAACAAGGCTCACCACTTCACGTGGATAAACCGACGCTGAATCGATAGTGCCGCGAAACATTTCTACAAATTGAATTACTCGATGTTGACTGTCCAACAACAGTATCGCAAACACTTCATAGGAACGATCCCGCAATTGTCGCATTAAATAGTCTCGAGTTAAATCAGGATTTGTCAAAATATGCCCTCGACGCATATTTTCTGCCGCAATTCGTCGAGAAATCTCTGCCGCAGCCTGTAATTGTGCAAACTTAACAGGCCCAACACCGGGTAGCTGACATACTTGTCCCTCAGACGCACTAAACAACCCTCTAAGGCCACCAAACTGTCGAATCATCGTCATCGCCAACTCTACGGCGCTTTGTCCTGCAAGACCGCTTCGTAGCAGCACTGCTAACAATTCTGAATCCGATAACGCTGACGCCCCTTTCTCCAATAACTTTTCTCTCGGCCCCTCACCCATAGGCCAATCATTTATAGGCATTTGACACTCCTTGTCATTTCTCAGTATCGCCGTTTTAACAAAAATAAAGTATGGTCCAGATTTTTAGAAATGCTATATCCCCCAAAACGCCAGCTTTATGATATCTTTAGCGCCATTCAAGCAAAGAGCGGACAAATTGGAGCAACACCTGTCTCATGGGCTTATCAAACAAAAAAATTCTACTGGGCATCAGTGGTGGTATCGCGGCTTATAAAAGCGCTGATATTGTACGCCGCTTAAAAGAGCGCGGTGCAGATGTGCGCGTAGTGATGAGCCAGAGCGCGATGGAGTTTATTACGCCACTCACCTTACAAGCATTATCTGGTCACCCGGTAGCGTCAGATTTGTTAGACCCAAGCGCGGAGGCCTCCATGGGTCACATTGAACTCGCTCGCTGGGCTGACCTCGTGATTGTTGCGCCCGCAACGGCCAACCTGATCGCTCGCGTGAACGCAGGCATGGCAGATGAGTTGATTACCACCACTTGTTTGGCAACCGATGCCCCACTTGTACTTTGCCCTGCGATGAATCAAGTGATGTACCTAAATGAGGCCACTCAAGACAACTTAGCCAACCTTGCACGACGCGGCATTAGCCTTTGGGGCCCCGCTAGTGGCAGTCAAGCCTGTGGCGAAGTTGGGCCCGGGCGAATGCTAGAAGCATTAGAGATCGCTGAACGCGCCGAAAGTTTTTTTGGTGAAAAGCTACTTGATGGCACGTCGTTGTTACTCACAGCAGGTCCCACACAAGAAGCAATCGATCCGGTGCGTTATATCTCCAATCACAGCTCAGGAAAAATGGGCTTTGCACTCGCGGCGGCAGCAGTAGAGCTTGGCGCGACGGTTACGCTTGTTAGTGGACCTGTTCACCTGAAAACCCCTCAAGGGGTCACTCGCATAAACGTTGAGTCAGCAGAACAAATGCAGCAGGCCGTGATGGCCGAGGTGGAAACTCATCAAATCTTTATTGGTTGCGCAGCAGTAGCTGATTACCGGTTGGCAAAAATCGCAGATAGCAAAATCAAAAAGTCACAAGAGCAGATGACCATCGAACTTGTCCGCAACCCAGATATCCTCGCCGGGGTGGCAAGCCATTCTGCACGACCGTTCACAGTCGGTTTTGCTGCAGAAACAAATAATGTGGCGCAATACGCCATGGATAAGCTTCAACGCAAAAATTTAGATATGATTGCAGCCAATGATGTATCGGTTGCATCCCAAGGTTTTAACGCTGATCACAATGCGCTGAGCGTATTTTGGCAGGGTGGGCACCAAGAACTGGCCACGGCTCCAAAAACTGAAATCGCCAAACAACTCCTTACTTTGATTGCAGAAAAATATAACCAACAATGAAAACACCAATTGAACTGAAAATACTCGACTCTCGAATCGGCACAGAATTCCCCCTACCTGCATATGCTACTCCAGGTAGCGCGGGCATGGACTTACGCGCCATGATTGATACCACGATGACGATTGCGCCCGGCGAAACCAAGCTGATCCCAACCGGTATTTCCATCCATGTGGCCGACCCTGGTCTTGCTGCGGTGATCTTGCCTCGTTCAGGCATGGGCCATAAACATGGAATCGTACTGGGTAACCTCGTCGGTTTAATTGACTCCGATTACCAAGGACCGCTCATGGTCTCTTGCTGGAACCGAGGCAGCGAGCCGTTTAGCCTAGAGATTGGTGACCGTCTAGCCCAGCTCGTATTTGTTCCGGTAGTCCAAGCACAGTTCAAATTAGTGGACGAGTTTGAAACCAGTGACCGTGGTGAAGGCGGTTTTGGTCACTCTGGCACCAAATAAGCGGCGAACAAAAACAAGGTCATTGACACGATTGTGGCTAAATCGTTGAACCGCAATCGTGCCAACGACTTAACGCACCTCTAACACGAATACTGATCCAAATCAGCGCAGGAAACACTTCATGGCTGCTAGCCCTAAAATTAATCGTCGTGAACACATACTTCAATCTCTCGCACAAATGCTCGAAACCAGTCCAGGTCAACGCATTACTACAGCCAAACTTGCAGCTGAGGTCGGCGTCTCGGAAGCGGCACTATATCGCCACTTCCCGAGCAAAGCGCGTATGTTCGAAGGCTTAATTGAATTTATTGAAGAATCACTACTCTCTCGCATCAATATGATTCAAGAAGATGAAAAAGACACCATGCGACGTTGCCAGCTCGTCCTACATTTGCTGCTAGTCTTTGCAGAGCGAAACCCTGGGATATCTCGCGTATTGAATGGCGATGCTCTGCTCGGTGAAAATGAGCGCTTGCGTAGCCGAATTCATTCGTTATTTTCAAAGATTGAAACTCACCTCAAACAAATTCTACGAGAGAAGAGTCTACGCGATGGGCAAGGGTTTAATCTTGATGAAGCCATGCTGGCCAACCTGCTTTTGGCCTTTGCCGAAGGCCGTATCGCTCAGTTCGTACGCAGTGAATTCAAGCAAAAGCCAACCCAACATTTTGAGCAGCAGTGGGGCTTTATTCAGCAGCAACTTCTACAAAGCTAAAACGCTTAAAACAACTCTCAAGATTAGGGCAGCTTTTTAAGTCGCCCTTTTTTATTTCACATTAAAAATGTGAACCCCAAAAAATATACCCATCATCTATTAAAACAGTCGCTTATACGGCGTGCGCTAGATTCTATTTTTGCGATTATCAAATTGCATTTGTTTAAGTGGTCGGATAACCTGCCAACAAAGCTGTAACAACATCAAAACAGCACACACAAACAGCTCACAAACCATTTAACAATTTAAAAAGTCTGCTACCCAAAAAATCTAGGAGTTAACCTATGCTTCTGGGAGCTTTTGACAAGGAAAACCCATGAATCAACTAGCCAAAATTATCCTCATTCTGTTCGCGCTCTGCAGCTCTTGGTCGACATTTGCCGGCAAACAAGACCTCATCCAAGCTTTTAGTAAAAGCTCTGAGTTTCAGAATGTCCAGATTTCCCCAAATGGAGATTATCTGAGCGTCATCATGGAAGAAAATAATGACGCCAAACTGCTCATTCTCGACATGAAAACACTGAAGCCGACATACATTGTCGACTTTCAGGGCAAAGGCGAAGTGGGTGACTATTACTGGGTAAATAGTGAGCGAGTTGTGATGGAAAAAGTTTACCGTAGAAAATGGGAGGAAATCCCCCATTATTATGGAGAACTATTTGCGGTCGATGCCGATGGCCGTAAAGCTAAATATTTATTTGGCTATAAAGGTGGTGGAGGTACTGGAACCAATGTCAATAAAACCAAGGCCATACGAGCAAGTGCATTTGTTTTAGATAGCATGCCAGAAAACAAAAAATATATACTTGTGCATTCTCGGCCTTGGAATAACCTTAACTACGCGGTAAGCGATGTATATAAAGTTAATGTTTATAATGGCAAACGTAAGAAACTAACCTCATCACCGACTGTAAATGCAGATTTTTTAGTCGATCACGATGGGAAAGTACGGTTTAGTTTCGCTCAAAATGATAAAAATGATGACCTAAATTATTACTTCGATGAGCAGGAAGATAAATGGTTGACAGCAGAACGCTACCAAGGCGACTTAAAAGAGTTTTGGCCAATCTCATTTACCGAAGATAATAATGCTATTTATGCATATGGTCGTGAACAGGAAAATACACGAGCGCTGTATAAAATAAACTTAACGACCAATCAGCGAGAAAAAATCATTCAACATGATGTTGTTGACCCCGATGATTACTATATTGACTACCAATCAAAGCTTCTTTATGCCGTTCAATTCCATGATGGTTACCCTGAATACCGCTTTCTCGATAGCAAAAGTGAAAAAGCAAAAACGGTAAAACAACTACAAGCTACGTTTCCAGACCACTACGTTTCAATCGTCAGCCAAACACAAGATGGTGAGCGCTTAATCATCAGAATATCCAATGATAAAAATCCAGGCGATTACTATCTATATGATCATAAAAACGTCAAATTAAATTATCTATTTTCTTCAAGAAGCTGGCTAGAGCCAGAAGATATGTCAGAGGTAAAACCTTACTCTTTTAAAAATCGTGACGGATTAACGATTCATGGGTATATCACCATCCCTAAAGGTAAGGCGTTGAAAAACCTTCCGCTTGTCGTCAACCCTCATGGTGGTCCCCATGGCCCTCGAGATTATTGGAGTTTTAATTCTGAGAATCAACTATTGGCACAACGTGGCATTGCGGTATTGCAGGTTAACTTCCGTGGCTCTGGTGGATATGGATTAGCGTTCGAGGAAGCAGGCTATAATGCATGGGGCTCGAAGATCCAATACGATATTATAGATGCGACAAAGTACGCCATAGAACAAGGTTGGGCGAATCAAGATAAAATTTGTATCTCTGGCGGTAGTTTTGGTGGATATTCTGCATTAATGGCCCCAACACTGGCACCCGATTTATATCAATGTGCAGTGGGCACGGCCGGTGTTTATGATTTGCAGGAAATGTTTGACTCTGGCGATATCCCAGACTACTACGGCGGCGAAGCCTACCTCACTGAAGTGCTAGGAAATGACCCTGAAGTTTTGAAAGAAATGTCACCGACAAACCACGTCGACAAATTAAAAGCTAAAGTGCTGCTACTTCACGGTGAAGAGGATGAAAGAGCACCAATGGAGCAATTTGAGGCCATGGAAAAAGCACTACAAAAAGCAAATTACCCGTACGAGAAAAAAATATGGACTAAAGCCGGTCACGGTTTTTACACCCCCGAGAGCCGGGCTGAATATTACGATGCCCTACTTAGCTTTATTGAGACCAATCTAGCATTGTAATCTGCTTATGCAGAGGTAAAGCCACCTTCCCGGTGGCTTTTTTATCCTCTCCAACTAAAACACTTTGTTCCCACAACAATTCAAACTGTTGCTTCAATTCAAACTTAATATTGGCACCGCTTGATTAACGTCCTGCACTCAGATAGCCTCGCTTGTTTCATTTAGAATAATTAGTAAATAGTCGTTTCATACATGGAGGTTTAATTAATGGCTTACCCTCGTATTATTTTCGCAATTTTAGCGATGTTTTTTAGTGCCTTTGCTTTTGCAAAAATGCCCAAAGATATTCAAAAACAAGTTGAATTGTTTACCAAGCCTTATGAGTTTTCTGAAGTCAAGATATCTAGCAAAGGCAGCTACATCAGTTTAATCAAGAACACCAATAATATACGGAGTTTAGTTATTCTTGATGCAAAAACATTTCAACCTACCTATGTGGCAAAGTTTAGTGGCGACGAAGAAGTCGGTGATTACGTTTGGGTGAACGACGAACGAGTCGTACTCTCAAAAGTCTATAACCGCGGCTGGAAAGAGGAGCCCGAGTATTATGGTGAGCTCTTTGCAGTGAATGCCGATGGTTCTAAACCAAAGTACATATTTGGTCAGCTTGCTGGCGGATTGCAAACCGGAACAAACATCAAAAAGAATACATCAATTCGCGCAATAGGCTATATTCGAAGCCCTTTGGCCCATGATGCCAAATCAATGCTTATTAAAGCATACCCGATCGGCAATGGAAGCAAGGGGTTTATGACTCGTACACACCCGCAACTATATAAAGTCAATGTTTACTCTGGAAAGCGTCGAAAAGTGACTACGGCACCGGTCACGAATGCAAACTTTCTTTTAGATCAAGATCATCAACCGATTTTTGCCACAGGCACCGATAAAAATAACGACATAAAGACCTATCGAAAAGTGGATGGTCAATGGCAACCTGAAAATACGATTCAAGGTAATCTGACCGACTTTAGCCTGCTGAGCATTGCCGATGACAATCAGCATGTCTACGCTAAAGGCGCACTCCCGAATGAAACGCAAGCCGTCTACCGCATTAATATTGCAACTGGGTCACAAGAGAAAATCGTTCACAACAAAAATGTCGATCCGCTCAAGTATTGGAAAAACGACCAAACCGATGAGCTGTACGCTGTAGAATATGTCGATGGTTATCCGTCTTATGATTTTGTACGCAAAGATAGTCGCGAAGCATTACGTTTGAAGTCTTTACTCAAATCAATCCCTGGACATCAACTCCATTTGGTGAGTGACACCCTTGATGGCGAGACTTCAATTCTTTTTGCGACCAATGATCGAACCCCTGGTGACTATTACCTCTATAAAGCGAAAGAAAACAAGATTCAAAAAATTGTGTCCATTGCGTCTTGGATTAACCCTGATGATCTTGCCGACGTTAAACCTATATCTTTCCAAAGCAGAGACGGAAAAACCATCCATGGTTATATCACCATGCCCTATGGCATTGACCATAAGAACTTACCATTAGTCGTCGAACCCCACGGCGGCCCCGCTGCTCGTGACTACTGGTTCTACAACGCCAACTCCCAACTACTTGCACAGCAAGGCATTGCGACGTTGCAAGTTAACTTTAGGGGCTCTATTGGCTATGGTGAGGCCTTTGAGAAATCCGGCAACCTGAAATGGGGGACAGCAGTCCAGCACGATATCATTGATGGCGTAAAGTATGTGATTGAACAAGGCTGGATTGACCGTAACCGAATTTGTATAGCTGGCGGCAGTTTTGGCGCTTATAGTGCATTGCAAAGCTCAATTCTCGAACCAGACCTATTTAAGTGTGCTATTGGAATGGCTGGTGTTTATGATCTGCCGCTCATGAAAAATGAAGGAGATATTCCATCATTTAGCTTTGGTGGAAGCTTCTTATCCGAAGTGATTGGCAATGATCCGCAAACGCTAAAAGCAATGTCGCCAAGTCACAACGTGAACAAGCTCAAAGCGAAATTACTATTGGTTCACGGTGAGAAAGATAAGCGAACCCCAATCGAGCAATATGAAGCACTCGCCGATGCGCTAGATAAGGCCAACTATCCTTACGAAAAAATGATATTTGATAAAGAAGGGCACGGCCTTTATAACCCGGAAAACCAAGCGAAATACTACAATAGGATGCTAGGATTCATAAAAGAAAACTTGGCGCTGTAGCTGCTCTCCATCATAAAAAGCCACCTTCCCGGTGGCTTTTTCAATGGATATCTGAAAAAGCTCAAAAAACTTAGGGTTTATATTTAAGCCAATTAACGCTATTCTCGCAGCCCACGAAGCCGTCGCTATCTAGCTCTCTCTTTTCAATCGACGCTAGAACGCTCGTGATATTATTTTCGGAGGCCCCATGGCATTATCAGATGCTGCAAAACTTGTGCAAAACGCATTGCTTGACCGCGGTTTAGAAACGCCAATGAAGCCTTGTGGACTTTCAGCAGCAGAGCGCAAAGATCAAATAGAACAGCACATGAAGGCGATTCTCACCTTAATGTCACTTGATTTAACTGACGACAGTCTAGAAGAAACCCCGCGCCGTATTGCCAAAATGTACGTTGACGAAATATTCTCAGGCCTTAATTACGAGAACTTTCCAAAGATCACCGTAATTGATAACAAGATGGGCTTCGACGAAATGGTACGCGTGCAAGATATCAGCCTCACCAGCACTTGCGAACATCATTTAGTCACCATTGATGGGTTGGCAACTGTCGCCTATTTACCGCGAAAGAAAATTATTGGCTTGTCGAAAATTAATCGCATTGTCCGCTTTTTTGCCCAGCGACCGCAAGTACAAGAGCGCTTAACGCAACAGGTGCTCGTCGCGCTTCAAACGCTCTTAGAAACCAAGGATGTTGCCGTTAAAATGGACGCGGTTCATTACTGCGTAAAATCACGTGGAGTCATGGACTCAACCAGCTCAACGACCACCACAGCGCTTGGCGGCATCTTCAAGTCAAATCCCGCGACAAGAGCAGAGTTCTTGCATCAGTCGAAGTAAAAACAGTCCACATATATTTACTGACAATTATCCAAATTTCATATACAAAAAAGCCGCTGTAAATCTGATTTACAGCGGCTTTTTTAGATCTACACAATCAAATCTTTCTCATCTCCTGCAATACAGACAGGCGAGATAACGCGTGTAGTTTACTCAATACCATATTGATCGCGGTAAGCACTTACTGCGGCTAACTGTGCTTCCATGCCTGGCTTCTCTGCCAAATAAGCAATTAAATCACCAAGCTTCACAATCGAAACAATCTGACAACCAAAGTCACGCTCTACCTCTTGAATTGCCGATAGCTCACCCTTACCTTTCTCTTGGCGGTCAAGTGCAATCAACACGCCTGCGAGCTGGGCTTGATGTGCTTCAATAATTTCCATGGACTCACGAATAGCTGTACCCGCAGTGATCACATCATCCACCAACATGACTCGCCCGGTAAGCTCACTGCCCACTAAACTTCCACCTTCGCCGTGATCTTTCTTCTCTTTACGATTAAAGCAATATGGCATATCAATATCGTGATGCTCGGCTAAGGCAACTGCCGTCGTGGTTGCAATAGGGATCCCTTTATAAGCAGGGCCAAAGAGTAAATCGTGGTCAATTGCTGCGTCCACCAACGCTGAAGCGTAAAAGCGTCCTAGGCGAGCTAAGTCACGACCGGTATTAAATAAACCCGCATTAAAAAAGTAAGGGCTTACTCGCCCTGACTTGAGGGTAAACTCACCAAATCTTAGTACCTGACGCTCTAGGGCAAATTCAATAAACTCACGCTGATAGGCTTTCACGGGCTTTCCTCTTTCGAATCTTTAATTTTTATTTATACAGTAGGGTTTTATTCATAAAAAAGGACCCTCTGGGCCCTTTCCTGATTAGCTTAAAGAAGCTTTTTGTACGTCAACGATTTCTCGTATACCGTGCTTGGCTAACTCTAAAAGCTCTTGCAATTCTTCGTGGCTGAATGGTTCACCTTCTGCAGTCCCTTGAATTTCAATCAATTTTCCTGTTTCAGTCATGACCACATTCATATCAGTTTCTGCTGCGCTATCTTCAACATATTCAAGGTCGCAAATCGGCTCCCCTTTATAAATGCCAACGCTGACCGCCGCAATTAAGAACTTCAAAGGGTTGGTCTTCAAAATGCCTTTACCACGAGCCCAATTCAAAGCATCAACTAAGGCAACACATGCGCCTGTAATCGCCGCCGTTCGAGTACCGCCATCAGCTTGAATTACATCACAATCAATCACAATGGTATTTTCGCCGAGCGATTTCATATCAACCGCGGCACGCAGTGAACGACCGATTAAACGCTGGATCTCTTGTGTACGACCAGACTGCTTACCTCGGGCTGCTTCACGATCCATACGGCTATGGGTCGAACGCGGCAACATGCCATATTCAGCAGTCACCCAACCTTGGCCCTGCCCTTTCAAAAAACGTGGAACGCCTTCAGTAAAACTAGCCGTACACAATACTTTGGTATCGCCAAATTCGACAAGCACTGAGCCTTCTGCATGGGCAGTAAACTGGCGTGTAATGGTAACTGGGCGAGCTTGTGCTGGCGTTCTATCGCTTGGACGCATGATGAGTTCCCGTTTTATAGCCGTGCTTTCACAGCTTGAGTAAATTGTTTGGATGCACATTATAAAGACTCACCGCAACCGGCGCCACACAAGAGGCAACAAATATCCTCAACGCACCAAGAAGCATTAGGTGATAAAAAGCGCTTCAGTATATAATCTCTGCCTATTCTACTCGCACTCGGAAGCACGCATGATCCAAAGCATGACCGCCTACGCTCGTATTGAGCACAAAGCAGATTGGGGCACCGCCTCATGGGAAATTCGTTCAGTTAACCAACGATACCTTGAAACCTACCTTCGTCTGCCTGAGCACTTCCGAAGCCTTGAACCGGCACTTCGAGATCGCCTACGCAAGCGACTGAATCGCGGCAAAGTAGAAGTAAACTTACGTTACGATCTTCGTGAAGATAACAGCAACGAAATGCAGCTGAACCAAGATCTAGCGAGACAACTACTCAACGCAGCCAACTGGTTAAAACAAGAGGCCGGACAGGGCGAGTTGAACCTCGTTGAAGTCCTCCGCTGGCCTGGCGTTATGAATAGTTCAGAGCAAGATATGGATGCACTTGGCAAAGAATTACTGACAGCATTCGATAGTGCCATCGATCAATTTATCGAAGCCCGAGGCCGTGAAGGTGAAGCGATCAATACCATGCTACAAACGCGCCTTGATGCCATTGTTGCACAAGTTGAAATCGTACGTCATCGCATGCCAGAAGTGATGCAATGGCAACGAGAAAAACTGGCAAATCGTCTAGCTGAAATCAAAGAAGATCTTGATCCAGCACGCCTAGAACAAGAAATGGTCATCCTCGCACAAAAGATGGACGTAGCAGAAGAGATGGACCGATTAGATGCGCACGTCGCTGAAACTCGCCGAATCCTCAAAAAAGGAGGCGCGCAGGGCCGACGTCTCGACTTTATGATGCAAGAGTTTAACCGCGAGTCCAACACCTTAGCGTCGAAATCAATCAGCGCCGATGTCACTGCCGCCGCTGTAGAACTCAAAGTCTTGATTGAGCAAATGCGCGAGCAGATCCAGAACGTTGAGTAATTGATATGCGGCAATGCTAGAACACTAAAAGCCATATAACGCCATCTAAAGCCTCAACTTTGAGGCTTTTAATCCCCGTCACTTTGAATTGCCCTATTTCACTAGACGGCTTTTCGCCTCATTAAAATACTGACGTTCATACTCTAACGGTGATAGTCCATGAATGGAGCTAAGTTGCCGCTTGGGTCAGCTATAAAACTTCTCAATATAATTAAACACACCGATATGGGCAGCTTCTCTTGCCTTATCTATTTTCCGATTCATTCGTTCTCGATTCTGGTACTGGAAAAAATCCAGAACGTAAAAACTCTGCAAACACTCACAATCCTTACCACACACCAAGATTCAAATTTATTGAAGCGCTCACCTATGGAGGTGATCTGCCACCCTGCTAGAATTGCGCTTTTTTTAGCCAAATCACTTTGTTACCTGCATCACAATAAGCACTAAGCGGCAGAAGATCCTCTCTATTTTTTTAACAATTTGCCAAACAGATCACAGCCCGACGTAAGTCACATAAAATGAACAAAAGCGAACCTTTTTAGCAATGACTAATTCAGTGTTTAGCCTATGCATTATTCGCAAATTATTTTCTCAATTTAATCATCAAAAACCCCAAACCCCAGCCGCTATGCACCCCGCAAAAAACTAAGTAAATACTAATCAAGCAATATCGATGACTCTAAAATTAAATTTACCCATGCAAAATCGCATAACCCAGATCCGATCTATATCACATTTAGGGAAAACTTAACCGCGACAAGCTGAAGAAATCTAATGCAATTATGACCGAGATCCATTTGACCAATGTCTAATACCTCCCTATATTCGAAGGGGTAACTAACATAAAAATTAGCCAACATTACAGTTACATTTACTTGAAATCCTTGTAAGCCGGTTACTAAAAAAGCAATTACAGGAACAGGAGTTTTAAGAATGACCAACCACAAGTTTAGTTGCCAGCTTATCAAGCCGGTAAGCGCAATGCTGCTGCTCTCACTTTCGTCAATCGCAAGTGCGGGTCAGTTTACCGAAGGTAGCAGTCCCTATTGCAAAGCAAGCTACAGCCCCAATGCTGAATGTACTGAATATGTTCGGGGTTACTTAGATGCATTACTTCAACTTAGCCCGAATGCTTATGGCGGTGAATTTTCTTCATTTGAAAAACGCGCCCTAAGAACCAGGGCGGGTACCAACATCATGAGCAATTCGATTCGACGCTCCTACAACCTCTGCTTGCCAGATGAGGTAGATGTCGATGACGTGCTATCCAGCCGCGACGAAAATCTTCCGTTACAACGAGGATTACTTCAGGCGCTGAAAACGATGTACCCGTGCAAGACTTAAACGTCTAAGTAAACTTTATATTCAATAGATTTAAAAATCAGGGCTTCTTTACATGCGTATTAGTAAATGGGCGATTCTTCTCATTGTGTATTGGTTGCTGCTTTCGGGCTTCATTCAACCACTACTTTTGAGTTTCGGCGCCTTATCTGTCGCAATTGTACTCATCGTCATTAAACGAATGGATGCAGTCGACACTCAACAAAATCTCGTCAGAAAAGATCATCAGCTGATGCATTATTGCATCTGGCTGGTTGGTGAAATATTCAAATCGAGCATGCAAGTCACCAAGCTTATCTGGACCTCTCCAGAAAAAGTCTCACCCACTGTGGCAAAAATTGACGTTAAGGATATGCCAGAGTCAGCGCGAGTGCTGTATGCCAACTCCATCACGCTGACCCCCGGTACCATTAGTGTCGATCTAGAAGATGACCAAATTACCGTCCACGCCTTGCAACACCCTTCAATTGAAGAGCTGGAGCAGGAAGATATGAAAAACCGGGTTGCACAAATATGGGAGAAAAGCACATGACGACCATTTTTGCTGCTGCCGCCATCGCCATTTTAGTTGTCATGGCAATGGCACTGACTCGAGCGTTTACCGCCCCCACGGTTTATGACCGTATTTTAGGCGTCAATATGTTTGGTACCAAAACCGTGCTATTTATTGCCGTGATTGGCTACCTCATGGGCAGACCTGACTTTCTCGATATCGCGATTGTCTATGCCTTGATTAACTTTGTCGGCATGGTCGCTGTACTTCGATACTTTGAGTACACAGCCCCGATTGAATAACGCCAACGGATAAACGGATATACCATGAATTTTTTAGATATTATCAGTAGCCTGTTGCTGTTTGCCGGAACCTTTTTTGCGTTTTCCGGCGCCGTGGGTCTATTCAGGTTTCCTGACTTTTTTACCCGCGTTCACGCTGCCAGTTTAACTGACTCCATCGCTGCAATATTGATGATCGCTGGATTGCTACTGCAAACTTCATTTGATTTAAATACAGCTAAGCTAATATTTATCTTAGTGTTTTTGTTAATCACCAGCCCAACTGCATCCCATGCACTGGCAAAATCAGCCCGACACGGTGGCCTGCTTTTGTTCACCGAAAAGCCAACCAAGCAAGGGGGTACCAACCAAGATGATTGAATGGATTGATTTAATATTACTCGGGATGTTAGCCCTCACCGCGCTGCGAGTGATATTCCTGAAGGATTTGTTTGCTGTGGTGATGCTGTTTGGTATCTATAGTTTCTTATCAGCCCTCGTATTTATTGTTCTTGATGCCGTCGACGTTGCCTTTACCGAGGCTGCTGTTGGCGCCGGTATTTCTACGGTATTAATGCTTGGCACATTGGCACTGACAGGGCGTACCGAGAAAGAAAATACCCACTCTAAGCTTTTGCCTATTTTGGTCGTTAGCGTGACAGGTGCAGCGCTGATATACGGCACGTTAGATATGCCGCCATTTGGCAACCCAGACAACCCAATCCACCAGCATGTTGCACCAAGATATATTGAGGACTCCCCAAAAGAAGTGGGCTTACCCAATATGGTGACTTCTGTGCTTGCGAGTTATCGGGGCTTCGATACCTTAGGTGAGACAGTCGTAGTATTTTCTGCTGCCATTGGGGTATTAGCACTGCTTGGTATTCGACGCGAAGAAGACAACAACACACCAGAGTCGGGCTTTAAAGAGCACCGCGTGTTGCAAATTGTCGCCAAAATCACCATTCCACTGGTGATTCTGTTTGCCCTGTATGTGCAATTCCATGGTGACTTTGGCCCCGGAGGTGGCTTTCAGGCCGGGGTAATTGCAGCAGCAGCGTTCATTTTGTACGGGCTTGTATTTGGCCTGGCCAAATCCATGGCTGTGATCAGCCCAATGTTCCTGCGCTATATGGCCGCAAGCGGCGTCTTGCTGTACGCAGGTGTTGGCCTGTTTAGCATGATGCAAGGGGGCAACTTCCTAGATTACAACCTGCTCGCATCAGATCCAGTCGCTGGCCAACATTACGGCATTCTCATCATTGAGCTCGGCGTTGGCATTACGGTTTTTGCTGTGATGCTTACCATTTTTTACGCCTTTGCCAGCCAAACGGAGAGGTCAAATATCCAATGAATTTAATTCTCGATTATTACAACTATTGGATCGTTGTCTTCCTTATGATGACAGGATTCTACATCGTCATTTCCGCGAACAACTTGGTCAAAAAAGTTGTTGGACTTAATATTTTTCAAACCTCAGTTTTTATGATGTACATCTCTATGGGTAAGGTCGCCGGCGGCACCGCCCCTATTGTAGTCGATGACAACACGCTCTATTCGAATCCGCTCCCCCACGTGTTGATCCTCACCGCGATTGTTGTTGGTGTTGCCACAACTGCGGTTGGACTCTCACTAATTATTCGAATTAAGCGTGCTTACGGAACCGTCGAAGAAAATGAATTTGAACATGAGGATGATGCAATCTAATGCTTGAGCAAAACTTAGCGGCACTCCCTATTATTCTGCCATTAATTGCAGCGCCCTTAGCCATAATATTGGGCCGAACTATGCCAATCTGGATACTGGCAACCCTTGTCAGTGGTTGTGCCAGTATTATTTCCCTGCAGTTGCTAGACACAGTATTAACCACTGGTGTCATTAGCTACGCAGTCGGAGGATGGCAAGCGCCCTGGGGAATCGAATTACGTATCGACACCGCCAACGCTTTTGTGTTGGTTGCTGTGACAGCCATTTCAACCTTAGTGCTGCTCTTTTCTAAAGACAGCATTGTCAAGGAGATAGACTGCTCTAAACATGCGTTGTTTTACACAGCGCATTTACTCTGTTTGGCTGGCTTATCCGGGATTTTAATTACCGGCGATGCCTTTAACCTGTTCGTATTTTTAGAAATTTCATCTCTAGCCACTTATACCTTGGTGAGTTTAGCCAGGGATAAACGCTGCTTAACTGCGGCATTTCGCTACCTAGTGATGGGGACAATTGGTGCCACCTTTATCTTGATTGGTGTGGGTTTGCTGTATATGAAAACCGGCACCCTCAATATGCTGGATTTGGCAACACGTATTGACCTGTACGATAGCAGCCGCACCATTAATACTGGCCTTGCCTTTATTATTGTTGGTGTGAGCATCAAGCTGGCACTGTTCCCGCTCCATATGTGGCTCCCTCCAGCATATACCCATGCACCTTCTGCGGTCACAGCATTCTTAGCCAGTACCGCTACAAAGGTTGCGGTTTATGTCATGGTGCGCTTTATCTTCACCATCTTCGGTGCCAGTTATGTGTTCCACAGTATGGGGATGGAAACCATTCTGATGCTGTTTGCCATCATTGCTATTTTCAAATGTTCATATACTGCTGCAATGCAGAAAAATGTGAAGTCAACATTGGCTTATAGTAGCGTGGCGCAAATCGGTTATATGGTACTGGGGATCAGCCTAGTTAATGTCACCGGCCTAATGTCTGGCTTATTGCATATCTTTAACCATGCATTGATGAAAGGCGCCCTGTTTATGGCGGTTGGCGCAGTATTCTATCGCCTCGGCTCTGCAGATATCAGCGCATTTAAGGGCCTA
Organism: Shewanella gelidii; assembly: GCF_014647855.1. Lineage (GTDB taxonomy): Bacteria > Pseudomonadota > Gammaproteobacteria > Enterobacterales > Shewanellaceae > Shewanella > Shewanella gelidii. The sequence goes on along the minus strand of NZ_BMPZ01000004.1, from coordinate 254,852 downwards.
GGTAAACGGATGCCACTGACAATGGCGGCATTTACCCTTGCCGGATTAAGCATCATCGGTGTACCACTTACGGTTGGTTTTATCAGCAAGTGGTATCTGGTCACGGCTGCACTTGAGCAAAGCCATTGGTTTATTGCAGCCGCGGTATTAGGGGGATCATTGCTTGCGGTGGTTTATATCGGCCGAATTCTCGAGGCCGCCTACTTCCAAGAGCCCGATGAAGCCAATGTTGCCAAAATCAGTGAAGCACCTCTGTCCATGCTAATCCCCATGTGGATATTGGTCATTGCCAATATCTATTTTGGCATTGATACCAGCTTTACCACTGAAGCCGCACAACATGCTGCCGAGCTCCTGTTTCAAAATGGTCAAGTCATGGAGGTGAAGCCATGAATATTTGGCAAGGTTTTGAACCAGCAACTTTAATTGCACTATCTATTTGTATTCCGTTTATCGGTGCGATATTGGTCATTGCGACAGGCAAATCACCCAATTTGCGTGAAGCCAGCACTTTAGCAATCGCAGCGTTGCTGTTTACTATTGTGTTAGCAATTACCGACCTCACCTTTAGTGGCGTAGGGCAGCGTCTTGATCTGATTGAAGTCTTCCCACAGCTCACCATTAGCTTTTCGGTCGAACCTTTGGGCGTGTTATTTGCCTTAGTGGCGAGTTTCTTGTGGATTATCACCACCATATATGCCATCGGCTATATGCGAGGCCACAATGAAAAGAATCAAACCCGCTTCTTCTGCTGCTTTGCTTTAGCAATCAGCTCGGTGATGGCGATTTGTTTCTCAGACAACTTACTCACCCTCTTTATCTTCTACGAAGTGCTGACATTGTCGACCTATCCTTTGGTCACGCATGCTGGCAACGATGCGGCCAAAAAAGGTGGGCGCATCTACCTTGGTATCTTGTTGGGCACCTCTGTCGCTTTCTTACTCTTTGCCATTTTAGGAACATACAGCCTGACGGGTACTTTGGACTTCAAAGCGGGCGGCATCTTTGATGCGAGCCATAGCAAGTTGGTATTGAGCTGTCTATTAGTGCTGTTTTGTTATGGTATTGGTAAAGCGGCAATCATGCCATTCCACCGCTGGCTACCTGCAGCGATGGTCGCACCCACCCCCGTGAGTGCATTGCTGCACGCCGTTGCCGTCGTAAAAGCTGGCGTATTTAGTATTTTGAAGGTCATGATTTACATCTTTGGCCTCGATATGCTGAAAGAGCTCAGTACCACGGATGTCATGCTCTATATCGGCGCCACGACAGTGCTTCTCTCTTCGTGTATCGCCATGACAAAAGACAATTTAAAAGCAAGGCTGGCTTATTCCACGGTCAGTCAGCTTAGCTATATTGTCGTCGGAGCCCTATTAGCCACGTCAATTGCAAGTGCAGGGGCGGCCATGCATATCGCAACCCATGCTGTTGGCAAAATCACCCTGTTCTTTTGTGCTGGCGCCATTATGGTTGCTAGCCACAAAAAGAACATCAGCGACATGGTCGGGCTCGGTCGACAAATGCCGATTACTATGACGGCGTTCGCCATTGGTGCTATTAGCATCATTGGCTTACCGCCAATGGCGGGCACTTGGAGCAAATGGTATCTCGTATTAGGTGCGTTAGAAGCAGATAAACTCTTTATCGTAGCCGTACTAATGATTAGTTCGCTTCTGAATATCGCCTATCTCTTACCAATACCAGTTAAAGCCTTCTTCTACCCACAGGAAGGACAAAACACACCTTGGGACAAGCATGATATTAAGGAAGCCCCTCTGCCGATGCTGCTTGCCTTAACCATCACATCAATGGGCTGTTTAGCGTTATTTTTCTATCCGCAGCCCTTGTTAGATCTCATCAATTTAATCCCAGGTATTTCAACCCAATTAGATGGAGGAAGATAATGGCCGAACAAGAGAATTCATCAGCCTTCTTCGATAAGCCTGAGAATATTCAAAAACTATTGCGTGTCTTTTATGTCATTTGCGCGCTATTAGTTATCGTTGACTTTGTCGTACATCGACACATCTACCATGACTGGGAGAATATCCCTGCTTTTTACGCCATATATGGTTTTATTGGCTGCGTCGTATTAGTACTCATAGCTAAAGAGATGCGTAAATTCCTAATGCGAGGGGAAGACTATTACGATGAATAGCCTGCTCATGCTACCACCATTTCTGCCATTATTAATTGGCGCAATATTCGCGCTGTTATTACGCGGGCAACTTCGAAATACCATCATGGTACTCACACCATTAGTGGGCGCTCTGAATCTTTACGGATTAGATTCCGGCATATTCTGGTCGCTTGAATTTATGGGATACGAGTTGCAACCGGTACGTATAGACAAACTCAGTTTAATGTTTGGCTATCTGTTCCACATCGCCTCATTTATCGCCATCATTTATGCACTTCATGTCAAAGATAGCGTACAACACGTCGCAAGCTTAGCCTATGCCGCCAGTGCGGTCGGTGCTGTGTTTGCCGGTGATCTACTGACACTATTTATATTTTGGGAGCTATTGGCGCTCACTTCAGTCTTCCTAATTTGGGCGCGAAGAACGAAGAAGGCATACTCCTCCGGCATTCGCTATTTGATTATTCAAGTCCTCTCGGGAGTTATATTACTCGCCGGATTATTAATTTATGCCAAGCTCAATAATAGCTTGCTTTTTAATGAGATCGGTCTAGAAAACCAAGGACTCGCTCAACTCAGCGCTTGGTTAATTTTCATCGCATTCGGGATCAAATGTGCTTTCCCCTTTGCCCACAACTGGCTCACAGACTCCTATCCTGAAGCCACCCCAACCGGTACAATTTTTCTTGCCTCCTTTACCACTAAAGTGGCTGTTTATGCACTGGCTCGTGGCTTTCCGGGGACTGAATTATTGGTTTGGATTGGTGTCACCATGGCCTGCTTCCCGATCTTCTTCGCGGTTATCGAGAACGATCTTAGGCGAGTACTGGCTTACAGTATGATTAACCAGATTGGCTTTATGGTCGTCGGCATCGGCATCGGCACATCGGTCGCGCTCAATGGTGCTGTGGCTCACGCCTTTAATGACGTCATCTTTAAAGGCTTGTTAATGATGACCATGGGTGCCGTGCTGCATATGACTGGCAAGATCAATGGTTCTGAACTTGGCGGGCTATATAAGAGCATGCCCAAAACCACAATTTTGTGTATCGTCGGCGCAGCATCCATTTCCGCGTTCCCACTATTTAGTGGCTTTGTATCCAAGTCCATGATTATGAGTGCAGCGGTTGCGGAAGGTTACGACATTGTCTGGCTACTCTTATTATTTGCAGCGGCGGGTGTTTTCCACCATGCGGGGATTAAGATTCCATACTTTGCCTTTTTCGCCCATGACTCTGGGATACGCACCACTGAACCGCCAAAGAATATGCTCATCGCCATGACTTTAGCGGCCTTAGCCTGTGTCACCATCGGGACCTTCCCCCAATACACGGTATATGCCTTACTACCTTGGGATGCAAGTTATCAACCCTATGATCTCACTCATGTGCTCACGCAGCTACAGCTACTATTTTTCTCGGCACTTGCTTTTGTTTGGCTCAATTTACGACATATGTATCCGCCGGAGCTTCCGTCTACAAACCTCGATGCGGATTGGATTTATCGTCGATTTATGCCAAACATCATCAAAAGGGTTGCGGCAACAATGTTCAACGCGTACAGCACAGTTGAGCAATCTGCCATTGCCTCAATCAAGCTGATGATCAATCAATCGTACGATAGTGAGGAAGCACGTCCCAAAGGCAATTCGGCTAGACTTTGGCCAACAGAAACCATGGTTATCTGGGTCGCAGTCTTATTGGCAACTTACCTCGTGCTTTATTATGTACTCTGATCCCACGATGGGAACGTGGCGGCTAGGCTTACGCTTGAGCTAGTCGCCATCTATTCAGTATGAAGAGCTTGGCAGAAACCGCCGCTTAGTGCAGCTCGCCACCGTGAGCTGCAAAGCGAGGCCTTGCATCGTAAGGTAAAAGCCTGCCCTAGAATTTGTAAATCCTTTCACACACGAAGGTATTGTGTATGCAATCACATACATCTTTACCTTCATACTTACCCACCAACGGAATTAGTACCACAAAACCGTCGCCTTGAACTCATCAGGCTGCACGGCTCCCTCCCTAGCAAATAATCGCTTTCAATTGGATTAAAAGATATTTAGTTAGACTACCCAAAAGTACTAGTACAAAGGGCGGGTTAAATGTTTTTAAGCTGTTAACCCTATGTATGATCAATTTTACCGAAATGTTTTTTGTTAAGTTTTATCAAGGATTCATCAATATAAAAACAAGTTGGCAGCCACAGGCTCGCAAGTTGGGAGCCTGGCCGCTAGTACGTTTCGATTTTTCGGCTCCGTTTAGGACAATTGATCGTCAGGGAAGCATATGCGTTATCGAGCATTTTTACTCGCACTCTTCTTCAGCTCAAGCCTTACTATGGCCAATACCGAGCTTGAAATTAGTGGCTTGGTCATTGACAGAACTCTCACCCGTTTTGGTAAAGATTTTAACTATTACTATTCCAGTTATTGGCGCGATTTACCTTTCACCCAAGGCTATAACGTCACCTTAACCGAAACTGTATACCCGCAGGCGGGCACAAGGCTCACTTTATCGATTAATGGCCAGCAAATATATGCCACACACTTTGGCCGCCGGAACAACCCAATTAAGGAAAGCGCAGAACAAGCCATTTTAGTCACCATTGACTACATGGCCCAAGTGCAGGCCAATGCGATCGCGGCTGGGCTTGCAGAGCAAGAAAATGGACTATAAAAATAAGGCGAACCCAATGAAAAATAAACTCTACATGCTATTTGCCAGCATTTTGATTGTGGCAAGTAGCAACGCGACCGAACTCATCTATACGCCGGTAAACCCTAGCTTTGGCGGCTCGCCACTCAATGGCACGTTTCTGTTAAATAAAGCCAATGCACAGAACGACCATACTTCGGCAACTTCAGAAAAAAGCTTTGTGACACGTTTTAAAGAATCGTTAGAGCGCAATATTATGAATACGATTACGCGTGGTGTCGCAACCGGAGACATTTCCGACGGCGTATACGATACAGGCGACTTTAGAATTGAAGTGGCGACTGTCGGCGATGGCGTAGTAATTACTATCACCAACTTACTCACCGGCGAAATTACGGTGATTGAAATGCCTGTGTATGGAGGGTAACACGATGAAGCGCTTTATCGTATTCCTTAGTATCACCCTGCTTGCAGGCTGTAGCATGGTGCCTAAGCCTGAATTTAATATTACACCGGCACAAATCAATCCAGTCAGCAAAACGATGAAAGCCATTCAGGCAAGGCCTGCACCCGCGATGCCTATCCCTGTTGCTGTATATTCATTTAGAGATCAAACTGGACAATATAAACCGCAGCAAAACGTGAGCTCTTTTTCAACCGCAGTCACCCAAGGTGCGACTTCAATGCTGATGCAAACCCTATTAGATACTCACTGGTTTGTACCGGTCGAACGAGAAGGGCTGCAAAACTTGCTCACAGAGCGAAAACTGGTCATTAATCGTCTGAAAACCAATACCAAGGGCAGTGATATTCCAGCGCTCACCGATGCTAGATTACTGCTAGAAGGCGGCATTGTCAGTTATGAAACCAATATCGGCACTGGTGGCGCTGGGCTGGAGTACTATGGCATAGGCGCCTCAGAGCGTTACCGCGAGGATCAAGTGACTGTGTATCTGCGCGCCATTGATGTCCATAGTGGCAAGGTTATGATGTCGATTTCTTCAAGTAAGCGCATTTTTTCCCAAGAGTTAAGAGCTGGGCTAATGCGCTTCACCAGCTTAAATCGTCTGGCAGAAGCTGAAATTGGCTACACCACCAATGAACCGGTGCAGCTCTGTGTCCTTCAAGCAATTGAGCTGGCGGTGGCAGAATTAGTCGACAAGGGGATTGAACAGGGCTATTGGTTACCTGCAAAAAACGCAGCACATGGGCCGCAAAATCAACCAAAGACCTAGTGATAAAGACCTAGATACAAATACCTAGGTATTAATACCTAGAAGAAAAGTCTAGCGCACTTGCGACTGCGAGCTAAAGCCCAGTCGCAAGTAGCCGCTGACAGTCATAGGGTCATTTTTCATGCTAGCCCTAGTATTAAATTAACATCTGTTTATATACGGATTAATTTGCTTTCATTAATGCTAAATTATTGGGTTAGATAGTGAGTAAATTGTCACCTTTTTGTGTCAGCCTAGCAGCATTACCACAAACAAGGTTAAGTTTGTTACTTGGCATCTTTGGCAAGGAAGTTAACAAACAAAGGATTGGATGAAAGCTTATGAAAACAGCAACAGAACTCATCTTTCTGCACGAAATTGCAGCGCCTTGCCACTTAGCGATCCTCGCCGAGTCCATCGGCCTCAAAACCCAGGTTTATAACCGGCTCAGTGATGCGTTGCAAACGCAACATACTGAACAATGTATATTTCTAGTCCCTCAACAAGGCGGTTCCTTAGACAATAAAGGCATGCCAACAGTCGTTGCAAAACTGATTGCGATTGCGCCTGTTGCCCTATATCAAGTCAAGCGAGGATCAATCGAAGCTGAATCGGCACTTTTGCTTGGACTAAGAGGGCTGCTCTATACCGACCAAGGCATGGACTTACTGATGACAGGCCTGAAACGAATGGCCGAAGGTGAGCTTTGGTTTGAACGACCATTGATAAGCCGAGCCTTTGAACGTTTAGTACAAAACAATGATGCTGACAACGGCCATTCGCAACAAGAAACATTGAGTATGTGGCAAGCATTAACCCAAAGAGAGCGCAGTATCATTCAGCTGGTTTCTAGCGGCGCGAGAAATAAAGAAATCGCCCACCGCCTTTGCATCAGCGAGCACACGGTTAAAGCGCATATCTCTTCAATTTTTCGTAAAACCCAGTCACGTAACCGGGTCGAACTTCTCAGGTGGTCGCAAAACTACCACTGTCACTTCTCCACTGCCTAAATCCCTGTTTATTTTTAACTTGAAGTGATTAAAAGCACACAAACTAGCTCTCAACGAGCAAACACCAAACAATAAAAAGGGAGCCGCAGCTCCCTTTTTCGTTACTCAAACCTAGTCGTTAATTTTGCGTAATTGTGGCTACATTGCCCTCACCAACTTGAGTGACAACAGCTGCATTTAATGAGCCCGCTTGCGAGCCATTGAGCATGTTACCGTTACCCACTTGGCTGAGCTCTAAGTAGTTATCACGGCCATCAACTTCAAACATATCAACGCCATTACCTGTACCCATTTGTGCTAAGTTTACCTGGTTGTTAGCACCGTCGACCAATAGCTGAACCATATTAAGCTCACCAACCTGTCCAATTGCCACCTGGTTTTCTGAGCCAAAAGCCCACGTTATCGCATAGTTGTTTTCACCCAAAACCGCCACACTGGTTTGGTTTCTACCTTCTCGATACTGGCCAACACCAACATAGTTATCAGACCCTGTTACCGCAATATTGGCCTGGTTAGCTACGCCACCTTGATAATTCTCAACCCTGTTGGCATCACCGATTACAGCTAAATTATTACCATTCGCCTCGCCAACCTGCCAAACATCTACATCATTGGCATAACCTCTTAGTAGTGCCACATTTGGCGCACCTACTACGTTATCCACACCATCTTGCATCACATTAAATGAATTCGCATCACCGGCGGCCATATCTAGCCTTGACATATTGCCTTCGCCATTTTGCGTCATCTCAACATAATTGCCGCTGCCTTCAAGATTGGTCAATTCCGTTTGGTTGAAACTTCCACTTTGAGTAACCACAAAACTATTGCTATCACCGACAATATTCTTCGCCAGCGAATAGTTACCTAGGCCATCCTGCGCCACATCCAATACGTTACCATTACCCTGGTTTCTATATGGTGAGCCTTCTTCATACATCACAGCATAGTTACCTTCACCACTTTGTTTGATGTAGCCACGGTTCCCCTCACCCTCCACATAGAATGCCGCTGCGTTATATAGGCCATCCTGACTGGTCTCAGAAAGGTTATTGACACCACTGACATCAATTTCAATGAAATTAGATTCGCCAACTTGGCTAATAGCCACTCGGTTTGCAATGCCAGCAGAATTCACTTGTGAACTTGAAAAAAGGCCTTGCTGTGAAACATCAACACGCTGCGCTTCACCCACTTGAGTGACTTGGGCGCTGTTAGCGACACCAGCTTGAGCAACAATTGCAACTTGCTCCGTCGCGGTGCCCATTGCGCTCACCTGCTCCACATGCGCAGAGTTGCCATCGGCAAAAGCTGTAGAAGATAAGCCAACGGCAATGGCGATTGCGAGTAACGATTTATTGGTTAGATTTTTCATATTCAACTCCAAAATAGGTACCGATATTTAGATGTAAAGGTTGAGGTTTTTAGTACTGCATTATGAAAATGGTTGCGTGATCAGATAGCTGCTCCACCGAAAAGCGAGCGCCACCAAATTGCTGCAACCGAACTTGGTTGCCATCGCCAAATTGGCTGATGTTGGTTTGGTTTTCTTGATTGGCTTGAAGTAGCCGTACTTGATTACCTGTGCCATATTGCTGCACTTTGGCACTGTTTTTTGCTGACCACTGGGTAAGGCTAACTTGGTTTTTCATCCCCACCTGAGCCACACTCAACTGGTTCTCTTGACCAAGTTGTTGGGATACCAACTGGTTTTTCAAACCAGATTGCAACAATACTGCGCTATTTCGTGCACCATATTGCAAAAGATAAGCTTGATTATTGTGTCGCCCTTGCTCCAACAACAGTTGCAGGGGCAAAGAAAGCTCTGTTTCAAACTCTATTGGAATATCACTGGCGCAAGTTAAAAACGGTAAGCCCAGAATTGACGTAATAAGATAGGGAAACAGCCGTAACCAATTTTTGATTTTGACTTGCATATATCTGTCCTTATGCACTTTTCCTTGTACATACAATGGGGTTAAGCCGCCATGACAAACTGCAATTTGTTGGTAAGGCGTATAGAAAACCCGCATCTTTTGGTCACTCAAATTTACAACTTATTCACCTATAGACCATCAGAATAAGGTCTATTTATTTGTTACATATTCATCTGAAAGCAATCAATGCTTTCGAATGTTAAGAGTATGTTTTTAAATAAATTTTAACGCAAAAAAGACCGTCCCCCTCTTTTGTACTAGTGCAATTGAATTAGCACATAAGCGTACAAATCAAAAGCTACGCAAATACCCGTCAAAGCTGAGCACCATATCGCTTTTCTTTTGTTCAAATTTTGTTAGGCAAGGTTATAAGGAACGTCAGTATGTCAACTCGCACTGATTTACACCCTCTTTGTGTGTTTTTTTACAGGATCGGAGCTGAGTCGCTTGAGAGGGGCTAGATAAGCCGTTATGGTGTGGCAATAATTAAAATAACTTTTTAAATCAGTTGATAGGAAGGATATCTCCTTGGAAATAAAAGCGCTTACTCTACTCGGCTGTCTATCTCTATTTTCGACAAACCAAACGTTGGCCGCGGATCAAACTCAAGAGCCTGCAACCCCGCTACAAAGCAAAAAAGCACTATTGGTACAGTGGATGCAAGGTCACTTCAATAGCGAGCAGCAATCCATTGATGACAAAGACTTCTTTAATATTCATCTGAATATGAAACAGATTTGGCCTCAATACCGCGACTCATGGCTATATGTAGAGCAAGCCGCGGCGTCGCACCTTTATAAGCCATATCGTCAACGGGTATATCGAGTCACTGCATTATCAGAGACCAAATTCGCCAGTAAAGTCTATACTTTTGACAACCCACTCAGCTTTGCTGGTGCTTACAAAAAAGAAGCGCCATTTGCATCGTTAACACCAAAAGATTTAACTGAAAAGCAGGGTTGCACCGTATTTTTAACTTGGGACGAAGCCAGTCAAAGCTTTTCAGGTTCTACGGATAAAAAGTCTTGTTTGAGTCAATTACGCGGGGCAACTTACGCAACTTCAGAGGTGACAGTCACGGCAGACAAAATTGTCAGTTGGGATCGTGGTTGGAACGGTGATGATCAACAAGTCTGGGGCGCGGTTAAATCTGGCTACGAGTTTTTGAAGCGTTAAATTGCATCTTTAAATCAACCATTATGTGTGGACGACTAAATATAATTGATGACCGGTTTGTACAGGCTTTAATGCGCGAAATGAAAGTATGCAATCCAGCTGAGCTGCAAACTGGTCGATTTAAAATGCCCACCCATGATATCAGTATCGTGCGTGAAGTTGACGGCGTTCGTCAGTTGCAAACCGCCAATTGGTGGTTGTTACAAGACGCCACCGCCGAAGGGTTTAAGCCTAGCCGTTACACTTCATTTAATAGCCGATTTGACAAGCTTAACCAAAAAGGCAGCGCGAGTTATCTTCCCTATCGCCACAGCCGTTGCGTGGTTGTAGCCCGTGGTTTTGGCGAAACTCAAAAGCAGCAAGGGAAGTCACGTTATTTCGACTTTATCGCACAAGATTGTGCCATCGCTTTTGCGGGGCTTTTTCGGCAATGGCAACATCCCCATACTGGCACGCTCATGACTTCCTGCTCCATCATTACTTTACCGCCCGAGCCAAACCTGCAGCCTTATCACAGCAAAGCGAGCCCAATGATTTTACCAAACGATAACCAAAGCCTTGCTGCATGGCTGTCGCCTACAAATCAATCCGTATCTAACTTTGATTCATGGTTGCAACCCAATTTACGCCACTCTTTTGTTGGTCAAGAAATAACAAAGCCAAGTGAGCCTATGCCGCTTGGCTCCCCGTTTCAACTTGGAGACACTCAAATACCATCACAAAGTCACCAACAAGGTCGACTTTTTTAAAAAGTGAACAATAGAACAATGGAGGGGCTATACCTTTGGCAGCAATGCTTGCAACGTCTGCTGCTGATTGAGGGCACTTTTGAATAGGGTAAATTGATTCCGTGCACGATCTAAATTGTGCGTCGCATATTCAGTTTGAAAATACAAATCACCATTGAGGTAATCTGTTAAAAATCGCACCGCAAGTTCAAGAATAACCAGCTTTACGCCGAGCCAAAGACTTTGTACTTCTCGCGGGACAATCACACCTTGGAGTGCTGCAACATATGCTTGTGCTAAAGCGGCAAAAGCACCGGGCTTGATAAATATATCATCAAACTTTTGCATATCTTCTTTGTTACTGGCACACATAGCGCGCACCATGTCACCAAAATCGTACATGAGATATCCGGGCATACAAGTATCCAGATCGATTACGGCTAAGGGTTCATTCCGAGATTGTTTAAAGAGCATATTATTGAGCTTGGTATCGTAGTGACAAATCCGCATCGGTAAGTCAACTAAACATGCTTTTAGTTCAGCCAGCAAAATTTGTTGTGACTGCGCAAAATCACACCAGTCTCGGGCTCGGTTCAAGCGTTCATTGTCAGCACTTTCTATAGCTGCTTGTAGTTGCTGCAAGCGATGAGGTAAATGATGAAAGTGAGGGATCACTTCGTTGATGCAACTTGAATCCAATGTCGATAAAGCCGCACAGAATTGACCAAAAGCCGTTGCCGCAGCAGCAATTTGCGCATTGGACTGCGGGACAGTATATGCGTCACTTTCAGCAACGTACGTCATTGCGCGCCAAAAACCCAGTTGTGGGTGAGTCACAAAGTATTCCCCCGCTCGCGTAGCAATGGGTTGCACAACGACCATTGGATAACGGCCTTGTTGTTGCAAAGCGAGCAACTGCTGTGAAATTTTCACCGCATTATTCACAACGGCCTTGGGGTTTGGAAAAACATGAGAATTGATGCGTTGCAAAACCATTTGAGTATGCGCAAGAGAGACTAAATAGGTTTGGTTAATCAAACCATCTCCAAGTGGCTGTATGCTTGCTTGTTCATTGGTATTCACGTTACCGCTTGCTGAAATCCCCGGATGGGGCTCTCTTTTATCTAAGACATAGTGCGGCAAAATAAGTTGACGAATTGCTTTTAAATCCGGTCTATCCATATATCCTCTAGCCTGCTCGCTGTGACTCCGATTGACTGCACTACTGAATTAGCGCAGCAAAGTCATCCACTTTGGCCAAAGCCGCTTGGCTGCCTTTTAGGCTGAAGCGATAACCGCATATTCTTAGATTGCCTCGAAGTGCAACATCTTTAACCACGGCTTGGGTATCTAGCGGGCTAAAGCGAGCTTCAGTCGTGCCTTGCTCAGTCAGGGCAACGTCAAGCGGGCGATATCGACTACCATTATTAAACTCCGCATAGGCGCAACTCTTGTCGCCTTCGGCTGAAGCTAAATCCCATAATTGACTAGCAGCCCCTTCTTCTCCTAACCAGTGCAATACTAGAACTCGCCCTTGAAGTTGCAGACCCAGTCCATCCGGTAACTTTGCTTGAGCAGTCACCGCACGCTGTTGTTTCGTTTCTAAATGTAAAGATTGCTGCTCAGTGCTTGCTTCAAGCTGCGCCGAATCAAGTGGCTGGGCATGTTGTGGCCACAAACCTATCGTCGTGGCGATCAACAATAATCCAACGCAGCCCGCTGCCAATTTATTTTGGTGTAACAAAACCTGCTGCAGCCAAACAGGGGTGGCGTTCGCTTGACGAGAGTCATACTGTCTTTGTGAAGCCGCATTACATTCAGCTTCAGATGGCATCTGCACGGACTCGTTTAAAATCGATGGTTCAGTATATTTAGAAGAGGCATTTTCATCGACGGGGTGACCCACATGCGAAGACTCTCCTTGCGCAATAATCGGCTCAACTCGCTCCCGAGGAGCCCGATTGTTCGCCTTTTTCGGAACATTTTCGTTCGCCGGGCCATCATAGCCCAATACGTACTGCCTCGGCGTTGAAGCAGGCAAAATGGCCAGCAATCCACTGAGCGACAAGCCAACCACTAAAAAAAGTAATTGTAACCAAATGGCCGCATCAAGCGCCCCAAGCAACGCTAACAAAACCGGTGAACCAACGGCTGCCACCAAAGGCACTGCGGTTTTGGTTTGGCTCACATTGGCATCTTGCGCACGACGCCATGCAGAGAGTGCAACGGCAACAATGAGGAAAGCCGCAACAAAGAAAAGTACACCCACATGAACAAAAAGAGACAGCAAAAAGATCAAGACATGGGCGACAAGCGCGACTACAGCAAAGCGCACCTTTGAGTCATGCCCTTGAATACATATAAAAGGCTTCAACAAAATAACTTACCTACCAAAATTCAAAATGAAGCGCAGGCTCAATCGCCCGGCACGGAATAAATGCACCTGAAGACTAACCAATTTCCCATGTTTTGTCAGTGACTATTCGGTGATATCAATCTTAGATAAACCGAGTTTCATCGAAGTTGTGATTATCCCTAGCGAGAGTTGGTCAAGTTTCGATATAATGGCTCGCTAAAGCTAAATAACAGCTCTTGAAGGGCTGGCTGACACTACAACTCTCGGATATATACTCATGACCGCACGCGGCAACCTATTTATTGTATCGGCACCCAGTGGTGCAGGTAAGTCTTCTCTTATCTCTGCGTTATTGCAGGATAAACCCGCTGATATGCAGGTTTCTGTTTCACACACCACCCGTGCGATGCGTCCCGGTGAAGTGAATGCTGAACATTATCATTTTGTGTCGGTCGACGAGTTTAAAGCGCTCATTGAACAAGGGGCGTTTTTCGAATGGGCCGAAGTTTTTGGCAACTACTATGGCACGTCAAGAACCGTCATTGAGCAAACACTCGCCAACGGTATTGATGTGTTTTTGGATATCGATTGGCAAGGGGCTCAACAAGTCAAAGCCGTCATGCCTGAAGCCATTGGCATTTTCATTTTGCCACCGTCTCGCGAAGAGTTGGCGAGCCGTTTATCTGGCCGCGGTCAAGACAGCCAAGCGGTGATTGATTCACGTATGGCACAGTGTGTCTCTGAAATGTCACACTATAATGAATATGAGTTTGTTATTGTAAATGACGACTTTGACAGTGCGCTGACTGATTTCAAAGCAATTATTCGTAGCCAAAGGCTCACTCAAGCTAGTCAGATCCACACCCACAATGATATGCTTAACGATCTGTTGGCAGATTAGTTGCCTTCATGTATAATTTTGCGTCATTTTTTCCTATCCATAACTTTGGAGTTTTACCACATGGCTCGCGTAACTGTAGAAGACGCCGTTGAACAAATCGGCAACCGTTTTGACATGATCCTGGTTGCAGCGCGTCGTGCTCGCCAAATTGCTGTTCAGGGTAAAGACCCAATGGTAGAAGAGCAAAACGATAAGCCAACTGTATTGGCTCTTCGTGAAATCGAGCTAGGCTTAGTCACAGCTGACACCCTAGACGCTGATGAGCGTCAAACTGTACGTGAACGCGAAGCTGCTGAAATTGCAGCGGTTGCAGCAATAGCTGAAGGCCGTTCACTGTAAGGAGTAGCGCCACTTGTACCTGTTTGAAAGTCTTAACGAATCCGCCAGCAAGTATCTAGACGCTGAGCAAATTGATCTTCTCAAGCAGGCTTATCGAGTCGCAAGAGATGCCCATGAAGGGCAAATGCGAACAAGTGGCGAACCCTACATTACCCACCCCGTTGCGGTTGCGTGCATTTTGTCGGATATGCGTCTTGATCACGAGACCTTGATGGCTGCTTTGCTGCACGACACCATTGAAGATACCCACGTCACGAAGCAAGACTTAGCCGAATTATTCGGTGAGTCTGTTGCAGAGTTAGTCGAGGGCGTCTCGAAACTAGACAAGCTAAAGTTCCGCGATAAGAAAGAAGCGCAAGCTGAAAACTTCCGCAAAATGATGATGGCCATGACTCAAGATATTCGAGTCATCCTCATTAAGCTTGCCGACCGTACACATAATATGCGAACGCTTGGCGCATTGCGTCCAGATAAACGTCGTCGTATCGCCCGTGAAACCCTCGAGATTTATGCCCCCATTGCCAATCGCCTTGGTATTCATAATATTAAGACTGAGCTAGAAGACTTAGGTTTTCAGGCCTACTACCCGATGCGTCATCGTGTCTTAAAAGAGGTCGTTAAGGCTGCTCGCGGTAATCGTAATGAACTCATCGAAGGGATTGAAGGCGCCATCAAAACCCGTCTAGAAGACGTGGGGTTTGAAGGTCGTGTGAAAGGACGGGAAAAAAACTTATTCTCCATCTATAACAAGATGCAGAGTAAAGAGCTCCAGTTTCAAGAAGTCATGGATATCTACGCCTTTCGTGTCATCGTTGAAGACATCGACATGTGCTATCGCGTAATGGGTGCCATGCACGGGCTGTATAAGCCAAGACCCAACCGCTTTAAAGATTATATTGCTATCCCGAAAGCCAACGGCTATCAATCTTTGCATACCTCATTATTTGGCCCGCACGGGGTACCTGTTGAAATTCAGATCCGTACCAAAGATATGGATTTGATGGCAGATAAAGGGGTTGCTGCGCACTGGATTTATAAAGGCGGAAGCCAGCCAAGTGGAACCACTGCGCAAGTTCGTGCCCGTAAGTGGATGCAAAGTTTGCTTGAATTACAGCAAAGCGCCAGCACTTCATTTGAATTTGTAGAAAACGTAAAAACCGAACTGTTCCCCGAAGAAATCTATGTGTTTACCCCAGATGGTCGCATTTTAGAACTCCCAGTGGGTGCAACTGCAGTCGACTTCGCTTACGAAGTACATACAGACGTCGGTAACACCTGTGTTGGTGCTCGAATTAACCGTCAATCTTACCCGCTGAGCCAACCGCTTATCTCAGGCCAAACCGTCGAGATCATTAATACTAAAGGGGCTAAACCCAATGCCGCTTGGTTGAACTTTGTCGTGACTGGTAAAGCCCGTGCGAAGATCCGTCAGACCTTAAAAAGCCTGACCGCCCATGACGCGATAAGTTTAGGCAAACGTCTTCTAAACCACGCATTGAACCCCAAGAAGATTTCAGATATTACTGAAGAACAGATTAACAGGGTCATTGAAGCCACGAAACACAAGAGCTTTGATGAACTTCTTGCTGACGTGGGGTTAGGCAATGCCATGAGCATTGTGGTGGCAAAACGTCTACTTGGCGATGAAATCGAGTCAAGAGAGCATAAAGAATCCAATCTGATGCCGATTCGCGGTGCAGAAGGCATGCTTGTCACTTTCGCCAATTGTTGCCGCCCGATCCCAGGGGATGCGGTTATCGCGCATGTCAGCCCAGGTAAAGGTTTGGTGGTACATATGGAGAATTGTGCCAACATCCGCGGTTATCAAAGCGAGCCTGATAAATATATCCCAGTACATTGGGACAATGTTGAAGGTGTCGAATATCAAGCGAATTTGCGTGTCGAGTTGGTGAACCATCAGGGCGCGCTCGCAAAAATCACTTCTATTGTTGCATCTGCGGGCTCAAACATTCATAACTTGAGCACCGAAGAACGCGATGGTCGCGTGTATATGATTAACCTGCGCATCTCGGTAACGGATCGAATTCATTTAGCAAACGTAATGCGTCGTATCCGCGTATTACCCGAGGTATTAAGAACCTCCCGTAACCGCTAAAGAAATAATTCCAAGCATACAATATAAAAATCGACAAAAATGAGTGAGGGACAATCTATGGCTGACAAAATCATTATCGCAACAGACAAAGCCCCGCAGGCTATTGGCACCTATTCACAAGCTGTCAAAGTTGGCAATACGGTTTATCTTTCAGGGCAGATCCCATTAGTTCCCGAGACGATGGAAATGGTCAGCGATGATTTTGCTGCACAGGTTGTACAGGTTTTTGAAAACCTAACAGCAGTGACTCAAGCTGCAGGTGGTTCATTGCAAAACATCGTCAAACTCAATATCTATATGACCGATCTAAGCAACTTTGCCACAGTCAACGAAGTCATGAGTCGCTACTTCAGTCAGCCTTACCCAGCTCGTGCTGCTGTGGGTGTCAAACAGCTACCAAAAGATTCGTTGGTTGAAATGGATGGTGTCATGGAGCTATAGCCCAACACCATCAAGAAAAGGGCGCTGAGCGCCCTTTTTTAATGCTACAAAATATTCTAATTTCCACATTGAATTCGATAGATATAAACCATTGAGTTAGTCGCATGAGTCCAGAACGCCTTCAACGCATAAATCAAATGTTAGATAACCGCCAGCCAGATCTCACGGTATGTCTTGATAAGGTCCATAAGACCAATAATATTGCCGCTGTCATCCGAACTGCTGATGCCATTGGCATTCATCAAGTGCATGCGGTGTGGCCAGATATCGAAATGCGCGTTTCTGGCAATACAGCTTCAGGAAGCCAACAATGGGTGAAAACCATTAAGCACTACCATTTTAGTGAAGCCGCTGAACAATTTAAACGCCAGGAAATGCAAGTGGTCGTGACCAACTTTTCAGAGTCAGCTGTCGACTTTAGAGAAATCGATTACACCAAACCCACCGCAATCGTGCTTGGCAACGAACGGGATGGTGTGAGTGCTGAAGCCATCGCACATGCCGATCATCAAGTAAAAATCCCGATGATTGGGATGGTGCAATCACTCAATGTATCTGTCGCGGCAGCGTTAATGATGTATGAAGCTCAACGACAGCGACAACTGGCCAACTTATACGGACAACGCAAACTTGATGAGGCCTATTGTCAAACCAAACTATTTGAGCAAGGTCATCCGATTTACGCGAAAGCGTGTCGCCGAAAAGGGATCCCTTACCCTGCCATTGACCCCCTAGGTCAAATCGTTGCCGACGCTTGTTGGTGGGAAAGAATGCGCGCGCCTGATCCAGATGCAGAACCAGAATAGCCTGCAACAAACATTAATTTTGTACTTTTTCTTAATTATTTTTAAAACGTTCTTTTAAACATAGCTAGTGCGGGCAATCCGCTCTAGCTCTAGAGCATCGCCGCAATTTAAACACCTGTTCGATTCATAATGTCGAAACATCAGCGAAACCGACACCCGCCACACCTCTCAATTGCCCAAAAAACTTGCGATAGATCACAAATATTCCCATACTGGTCTGAGTTCTAATAAGAAAAATAAATGGAATGATAAATGGAAGCACTCATGACACAGCCAGTGGAAACGCCAATGACAGAGCACATTACCACACCCGTTGAAATGTTAGGACGTTGGGTAGAAACCCAAGGTGACCAAGTTTATTTAAGACAACCCATTGATGGCCAGTATAAGGATTTCACTTGGCAGCAGGTACAAAGCCAGGTGCAGCAGATTGCCGGCGCACTTCGTCACCTTGGCTTCCAACCTGGAGACAAAATAGGCCTTCTATCTAAGAACTGCGCAGAGTGGTTTATCATCGATTTAGCCTTGATGCATGGCGGCTATATTAGCGTACCGATTTATCCAACAGCCAATGCAGATACCATTAACTATGTATTGGAGCATAGTGGTGCAAAAGCAATTTTTGTTGGCAAACTCGATTACTGGGCTGAACAAGAAGCCGGCGTTGGCGGTGAGCTGTTACGAATCGCACTGCCCTATGAAACAATGCCCGCTCAGTATCATTGGGAACAACTATTGGAACTTGGAGAGCCGCTCGTCGAAGCGCCGTTACCAACAGCGGAACAAATTATGACGCTGATATATACCTCGGGTTCCACCGGCAAACCTAAAGGCGCTATCCAAACCTTCCACGCCTATTCTGAAACCTGTAAAGCGGTGGTTAGAGATTTAAAAACCACCCCCAAAGATCGGCTTTTATCATATCTACCTTTAGCACACATTACAGAACGTGTTGCAATTCAAGGGTCATCTTTTTATTCCGGCAGCCAAGTCGCCTTTGTCGAAAGCCTAGACAGCTTCGTGGACGATATTCAACGCGCTCGACCCACGGTATTTTTCTCCGTGCCACGCTTATGGAGCTTGTTCCAAAAGAACATTGTCGACCGCATCGGTTACAAACGGCTCAATATGCTGCTAAAAATTCCAATTCTTAGCAGTATTGTGAAACGCAAAATCCGTGAAGGTCTTGGACTACAGCATTGCCATTTATTAGGCTCTGGCTCAGCACCTATCCCACCATCTCTCGTCACTTGGTATCACAAGATTGGACTGAATATCAGTGAAGCATGGGGCATGACTGAAAACTGTGCATACTCGATTATCAACTACCCATTTGATGCCAGCAAAATTGGCAGCGTAGGACGCGCAGTTGAAGGCTGTGAGATCAAACAAGCTGACAACGGCGAGTTATTAGTGAAATCTGCCGGCCTCATGAGTGCTTACTATCTAGAACCAGAAGTCACACAATCGGCTTTTGATGACGAAGGCTTCTTCCATACCGGTGATTTATGTGAAATTGATGCTGATGGTTGCGTCACGATTACAGGCCGAACCAAAGACAATTTTAAAACCAGCAAAGGCAAATACGTTGCACCGGTTCCCATTGAGCGTAAGTTAGCCCAAGATCCTCATGTTGAACTCATTTGTGTCATTGGTGCAGGCCTACCGCACCCGATTGCATTGGTACAGCTTTCAGAAGGCGCGGCATTGCAACCCAGAGAAGAAGTACGGGTTTCTCTGCAGCAAACCCTAGATAGCGTCAATCCACATTTAGAGTCTCATGAAACCGTTGATGCAATTGTCATTGCGACAGACGAGTGGACGATTGAAAATGAAGTGCTCACCCCAACTTTGAAAATAAAACGGCACGTGTTGGAAAAACAATTCAATAACTTGGTCGATGGTACACGCGGTCGAGTGGTTCGTTGGCAAGATGAAATTTAAAGATTAAACCTTGTCGTTATCAAAGCACGCTCACCGCGTGCTTTTTTGTGCTTGAACCATGCTCCCATGAATAATGAACGACTTTTGTCACCTTCAAGTCATGACCTTTTATCTGAAGCCATTTCAAAACTTGTCGCGAGCAATCGTGTGGATGCAGCACGGATCGCAAAACAAAAATGCTGGTTGTAAATCCTTGACCGAATTCATACGCAACACTCAAACCCAATAACATAAATTATGCCGACACGACTGATTGAAGGACGGACAATATTAGCAGAGATTGCCTAAAACTGAGACTCTGTTAATATATGTATATATTTACAGTGATTGAGTGGTAATGCATTGCAACAGCTGGATCTTATGCCCATCACCGACCTCAAAGGGGTCGCGAAGAAAGTAGCGGAGAAACTCTCGAAGCTAGGCATTCGAACGGTTCAAGATTTACTATTCCACCTGCCCTTACGCTACGAAGACAGAACCCAAATTTACCCCATCGCTGCTCTTTATCCTGGGAGCTATGGCACCGTTGCAGGGACAATTCAAGCCACCCAAATCATTCCGGGCCGCAAACGTATGCTCACCTGCACGATTCGCGATGAAACCGGCCCCATGACGTTGCGATTTTTCAATTTTTCGATGGCACAAAAAAACAGCATGCAAGCCGGCATGCACATCCGCGCTTATGGTGAAATAAAAGCAGGCAAACACCAATTAGAAATCATTCATCCCGACTACAAAATCAGTTCAAATGAAAGCCAAGTCGAACTGAGTGACACGCTCACCCCAGTTTATCCAACAACCGAAGGGCTAAAGCAAGCCAGTTGGATTAAGCTGACAGAGCAAGCACTCACATTGCTCAATCAAGGGGCGCTTGCGGAACTCCTCCCTGAAACCTTACAACCCAATCACCTTTCATTGGGCCAAGCGATTCACACATTACATCGTCCCCCCAACGATGTGGTGCTGTGGGAGCTAGAGCAAGGTCAACATCCAGCTCAACAACGGCTGATACAAGAGGAGTTGCTTGCCCATAATCTAGGCATGCTCAAATTAAGACAAAAAAGCAACCAAGACCTAGCAAAGCCAATGACGGCAAGCGGACAATTGCTCAACCCGTTCATCAATACGCTGCCTTTTAAACCCACAAATGCACAGCAACGAGTCGTTTCAGAAATTGCCCATGATCTTGAACAGCCGATTCCCATGATGCGCCTTGTCCAGGGGGACGTCGGCTCCGGCAAAACACTTGTGGCCGCCATGGCTGCACTTCAGGCCATTGAAAATGGCTATCAAGTGGCAATGATGGCTCCAACTGAACTCCTCGCAGAGCAACACGCGCATAACTTTAATGAGTGGTTTGAACCACTAGGCTTGAAAGTGGGCTGGCTCGCTGGAAAATTAAAAGGGAAAATCAGGGCTCAATCTTTAACTGAGATCGAAAACGGCGAAGCACACATGGTGATCGGCACGCACGCTATATTTCAAGAACAAGTGCGTTTTAAGAAATTGGCCCTGATTATTATTGATGAACAACACCGTTTTGGCGTCCATCAGCGGCTTGAGTTACGAGAAAAAGGCATTCATCAAGGTTACCATCCACATCAGCTCATTATGACCGCCACGCCCATCCCTAGAACGCTAGCAATGACAGCCTACGCAGATTTGGATACCTCTATTATTGATGAGTTACCTCCAGGCAGAACGCCAGTGACAACCGTCGCTGTCGCTGACAGTCGTCGTGAAGAAGTGATTGATCGCGTGCGTCATGCTGCACTGAATGCTCAAAGACAAACTTACTGGGTTTGCACCCTAATCGAAGAGTCAGAAGCTTTAGAGTGCCAAGCAGCGGAGGATACAGCTCAAGCTTTGCAGCAAGCTTTACCTGAGCTCAAAGTCGCCTTAGTTCACGGCCGAATGAAGCCCACAAAAAAACAAAGCATTATGGCTGACTTTAAAGCTGGCACCATCGATTTACTGGTTGCAACCACCGTAATTGAAGTTGGTGTTGATGTACCCAATGCCAGCTTAATGATTATTGAGAATCCTGAGCGCCTTGGTTTGGCTCAATTGCACCAACTACGAGGACGTGTTGGCCGAGGTGCGGTCGCCAGTCATTGTGTCTTGATGTATAAAGCTCCGCTCTCAGCAACAGCAACGAAAAGGCTCGGTGTACTGCGACAGAGTAATGATGGCTTTGTTATCGCGCAGCAAGATTTAGAAATTCGCGGACCGGGTGAAGTTTTAGGAACACGGCAAACCGGTTTGGTTGATATGAAGGTCGCCGATTTAGTTCGAGATCAAGCACTGATCCCTCATATTCAAAAACTCGCACAACATATTATGCAAGCTACGCCACAGAATGTAGACGCGATTATAGATCGCTGGCTAGGAAATAGAGAACAATACGTTCAAGCTTAATCACGAAATGCTAAATCACAGCCAATGCTGAAACAATTCGAAAACAAATATCCCCTAATATAGGGCGCAAGATGCTAGACCCTGCTCTTGTAAGTCTGCAGAATAAAACCGCGCACAATAATAGTGTGCCATGAAAAAGGAAAACCAATGCAAGCCAATCAGCAAGATCGAAGTACACCCTCTAATACTTCAGATGGCCCCAACAATATGTCAATTACCGTGATTGCGGGTGTATTTATGATCTGTATTGGCGCTTACTACGCAATCACCTCTGAAAACCCAAAAACAGAATCACGCCAAGAAGCAGTTGTCGTCGAAGTGCCTGATCCAGCTCCAGCAGAGCCGTTACCTACAGAAGTTGACTTGCCTGAGCCAGAAACAGCGGTCACACCGCCAGTTGAAGCAACAAGCAGCCCGGCCCCTGAAGAGCCCCAAACCGAAGCCGCAAGCGAAGAGCCAACAACTCCACCTCTACCTAAACTAGCTCAAAGTGACGCCTTTGTTGAGAAAGAGCTTGAATCGATTACCAATGGCATGTCAGTTTCATCGCTTCTGGTGCCAGAAAATATCGCCCGCCAATTTGTTGTTTTTGTCGATAACCTTGCTCAAGGTGAGCTGGCCAGAAAAGTAAGCCCAATGGCGGGGCCGAAACAGAAATTTACCGTTGCAGATATCACCAACAAAACTTATCTCAATCCCGATAGCTTCCATCGCTATGATATTTATGCCGATCTATTAGCTGGAATTGATCTAAATGCACTTGCAAATAGCTACGTCACTATCGCCCCATTACTTGATGAAGCATACGCCGAGCTTGGATATGGCGATGTGCTATTTGCCCAGCGCCTCGAGCAAGCGATAGAAGTAATGCTTGATGCTCCAATCATCGAAGATCCGATCGAATTAGATGGTGTGAGTGTCAACTATCAATTTGTCGACCCTGCGTTAGAGGCACTGCCCAGTGCTCAAAAGCTAATGCTACGAATGGGGCCAGATAATGCACGCAAGGTGAAAGCATCGCTGAGACAAATCCGTAACGTAATCACCAACCCTTAACTGCGGACGCAAGACCAAGCAAGCGTTATTCGCCATCATAAATATTTCTGGTTAGCGCACAGTCGCACTGGCCAATAATCTTTGGATCTGTTGCTGAGCAGAATCTAGGTTCTCGTTTGCCGCTTCACTCCCCATATTCAGCGCTTCCGCATATACAAATTCAACCTCAGTCATTCCCAAAAAGCCCAGCACCGTTTGCAAATAAGGCGTAATCTGATCTGTTGCTGTCCCCTGATGTTTACCACCACGGGTGGTGACCACAATGACACGCTTACCAGTCAACGCTCCAACAGGACCTTGCTCGGTATAGCGAAATGTCACACCCGCTCTAGAAATAAAATCAATCCAACTTTTCAGTTGAGCAGGGATCATAAAGTTATACATGGGAGCCGCCATGACCAGGGTGTCACTTTGCTGAATCTCGGCAATTAACTCATCCGACAGAGCTAAAGCTTGCTGCTGCCTTTGAGTCGGGGCATCGACACCACCAAACCCTTGGACTAACTCGCCATCTAACATAGGAATGGGTGAAACTGCTAAATCTCGCTCGATGAGTTCAGCATTTAGCTCGCTAAACGCATGCTTAAATAGGTCTACAAGTTTATTTGATTGTGAATACTCACCTAAAATGCTCGACTTTAATAACAATACTGATGACATGTTTGACTCCGTAAGTTCAATCTCAATTGATAGTCATCAGTTTAAGAAGCAATTAAAACGAAAAAAAGCAGATAAAATACGACAAAAGGTTCGTAAAAATCGAATGGTTTTGAGTGATAAGCGTGAATCAAAGAAATGAAATTACCCAAGCCAACTTATTGAAATCGTCTTAAGCGGGCATAAATAGTCCTAATGAAATCGAACAAAAAGTAGCAAATTATATCCGTCGCTTACTGAAATATAGACCTTCAAACTCTGCACATAGCTCGCCTTTACAAAATAATGAAACGCGCAACAATACTTTTTTATGGCCACTGGACGTCTCCTGCCACGAGCCAGCCGGCCAGATAACCTGTGCTTCTACATCAGCATTTACCGGTTTTAAATAACGAATGTTGGCATCTGCCAGTACAATATCTCCATCCACCTGAGCTAATGCTTGTTGCAACCATACCATTCCCCAACCTGTCAGGGTCATGATGGTATAAATGCTACCGGCAAACATGGTTTGATGTAGGTTTACATTGGGTACTAATGGCGCGGTTACTGTAAACTCGTCACCATTGAGCTGCTGTACCAATCGACTTGGCGTAACGCCCATAAATTCACTTACGGGTATTGTTTGGTGCCAAGTCTGCTTTAGTTTTTCAAGGAGCGGGGCGATTTGCATGCTTATCTTGTCATACCTGCAAGTGGAACGTGACGGGGCCATCGTTGATCAGCTCAACTTGCATGTCTGCTGCAAATTGGCCGCATTGAGTATTCACCCCTTGCTGCATGCAATAATCAACAAAACTTTCATATAATGTTTCGGCAAGTTGAGGCGTACCTGCACCAGAGAAACTCGGTCTGAGCCCACGGCCGGTATCCGCAGCAAGTGTAAATTGCGAGACGACAAGGAGCTGTCCACCAATTTGGGCAACATTTAAGTTCATCTTGCCTTGCTCATCAGCAAACACCCGATATTTCATCACTTTATTGGCCAGTTTCTTCATCGACTCCACATCATCATGCTGTTCCACGCCAAGGAAAACCAGAAGGCCTTGATTGATAGCGCCAACCATCTCGTGATCTACTGTAACTGACGCGCGCTTTACTCTCTGAATTAATGCAATCAATGCAATGCTTCCTGTTGGTATTGATTGGAAAACATGAACTCCCCCGTTCAAGCAGGATAATGTTATATCGGTTGTTTTGGTTTCATGACTGGAATAGGTTTGATCACCTGCCCAAGCTCTTTTGGCAAACCATTCGCCACATGCTCAATGCCATCCGAGGTCCACAATAAGAATTTACGGATTTCTTCTAACTCAATCGACAGATTAAAGCTTGCGGCTGTTTGCAGCTGCACAACTGTACCTTTTTGCCGAACCACAAACTTAGCAAAATTCAATTGTTGATTCAAAGAGCTAATCAGAATATAGAGTTGATCAGAATTCTGAACTTTAGGATGCACCGCGTAAAAACGGTTCACCAAAATTCGATTAAATCCCGTTTTATCTAACTGTGTTTCTAGCAAAAACTGATGCTTACCAAATTGTACAGCGACACCAGAATCTTTGACAGATTCAACCAAGTACCCCTGTTTCAGGAGCGCTTGAAATATGGCCGTATTAGCTTGCTGGGTATCGAGCCCGCCGAGCTCAATTGCAATCGCGGAATGATTCGACTGAGGGGTCTTTGACTCTGTGGTTGCGCACGCTGAAAGACTGAACAACAAGCTTAAAACGATTAACACTCTCATGGGTTTTCCTTAGCTAGGCCGATAAACAAAGTCCTCTAGAGTCTGTTGAACGGCATGACACATCGCTTGATTGTCTAAGGAGTGGTTGCCTCCTAGAACAAGGTGATACTTTATCTGAGTGTTACTGAACCTATGCTGATACGATTTGACAAATTTGTACGGGCATACCCAGTCATTTTCGCCCTGTAACAGATATGTGGGCGCTTTAATTTTGGGCGTAACTTTGGCAAGCAGTCGCTCTGCATCGAAGTAATCATTCAAAGCAAAGTGCAACTCTGTTTTCGCTAAATCTTCTGCCCGCTGTTCATCAACGAACCTTAAAAAGCGGTCAGGCAACGCAAGCCTCGCCTCCCATTTTATCCATCGGTGGATAAAGTGCTGCTTAACACTGGGATCTTGGTGATGCATTCCTTGATGATAGAGCTGAAACAGTTCTACTGTTGAAGCTTGTACCCCTATCCCTTGGCTGAAACGTCGGTATTCATTCGGAAACTCAAGTGCTGCACCTTGCTGCCCATAAAGCCATTGCACAGCATCTTTTGAAGGAATAAAAGCCCCCCAATAGACCTGAGACTTAACACGCTGGGGATATAGGCCACTGTAAATCAAGCCCAGTGTTGCACCGAAAGATCCTCCAGCCATATACCAGGAGTCAATATTTAACCATTGCCGCACTTTTTCAATATCTTCTAGAAGTGCAGTTAAATTGTTATCTTGTAGACATCCTTGGGGCAACGAATGACCACAGCCCCTTTGATCGAGCAGTAGTACGCGATAACGATTCAAGTCGAATAGCTTAAGCTCTTCTAAATAACAGCCTGCACCGGGCCCACCATGTAGATACAAAATCGGCACCCCCTCGGGATTGCCAAATTGCGCGAGATAGATTTTATGAGTGCCATCAACACTAAGCCTGTCATGGCGGATCAGCGCATTATCGCTCATGTATATCCTTTACACAGGGTTAGACCCACTGTCTTCGCTCTCGCCCGCTCCCTTGGTATCGTGGGGCGTATTTTGTCGACCATCAAGGTATTCAGGCATTGCTGCCGTAATTTCTGCGCCTAACAAAACAATCATCCATGATAAATAAACCCAGACGAACAGTATCGGGATCGTGGCCAATGCGCCATAAATTGCTTCATAACTCGGAAAATGAGTGACGTATAAAGCAAAGCCCTTTTTTCCAGCCTCAAACAATGAAGCTGAGACCACAGCCCCTAACAAAGCGTGCAATAGCTTCACTTTTTGGTTTGGTACCACCATATACAAGAGCAAGAATGCGGCTAATGAAAACAGCATCGGGAGCCGCTGAATAATGAAAGGACCGACACCTGATAGGCTGGGTTCATCAAAAATGGATAGGGTGACCAGATATGATGTCGCAACTAAACTTGCCCCCACAAGTACTGGGCCCAAGGTGAGTACCATCCAATACATTGAAAAGGACACCACAATTTGACGTTTTTCTTTGGTTCGCCAAATATTATTCAAAGCCTTATCAATCGCTGAAATCAAGAAAATTGCGACGATCACAAGCGCAGCAACACCCACAGCGGTTCCTTTAGACGCATTACTGACAAACTCATTGATATAAACCTGTACCGTGTCACCAGATGCAGGCAGAAAGTTCTCATAAATAAACGATTCAATTTGCCCTCGTATTCCCTTAAACACAGGAAACGCTGAGAGCATCGACATGGTGACTGCCACCATAGGAACCAAGGAAAGCAAAGTAACATAGGCAAGATGACCGGCTCGAATATTAATTTGGTCTTGACGCACGCGCCGCCATAGGTGCTTACAAAAGTGCCAGCAACCTTGGGTGAGTCGGCTAAAATATTGGCGGTCATACTTCTCAATCATCATGGGTGTTTATCAACTCTTTTCAAATAACAGCGACTCAGTTCATCTTGGCTTGCCCATATGCTAACAACCAAAAGCACGCATTAGTGATTGTATGCATGGGATAAAGCAAGCACCTATTTGCTCTGGTAGTGACAAAGCATATTGTTTTCATTTGATAACTTCGTACAATAGCTTAACTTAATCCTATAACTATAAAAACAAATAGGTAACCCAATAAGGAGTGTTTTGATGTCGCAACAAGGCTCTGCAGGCAATGTACTTGCCGCTATCGCTAGTTTGTTTTTCCCAGGTCTTGGTCAACTGGTTCAAGGCCGTATTCTCGCCGCAATTTTATTTTGTATCGTCACGATTGTGGGTTATGCCATGTGGTGGCTGATTTTCCCCGCGATAATCGGTGGTATTGCCCATATCTGGGCAGTTATCGACGCGGCAAAATTTCGCGCCGAATAAACTTGCCCGGTGAACTCCACACCGCTCACCTGATTACGCATAAGGCTAAAGTTATGAAAAAGTACATCGCCCTATCACTCGTTGCCGGTAGTTTGCTACTTGGCGGCTGCCAAAGCGCCTACTATGGTGCTATGGAAAAAGTGGGTTACCACAAGCGCGACATTATGGTTGACCGTGTTCAAGATGCCAAAGAATCTCAGCAAGAAGCACAAGAACAATTTAGCTCAGCACTTGAAGAGATGCAGGCTCTGCTCAACCATGACGGTGGCGACTTACAAAGTGCTTATAACAAAGCCAAAGACGAATATGAATCTGCTCAGGGTGCAGCGGATGATGTCACCAAGCGCATCAACAAAGTTGAAGATGTTGCAGAAGCTCTATTTGATGAATGGCAAACAGAAATTGGTGAGATTAGTAAAGCAAGCTTACGCCGCAACAGCGAGTCGAAGCTAAAGCAAACCCGCCGTTCTTACAGCAAGTTACTTTCGAGTATGCGCCGTGCTGAAGATAAGATGCCACCTATTTTGACGGCAATGAAAGATAATATGTTGTATCTAAAACATAACCTCAACGCCCAAGCCATTGGTGCGATTAAAGGTGAGTTTTCTAGTTTGCAAACTGATATCTCTTCGCTCATTCGTGAAATGAATCGTTCAATTGATGAATCAACGAAATTTATTGAGTCATTAGAAAGCGGTAAGTAATCGGCTGCTTGGTTCCAAAAAAAAGCCCGCATGATGCGGGCTTTTTTGTGAATATATAAATAGACGTTTAGTCTTTTGGTGCACGGCTCGCGCGTTTACGCTCACTTTCAGTAAGAAGACGCTTACGAACACGGATGTTCTGTGGCGTAACTTCGACGAGTTCATCATCATCGATAAACTCTAGTGCTTGCTCTAACGTCATTTGAATATGTGGTGTTAGCACTTGCGCTTCATCAGTACCAGAAGCACGCATGTTCGTTAGCTGTTTGCCTTTCAAACAGTTCACCGTCAGATCATTTGCACGCGCATGAAGACCAATCACTTGCCCTTCATATACTTCCGCGGCATGGCCAATAAAGAGGCGGCCACGATCTTGCAAACCAAAGAGTGCAAATGTAAGAGCTTTACCCGTTGCATTTGAAATCAAGACGCCACGCGCACGTTGACCGATATCACCACCCTTCACAGGACCATAATGGTCAAATGTGTGATAGATAAGACCGGTACCAGATGTTGCGGTCATGAACTCAGTTTGGAAACCAATTAACCCACGGCTTGGAATAACAAAGTCGATACGGACGCGGCCTTTACCATCAAGCTGCATATCTTTCATGTCACCCTTACGTGTGCCTAGCTTTTCAATCACAGTTCCTTGATGCTCTTCTTCCACATCAACGGTCAGTGTTTCAAAAGGCTCACACATTTGGCCATCAACTTCTTTAACGATAACTTCAGGACGTGAAACGGCAAGTTCATAACCTTCGCGGCGCATATTCTCAATCAAGATACCAAGGTGTAACTCACCACGGCCTGATACGCGGAATCGATCTGGACTATCGGTTTCTTCGACACGAAGTGCGACGTTATGAACAAGTTCTTGCTGTAAACGCTCTAGGATATTACGTGACGTTACGTATTTGCCTTCTTTACCGGCAAATGGTGACGTGTTGACTTGGAAAGTCATCGTAAGTGTTGGCTCATCAACAGAAAGCGGCGGTAACGCTTCAACAGCTGTTTGCGCACAAATGGTGTCAGAGATTTTCAGCTCACCAAGACCAGTGATCGCAACGATGTCACCGGCGTTCGCTTCTTCAACTTCATGACGATCAAGCCCCATATAACCGAGAACTTGGCCCATCTTACCGTTACGAGTTTTACCATCAGCGCCAACAATGGTGACCTGCTGATTGGTTTTTACGCTACCGCGTTTGATGCGGCCAATACCGATAACGCCTACATATGAGTTGTAATCGAGTTGCGACACCTGCATTTGAAAATCACCTTCTGCATCCGCATCTGGTGAGCTCACTTTTTCCACAATCGTTTGGAAAAGTGGCGTCATATCTTCACTTTGCTCATCTGGGTCAAGCGTAGCAAAACCATTAAGCGCTGAAGCATATACAATAGGGAAATCCAATTGCTCGTCGGTCGCACCTAAATTATCAAATAAGTCAAAGACTTGATCAATAACCCAATCAGGGCGTGCACCAGGACGGTCAATTTTGTTAATGACGACAATTGGCTTCAAACCTTGAGCAAACGCTTTTTTGGTTACAAAACGCGTTTGTGGCATTGGACCATCTACAGCATCAACCAGCAGCAATACTGAATCAACCATAGACAGGACACGTTCTACCTCACCACCAAAGTCGGCGTGACCCGGTGTGTCTACAATATTGATACGGTAGTCGTTCCACTTAATGGCAGTGTTCTTTGCCAGAATTGTGATTCCACGTTCTTTCTCAAGATCATTAGAATCCATCACCCGCTCAGCGGCCTCGCCTCGACTTTCAAGGGTTCCTGACTGCGCCAGCAACTTATCAACCAAGGTTGTTTTACCATGGTCAACGTGTGCAATAATGGCGATGTTACGTAAATTCTCTAGCACCGGATAAACCTCTTACCATTGAACAAAAATATAGGGACTGACAACGACATTTTAGCTGTCGTTGAAATAAAAAGCGTGCCATTCTACTCTAGCAAACACATATCGCACAGGATTATTTTTTAGACACTTGTAAATAATGCTTTGCAACGCACATTGCACCACAATGAACATTGCACCATTATGGCGCGACACTAGCACCAATTTGGTGCAAAAAGGTTGTACAGAAGGAAGGCAAAGTCTTGCAATACCTTATACATCAATCATATAAAAAGTTGGCACAAGTCTCGCAAATAACTTGCTCCAAATCCTGAGAATCGATTACCTTGATGCAAGGCCAATCGAATAGATGTGTAGTCTAACTTGGCCTTGGTCAAAAATGCATCACAAAATATCGTTATAAAGATTAAAAATAAGGGCAACCCCTTACCCTACGCGGAGGCAACATAATGTCAGTTGAACAGGTTTTACAGCAACTAGAAGAGCTGGAAGTCAAATTTGTTGATTTACGTTTTTCAGATACCAAAGGTAAAGAGCAACACGTTTCAATCCCTGCTCACCAAATTGATGCTGATTTTTTCGAAGACGGAAAAATGTTTGATGGTTCTTCAATCGTCGGTTGGAAAGGTATTAACGAATCAGACATGGTTCTTATGCCAGATCCATCTACATTCGTCCTTGATCCGTTCACTGCTGAAACTACAGCGAACATTCGTTGTGACATCCTTGAGCCAGGAACCATGCAGGGCTACAACCGTGACCCTCGCTCAATCGCGAAGAATGCTGAAGAGTACATGCGTTCTACTGGAATCGCTGACAGTGTCTTCATTGGTCCTGAGCCAGAGTTCTTCCTATTTGACGATGTGCGCTTCGGTACTGACATGTCTGGTTCCTTCTATAAAGTTGATTCTGAAGAAGCAGCTTGGAACTCAGGTAAAGAGTATGAAGATGGCAACACTGGCCACCGTCCTGGCGTAAAAGGCGGTTACTTCCCAGTTGCACCGGTTGATTCTTCACAAGATATCCGTAGTGCAATGTGTCTTGTTCTTGAAGAAATGGGACAAGTTGTTGAAGCGCATCACCACGAAGTTGCAACAGCTGGTCAAAACGAAATTGCAACACGTTTCAACACACTAACATTGAAAGCTGATGAAGTACTTACCCTCAAGTATGTTGTACACAATGTTGCACATGCCTACGGTAAAACAGCGACATTCATGCCTAAGCCTGTTGTGGGTGATAACGGTAGCGGTATGCACGTTCACCAATCACTAGCAAAAGATGGTGTAAACCTATTTGCTGGTGACAAGTACGGCGGACTAAGCGAGACAGCGCTTTACTACATCGGTGGTATCATTAAGCACGCTCGTGCAATTAACGCATTTACGAACCCTTCAACAAACTCGTACAAGCGTCTAATTCCACACTTTGAAGCCCCTGTAATGCTTGCTTACTCAGCTCGTAACCGTAGTGCGTCGATTCGTATTCCTGTTGTACCTACACCAAAAGCTCGTCGTATTGAAGTTCGCTTCCCTGACCCAATGGCAAACCCATACTTAGCATTCTCTGCAATGTTGATGGCTGGCCTTGACGGTATCCAGAACAAGATCCACCCTGGCGATGCGATGGACAAAGATCTATATGACCTACCTGCTGAAGAAGCATTGCAAATCCCTACGGTTGCAACTTCTCTACAGAATGCACTTGAGTCATTAGATGCAGACCGTGAGTTCTTAACTCGTGGCGGTGTATTCAACGATGACTTCATCAACTCATACATTGAGCTGAAGAACGCTGATGTTGAGCGTGTAAACAACACGACTCATCCATTAGAGTTCGAAATGTACTACAGCCTATAATTTAGCTGCCTCATAAAAAAAACCGCCTTTAGGCGGTTTTTTTTATGGCCAATATTGGGTGTTCACGGATAAGTGATTCACCCAACCTGTCATCTATTCATCAAGCATGCCACGCGCACGCAAAATGGCGGTTTTGAAATCTTCTTCGTAATCTTTTGCGATCCCTGGGATTAACTCATCCTCAGCTGAATTACGCATTTTTAGATGATAAAAAAGAACATCGTCATTTAGCTCTTCTAACTTCCCAGAAAACTTTGCTTCTTCTGCCAGCTTCTGTAAAAAATCCACTAGGTTGATTTCTGGCTCTTTTAGCCACTCTTCCTGAAGTAACTCAATCAATTCATTTACGCGATGGGTATGCATGTGATCACCTTTATAAACGACAGCAATTAGATTTGTGACTTCAAATTATCCTTCCCTATCGCATTTATCAAGCAATATCCACACCTTTTGCATGAGTATTTGTCATCCTCGAGCTTTGATAGCAATTCGGGATTTGGATCACTCTCGATTCAGTGACAGTACTACAGCCATAAAAAAGCCCAAGCAAATGCTTGGGCTCATAGTGTGCTTTAGTTTATTAAATTATCTCATTGAGTTTATGACTCATTTTGAGCGACATCTTGAAAATGGGTTGTGCGGTTGCGGCCCGCTATTTTGGATGCATAAAGTGCTTGATCAGCTTGCTCAACAAAGTCATCAACCAGCAATTTAGTTGGGCTCGCTTCACTTAACGTCGCCACCCCTATGCTCACCGTGACAGGACAACCAAAATCAACCGCTTCTATTTTTTTACACAGCCGCTCTGCGGTTCTATTGGCCCGCAACTGGTCCGTTTCTGGCAACACAATAACAAACTCTTCACCACCGTATCTCGCAACTAGATCACTATCACGCGCCTGCGCCTTTAAATGAATAGCTAACTCTTTCAGGACTTGATCCCCTTTGTTATGACCATAGGTATCATTAATCTGTTTAAAATAATCAAGGTCGAGCAGCAATATGCTAATTGGTTTGCTTTTTGCGGTGAATAGATCCAACAAATTGGTCAATTTGTCGAAAAATACACGACGATTGAACAAACCAGTTAAACTATCCGTATTCGCTTGGGTTGCTAACAATTCATTGACCTGTTCTAGCATCTTTTTCTGGCCGATAATTTCATTTTCGTACCGCTTCCGCTCGGTTATATCAATAACCGCGCTAAGCACCCAGCTTTGTCCCTCAGCCTTGACCGAGTTTAGCCCAATTTCAACAGGAAACTCCTCTCCTGATTTTTTCCGGGCAAATAACTCACGGCCCGCCATAATCCTGCTATCCAAATTACGCATAAACTGGTTACGCATGCCTGCATGACTGCCTCGCATCGATAGCGGCAGCAATATCTCTAACTTTTCTCCCAACAACTCATCACGGCCATAGCCAAACATGCGCTCGGTTTCTTGATTGACAAGTTCAATATCGCCGTTTTCGTTAATCATGATGATACAAGCGGGCGCGACTTCCACCACTTGAGCCAAAATGGCTTCTGCCTTCTTTAACTTTTGATTGGATAACGATAACTCTTGCAAGGCCATATCTTTGGTGATTTCAGTGCCAATCCAGTTGGTCATTAACTGCAAGGCATCAATATCAATTAAGTCAAAAGGCTTGTGTGATGGATTGGGACTAGAAAAGTTTAGCGTGCCATAGACTTCATCATTCACCATGACTGGTGCACCAATATAGCTCTCTAAACCAAAATCCTTATAGGCAGGGTGAGTTGCAAAATCGCTTTGGGCGACATGCTCAAAGCCAACAGGTCCTTTGGCTGTCAGTGCGCGAATACAATATGTTCGTTGCACAGAAAAGCAGTCACCGTTACTCAATGGGACACCTTCAGGCGCAGTATGGTATAGGATTTTGTATTCATCACCGACGACATGGGACAGAATACCGATATCTAAGCCAAATCGCTGACACCCGAGCTGAAGCAGACGCTCTATACGTTGTTGCAGGCTTTGTTCATATGAAGAGGTAATCGCATATAATGAGCGAATAACCTGTTCGTTTTCCGTCATATCCCTTAACGATGCAAGCTGTGGTGCATATTCCATTGGTAAACCTGAGTTTCAGCGAGTTAATAGTTGAATATAGCCAAAATAAGTAAAAAATCAAATCTGCAGACCGTAACAACACCGGCTAGAATACGGTATTAAGGCTCATAAAATCAGAGCCTTAATACTGCTAAGAACACTACTTTTAAGAAGAAGACTGACGTAAATCTTGAATAACCAACCCATCGTTGGGTAACTCGCCAATTTCAAAAGACTGTACATCACCATTGAGCTTGGTCACCGCTTTTAGGGTTTGTTGCACAGCAAGCTTCTGAGGCGCTTCCAATATCGTCGATGACTCACATTTCAGCGTCATCACATCTTGATGGTTACTACTGGCCACCTCTAGGCGAACTTTTGCCATTTCGGGGTGCGCTAAGCGCACCTTCTCTACTTGTTCTGGGTGAACAAACATCCCTTTGATTTTAGTGGTTTGATCTGCACGACCTTGCCATCCTCGAATACGCATATTGGTTCTGCCACAAGGACTCGCTTCCGTTAAAACAGAAGATAAGTCGCCGGTAGCAAAACGAATAAGCGGATAATCCAAATTCAAACTTGTGACAACGACCTCACCAATTTCACCGACGGCGACAGGCTGTAAACTGCCAGGACGAACGATTTCAACAATAATATCTTCTGCGACAACTAAGCCTTGGTCCGCAATCGTCTCATAAGCAATTAAACCTAAATCTGCGGTCGCATAGGCCTGCAAGGTCGCAATTCCGGCTTCCTTAAATTGCTGACGAACCGCTGGAAAAAGTGCCTCCCCCGTCACCAATGCTTTGGTCAACGAGGACACATCCCGCTGCTGCTCTTTTGCTTTATCCAGCAGAATTTTTAAAAAAGATGGCGTACCACAGTAGCCCTGTGGTTTTAAATCTTCTAGGAGATCAAGCTGTTGTTCTGTTTGGCCTGGCCCAGCCGGAATAACCATACACCCACAAGCTCTTGCGCCAGAGTCCATAATAAAGCCGCCAGGTGTGAGGTGATAAGACAAACAGTTCTGCACCATATCACCTGAACGAAAACCCGCAGCATGAAACGCACGTCCCATGCGCCACCAATCTTGGGTCGTATTTTCAGGATCATAAATTGGGCCAGGAGATTGGAATATACGCTCAATTTTACCTGAGTCAGAATTAATGCCAGCAAAAGGCGGCATGGCTTTCTGCATCGCAATTAAATCAGATTTTCGAGTAATCGGTAGTAAGGCTAAATCTTCACGATTTCTGATTTGAGTGGGGTCAAAATGGGCCAGTAGATCTCGATAATATGCTGACTCTTGTTTCGCATAACTAAGCAGCCCACCAAGTCGAGCCATTAAATCTAGCTCTCGACAGTGGGTATCTTGGTTTTCTCTTAAATCAAAAAAATCACTCATCGACTATCCTTCCCAATTCAGCCACAACACTTGCAAGATCATTCACTTCTAAGGTTTATAAACAACACTTACAACCAACGCTTACGACGCTTATACGATTTCAAATTTTTAAAGCTCTTGCGGGTTTCATTTCCTCCCCCCAAATAGAACTCCTTCACGTCTTCATTATTAAGCAGCTGCTCTTTAGTACCATCGAGCACAATTTTTCCGCCTTCCATGATGTATCCATAATCTGCGGCTTTCAGAGCGTAGTTAGCGTTCTGCTCAACTAGAAGCATGGTAATACCCTGCTCTTTATTAATTTTTTCGATAATTCCAAATACTTCTTTAACGAGCAAAGGAGAAAGGCCCATGGACGGCTCATCTAAACAAATCATTTTGGGTCTTGCCATCATTGCACGACCGATTGCAAGCATTTGCTGTTCACCACCAGAAAGGTAGCCAGCAAGTCCTGTTCGCTCTTTGAGACGTGGAAAATATTGAAATACCATTTCAATATCTTGATTGATTTCATTATCACTCCGCGTATAGGCACCGAGCTTGAGGTTTTCAATCACGGTCATATCTTCAATAATTCGACGACCTTCCATAACTTGGAAAATGCCATCACGAACAACGTCTTCAGCACTTTTACTGTCAATACGCTGACCCATAAAGCTGATATCACCTTTGGTCACTTCACCGTTTTCAGTTTTAAGAAGGCCAGAAATTGCTTTAAGCGTGGTTGATTTACCTGCACCATTTGGACCTAACAAGGTAACAATTTGGCCTTGGGGAACATCAATGCTGACTCCCCTCAATACTTGAATCACTTCGTCATAGACAACTTCAATATTGTTAATTGACAATACAGGGGACAATTCTTCTAATTTTGCTGCAGCTTCGGCCATAAATACTCCGACAATCCTTGGGATTTAACTTTGAAAACTGGCAGTAATCACGCTATTGAGTGATCACTGCCCTCACAATGGATTAGTAACCTAACCAGTCAATACGACGCTCAAGTGTTACTTGGTTAACGCGCTCAACTTTAACGTCACCGCCGTTGTAGTTACCTTTGTAGATATTCACTTGGTTCACACCACGGTGATCTTCAGGTGTCCAGTTTGCGGCAAGACAAACACCATCTAAGCCTTCAGGAACCCAGTTTTGACGGGCATACATGCCTTTCTTAATGTTTTCACCAGTAATTCCGCCATTCTTCTTGGCCCACTGCATCGCTTCTTTCATAAAGAATGCAGAGCAAACGCCGCGAATATAGTGGTGAAGACGTTCTTTTTTACCCTCTGAATCAGACATTTTTGAGACTTCTCGGACGAGCTTCATGCCTGGAACATCATCACTCCAAAATGGATTCATCGTCGGGAAGATGTAATCTTTGATCCCTTCACCTGCAGCTTCAAAGACCTTCTTATCACCACCCCAAATATTCGACATAAACTGAATTTCAGTCCCGACGGTATTACAAGACTTCACTAATGAAAGAACTGAACCACCTAAGTTGCCAATGTAACCATAGTTAGTGCCTGAGCTTTTCAGACTCAAACATTGGGCTTTAAAGTCACCTGGTTTCATAGAGATAACAACGGGCGGCTGAACGTCAAAGCCAAGCTCCTCGGCATATTCAGCACAAGCCGCTTTCGGGGCATTCGGATAGGGGTGGTTCGCGCCAATATGGGTGAACTTAGGTTTACCAGCACTGCCTTTTTTCTTCCAGTCATCAGCAGCCCATTGCACTAGGCCGCGACAAGAGTCTGAATATGATGCGCCATAGAAGAAGTTATATGGTGCTGGCTTTTTCGTATTCGGGTTTTTACCCGTTGGATCGGTTAAGTGACCCGAATAAGAAGCTGAATAGACCGGAACCTTATCCTTGGCCACAAAAGAAATCAGCGCTTCCGTATCCGCAGTTCCCCAGCCTTGCATCGCAACCATTTTCTTACGTGACTTCCATTTCTTATAAGAAGCGATCGCCTGTGGCACCTTGTAAGCATAATCAATGGTTTCAAATTCTAGACTTGTCCCGTCAATACCACCGTTAGCGTTGATATAAGCTAACGAATCGCGTACTCCATCTGCGTACACTTTACCCACAAACGCAGTTGGGCCTGACATATCAGCTAAATGGCCGACAAAAACTGAGTCTTTTGCAACCGCTTGGCTATTTACTCCCATAGCCATTACAGCAATGGATGTCGTTAACATTAGTTTCTTGTGCATGTTTTAGTCCTTCAATGTATCAAGTTTTATTCCTTTATTGAGCAAGCAATCAGAAAGCTGAAGGCATAGCAAAATAGAGAACATACCTGTTGTTTTATAATTGTTGGCACTCACAAAGTCGCTCGTGCCGTTTCTTCCATTACACCCAAGTCACTTCAAACCACTCAACATCCTTCAGAAATGTCTTAGGCAACCACCGCTTTTTAGTAAGAAAAAGGATAGAATTTCCAGTAGTTCTTAATCTGTTGCCAGCGATGCGCTAGCCCTTCTGGCTCAAAGATTAAGAACAAGATAATGACTAAACCAATTGCCATTTCTTTAATATAAGCAAGGCCATCCACCACCATAGGGATGTTGCCCCAGCTCGTATCTTTCATGATGCCAACACCGCCTTCGAGAGCCTCAGGGAGAAGCACCATAAAGACCACCCCCATAAGCGTGCCCTTGATCGAACCAAGTCCACCAATAATCACCATGGCAAGGAACTGTACTGACATGAAAATAGTGAAGCCTTCAGCTGACACATATCCCAGATAGTGGGCGTACATTGCACCACCAATCCCGGCATAGAATGAGGAAATACCAAACGAAAGGAGGCGGTACTTATTCAGTTTTACGCCCATGATTTCGGCTGAAAGATAATGATCCCGTACAGCCACAAAAGCTCGCCCGTCGCGACTGCGCATCAGGTTACAACCCCAGATGTACATAAAGACCAGTGCAAATAAAGCGATGTAGTAAAAGCTTTCATCGGTATCAAAAGCAAAACCAAACAGCTCTACTGGGTTCGCCATTGATCCAGCACTGCCGCCAGAAAACCATTCAGCGCGACCGAAAAAATCTTCAATAATAAATTGCGCCGCGAGTGTCGCAATTGCCAAATAGAGACCTTTAATACGCGCAGCCGGCATACCAAACATCATACCGACAGCCATTGTTAAAAATCCGGCCATTGGAATACAGATAAACACCGGGATATTAAACGAGGTGTTCAGCCAAGCAGATGCAAACGCACCAAAGCCAAAAAAAGCACCATGCCCCAATGAGATTTGACCGGTAAAACCAACGAGAATATTGAGACCTAACGCTGCAATGCCCAAATATGAAATCTGAATAAACAGCGTGAGGTAATATGCGTCTAAAATGAAAGGGGCAAAACATGCCAAACCAATCACAAGTGCAGTAAACCAACGAATCGTTTTGGTTTCGAAAATTGTATTGTCTTGCTTGTAGCTGGTACGGAAATCGCCGCATGGGCGCATTGCCAAACTAGACATACCAGACTCCTTTTTATGTATTTAGCTAAAAATTAATGAAATATTTGTGTTCAACCTAAATGCGTTCAATGTCGCGAGTTCCGAAGAATCCATACGGTTTAAACCACAAGATAATGAGCAGCACATAGAAAGGTGCGATGTCATACATGTTGCCAATATGTAGATATTGGCTATCAAAAAACTCAGCAACGTTCTCTAAGATCCCAATAGTAATTCCGCCCACAATGGCACCCACTATCGAATCCAAACCACCAAGAATGACCGCAGGGAAAACCTTTATCCCAATCGCAGATAACGAGTTCGAAACTCCGTTTACCATGCCAATCACCACACCTGCCGTTGCAGAGACTGTCGCGGCAATGCCCCAACTCATCGCAAAGACTTGCTTTACGGAAATACCGAGGCTTTGGGCAACCTGCTGATCAAAAGCAGTCGCTCGCATCGCCAAACCATGCTTAGAGTGTTTAAAGAAAAAGTAGAAGCCAATCATGATAATTAGCGCGATGACGGTACTCATGAGGTAAGCCAATTCAATGTTCAACCCAAAAATACTAATACTTTGAGTATCAAACACTTGTGGATAGCTTTGTGGCGAGACACCAAAGATCCATTTCACCAACGATTGGAAGAAAATCGAGAGGCCAATGGTCACCATAATGACTGAGATAATTGGCTCGCCAATCATTGGGCGCAGTACAATCATCTGCAGCATCACCCCAAAC
Source organism: Shewanella gelidii (assembly GCF_014647855.1). GTDB lineage: Bacteria > Pseudomonadota > Gammaproteobacteria > Enterobacterales > Shewanellaceae > Shewanella > Shewanella gelidii. Next base: position 214,746 of record NZ_BMPZ01000004.1, on the reverse strand, counting down.
ACAGCCATAAATGCAAGGCTTAATAGGAAGCCGACAAAAAATGGGAGCTCTAGATATATCAAGAGAGCCCAGCAGACCCAGGCGCCAACCAGAAGAAACTCACCCTGGGCAAAGTTTACGATTTGTGTTGATTTATAAACCAACACAAAACACATCCCAACCACCCCATAAAGCAAGCCTACAATCAGGCCATTGATGATCAGCTGTAGTAATAGTTCGAAATTCATGACGCTCTCCTTTGCTCTGAATCAGCGGAAGACTTTGGTTGCGGCTCGATGAGCGTGGCAACTTTGAGCTGAGTTTGAATACGAGATTTAGATCCATCTTGGAAGGTAATCACTGTATCGATATCGACGTTTTCAGCGCCGTCATATATTGAATCAATAATCTCGCCGTACTTGTCGGCAATCACACCACGACGCACTTTACGGGTACGTGTAAGCTCGCCGTCATCAGCATCGAGCTCTTTATAGAGCAAGACGAATTTATTGATTTTCTGAGCGTCAGGTAGAGAAGCATTCACATGTTCGACTTCTTGAGTCAGCTTTTCGTAGACCTCAGGCAGCGTCGACAAATTGGTATAATTGGTGAACGCTAACCCCTTTTGCTCAGCCCACTTCGCGACAATGGAAAAACGAATACACAAAATAGCTGACAGGTATGGACGCTCTTTACCCAAAATGACCGCTTCACCAATAAATGAAGAGAACTTGAGTTTGTTTTCAATATATTGGGGTGAGTACTGCACACCAGTACTGGTATTTGCTAAGTCTTTGATTCGGTCAATTACGACCAGATGACCCGACTCTTTGAAATAACCAGCATCCCCCGTGTGCATCCAGCCATCTTTGACGTCTTCGTCATACGCTTCTTGATTACCCAAGTAGCCAGAAAACATACCAACGGTTTTGGCGACCACCTCACCGACACCTTGGGAGTCAGTGTTGATGACTTTAACTTCTGCAGAATCAAACGCGACGCCAACACTGTCATAGTCGACATCATCTTCATGGTGAATGGTATACGCGCCACACATTTCCGTCTGTCCGTATAACTGTCTCAATGGCACCCCTATCGCTTGGAAAAATCTAAACGTATCTGGTCCCATAGCAGCACCACCGGTTGCCGCAGACTTTAAAAATGAAAAACCAAGGCGATCTCTGAGTGCTTTCATCAATATGATGTCAGCTAAGGTTGATTTACGTCCCTCTTCTAGTGCTTGCTGAGAGCGTTTCATCGCAAAATCAAATAGCTTTTGTTTTAGGGGAGATGAGTCCATCATTCGCGCCTGTACATCAGCTAGAATGCCTTCCCATACGCGAGGCGCTAACAGCACAAAACTGGGGCCAATTTCACGAAGATCCGACATCATCGTTTCTTGTTCTTCAACAAAGTTTACGATTTGACGCGCAATCAAAGCCTGCCCCACAGCATAGACCTGCTCCATAATCCATGGCAGCGGCAGCACTGAGACATAATTGTCGCCAGGCTGGCGAGGATCGGCACGTAAGTAAGAACTGCACTGCTTGATAAAATTGCCACCTTCTAGGAGTGCAATCTTAGGCTTTGAAGTTGTCCCTGAAGTCGTGCAATAAATGGCTATTTGACTTGGGTCAGTCGCATCCACCAGCTGGTCATATGCCCCAGGAGACTCTTTTTCTAACTTTTGACCCAGCTTGTAAATTTCTTCGATATCAATAAGACGCGGGTCATCATATTTACGCATGCCCCTTGGGTCGCAATAGACAATGTGCTTTACATGAGGAATCGTGTCACCCAATTCCAGCAATTTATCACACTGCTCTTCATCCTCGGCAACCACCACACTTGAGCCACTTTTTTCGAGTAAGAAAGCCACCTCTTCGTGTAGCGAGTCTTGATAGATACCTATAGAGAAACAACGCATAGCATGTGCTGCAACTTCTCCCCAGATCCACTCTGGACGGTTGTCTCCGAGCAATGCAATCGTCTCACCCGGCTTAATGCCTAAGTGCACCAATGCTAAAGACATCCATTTCACGCGGTTGTTATAATCTTGCCAAGTAAATTCATTCCAGATACCAAACTCTTTCTCACGCATCGCGGTATCTTGTGGCCAGTTCGCGGCATTATGACGCAGTATTTTGGGGAAAGTATTTAACTCTCCCATCTCAAAGCGTTCCGCGGTTGCATTTGTTTCAGTAGTCATTAGACAACCTCTTGTAACTGCTCGTTTTCTTCAAGACCTAAATAAGCCTGCCTTACATGCTCATCAGCCATCACATCTTCTGGTAACCCTGATATCAATTTCTTACCAAAGTCGAGCACCATCACCTCATGGGATATATCCATCACAACACCCATATCGTGTTCAATCATGACCACGGTGATCCCAAACTCTTCATTTAAGTCAAGGATGTAACGTGCCATGTCCTCTTTCTCTTCTAGGTTCATACCCGCCATTGGCTCATCAAGCAGAATCAGTTTCGGCTTAAGCGCCATTGCACGAGCTAACTCAACACGCTTACGCAAGCCGTACGACAAGGTACCCGCAACTGCTTTTCGCACATGGGTGATATCCAAGAAATCAATAATTTCTTCAACTTCACGACGGTGCTGTAACTCTTCTTTTTGTGCAGGAGATGCCCAGTACAAAGGGCCGGTAAGCCAGTTGTTTTTCATCAGGTGGTGGCGACCCACCATAATGTTGTCCAGCACAGACATATGACCAAATAGCGCCAAGTTCTGGAAAGTTCGACCAATGCCAAGATCAGCCCGATCATTGGGACGTAGATTTGTCACATTACGATCATCAAAATGAATGCTGCCACTGTTCGGGCGGTATCTTCCTGAGATGCAATTCAGCATTGAAGTTTTACCCGCGCCGTTCGGACCGATAATTGAGAATACCGACCCCGTTTTTACATCAAAACTCACATCGGTTAGGGCTTTTACACCACCAAATGCTAATGAGATTTGGTCTACTTTGAGTATTGTGTCTGTCATACTCTAACTCCTGATACTTAGGGCTAATTTTGGGCATAACTTGCCCGTCCGGCATTCCTTGGGATTGCTGGTTAACGATTTGAAAAATAAAATTTATATGTTCGGTGCGCGGAAACGATCTAGCGTGATAGCTATCTGTATGTTCTGGCGAACGATATCGGAATTGAATATAAAGTCATGCTACTACCTTCCCTTGACTTATGTGCTGCTTGATTTGGTGTAGACAGCTAGCTATGACTGCCTACACCACAAGCACTCAATGCTTACAGCGCGTATTTCAGCGAAAGCTGACCGTAGTTAGAATCAACATCTTGGTCTGCCATTTCAAAGTTACCCACTTCAAAGCCTATCGCTAGTTTCGGCGTTAGGTTTTGGAATAAGTTGACACTCCACTGAGTGCGGTCAACATCACCAATCTCAGTTGTTACGTTACCGTATACGATTGAAGAGCGAAGCGTATCGGTCCAGAAGTGACGATAAGCTGCGAGGTAAGCCGTCGTCTCTTCAACTTCATCACCCACTAAATCTGTTGCTGCTGCAATTGAGACATAGCGGCCAACTTCACCAGCGTGATACTGGAATCTAAAGTCATCTTTACCAAACGTTTTAATGCGACCCGCAATCGAACCGCCAAATGCTGTTTCAGATTTACCACTTGTCGTATTCAGGCTACGACCTAACGCAGAGAATGAAACACTACCCCAGTCGCCTTTCCAGTTATAACGTGCAACCACATCAGGTAAATCATCGTTTGACGCATCTCCACCATATGATTCAGGGTTCTCAATCGAAACTTGGAAATTACCCATGTCATAACGTAGCTGACCTTGACGGTTGAAGACGATTCCCACCGTCGCACCTGCAAAATCGGCAGTTTCAGGGAGTGCGCTGGTGTTCATAAACGTCGACCAAGTTTGACCTGCAGTTAAGCCTTTGTACTTGATGAATGCATGACGTAAACGAGGGTTACTTGAGTTAGAAATAACTTGGTTACCGCCACCGCCGTAAAAGTCCATTTCAATGAAGCCCATCAAGTCACCTGAAACATACTTGGTATTGAAGCGAGTTTCGTTTGCATTGATACGGAACTGAGAAGCGCTTTCCTCTAAAGCTGCGCCAGTACCAATCCAGAAATCACGATACCCAACATCACCATCCACATAACGTGCATCGACTTTGATGTAGCCACCAAAAGTAATGGTGTCCGTGTCATTAATTTTGATTTCATACCCCGCAGAAGCAGAACCTGCAATTGCGAGAAGTGAGCTAGCGAGTACGACTTTTTTAATGTTTGTAGTAAGCATTTTTCATCCTCTTTTATTTTTCTAGACTCAAGATGGACAAAAGTTGCTCAACTCTCAATTGTGAATAGGTATTAGTGAGTAAGTATTAATACATAAGTATAAACCCTTAGGTCTTACGACCTAAGTCGTACGCGAGTTTTCAGCAAGCCCCTGTTATTTGTGATATTAATAGGTTTCATAAGGACTTGTGAGTTACAGAGACATCACAACATAAAAATGATAACAGGTTGTCTATGTTTGCAAATTGGCTATTGGTCATCGTCAGCGTTGGCTACATTGGATTATTATTTCTAATTGCTTACATGGGCGATAAGTATCGCCACAAATTAGTCACCTATCAGCACACGATCATCTATGCACTTTCACTCGGCGTTTACTGCACCTCATGGGGATTTCTTGGAACCGCGGGACAGGCGGCGAACAACTCCTTCTCTTATTTACCTGTCTATATCGCCCCCATTCTGCTTTTTATTTTTGCTTGGCCGTTCATTCAAAGGATCATCCGCGTCTGTCTTCGGCTGAATATTACCTCCATTGCCGATCTACTCGCTGCCCGCTTTGGTAAATCTCAAAAGCTGGCCGTCATCGTGACGATCGTCGCCCTCATTGGCACATTGCCGTATATTGCGCTGCAATTAAAAGCGATCGTCAATTCTTATGAAATATTAAGGCAGACTCCGCGACTATCATCTTGGCAACTAGGGTTAATCGTAAGCACGATTTTGGCCGGGTTTACCATCATTTTTGGTGTTCGAGCAATTGATATTACCGAGCGGCACCCAGGTGTGATGGTCGCCATTGCTTTTGAATCATTGATAAAGCTGATTGCATTTCTTACCGTCGGCATCTTTGTGTCATTTATCGTATTCGACTCACCAGTTCAAATCTGGCAACAAGCACGGGCAACACTGCCAAGCTCTACACAGTTTGAATGGCCCAATGTGTTCTCAATGATTGGACTACTTTTCATCGTCGCCTCTGCTTTTCTATGTTTGCCACGTCAATTTCAAGTCACCATGGTTGAGCTCAAAGACCCGAAACACTCCAAATGGAGTCGTTGGACCTTCCCACTTTATGTTTTAGTGTTCGCATTTTTTGCAGCCCCGTTAGGGCAAGCAGGCAATATTCTCTATGGCGAATCCTTGCAGCAAGACGCCTATGTGCTGTTTTTACCCGCCTATTTTGGACAGCAATGGTTAAGCCTATTTAGTTTTTTGGGCGCGATATCTGCTGCCAGCTCCATGGTTATTATTTCCACCATTGCACTCAGTATCATGCTGAGCAATGAAGTCGTTTTTCCGACGCTGTTTAAATTCAGTGATATTCAAAGTACCGACTTTTTCCGCTTTCGCACGCATCTGCTTCGCGTGCGAAAGCTACTGGTATTGTTAGTCATTTTCCTTAGCTTTGGCATGTTTCTAATTGCACCGCCAGACACTTTAGCCTCACTAGGCGAGGTGGCATTTGGCGCTATCGCGCAAATTGGTCCAGCCCTATTTGCGGCTTTCTTTTGGCGCAAGGTGAGTTTAAGCGGAGTCATTTCAGGGATTACATCTGGCTTCGGCGTTTGGTTTTTATTAAACCTATTACCCCAATTAGGCTTTTACCCCCATCCATTTGCAGGCTCCGAATACTCGATGACCACGCTTGCGACCTTGCTCGGTTTGATTATCAATATCACCATGCTGTGGAGTATTTCGATTATTGGACGCCAAACCCTCAAGGAGCAAATGCAAATAGAACACTTTTTCGAACGACCCGATATCCATGCGATTCCCGCCGTACAACCCGGGAAAATTGATCCCAAAGAGCTTGAACTGCTCGTGTCGCGGTTTATCGGTGAAGAAAAAGCGCGACTTGGATTTAACAGTTTTTTCAATCAACATCCTGAAAAAAAAGGAAACAAGCAAACCAACAACCAATCTCTTGTTTTATATACTGAAAATCTACTTGCGAGCGTCATGGGTTCTGCATCAGCAAGGTTGGTCATGTCATGTGCATTACAAGGTCGAGATATTGCTTTAGACGAAGTTGCCCAGCTCATGGAGGATGCCAGTAGCCACCGTCTTGAATTCAGCCGCTCGGTACTACAAAGCGCAATTGAAAATGCGAGCGAAGGGATCTCAGTTATTGATAGCAACCTAAATCTTGTGGCCTGGAATGAACGCTATCTGAGCTTATTCAATTACCCTGAAGGCATGGTGTATATCGGTTGTCCGGTAAAAGAATTAATTCACCATAACCTCAGCCAATGCCATCCAGCAGGCGGTGACATTCATAGCCAAGTTGAAAAACGCTTAGCCTATCTGCGCGAAGGAAGTCGACATAGCACTGAGCGCCAGCAATCCGATGGCAAAATCATTCGTATTGAAGGCAACCCGATTCCCGGTGGAGGATTCGTCATGTTGTTTTCAGACATTACAACCTATCGCGAAGCCGAAAGTTTACTCAAAGAAGAAAACCTAGACTTAGAATCTCGAGTATACGAGCGAACCAAAAAGCTTGAGCACGCCAATCAACAACTCGCCAAGTCCAATGCCGAGCTTGCCAAAGCGAGTCAGCTTGCAGAAGAAGCACATTTAAAGAAGAGCCAATACCTCAAAGCTTGTAGTCATGATTTATTACAGCCTTTGTCTGCAGCAAGGCTATTTTCATCCGCAATTGCACAAGATAATCAACTTACACCACGGCAAGCAGAACAAGTCAATTACATTGATAATTCGCTCAAAGTCGCCAATGAATTGCTGCTAGATCTCAACGAAATGTCGCGCATTGAAAGCGGCACAATTGTGCCGAAAAAAGAACACTTCCCGGTCCAAGAGTTATTTGACAGTCTCTCACAAGAGTTTTCAGCATTAGCGGTTAATCACAATGTAGAAATTCACCTGGTCGATTCGTCCGCATGGATCAATAGCGATAAAAAACTATTACGCCGAATCCTCCAGAATCTACTCAGTAATGCATTTCGTTATGCCAGTGGTGGCAAAGTGCTGCTTGGTTGCCGCAGAGGAAAGCAGATCTCAATTCAAGTTGTAGACAATGGTCCAGGGATCCCAGAAGACAAACATCAATCCGTATTTGAGCAATTTACGCGACTTGATAATCCAGCAACCATGGGGATTAATGGCCTTGGGCTTGGCCTAAACATCGCAAAAGGTCTCGCCTCTTTACTTGGGCATGAACTCAGGCTTGCTTCTGCCATAGGTCGAGGTTGTCGTTTCAGTATCGAAGCGCAAGCCGTGTCCCCCAAGCACTTATCTACAGAAGAAAAGATCGCCGACGTCGTGACCTTACAGGGGGTCAAAGTCTTATGTGTCGACAATGACCTAAACGTTTTACATGGAATGGAGCAGCTACTTCAAGGATGGAAATGCCAAGTCTACTCAGCAAGCTCCATAGATGAAGCACTAGAAGTTTTTGATGATTTGTCGGGTAACATTGATATCATGCTTGTGGATTACCAACTCGATCATGATGAAAATGGTCTCGACTTGATGGCACAAATTCAACAGCGTTCTCCGGTTCCTGTACCGGGAATTTTAGTCACCGCAACGACAGATCAAGATGTGGTTAATCGGGCGAAATCGGAAGGATATAGTCACCTCCGTAAACTCATCAAGCCTATTGCACTAAGAGCATTGATGAGCGCGATGCTTGTGAAAGGGTTGCAAAGAAATTACGCCAGTACCCATGAGCCCGATAATTAATAGCCTATTTATCGTGTGTCGTAAGCGATGACTCATTTGTATTGCATTACGCTCACTACGGATGAAGTGCAACGATAAAGGATGAAGACTTCCCTCTACAGCAACAAAGTATCCACGATTAACCTGTGCCACACTGTCATTTTTACCGCCCTCGCCAGCAACCAAGTCTTTATGACACGAACAGCAAGTGTCATAAAGACACCCTTCATCGACAAAATGTAAATAGCAACTACATTTCAATATGTTAAGAATGTGGTATGAAACCTGCAAAATGATAATAAATATCGTTTACAGGCAGTTCACCATGCAATCATTATATTTCGACTCACTGACCGCTGAGCAGCTAAATGAAGCGCCATTGATTTTTTGCCACGAAGGACAGATACAACCCCAGCGTTCACGACACATGCACTCATATCTACTGCGTCATTACGCCAGACTACGAGATCTTGTTTTTAGTTTGATCTATTCACCAAATTTAATCCCAGCGAATCACCATAATCATCTAGAGAGGTAACACCGATGAGTCATCAAATCATTCCAAACCATTGGAAAATTCAACGTTCTACACCATTTTTTAATCAGGAAAATGTTCCGGCCGCTTTATTAAGCCATCACAATACCGCTGAAGGTGTTTTTGGTCAGTTATGTGTGATGCAAGGAAGTGTCACTTACTACGGGTTTGCCAGCGAACATGCGAAGACTCCTGAAGTTGAAATCGTCATTCAAGCAGGTCAATTTGCAACCAGCCCACCACAGTATTGGCATAAAGTATCGCTCAGTGAAGATGCTCAGTTTCATATAAACTTTTGGTCTGAAACAGAACAGCACGGGAAAATGTTCCATGCACGCTCTTAATTAATGGGTCTTCCCCTAAGCAGCGCGAACAACGAGAAATAAGGAGTAAATATGAAGCCTATCCTGTTGAATTTACGCTTTTTACTCGCCTCTTTGGGAATATTTTGGTTGCTTACCGTCACCCCGCTTCTTCCTGCAATGTTTAAACAAATTGCACTGGAGATGGGCTGGGTAGCCTAATAAACAATGGTGTTGTCCTTGCGAGTAAAAAAGCCCCAAATATTTGGGGCTTTTCATTCAATCGTGACGCTTCACTGACAGTAATTTTATTGATCAGCTAATGCGCTCAGAGACGTGTTTTCTAATTGTAACTGGTTCATCGCAATCACGGCTTGCGTCCGAGTATGTACCCCAAGCTTTAAGAAAATAGCACTTGCATGCGCTTTAATTGTTGCTTCAGATAACCCGAGTTCATGCGCAATCTGCTTATTGAGCATGCCATCTGCAAACATCATCAAAATACGATGCTGACGCGGCGACAGGCTAATTATCTTACTTTCCATACTATTTTCAGCAACTGGGTTCACACCATCGACACCTTCTGGCAGCCATTGCTCGCCATTTAATACGGTTGCAATGGCTGTCATCATTTCTTCAACCGGTGTCGATTTCGGCACAAAACCTGCGGCACCATAATTGATGCTGCGGCAAATGGTTTCTGGATCTTCTTGCCCTGAGACAACGATAACACCCATTTGTGGATAGCAATTACGAATATTGATGAGGGTGTTAAAACCATGTGCCTTCGGAATGTTTAAATCGAGCAGTAGTAAATCAACGTTATCTAAAGTATCAAGTAGTTGGTCTAACTCGGCCACGCTATTCGCTTGAAACAATTCGACGCCTGCAAACTTGGTTGCTAAAACAGTCATAAGGGCCTGTCGAAAAAGCGGGTGATCATCAGCAATTATAATTTTTTGTGGTTGCTGCATTTGTGCATCCTTGTTAAAAGCCGTAAAAAGTGCGCCTACAAATAGGGAATAGCATCTAACTTAAGCGAATTCTAAACCATGCGCAATCAACAGCAAGAATCAAAATGAATTGCACAGAAAAAGGAATCACACACTATTATCGCGTGATTAGCGCAAACCAAGCCATTAGACCTAAGCCCATAGCCTGAATCCAATCGTATTCGTTCCAAGGTATGCCCATCGTGTAACTCATATTGCTTTTAACATCCACTCAATGTCATGAAACATCAAGCGTTTACCACTGTCGTCCCCTACAGATCAACGGACGTAAACAAAAAGATACAGTCTCATCTGACTCAATCGCTAGACGACCGGTCTAATTGATCGTATTGTGTACCAATGAGAACAGAAAATAACACAACACAGCAGCAGATCATCAAAGCCGGTTATCAGCTCATCGCCAACAAAGGCTTTTCTAGTGTCGGGCTATCTTTGATTTTGGCGACCGCGAATGTACCCAAAGGCTCTTTTTATCACTATTTCAAATCCAAAGAACAATTTGGTGAAGCATTAATTCAAGATTTTTTTACACAATACCATCAACAAATTGAAGGGTTAATCCAGCAAAGTGAATTCACAGGTTTAGAACGCACAATGCGCTACTGGCAACTTTGGCTAGAAGCATGTGATCCTGGCGAATCAGTAGATTGCCTACCAGATACAGCACAAGCACAGCGCTGTTTAGTGGTTAAGCTCGCTGCCGAAGTTGCAGACCTGTCCGAATCAATGCGAGTTGCGCTCGAACAAGGTACCCAGAAAACTATTGCATATATTGCCGACTTAATTACCCAAGGTATTGAAGATGGTTCGATATGCCAGCTGAACGCACAACAAGCAGCCCAAAGCCTTTATCAAATGTGGCTTGGCGCAAGCTTACTGCACAAGCTACACAGAAATCCGACGCAAATGCAGAAGAACATCGATATCACGCGTTCGATTCTAGAAAACAACAGACTACAGTCTCGAACCGCAGCAACATATAAAGACTCTTAAAATTGCCCATAAACGGGCGGCGAACACATACCGTGTAACTCGCTGTAATAAAGGAAAATTCAATGCTAAATTTTGAATATTACAACCCAACTCGTATTAGCTTTGGCGAAGGAAAAGTTGCAAGTTTAGACAAGCTTATTCCCCAGTCAGCCAAAGTTCTGATTTTACTTGGTGGCGGGAGCGCTAAGCGCACTGGCACACTCGATGAAGTCAAACAAGCACTTGGTCAACGCACATTCCTCGAATTCAACGGGATTGAACCAAACCCGACCTACGAAACTCTGATGCAAGCCGTCGAAGTCGTTAAACAAGAAAAAATTGATTTCCTACTCGCCGTAGGTGGTGGTTCGGTGATTGATGGGACTAAGTTCGTCGCTGCCGCTGCGCTATACGATGGTGAGCCATGGGACATTTTACTGACCGGAGCAAAACATGTTCATGCCGCAGTTCCCTTCGGAACCGTACTGACCTTGCCAGCAACCGGCTCCGAAATGAATAGTGGTAGTGTGATTACCCGGAAGTCGATTCACGCCAAACTGCCCTTTATGCACCCAACGGTATACCCGCAATTTTCTGTACTCGATCCGACAAAAACTTACTCATTACCCGAACGCCAAGTTGCCAACGGTATTGTTGATGCCTTTGTCCACATCACTGAGCAGTACCTTACTTACCCAGTCCACGCTGCTGTACAAGATCGCTACGCAGAAGGTCTATTACAAACCTTGATCGAACTTGGCCCTCAAATTATTTCTGACACTGAAAACTACGAAGTTCGCTCTAACTTTATGTGGGTTGCGACACAGGCGCTCAATGGTTTAATTGGCTCTGGCGTTCCCCATGACTGGGCAACACATATGATTGGTCACGAACTTACGGCATTGCACGATATCGACCATGCGAGAACTCTTGCCATCGTTCTGCCATCGCTCTTACAAGTGAAAAAGGACAAAAAACACGCCAAGCTGCTGCAATTTGCTGAACGTGTTTGGCATATCACTAACGGAAGTGAAGAACAACGCATTGAAGAAGCGATTGAAAAAACACGCGCATTTTTTGAAAGCCTTGGCGTTGGAACGCGCTTTGGCGACTATGATTTAGATGCCAGTCATATCCCAGCCTTAGTCGCACAATTGGAAGCACATGGCATGGTAGCTCTTGGGGAACATCAAGATATTGATTTAAATACGGCACAGCAAATCCTTGAAGGCGCGCTGTAAACGCTAAGCAAAACATGTCGATACTCTCAAAAAGCGAGCCAAATATAGGTTCGCTTTTTAATTTCCTTTATATTGTTCTTCAAAAAGTAGCTAGCAAAAATAATTATGAAAATTAGAAAAAAGGATTTAGAGAAAAAGCCGAGATATAAAATTTGGCTTCTTAATTTAATATTTATGGTAGTGTTGTTTTCCTGTGGAATACTTTTATCACCAGTGTACTTACTTACACTTTCCCCAATAATACTTGTTGTTAGGGGGATAATCTTTCTCCTACTCGTCCAAGGCATAAAGTGCCCCAAATGTCATAATAAATATGGGGTAAGTGCTAGCATCGGCGGAGCTATAGTAGCGCCAAACCGATGCTTCCATTGTAAAACAAAGGCTGAATAAGAAAACACCTACTTTAACAAGCACTTTTCAAAAGCGTAATTTGGGATATTTCTTCCATACAGAAACCACCCAAAAGCTTACTGAGCTATTTCAAGTTTTACTATTTTTCCTTCAACATGAGAGAGTCTTACCTTCAACCCCTCCTTTATCGGCCCCCCCTCTGCTGATACTGTATGAAAAAATGGGGCTATTAAAAATTGCTCATATTCAAAGAAGGCCCCTGCAACAAAAAAGCTTTCTTTGTGCGTATCAGTTTGAAAGTCTGTGACCCTACCTTCAATAACTTGAAAGCGGCCATTTTTATAATCAGCCAATAATTCATGGTGGTCTGAATAATACGAACATTCAAGAACAAGAAATAATACGGCCATGCCGACTAACGTATAAGAAAAGAGAAATGACTCCCTTACCTTTTTTGCCATGCCCACTAGTTTTTTCTTAAATATGATGCCCAGTAAAACTAAAAACAAATACATTAGCAGGATTGGCATTAACGCATAATCAATAAAAGTATATGGGATGAGCTCAAAAACTGTATAAAAAACCACATTAACCTCTGAATATTGAAACGCCTATGACACCGTCCGAAATTGCTAAAGCACGCTCTCAGCCCCACATAACAGCCATTGCAATTACACCAGCCAATAGCCCAACCACGAATCCCATTAAGCCACAGATTAACCCACGTTTATTAAAAAAGTGAGTTTCCAATCACCTGTTCAATTGCAAGTCGATCAGAGTAATCTTTAACTTTCCTCTAAATAATAGTCTCTATGTATTTCACATCTTTAGGGACTGCTGCGGCATATGAAGCATCTTTCTCGCACAAATTCATAACCACCTGCTCTGAAACGACAAAATCATCCTCTTCTATTTGAATGTTTTCAACAATACCTCGATTGGGAGCAATGACTTCAATGACGACTTTATTCGTTTCAACATCAAACAATTTCTATTTAGATTCGACTTCTTGGCCCTCATTAACATAGAGATGCGCGATTTTTGCATCCAAATTGCTCTCTGGCAGCTTAGGAATTGCTATTTCAGTATCCATATATTTTAGCGCCGCACTTACTCGACAATTTTGAAACGAATTAACTGATAGCAAGTAGGCAGCCGTTTCAAACTTAAAACAAGCAAAGTTCAGGTTCCGCCGGAACAATCTTACGCTTCAACTTGGCTACGAACTGTTAATCACCTCCATTTATAGGTCTTTCAGGTGAAAGTATGAATTACCGTCGTTGTAGACGAAGGCTTTATGGTTTTCCCAGAGCCAATACCACATGCTGTCGAAGCTCGGGCAGCAACTCAGTTTCAAACCAAGGGTTGCGTTTAAGCCATATATTATTTCTCGGGCTCGGGTGGGGCAATGCAATCACCCCCTTTGGCAACGACTGCCATGCCGCAACCGCTGCCGTCACCTGTCGATACTGTGGCGGTAAATGATAAGCCATCGCATACTGACCAATCACCAGTGTGAGTTCAATATTGGTTAATCGTGCGAGTAAGTCGTCACGCCACTTCGCCGCGCACTCAGATCGCGGCGGTAGATCGCCTGACTTGCCCGTACCTGGATAACAAAACCCCATCGGTAGAATGGCCACTTGCTGCGGATCATAAAACGCCTGCTTAGAAATCCCCATCCACGCTCTTAAGCGATCACCGCTGGCATCATCAAAAGGAATACCTGATTGATGCACCTTGCGCCCGGGCGCTTGGCCTGCAATCAGAATTTTTGCATTTGGATGGACTTGCAAGACGGGACGAACATCATGAGACAGCGCACCTTGACACTCCGTACAGTGACGAACTTGGGTCAATAGTCTTTCAAACTCGTTCATTATTTTCCTCCATCTTCTCCTCCAACTCCAAGTTAGAATATGACAACCGTTATCGCCAAAGCCCAGCCCAACCTCATGTTACCTTCTTCATAAATCAATGAAAATATGGCAATAATAGCTAAAGTTAAAACAAATCCGATGATCTTTTGCTCAAAAAAAGCTAGTCTTGAGATGCAACAGATTGCAAAACCAAGGAGCATGTATGCGATTGTTTTTATTAGCTTGTTTAGCTGTGGTGCCCATCATAGCTCAAGCAACAGTATACAGATGGGTTGATGAGAACGGTAAAGTTCACTATTCGGATAAACCAACTTCAAATGCCGAAATCGTCACATTAAAGGAAAATACACATAATAAAGTAACGGTGCCAAAAGCAATTGATTACGAAAAAGACGTCACAGCGCAAGAGGCCGAGGTCGCCGTCGATTATAAGCTATCCATCATCTCTCCAGAGCAAGAAGCGACGATTCGCGACAATGATGGCAACGTCGATATTGTGGCAACAACGCAGCCAAAACCACCCAAATCAGCTTTATATACATTGTATATGGATGGGAAATTGGTGGGAGAAGCCCAACACAATGCAGTCTTCAACCTTAAAAATATTGATCGAGGCACTCATCAATTTGAAGTGAAGATGATCACACAAAGCGGCAAAGTACTTGCATCTAGTTCTCCAAGAACCGTATTTCTTCACAGAGCGCGGGTTGGAAACGTTCAAAAGGCACCGAAAGCAAAAAGCTAAAAATTTATTTAAAAGCTTTTTATCAATAGGTTAGCTAACACTCTTTCATCCTCAGCCCTCTTTTAAGGGATACTTGCGTGGTGCACCAAACTGGTGCACTATTATGGTGCACCGATCTGGTGCATGCCTTATTTTGGGACGCATGATGGATACAGAGAACTTACTCAACCATTTGGTGACCATAGTGATGGTCATCGACTGCAAACTAAAACCCAAGTATGCAAACACTGCTGCCGAGCAACTCCTTGGTGTCAGCCGCCATAAAATTACAGAACATGCACTACCCGATTATTTTCAAATGTTGGGCATAGGTGCATCTGTGCTTCAGGGCGCGGTCGTTGATGGTCAAAGCCTCACCATAAACACGGTGCCATTAGTGACTCTCGATGGCCAACAACATACTGCAGATATCACATTGACACCTTTGGCAGGCAATAGCCCTGATAGCCTGTTAGAACTACGTCTCGTAGATCAGCAACTAAGAATTCATCAGCAATTGACCCAAGATGCACAGCAACAAGCGGCGCAATACCTTGTTCGAAACCTAGCCCATGAAATCAAAAACCCGCTTGGCGGTCTCCGTGGCGCCGCACAGCTGCTATCGCGGGAATTAAACGATCCTGATCAACAAGAATTCACTTCGATGATTATTGAACAAGCAGATCGACTACGTGGCTTGGTTGATCGTTTACTTGGGCCGCAAAAACCGAGTCATCACAGTTCAAACAACATCCATCAGGTGATCCAAAAAGTATTGCAATTAACGCAAATATCGCAGCCGCAAAACGTGACCATCGAGCGCGATTATGATCCATCCATTCCTGATTTTGAAATGGATGCCGACCAAATGCAGCAGGCCATACTCAACATCATTCAAAATGCCACACAAGCGCTCGAGGAAAAAGGTGGCCATATCCGTATTCGTACCCGTACTCGTCACCAAGTCACACTCGGTTCAGAACGTTATAAGCTGGTATTGGAACTTTCCATAATCGATAACGGCCCGGGGATCCCACCAGAGTTGATGGACACTTTATTTTACCCCATGGTGACAGGTCGCTCTGATGGATCAGGGCTCGGCTTATCAATCACTCATAACATTGCGCGGCTTCATGGCGGGCGGATTGACTGTATTTCCAATCCTGGACATACCGAATTCATTCTATCGCTTCCCATTAAAAGCAGCACATCTAGTACCCAATAAAAGGAATGCCCCATGAGCACAAGTGAACAAGTTTGGATCCTAGATGATGACAGCTCTATCCGCTGGGTACTTGAGCGCGCCCTTAAAGGCGCAAATTACAGCAGTGCCAGCTTTGCCTCTGCAGAATCGTTATGGCAGGCGCTAGAAGTATCACAACCCCAAATTATCATCTCAGATATTCGTATGCCTGGCACTGATGGCCTCACACTGCTAGAGCGAATTCAACTACATTATCCTCACATCCCAGTAATCATTATCACCGCCCACTCAGACCTTGATAGCGCAGTGAGTGCTTACCAATCAGGGGCCTTTGAGTACCTACCGAAGCCCTTTGATATTGATGAAGCCATCGCACTCATTGAACGCGCACTAAATCATGCCAATGAGCAAGCACCAAAAATTGCTGAAGAGCAATCAGAAGTAAAAACCCCAGAAATTATTGGCGAAGCACCAGCAATGCAAGAAGTGTTTCGTGCCATTGGTCGTCTTTCTCGTTCTTCAATTAGCGTGTTAATTAACGGCCAGTCAGGAACAGGTAAAGAGCTGGTTGCAGGCGCTCTACATAAGCACAGCCCTCGCAAAGATAAATCATTTATCGCGCTCAACATGGCGGCCATACCCAAAGATCTTATTGAATCAGAGCTATTTGGTCATGAGAAAGGCGCTTTTACCGGTGCGGCGAATGTTCGCCAAGGTCGTTTTGAACAGGCAAATGGTGGCACGTTATTCTTGGATGAAATTGGTGATATGCCACTAGATGTGCAGACCCGCTTACTCCGAGTTCTTGCCGATGGTCAGTTTTACCGAGTCGGCGGGCACTCCCCTGTGCAAGTGGACGTACGTATTATTGCGGCAACCCACCAAGATTTGGAGCAACAAGTTGAAAAAGGTAACTTCCGTGAGGATTTGTTCCATCGACTCAATGTGATTCGGGTGCATCTCCCGCCGCTGTCCCAGCGCCGAGAAGATATTGAGCAGCTTACCCGTCATTTTCTCAACTCCGCAGCGACTGAAATCGGCGTTGAAGCCAAAGTGCTCACACCAGAAACGGCAAAAAAGCTTTCTCAATTGCCATGGCCGGGCAACGTCCGTCAGCTAGAAAACACCTGCCGCTGGCTCACTGTTATGGCATCTGGACAGGAGATTTTACCGCAGGATCTACCACCAGAACTACTGGCCGAGCAACACCAATCGCGCACGCAAGCGAGCGGCACAGAAGATTGGCAAAGCGCACTCAAACAATTTGTCGATCAGCGTTTAACCGAGGGTGAGAGTGATTTGTTGACGGAGATACAACCCGCCTTTGAAAAAATCCTACTGGAAACAGCCCTTGAACATACCCAAGGCCATAAGCAAGATGCGGCGAAGCGCTTAGGCTGGGGACGCAATACGCTGACTCGAAAGCTCAAAGAGCTTGCGATGGAATAATCCATAAAAGGTTACAACGAACTTGTATTATTCGCTTCAAATCAAGCCATAGATGGTCTTATCTGCGACCAACAACAAACGCCAACCTTATTCGGTTGGCGTTTTTATCAAGCAGTAATTGCAGGCCTACCTCAATGGCAAATCATCAGCACGTTAAACTGGATCTTGATGAATAATCACTTCCATATGTTCAAACTCCGCACGGATACGAGCACTGGTTTCATCGGCAATCGCATGGGCTTCTCGTAATGGTAAATCACCATCTAACTCCAAATGCAGCTGCACAAACATCGTTTTACCCGCTTGGCGTGTACGCAAATCATGTATACCACGCACCTGCTCGCAATTTTCAGCAAGTTGTAATATCTGCAAGCGCGTATCATTGTCTAGCTCTCTATCCAGCAAAGACTGAACTGAACGATACGCTAAATCGAATGCTTGCTGGCCAATAAACAAAGCGATCAATACTGCAAAAAGGCCATCAGCCCACCACCAGCCATAACCCGCCAATACCAGTGCAAGCAAGACAGCAGCATTCAGAAGTAAATCAGTTTTATAGTGAAGCGCATCGGCTTCCACCACGCTACTTTGGGTTGCTGCCAGCGCTTTTTTCTGTAACTGCACTAAAGCAAATGTCAACACAATCGCGATGACGGAAACGACAATGCCGACCGTCGCATGCGCAACGGGTTGCGGGTTGATCAGCCGATCTCCCCCATGAAACAGTAATAGAAATGCGGTGCCAAGAATAAACGCAGCTTGCGCTAAAGACGCTAAGGGTTCGGCTTTACCGTGCCCATAACGATGGTCATGATCGGCCGGTGCAATGGCATAACGAATTGCAATAAAATTCACCACAGAGGCCAGCGAATCCGCGACCGAATCCGTTAATGAGGCGAGCATACTTGCAGAGCCTGAATAGCCCCAAGCAAATACCTTAATCACAATTAATGTTAATGCTGTGGCTACAGAAGCGCGGCTAGCAAGTTTGACCCAAAAGTCATATTGGGAAGAGTCGGTCATAGGGGCTTAATCAAAAGATATCGTGCCCCTATTTTAACCCAAATTATTGCGTTTGAATGGCAAGTCAAAAAAAACTCCGACTAATGGAAGCGACCATGACCTCGCTTACCAGCCTTTTGCGTCATGAACTTCTCTTTAAACTCCTGCTGTTGCTCTGGCGTCAGCACTTTATAGACGGCATTTTGTAACTTGAGCTTCTCAAGCTTCATTTGCTGACGCTGTTGTTGCTTGCTGTCCAATAATTGCTGTACTTGTTGCTCATTAAACGTCTCGGCGGTGATCGCTTCAAGCATGGCGCTGCGCTGCGCGGTTCGGGTTGCTTCATCAGGTCGTGATTGCTTCATTTGCTCATGATGGCTCTTCACTAAACCCTTAATTTCTGTTCGTTGCGCTTCACTTAAATCAAGCCGAGACAGCATCTTCATCATCGGCGCTTTACCGCGACGGTCCATCTGCTTACCGTGATGACAATCGCCACGACCACCTGCGACGGTGACCGCAGAAATAGAGAGTAAAGCAAGCGCTAGTGCACCTAATTTCAATGTGTTGTTCGTTTTCATTCTATGCTCCTCGCACCTATCGATTAACTATTGACAATGCCAGTGTACTCGCCGCAATGTAAGTGTGCTGATGGCTCAAGTAAAGATGGGTAAAGATGCTTCAATCAACCTCTCTTTACATACACTTACATTGGGCGTACATGGATTGACATTGCATTTGTTATAGTCAACATTGAATCCCCATTTTGCCTAGCATGAGCCTATAAACCTGAGGAAGTACACTTCAAATGAGCCAGATTTTATTGGTCGACGACGATAAAGGCTTAGCCGATCTGCTTGGGCAGTTGCTCGAAATGGAAGGCTTTGAACTTAGTTTTGCTTACGATGGCGAGCAAGGCTTGGCAATGGCGCGCGCCTATGATTTTGATCTTATTTTGCTAGATGTCATGCTCCCCAAACGCAATGGCTTTGAACTACTGAAAGAGCTACGACTCCACAAACAAACACCAGTACTCATGCTCACAGCAAAAGGGGATGATATTGATCGCGTCGTCGGGCTGGAAATTGGCGCAGATGACTACCTTGCCAAACCTTTTAATGATCGTGAGCTCATTGCGCGCATCCGCGCAATTATTCGTCGCTCGGCGATTACCGCACAAGCACTGGACGCCAATTCACCACTCTCAACTTCCGATACCTCTGCCAATGAAGCGCCCAGCCTACTCAAGCAAGGCGATATAACCCTCGATATTAGCCGGCAAGAAGCCTACTGCAATGAGCAGATTTTAATATTAACCAGCACTGAATTTGCCCTACTTCATCAACTCATAGAGCATACCGGCGCGGTACTTGAAAAAGAAGCTTTGAATGAGCAAGTTCTGGGCAAAAAGCTGATGCCTTTTGACCGCAGCCTAGATATGCACTTATCGAACCTAAGAAAAAAACTTCCCCCACGGGATGATGGTCGAGCTCGGGTCAAAACCATTCGCGGCAAAGGCTATATTTGGATTCCATAATGACGCCTCAATTACCGAATCGCATCTTTATTAAGTTACTCCTAGGTTTCTGGCTATGTAGCTCGCTCATTATTGCGACCATCGGCCTATTGCCATTCCTACAAAAACAGCATGACACGCGTCCCATCCCCGCCAAACTGGAGCGCATTCTTTCAAACGCAGCAGAACGTTTCGTCCAACACCCTGAGCTGTTAGAGTCCCCGAATTTAAACCGCTGGTTACGCCAGCGAAAACACCGCGGCCGTACCATTAAATTTTACGTCGTCAATGCCCATGGCCGTGCAATTAACACCCACAACACCCCCAAAAACTTGCAGCGATTTTTGTTTATCGCCGATGAATCTGACGAAATGATCAGTCAACAGTTTAAAAGTGAATTGTATTTTGGCCCCCTTACACTTAAAAACACGACGCAACCCATGCTATTAGTGGGGCGCTTACCTGAGCATCACCCTCGTCCCTGGTTCCTCTTCTTTTTAGAACACAAAGTGATGACCCTCGCGCTTGCGATAGGTCTGTCAGGATTACTGTGTGGATTATTGGCTTGGCACTTGGGTCGACCACTTAATTCCCTCAGGCGCAGTGCTGATGCATTAGCAAATGGGCAACTTGATAGCCGCATCGACCAGCAAACTCTCAACCGCAACGACGAACTTGGGCAACTTGGCCATAGCTTTAATCATATGGCAGAGGCCATTGAAGCGACAGTACAAGGTCAAAAGCGCTTAATGGGTGATATTTCACACGAGCTAAGAACACCGCTTACACGCTTGCAATTAGCTCTGGCAATTTTGCGCAAAAAAGGCCAAGAGAGCCCGGAAACCCAGCGCATTGAATACGAAGCCGAGCAATTGAACTTGCTTATCGGCGAGTTGCTTGAGCTCTCTCGCGTGCAACAGCAATCCTATAATAGCCAAGATAAAAAAACAGATTGCTCCTTAGCCGAAACCTTAAGCCAAGTACTAGATGATGCGGAATTTGAAGCTGCACAGCAAAATAAAGAATTACGAATAGACATCGATGACGCACTCGCTGCGCCACATTATCCCCGATTGCTCGCAAGAGCTGTCGAGAACCTGCTGCGTAACGCCATTTATTATGCCAATCACCAAATCACAATACAGGTTGAAAAGCAGGGGGAACAAATTCAGTTGATTATCGCCGATGATGGCGAAGGGGTCGCATTACAGGAATTGGAGTCCATTTTCAAACCGTTTTATCGTCCCCAACAGGCACGAGAACGCCAAACCGGTGGCTGGGGGTTGGGCCTTGCGATCACCCATGCTGCGATTGCGGCACATCAAGGCAACATCCAGGCAAGCAATTGCTCTCCTAGTGGGTTAAAAATCACGATCAACATCCCTTGCTAACTACACGACCTAAAAACGCGTGAGTGCTTGGGTGCGATTGTGCTCCAGTTGAGCCATCGGCGCTTGATACTGCTCAATGGGCGTCGTTCCAGTACAAAGAATGTATTTACCGACAGGGTTATAAGCAAACGCTTGGATCATGGCTAAACTCGACTCAAGCTCGCAATACGACTGGCTTTGGTAATCCTCAAGCATCGCCGCACGACGATTTAAAGTATCTTGTGTTTGCATCAGGGGTGCTAAAATAGCACTCAAAATCTTCACATTGAGACCCGCATCTTCATCCATGCCCTTTTTCACGGCGAGCGTCTCTTTAAAATAGCGCCACTCACCCACTTTGGCATTTTTAAGGGAGGTAACCGATGACGGGATACCTTGCTGCCAGCTGTTTGGTGTCGCAGCATATTGTTTATCGGTACCCAGTGACGCAATCGTTAAACGGCCTAAACGAAAGTGATGAACCATCGCACTATGGCTAATCAACTTAGTGATCAATTTATGGGAATTGCTCGCTGCTTGTTGCCAAAACTTCATATCCATTTCAAGTGCATCGGCGAGCTGTTGTGCGGATAAAATATCCACCCTAGCGTACAAGTTTAATAAATATAACTTCTGCCCAGCGAGCACTCGTGAAGCCACAACATCATGACCAAAAGCGCCACTTGCACTGGTGTCCTGCCACTGTTGCAACGCCAGCATTTGCTGATAGCGCTCAATTAGCCATGCCTGCTCCTCAAGCACTTGCGCAAGATTATCCATTTTTGCAAGTTCTGCTAAGCAAGCTTGTGGTGCCTCTTGCGGCATAAAGCAAGCATCGAGGGGCAACGGCGGCACAGCAAAGCTTGTTTGCGTTGACTCAAACTTTGCCAATACCCCATGAACCTGTAGATCGTTTAAGCGCTTCAATCCGACTTGTTGTGGAGATGTACCTTGGGGCGCATGAAACCCTAGCGCAAAAATATAACCATTGTTTTCTAAGTTGCTCGACAGCAATTGCTCATTTTGATTGATCGCATCACCAAACGATTGCACGAGCACCGAAGGAGGTTCATCTTTCGCATTAATAAGAATAAGCAGCACATATGTGCCAAGGGGAAATAACAAAAGAGCCAGTGAAGCCCATCGAATTGCTTTTGATAACATCGATCATTCCTGCTTGATTTAACATCAATATCAAGAAGATGCTAACAGAGCCTTTTCGATCAAAATACTAGACATTAGTCAGTCCATCGTTCCACCAATGAACGACCTGATTGTGAATGAGCAGAAGTGGCTTCTCCACTTCAAAGTCGATTCTGACGTCTCAGATTAAGCAGCACACCGCTGCGCCCCCAGCCAATCGACAAACTCTTGATGGTAAGGGATCCGTTTATCTGAATGCCCCATTAATTGCAGCAATGCAAAACAAAACTGATGGTACATCTGTAAATCATCAAATGACTTATCGGCATCATCACAATTAATCATATTTCCGCGCAGATAGTTACAAACCAGTTCTGTGCGATCAAATCCAAAGACTTCACCAACCTTGGCAATCGCTTCTCGGTTCCAGCGTTCATAGCGACCATGATGAAGCTCAAATGCTTGTCGATGTGCTTCTGATGCTTGGCTGAGAATATCCTCATTAGGCATCACGCGCTCGATAACAAAACGATGATGCTCAAGTGACTCACGTATTCGGCCACAGTGATGAAATAAAAACAGTTTAAGCGGATCGGTATAGGTGAGGCTATCGCGCTCAGCCAGTGCCAACCAATGCTGATAATTGTCACTCGCAATCGCTACAATCAGATCGGCTTCCGTCGCAAAGTGATTGTATATGGTGCCCTTGGAAATTTGGCTCGCCGCGACCAAGTGAGAGCGTCTCAAGTCAAAAACCTTGCTTCCTTGCAAACATCGCTGTGCAACACCTATCAAAAACTGCTCTCTTTGCTGCCAACTGCTCATTTTGGACCCCAGATTAATTTAGTCATCGGCTCACACTGGGAGATTAACAAGCTTCAATCTATACCTCTAATGAGTAATACTGATGGCATCATAAATAAACTCAATAGCCATATGCTGAAACTCGAATTATTGGAAAGTTTTATTGCTGTTGTAGAGTGTGGCAATGTATCAAAAGCCGCTGAGCGCATCTGCCGCACCCAGTCAGCTTTAAGCTTACAAATCAAGAAGCTAGAAGAAACTGTAGGGCAGTCACTATTACTGCGAGATAACAAAGGCGTTCAGATGACTGAAGCGGGGGAAACCCTGCTCAACTATGCCTATAAAATGGTGCAATTGAATGCCCAGGCCATGGGCGATTTAAAAGAGAGCCAGAATAAACAAACCATACGCCTCGGCGTACCCACAGACTACATTAATCGCTACCTACAAAGCAGTTTGATGGAGTTCATCCGTGAATTCACAAATATTGAGCTCAGCATTGATACTGATGTCAGCGGTAACCTTTATAAACGGTTACATCAGGGTGAGTTTGACGCCGTGGTTGCCACCCACTGGCAACAACCAGTCAATGGTGAGCTGCTGTTTGAGAGAAAATTCCATTGGGTTGCTGCAAGTCAAGGTAATGCCCATCAACGCCCCACGGTTCCTATGGCGCTATACCCAGAAAATTGCCCAATTCGCGCACAAGTCTTTGCCAATCACCAAATGTCGATGCGTCCAATCAATGTGCTACTGTCGACTCCCTCACCGCAAGCACTATGTCTCGCGGTTGAAAACGACCTTGCGGTTGCTCCAATTGCCGAGTTTCGGATTAACGACAAAATGCAAATCTTGGATCCGATTGAGCATGGCCTCCCTATTCTACCCACGTTCAACGAAGCGGTTTATGTCAATCCAGAAGCACATTCTGAAGCCATTAACCAACTCATTGCTTTGATCAAAGCCAATGTTGAAAAGCTCTCACCGGCTCAAGTTGAAGACTTTTAACAATCAAAGTCTTGAGGTAAAAACGGGGATGAGAGCAACCATTATACCGTATCAAAGCTCACGGCCAGCGCTTACACGAGACTCCAGACCAAGCCAGAAAACCAGATGACAAATAGAAAAATGGTAGCCTTATCCATGGAAAGGCTACCATCTCATTTAATTGATAACGACAGCTCGCAACAATCGCTACCAACCAACTTGCACTTTTAACTAACTGGCGTAGCGATGCGTTCAGAACAATGCACTTGATAGAAGCCTGCTACCACTTAGTCTTGGTTAAATCACACTCAATCACTTCACCCAGCTTGGCTGGTGTATTTGGCTGATTTTGAGACTCACACAACAGCGTTGTACCGTAGTCATTTCGCTTATCATGGGCGTTGCTACGCGCCCATACGGTAACCATCGCCTTTTTATGAGGCTTTGCCTCACACTGGCCATCAATATCGAAGGCATGTATTGTATTTTGGTGAAAGTAAATCAAGGGATCTTCACTTGGAGAGGTTGAGCTCCACATATTGTATTCGCCCGCTTCTCCTGTATAAAACTCAACCACACGTTGATGCGCATCTTCACGAACTGTTTTCACTAATTCGTTATCTTCACGAATGGCAAAGTTTTTGAATTGATTCACACATGCTGGGTCACGCATCGTATAGTAAATTTCCGAAATCGCATGATTATGATACGGATAGAAGGTATCAACCGATTGAGCAACCATCCCAACTTCGGCGCCAACCTTTTCACCATTAATTTCATCAATTCTTAACAGCCCCCAATGACCAAAGACTTCAGCATAAGCATAACCACCGCGAATATTGTAAAAGTTACGCTTGTTGCGTTCACTATCTTGGGCATACATTGGAAACCATCCCACCGCAGCCCATAGGTTTGGTAAAGCGTTGGCGCTGATATCATACGGAAAGCTCGCTGGCATTTTCATATCGGGGCCAGTGATCATATCGTAGAAGTTTTTGGTGAATTTTTTACCGTACTTTTTGACCTTCTTATCGGTGACTTTATTCTTAAAAAATGATTTAAAAGTTTCGCGAGACAGCCATTTTGCCACCGGAGATTTCTTTTCTAACTTCCCTCCAGGGCTATAAATCCAATCAACATCTTCACGGGCACTGAAACATTGTTTTGCCTGCTCAGGGTTATTGACCACTTGATATATGTTCTTCACCATTAACTTCATGTCACGGCGATCCATAATGCACATTTTTTTTACGCCGCCAGCAGTTTCATACACGGTTTTATCCGAGTTGATGCAACCACTCTCTGCATCATTGGTTAAAGCTATCGCATAACCTTGAAGATATTGCAGTGTTTCATCCCAAAGCATATCCACATATTTTTGATCTTGTTCTGAATACGTCGCAGGCTCGGTTAAGCATTTAAATTCTGCATTTTCTATATCGTTAGCATCTAGGAAATCGGGAATTTCTGCGCTATTGACCGTTGATGTAACCAGCAACGCCGCGACTAAGGTAACTTTTTTCATTTTCTACCTCATAGACTTAAATTTTTTGCTAAAAAAAACCTTCCCCCCTAGCGAAAGGGTTCAGGGGAGAAGGTTCAAATAAAATGCCTAGTTGCGAGTGCATTAGGAGATATCGCAGCTAGCCATCACAATGGAGTAGAGATTACTCTTGGTGCTTGTCAAATTTGAAGGTATGGCAGTTGTTACACATCGGCTTCTTAGCTTTGTGCTCTGCGTGACATTCTTGACAAGGCAGTTCTTTTCCGTAGTGAAGGTTGTTATGTGGGTTCTGCCACTTGTCTTCTTCGCTACGAGCCGTTTGCTTTGCTAAATCATCAACATCATGACACTGCAAACACGCTTCGTCTGAAGGGAACTGCTTAAGACCTTGGTCATGGCAAGCTTTACAGTCTTTACCAATCACATCTTTATGATAATCGCGTTGATCAACGGCTTGCGCCGACAAACTCACCAAGGCACCAAAGACCAGTGCGAGTACAATATTCAATTTTTTCATTATTGATTCCTCAAATTAACCGGTCTGACTAAGCTTTCATCACGCTGCGAGCAGCGGTCATGCCCATAACGATACACTCAGGGATAGAACAGCTACCTAGACGGCTCACACCGTGTACGCCACCTGTAACTTCGCCTGCGGCGTAAAGTTTTGGAATAGACTTACCAGTGAAGCTATCTTTCACTTCAGCTTTCACGTTGATTTGCACACCACCCTGACAGTAGTGAACTTTTGGCCACAAACGGACCACGGTGAAAGGCGCTTCGATGTACTTCCCCTTCGCCTTGGTCATGTTCTTACCAAACTGCTTATCATCACCAGACTTAACGTAAGAGTTGTACTCGGCAATTTGCTCTTTTAGTGGCTTAAGCGGTACATCAAAGTGCTTCGCTAACGCTTCAACAGAATCGAACTTCCAACCCACATCGTACTTCAATACTTTCTTGGTATTCGGGTGCTTCTTCGAGTGCTTGTAGCTTGTGATCAAAAGTGGTGGCATTGCTTCACCCTTCTCGTCACGACATGAAAGCTCCGCATCAGCACGAGTCTTGCGGTCAGCGATTTCGTTCATGAAACGCTTACCAGTTAGACGGTGAACAGCCATGGAATGAGGGAAGTTAAAGATGGTGTAGTTTGATACATAACCAAAACCACCTTCATCAGGTGATGCCCAAGGACCTGACTGGATGTGTGCTAAATGCACAGGGATTGCACCTAAACGGAACATTTCGTACATCCCTTCACCTGTTGCACCTGGCGCGTTGGTACAACCCACTTCAGCAGTTAAGGTTGGATCTTGAGCCATACGTAGGTCAACGTTCTGGCCAAAGCCACCCGTTGCCATGATCACTCCGCGTTTTGCACGGATGTTAAGAACTTCACCCGGCTGATCTTCACCGAAGTGGTAGTTCTGACGCATTTTAACGCCTTCAATCTCGCCATTTTTGCCAACAAGGAAACCTTCAAACTTCGAGCGGTTATGCGCTTTAACGCCTAGACGCTTACACTCTTTGTACAGTGGTTGGGTAATACCGGCACCACAGCTCACTGTTGTTTGGTAAGTACGCGCAACTGAGTGACCCCCTAACTGTTGTAGGTATGGGTGGTACTCTGAACCAGCATCAAGTGTCAATTGCAGACCTTCTACAGCATGCTCAGCAACGTGACGAAGCAAAGCTTCATCAGCAACACCACGACCAGCCTTCACCTGATCAGCAACCATGCGATCAACTGAATCCTTTACGCCTTCAGTTTTTTGCATCGGCGTACCAGGCGCAGCATATAGGCCACCGTTAATGGCAGAGTTACCGCCAAAGTACGACATCTTTTCAAACATATGGACATCTTTAGCGCCTTGACGAACTGACTCGATTGCAGCAGCCAAGCCTGCGAAGCCCGACCCAATGATCATCACTTCGACTTCTTTATCCCATTTCACACCGTCAGCTTTTTCTGAAACTGCCATCGCAGGAGCGGCCAATGCTACACCAGCAGCGGCACCAAACCCTTTGATAAAATTACGGCGGCCAAGCAGATTTTTCTCACTCATCTGTTTTCACCCTTTAGTTTTTAATACACGTTTTGAACACACGCCGATATGATATGAATGGAACCTATTCCAAAACGGGACTCATAGTAAAAACCCTATATTCAGCAGGGTTTAACATAGTGATATTTAGAGGAAAACAGCAAAAAACATGAAAGGAAGAGATCAACAATATTTTGGAAACAATTCCAAAATGTGCCCATGCTAACAACTCAAACATGAGCGCAAGAAAACACAGGTTGGTGTTGCTACAGTACGGGGATATTTTGCCAAGTACAAGCGCATTTTTACTGAGCAAGCACTAGAAAATCATATGAAACTTGAAGATATATATCGTAAGGATCTCAGCCTCCTCATTGCCCTACAAGTTTTGGTTGAAGAGCGAAGCGTCACCCTTGCAGCCAAACGCTTACACTTGAGTCAATCCGCCACTAGCCGTATCTTATCGCGCCTGCGGGAATTGCTGCATGATCCACTTTTCTCGCGTGTGGGTCAGCAACTTCTCCCAACAGAATTTGCCTTACAATGCTATGAACAGCTACAACAGCCTACGGCCCAGCTGCTCAAAATACTTACGCCCAATGGCTTTGATCCTAAAAGCTGCCATCGTCAATTTACCATTGCCGCAACTGATTTTGCCATGCAAGCCGTCTTACCTTTTGTAATCCCCAAAATTTACAGCCAAGCACCCAAAATTAGGCTCAATGTCGTGCCAGTGCAACATCAAGACTTACAATCACAACTTGGGGTTCAGGGCGTTGATATGGCCATTTGCCGCGCCATCAGCCAAACCCATCTATTAAAGCACCAATATCTGGGTGAAGTCGGTGTCAGTTGCTTACTCTCAGCAAACCACCCGCTGGCAGATACCCCACTCACAGTTGCAGATTATTTGCACTACCCCCATGCGACCATTGCCGTCAGTGATGGCGTGAAAGCACTGCTTGATGCGGCTATCGGCTCTTACCCGCCTCGGGTTGAATTACTCAGAACCTCGCATTTAGATAGCGCCTTAAGCCTGCAGCAACAACACCCTCTGATCATCACACTGCCTGCAGGCATGGCAAAACTCGCAGCCCAGCGCCACCGGCTCAGAGTCAAACCTTTACCCTTTAAATTACCACGTGTTGACTACAAGCTATTTTGGCACTCACGCTGCGATGCCGATCCAGCCCAAATCTGGTTAAGGCAAGAAATTGTGCTCGCAGCGTCCCCTTTCATCGATCAAGCACTCGACCAAACGAGTGAGCCGACATCTATCGTGGCCGGTTAAACTTCTGCTGGATTCAATACTCGACCATTGCCCGATCCTGCAGGCTGCGCATGACGGCTCGCTTTAATGATTAAGTTCGGTGTCATCGTCGCAGGTACAGGGAGTGGCGCAATATGTCCATCTCCTAAACCATACTTGGCTTGCAGATTCTCCATGGTGTCAAAGTCCAGTGCTCGCAATGGACATGCTGCAACACATTCCGGCTGTAAACCTTCTTCAAGCCGCTCTGCACAGCCATCACACTTGGTCATCACGCGCCTTGCACTATCCATTTGCGGGGCGTCGTAGGGGCACGCCCTTGCACAGCTATTGCACCCGATGCAGAGATCTGCATCCACTTGCACTAAACCTGTGTCTTGATTTTTAGTCATGGCCTTTGCGGGACAAACTTTCACGCAAACAGGTTTGGCGCAATGGTTACATCCCAAAGAAAGGTAGTAGGCAAATACATTCTGCGAATAGCTGCCGTCACTCTGCGCGATCCAGTCGCCGCCACCGTACTCATAAACGCGCCGCCAAAGCATGCCTTGTAAGCTATCGACACCGACTTGCGTAACGTCCGTTTCGGGTCGCAATACGCGTTGCATCCGGTCTTTGCAGGCAATATGACACGCCTTACAACCAGTACATTTACGGCTATCAAAGTAAAATCCATAATGGGTTAACTTGGCCATATCAAACTCCCTTTAAGCCTTTTGGATTTGCACCCGATTGGTATGCTGCGGATTTCCTTTCGCAATTGGCGAAGGATGATACTTAGTTAACACATTGAGGCAGCCACCGGTATCGATGACGTGACCTGATGGTCCCACCTCTTGGTTTTGGCTGGGCGCATACCATGCGCCTTGACCAAGCATGGCCACCCCAGGGCTAACACGTGGCGTGACTTTAACCTGGGTCCGAATGGTTCCCCGAGCATTGAACACCACAACACGATCTCCCGTTGTCAGCCCTCGCTCCTGTGCTTGCAGAGGATGTAACCAAACCGCATCTTCAACAGCCTCTCGCATCCAAGGGACATTATGGAAGCTTGAATGAGTTCGTCCCTTCGTGTGGTAACCGCATAATTGGATTGGATAATCATCCCTAGTAGCAGGGTCTTCAAATCCATCCCAAGTCACGACATATTGCGGAAGTGGCGTAATCAAATCGCCGGCATTGAGCGTCCAAGTAGCTGCTTTTCGTGCCAATGAAATCGAGTAGATCTCAAACTTACCGCTCACGGTTTGCCGCGGATTTGCCAGAGGATCCTGAATATAATCTCGATAGGCAATATGCGCTTCTGGCACATGCTTTCTGAACAATCCTTGCTGCTGTGCCTCGGCATAGCTTTCTGGCATCACTACATCTGGATTTTTTGCCCGAGTTTGCTGGTATAGCTCTTCACACCATTGCTGGGTTGTTCGTCCTTCGGTAAACGCCTGTTGAACGCCAAGCTTTTCTGCAATTCCGCTACAGATGTCGTACATCGACTTCGCATCACCAAGGGGTTTTAATGAAGAGCTCATCATCGTGAGGTAAGCCAATTGTCCCGAAGCATAACTATCGTTGGCATAGTCTTCCGACTCTAACCAGGTGGTATCTGGCAATAAGATATCGGCATAACGTGCACTTGGCGTCATCCAGCAATCACATACGACTATCATTTCACACAAGCTTTCATCAGCAAGAATCGCTGCCGTAGCGTTACTATCGGAGTGCTGATTAACTAAGGCGTTTCCAGCACAATTAATCACCATTTTGATATTGTGAGGCAACGCGGCGGTATTATTATCAACCTTGTTTTCAACCGCACCACTGGCGGTATAGCGCACACCATCACTGATGCCGGTAAAGCTTGCGCCACGAACAATCGCATCCGACCAAGTAAAGACGGGAATTGTCACATCAACAGGATTCGTTCCCGTTGGCATTTTTGCCATCGGGAAGCCGTAGTTGCGGGGCATGGCACCACTGTTCACCCCTGAGCGCCCAATTTTACCGGTCATCATCGCGAGTGTATAAACAGCCCGCGTTGCTTGATCTCCATTGGCATGGCGACTAATGCCTGCACCAGCAGTGATATAGGGCGTCTGCGCCGTCATGATTGCGTCAGCAAGCGCCACGATATCCGTCTCAGTGACGCCACAAATAGCTGCAGCCCAAGTCGCTGTTCTCGCACCTTGTGCCGCATATTTTCCTAGCCCTAAAATATAGTCATGGTAGTTGTCATCTGGGTCAATATACTGAGCATGTTGTTGAATAAATGGCTCGGGATGCGCCTCAATATCACGCTTGGCTTGTTCCAGTGACGCTTTATCGAACCCGACACAATAGGTATCTAGGAACGACTTGGCATTCGTGTTCACCCAGCCCGAGTGAATCAGTTGATAGATCACTGCTTCAATTAAAGCAGCATCCGTTCCGGGTCGGATAGCCAACCAGTGGTGCTCCAACCCTCGCATGGAATCTGTATATCTTGGATCAACCATGTAGACCTGAATATTCTGCTGATTGGACTCTAGTGCTTTGACAAAGTCATAGCCTTCACCGGACCCACTCATACGAATTTCATTGGGATTAAAGCCAAAACCGACAAAAAGATCTGAGTTCGCAATTTCACTTAAGCTACTACCGGCAATGCTGTCCCATTGGTAACCGTAACTCGCCATGCATGCGGCATAGACGCCAGCCCAAGAATAATCCCAATGATGATTTAAAAAGCCGCCGGTTAAATTCAGGAGCCGATGCCAAGTGGATTTGTTATTTGCAAAGCCGTAATAAGCCCCCGTGCCATAATGGCAATAGATCGCTTCGGGGCCATAGTCTTGGTTAACTTGTTGAATTTTGGCGGCGATTTCTTGAAAAGCTTCATCCCACGTTATCGCGACAAACTGGCCTTCGCCGCGTGGACCAACACGTTTCATCGGCTTGGTTAGGCGATCCGGTGCATAGTTACGTTGCCGCATGGACAGCCCACGTGGACAGGCTCGGATTTGCTGATCAACCCCATAGGTATCCGCAGTTTCATGCTCGGATGAGACTCGTGTAATCACGCCATCTTTGGAATAGACTTTCAGTGGGCAGTTAGAGCCACAGTTGACTAAACATGCCGACCAGTTCACCACTTCAGCAGCAGGTTGGGGATCCGTGGTGGTCACGGGCGGTTTTTCTGGGTCACTTGAACTACGGGTATCACTTGACCCACAACCAACTACGCTTGCGGCACAGCTCATGGCTGCACTCATTTTTAAAAAACTTCGTCGTTCCATAACCCAAATCCCTTATTTGGTGAAACAACATCAGTAAAAGCCATGATGAATTTCAGCGAACAAGCTCCATTTGTGACAAGAGCTTCGCTCTCACGCCTATCTACTGGCATTGCTTTTCATTCCACATCGGTGACTTTGCGCATTTTAGTTACTGGACTTGCTCCTGGTTCGCCTAGAATCTAAGCTGCTCACTGAGCTGCTTATATCCTTTGGCTAGCGCCCAATCTGCCGCCGTTTTCCCTTGCTTATCTTGTAATTTTTTATTCGCGCCCTTCGCGAGCAGGATCTCAACACTGTCACACTTATTCAGCACTGCGGCGGTCATCAAGGGCGTCCGTTGTTTATGATCAACAGCATTAATTTGTGCGCCTTGATTGAGCAGTTGCTGCACGATGTCTGGATTGTTGCTTTGCACCCCCCAATGTAAAGCGGTACGACCCATTTTATCGGCCTCCGTAACAGCACCTTTGCGTTTCGCAAGTTGAGTCACGAGTTCCACATTTCCCGCTAAAGAGGCGGCCATTAAAGGGGTAAGGTGTTGATGATCATAAAGCTCAGATTTGGCACCACTGTCTATGAGCAACTTGGCAATGTCATAACTGCTATTGCCCGCTGCGAGCAGTAATGCTGTCGCGCCGCGGCTATCTTGCCAGTTGAGATCAATCCGAGCTTGGATCAATCGGCGGGCAGCCTGATACTGATTATCCGCAATGGCATAAAATAAGGCATTCCATCCCGGTGTATTATGCAAGTTCACCTTTGCTTTATGCTCGAGCAGTAGCGAGAGGATCTCGTCATAGCCCCCCCCTGCGGCCATCATCAATGCCGTGACTTGACCACTATTTTGAGCGTTGACCAGTGCACCGCTTGCAAGCAGTAGTTTCGCAATATCATAGTGGCCATGTTGTACCGCATACATCAATGGCGTAAATCCATGCTGCTGACGTTCATTGACATCAACCCCATGCTCCAGCAGTGCTTTTATCGCCGGTAAACTGCCTCCTTTTGCCGCCAAGTGCAGCACGCTGTGCTGGTACTTATCCCGCTCACGAATGTCCACACCTTCTTTGATAAGCAACTGTATAAGACTCACATTACCATTGTCTGCGGCAGCCATGATGGGGGTTCGCCCATGTTGATCACGGCTTCGGATATCTGCACCCGCACTGATGAGCAGCTTGGCCAAATCATTATCGTGCCGCGTTACTGCGATCAACAACGGCGTTCTGCCTTTGACATCCGCCCGATTAGGATCAGCACCAGCATCTAGAAGTAATTTGGTGATCTGCATTTGCCGATCCCGAACCGCCAGCATCAGTGGTGAAACCTCATGCTCATCAGCTAAGTGGACGTTCACTTTGGCCTCGAGCAGGGCTTGAACCATCGCGATGTGTTGCTGCTTTACCGCAAGATATAGGGCCGTTCGTTGATACGCATCCCTTGCATTGAACTGCGCCTTTTCAGCAAGAAGCTGCTGCGCTGCTGCGACATCACCGCTATTCACTGCAAGCATTAACGGCGTAAATCCATCGCGCTGCCTGACGCTGTCGTGACCTAAATCAGCTTGAGGGGTCATAACAGAGCCCCGCGCTGGCGTGACGTCATTAGCGCGAGCGCTTTCTTGCACATGCATCGGTGTCTTTATAGCTACCGCTTTATCAGGAATCTGTTCTGAAACGGTAAGAGCTTGGGCTGCTGGTAAAACAAACACCACCATCAGCCCATAACCTCTCATCCAACGTCTCAGAGCAAACTGCGCCATTCGACCGTTGAGTAATTTCATCATTAGAGTCCGTTATCCCATTCAATATTGAGCACTGCGTTGTAGATTTCGACAGCTTTTTTGTCACCTTTGATATAGATGGCTAAGTCAAAATCTTCGGTTAAGGGCAGATGGTTTATCGAAACCCCATTGCCATCACTCACCTGCTCATTTTCGGCACCAATATTGACAGAGTTTTGGCTTGCATCGACCCAGCCGAGGCTTGTCGCCAGCGGTGATTCACCATCAAAGTCAAGCAGGTCAATGGTTGTTGTAACAATCTCGCCCACCACATATTTTTGATCTTCTTTATCAAAGGGAGGTGCCTGCAAACATTCAGTTTCACCATTCGCAATTTCTAGCCCGGGGACATCTTGACCATATTTGTTCGGCTTGAGTCGCCAGCGCGGTCCAACATCCACTCCGGGCTCAAAAGGTTCGCGATTAGTTGTGGTGTACCATGCGTTGGTCAACCCTTTTTTGAGATCTTCAGAGAACGCATCAGGATTGCCAAAAGCAGCATTCTTAAACAGCGTGCCTGCAGGAATGAAATCGCCATCCCCTTCGTAGCAATCCCGTCCAGACTGCCAGTTTTCACCCTCAACTAGATACTCGGGTAATCGACCAATGGCATCTTCGTTTTCCATATCTTCAGGACGAATTTGGTCATTCGGGTTATTGGTAATGGTATGAGTAATTGCAAGTGTGGCACTTTGCACCACATAGGGTGTGGTTGGATTTTCTTTCCACAAGGCGGGTAATGGCATTTTTGCATAGAGGCGAATGTCAATGGGGCGCTTCACTGCGTTTCCCCAGCGGTACAATGGCTTGCCATCATCTTTAAGGGTAATGGAATAATCTTTGCCTACAGCAATATCATCGCGAACTGTCGATTCATTCGCTATCATTTGCTCGCCAGGAACCGTACTGGCTAGCACTTCATCGGTCATCAAACCTTCACGGACAATTTTAAGCTCATTGGCAAGCGTTGCATCGGCACAGGTGCCGATAACGTCTTGACTTAGCGGGTCGACAAGCTTCTTTTGCTCAGCGGTACTTGGATCTTCGGTTGAATAAGGAACGCTTTCATTACACGTCAGCACATGCTCCATGACCACATAGTGTTCTGACGAACATTTCACGGTTTTGCCGCCTAAACCTGCACACCAAGTGCCATAAGGGTCAAGGGTTTTAAAAACATTGGTGGGTGTATTCGACACAGCGAGGCCGTTGCCATGGACAATGTCGGTGACGTTTCCCGCATAGCCTTCCCCATAATCTTCATCAAATATACGATCAGCTGCACCGACAAAATCAGACACGATAAACCCAAGATTGCTTTCTATCGGGAACAGAGTGCGTTCATCTTTATCAGTTTTAGGTTGCATCGCTTCAGGTGGACATGTGGTATGCACGCTATCAGCCAAGCCACAGACAATGCTCTTATCCATCGCATAAGTGGCAAAATTAGCGCCACCTTGTACGTCATTAATACTGAAGGTATGAGTTTCGGTAGTCATCACAGTTTCGCCATGGGCGGTAGCAAACATCAGTACCAGCGGTAACCCAAGCGCACAGCGAATACAGTTCCATAAGCTGAGTTTTAATTTGAAGTTTCTCATCACATTACTCCTCTGCTTCCACAGCTTCATATTCAATGTGTAGCGTGACGTCATAAAGTCGCGCACCTTTGGCATCACCTTTCACATACACCGCTAAATCAAAATCTTCAGTGAGGGGTAATCCATTTACCGACAAGCCATTAGGACCAGAAGTATCCTCACCAAAACCTTTAGAGATGTTGACTGAGTTTTGGCTTGCATCAATCCAACCTAAGCTCGAAGCCAGTGGTGATTCCACACCCTCATCAAAATCAAGTAAGTTGATAATCGTGGTGGTTTTATCTCCAGCTGGGTACTTATCAATCCCGTGGGAAAATGGCGGCTGCAAGCAGTTTTGTTCTGGGATGGTTAAGGACGGAATATCCTGACCAAATTTATTTGACTTCAAGCGCCAACGAGGGCCGCCTAATACGTTATCTTCATCATCCAGAACGCCAGCAAATGGGTCACGGTCTGTGGTGGTATACCATGCATTCGTCAAGCCATCTTGGAGGTCTGCAGAGAAGCTACCCTCTTGGGCAAACAGGCTATTTTTAAATAAAGTGCCCGATGGAATGTAATCACCATCACCTTCATAGCATTCTTTGGTAGAGACCCAATCTGCGCCTGAAACCAAATACTCTGGCAACTGACCAATCGCGGCTTCGTTTTCCATATCTTCTGGACGCAGCTGATCATTAGGGTTATTGGTGATCTGATGATGCACAATGAGCGCCGCATTCAATACCTTGAACTCTGCACCTTCAACTTTCCATTCATCAGGCAACGCCATACGAACGTAAAGGCGTACATCATTTGGACGCTTCACAGCATTGCCCCAACGGTACAAAGGCTTGCCATCATCTTTCAGCGTCACACTGTAGTCGCGACCCACGGCAATATCATCACGCACAGTCGATTCATTGGCGATCATCTGTTCGCCGGGCACCGTACTATGCAATAGCTCGTCGGTGAGCTCGCCTGCGCGCATAATATGAAGCGCATTATCAAGCTTAGCGTCGGCACAATTACCAATAACGCTATTGTCATATGGGTTCGTTAGATTTTTTTGCTCACCCGTGGTGGGATCATCTGTGGTGTAAGGCACCGACTCATAACAGGTCAATACATGCTCTAAAGTGGTGTAATGTTCACTGGAACATTTCACCAGACCACCGCCAAGACCCGCACACCATGTACCTGTACGTTTTGGGGCTTTAAATACGACAGTTTTTGCATTGGCAACTAGTAATCCATCATCAATGTTACCAACCCAACCTTCGCCATAATCTTGGTCATAAATTTTTTCAGCCGCGCCAACAAAATCTTGAACATAAAAGCCAAATTCACTGTCGACGGGATACATCATCTCCCCGCCCTTTTTCACGGCCTTTGGTTGAGCAGCACCCTCAGGACATGCAGGGCTCTCGCCACCGATGCCACAAATGATATTGGGGTTTTCTGCATAAGTGACGCCATCAAAGCCACCAAGCACATCATTGACACTAAACGTATGGCTAACTGAATAAACGGTTCCAGTCGCTTCTTCTATGGCATCATCAACGAGTTCTTTTTCAGGTTTACAACCTTTCGCGCCTGATAAGAATAAACTTGCACAAACAATGAGCAGCCAAGGTGGGGAAGCATGGGGAAATTGGGGGGTGGACTTGTTCATAACACCATCCTTTGCGTTGCTGTTAATTAACAATTCTGCAATTACAAGTACCGCATAACTGCCCCGCTAAAAGTTTGATCAAGGTCAAATTTTGTCCTGAGCTGATGTCTGTATCGCTAACTTTGGTACTTCTGTTTGAGTTAAATTAATCACAATTTATAATTGCTTTATTAACAATTACTTGATGTAGAATTTCACAATCTAGAAGTCCTACAAACATGGGCAAAAGTTAACGAAAATAACAAGTTGAATGGCATGCGGTATGCTAAGGATGTACTAAGAGAGGTTTGATACGAAACGTATTTTTAAAGGCTTGAACAAAAGCAGTGCTTGGTTGCAAATCAACGACAACGAACTAGAATTTAAACCGAAAAAAATGCTGTGCAAAAAATATCTTCACACCTTCACTCCTGAGTATTTAGGTGGGTTACCCGCATATAAATTCAACCCTCTATCGTATAAAATCACAATTCGAAGACAAAAAAAGGGAGCTCAAAGCCCCCCGATTGAATCGATTCATTGCGCGTATTCAATACACCATTACAGCTGAATCAGCACCCGACCTGTCACTTGGCCTTTCACGATCTTAGCTGCATATTCCGGCACATCTGCAAGCGCAACGGTCTGACATGCTTGCGCGTAATATGACTCAGGAAGGAGCGCTAAGATCGCATCCCAGGCAGCAACTCGCTTGTCATATGGGCACGCCACAGAATCAACCCCAAGCAGGTTCACGCCGCGCAAGATAAATGGCATCACTGTGGTTGGTAGCGCAAAACCGCCGGCTAAACCACAAGCGGCGACAGAGCCACCATAGTTCATTTGTGCTAGCGCTGCTGCCAATACTTTATTGCCCACGGTATCCACGACACCTGCCCAGCGCTGACGCTCCAACGGGCGCGCGTCTTTTTCAAGCTCTTCTCGCGGCAAGATTTCAGCAGCGCCAAGTTGCTTTAACAATGGGCCGTTTTCTTCAACCCGGCCACTTGAAGCCACAACGGTATAGCCAGCCTTTGCTAACAAGGTCACAGCAACAGAGCCAACACCACCACTAGCACCTGTGACTAGCACTTCGCCAGACTCAGGCGTCACGCCCGCATTTTGCAAGGCTTGCACACACAACATCGCAGTTAAACCAGCAGTACCGATCATCATGGCTTTGCGCTCATCACAGGCAGCAGGCATAGGCACTAACCAATCTGCTTTTACTCGCGCCTTTTGCGCCATGCCGCCCCAGTGGTTTTCGCCGACACCCCAACCAGTAAGGATCACTTTGTCACCAACGGCATAACGAGGGTCTGCAGACTCAGCAACCGTTCCGGCAAAATCAATGCCTGGAACCATCGGGAATTCGCGAATAATTCTTCCCGTTCCGGTGACTGCCAAACCATCTTTATAGTTCAGAGACGAACAAGCGACATCAACGAGAACCTCGCCTGCTGGCAAGTCGTCTTGCGTGAGTTGACGAACTTCTGCGTGGGTGGCCTTGCCTTCCTGCGTTAATACCAGAGCGTTGAACATATTGAATTCCTGTTACGTGAGTCATAGCCCATTAGCATAGGCGAATCAGACGGATGAATGAACTGCATCTGTTGCATAGACTAAATGCAGTGAGTGCATGGGACAACACGACGAATGGGGAATAGGCAGGAAACAATCAAAGATGTGAGCCGCGCTGCATGCAGAGCAGCTCATAGTGTGACTTGGCCAAATAGCTGACCGGATTAACCGGTCAACAGCACTGGGTTAGTCCGCTTTTTCTACTGACAAATCAACTAAGTTAGCGACAATTTCTTCTGCGGCTTTGGCGGTATCAATATCATCGTCGATGTGGATGATTTTACCGTCTTTGCCAATATAAAAAGTCACGCGGCTTGCTACGCGTACAAAGTTCAGCACATCGTATGCTTTGGCGGTTTCCTTACTCGGATCACTCAACATTGGAAAATCTGCTTTTTGCTCACGGGCAAATTTTTGATTGTCTTCCAGATCATCAACACTGGCCATCATATAAGCCGCATTATATTCGCGGATCAGATGACCTTTTTGAGTTAAAGATTTGCACTCTAACGTGCAGCCCCGTGTATTTGCCATCGGATACCAAGCCAACACCACCACTTGCTTGCCGAGATAATCACTGAGTTGGTAATAGTGGCCGTCCGTCGCTTGCAGCTTAAAATTTGGCGCTATATCGCCAACTTTCAAATCGGTGGCTTGCGCCGCCATTGGCAAAAAAATGCAGGCTAGCAATATCATTTTTATTTTATTGAACATGGTGCGAGTCCTTTTCTGTCGAGCCGAGCTTCATAGAGTTACCTCTCAACCTGAGGCATTTGATGAAGCGCAATAAAAAACGCCAATCACTCATGGTGATTGACGTTTATCATACGCTCA
This sequence comes from Shewanella gelidii, assembly GCF_014647855.1. Lineage (GTDB taxonomy): Bacteria > Pseudomonadota > Gammaproteobacteria > Enterobacterales > Shewanellaceae > Shewanella > Shewanella gelidii. Next base: position 174,755 of record NZ_BMPZ01000004.1, on the reverse strand, counting down.
ATGGCACAAATTAGTTCAATTTATTGTTGTTCATCTTCATTCCAGCAGCAACCACGACACCTTGCTCTGTTACATCAATGTCAACACTGGTTTGGCCATCATAATCTTTCAGCTGAATAACTTCGGGTGGTAACTCTTCACCATACTGCTCTGCATAGCGCAGCAATGGCGTAAACAATTTTTTGTAGTCAAAAGTAATTAACATCATACCATTGCCAGTCAGTGGCTCGCTCGCAAGCTTGTCTGCCATAGCCAAACTTTTCTCACCACTGTAAATGACAATATGCTTTCCTTTAACAGCCAATTTAGGCTGAACACCAACCTGAGCCGGAATGGGCAACACACCAGACAGATCGACGGCAGAGCCATCCGTCGGCACTTGGATATTTGCGAGCTGTGGCACCATAGGTTTGATCATATTCACCAACATCGCAGGGTTTTCAGCAGACAATGTAATCAACGCATCAAGGGATGTTAGACTTGGGTTATTCATATCTTCACCCAACTCAAAATCTGCAATCGCAATGCTCATACCTTGCACACCATTAGCCATACCTGTCGCCATACCGAGCATCGCAGGGCTTTGTTGAGACAATTCATTCTGCATTTCTGCCAATGGCGCACATTGATACTTAACCTGTAATACATCATCCCAGATAGCAGTGAGTGATGGCACCATCTCATTGACATTAAAGCCGAAACCAAACGAGGTGACTAGCTGATCGATATTGGCGGTATAGTTCGGTATAAATCCGCGCATTTTCTGCAGAGCAGACATAATCACAGAGTTATTACTTTCAAGCACGGTGCGAAAATCCATTTGCATGGCTTTAGGCGTAACATTGAGCGCATCAAGGCCAATCACAGTGCGGGGCCAGTTTGCCACAATCCCCGTGAGATCATTTTTACACTCTGCGCTCCGCATCTCCGCCAGAGGATCTTCATTGACCAGCTCAAAGAATTTTTGCACATGCTTTGCAAGCAAGTTGCCATCTTTCGTCACCAAGGCGGTGACAATTTGCTGATGATCAATGTAACTAATGCCTTCTTCTTTAAATCCATATTTAGCAATTGTTTTCTCGATTGTTTTTGCTTTAGCTATTGACTGTGGATAAGGCACCAGACCCAAAGCACTTTCGAGCAAACCAGGCTCATTGATTGAGGTATTGAACGTGATCGTTAACAAACCGGCGTTCGTCGCCACAACCATGTCAATTGCAGCGTCATCAGTTTCATCCGTCAGGCGGTAAGCTCGGTATTCAACATCTCGCAGGGTGCGCTTTTCGTGGGTGATGCCACTGTCAGCTTCAGCCTTATCTAGCAATGTCCATATGGCTTGTGGATTGGCAATATCCATGCGAAATACGGGTAAAGCACCTTGCATATAGAAGTAGCTACGCGCTTCATCAGGTAAGCCAAACGTTTTAACAAACGTGGCACCATCTTTCATCGACTCTAAATAGGCTTTCAGTAGGCTAGTAATAAATACGGCGTGGGGGTCGGTCTCATTCTGCAATTCGGCAAGTACTGCCTGATTATACTCATCACCATAAATACCGCCGGCGCTATCAATATAGTTTTTAATCGGGAAAGGCTTGGTCTGAACCGAGAGCATTGCGGTGTCAGCCGGAATATAATCCAGAATATTTGGGCCACTTTGCTGTTGGCTATACCAGTAACCAGCCGCACCCGCGGCGACAACGGCAGCGCCAATAATTAACTTTTTCATAGGGTCACTTCCTCTAATCATCCATTTATTGTGAAGCACGATGAAAATATACAGTGGCATTAGTCCGTTCAAGGCTTGAATTCGCCTTTAGGCCGGGGTAATCCCATACTCACAACGGCGTAAGTTAGGATTCTATATAATAAAAATGTTGATTCAACCTATTCATCTAGATAAATGCGACGAATTCGCACTAACTCTCGTTTATTGCCGCTAAATTATACAAGCTTTGAAGCCAACGCCGTTCTCGGGTTCGATATAAGGAAGTGCAATCAACGCAAAAAAGTGGTTTTATTCGCGTTTAATTATCCCGTCATTCACCTCAGGCCAAACTTTTTCAGCTTACGATACAGCGTGTTGCGACTGACCCCTAGTTGCTTTGCCGCTGCACTCACATTCCCCTGACAAGCGAGGTAAACCTGCCGAACTTCAGCCTCTACCGTTTGCTGTATGGGAATCGTTGTCGAAATCGGCGCTTGCCGAGCTGGTACCGAATTATCTGCATATTGATGGTGAAAGGCACTATCCGCTGCGTCCGTTTGAGCAGAGGGTTCGAGCTGCGTTGTCGTTGGCTGACGCAAAAGCAATTGCTGTTGTAAATCACTTAAGTGATGCCATTGTAGTTGCGCCTGCCCTTCGGCCATTAAACATGCAACTTGCATCAGATTATCGAGTTCCCGTAAATTCCCTGGCCAATGATATTCACTCAAAGTGTTAAGCAATTGCGGGGAAATTTGTTGACCGCTATCGCCATAGCGCCGATGTAACTTATGAATAATTCTGTTTTTATCAAGACGCTCCCTTAAAGGCGGCAGGCTCACTAACAGACCATTGAGACGATAATATAGATCTTCACGGAACAAGCCTTGCGCGACACGGGAAGGCAAGTCGGTATGGGTCGCAGCAACCACTTGAATATCCACTTTGTACGCCGAGTTACTGCCGATGGGGGTCACTTCTCGTTCCTGTAGCACCCGCAATAACCGTCCTTGCGCGGCCAAAGGCATTTCTCCAATTTCATCCAAAAATAAAAAACCCCGATGAGCCTCACGGATCTTCCCCACAAAACCAGTACGACTCGCCCCAGTAAAAGCACCGGCTTGGTAACCAAATAACTCCGACTCGACCAATTCAGCAGGGATTGCCGCACAGTTAACCGCAACCAAAGGGTGCTGCTGGCGGGCGCTTTGACTATGAAGTTTTTTAACAAACTGCTCCTTGCCGACGCCGGTTTCCCCTAAGATCAACAGTGGGATACTCCGGCTCACAACTTTGTTCGCTTGCTGCCAAGCACGCTCTAATTTAGGGTCGTGAAAGCGAACTTCAACCTGCTGATTTTTGGTTGGCTCCTGTCGTGCTGGTAACACTCGAGGATGTTTGAATGCCTTGATCTGCGGTAACGATTGCGTTTGCACATGAAGATTTGCGGCAGCGGAGATGCTACGCGCTAGGTTCCAGTCTTGCCCAAAATGCTTGGCAAGATCATCCCCAATCTGGGGTCGAGTGAGTAGCTGTTTTGCCATGGGGTTACAGCCCAATAGCTTACCTTCGCGATCTGCCACAACAATGCCTTGCCAGCCTGAATGAACCAAATTGGATTGCGCAGCCACATCAACACGATAATGGCTATCGGGCAAATGACATAATAAAGCGGTTTCAACTTGCTGGGCCAAGCTCGAAACGAGCATTAATGTTTGCTGGCTATGCTTTTGCTGTTCGCTGGTAATATCCAACACAGCGACTAAGTCGCCACTTGGCGAGAATATAGGACAAGCACTGCAGCTCATAAAACGATGTTGACTAAAAAAGTGCTGCTCACCGATCACGCTGACCGCCTGACGCGCAGCAAGCGCGGTTCCGATAGCATTCGTCCCCTTATGCTGCTCATGCCAATTCACACCAGCATCCAATGCCACGGTTGCCATTTTATTGGAGTACTGCTCTGCCCCCCAATACTGCAACACAAAGCCATCTCGATCCGACAAGATTAAGCGACTCGCGCTATGCGCCATCAACTGCTTAAACAAAGGCACGGCGTGGGATTGTACCAATTCGATCAACTGCTGATGGAGATGACGTTTATGTTCAAGGCCCGCATTAGACAAGCGATAGTCATCAGGTTTGGCCGTTTCCAATAGGCCAGAGGCTTGGCTACGAGACCATGAGTCCGTCAGCCAATCTTGAGAAGATTTTAGCGACATAATAGTGTTCCGTTTTGGCACAACTGACGTGTGCAAGCTTGTCACAGTGCGACAACGGAACCGATTTCAGTGAAATGAGGCATCCACACAAACTGACTATTTTTTACGCTATTCATCATACAGTTACCAGAATTAATCTACAACCAGCATAGAGCTGGCGTGCTAATTGCGTTTTAGATCATATGTTTGTGCCACTGTTCAATCCGATGTTCACCGAGCAGATGGCATGACAGCTCAATTGATTCAATCACAAGAACAAGGACTTCAAAATGATCTATGCACAACCCGGTAGCACCCATGCAGTCGTTAATTTCAAAGAAAAATATGATAACTATATCGGCGGCAAGTGGGTCGCCCCAGTCAACGGTAAATATTTCGACAACAGCTCCCCTGTCAATGGCAAAAACTTTTGCCAAGTGGCACGTTCAGATCAACAGGATATCGAATTAGCATTAGATGCTGCTCACGCCGCAAAAGACAGCTGGGGCAAAACATCGGTGACTGAACGCGCAAATATACTGCTGCGTATTGCCGATCGAATTGAACAAAACATCGAGTCTCTCGCGGTCGCCGAAACTTGGGAAAATGGCAAGGCCGTACGCGAGACTTTAAATGCTGATCTGCCTTTGGTTGTCGACCACTTCCGTTATTTTGCGGGCTGTATTCGCGCCCAAGAAGGAAGCGCTGCTGACATCGATGCCAATACCGTGAGCTATCATTTCCCAGAACCACTTGGCGTGGTTGGCCAAATTATTCCTTGGAATTTCCCGATGCTTATGGCGGCATGGAAACTTGCGCCAGCACTAGCGGCGGGAAACTGTGTGGTGTTAAAGCCAGCAGAACAAACACCGGCTTCAATTCTGATGCTGATGGATCTGGTGGGTGATCTTTTACCCGCTGGCACCGTCAATATTGTCAACGGCTTTGGCGCCGAGGCAGGCCAAGCATTGGCCACCAGCCAACGCATCGCCAAACTTGCCTTTACCGGCTCCACTGAAGTCGGTCATCATATTTTAAAATGTGCGGCGGACTCTCTCATTCCCTCTACCGTCGAACTTGGAGGCAAATCACCTAATGTTTACTTTGCCGATGTGATGGACCATGAGGATGAGTTTCTCGATAAAGCCATTGAAGGGATGCTACTCGCTTTCTTTAACCAAGGTGAGGTCTGTACCTGCCCATCGCGGGCCCTCATTCATGAATCGATATACGACAAGTTCATCGCTAAAGTTGTCGAGCGAGCGAAAACCATCCAGCAATCAAATCCACTAGACACCGATTCGCAAGTCGGTGCACAAGCTTCTCAAGAACAGTTCGATAAGATCCTAAGTTATCTCGCCATTGGCCGAGATGAAGGTGCAGAGGTGCTGCTGGGGGGTGACTTATGTAAGCTCGAAGGCGATCAACAAAATGGTTATTACGTCCAACCAACCATTCTTAAAGGCACCAATGATATGCGGATCTTCCAAGAGGAGATTTTTGGGCCGGTCATTTCAGTGACCACATTTAAAGATGAAGCAGAAGCATTAGCAATCGCCAACGATACCGAATATGGACTAGGTGCAGGCGTTTGGACTCGCGATATGAATACGGCGCAGCGTATGGGTCGTGGCATTCAAGCCGGGCGCGTATGGATCAATTGTTACCATGCTTATCCGGCTCATGCTGCGTTTGGGGGCTATAAAAAATCTGGAATTGGCCGAGAAACCCATAAGATGATGCTCGATCATTATCAGAATACGAAAAACCTACTGATTAGCTATGACGCCAATCCACTCGGATTCTTTTAATACTGCGCCAGCTGTAATTGTGCATTTGCTTCAGGTCAGTTATCTGCTGGCCTGAAGCGTTCAATATTGCAATACAAACTCAAACTTCGCCATAGTTCCTGAGACTTCCCAGCTCCACCCACAGAGAATCTTGCCCACCACGACGACAAACTACAAAATTAAGTCGCCACCTTGCCCACCATCAAAATTGACCGTGCCTAGGCGAAGCACAGCACCAACTCGCCCCATATCTGGGCGCCTCACTGACTTTATGCTCTTCCCCCAATGACGCTTGCACCAATCCAGTGCAACATTGCCAGCCAATGCACACCAGCGCGCGAACCCAGAAGGTTTAAATGAGAGAGTGTTGAGCAAATACTCAATAAAAACAATGATCTTTGTTAGGTAATCGAGCTGGCATAAAACTTGGAATATTTGATTTCAAGGCAACTACTTTGCAGGCAGAGATCAGATGAAATCAGAGCAAGTGATTCTATTTAGCGATTTGGATGGCACGCTGCTAGATCATCATACCTATACCGCTGCGCCTGCACTGCCGTGTATCAGTCAATTGCAGCAAACTCACATTCCGATTGTGCTAAATACCAGTAAGACGCGAGCCGAAATTCAACTCATCCAACAACAGTTAAATTTGGATGGCCCTTTTATCGTTGAAAATGGTGCAGCAGTTTACATTCCCAAAAGCAGCTTTCCGGAACAGCCAGCGGACACCCAATCGTTGGGGCTGTTTTGGATTAAAGAATTTGCGGCTTACAAACAGCATATTTTAAATCGTTTAACACAACTCGCATCAGCATTCGAAGGACAATACCGTGGCTTTTCGAGCCTCTCCTCTCAACAGGTGAGTGCAATCACCGGGCTGAGCCTACAACAAGCGCAACTTGCGAAACAGAGACAATATGGAGAGCCACTTCAATGGCTTGGTGATGACAAAAGTCGAACTGAATTCATCGAACAGGTTCGTTCACAGGGCATTAAGGTTCAATACGGTGGGCGCTTTATTCATTTAAGTGATCATTGCGATAAAGGCCAAGCACTCGAGTGGCTAGCGCAGCAATACCAAAAAACCAATCCACAAAAAATCATTCGCACCATCGCTTTGGGTGATGGCGGCAACGACATTGCCATGCTAGAAGCCGCAGATGTCGCAGTCATAGTGCGCTCACCAGCCCATGACTACCCCGCCTTAACGCGGCGAGATGGAATCTACCGCACCCAACAATTGGGCCCTGAAGGCTGGGCTGAAGCGATACAGGCTTTATTGCTCCACTCAACAGCAAACGCCCCCCGATTACATATTCCTGCAAGAGAGGTTACACATGGCTGATTTCTATCAAAACGGTACCGTCACAACCCTGCATAATTTGTCGCAACGCGACTCAGAGAATATGGCGCAAGAGCTCGAAAGCTTCGCGAAAGTGCGGCCAATGGGGCTAATTCTCCCCTCATTATTTTCAGAACTCGAAGGCAAAGCGCTGCCAGATATTGTGGAAAAAATGAAAAGTGTCAAATACCTCTCACAAGTGGTGATTGGCCTTGACCGAGCTAACCTTGAACAATACAAACATGCGTTACAATTTTTTGACCAGCTCCCACAACATCATCGAGTGTTATGGAATGATGGCCCTCGCCTTAGAGCCATTGATGCAAAACTACAAGAACTAGGGCTCGCACCCAAAGAACCTGGCAAAGGCCGCAATGTTTGGTATTGCATGGGGTATATTCTTGCAACAGGCAAAGCCGAGTCTATCGCCTTGCATGATTGCGATATTCTAACCTACGAAACCGAGTTACTTGACCGGCTGCTCTATCCTGTAGCCAATCCACTTTTCAATTATGAATTTGCGAAAGGCTTCTATGCGCGTGTGGCCAATGGCAAGATCAACGGCCGCGTTTCACGCCTGTTGGTCACCCCGTTAATTAAAGCCCTGAAAAAAACCGTGGGCCACTGTGACTACCTCGAATATATGGATAGCTTTTTGTATCCGCTTGCGGGGGAGTTCTCATTCCGTCGCGATGTACTGACCGACATCCGCATCCCTAGTGATTGGGGACTTGAGATCGGCGTATTATCTGAAATGCATCGTAACTATTCTTCGAACCGGTTATGCCAAGTGGATATTGCTGCAACTTACGATCACAAACATCAAGACCTGTCGCTCAATAGCACCGAAGGCGGCCTGTCTAAAATGTCGATCGATATCAGCAAAGCATTAATCCGCAAACTGGCCACCCAAGGAGAAACCTTTAGTGCAGAAACGTTCCGAACCTTAAAGGCCACGTACTACCGAATTGCGCTCGACTATGTCGAAACCTACCGCAACGATGCGATTATGAATGGACTAACCTTAGATATTCACAATGAAGAGAAAGCGGTTGAAATGTTTGCCGAAAACCTCCTCATCGCCGGCAATACCTTTTTAGAACAGCCGATGGATACCCCATTTATTCCTTCTTGGAGCCGAGTCATTAGTGCTGTTCCCGATATCTTGTCGCAAATTGCCACCGCCGTAGAACTCGATCACCAAGAGTTTCAAGCCACCTACAACTCTAAAGGTGCCTATGCCACAAACTAGCGCGCTGCATCAAAAGCTGGTGAGCCAGCTAACTTTGATCTACCAAGACATTGAATTGCCCATGGCTGTGCCAAGCTTGGCCAACGAACTGATCGCCGCCATGGGGCTGAATTCAAATACATCCATACCCGTGCCGTACCGCAACTTATGGACTGAAGAAGATTTGGTGCTTATCACATATGGCGACTCCATCACCCACGCACAAGAAGCACCGTTAAAAACCCTTCATCGCTTTTTGTCGGAACACTTGCAAGAGACTGTGAGCAGCGTGCATATTTTGCCATTTTTTCCCTATAGTTCTGACGATGGCTTTTCAGTGATAGATTACTCGTCAGTCAATGAATCCTTAGGCAGCTGGCAAGATATCCGTGCAATTGCCAAGAACTACCGCCTGATGGCCGATGTGGTCATCAACCATTGCTCCAGTCGCAGCGTCTGGTTTCAGCAGTTTTTATTGGGTGAAGGCACTGGCCATGATTTCTTTTTTACCGCCCACCCCAGTGAGGAACTCTCTCAGGTAGTGCGCCCACGCACCTCCCCGTTACTCAGAACAGTCAAAACGGGGAAAGGCGAACAACATGTATGGTGTACTTTTAGCCACGACCAAGTTGATTTTGACTTCCGCAACCCCGAAGTACTCAAAGCATTTGTGGCGCTTTTACGCTTATATTTAGACCAAGGCATTCGCACGTTTCGTCTCGATGCAATTGCGTTTTTATGGAAGAAAGTCGGCACTCACTGTATCAACCTGCCACAAACCCACGAGGTGGTGCGCCTACTTCGCACCTTGGTAGAATGCGCGGCGCCAGAAGCGGTACTCATTACCGAAACCAACATCCCCAATACACAAAACCTCACCTATTTTGGCAACGCTAACGAAGCCCATGGCATATACAACTTTTCGCTGCCACCACTATTGCTCAATACTCTGCTAACGGGTAACTGCCTCTATTTAAAACGCTGGCTCATGAGCATGCCACCCGCGCAAAATGGCACCTTCTATTTTAATTTTATCGCCTCCCACGACGGGATTGGCTTACGTCCAGCCGAAGGCTTATTAAACGAGCAAGAACTGCACACTTTAATCCACACCGTCGAAAAATTTGGCGGAAAAGTTTCATGGCGTACATCAGCAGAAGGCAAACAAAGTGCCTATGAACTAAATATTGCCCTCTACGACGCCTTACAAGGCACCATTGAGGGTAAGGATGACTGGAATTTTGAGCGTTTTATGTGTGCCCACAGCATCATGCTAGGACTTGAAGGTATACCGGGAATTTACATACACAGCTTGCTGGGTACCCAAAACGATTACCAAAAGCTACAACACACCCAACACAATCGCTCAATCAACCGCCACCGTTGGGCACAACCGCAGCTGAAGGCGGCGCTTAACAATCCTAGCAGCCACCATCAACGGGTGCTTGAATCATTAAAATTCTTGATGCAATTAAGAAAGGCACAGCCAGCATTTCATCCAAATGCCACCCAGTTTACGCTACATTTAGGGCTGCATCTTTTTGGGTTTTGGCGCCAAAGCCTCGACAAAAAACAGAGCATATTTTGCATCAGCAATATTACCGATCAACCGCAAGCACTACATTTATCGGAGCTCAATTTAATACTCACCGAGTCGTGGCGAGAGCTGATTCAAAACCAAGAAATCGACAGCTTAACCGATACGATTCAACTGCAACCCTATCAAACTCTTTGGCTATCAAATCGCTAAATGTGGAGCAAGATCGACTGCTGATCTTTCTTGGTCATTTTACTGACCACCAGCAGGAAAGAGTTATCAATCAAGCGCTCAATTTCGCCCTGTGGCGTGGCGCTTGCGTCCTCTCGAAAATAGACTGAGATCCAATGTTTTTTGTCCATATGATAGCCCGCAGTAACGTTAGAAAAAACATCACGCAAGGCAACAGCCTCTTCAGGATCACACTTGAGGTTAATAAAATCTTCTCCATGGCGCGCACCGAGTAGAGCAAACATTTTTCCCTTCACTTTAAATACGCTCACATCTGCACCAAAGGGAAAATCCAACCTAGTGGCAGGCTTAGCGAGCATATATTGCTTCAGATTTTCAAGATCCATCTTGATGACCCCCAAGGGTTAACGACTTTCAGTAATACAAACGGCTTAACGTTTGCGTCGACCACTTTGGCCTAATGCACGTTTCTTCGCCCGTTGACGCTGGGCAGCTTTAGAGTTTTTCCGTCCCGTTGGTGCAGCCTTTGTTAAATCAGGCTCAAACCCCGGCAGCCATTGCTGGGCAAGACGTTTATCGATAACAATTTCAATGGCTTCAAGAAGAGGCTCTTCCTCTGGACGCACCAAGGAGATGGCCACACCAAGCCGCCCTGCACGTCCCGTTCGACCAATGCGATGTACATAATCTTCAGCTTTATGGGGCAATTGATAATTGACTACATAATTTAAATCAACAATATCCAGTCCGCGTGCCGCCACATCGGTGGCCACTAATACCGGAAGCGTACCCACTTTAAATTCCGCCAATACTTTTTCGCGAACACCTTGGGACAGGTCGCCATGAAATGCGGCGGCCTGAACACCTTGGGCACTCATCTGTTGCGCAAGCTTATCAGCAGCGTCTTTAGTGCGAGAAAATATCAACACTTGCTGCCAGCTTTGCTTCGATATTAAGTGACAAATCAATTCGCGCTTTCGGTCAGCATCAACCGCATATACCCGCTGCTCGACTTCAACTGCAGTCGCATTACGTTGGTTCACTTCAATTAGCGTGGGCGCGCTCAGTAAGCGTTTACTGAGTTTAAATAAGGCATCATCAAACGTGGCTGAAAACAATAGGGTTTGCCGATTGGCATTCGGCGCAAATTTAAGGATCTGTTCAACCTCTTCCATAAAGCCCATATCTAGCATCCGGTCCGCTTCATCGAAGACCAAGATCTCTAATTCGTCAATCGACACCGCGCCTTGCTTGAGATGCTCGAGTAAACGCCCCGGTGTGGCCACCACCAGCTCAACGCCTTGGGATAGTGCTTCTACCTGCGCCGCAATACTCACTCCACCATAGACCAACGCTTGTGTTAACTCCGTTTTTACGCCATAAGATTGAATACTAGCAAACACCTGTTGCGCTAGCTCTCGAGTCGGTGTTAGCACCAAAGCACGCACCTTGCCACTTGCTGCTGTTGTCGTCATTTTTTGTAAAATAGGCAAGGCGTACGCCGCTGTTTTACCGGTACCGGTTTGCGCGCCAGCCATTAAATCTCCACCCTGTAGAACCACAGGGATCGCTTCACATTGGATCGGCGTTGGTGTGTGGTAATCAAGCGCGGCAAGCTGAGTTAATAATGGTTCGCTAGTCAACAAACAGGCAAAAGTTTTCGGCGCAGTCATCTGTGTTCAAATTGGTGATTGGTCTTAGGCGCATAGTCTATCAAAAATCATTAGGAATTGAGCCACCGCAGAAGGAGAATACGGTAAGCCCAATAAATCACTCTGGTTGTTTATAAAGCTTAAAAAGCACTCATACAGATCTTATGACTAACGCTTACATTAACAGCGGAAAATGCTTAGGAACAAATTACGATGATGAATCAAAAAACCAACAGTTATTTGTCCTGATTAATCTGCTTTAGTACCTTCAATAATTACTGAACTACAATCTCCAATAACGTATGGCCCGCCAGTAAACTCTAATGATAAAAAATGATACGCTAAGTCACAGTATTCATATAAGTACTCAAGTTGTGAACCTTTAGTGTCAAATCGTGCCACAACTAGATTGTCGCTTTCTTGAAGAATTAAGGCTGAATTAAATGACAAAGAACGCTTAACATCGTTTTGTTGCGCGCCAATTTTAGGCATTGGTGCTTTAACAAAAGTAGCAATTAACGCATCTCTAACCTTTAAAGGGTTGCTTTGATTAGTTTTCATCACTTCTTTGAGCTCTGGCTCATCAACAGATGAACATGCACTCATTACCAATATCAATATCGCACTTAATCCAACTCTAATCTTTTGCACCGAACTATCCTTAAGGTATAACGCCCTCATTAATGGGCAATAAAACAGCTGACTAAAAACCACGGGGAACGAAAAATCCAACTGTTTTGTGTCCGCTTAAACAACTTGATACTCATAGAGCTTCCTCCCTAGCAACCCGCATCAGCGGTATGCTTAACGTGACCAAACCAGCAGCAGAAAGCTCAATGAGACCTTTTAATAACTTACATCCACACTACTGTGGTATCGATTTACATGCACGCTTACTTTATGTCTGCATCATTGGTTCTAAAGGAGAAGTTGTTGCTGTGTATTGGCAGTAATGAGGTGAGCCAGACAGGATGTCAAGCCAGCTTTCGAGAGGAAGGAACGCTCCACCGGAAGCGTTAATCATTGCGCCATAAGCATGAGGAGCCACAACTTCATTTGGGGCGTTTTTGGTTTGCAAAGGGGCAAACGCTATCCTCTTTACTCGGCTATGGGCGAAGTGCCACGACTTAAATCGAGTGTGGTCAGCGCAAGTACGTGAAACGAATGCGGCGTATCCTCACCGCAAGTTAGCGGTACTTTTTGACAAGAAAAAAGCGGTCTGGGCTATTCAAGATATCGGTAACTGTGCCAATGACCTCAAACCCCAGTTTTTGATAAAAGCTTGGCGCTTGAAAAGACAAGGTATCCACTTGAGCGGCAACGCAGCCCCTAGATTTGGCTTCATGTTCTGCCCGAGCCATTAAGCGGCGACCTAGACCTTGTTGTCTCGCACTTTCGTCGACCCATACAATATCAATTAACAACTGATTGTATATCGTGCGCCCACAAACGCCACCAATGAGGCTGCCTTGATCATCGGTTGCGATAACGGATAGGGGTTTGGATGTTTCGTCGCCCATATGATTCATATTGAACTGACGCAACTTCGAAACTAATGCATCAAATACTTCTAAATTTTCTTCGTGCGAGACTTCAATATTCACTAAATAGTTTCCCAGTTGATGTTGAGCTGCATTGATCCAAGGGTAGTCAATAATAACGGATATATGGCTCTCGCTAATGAAACCAGTGACTTTGCCCCACTGTACGTGTGCTTTTCCGTCTTTTCAATGACACGCACTTTCACCCTGTACTTTGCTGCACTGACCAAGTCACCTTGGGGCAATCAATCATACCCGTGAATAATATCAATCCCACAAGGCTTGTGCATTGGCGCAGAATAACCTCTAAGAGGCTAGTCAAATACATACGGACATGCCGAGTAATCGTTAAACTTTTCATCCCAACGACGGACATCATTGGCGCGTCGCCAACGACCGTGCCAAAACTCCATCATACAATGGCCAGAATCGAGTTTAACTAGAAATGTATCTCGCTCATTCACTTGCTCATAAATTGGATATTGCGTACTACTCATCCAGTTTTTGCTGTCACGATTATTCGCCCATTCTTGCCAAAACTTCTCAACACTTATCCAGGTTTGTTGTGAAACATGCCAAACCTGAGCTTGATTGGCGACGTGAATAACTTGTCCATGGTACTCACCGGTTTTCGGGGCGGCTTGGCTCGTCAAACTCACCACCAAAAAGCTACCACTCATGATGAATGCAAATAGAGTAGCAAGGATTTTATTGATAGGCATAGCTGATACTCGTGTTCAATTTGTGTGTATAAGACCTGATGCTCGCGTAAATAATTTCGACCATGAGACCCATGATATCGAAATGGTGTTTTTGCGTTCATCAGCGCTAAACTCACAGCATATGTCCCCAAGCTCAACGCTCATCACTTTCAGACTAACTTTCACTTTTAACCACCAAACATTCATTTACCATACCCTTTAGCTGTTTAATGATGCAAAAACTGTAATTTTTATTAAAAAAACACATTTTAAAGTAATTTAATTACGAAATGTTCTTAGGGTTCTCGCTGAACTGCCGATATACTAGTTCAGCAGTTGATCAATTAGCTCTTAAGCAAGTTGCAATTAAGCAAACTGCATTCGGTCAGTTGCACGCCACTTCATCGTGATGATGTGAAATCGTAATCGTGCCAACTTACAACTCGCTTTTATCTAACGTCAGTTCGTTTTTATGGGAAAATCAAATGAAGCCATTCTCTGCTTTATCGATTAAAAACCGCTTGGTCTTAGCCATGCTGCTTGCCGTTGTGGTTTCGACCAGTGTCGTCGCCTTAGTCGGGCACACTAAATCCAAAGAGCTCCTTGTGGATCGCTTGCAACAATCCGATTTGCCAAATCTTGTTCAACGGGTGCGAAATGCAGTGAATGGCGAGATATCTGAAATGCAGGTGCTCACCCAATCGATAGCCACCAATCCATATATTCTCAATTGGGTGAATAACGGTTTTCCCGCAGATGAAGAAGCCACTTTAGTCGACTTTCTAGGCCGAGTTGCTAAAGCGAATGGTCTAAGCAATGCATCCTTCGCCGACAAGCAGAGCAATAAATATTGGAACCAAGACGGCTTCTTACGCGAACTACAAAACGACAATGCCGATGGCTGGTTTTTCGCATTTAAAAATAGCGGAAATGCAGAGTCAGCCAGTACTTACACCTATCCCAATGGTAACGTAGACGTTTTTGTCAATTTCCAGCAATTGAATGGCCAAGGGGTTTCAGGCGTCTCTAAATCATTCAATGAAATGGTGCGCTATCTCAGTGGCTTTAAAATTGAAGAAACTGGCTTTGTCTATTTGGTTGACGGCTCTGGCCTTGTGAAAATCCACAAGGACAAGTCGATTAGCGAGAAACAAAATATTTCGGCACTGTATGAAGGCGTCAACACCAGCGCTCTTTTAGGTAAACAAGAGTTTGCATTTGGTGCCACCGACGATCAAATTATTGCCACCAGCTTTATTCCAAACCTAGGTTGGTATGTTGTCGCCGAGGTGCCCAAGCAAGAGTTATATATCGGTTTAAACAATGCCGAAAACTATATGCTGATGACCTTCCTCATCGTGACAATTATCTTTGTCGTCATTAGCCTCATATTAGCCAATAACTTAGTACGTCCGCTCAATCATATGGCGGAAGCATTTGAAGAATTAGGCAAAGGAGAAGGTGACTTAACCAGTCGCATTGATGAATCCGGTGCAGAGGAAATCTCGCGCTTAGCCAAAGGCTTTAACGTCTTTGTGGCCAAGATTCAAACCGTTGTACAAGATGTTGCAACCACGGCAAAGGATGTTACCGCCGCTTCTGAAAATGTTTATCAAGATGCCGAGAACTCGAGAGTGATGTCTGATCGTCAGCGTGATGAAGCGCATCAGGTCTCCGTTGCCATCAATGAAATGGGTAGCACCATTGCGGAAATTGCCAACAACGCAGGCGTGGCCGCACAAACGACCAACGAAGCCAACGAAATGGCTCTCAATGCTCAAGGGGTCGTGAGGGAGTCAAATACCACGATCAATCAAATGGCCGAGAATATGGAAAGCGTCTCCACCAATATTGAAGTATTAGCGGAAAAAAGTATCTCAATTAGCAGTGTTCTCGACGTAATCCGCGGTATTTCAGAACAAACAAATTTATTAGCCCTCAACGCAGCAATTGAAGCGGCTCGAGCCGGTGAACAAGGGCGCGGATTTGCGGTGGTTGCCGATGAAGTTCGTGGGCTTGCCAAGCGAACCAGCGACTCAACCGATGAAATTCATGCCATGATTACAGAGTTACAAGATGGAGCGAAGACTGCTGTTGCATCGGTGCAGCAAGGTCGAGAGCATGCCGAACTGGGAGTACAAGCCGCAGTAAAGACCAATCAGGCACTCGAAGAAATTGTCGGCAACGTGCAACATATTTCCGATCTCAACACACAGGTCGCTACGGCGACCGAAGAACAGTCTGCAGTGATTGGCGAAATTAATATCCACGTCGTTAATATTAGTGATAGTACAGATAAAAGCGCTGAAGGCGCATCGAGCATTGCTAAATCCAGCGACTCTCTCAAGTCAATGGCGCAAACATTAGATGAGTTAGTTAATCGCTTTAAGCTATAGACAGGCTGTTTTCAGCGACAACTCAAGCGAGACATCTGCACCAGATGTTGCGCCCAACAAAAAACCTAGCCCAATATTCTAACGAAGAATACATAAGGCTAGGTTTTTTCATATCCACATGAATTAAGCGCAGTATTCAGGAGCGGCTTTCAGTAATCTTCGCCCCAAAGACTTGTGCTCGTATTCGGTGAGCGTTACTTCTTCACCGGAAAACCACGATCACGCATTAACGCGTCAACATTGGCATCACGACCACGGAAGGCGCGATAAGCTTCAGCAGGGTCAACAGCATTACGCACGCTAAATAGGTGTTGAACTAGCTTGTCTGCCAACGCTTTATCGTAGAAGCCATCTGGCGCTTCAGCAAATGCCTCCGCAGCGTCAGAGGTCAACACTTCAGCCCACATGTAACCATAGTAAGCTGCCGAGTAACCCTCACCACTAAAGATATGACCAAAGTGCGGCGTACGGTGACGCATCACAATTGACGACGGCATATTCAGTTTGCCTAGGGTCTCACGTTCAAACTTATCTGGGTCAATGCCTGTTGGGTCAACGGTATGCAGCTTCATATCAATCAGTGCCGACGCTAGGTATTCCGTGGTTTTAAAACCTTCGTTAAATGTCGCGGCTTGTTTAATCTTCTTCACCAAAGATGCAGGCATTGGTTTGCCTGTTTTATAGTGAACAAGATATTTGTCGATCACTTCATCGGTCGTCAACCAACGCTCAAGAAGTTGGGATTGAAACTCAGTATAGTCACGCACACCACCATTGAGTGTTGGGTAATCAACATTTGATGACAAGAAGTGCAATGCGTGGCCAAACTCGTGGAAATAGGTCTCTGCATCATCAAAACTGATCAGGGTTGGTTCGCCTGGCGCACCTTTACTGAAGTTCGAGTTGTTTGAAGACAACACATTGGTTTTGCCGTCAATATTGGTGTGTGAACGATAGCTCGTTGCCCAAGCCCCTGAGCGTTTACCTTTCCGAGCGAACGGGTCAAGGTACCAAAGACCAACGTTTTCGCCGCTAGCTTTATCTGTGACTTCCCAAACTTTAACGTCTTCATGGAATACAGGCACTGAACCATCGGTTATCGGCGTGAAATTATAGTTGAATAAACGACCCGCAACGTAAAACATCGCTTCACGAAGCTTGTCTAACTGGAGGTATTCTTTCACTTCATTTGAATCAAGATCGTATTTTTGCTTACGAACTTTCTCTGCATAGAAACGGTAATCCCAAGGCTTTATTTCTTTGATACCGTCTTGCGCTTGACCAATGGCAAGCATATCCGCCACTTCTTCATCAACACGGGCAATTGCCGCAGGCCACACTGATTCCATCAATTTAATCGCATTCTCAGGCTTTTTCGCCATGCGATCTTCTAAGCGCCATGATGCGTAGTTGTCATAGCCCAATAGGCCAACACGCTCATGACGTAGTTTGAGGATCTTGGCAATAATCGCATTGTTATCATGCTCATCACCATTGTCACCACGATTGTAATAGGTTTCCCATACTTTTTGGCGTAAGTCTCGCTCAGTCGAGTAGGTTAAGAATGGGTCCATCGATGAACGCGTATTAGTGATTGCATATTCGCCGTCACGCTCGCGGTCTTTTGCAGCTGATGCTGCCGCAGTAATCACGGACTCAGGTAAACCACCCAATTGCGCTTTGGTCAAATAAAGCACATAGCCTTCTTCATCAGCCAAGATGTTGTTACCAAACTGGGTATGAAGCTTAGCCAGCTCGCCATTGATTTCTGCAAAGCGCTTTTTCGATGCATCATCAAGCAGCGCTCCGTTGCGTGCAAAGCCATCATAGGTCAGCTTAACAAGACGTTGCTGGTCTGCGCGCAAAGTTTTCATCTCTTCACTATTGTAAACCGCTGAAATGCGGTCAAATAATGCTTGGTTTTGATTAATCTTTGAAGAAAATGCTGAGAACTCAGGAATAATCTCGCCTTGAATTTCACGGAATTCCGGGGACGACTTGTTTGCACTCCATATTCCCCAGTAACTAAATACACGATTCAGTACTTTACCCGCGCTTTCCATTGCGACAATGGTGTTTTCAAACGTGGCTGGAGCCGGGTTTTTAGCAATGGTATCAATTTCTGCAAGGTTTAAGGCCATCGCTTCACGCGCAGCGGCTTTTAAACCAACCAGTGACACTTTGTCGAATGCTGGAACACCTTGGTAAGGCCCGGTCCACTCTGCAAGTAACTGTTCTTTAGCCGCTTGCACTTCTGGAGTGAGCTGACTAACGACTGCCGCTGCTTGTTTCACGATTTCCGCAGGCTTTTCTGCAACTGTTGCTGGCTTTTGAGCAGCGGTTTTATCCGTGATTTCAGTCGACTTATCAGGCGAGCAACCGGCGAGCATGCCACCGATCAACATAGCCGAAAGCAGCGCCGTTTTTTTAAATACTGGCTTTTTTAACATGCGATTTGATTCCCTAATCCAATTTGAGTTGTTCACAACTTCTTGGTTATCTTCTTGTAATACCTATTATCAACCAGCCACTTTAATCCCTTGCTCACAAAAACGAAATAGTTGAGGTAAGAAGCACGGCAACAAATTTGTAAACAGTCATGAATCCAGCAAAAGAAGCGTTCGACGCGATCTTACCTTCTCAAGTCATTTTGCCGTATAATCCGCCTTCGTTTTTAAAAAGGCCTTTACGCTATGTTTCATATCGCACTCTATGAGCCAGAAATTGCTCCCAATACAGGAAATATTATCCGTCTAGCGGCCAATAATGGTTGCCGCTTGCACTTAATAGAGCCATTGGGGTTTGATTTGGAAGAGAAGAAGCTACGTCGAGCTGGACTTGATTACGCTGATTTAGCACGCGTGACGCGCTATCCAAACTTTACTGCATTTCTAGAAGCGATGGCGGGTAAGCGCATTATGGCTTGCACCACCAAAGGTAGCCGTCCCCATACAGAGCTCAGTTATCAAAAGGATGACGTGCTGCTATTTGGGCCAGAAACGCGCGGTTTACCGATGGACATTATCGAGTCCGTGCCAACCGAACAACGACTTCGCATTCCGATGATGGCCAACAGTCGCAGTCTAAACTTGTCGAATGCAGTAGCCATTATTAGCTATGAAGCATGGCGCCAGCTGGGACATTTAGGCGCGAGTTAAGGCTGTTTGAACGGCTGCATTTCTATTCCGCGAAAAAACAGGTAACGCTCAGCATCATCATCGAGGTACTGGGCGTTTTGCAGCCATGTCCAACCTTGCTGCTTACGATCAAATCGCAGCTGAATTAATGCCGGACGATGATTCAGCTCGCCTTCACCCACTAGTGAAAAATCACCGCGTTGGCCATACAGAGTAAACATTTGCTGTTTATCTTCATCAACGCCATCAAAATACGTCAATTTGATCTGTTCGCCTTGAATACGAAACCACCAAGTCTCACTGAATTGATGCCGAGCACTACGGCTCACTGATAATAGAAGTTGCCGCTGGTCCGCCGAACAAACACTCTCAACGCGCACAAGTTTAGGAGACTGATTCGCACGCGCCGAAGCGCCTTGCCAATGCCCTGCAAGCGCTTGGCAAAACGATGAGAACTCTACGTTCCCCGCTGCGACGTTAGGCGAAACGATCACCAACAAGAGCGCACACGCGACCCGATGACAAATTAGCCACTGGCGCTTTATCGTTTGCATAACAACTGGATGAAGCAGGTTAATATTCACCACCGATTACTTTCATCGAACCTGCTTCTCACTTTAGCCAATTGCGACTAAGAGTCAACGTTCTGCCTCATCGGTTGGTCTGAGACCCAACCTCATTTAAAGCTGTTTGTATTGGGTCATTTGCATTTTTTCGGCAAGCGTTTGTGGTGCAGGATGGCATACGCCACAATCTCGATTCAAATTTGCCTGACTTGGCAAAACTGGCGGAAGATCATCGCCATTTTTCCATCGATGACAATCCATACATGAGACGACATCAAGGTGATGCTGGGTATCGATCCAGATGTGAGCCGGAGTTTGCTGCCACTTTTCATCATGGCATTCGTTACACCCTTCTATCGAATTTGACGAGCCGCTTATGAGCAAAGCGCACAACAACATAAGAATACGCATCTCGGTCACCTGTTCGTTGGGTTTGTTTCATTGTAACCGAGACGCCCACTGTTTAAAAAACAAACAGCCGAAGTTGCAGGGGCTATAACATTGGGACTTTATAGATTTTTCAATTGAGAAATTCACTTGTCGCAACATCGATTGCATTCAAGCATAAATCATAAAAAAAACCCGCTACTGCGGGCTTTTAAATAAAGAATACCAGACTAATTCGCCTTACTGAGCAAAGCCAACATCCTTAATATCAACTTTAGTAACCTCGCCATAATCTGCAGCAAGCGCTTCTATTTTGCTCGCATTCCCAATCAACACATATTGCAGGTTTTGCTGCGGGAAGTACTTGGCAATGAGGCGCTGACTTTCAGCAACGGTCAAGCCGTCGACTTTGGCTTGGAAGTCATTGATAAATGATTCATTGAATCCATATAGGTACATGTCACCAAGGAGGCCTGCAAGTTGACCACTGGTTTCGTATTTTGGTGGGAATTGCCCTTTCACATAAGATTTGGCTGATTCAAGTGTCGAGGCATCGACACCTTGCTCCCATAAACGTGCGTAGGTTTTCAGCGCCAGATCCATTGCTTCTTTGGTTGTTTCGGCTTTGGTGAAAGTGCTCATACGGAAAACTCCACCATGGCTATATGACACAAACCCTGAGCGCGCGCCATATGTCAGCCCTGCATTCACGCGTAGCTCATCATTGAGCCACGAAGTAAACCGCCCGCCAAGAATGGTATTCACGACTGTTAACCCGACAAAGTCGGCATTATCACGACGCACACCTTTGCCTCCTATCAGGAATGTGGTTTCAATGGCATCGCCTTTATCGACCAATAGCACCTTGCTTTGGCTGTAATTTGGTAAGTTGTTAGCAAGATCGATTTGAGGAACATCTTGCGTTGCTTGCCACGGACCAAACAAAGAAGTCAGCTTGGCTTTCATCGCCGGAATATCAAAGTCACCGACAATATTTAACGCGGTATTCTGTGGCTGGTAAAAACTGCCATGAAACGCCCTTAATAATGAGGCATCCACTTTAGCGAGTGACTGCGCTGTACCCGAAGTAGGTTGACCATAAGGGTGCTGGCCATAGGCAAGCGAGTCAAAATAGCGTCCGATCACCGCTCGCGGACTCTCTTTTGCTTGGGCTAAGCCTGCGATTTGTCGTTGCTTGAGCTTAGCGAGTTCCGCTTGCTCAAAACTTGGCTTAAGCATTACGTCACGGATCAACGGCAACATGGTATCCACGTCTTTTGCCATAAAATCAGCACTAATATAGGTACCTTCTTTACCAGCACCCGCTGATAAGCTCGCCCCTAAAAAGTCTACGAGCTGCTCAATTTCCGCTTTCGACTTGCCTGCTGCTCCCAGCATCAAGCCTTTGGCAGTCATATTGGCTAAGCCTGAAGTGGTATCATTTACGGCACCGGCTCGTACCACGGCGTTGACCGTAATCAAGGGGACTTCTTTTTGCGGCATTAGATTCACCGTAAGTCCATTGGCCAATTGAAATGCTTGGTATGCTGGCATGGAAAAGCTTGCTTCTGCTGCTTGTTCTGGGGATGTTGCCCCCGTAGACACACAACCACCAAGCAAGACGGCACTGGCCACGAGACTCGCCGCCGCAAAACGACGGATCACAAAGCGACACGGCTTATTCATATTTAATCGCTTCATTTGTCGCTCTCCTCTTTTGCTGCAAGTACACCGACAGTACGGTTCGATTTACGTAAATAAGTTTGCGCAACCCGCTGTATATCTTCTGGAGTAACAAGATTGAATGCCTCAGGTGCATTAAATAGTTGTTCAAAGCTACCAAAGAATAATTCGTAGGTGCCAACCGTATTGGCTTTGCCATTAATAGTTTCCATCTTGCGATAAAAATCCATCAGCTTAATATTCTTCACTTTCTCAAGTTCATCTGCCGCCACACCATCACGAGCAACTCGATTAATTTGTTCAATTAGAGCCAACTCAACTTGCTTAGCGTCCACACCAGGGCTAGCCACGCCCATCACGTAGAACAAGTTGGGGTCAAATGACATTGGCATATACGTATCAGCGCTTAACGCCAACTGCTTGTCCACCAAGCCTTGGTACAAGCGAGAGCTGTTGCCTTCACTTAATATTGAAGCCAATAAATCTAACGCATAATAGTCTTGATGGCTGGTTGCAGGCACATGGTAAGCCAGCATAATGTTTGGCGTGCTTGCAGAGGTTTTTTGCACAAAGACGCGGCGCTCACCTTTTTGTAAAGGCTCTACAGTCTTTACTGCTTTCGGTGGTGTTTGAGCCGGAATAGGCGCGAAATATTGATCGGCCAGTGCTTTTACTTCTGCGAGTTTTACATCACCAGCAATAACCACTACGGCATTGTTTGGCGCATAGTAGGTCTTATGGTATTGCACCAAATCTTCAAGCGTCCAAGCATTGATATCGGACTCATGACCAATCACTGACCAGCTATAAGGGTGTGCTCTAAAAGCAACACCTTTGACTTCTTCCATCAAAGTGCGCCAGTTTGAATTTTCTAGACCGGTGGTTCGCTCCGAGGCAACCACGCCACGCTCGCTTTCAACCATATCGGCATTAATATCCAGATACTGGATTCGGTCCGCTTCTAAATCGAAAATAGTTTCAAGGGCTGCGGCTGGGAACCAGTCGGTATAAACCGTTAGATTTTCAGTGGTATAGGCGTTATTTGCGCCACCTGCCGCCTCCATGGTGCGGTCAAACATTTTGGGGCCGAATTTTTTAGAGCCGTTAAACATCATGTGCTCAAAGAAATGCGAAATGCCGGTGATGCCCGGCACTTCATTACGAGAGCCGACCTTCCAGAAAAGATACATATTGGCGTTGGGGATTGACGCATCTTCCAAGACCATAATTTTCATTCCGTTTTCGAGCGTAAAGCTCTTGATGTCTTCGGCGCTTGTGGCCAAAACTGGGTGCGACATCATCATGCCTATAGTCAGTAGCCATGCCGATAGCTTGCGCTTCATGGTTGTGCTCCTTGTTGATTTTTAAACTCTTTTCCCGTCGCTTCCTGCGCCAAATATCCTTTGGTCGTCAGTCGCTTCAACTGCAACATGGTCACAATTGACGGCAGAATCATTGGCATCATATAACAGTGCAAAAGGTAAAATAAATCAAGTGATAAACAAGTTTAGGAACCAATGATTTGTAAGAGGGTGTGATACCGCATGCTGCCATAAAAAAGCCCTAGCGAAATGCTAGGGCGATTTGTATGTCAATCATGATTGAATCATGAGTACATCAAGGCACTAGACCTTAAACATACTGATGGCATCACGTAGGCGGTTTGCCATCGCGTTCAAGTCTGAAGCTGTACGCACATTTTCTTGTACATCTTCTGCGGTACTTGCTGCCAAGTCATTCACACTCACTACGTTTTCATTAATTTCAGCTGCAACGCTTGATTGTTCTTCCGCTGCAGTTGCAATTTGATTGTTCATGTCTTGAATGGTGCGAATTTCTTGGTCAATCTGCTCGATCGCATTACTAGCTTCTGCTGATTTATCCAATGTTTGACCTGCACTATTGGCATTCTCAGTCATTAAACCAACCGAGCGAGAAGCTTGTGCTTGTAGCTCCTCAATCATAGATTGGATTTCGTTGGTGCTTTCTTGGGTCTTGGTCGCGAGGGTACGAACTTCATCGGCTACAACAGCGAAGCCTCGGCCATGCTCACCAGCACGAGCCGCTTCAATCGCCGCATTGAGCGCCAGTAGGTTTGTTTGATCTGCAATACCGCGGATCACATCTAAAATGCCACCGACATTTTCTGTTTCGGTATGCACATTCGAAATAACTTCTTGCACCTGACCAATATCATCCACCAGCTTGGTGATTTCTTGGTTCATTTGCCCCACAACACCTAAACCGACCTGCGCACTTTGGCTTGCACCATCAGATGAGCTTGAGGCTTCAACGGCATTTTGTGCAACTTCAGCCACCGTCGCGGTCATTTCATTCATGGCTGTTGCAACCTGTTCAAGTTGTGCCATTTGCGACTGCGAAGATGTATCAACTTTGTCAGAAGACTCGCCAAGTTGACTTGATACCTGAGTCAGCTGAGTCGATGACTCATTGATATCCGAAATAATTCGCTTCAGACTATTGGCCATCGTGACCGTGGAGCGGTAAACACCGCTACTCTTATCATCAAGGGTTGGGATGTGGGTTAAGTCACCGCTGGCGATGCGATCAACAAGAATTTCAATCTCTTTTGGCTCGCCACCAATCGGGACATACATCAGTTTGGTGATCAACACATAAACGCCTGCCGCACCAATCAAGATAAAGAAAATCCCAGCGATTGCATTGGTTTTAACAGCCGTATTTGACGTCGCATCGATATCAGTCTGTTTTGCCCATGCCCATACGGTCCAGCCTAATGAAGCAATCTTTTGCTGCACCACAAAGAAATCACCTTTGTCCGGCGTCGAATATGAGTGTTCACTGGTAGTTTCATTGGCATATTTGCGGTAGCTCGGACGAAGCTCGAAGAGGTTTTTACCGACATAATCAGCGTAGGCCGCCGCAACTAAGAAGCCATCTTCACGTGCAACAAAGATGTTCTTTTCAGGAGAAAGTTGATTCACATATTCGGTAATGTCGCTCATTTTCAAGCTCATTCCAATCACCGCAATCACTTGGCCGTTTTGCTTCATCGGCACCACAATCGCCATGGTCAAATCGCCTGTGGTCGCCATAAATGGATTGGTAACCGTTCGCGGTGCGCCGGTCATTCCACTGAGGAACCACTCACGCTTTTTCTCTTTCGCGTTGAAATTAGGAATAAGGCCGTTGGTTGCCGCGGCATAAGTCACACCTGTCGGAAGACCAATAAAGAAGTTCAGCACTTGCATCCGCTCTTTACTTTTCACCAGTTGCTCAATCACTTTATCATTGATGACAACTTCACCTTGCTCAACACTCAGGGCAGTACGAACGCTTTCCAATGCGCCAAAATATCCTTCGACCTTTCCTTCAATCGCTTTAGAAATTAGGAATGACTTGTTTGATAACTTACTACGATAATCACGCGTTGAAGATTCATCGATTTGGTAATAACCCAAGCTAGATAACACAACAATAATTGTCGTAATTAACGCTCCGATTGATAACATGAGTTTGATTCTGGCACTCATCGTTCGCCCCTATTTTTGAGATTGACTTATTTAAAATAGCATAATAGGCAGGGGGCGTTACGTGCAGAAACCCAGTCTTATGACCTACATCAACAAAAACCACAAAATGCATCAAAACATATGTAATTCAGCTATATAGTCCATAAGAAGCGTCAATAATTTGGCTTTTTGTAACAATTCATGACAAAAACCAACATTTAGATCATTTATTGATATTTGTGGAAGTAAACCACATCATTCGCAACAAACTCTAAGCGCCAGTTAAACTGCTTAGCAATCCATTCAAATGTTGCATTTGAATAGAATACAATATGCGTCAAATCATGTTTGTAATGCCAAGTTGCAAACGCCTCCTGACTCAATACTCGCTTCGTCATTATAGCTAACACACCACCCGCGGCTAACATTCGATCAAGTTGGGTAAGTACCGCGTTTGCCTGATATATATGCTCAATCACTTCTGTCATGGTGATGAAGTCATATTGGCGTGTCAGCAACTCGGGTTGATGCTGGTAATAGAGATCATAGTTCTCCATCTCCAGCCCAACTTCGGCAGCCATAACACTAATTGTTGGACCCGGACCGCATCCAAAATCTAGGCCCTTCTTCTCTTTTGCAAGTGTGCTGAATAACGGCTCAACTGCGCGAGACAAGAAACGTCGGTAACCCAAATCTGCCGGATCATTTTGATGATGATCATAAGCAGCTTTCTCTTCATCGGCAGTTAAATGAAAGACTTGAGGAACCCAAACTAAATCGCAGCATTGGCACTGCACATAGTCTCGATGTTTTTCTTGAAAATAGGGTCTTACTTTTTGGCTAGCGCACAGGGGACAAGTTTCCACAAGAGCCTCAAATTTGGATTTTCAGCCAATATTATAGACTCGGCGGCGTGCTGTACCAACCCATTAGTCTTTTGACTTGGGGATTTTTCGCGATTGCTTGGCTGCAGATTTGGCTTCTTGTAAATACTTTTGCTCGCGACGTCTACGCTCGTCAAAGTGAGCTTGTGCTTTGTCTGCTTGTTCTTGTTGCCAGTCACCGTGCTGTTGCCGTTCTAACACTTCACGTTCTCGCTTCTGGGTTTCCGCTGCGGCTGCCCGTGCTTTTTGTAATTGCTCGGCCTCCACTTGCTGAGATTTTTGCTGCGCTTGATTCACTTTGGGGCTTAAGGTCATCTTCGGTTTAAGCCGAACTTTGGCTTTGGGTTGCTCTCTACTGTTTTGTTGACCGATGCGGTTTACATGACGGGAGTCATTTAACTGTTTTTCGGCACTCACATCTTGAGCATTGGCCGTTGGCAGGCTGGCTATTAAAGCCACAATAACGAAAGGCAAGCAAATCTTGGCAGTCCAATGTTTATAGACGCAAATTAGGTTTTTCTTACGAAGCGACTGGCAACGGAAATGCGCCATAACTTGATCCTCCAAATACGTTGACCCACGTGCATACAAAAAATCACAATCCCAGTTTCCCATTTCTCAGTCAATGATGAGTATTTAAGAGTATCTGGATCGGACATGACTCGGCATTGAGTTTAAACGTTGTTCAATCATGGCGTCAAAGGCTTGATAAAGTGCAGAAATATCGGCCTCTGGCTCTGCAGCGCCAAGGGTTAATGCCGCAGCTTCTAAAGTTGATAAGCTATCGGGACGGCTAGATTTTCGGATCCGGTAATTCGAGGCATGATGCAGATCCAAGTGCAAAGCCGGTAATTTCATAAGCCACGGGTTAAGCTGCAACATCCGAAACGCTTTTCGCCAAGTCCCATCTAATAAAATAAATGAGCTGCCGCGATGTGGTTTGGCCTCATTCACACTTGAGCTTTGATCAGAAGGGTACAGCAAATATGTTTGCGATGTCTGCGCTTGAATCGATTGTTGAAGGCTCGCAAAATCATCCGCAGTTTCTCCCACGACAACCTCAAGCTTAGGGATCACCAACTGCATTAAACGAACGCTATTCTTGGCATGCCCCACCTCAGAAGGATGCTGCATAACAATGAGGCGAGACTCTATTTCTAGATGGCGAATCGCACTGCATACACAAGCAGATTGAGGGTAATGGCATTGAGCGCAAATCACACGAGACACGGGCTTTCTCTTCTTGGATAAACAACATTTGGCAATATGATTCATTCACAGTAGTTCGCAAACAAAACAGCGAGTTGGTTACTGCTCGCCGCTGCCTTTGTTTTACCAGTTTAACTCGGATCTACCACTGACTAAATAGCCGCTTGCCCATCACATCAATGTAGAGTTGTACTGAGTTGAATTTAATGTGCAAATTGTTCTTGGTGCCAATGATTGAGGCCACGGAAACACATCATAACCAGCAGCAAAGTTGCTAAAGACACCATCACAAGCGTTACTGCAAACGGTGCCGTCAAGTCACTTAATTGTACAAGGCCAGCCAAGAAGGATGCACCACTCATTTGAATAAAGCCAAGCATGGCGGTCGCAGTTCCGGCACGCTCTCCAAATCCAGCTAATGCCATCGTCGTCGCAGGCCCAAGCAACAATGCAAAACCAATACACAACAGCATCATTGGCAGCATAAAGCTAAAGGCAGCCGCCATGCCTGACTGAGGACCAAACCACTGAGCAAGCACTTGACACACACCCGAAAAAACCATTGCAGTTAAAGACACAATTACCGAACGACGATTACCGAGCCGACGGATGATAAGCGGTGCAACAAAACAAGCGAGTGCATTTACAAACGCATTTAGTCCAAATAAGCCACTAAAGGCTAATTCTGAAACCCCTAAATGGTCGATTAACCACATCGGCGAATACGACACATAACAAACAATCGCGGCCATACCTGTCATACAAGCCGTAGCATAAAACATAAAGTGACCGTTACTCACCACAGGGCGATATTGAGACCAGCGATACAAGCCCTTTTGTACTATCGTTGTGCTCGGTTTGGTTTCACGGAAAAAACGACTAACAAACAGTAGAGCGATCAGACCATAACCCATCATGAACAAAAATGTGGAGCGCCAACCAAACTGCAGTGCCAATAAGCCACCTAAGGTGGGTGCCAGTGCGGGGATGACACAGATTGCACCATTGAGGTAGCTATATATCTTGGCGCTATCCTTGGCAGTAAAGCTATCTCGAACCGCGCTGAATACAACAATAGAAGTGGCACAGGCCGCCAAGCCCTGCAACACCCGTGCAAGTTGTAACCAACTAAATTCCAGCGCAAAAACCGCAAGAGCGCTACTTAAAATGTACAAGCCAATACCCGCGAGAGCGACAGGTCGACGACCAAATTTGTCAGCAAGTGGGCCAATTAGGATTTGCCCAACACCCATTGAAAATAGGAAGAGGACGAGGGTGGATTGGATTTCAGCCGCAGACACGGCAAACTCTTGCGCCATCACAGGCATCGACGGCAAATAAATATCAATGGCAAGCGGGCTCAATACCACCATCACCATCAGCAGAAAAAGAAAATTAACGCGCATGAATGCTTTGCTCACTTGAAACGAAATACGAGGATTAGAACAATTTTATCGCACTCGAGGTATGAACAGAAATGGTATAAAGTTGATATCAAATTTCTTCTGAGGAATATCTGATGAACTTAGATAGTTTAGCAAAAATTGATCTCAACCTACTTGTGACTCTACAAATCCTATTGGAAGAAAATAGTGTGACACGTGCGGCCAACCGTTTGAATTTAAGCCAGTCAGCAATTAGTAAAAGTTTAAACCGACTGCGAGAGATCCTTGACGACCCCCTATTTCAACGCACAGCACATGGCTTAAGGCCAACTGCCCACGCATTGCAACTAAAAGAGAAATTACCGCAAATCCTACAAAGCCTTTATCAGTTAACCCAACCCGCCAGCTTTGTGATGTCGCAAAGCCAGCGGCATTTTTCTTTTGCCACCCAAGAAACGATTTATGAAACGTCGCTGCCCCGCTTTATCGGGCCGCTGTTATCAAATGCGCCAAATATTCGCTTGCATGCTTATGTTTGGAACGAGCACTCGATGCAAGACTTGGTACAAGGGCAACTCGACTTTGCTATTGCCGGTAGAGACATTCAGCCACTATCAGATGTACAAATTAGCCGCCTTCCAGAAGGAATTCACCATCAAACCTTATTCAACGACCATCAAGTGTGTCTCGTCCGAAAAGGACACCCCATTTTAAAAGTTGTAGAACAAGGAGGGTGGAACCTAGAGCAATATTTACAACTGGCTCACGTACAAGCACGCTGTGAAAACCGTAACTGGTGGTCGTTAGACTACTTTTTGGCAGAATCGGGGCACAATCGCCAACTCAGCACCATCGTACCTGACTTCTACAGTGCAATTTCCGTTTGTGCTCATACCGATCTTATTTTTACTGTCCCCTCAAAGTTTGCTCAGCAAACTAAAAAGCTCTACCCCGTGGTTGAGTTACCTTTGCCGATGGAATTTTGCTCCTTTGCCTATGTGCTGCTTTGGCATCAAAGGGATCATGAAGATCCCGGCCATCAATGGATTCGACAGGTGATCTGCGACAGTATCGGGGAGGGCTGATCAAAACGAATAGTCATGCAGATATGATTCAGTTTTTGGAAAGGTTGGCCGATGTATAATAATTAACCAGCGTGAGACTTGAAGCGAGATAGATAACCGGGTTAAATCAACTTTCATGCCTCTTTATCGCTGCAATGTTTGTGTTGAAACATTTAGTTAGAAAAAACTTAATCAATTAAGATGATTTTTTCTGCAATTATTGTCAAACTTAGGAATCATCAAAATGCTGAGGTCGTCATGATTAATCACCATTTCAGGCGCAATTTACTACTGCAAAGGTTTACGGGGATAAAGGGCTCTTTAGCTTTTATTCTTGGTCTTTGTATTATTATTTTAGCGCTGATCGCATTGCCATTTTTGTTATTATTTGGCGCGATAAGCTTTTTGATTTTAAGCCTTTTTGGACGAGTTTATTTGAAACAAAAAATGAACCAGTTTCATCAAGCGCAAGAAACCTTTCGTCAATCTCAAGTCGATGATGAATTGCCGCCGACGCCCTTTGAGCGGGATGGATTCACGCCAAAACAGCGTCAAGGTCAAACCTTTGAGCACGATCCCAATGCATAATGAGACCCGCGGTTAATCTCAGGCTTTCAATAGCTCTTGGGCTCGTGTAAGGGATTTTAACTGTTCAGGATCAAGGGTTATCTGCTGCACCTGCTCAACTTGCAGGGACAGCGAGTCCCATAACGGACGAATAACTTCTAACTCTTCAGCCGTCGCATGGTTTTTTGCAAGAACCAATAGCGCAGCAGAACCAACCACATCGATTCGCCCAAGCACGCCATCAGCCAACGCAATACTCAACTCAATCATTGCCGGCACATTGTACTCATATTGGATAGCCTGCTGCAGATATCGCTCTGCATCTTTCACACTAAGCTGCTTGCTTAAATGCTTAGGTTCTTCTGATTCATTGGCGGCACCATCTAATATCTGTGTCGCCACATGAAGCATGGCATCGACTTGGCCTTGTACTGCGGCCTCTTGCATCCACACTTGGCTTGCTTGCAAATCCACATCGCATCCTTCGCCACTGGCAAGCATCAAAGCTAAATGGAATTGAGAATGTGGGTAACCTGCTTGCGCAGCCTTTTGGATCCACAAAAAGCTCTCTGACAATGCTTGGCGCTGATAATAGTACACACCTAGATTTGCCATCGCTTCGGCCACATCCAACTCAGCGGCTTGCAGTAAAAACACCTTGGCTTGCCCTAGATCCTGCGCAAGGGTTTCGCTCCCCACAAGATAAAAATATCCTAACAATGCCATTGCTTGATCAACACGCTGCGCTGCAGCTGATGCAATCAAATGCTCTCCGGTAATCACATCTTGCTTGACACCATAGCCATGCAGCAAACACACACCATACTCAAATTGTGCACGAGGATGACGATGACTGGCTGTTGAAAACCAATATGCCGCTTGTTCAAAGCTTGCTTCTACCTGCGCATTCAAGCTGTTTTCACTGGCTTGCGTATGCGTATCGCCGTCTAAGCTTTGCTGCTGCTCTATGATTTGCGCTTGCTCTTTTAGCAATAGCGCCTTCGACTTCAGCGACATCCCGACAAGATACTGCGCTTCTACGTCAGCCTCCATAACGGCGCGATAACACAGGTCTCGACCTGCGATAACATCAAATGGAACAAACAAATAATCAGGGGATGATTTGGCGATACATAGTGTAGAGACTTGCTCTAATACGAGCAGTAAATCAGCGATGGATTTCTGTGCTAATTCGATTAATTGCGTCAGGGTGAGGTGGAACTTCTCGGGGTGAGCACCACGGTTACCGCCAGCGCGAAGCTTATGCAGTTTTCGCGCAATACGAGCATCAATAACACGCTGCTGATTTAGACGCTCAATGCGATCAAATAAGTTCGGGCTATCTAGCTCTAGCCGCTGCTGCTCTGCAATTAATTGGGTAAGGCGATGGCAAATACTGCGCACGCGCAGTAATGTCTGTGTCGGGACATCATGAACATAGCTTTTGGCAAGACGATAGTCTTCACCAATACTCGCGGAGAACAAAGATGCAAATTCGGTATCATTGAGCAAGCGACATTCCCTCTTATACAACAGTCAGTCAACACTGTACTCAGTTCAACAGGGTTAGAGCAAGTTAGATGTTTTGGAAATTTTATCAGCAATAAAAAAGCCGCTCGAAAGCGGCTTCTCTTTATTCTGCGGCAGCCTGTTGTTGTCGGGATACCATATACAGTCTAAACAAGGCGATATTTACAAATAATGCAAAAAACGAAACCACAGCTTCAACGATTAACTGTAGTGGCAGCCCCACTGGCGCGGCCAACTGTCCTAGCATACCGCCCACGATAGAGATCGGTAAATACAGCATCAGGATGAGCGCTGTTTTGACAACGATAGGGCCACCAAATTTAAAGCTGCCCTTAATCGCTTCCATCGGTGTTAATCGCTCAACTACCACCATAAAGTTGACAAACGCCAACCGCGTAAATAAATAAATACTAATGGCCAACCCAACAATCCATAACGGGCCTGCAGCCAAAGCAATCATCGTTGGGGCAGCTACGGCAAGCCCAGAAAAAACGCCCGCAAGCAATAATGGCGGCACAAACGGCAAGCTGGCCTTAAGCATCATCAAGCTACCGACTTGGTGCCCTTGAGAGCGGACTTCAAGGTATAGGGTCAGAACAGCAATCAACATTGAAAAGACGAGCAAGAGAACCATCATGGCAACCATATGACTGGTCACAAATTGCGGGTTTTCAGGGTCTGCGGCAGCGATTTCCATGCCCAACCACATTTGTATCCCGATTTGTAACAAAAGAAATGGCATAGTTAGCACAGCCAACTGGCCAATATGATTACGGAAAAAGTGGTACGCTTCGGTCAAAATAGCTGACAATGACATGGTGCTTTCCAGTATAGAAATTAGTCGATATAAATTAGGCCGCTAAGGATAACTAATATCACTCGCTATTGCACCGCTGGATTGCACAATTTAGCGGAGTTAGGCGAAGATATTTCAGACAATTTAGTCAATTTCACTCGAAACTAACGTTCCAAATTGAAATAAACAGTCGAAATTTCTACACATTTTGCCATTGAAATGCCAAAGAGTGACCAACTGAGGCAGCAAAGTGAACTAACTTGATCATCTTAACTCTAATCAAATACAACCAGCCGGAGATGCTTATGATCGCGAAACTCAAACAACTCTTCTTGCAAGACAGCAAGCAACAAGACCCCGCAACACTGCAGTATAAGTTAAACCTAGCGGCTGCAAGTTTACTCGTTGAAGTGATCTATGCTGATGAGGACTTTGATCAAGCAGAGGCTGCAATTTTACCTGAATTGCTCCATCAAACCTTACAGATTGAACAACAGGAAGCCGCCTCATTAATTGAAGCAGCCAAACAAGCCCGTCACGATTCAACATCTCTGTTTGAATTTACCGCTGAAATTAACGACCAATTTGATTTGGAACAAAAGAAGCAATTGATTCTTGCCATGTGGCGAGTCGCATATGCTGATGGCCAGTTATGCCAATTTGAAGATCAAATTATTCGTCGTACTGCCGATCTATTTTACCTAAAACACAGTGAAATTATGCAAATGCGAAACCGCGCAATGAAGGCGTCTTAAACGAAGCGTCAAGCCTCAGTTAAGACACCTAATTTCAACATGTCTGTTTTTAAATTGGCTCCGCTGCATTTTGCTGCTTACGGGCGATATGTTGCTTTTGCCACCAAAGGAATGGCGCTGCAATCAACATCACTGCAATGGCATATAACATGTCTTGTCCTAAGGCCACACCGATCAGCAAACAAAATATCGAGCCCACAATAACCAAAGGCCAGTTGTGACGGGGTAATAGTTTCGCAGCAGCCAACATGCTCATCAAATAAATAATCACAAACACACCGTTGCTCCAAGCAATTAAGTGCTCAAGCTGGTAGCCGCCAACATACGTCATCACCATCACAATCGCCATGACCAACAGAATGGTCGACAGTGCACGTACCGGCACACCGTGGCGGTTTAGTTGCTGGAAGTAGCGGGGTAATATGCCCTCTTGACTAAAGCTCCACATAAGCCGCGATGCGCTCGCGCAATATACATTCACTGTTGCCAGGCCACTTGCGATACCCAAAATGCCGATCACTTGCGCACCATAGCCGCCAAGTAACTGATCAAACGCGCCGATCATGGCAACATTGGCGTCATTGGGAAAAGCCAGCAATAACAATGTACAAGCCATATATACTAAACCAACGAGTACAGTACCAATCATCATCGCCGGCACCATGTCTCGCGCTGGTGATTTAAAATCGTTCGCAAGGTGAGTCATTGCTTCTACGCCTAAAAAGCTCCAGAAACCGATACCAACGGCCGCCATCACGAGGCTAAACTCAGGCAGCTCCTGCTGAGTCACCACACTCAATTGCGCCCCTTGAATTCCCGCAGCAGAAAAAAGGCTCATCACCACGGCAACCACGCCTAGCGTTAGTGCAAACTGTAATTTGGCAGAAACCTGTATGCCTTTTAGGTTCAGTAACAGCAAACAGGCAATGACCACAAGCTCTGCACAAACCTGCCCCCAACCCGACATAGGAACGAGTGCGTTGACAAACTCAAACGTCATTAAGATTGCCGCTGGCGAGCCCAGTGGGATCACCAGAAGAAAAATCAAACCGATGGTTCTTCCCGCCACACGACCAAATGCGCGCTCTACAAAATAAGCAGGACCGGCTGCATGGGGAAAATGGCTAGCAAGTCGGGCAAACACAAGCGTGACAGGTACAATTGCCAAAGTGAGTAATGCCCAGGCAAACACAGCACCCACGCCGGCTTTATTCACTGTAATTTGCGGTAAAATGAACACTCCGGTTCCAAGCAAAGTGGTGGCCATTAAACCTGCCCCTTGCCAACGTCCGATGGTTCCTCTAATTTGATTCATGACCTTACCTAGTGTGGATTTGTTTCATGCTAGTATAATAATATCTGATGCAACAAACTGACGGTTCGCACCAACAATACGTGAGACTGCACCGTCAAATCGTCGGCAAATATACAAGATGCAAACGATTCGTCGGCACCCTTGTCATTTGCATTTAGATATCCACTTAAAACAGCAAAAGGTTCCTATGGACAAATTTGATCAAGCAATTATTACAGCACTCAAACAGAATGCGCGCCAAAGTGTTTCAAGTATTGCTGAACAAGTTAATTTGTCTAGAAGCGCTGTATCGGAACGCATAAAGAAGCTTGAGAATACGGGCATCATTCGTGGTTATCAATTGCTTCTGAGCGAGTCTCAAAAAGATGGTGTCTCTGCTTATTTTGAAATTCAGCATAAAAATGCTAACTGCCAGAGCATTATTCATGTTTTTCAAGCGATTCCAGAAGTCGTCACCTGTCATGGGATCACAGGCGACATGGATATTTTGGTTTATGTTCAAGCAGGCTCAATGCGACGGATCCACGAAATACGCGAGTACTTTGACAACATGCCTGACATCATAAAAATTAAAACCCATGTGGTGATGAGTGAATGGATTAACAACAAAGTCTCAACCTAGACCTAAGCTGATTCAAAACGCCATTGATTTACAATCAAATTCCATGCGTCACGCAAACGCTTAAATAGAGTGACAAGATGAAAAGGACTTCATGATGCACCTTGCGCTACTGAGCAATGCAGAGACTCCAAACGGCAAAGCCGCAATCGGCCAACTTCTTAGCCGATGTAATCTACAATCATCTGCCGGAGCTTATATTGGCTCAGAGCCTGCTCCCCAAGAGATCTTTTTTACTCAAACGAAAAATATTTATGCGTCGATTGGGTATCAATTAGATTTGTATTTGGATTTCGAAGACGGCTTCTGCATCGACGTTTTTCATCAAGCCCTAAGCAAACCGTTTATCCACCTTTCCGGAGGCAATACTTTTCGCTTTTTAAACGCAATGAACCAAAGAAATGTCGCAAATGCACTCATCAATTATACCGCGCAAGGTGGTTTACTTATCGGTGTAAGTGCCGGTGCAATGCTACTTACCCCCTCAATTATCACAGCAAACCTTTGTGGGGATCCGAATGATGTGGGAATCGAAAATTTACAAGCACTCAACCTCACGTCTTTTCTTTTCGCGCCACACTAGGATCAACGCCACATATCTAAGCCAATAAACGTCGAAATCTAGATTTCAAAATTGCACAAAGGGCAATTGCTATAAATTAAAATTTAATAAATATCTATTCATAAATCACTCAAAACTAATATTAGGTCGTATGATGAATGAGCCAGGGTTTTGGCTTGTGAGGCGTCTATGAAGGATATTCGACTAAGTGACCTAGATTTATTAAGTTTGAGCATTTTGGTGAATCTATATGAGCATCAATCTGCTTCTTATGTTTCTCAAAAACTCAACATACCCGCACCAAAGATCAGCCGTTGTCTAAAACATGCAAGAGAGCTGTTTGAAGATGAACTCTTCATTCGTCGTAAGTACGGCTTAGTGCCAAATGAGTTCAGCAGCAAACTCTATCCCATTGCCAAAGAAATTGTAGAATCCGCCAAAGGCTTTCAAAGCTTACATCAAGGTGAAATTGACTATGTAGACGAGCACTTTGAGATTGTTGCTCCAGACTTAGTCTCCTATCGTTTTCCCAATGCTTTGATGGGGGCAATCAAAGAGGCACGTAAAGAGCTAACCTTTAATATTTCATCGTGGACACAAAGCTCTTTACAAGAAATTACTGCCGGAGAGGTCGCCCTCGGAGTTTGCTGCAGCCAACACTGCGCTCAATGTGGCTATGGTCATGAGGTGAATTTAGGCCAATACCAAAATTATTTAGAAACCATTCCCCTCACGACACTCGATAAACTGTATCTCGTGTGTAAGCAGGATCATCCGATCCTCAAGCAAGAGATTACACTGGAGTCCATTGCAGATTACCCGTTCGTCAATACTGTTTTTGGTAAAGCGGGGCAAACCAGTCATGAGCCGGGGCCATTTCAGCAATACTGTACTGCCCACTATTTGCCATTACATACTGAAATCGCTATTACCAGCGTATCCAGCCTATTTGACTACCTCAGAAGCAGTCAAGCACTCGCTTTAATTCCATATAGTGCAGTGTTCGATATGGTGAATGAGATCCCAGAGTTGCATGCTTGCCAGCTTTCCATCTATGAATCCCATCGTTTATATCAAGACATCAAACCGCCAACGTTATATTTAATCAAGAAAAAACATAACGATAGCGTTAAGCTCAATTGGCTTATCGGCCAATTGCAGCTACTGATAGGCAACATGATGCACGCATAGTAATGTTACACAAAAGAGACTCAAGAGCGCCGAAAACTAGGCGCTCTTGATCGATTTCAACATTCCCCCTGTATTGATGATGACAAGAGTAGAAATGGTTCACAGTCTACAAAATTGTGTTGGGAACTCTTTTTACTGCAACCCAATCTTAGATATCATGTTGTTTAGCCACGTATCGCGCTACACTCTAGCTATGATTTTTAAGGGTTTTCATCAATGCAGACATCATCAACCGCCGAATTAAATCTATTATGGGGCGAGTTAATTCTAGAAGAACTCACCCGTTTAGGTGTGCAGCATGTTTGCATGGCGCCGGGCTCACGCTCAACACCACTCACCTTAGCCGCGGCAAACCAAAGTAAATTGCAACAGCATTTGCATTTTGATGAACGGGGCTTGGGCTTTATGGCACTCGGATTAGCCAAAGCCAGCGAAACACCGGTCGCGATAATCACAACATCAGGCACTGCCGTCGCCAATTTATATCCTGCGATCATTGAAGCCTGGCTAACCCATGTGCCGCTAATCGTTCTCTCAGGTGATCGCCCCCATGAACTGGTTGGCTGCGGTGCTAACCAAGCTATCCCCCAGCCAAGTATTTATGCGCTATACGCCAAGGCGATCAATCTACCGACACCTGACTTGCATTTTCCGCCACAGGCTTTACTCGCAGAAATAGATGATGCAGTGCAGCAGCTAAGTGGCCCACTACACATCAACTGTATGTATCGGGAGCCTCTGTATCCGCAACAAGCGGCAGCAGACCGGATGCAAAGCTTCACGGAATACTTGCAGCCCTTATCTGCATGGCAGCAACAATCACAACCCTATGTACAACACCATCGCACGTTGTCTCAACAACTCCCCAGCCCAGAGCAACTCGAAACATTTGGCCAAGGCAATGGTGTCATCGTGGCGGGAACTTTGGCTGCCAGCGAATCACCAGAGTGGTTGGTGGCACTTGCAGAACATTTAGGCTGGCCATTGCTCGTTGACGCACAATCACAACTGAGACAGCACCCCAAAGCAATTCAATATACAGATCAGCTGTTATTACAGCCAAAGTCAAAGCAATGTCTCGCTTCTGCCGATCGAGTTTTAGTTGTTGGTGGCCGCTTGCTTTCCAAACGTCTCATTAGCTTCATTGGCGAACAAAACTGGCAACATTATTGGCAAGTTTTACCACATCAAGAACGTCTCGATCCCAGCCATAGCTCGAAGCAAGTCTGGCACTGCAGTTTGAAGCAGTTGGCGCAATCCACTTGGCCAAAGCAGGATGGCAGTCAAATAAAACACAAGTTACAAACAGAAAACCAAAGGTTAGAGCAGCTGTTGTGTCAGCAAATCGATCAAGCAGAGTTTGGCGAAGCACAGGTAATTCGCGCTATAAGTCGCGCTCAGCAGGCTAATTACTCACTATTTATTGGAAATAGTTTACCCATTCGTCTTTACGATATGTATGCCCCAGCCACGCAGACATTACCACAAATATTTACCAACCGCGGCGCCTCTGGAATTGACGGATTGCTGGCAACCGCATGCGGTGTCGCGGCAGCAAAGCAACTGCCGACAACCCTTATCATTGGCGACATCTCTCAATTGCATGATCTCAACTCACTTGCGATTGCGCGTCAGCTCCGCAGCCCGATGGTGATAGTGATTTTCAATAACGATGGCGGCAATATCTTCAATTTATTGCCAGTGCCCAGTGAGTCACTCCGAAGCGACTATTATCGTTTAAGCCATGGGCTAGAATTTGGTTATGGTGCTGCAATGTTTAACTTACCTTACGATCGGGTCGAACAGCTCGCTGACTTCCAACAAGCATATACAGAGGCATTGAATTATGCAGGAGCCTCAGTAATCGAAGTCAGCATTTCTTCAAATCAGGCAAGCGAGCAGATTGCTCAAATTGCCAATTGGGTGAGGCAAAGCTCATGTTAACAATTAGCAAGCGCGGTGATGAGTCACTCCCTCCATTAGTGCTATTACATGGCTTTTTGGGTAATAAACGTGACTGGCTCAGGGTTCTTCCACAGCTCAGTGAACATTTTCACTGTATCTGCATTGATTTGCCTGGCCATGGCGGGAGTTATCAAACGGATTTACCCGTGCCAGGGTTTGATGCCACTTCAGCCATGATCATGGAAACGCTCAAAGCATTAGGCGTCGACAAATTCCATCTCCACGGTTATTCGTTGGGTGGACGTATTGCATTACACTTCGCCCGTGATTATCCACAGCACCTACTCAGCCTTTCTCTTGAATCCTGCCATCCTGGGCTCCTAGATGAAAAAGAAATTGCTGCGCGTAAACACAATGACTCCAATTGGGCAGAGCGTCTCATCACCATTGAGTTGGAAGACTTTCTTAAAAAGTGGTACCTGCAACCCGTCTTTGCTGATCTCGATGATTTTTCTCGCTTGCGGCTCATTCAAGATCGTTCAGCCAATAAGCCAATGTCACTGTATAACTGCTTCACTGCAACGTCACTGGCTTTGCAACAAGATTTGTGGCGAGTGCCTGAAACATTACCCTTTCCATGTCGCTATATCGTTGGCAAAAAGGACAAGAAGTTTTCAGCACTTGCTCATCAGTGGCAGCAGCAAGTGCCGTTTTTAGAGGTACACAGCGTCGCCAACGCGGGACACAATGTGCATTTAGAAGCATCGGAAGCATTTTGCCAACTGTTAACTCAACAGGCGCCAGGTCGTATGCAATGAGTGAAGCGCGTTCCGCTGCGCAACCCTTGATCTCGCAGCTCAAAATTTACCGTTATCAAATACCTTTAGTACGCCCGCTGCCGGTTGCAATGCAAAGGATTGACCATCGGTCGGGGCTTGTTCTACAGGTAACATTAGACTCCCCCTCACTGCCTTCAAAGGCAACTGGTGTCGGCGCTGGCACGGTTGAAACATTGGTTGTAGAAGTTGCACCGCTAAGCGGTGACGATATCACAGGCAACCCGCTGGTAGGCTTTAGCCAAGAAGCGCTAGAACAGGTTGTCAGACAGCTGCAACGGATAGCACCAAAGCTGACTCAGCAACCTATAAGCCTATTGCAATCCTTTGCCGAGCAAGTAAGCGAGCCAAGTCTTGCATACGGGCTCAGCCTCTTACATGCCAAAGCAAACCACCTTCTACACCCCGTCAGACTGGCTTCAAAGGCTGTTCCACTCGTGTATCAAGCCCCCGGGGAATCAGAAGCCGATGTCATCGCTCGCATTCAGGCACTACCCGCCGATATCAACGCAGTCAAAGTAAAGGTTGCGCAAACCTCGATGACACAGGAAATAACGCTCATTCATCACATTCTCGCTCAGCGCCCAAAGTTAACTTTACGTTTAGATGCCAACCGAGGCTTTGGACTTGAACGCGCAATAGAATTTTGTGCCAGCTTACCACTTGAGCATATCGAATATATCGAAGAGCCTTGTGAAAACCCTGATGACAACCTCAAGCTACACCAAGCGACAGGAGTAAGCTACGCTCATGATGAATCGCTCAACACCCCTGGCTATGACTTTAAGCCATTGCCTGGACTCACTGCTTTAGTCATTAAACCCATGCTATGGGGAAGCTTATCTCGTTTACAAACCTTAATCGAATCCGCACACGAACATGGCGTTCGTTGTATTTTAAGCTCTGCACTTGAAGCCAGCTTAGGCATCCAAGACATTGCAAATCTGGCCGCAAGCCTAACGCCTGATGAGCCACCGGGCATTGATACTTTAGCGGCATTTTCAAAGGACTTAATTCATTCAAGTGGGAAGGCACAATGCCTCT
This sequence comes from Shewanella gelidii, assembly GCF_014647855.1. GTDB lineage: Bacteria > Pseudomonadota > Gammaproteobacteria > Enterobacterales > Shewanellaceae > Shewanella > Shewanella gelidii. Next base: position 133,535 of record NZ_BMPZ01000004.1, on the reverse strand, counting down.
CTCTCAATGACTTGCAGCAAATCCCCAACTTACCTGCATCAAGCAGCTCTTCAACAACCTCAATACAATCCGTCTAAACCTATGACAACACACCTGAACACGCCTCAGATAAGCCCATTTGCACAAGCAGCCACATTGCACCCTCAGGCAATTGCGTTGATCCACAATGGGCATGCGTTGAATTACCAAGTGCTTTATGCCCGCATTCAAGGCGCCGCTCAACAGCTAAAGTTGGCAGGGTTATCACCCAATGACCGATTGGCCAGTATTAGTCACAATTGTATTGAAGCCATTATTCTTTACTGGGCATGTATTGAGGCGGAAGCTATCTTTTGCCCGATGTCTCCTAAATTTCCGAGCCAGCAGTTAAACGACTTATGCCAACAATTTTCGATTGACCATTATTGGGCGCCAAGTCATTTGCCTAACTTGCAAGGAAAACGGATTTCTATCGATTTTGAACAGACAGCTGACAACGAGCCTCGGGTCATCAATCCGCAGCATGCCGTTAACTTTGTACTCACGTCCGGTAGCAACGGCAGCCCGAAAGCCGCTGTCCATAGCCTAAAAAATCATATCGCAAGTGCAGAAGGCGCCACCAGCCAAATACCACTGCATTCACAGCATCGCTGGCTCTTGTCTCTCCCTCTTTTCCATATTGGTGGCTTAGCAATTTTAAACCGTTGTGCCATTGCTACTGCCGCAGTGGTGCTCCAAGATGAGAGCAACACATTAAATGTGCAATTACCACGAGACCAAGTGAGCCATGTGTCGTTAGTCGAAGCGCAACTACAGCAACTGCTTACCACGCCAGAAAGCTTACAGTCCGTGCAATATTTGCTGCTTGGCGGTGGCGCGATTTCACCAACGAGTATTCATGCACTCAAAGGGTTCTCCCTCCATGCATTTTGCAGCTATGGGATGACGGAAATGGCCTCACAAATTACCACATCTGTAGCAAATGCGGATGGGCTGAGCGGCCAACTGCTACCCGGTCGTCAACTGCGTATTCAACAGGGGCATATCCAAGTTGCCGGTGATTGCCTGTGCTTGGGTTACGTGAACCCTGCCAACAAAGATCGCCCTTGGCAGCTGCCTCTGACAGTCGATGGTTGGTTTGATACTAAGGATATCGGCGTATGGAAAAATGGTCATTTGCAGGTGGTTGGACGCGCAGATAACATGTTTGTCTGTGGTGGTGAAAATATTCACCCCGAAGAGATCGAGCAAGCACTCAAGCAGTTACCCCACATTGCTGACGCCATTGTGTTTGCCGAACCTGATGAACGCTTTGGTCACTTGCCCGCAGCCATTATAAAAATTTACCCGGAGCAAGCCGCGCTCAGTAAACACGAGCTGGAAGCATACTTATTGCAGCACATTGCGCGCTTTAAACGACCACGGAATTACTACCCATGGCCTCGCGGCATACAAGCGATAGGTTTAAAAATTACCCGAGCACAGGTCATCAACAACACCGATCGCAGGCAAACGCTTAAGTTTGCAGAGTCATGATCAATATTCAGACACAAAAAAACCTGCCGAAGCAGGTTTTTAAATGTCTTAACCGAAATCTAAGCTTGCATACAGCCCTTCAGCTTATTCATCGCATTCTTTTCTAATTGTCGAATACGCTCTGCTGAAACTTGGTAATGCGCTGCAAGTTCTTGCAAGGTGGTTTTTTCTTCATTTAACCAGCGAGACTGCAAGATATGCTGACTTCTTTCATCCAAAGTTTTAATCGCTGAAAGCAATCTTGCTTGAGAATTACTTTCCCAGTCGGCATTTTCAACCTGAACCGCAAGATCTGAAGAGTGATCTTCTAAGTAATGAACCGGTGCGTAGTCTTGGTCATCATCATTGTCACTTGCAAGATCAAATGCAGGGTCTTGCGCTGACATCCGAGATTCCATTTCGGTCACATCGGCTTTGGAAACCCCGAGATTTTCTGCAACCATAGAGACTTCATCATCGCTAAACCAGCCTAGGCGTTTCTTAGCTTTACGCAGATTAAAGAAGAGTTTGCGCTGTGCTTTGGTGGTTGCGACCTTCACAATACGCCAGTTTTTCAGTACATATTCATGAATTTCAGCTTTAATCCAGTGCACTGCAAACGAAACCAATCGAACCCCAACATTGGGATCGAATCGTTTTACGGCCTTCATCAGGCCAATGTTACCTTCTTGAATCAAATCAGCCTGTGGTAAGCCGTATCCAGCGTAGCCTTTGGCCACGTGAACCACAAAACGAAGGTGAGACATAATCAGTTTTTTAGCGGCTTGAATATCACCAGTTTCTTGAAGACGCTTCGCTAACTCATACTCCTGTTCAGCATCCAGCATCGTAATGCTTTTAACCGATTGAATATAAGCTTCAAGGCTACTGCTTCCCTGAGGAACCATCAATGCCATTGATTGCGTGTTATCTGTCATTACTACTCCTAAAACCACTCTACTTGCCTGACTTCCGCATGTGCATCTGCGTGACATCACATTCGGACGTTGAACTATCGACGAAATGACAGAGTATGTCAACACTCTGGCATGTCTTGAAACATTTTTGTCATCCTAATAGACCGGAAATACGCAAAAAAGTTTCACCAAGAAGTTATTGATACCACGACAAAGCCTGCCAAAAGCTGAACAGGCTGAGAGAAGAAATATATGATTAACGGATTTTTAAGAAGGTTCGATTGCTCGAATATGTTGCCGAACCGATAAAAACGAGCCTAACCAGCCCAAGAACGAGGCCAATAGCATCAATTCTAACAACTCTACAAACGTTAAAGACTGCATTTGTAATGAACTGCCATACAGACCCAATAACTCCACTAATGCGCCTTCAAGATACCAAACCAGTACATTAATAATGAGCCATGCAAGCATACCGCCGATCACTCCAAACCAAATGCCGGTATATAAAAAGGGCCGTTGGATAAACGATTCCGTTGCGCCAACAAGCTTCATCACTTCAATTTCTGTACGTCGATTCATAATTGCCAAGCGGATGGTGTTGCCAATGACCAATACTACCGCCAGAACCAATAACAAGGCGACGGCTAAAACTGAACGCTCCAACAGGCGAACCACTGCTTGTAGTCGCTCTAACCATTCAATATCTAAGCGACCAAAGCTGACTTCCGATTCTCGCTCTAGCTTACTCAAGAGCAAACGCGCTCCTTTCGGATTCGAGTGCTTTACTGTGGGCGTCACCATGACCACGGCGGGCAGAGGATTCGTATCAAGATAAGATAAAGCCTCTCCAAAACCAGATAAGCGCTGGAACTCTGCTAATGCTTGCTCCCGACTAATATATTGCACTTCGGCAATTTCAGGATAAACGCGGATCCGTGCGATTAAGCTTTGAATTGACTGTTCGCTGCGACCTTCGTCGACAAATAATGAGATTTCAGCTGCGCTATTCCATGATTGGGTAATCGATTCGGCATTTTTCACTAAGACCTGTAAAGCTGCAGGTAAACTTAAGCTCACTCCTAGCACTGCCATTGTCATGATTGACGATAATGGATTACGCCACAGTTCTCCCATGCTGGCCATGGCTTGCTGCACATGGCGGACAAAGAACATCACAATACGTCCAGATAAAGGAAGTTTGCTGCGATTTAGTGGTTTCGCTTTCGTAGGTTGACGCGATGCTTGTGCCATTAGAGTTGTAACTCCTGTGCGCCGAGTAACCGCCCTTGCTTCAGCGTGAGGGTGCGATACTTCATTCGGGCGATGAGCCCAAGATCATGCGTTGCAATTAGAACGCTTGTCCCTGCGTCATTGAACGTTTCGAACAAACGTAGAATATCCATCGAAAGTTTCGGATCTAAGTTACCGGTTGGCTCATCGGCTAACAAAAGAGGCGGTTTATTTACGATCGCCCGAGCAATGCCGACCCGTTGCTGTTCTCCTCCAGAGAGCATAATAGGGGCGTGTTTTTCTTTGCCATAAAGGCCCACCATATCAAGCGCACCGGCGACTCGTTTGCGAATTTCACCGTGAGAAAAGCCTTCGATCACTAAAGGCAACGCCACATTATCAAAAACCGTTTTATCCATTAACAGGTGATGGTTTTGAAAAATCATCCCGATATCACGTCGCAAGTAAGGGATCTGCTTTGGCTTTACTTGAGCGATATCGTGCCCATTAATCCATAGTCGCCCAGCGCTTGCGCGTTCAATCACAGTAATCAACTTGAGCAAGGTGCTTTTGCCCGCACCGGAGTGCCCGGTTAGAAATGCCATTTCACCTTTTTGCAGGTGAACACTCACATCATTCAGTGCCTTTTGGCCACCGGAATACACCTTACTCACTTGCTCAAATCGAATCATCTATGCTCCATCATTGTCCGAAGTTCGCTTGATTACTGCTGTTGTTTTCGCTTAGTTGTTTTCTTGACTAAAGAGTGCGTCAATAAAACTCTTCGCTTCAAATACTCTCAAATCGTCAATTTGCTCACCAACGCCGATATGACGGATTGGGATACCAAATTTATCTGCTATCGCAAAAATCACCCCACCTTTTGCTGTGCCATCCAACTTGGTAATGGTGATACCCGATACGCCAACTGCTTCTTGGAACAACTGTGCTTGGCTTATTGCATTCTGCCCCGTCGATGCATCTAGCGTCAGCATCACCTCATGGGGTGCTGTCGCATCAAGCTTTTGCATTACTCGAACCACTTTTTTCAACTCTTCCATCAGGTGGCCTTTGTTCTGCAAACGGCCAGCGGTATCTGCGATAAGTACATCGACATTACGCGCCTTTGCAGCTTGTAACGCATCAAATAAAACAGACGCACTGTCAGCCCCTGTATGCTGCGCAATCACAGGGATCTCATTCCGCTGCCCCCAAACTTGAAGCTGCTCAACCGCTGCGGCACGGAATGTATCGCCAGCAGCCAGCATGACTGATTTGCCTTGGCTTTGATATTGTTTGGCCAATTTACCAATCGTCGTGGTTTTACCCACGCCATTTACACCAACCATGAGGATGACAAATGGGCCTTCGCTGTTTTCTGGCACCAATGGAATGCTGACTGGCTCCAGAGTTTTTTGCATTTCCTCTTGCATCAACTCATAGAGCGCTTCAGCATCTTTTAACTGTTTACGAGAGGCGTGGTCAGTCAACTTTTCAATTAATCGAGTCGTGGTTTCTACACCAACATCAGCAATAAGCAGCTGCTCTTCTAATTCTTCGAAAAGATCATCATCAATCTTTTTGCCTTTGAACAGGCCAATAAAGCCACTACCAATATTCTCGCTGGTGCGTAATAGCCCTCGTTTTAAGCGTGCAAAGAAACCTTCTTTTTGCGGACGGGCTTGAGGTTCAGGTTGAGCTTCTAATCCATCCGACTCGGCGTCGACCACCTCAGACTCTGCTGCTGCGTCATCGACGTCAAGCTCAGCTTCTGATTCTTCAGCATCAGACTCTTCAACTTCTGCGACTTCAACCTCATCTGCAGACTGCTCTTCAACAAGCTCAATGTCATTTTGTTCAGAGGCTTGCTCACTTTCAAATTGAGCCGCTATATCTTCCAGTTCAGTCGCATCTTCAACTTGCACATCGTCGCTGTGGGCAGCTGATTCACCTTCTACTAATTCTGTTACTTCAGCTGCAATGGCTTGTGACTTGCTTTCTTCAACAGCGGGTTCAACGGCATTCGTCGCCAGATCTGTATTATCTGTCGGCTCAGGTGGCGCGGTATCTTCGACATCCGACACGGAAGCAGCTTCAGCTTGGGGCTCTGAGGGTTGTTCGGCTTCAAAACCGCGCTTAAAACGAGCAAAGAAACCTTGCTTTTGAGGTTGAGTCGATGTCTCCACCGGCTCCTCAACGGCTTCATCAGCCTCCTCTACAGTCGCTTCTACGTTAGCTTCTTCAACTTCTTCGATGCGCTGTTGCGCCGACGCTTCGCCTTCGACATCCAGCTCTTCAGAATCAGTTTGCTGTTCCAGATCTTGCCCAAGCTCTGGAGCCGGCTCAGCTTCAATGAATGTCGCTTCTTCTTCAATGACAACGGCTTCGTCATCATCATCTTCATCTTCAACGACCGTCACTTCGGTCTCTTGCTGAATCTCGGTGGACTCGTCCACAGCAGTTTTTGGGGCGTCGACCTCATCACTCGCAACATTTTCTTCAGCTGCAGGCTCTATCTCAGCCTCACCTGCAAATCCCGACTCGTCCGAAGGCTCTAGCGCTTGCTCTGATGACGGTTCAATAATTTGCTCGGACGTACTGTCTTCGTCAGTCTGTTCGGTGGGTAAATCTGAAACCACCTCTGTTTCCGCTTCAACCTCTGCTTCAGGTTTGTCTTTGCGAAACCAGGAAAAAAAACCTTTCTTTGCCATGTTTTATACCAATACCTAACTTTCAATGTGCAGTTTCTGTTTTGCCCATGCCGTTATACCAAATTCCAACAATGATTACGCCCAAAGCAGATCAATTTGTGGTTAGCCTATCAAGTTCTCAACTTTTTCAACCTAATTAGGCTAGAATAGCGCGCTCAAAAACAGCGAAAAATCCGCCACATATTTGTTTGGGGTTTATCAGCAAGAAGGTGTGCCGCGTTAGCAAACATAAAGTGAGCTATAGTCTACCACTTTCTAGCAGCAGTCAAAATTAGAGGGCAAGATGGCTAAAAATCGGAGCCAAAGCGGCCAAGTCAGAATTATTGGCGGCCAATGGCGTTCACGTCGACTACCGATCCACGACCTTGAAGGGTTAAGACCCACAACCGATCGTGTGCGAGAAACATTGTTCAATTGGCTCGCACCCGATATTGCTGGTGCGCGCGTTTTAGATTGTTTCGCTGGCACAGGGGCTTTAAGTCTTGAAGCTCTTTCTCGCTATGCCGGTCATGCCACAATATTAGAGCTGCAAGCAAGTGCGGCAAAGCAGCTCTCTACCAATCTTGCAACGCTTCAATGCGACAACGCCAAAGTCATAAAGGGAGATGCGCTTCAGTTTTTAGCTGCACCATGCTCTGTGGGATTCGATATCATTTTTGTCGACCCCCCTTTCAATAAAGATCTTGCCGAACCTTGCCTACAGCAACTGACGGCAAATGGCTGGCTTAATCCACATGCACTCATTTATGTAGAAACAGAATCCAATTGGGATTGCAACGCAGTGCCACCGAATTGGCAGCTTTTAAAAGAGAAGAAAGCAGGCCAAGTATGCTTTAGGCTTTATCAATATCTACCGACTTCGGAGACCCAATAAATGAAAGTGCTAGTCACCCTTGGTAAACTCATTACGCTCTTTGCATGGCTGATTATGTTCTATAACTTAGCAATGCCATTCGAAGGAAAAATTGCTCTGCTGCTCAATGTTTTACTGATGATCACTTGCGTCATGCATGCCGTTCAAGCATTCATATTCCACTCGCTATTCAAACAGCTGATGACTCTCAAGTTGCGAGACTATTTACAAGTGATGTTATTTGGTGTGTTTACGCTTTTAGAGTATCGCCAAAGAGTACTTAAGCAAGGCCAATAGAGAAATAAGTGCTGGTCAGCCAACCTCGCCAGCACCTTCATACTTAAGCATGAAAATCAGCCTGTTCAACACACTTGTTTTTGTTAGAACCACACGCACAAACCCTCAAAAAATACACAAAAATAGCATAAAAAGACCTGAAAAACAGAATCTTACATAATTAACCTTATAAATCCCCCGGCCAATTTTATATCGACTAGACTTAATAGGACTTAGCCTAAAGGCGGTGTTGCTATTAGTTCTGCTTTCGCGCATTACTCATTAACACGATGTGACTCCTTTGCTTGGATGCAACCTTGTTTGCGAAACGCAAACTATACATGGACTGTAATCATGAGAAAAAATTTACCTATCACAGATAGCGAACGTACGTTTGCGCCAACCACCAAACTCATTTCCAATACGGATCTCGTTGGAACCATCCAACACTGCAATGATGCCTTTGTCGAAATTAGTGGTTACAGCCGCGAAGAACTCATTGGTCAGCCACATAACTTAGTGCGCCACCCGGATATGCCTCCCCAAGCATTTGAGGTCATGTGGCAACATCTCAAACAAGGTAAACCTTGGATGGGAATGGTTAAAAATCGTTGTAAAAATGGTGATTATTATTGGGTAGACGCATACATAACTCCAATTACCCAAGATGGACAGATTGTCGGTTACGAGTCAGTTCGATCATGCCCAACCAGAGAACATATTGAGCGAGCAGAAAAGCTTTATCGTTCAATTAATGCCGGTTCAGCAAAAAAAATCGATATCCCCCTTGGTAAAGAAAACCAATTTCTTGTCGCGGCGACAATACTTTGTGCATTGTTATATCTTGCGTCATTCCCTCAGGTCGCGGCATTGACATTTGTGGCGATTACCGCGATTTATGCCGTTTGGATGTCTCAAACCAAACAGACCAACCTCAACATGTTAAATGGCCAACTTGATAGTGCTTTTAAACATCCACTTGCTATCAACACGTATACCAAAGACAAGCCCGGTCTTGGTGGCGTCAAAGTCGCAATCAAAAGCGAACAAGCCCATTTAGGTGCTGTACTCACGCGTATTGAAGATGCCGCCTTGGGCGTTGCAAACCAATCTGATATTGGCCTTAAGCTTTCCAATCAAGCCTGTGACAACATGATCGACCAGCAAGCGGAGACGGAACAAGTCGCTACGGCGATGAATGAAATGACGGCAACAATTTCTGATGTCGCCCAGCACGTCCAACAGACCGCCGATCACGCTAAGTCAGCTCACCACCAAGCCATGTCCAGCCAGAAAATGGTGGCGACTACGACAGCTTCAATCTCGCAGCTGCAAAATACAGTGCACAATGTTTGTGAAGCTGTCAGCAGCTTATCCAACCAAACAGAGAACATCGCCCAAGTCACGCAGATGATCGAACAAATCGCGGAGCAAACCAATTTACTAGCTCTGAATGCAGCGATTGAAGCTGCTCGAGCAGGCGAGCAAGGACGCGGGTTTGCCGTGGTCGCCGATGAAGTTAGACAATTGGCAATGCGCACCCAAATTTCAACCAAAGAGATCCATACCATTACGACGGGGTTAATTAGTAGCGCTCAACAAGCTGTAAAAATTGCGCAACAAGGCACCAAAGACGCGGAAGTAGGTATGCAAAATGTTCATAGTACTGAATCAATGCTCACTGAGATCGGAGCTTCTATGGAAACCATTGCATCCATGTCGACCCATATGGCCTCTGCAGTTGAAGAGCAGGCAAAGGTCTCTGAAGATATTAATCGACAGGTCATTAATATTTCCGAACTGTCGGTGAATAGCCTCGATCGCGCGCAGCACTCTGTGGAAAGCATTGAAAACACTCAGGCCGTTGCCAAGCAACTGCACGAGTTAGTGACCTGCTTTAAACGCGAGTGATATCAAAACAACTGCGCTAACAAGCAACTGAATTTTAACCAATAAAAAAGTCCTCACTGCGAGGACTTTTTCAATTCATTGTCTATATGAAGGAAGCAAACGTTTTACTTCTTCGGGTATGGGTGAACAATACCTTTGTGACAATCAATACAGGTCTTTCTCTTGTCAGGATCTTTCTTGAAGTTCCTTGCATGCATTCTCTTCGCCATTTTGCTCATCGCTTCAGGCTGATCTTCATAGATACGAGAGTGACAGTTTTGACAGGTTGAAGAGTCGATTGAGCGTAGGAAGTCGCGCGCTAGATCAGCTTGCTCTCTACGGTTTTCATCCAACCATTCTTGTGTGTTAAATCCATCTATCGTCATGTAGCCGATAATGTCTTTCGAAACAATAATCTTCTTGATGAGGTAATTAATTGGCTCTTGCGGAAGGTGACATTGTTGACACTCAACCACGATACCTGCGCTGCCGCCGCCATGGGCAGAGGCAAGAACTTCATCTTTCAGTGAATGGTTGCTATGACAAGTCATACAAAATTCATCTGAACTCGTAATATGTAAGGTTTGCTGGGTCGCAAAATAGCCAACCACACCAATAACAATACCGACGACCAGTAAAGCCAGTACTGAGAATTTTGCGCTAGGTTTAAACAGGGCACGCCAATTCATTACTCTTCTCCAATTTAATTCTTTATCTGAATTATATTATTTAGTTTTTTAAGAAATACATTATAAGCTAGGTTGACTCGTTTGATCCGACTCAAAAAGCACAAATTGAGATCCAGCTCTAATTATGGCAGCGATTACTTTATCGTAGACCACTTTTTTACCTTACATGCGCTTCAGCTAAAGATAGATTACTGCACCACATTGAAATAATTTTGATCTTAATCACATTGATATTAATCAGTATTAAGAAAAAATTTAGTGTGACTAAAATTAAATTATTGTTGCATTTGTATAGTTTGCACCATTTTTCACAATTTTTTTGAAATATTTTTTTTAATTTCTAGGTCTTTTGAAATATTGGAACATCAAAATTATCGCAATGAAGGAGAGTGAATATGTCAAAACAACGACAACATATATTACTCGCGATAGTTTTACTTATTCAGCTGATACTCCCCGCGTATGCGTCTAATGATTCAAGTTCTAACCTAATATCGGTTCAAGCTGAAGCGATGGTGGCAAACTTGGCTTCCGTCGAACACAGTAACCAAGATCCTCAGCTCTCGTCTTCATCAACATCGAACCAATGTAGTCAATATTCAGCAACACCCTGCCCAACATCAGCATGTGGTCAACTTTATTTAACCAGTATCGATTTGCAGCTCATCACCACTCTCGATGGCTCTGAAGCCATTGATACGAAATTCTGGGCGGTTCAAACCGCAGAGCTCAAACCTGAGCAACTCCCGCCAATTCTCTAAAAGCACAAATGTTGCACTCACCTCTTTACGATTAGATTTCAACTTTTAGTGAATTAGATTGCGAGCCGACCGGCTTCGCACTGGAGACTTATTATGAAAAACTTAACTCTGCTATCTGCGTTAGTTGCATCCACACTAGCTTTGGGCTCAAGTATTACTCATGCCGCGAGCGTATCTCTCCCAGAAAGCTTAGAGATCCGCTCCCTCAATGGGCAAGCCGTCACCGGAGTGTCGCAGATCCAGCTGTCTGAAGGTGAACACCTGTTAGAACTTCAATATGACGATTTATTTGAGTCAAATGCAGATGACACTGGCGCACGAGTCACATCACAAGCACTTTATCTACCGATAGAGTTACAAGATTCTCAAGCGTATCGCTTGGTTACTGCGAACATCAACTCCGAAGAAGATGCGCGTGCTTTTGTTGATGCGCCAGTCGTCTATTTACTGGATACACAGGGTAATCGACGCCAAATTGACCTTGTCACACAAAAGCAGCTGATGCTGCAAGTGATATTAGGTCACTAGTGCAATACCATGAAGATGCTCTGCGGAATGCGGCAAACATTAGTTTTTCGACATGAAGCAGTGCATTTTCACATTCTCATGATAGAATCAAAAAGTTGATGCAATGGGAAGACAATGATTCATTCAGTGCTTAGTAAGATTTTAGTCCTATTAATTATGCTCAGTTTTTTGGGGCAGGGCTTATTGTCTGACGGTCACTGGATGGTTGCCGAAGCTGCGGAACCACAGCAAACCATGGTGCCACAAATGCAGCAATCAGCCTGCCATGATACTGCTGACGAGACGAAAGATGTTCAACAGAGTGACATTGCCCACTCTGAGACCCATCAATCAAATCATTGCTGCAATGGCTCAGAGCAATGCTCGGATGACTGCAAACATTGCCTCGTCATTGCAACAACTGCAAATTTACACCAAGCTAAATCTTGGCCAGGATTTAGCCCATCAGAACCTTCATTGGCTACAGCAATGCCTCATTTCCACTCGATTGAATTGACAAAAAATTTACGCCCTCCAATTGTGTGATAACGCCTAAATAATACGTATTCCTTAAACCGTTTCTTTTCAGTATTAAACGGACAAACATCGCTATTGAAATATTGGTTTCAATTGCGCATTTACGTGATTAAACACGCTCCTTTGTACATTTAGTAAAGGAGTTTGGAGCTATATTTATGAAAATCATCATGAGCTTTCTGCTCGTTGCATTCAGCCTACTAACCTTTCAAACGAAGGTTTTTGCTGCAGCCGAAACACAATCTACCCAGCCTCACTCTCAACAAGAAAGCCAAGGCTATCACTGCCCGATGCACCCCAAAATCAAAGGACAACAAGGCGACTCTTGTCCAAAATGCGGCATGAACTTAACCCCCATTGGTCAACAAACCAAGCCACACGCAAAACACAAGATGACGCACGCAAAGTACCATTGTCCGATGCATCCAAAGGTCAAAGGGCAACAAGGCGACTCGTGTCCAAAATGCGGCATGGACTTAACCCCCATTGGTCAACAAACCAAGCCACATTCAAAGCACAAGATGACGCATACAAAATACCATTGTCCGATGCACCCAAAGGTCAAAGGACAACAAGGCGACTCGTGTCCAAAATGCGGCATGGCTCTCAAGCCTGTCGCAAACACAAAGTCACACAAACACCATAGCTAATCGCTGAGTGGAGATGAGGCATCGTCATGATCAATTTATACAAGAGTATCCAAGCCAAGCCTAAGGCTATGGTAAAAGTAGCAACGTCAGTGACCCTAATGATGACGTTATTTGTTTTCAGCACATTCAGTGGAAATGCGCAGGCAACGATTGAGCAACCGCAAATATATAGCTGCCCAATGCATCCTGAGCAAGCAAGCCATGAAGCAGGCCGGTGCGCAGTGTGCAATATGTTTTTAACCCAAGCTAACAGTGCGACGTCGGCACAAGATTCTGCACATTCAGATCATGACCATACCGCACCCCATGCTGCCGCCCCAAGAGACAGTCATCAAGCAGACATTTTTAACCAAGTGCAAAGTTCTTTAACTGAGCCGGAACAGCCATCAAGTATTAAATATGTATGCCCAATGCACGCCCATATCATTAGCGACGATCCAAGTAGCTGCCCCATTTGCGGCATGGACTTAGAGCCGGTAGAAACAGGCGGCAACCTTGAAGAACTGCAAATCCAAGTCTCCGGCAGTATTCAGCAAGCACTCGCGATAAAAGTTGCTGAGGTGAAGCGTGGAATGCTGTGGAAATACGTCCAAACCGTTGGCCATGTCGACTATGATGAGAGCCAAATTCAACACATTCACTCCCGTGTTAGCGGCTGGATCGAAAAACTAAAAGTCTCTGCAATTGGCGATAAAATAACGAAAGGTGACTTGCTCTATGAGCTATATTCTCCCGATTTAATCAACGCACAAGACGACTATTTACTGGCACTTGATACCTTAAATCGCTCTGCAAACAACGGTAATTACCAAGATCTCGTGCGACGTTCTCAACTACGACTAGAGCTGCTTGGCATGACAAAGCCACAGATTGAACAGCTCGCCAAAAATCAAAAGACACTTTATAAAGTACCTTTTTATGCCACGCAGGATGGCATCGTTCAAAACTTATCAGTACGTGATGGCATGTATATTCAGCCCATGACAGAGGTGATGTCTCTAGTCGACTTGTCGAAAGTTTGGGTGATTGCAGACGTTTTTGAGAATGAACAAAGCTGGTTAACTTTAGGCCAACCCGCAGAGGTTTCCATACCGGCAATGAACCTTACTGATATTGAAGGCAAGATCGATTATATCTACCCAGAACTCGATCCAATGACTCGCAGTTTACGCGTTCGCATTGTTCTCAATAATAACCAAGCCGAACTCAGACCCAACACCTTAGCTAAAGTGTCGTTATATGGCGGTGCCAAACGAGGGTTACTCATCATCCCTCAAGAAGCATTGATCCAAACCGGTCAAGAAAACCGAGTCATCGTCAAGCAAAGTGACAATAGCTTTGTTGCACGCCAGGTGTCCTTGGGCATGCTAAGCCAAGGAAAAGCCGAGATCGTCAGTGGCTTATCTGAAGGTGAGCAGGTTGTCCTTTCTGGTCAGTTTTTATTGGACTCTGAAGCCAGTCTCAAAGGCAGCTTAATGCGCCTTAGTAGCGGCCATGAGCACTAGGAGACCAACATGCTAGCTAAAATAATCCAAGCCTCAATTCAACAACGCGTAATGGTGCTCATTGTCGCCTTGATGATTACCGTTTGGGGCATACAAGCACTGCGCCAAACACCGCTAGATGCATTGCCGGATCTGTCCGATGTGCAAGTCATCATTAAAACCCCGTATACAGGCCAAGCGCCGAAGTTGGTTGAAGAGCAGGTCACCTATCCACTTTCAACCGCAATGCTCGCCGTACCTGGCGCTAAAACTGTTCGTGGTTACTCCTTCTTTGGCGACTCTTACGTTTATGTGATTTTTGAAGATGGCACTGATATTTATTGGGCACGATCACGTGTGCTTGAATACTTAAGTCAAGTGAGTAGCCGGTTGCCGCAGGGAGTTCTACCTACGCTTGGCCCAGACGCTTCAGGTGTCGGGTGGATCTTTGAATATGCACTGGTTGATCATTCCGGTTCACTGGATTTATCCCAGTTAAAAAGCCTTCAAGACTGGTACTTAAAGCTTGAACTCCAAAGCGTTGCAGGCGTCTCTGAAGTGGCAACCGTAGGCGGTATGGAACAGACCTATCAGATCGTCATCGAACCCGACAAAATGGCGCAATATAAGCTAGACATTGCTGCGGTTTTAAAAGCGGTTAATGATACCAATTCAGAGGCTGGAGGCTCTGTCATTGAAATGGCCGAAGCTGAATATATGGTACGCGCCAAAGGTTACCGACAAACCTTAAATGACTTTAAATCCATTCCACTTGGATTAACCAGCCCTTCCGGCACTCCTTTAACCTTAAAAGATATAGCAACGATCAGAAAAGGGCCTGCTTCTCGCCGCGGAATTGCCGAGCTTGACGGCCAAGGCGAGGTCGTCGGCGGTATTATCGTGATGCGGTACGGAGAAAATGCATTAGCGACAATCGACGCAGTAAAAGCGAAGCTTGCAGAACTCAAGTCAGGGCTACCTGAAGGCGTCGAAATCGTTCCGACCTATGATCGCTCACAGCTCATCAACAATTCGGTCGATAATCTCTTCAATAAAGTCATTGAAGAGATGTTAGTTGTTGGTCTCGTGTGTTTACTATTTTTACTGCACGCGCGTTCAACGCTAGTTGCCGTCATTACCTTGCCACTTTCAATTTTGATCGCATTCATCGTGATGAACAAAATGGGAGTTAATGCCAATATCATGAGCCTTGGCGGGATCGCCATTGCGATTGGTGCCGTCGTCGATGGCGCCATTGTCATGATAGAAAACCTTCATAAACATCTAGAGCACTTTAAGGACGACGAGGGCAGACAACCCTCACCAACAGAGCATTGGCAAATCGTCGCAAAAGCATCGATAGAAGTCGGTCCTGCGCTATTCTTTTCCCTGCTGATCATCACGTTAAGCTTTGTGCCAGTTTTTTCATTGGAAGCACAAGAAGGGCGCTTGTTTAGCCCGCTTGCTTATACCAAAACCTTTGCCATGGCGGCGGCCGCAATATTATCCATTACACTCGTGCCAATTCTGATGGGGTATTTCATCAGAGGAAAAATCCCCGCAGAATCAGCCAACCCATTCAGCCGAGCCCTCATCGCGCTTTATCGTCCTGCATTAAAATGGGTACTTAAATTTCCCAAGTTCACACTGGTTATTGCACTGGCCACTCTTGTGAGTGCTTGGTATCCAGCCAATCGAATGGGTAGTGAATTTATGCCAGATCTCAATGAGGGAGACTTACTTTATATGCCCACCGCTTTGCCAGGTATTAGTGCCAGTAAAGCAGCAGAGGTCTTGCAACAAACGGATCGGCTGATCAAAACTGTTCCCGAAGTTGCCAGAGTCTTCGGTAAAGTCGGTCGCGCAGAAACAGCAACCGATCCTGCTCCACTGACCATGCTGGAAACCACGATTATGTTGAAGCCTCAAGAGGAGTGGGGGCCTGATATCCAACTTGAGGATATCATCGACAAGCTACAAAAGACCGTCAAAATCCCTGGATTGACCAATGCCTGGGTACAACCCATTAAAACCCGTATTGATATGTTGTCGACAGGCATTAAGACCCCTGTGGGCATCAAAATTACCGGACAAGATGTCAAACAATTACAAGATATCGGCACCCGCATTGAGTCAATCTTAAACCAACTGCCGCACACTCAATCCGCTTACGCTGAACGTGTCGGCGGTGGCCGTTACATAGACATCAGTCCCAAGCTCGATGTCGCCTCGCGATATGGAATGACACTCAAAGATATTCAAGACGTCGTTCGTTTTGCTATTGGCGGAATGGAAATTGGTGAATCCGTACAAGGTGCTGAACGATACCCCATCAATTTAAGATATCCTCGCGAATTAAGAGACAACATAGAAAAGCTCAAAACCCTGCCTGTTATCACAAAAACAGGCCACTATTTACCTTTGGGGAACCTAGCAGATATCGTAATTTCTGAAGGCGCGCCGATGTTGAAAAGTGAAAATGGCCGGCTCATTTCTTGGGTTTTCGTTGACATAGAAGGCACATCTATTGGTGAATATATTCAAGCCGCAAAGCAAGCTTTACAGGCTGATTTGAAGCTACCGGCCCGTTATAGCTATAGTTTTGCTGGCCAATATGAATATATGCAGCGGGTCGACGCCAAGCTACAACAGGTAATTCCGATGGCTTTAGCAGTGATCTTTATATTGCTTATGATGACCTTCGGCTCAGGGCTACAAGCAAGTATTATCATGTTGAGCTTGCCCTTTGCACTCGTGGGAAGCACTTGGCTTTTATACCTACTTGACTACAATATTTCTGTCGCCGTTGCTGTCGGTATGATTGCTCTTGCCGGTGTTGCTGCAGAATTTGGTGTAGTGATGCTGGTCTATTTGAATAACGCGATTCAGTACGCCAAAGAAAAAGGTCAATTCAGTACAATTTCAGACCTAAAAGCAGCCTTGATTGACGGCGCCGTGATGCGGATCCGCCCAAAAGCAATGACAGTTGCCACTATTTTCTTTGGTTTGTTGCCTATTATGTGGGGCGCAGGTTCAGGAAATGATGTGATGCAAAAAATTGCAGCGCCGATGGTCGGAGGCATGATTACTGCACCATTGCTATCACTATTTGTACTACCCGCACTCTACTTAATCATCTATCGCAGAACATTGATTTGCAGCGATAGCGCACCAGACGAGCCACGACTTGGAGATTCTTCTCGCAACTAAATAGCAGCTCTCATCACCCATTCAGCCAGCAAATATGCTGGCTGAATTTTTAGCGCGAACAGATCATAAGCCCCTAAGTTGCAGGCATCTCGAAAATAGAGAAAACACCACCCTGAGGATCGTTGACTACACTAAAGCGACCCGTATTGGGAATATCCGTCGGCGGCACACAGACTTTTCCGCCAAGCTCAACCACTTTTTTTGCGGCTGCATCACAGTCATCAACTTGGAAGTAAGCCATCCAATGCGCTGGAATATCACCCCACTCCTCAGTCATGGCTATCATGCCGCCAACATCACTACCTGCAGCTTGCCAATGGGTATAAGGCATGTCTGGCATATCCCCAGATTTGTGGCTCCAGCCAATCACTTGCGGATAAAATGCCTTCGCTTTTTCTGGATCTCGACTCGCCAACTCACTCCAACACAGGGTTCCATGTTCAAGCGCGCGCTTAATTCCGATATGAGATTTGCCTTGCCATACAGCAAAACGTGCACCTTCAGGATCCGCCAAAAATGCCATACGTCCTGCATCTCCGACATCATGAGGACCAGCAAGAACAGTTCCTCCTGCTTGTTTGGCCGCCTCAACAACGTCGTCGGCACTATCAACAGCAAAATAGATAGTCCAGTGAGTTGGCGTGCCTTCATCTAGCATTTGCTGCGGCATTTGATATAACGCCCCAACATCATCACCATCAAAATGAACCATGGTGTATACGCCTTCTGGCATTGGCATGTCATTATCAGCCCAACCAAACATAGATTGATAAAATGCTTTCGCGCCTTGCCAATCCGTTGTGGCTAATTCAACCCAGCAAGGCTGGCCTTGAAGATACGTTTCAACTTTCATATCACTTTCCTTAGAATCGTTTGATTTAATCTATCCAAGCTCCATTTTGAACGCCACTGCGAGCCGTACTCTAGAAGCAGTCGTAACTTTGCAATTCCCCATAGTCAATCTAGTTTTGCAAAGATATCAGATTGGTTAGAAGAGTATAGAACACAATTAATAACATGCCGTGAACCAGTAGCAACACATACTTTAAATGCCATATGCGACATCCATTGTATTGACAAGGATAGGAAATAAAAAACAAAGAATGGCGGCGATAAACGCAACAAGAGCGTTGCGTTTAACCAAAATGGTTTAGTTAAGTGCCGTATACAGGCAGAAGATCTGCCATTGCCAGTAGGTGACATGCTGCCGTTGTGATTCCAAAGAGCACAACCGCAACAATTGCGATATGTCCACCTGGGACTTTAAAACCCACATCTCGCGTTGGATAAAGCTGTCGTACCTTGTAAGCCATAAGCGCAGGCACAATGACAGCCCAAATCGTCGCAGCCAACGCTGCAAAGCCAATGGCAATTAAAAATCCATCCGGAAACAGTAAACCCAGTACCGTAGGCGGTGAAAAGGTGACTAATGCCGTTTTCATCCGCCCTTGCGCTGAATCATCAAAACCAAATAGATCGGCGAGGTAATCAAACAAGCCCAAGGTTACACCAAGGAAAGAAGAAGCAACCGCAAGGTTGGCAAAAATAGTCAGCATACTGTTCAGCCAGTCACTGCTCATGATTGAAGATAAAGCCCCGACCAAAACCCCCATATTGCCGCCCTGTGAAATTATATCTACAAAGCCGCTGCGCGGAATATTTCCCATGGTCGCAATTAACCAACAGACATAAATAATCAGCGCAATAAAGGTTCCAACAACCATTGCTTTTACAATTGTCGAGGGACGTTTACCATAGTATTTTACCAAGCTGGGCACATTACCGTGGTAGCCAAAACTTGCTAAGCCAAAGGGTAATGCAGCAAGAAGATAAGGGGCAAACCGAGTTTCCCCATCTGGATACAACAATTTAGTTGAATCAATATCGAGGAGCAAATCGCTAATCGCTAAGAAAAACGTAATGATCATGCCACCCAGCATAATAGTAGTGATTCGATCGACTGCCCGGGTACTGATAAGTACGACGGCTGCAAGCAGCAAAGCAAATACAAGACCCGCAAGACTTTGAGGAAGCGAAACACCAACAGCTTGCAAGCTATGATTCACTATCGAGCCACCGCCACTAATATAGGCGTAGCTCAAAATATACAGAACAAACGCAATAGACGCGCCACCGACAATTCGCCAAAACTGCCCTAGCAGTGTTTTCGTCAACGTATCGAAACTCGCTCCCGGCTCAAAGTGTAGGTTTGCTTCGAGCAAGAAAAGACCAGAAACCAGCATAGACAGCCAAACCCCAAGCAGGGTGAGCATGGAATAACTGAACCACATTCCGGCACTAACTACGGGGAGCGAAAACATACCAGCCCCTACAGTCGTACCCGCAATAATCATCGCACCGCCCAGCAATGAACGATGAACCACGGGCTCAGCATTTATATGCTTGGTCATTTGGCATCCTGCTCTGCGGCAACACTATCGACAATCGTTTGCCTGACAGAAGCACGCAACAAATTATTTGCATGGTCTCGAATTCTCACAACATCCTCTACATTGACAGTATTGGTCAAATAGCCAAGCTCTTTAAGCTTCACACTCAGCGCGCCATAAAGCTTTTTGTCATAGAACTCTGGCGCAGTGACGCCATGTAACGCGCCTAATCGCTGCGCTAACTGATGACTTACGCGCTCTAAGTCTGGACGCTCTATCTCTGGATGACTTGCGATTAGGTTGAAAATTATAGCGTAGCGCTTCAATGTTTCACTAATGGTGCCTGCGAGTAACATCAGTTCATTGATGTGCTCATCATTCACCTCAAGGCAAAGCTCAGACTCTGCAACAATGCCTTGCGCCACAAACAAATCTAGAATCTGTTCAACATATGCAGGCACATCGGCCACTCCCATAAACAACTCTGCCTGCAGCATCGGATAGAGATCTTGCACCACGAGTTGAATTTGAGCACGATTCACGGACTCCAATCGAGTCAAGGTACTGGCAATTAAAGAGGGCACAATCAACAAATGAATGATGTTGTTGCGGTAATAGGTCATCGCAATGGCATCGGTCTCTTCAATCGAAACGATATCTCCAAGCGGATCTGGCGTAAGTGAAAACTTCTTCAGCTCCAAACCTTGCTGAACGAGCTGCTTGCCATCCCCTTCTGCAACCGAAGCATAAGCCGTATATGGCACTTGTTTGAGTAAACTTAAGTACAAATCAAGTTGACGCTCAAGGGCGCCACGTTCAAGCGCATTTTGTTCTGAGGCGAGTAACGTTAATCCCATCAGTGTCACAGAGCTGGCCGCCGCCGCACCATTGATATTGACCATCACTTGATTCGCTAATGTATTCACCGCAGGTGTTAACCAAGTTGGCTTTTGCTCTGGATCTTTCGCAATTTCTTCGCGCCAATCTGTCACTTGATTCGTTAAGAAGGATTGAACATTGATAGGTTGACCAAAGCTCACATAACCTCGGCCAAAGTTACCGAGCTTGCGAGCGGCGCCAAAGACCTGCCAAACCGACTCTTTTTTCTTTTTCTTACCACTGAGCTCTTTATGGTAAGTCGCCACTTCCATAACATGGTCATAGCCTAAATAAACCGGAACCAGAGTCACCGGACGCTTAACACCGCGAAGTACACTGTTGACGGTCATGGCCAACATACCGGTTTTCGGTGCCAGTAAACGTCCGGTACGGGAACGTCCACCTTCAGTAAAGTACTCCACAGAGTACCCTTTATTAAATAACGTATCTAAGTACTCTCTAAAGACTGCGGTATACAGCTTGTTGCCGTTGAAACTGCGACGTATAAAAAATGCGCCACCACGGCGGAACATCGAACCAACAGGCCAAAAATTAAGATTGATCCCCGCGGCAATATGCGGCGGCACCATACCTTGGTAATACAAAATATAGGATAGGAGTAAGTAATCCATATGGCTACGGTGGCAAGGCACATATACAATCTCATGGCCATCGTGGTGAAGCTGCCGGATTTGCTCCGCCCCTTTAATACTGATGCCTTTGTATAGCTTATTCCACAACCAAGTTAAGAAGCGTTCGGCAATACGAATCAAGCTATCTGAATAGTCTGCTGCCACTTCATCCAAATACTCAATTGCTTTTGCTTTTGCTTCTTCATGACTAATATTTTTGCTCGCAGCTTCCTCTGCTATCGCTTTTTGCAAGGTTTCAGACTTCAATAAAGTGCTGAACATCGCTTGACGATTTGGCAATTGCGGCCCAGTCATAACCTTGCGCTGTCTGCGGAAGTGAACGCGAGCCACACGCGCTAACTTTTGAGCAATTCGCTTATCTGTACCGTGTTGATCTGCCATATATCGTAAAGAAACGGCATTTGAAAATTGGACAAAATTATGTCGCCCTAAAAACAGGATCATCAAGAATTTACGCAGCCAAGTAGGGCTTTCTCGTTCAAACACCGCAGCTTTCATGGTGTCATCTTCTTTGCCAGGTGTACGCCCCCAATACAGGCTTACAGGCACTAATTGAATATCTAAATCAGACTGCTCACGATGAACGGCCAGCAATTGAGAAAAGCACTCTAAGTACTGCTCGTTGCTTGCACGTTTGCCAAACAGAGGCTTTGCGCCTTTCACACAAACAACGCGAGGCGCGACCACGCCATTGACTTCTAAAGAACCATACGGACTTGGCAAGCCTAACTTTTCGGTAATATCACTGAGTGCAGCAATATCACTGATTGACTCGTTTTTCATCACATAAGCCAAAGGGCGATTCGGATCTAAATTAAGATCTTCAAATGGATCATGGGGTACAACAACGGTGTGAACGAGTTTTCGTTGCATCCAACGAAGTGCTTTGTACCAAATGGAATCTTTTGTCGACATGGTTCTGCTGTTATTAATGTTGTGGCAAATAGCCCCGTAGGATAACAGAAAGGCTCCCTAAACCGCCAATTTGGTTACAGGTTAACTCTCGCAATTCAAGCCAATGCATTTTATGTGATCCCCAGCCGATTACGACTAAAGTATAGGCGGCCTCGTATAGAGTACATGCTCTATTTGCATTTAAAAATCGAACGCGCAGTTATATCATGCAATGCTAAATCACGGTTAATTTACAATTAGTTAATTCAAAATGAAATCTAGCATTTCACGACTATAATTAAATTGTTTTTCCGCATAAGAAATGTTTGAGATTTGAACAGGTCACGAGGCTCCACCCCGCTGCTCTTGTTCTACAAATGATGTAAAAGGAAGAAGTCATGAGCGCCAAAGCCAAAATTATTGCCTCTATTGGAACGTTATTTGCTGTTGTCATTCTGCTCATCGCTCTCGTGGGTTTCTTTAACTTTAAGTCGGCATCAATTGACGGTTATACCGAAAAACTCGGGACTCAAGCTTTCTTAATCTCCAACGCTGTTGACCAAAAAATTCAGCGTTATTTTGATGTACTGGTTTCTACAAGTCACCAACTCAATGTTGCAGACGGTTCAGCTATTGATGTCGCAAAGTTACTCAAGCAACTTGAAGATACCCAAACCAGTCTGGGTGTATTGGCCGCCTATGTTGGGTTTGAAAATGGTGAAACCTACTTACCGAGCAGCAAAGGGCTCATCCCTAACTTCAATGCTAAATCACTAAAACGTGAGTGGTACACGCGCATTTTCGCCGGAGAAAGCAAAATCATCACCACGCCATATACCAGTAGTAGCGGCAATCAGGTGATGGCACTCGCTGTACCTGTCAAACACCAGGGAAAAATTATTGCAGCACTGAGTGTGAACCTAGAGGTAAATACCATTTCCCAGTTCGTTAACAGCCTCTCAGAAACCAACCAGTTGTTTGTTAGCCGCAGTGATGGCTATGTTATTGCCTCCAAATATCCCGAGTATGTAGGCAAAAACCTATTTGAACTCAGACCGTCTTACAATAACTACAAACAAGAAACTGGAAGCTCTCATTCCTATACATTTGACGGGGAAAAATACTTTGTCGTGAATGCTCGTGCTGACAATCTAGGTTGGACAATTTGGTCATGGGATAAATGGCAGAACATAAACGCGGCATCAAACTCAAACTTAGCACTTTCAGGGTTTATGGCCGTGGTTTGTATATTCATCTCGTTGGGACTGATGTGGGTATTAGTCAATAAACTCATGTATCTGCCAATTGGGGGCGAACCCAAAGAGATCGAACGAATTGTCCAAGAAGTTGCAAAAGGGGACTTATCAATCACTGCACAAACCAATGGCACCGAAACGGGCATATATGCAGCAGTAATAGCAATGGTCAATAACTTGCGGCAAATGATAGAACACATCAATACCGCCGCCCATGAGCTGGATAGCTCTTCACATCAGATGTCAGGGACTTCAATTCAAGTCAATCAAAGCTCTGAGCAACAAATGGTTCAGCTCGACCAAACCGCTACCGCAATGAATGAAATGACCGTAACCGTTGAAGAAGTCGCGCGCAATGCCCAGCATGCATCAAGTTCAGTTGAAGAAACAAACGGATATTCCAATACCGGAATTAGCGTGGTAGCCAACATGCACGCAAGTATCGCGACACTCGTTGATGGTATTGAAAAAGTCGTGGTCGTCACGAATAAATTAGAGCAAGAAACCGTACGTATCGGTGGGATTTTAGAAGTCATTGACGGCATTTCAGAACAAACCAACTTACTCGCGCTCAACGCCGCAATTGAGGCTGCTCGGGCCGGTGAACAAGGCCGAGGATTTGCTGTAGTTGCCGATGAAGTCCGTAACCTTGCGAATCGAACCAAAGAGAGCACTAACGAAATTCAAGACATGATTAATCGACTCCAAGTTGAAGCCAAGCAATCGGTCTCTCTTATGAATGTAAATGTTACCGACGCGCAAACTACGTTGTCGCTGTCGGACGACGCCAATAAAGCCCTCGAAGCTATTTGTGCCTCGGTATCTACAATTCAGGATATGAACAATCAAATCGCTACAGCAGCCGAAGAACAAACCCATGTGGCCGCAGAAATCAACGCCAGTATTGTTGAAATTAATGACCTAGCCCGCAGTACTTTTGACTGCTCAGAACAAAATAGTAATAGTGCCAACAAGCTCAATCAAATATCAGAGTCACTAACAAAATCTGTTGATGCATTCCGCTTGTAGTTCGACAAATAACAAAGGTTCACGCAAGGCTTAAAAAGCGTGAGCCGACGTAATAGGAACCCCTTCTATCCTTAGGCAATACTTACACCAATTAAAATGAGGCAGGTTATGGGTTTACTGGTAGATGGTCAATGGGTTGATGAATGGTATGACACCAAGGCGAATCAAGGTGAATTCAAGCGGCAGCAAAGTCGCTTTCGTCATCAGATCAGCAAGGAGGGCAATGACACAAGCAGCCCGTATATTGCTGAAGCAGACCGCTACCACCTCTATGTCTCTTTGGCCTGCCCATGGGCCCATCGCACTTTAATCTTTCGTCAACTAAAGCAGCTGCAACCGATAATATCAGTGAGTGTTGTCCAACCGAAAATGCTAGACAATGGCTGGGAGTTTTCTCCTCAAAGCGAGCAAAGCCCATATAAAGATGACATATACGGCCATGACTATCTGTATCAATTGTACTTGCAAGCTGCGCCGGACTATCAAGGCCGAGTGACAGTGCCTGTATTGTGGGATAAACAGACGCAAACCATAGTCAATAATGAGTCCAGCGACATTATTCGCATCATGAACTCAACATTTAATCACCTGACTGGCAATCAAAATGACTATTATCCTCAAGCTTTACGTGGGGAAATCGATGCAATCAATCAAAGAGTCTACGACACCATCAATAATGGCGTGTATCGCGCGGGGTTTGCAACCAGCCAAAGCGCCTATGAGCAAGCATTTGACGCCCTATTTGCCAGCCTTGATTGGCTCGAGCAGCGACTGGCAACGCAAAGGTATCTTATAGGCAATCAAATAACCGAAGCCGACTGGCGCCTATTTACCACCCTAGTTCGCTTCGACGCCGTCTATTTTGGCCACTTTAAATGTAATCGGCAGCAATTGCTCGACTATCATCATTTAAGTCAGTATCTACGGGATCTGTACCAACAACCGGGAATCGCCGCAACGGTGGATTTGGATTACAGCAAATTACACTATTACGGCAGCCACAAAACCATAAATCCAACAGGCGTCATCCCCAAAGGGCCGTTACTTGATTTTAACGCACCCCATCAACGCGACCATTGGGAGACACTAGAGCCTAAATAGAGAAACATCGGACTCGCCAGTAGAAATAACACTCCATTGCTGGGCGAAATCACTTCAGGTAGAACCTCAAGCTAAAGACGAATCACCAAAGCATCTCGAGAAAATCAATTCTGCATAAATTTGAAGCAGGTAACATTTTACGATTGACTGCCAGCTTGCTATGCAATATCACCAACCAGATCAACAATTTCATAAAACATACTGGTTAAACCTTGCACGAATTAAATTACTGTATATACTGACAGTTACTGTATAGAAAAACAGGAAGTCGCATGAGACCCTTAACACCACGCCAAGCTGAGATTTTAGAGCTCATCAAAACCAATATTGCTGACACGGGCATGCCGCCGACCCGCGCAGAAATTGCCAAGCGTTTGGGTTTCAAAAGTGCCAATGCTGCTGAAGAGCACCTAAAAGCACTCGCCAAAAAAGGCTGTATTGAGATTATTCCTGGAACCTCACGAGGCATTCGACTTCCCCACGAAGAAATTGAAGAAGATTTAGGACTCCCACTGATTGGTCAAGTTGCTGCTGGTGAGCCCATTCTTGCCCAAGAACATGTTGAACAACATTATAAAGTAGATCCAAGCATGTTTAGACCGAGCGCCGATTTCCTATTGCGTGTTCGTGGCGATAGCATGAAAGACATTGGCATTCTCGAAGGCGACTTGCTGGCGGTACATAAAATGCAAGCCGCTAGAAATGGGCAGGTCGTCGTAGCAAGAGTTGAGGACGATGTCACAGTCAAGCGCTTTGAAAAGAAGGGCAATATGGTTTTTCTTCATGCAGAAAACGAAGAGTATGCCCCCATTGAAGTTGATTTAACGCACGAAAGTTTAACAATTGAAGGTTTAGCTGTCGGCGTGATCAGAAATGGAGATTGGCAATGAATAAACTACAAAGCAATACCTTACGTCACCCAGGGCTCTGGACCCAGCCCTCGCAAAGTATCACCGGCGAATGGCAAACTGGCAATATCACCACTTTAGCCACGAGTACAGAGGGTGTTGCAGAGTTAAAACAATTTGCCTCCCAATTAGCAACACTAAGCTTGCAAGGTCGATGGATTGTACTGATTAACCCACCAAGCGTTGACTACAAACAGTTACTTGCTCGCGCTGGTGTGCGTATGGATAGATTGCTACTCGTGCACGGAAAAGATGAAGTTGAAACCTTATGGGCAACAGAAAAAGCTCTGACTAGTGGCACCTCAAGTGCGGTTATCAGCTGGACTCAAGGACTCGATGCCAAAGAGCGAAGACGCCTT
Organism: Shewanella gelidii; assembly: GCF_014647855.1. GTDB lineage: Bacteria > Pseudomonadota > Gammaproteobacteria > Enterobacterales > Shewanellaceae > Shewanella > Shewanella gelidii. The sequence continues at coordinate 106,854 of NZ_BMPZ01000004.1, read as the reverse complement.
CAACTTGTCGCAAAAAGTGCTAGAGCTTTGGGCATTGTCTTAGAATCAGGCTCTCAAGTAAGCCTTGATGCCAATAATATCTGTCAAATCACGCAATTCTCCTCTGTTCACTAATTTTTTTTATTGCTTGCAAAGCCCCATTTATGGGGCTTTTTTGTGGATTCTCATTTTTTTTAATCATCTTTTTATTCAATTAATTAGATAAAAAGTTGATCTTGATCAATATTTAAACAAGCGAGTTTTATAGCGACGATATTTTGTTATCTCGATAAATTGTACGGCTGGACATGTCCATGTGGCATCTCGAAGGCCGATTGAATAGATATATTCAGACGTATGTGCACAGTGGTTAATCAAGCGCGTGACAACATTTAGACTGAAAACCGCCATGCACACTTGAAGTTTTCGTTGCTTATTTGGGAACCGAAGAGTTTACATAGAGCAGAGATTTACTGTGTGGCTCTTCTTTGTGATTGCAAAAGCAATTAACAGAGGAGATGTCTTGTGAAGCACTTGTTGTTTAGCGTGTTGATGATGTTGTTTGCGCCAAATTTGTTGGCCACCGATATGCCACTGAATATGACCCAAGGGGTCACCGAAATCAGTAGCAAAGTCTATCATTTGCACATGGTGATTTTGTACATATGTTGTGCCATTGGCGTCATTGTTTTTGGCATCATGATCTATTCAATGATCCATCATCGTAAGTCCAAAGGAGCCGTAGCAGCGAATTTCCACGAAAGTACCAAGGTGGAAATTGCCTGGACTGTGGTGCCCTTCATTATTCTCATAATCATGGCGATTCCGGCAACTAAAACCTTGATCGCAATGGAAGATCCAAGTGATGCGGATCTCACCATTAAAGTCACGGGTTCTCAATGGAAATGGCATTACAGTTATTTTGATCATGACATCGACTTCTTCAGCATTCTTTCAACGCCAAGAGAACAAATTGAAGGTAAAGAAGCAAAAGGTGAGCACTACCTCCTTGAAGTCGATAAACCGTTAGTCCTCCCCATTAATCGTAAAGTTCGTTTTTTAATGACCTCCGATGATGTCATTCACTCTTGGTGGGTGCCAGCATTTGCGGTAAAGAAAGATGCCAACCCTGGATTTATTAATGAAGCCTGGACCAAAATTGATAAAGCTGGCACCTATCGCGGCCAATGCGCTGAATTGTGCGGCAAGGATCATGGCTTCATGCCGATTGTCGTTGAGGCTGTCTCAGAAGCGGACTTTGAGACCTGGCTCGCTAGCCAGCAACAGTTAACAGAGGATAAGGCCCAACAAGCACAAGCTGCGCTCAACCAAACCCTATCTCAACCTGAATTGATGACTTTAGGTGAACAAGTTTATCTCGCCCGCTGCGCCGCCTGTCACCAGCCCAATGGTATGGGGCTGCCCGGCGTCTTCCCCGGCTTAGTAAAAAGCCCAATTACTGTGGGTAAAGTCGGCGCCCATATCGACATCGTAGTTAACGGCAAGCCTGGCACAGCCATGCAGGCCTTTGCCAATCAGCTCACGGCAACTGAAATTGCCGCTGTCGTCACCTATGAGCGTAACGCATGGGGTAATGATACCGGAGACACAGTCCAGGCAGCAGATATTGAAAAACATGGTCAGCAGGAGGCGCAATGAATACCGCGAATGAAACCACGCTCGATGGACACAACCAAGGCGCAGATAACGACCATGAGCACGAGCCAATGCCAACTGGCATTAAGCGCTGGCTATTTACCACCAACCATAAAGACATAGGCACTTTATACCTATGGTTTAGCTTCATTATGTTCTTAACGGGTGGTGCCATGGCCATGGTGATCCGCGCCGAACTATTCCAGCCCGGATTACAACTGGTAGAGCCAAACTTTTTCAACCAGATGACCACAGTACACGGGCTGATCATGGTATTTGGTGCTGTAATGCCGGCTTTTACCGGTTTAGCGAATTGGCTTATCCCTATGATGATTGGGGCGCCAGATATGGCACTCCCTCGCATGAATAATTGGAGCTTTTGGATTCTTCCTTTCGCTTTTTTAATCTTACTGAGTTCGTTATTTATGGAAGGTGGTGGCCCCAATTTTGGTTGGACCTTCTATGCTCCGCTTTCAACAACTTATAGCCCAGACAGTACGGCATTATTTGTGTTCTCGGTACACATTATGGGAATTAGCTCAATAATGGGCGCGATCAATGTCATCGTCACAATCGTTAACATGCGGGCACCTGGTATGACGTGGATGAAGCTGCCTCTGTTCGTTTGGACTTGGCTAATCACTGCTTTCTTGTTAATTGCGGTCATGCCTGTTCTTGCTGGAGTGGTCACGATGGTCTTAACCGACAAGTTCTTTGGCACCAGCTTTTTCGACGCCGCAGGTGGCGGTGATCCGGTGATGTTTCAGCACATTTTTTGGTTTTTCGGCCACCCAGAAGTTTACATCATGATCTTGCCTTCTTTCGGGATCATTTCAGCGATCATTCCCGCCTTCAGCCGGAAGCGTTTGTTTGGCTATGCTTCAATGGTATACGCCACCGCTAGCATAGCCATTTTGTCGTTTTTAGTATGGGCACATCACATGTTCACCACGGGTATGCCGGTATTTGCAGAGCTGTTTTTTATGTACTGCACCATGTTGATTGCTGTGCCTACGGGAGTGAAAATTTTTAACTGGGTTGCCACCATGTGGCGGGGCTCGATTACCTTTGAAACGCCAATGCTTTTTGCTATCGCATTTATTATTTTGTTCACCATTGGCGGCTTCTCAGGACTCATGCTCGCGATTACACCAGCCGATTTCCAATATCACGATACCTATTTTGTTGTGGCACACTTCCATTACGTTCTCGTCACAGGTGCCATCTTTTCCATTATGGCTGCTGCCTATTATTGGCTGCCTAAATGGACCGGCCATATGTATGACGAAAGACTCGCTCAATGGCACTTTTGGTCTTCGGTTATCTCAGTCAATGTGCTGTTCTTCCCTATGCACTTTTTGGGGCTGGCGGGCATGCCAAGACGAATCCCCGACTATGCCATTCAATTTGCAGATGTGAATCAAATTGTTTCCATAGGCGGTTTTGCTTTCGGGCTAGCGCAGCTCATCTTCTTAGCCGTCGTCATTAAATGTATTCGAGGTGGCAAGCAGGCGCCAGCTAAACCTTGGGAAGGCTCAGAAGGGCTCGAGTGGACGATCCCAAGCCCAGCCCCTTATCACACTTTCAGCACACCGCCGGAAATTAAGTGATATGAGCAATCTACGTCAATCGAATCAAAGATTAGTACTTAGTCTGCTTGCCGGAGCCATCGGCATGTTTGCTTTTGGTTTTGCGCTGGTTCCTTTGTACGACGTACTTTGTGAACAACTTGGAATCAATGGAAAAACCAAGAACACAGCAGTGCAACATGTCGCTGCAGTCGATAATTCTCGCTTAGTTACTGTTGAGTTTGTTGCCCAAGTCCAACCCGGCATGCAATGGCAGTTTGGACCAACGGTTAAGCGGATGCAGGTTCACCCAGGTGAATTGGTACGTACGCACTTTGATGCTAAAAACCTTTCAAATCAAGCAAGTGTTGGGCAAGCCGTACCGTCTGTATCTCCAGGAAAAGGCGCAGCATATTTCAATAAAACTGAGTGCTTTTGTTTTAATCAACAACCTCTGAAGCCCTACGAAAATGCAGAGTTACCTCTCATTTTTTTCGTCGACCCAGAATTACCAAGCTCAATCAATACGTTGACACTTTCTTACACGTTATACGATATCTCCGCCAAGCTGCATGGCGGTGCATCACAGCAAGGAGCAGCAAAATGACCACGAAACATCAACCCTACTATGTACCCTCACAAAGTGCTTGGCCAATTATCGGTGCCGTCGGCCTGTTTCTGATTGCGGTGGGTGCGGGACAATATATACAACAGCTCAAAACCGATGGTACCAGCGGTGGCTATATCTTAACTGCTGGTATTGGAGTCATTTTATTCATGATTTTCGGATGGTTTAGAGCCGTCATTCAGGAGTCAATGGCCGGATTGTACTCATCACAAATGGACCGTTCATTTCGACAAGGGATGAGTTGGTTCATTTTTTCAGAAGTCATGTTCTTTGCGGCATTTTTTGGTGCTTTGTTTTACGCAAGAATGATTGCCGTGCCTTGGCTCGGCGGCGCTGCTAACAATGCGATGACCCACGAAGTCTTATGGCCAAATTTTGTCGCCATTTGGCCGCTTGAAACAACACCAAGTGGGGAAACGACTCAAGCCATGCCTTGGTCAGGCTTACCTTTGATAAACACAATCATCTTGCTCATTTCCTCTGTCACACTCCACTTTGCTCATGTCAGTTTAGAAAAGTCAAAACGTACTGCATTAACCATTTGGCTAGGTTTGACGATCTTACTTGGGCTCGTGTTTTTAGTGCTTCAGGCTGAAGAATATATTTATGCCTATCAAGAAATGGGGCTCACCCTTTCCTCTGGCATTTATGGCAATACTTTTTACTTACTAACTGGGTTTCATGGCATGCACGTCACCTTAGGGACTGTTTTTCTGTTGGTTCTTCTGTTGCGAGTACTTAAGGGTCACTTTACCCCAGACAAGCATTTTGCATTTCAAGCAGGCAGTTGGTATTGGCACTTTGTAGATGTGGTCTGGTTGTGTCTGTTTGCTTTTGTCTATGTGCTGTGACCAAAACCACCACTTAGCCAATCGTTAATATGGCCTTGGATTAGGACTAATAAGGCCAAAAGCCAGTGCAAGCAACAATAGCAATATGACAAGAGCAGAGAGTAAGACACGACGCCCGAGAAAATGAGTCATCGGCTGTTTACTTTCTCCTTTTACAAGGATAAACAAGGCGCGACCTAAGCTCATGACAATAAACAATAGCAGCAATACTAAAAGCACTTTGAAGACAACTAGGCTATTCAATAGATACCCTCGTTTTGTCAGATCATTCTTCAACATGAAGAATGCTTTAATGTGTTTAACTGTGGGGCTGTTTGTGTTGATGGTCAAGCTTGGATTTTGGCAACTTGACCGTGCAGGAGAGAAAACTGACATTCAAAATCAGCTCCAAGAGCGACAATTGCAGCCACCACTGACATATTTACAGGCAATTAATCTACAAAACTCTTTTTTAACGGGCTATCAACTGAGCGTTGATGCGACTATACATTCTGATCAAATTATCTTACTCGACAATCAAACCCATGCAGGTGCCGTTGGTTATCTTGCTTATCAAGTTGTTCATATAGAACCCTCACTCCCTAGCCTACTTGTTGAACTCGGCTTTGTCGCAGCAAATCCTGTTCGTTCCGTATTACCGCAGGTGCAAGCGCTGCAAGGGCAACTCCAGCTTCAAGGCCGGTTATATCAAAAGTCGGCAAACCCTCTAAGTGAGGATCTACTCGCCGAAGTAGGCAACCCAACTCGAATTCAAAATCTAAACTTAACCCAGCTATCCAGTTTACTGGGAGTCACGCTGTTTCCCGCTGTTCTTCAGCCATCAAACTTACCGATTACCCTACCTCAGCCTTGGGTCCCAATCCCAATGTCAGCTCAAAAACATCAGGGCTACGCCTTGCAATGGTTTTCTTTAGCGCTCGCCCTCCTAATTTTAACCATCATATTTGTTCGTCGTCGCAGTTCGAAAAACATTGAAAGTCAACGTTTAGAACAGGAACTATCCCCAGAGACTAAGGCTATAGCCACTAACCCCAACCCAAGGAGACACGATGACGACTTCTAAAAAATCTTCGCGAACTCGAACGCCATTGCTTCTGCTACTAGGTGCATTTGTTGTTCCCGTCGTCGCTGCTCAATTGGTTTTGTCTATGAACTGGTATAAAGGTGGGGCGACAAACAGCGGACAATTGATACCCGGCTCACCGAGTTACCACTCATTCAATATGCAAAACCCTCAACCGGAACACTGGCAATTGCTCTATCAGTTGCCAGCAAAGTGCGATGTAGACTGCCAACAGCATCTATATATCATGCAACAAAGCTATCAAGCACTCGCCAAAGATAAGCATCGGTTACACCCCATCATTTTGCTGACCCAGTACAGTGATACTTCAGCACTTAGCCAATTTACCTTTAAAACCTATACAGCTTCGACTTCGCTACAGCAGTTTATGCTACCGCAGCAAGTCGTAGTCGTTGATCCTTTAGGCCAGTTGGTGATGCAGTATCAATTTCAGGGTGACCAAAAAACTCAAATCATACAGGGAAAAGCCATGGTAAAAGACATGCGTAAAATGCTTAAGCTGTCGCGAGTGGGGTAGTTACAATGCGCATCTTGTTGCAAATCACCTTAATCTTCACGCTAATCGTCATACTGATGGGCGCCTATACACGTCTGTCTGATGCCGGACTAGGTTGCCCTGATTGGCCGGGCTGTTATGGGCAACTGAAAGTCCCCAGTGCACAAGATGAAATTAGACAAGCCCAAGCTGCATATCCTCTATTGACCATCGAGCAAGACAAAGCTTGGCTTGAAATGATCCACCGCTATATTGCAGGCACGCTCGGACTCATGGTTTTTGCGATATGGGTTTATTGCCTTAGAACACCCAATACGCCAAAACGGCTGGCAAGTTTTATAGCAGGACTCATCGTTTTCCAAGCGGCACTGGGTATGTGGACCGTCACTCTAAAACTCATGCCAATCATTGTTATGGCGCATCTCGTTGGTGGCTTCAGCCTACTTGCTTTATTGCTGTTGCTCTATTTGAGAGCTCATCCCTCTCAAATAGAGACCGAAAACCATGCTCAAATAGCCAAACTGCAACCCTTCGCCATAGTTTGCCTCGGCGTTTTGATTGTTCAAATCATTTTGGGAGGCTGGACATCTTCAAACTATGCCGCACTATCCTGTACCACGCTGCCTTTATGTGAAGGCGAATGGCAAAGTAATCTTGATTTCAAACAAGCTTTCAACCCCTTTCAAGGCCAACATGACACCTTTGAGTTTGGTGTATTGGACTATGCCGCCCGCATGACGATTCATGTCAGTCACCGTATTTGGGCACTTGTTACTTTAGTTATGCTAGGAACTTTAGCTTGGCGACTCTTCAAGAGCAGCCAAACTCAACAATACAAAAGAGCAAGCATTTACCTGAGTGGTGCATTGTTCATACAATTTTGTCTTGGGATCAGCAATATTGTTTTTCATCTACCACTCGGAATCGCAGTCGCACACAATGGGATGGCTGCCCTGCTTCTCTTAACTCTCGTGTATCTCAACTTTCTCATTTGGCATCAAGCAAAATACGCAAGGCTGCCGTATAAATCTCAAACTGTGGAGAACTGAATTATGGCCAAACCCCTTATAATCAATCGAGATCCGGCCTTAGGTGCTTTGCCTTGGCGAGCCTATTTGGAAATGACAAAACCCAAAGTTGTGGCGCTGATGCTGCTGACTGTTTTGGTCGGTATGTGCCTCGCAACACCCGCAGCCCTTCCCATCCAGCCTTTAATTTTTGGCTTAATCGGCATTGCCATGATGGCCGGTTCCGCAGCAGCCTTAAACCATCTGATTGACCGCCGTATCGATGCCATGATGGCAAGAACTTATAATCGTCCTTTACCCAAAGGCAGGATATCTGTCGCGAAGGCTTTAGGGTTTGCCGCAGGGATAGGTACTGTAGGATTTGCAGTGCTCTATACTCTCGTCAATCCGTTAACCGCTTGGCTGACATTCGCAAGCCTGATCGGCTACGCACTAATTTATACCGCCTATCTAAAAAGAGCGACGTCACAAAACATCGTCATCGGTGGCTTGGCCGGTGCGATGCCACCGTTATTGGGCTGGACCGCGATTACGAATGAATTCCACGGTAACGCATTACTCTTAGTCATTATCATCTTCACTTGGACCCCACCACACTTCTGGGCACTCGCTATCCACCGACGCGCTGAATACGCCAAAGTGAACATTCCCATGCTCCCAGTAACTCATGGTGTGGCTTTCACAAAAACATGCATCCTGCTCTATACCCTCTTATTGGCGATCGCATGCTTGTTGCCCGTGATTGTTGGCATGTGTGGCCCATTTTATCTCGTGAGCTCAACCCTGTTGAGCTGCGGTTTTATCTACAAAGCTTGGCAGCTGAAATATCAAGACAACGATGAGCATGCAATGCAAACGTTTCGATTCTCGATTTATCATTTGATGCTGTTATTTCTAGCGTTACTCGTAGACCACTATCTATTTATATAAGTGAGGCAATGATGGCAAGATATTGGATAGTAGGTTTGGTATGTGTTGCTTTTGGTGTGGTCACGGCCAGCCAAATGACACCCCAGCCTTTGACGCTTGCGACAAGCTACGAGCTCGAGCAGCAACGGCCGATTTCGGATTTTGAGCTTACGGATCAATATGGAAAAGCTTTTACAAAGCAAAGGTTACTGGATAAATGGAGCTTAATTTATATCGGTTACACCTCTTGCCCAGACATTTGCCCGACAGCAACGGCTAAATTGAGCCAAGCCACTCAAACCCTACAACAACACGCGCCTTTTCAAACGATATTTATTTCAGTGGATCCACAACGCGATACAACAACTCGATTGCATGATTACATGACATTTTTCGCCAGTGGTTTTGTTGCTGTGACAGCTAGCCATAAACAACTATTACCTCTGACAAGGGAGCTTGGATTTGTATATGCCATGATTGGTGAAGGTGCGGCGTATCAAGTGGATCACAGTGCTTCATACATCCTCATTTCGCCCGCAGGAAAGCGAGTTGCCGTTATCAAGCCACGAGCAGACGAACCAGGGAGACTGCCACAAATCCGCAATCAAGAGCTGATCGCTGATATTCAAAAAATTATCGACAAGTATAGTTAATCGCAATCGGGCCAGCACACATCATAAGATTAAACGCTTACTGGCCCTAAAAAAAGAGCGCTTATTCGGCTGGCCACTCACCATTGTCAAGGGGACGAAACCAGGGTTGAGAAAACCAATAGTAGTTGCCCGTTGCACGGCTTGGTGAAGTACAATTATATCGAGAACGTCCTGCGGACAAGTCTGTATCGGCTTGGATTGAGAATTGATTCTTGTTAATCCAAGTCGGTTGTTTTGCTCCCTGTCCTTGAATAAAACACATAACTTGTTGCTGTGCGATATCCGTCATATCCAAGGTGACGGTCAGTGTTGGTCGCCATTGACTCGCTCCGAGTTCAGGCTCTGCTGGTGAGATTGATAATACCGGCATATTCAAGCTATGTAGCTTCACTTTTAAGCTTTGCAATTTGGCATAAGGCCCTGCGACGGGAAATCGAGGGATTGCAGTTAAATCAGAATAAGGACCAGCGGCACCAGACTGCTGCCCGACCGCTGCATAGCCATGTTGTTTGAGTAGGTTTTGTATGTCGCTATTATATTCACCATAGGGATAAGCCAATATTTTTAAAGATACGCCCGTTTTTTGCGCAATTAACGATTCTGTTTCCAGTACATTTGACTCGATTCGCTTTAACCAATTAACTTTATCTTCGCCCTCTAGCCGACGTAATAAATGTTCATGCCCTAAGGTATGATTTGCTAACTCAGCCCCTTCTTGCGTGAGCTGCAGCAAAGTCTCCCAACTCATCATTTCAGAATAATTTTTCTCAATCGGATCCGTAGCAACAAATAACGTGTAGGGAAAGCCGTATTCTTTTAAGATGGGGTGTGCGTTATCCGCAATGTTTTGGTAACCATCATCAAAGGTGATCGCAACAGTTTTCTCGGGCAAATCTTGCCCCTTACGGATGCTTTCAACAATTGTGCTCAAGGGCACGACTTGAAAACCTTCCTGCGCAAGATATTGCATATGTGCTTTAAATTGTTTTGGGGACACGCTGGTAATCGCCGGTGTATCGCTTGATACATGGTGATACTGCATAATCACTGCGCTATCGGCAGTAAAACTTAATCCCCAAGCAAGTAAAGTTAAAATAATTCGAATCATATCGATTAACCTTATTAAATGATGAACTTCGGCAAAGCCATACTCACTAAAAAAAATAATCAGCGCCTGCTTGCGCTGGCACTACCAATGATCCTCTCGAATATCACGATTCCATTACTCGGATTGGTAGATACCGCGGTCATCGGGCATTTAAGCCATGCTTATTATTTAGGTGGCGTTGCTGTTGGTTCGACCATTATCACACTAATTTTTTGGTTGCTAGGCTTCTTAAGGATGTCTACAACAGGCCTTGTTGCCCAAGCTGTTGGCGCTGATGATACCGCAAAACAACTTCGATTGCTGGTTCAAGGCGGTTGCCTAGCGATTGCTCTGGGTATGATCTTTATTACTCTGCAACACCCCATCTTCACTTTCGCTCTGTCATTAACGGATGCAAGTGCGCAAGTCCAGCACTACGCCGAGCAGTATTTTAGTGTTCGAATTTGGTCGGCGCCATTTGCACTTTGTAACCTCGTATTACTCGGATGGTTACTCGGCAAGCAACAGCCTAAAGCGGCGATGTGGCAGTTGATTTTCGCCAATTCAGTCAATATCGTGCTCGATCTACTCTTTGTTGTCGGCCTGCAATGGGGTGTACAAGGTGCCGCAGCGGCTTCAGTACTCGCCGATATATCCGGGCTTATTGTCGCTTTAAAGCTGGTCTCTAAAACCCTAAATCAACAGTTTGGCCTCTCGCTAGGGGATTTAACTCGCTATTTGAATATGCATGGTACTGCACAATTGATGCGCCTCAATCGTGATATTTTCTTACGTAGCTTTTGCCTACAACTCGCTTTTGCATTTATGACATTCCAAGGCGCACGCCTTGGCGATGTAACGGTTGCCGCAAACGCTGTACTACTCAACCTTTTATTACTCATTTCCTACGCCCTTGATGGTATTGCGTACTATGCAGAAGTTGAGGTTGGCAATGCCACCGGCGAACGAAACTCAGAAAAACTTAAACAGTCCGTTCTCCTCGCTTGGTTCTGGTCTGCAATTTCTGCACTCACATTTGCCCTATTATTTGCAGTATTTGGCCCAGCCATTATCAACTTACTTACTGGTATCGAAGCCGTTCAGCACGTCGCACAACAATATTTACCTTGGCTCATCGTCTTGCCTTTACTCGCATTTAGCTCTTATCTTTTTGATGGTGTCTATATCGGCGCAGCGAAAGGCCGCACAATGCGCAATAGCATGGTACTGGCGACTTTTGGTGTGTTTTTTCCACTGTGGTGGTTACTGCAAAGTTTTGATAACCATGCGCTTTGGGCTGCAATGTGTGGATTTATGCTGGCAAGGAGTGCTTCTTTAGGTTTTCATTACCTCAAATACTTTGCGGTGGAGCACATCCATTTAAAACCATAAAAAAACCCGCAATTCATTGACTGAAGCGGGCTTTCATTGGGAACGACTCAAAGTGCATTATTGATAAGAGTGATCACCATGTTGATGATCCGTCACATCACGAACGCCAGTGAGTTCACCAGGGAATTGCTCAAGCAACTGCTTCTCAATCCCATCTTTGAGGGTGACATCAACCATAGAACAACCATTACACCCACCGCCAAACTGCAGTACTGCAACGCCTTCTTCACTGATTTCAATTAAATTAATGTGGCCACCGTGACTTGCAAGCTGCGGATTGATTTCAGATTGAATAAGATAGTCGATGCGCTCTTTCAGAGGGGCATCATCAGATACTTTACGCATTTTTGCATTGGGTGCTTTTAATGTCAGCTGTGCACCCAATTGATCTGTCACATAGTCGATGCTTGCATCTTCTAGATAAGGTGCACTTTCTTCATCAACCATGGCACTAAAGCCATTGAATTTTAACTCGGTATCATCTTCTTCAACAGCATCAGGTGGACAGTAAGAAACGCCGCACTCAGCTTGGGTGGTGCCAGGGCTAATGACAAAAACTCGAATATGAGTGCCATCTGGCTGATCAGCCAATAGTTTAACGAAATGCGCCTGAGCTGCATCGGTAATGGTAATCATGAAAGCATGCTCCGTCAGGATAAACCTGAGTGATTTAGTAAGAATTAACCCTATGATACTCTGACTCGAATCAGCTTTGTAGTCCTTCTTTTTATCCCTTGAAATGTTTTTGTAGACCCGATCGCATTTATTTCGCTCATCCGAGTATGGTCACGTCAGGCGCAACCTGCTAATTTGTCTTTAATAACAGCAACAAATGGACTCAGCATGCGAAGACTCACAACCGTTTTTTTATCGATGTTTACAAGTTGTCTTTGCTGCCTTACTTTTTTTGTCAGCGCGAGTGCTCAAATCGACGGACTATATCCCAACGAAGCGCCTTTAGATCACCGGGTTGTCGCACCTTCTGAATACCTAAACTCCCCTTTAGGTCAATGGCATTTGCGCCATGACCAAGTGAACGGTTACCTCAAACAACTCGACCAGCACAGTGATAAAGTTTCAATTGAAGAAAGTGGCTACAGCCATGAGGGGCGCCAACAATTAACTGCGGTGATTTCGAGCCCCGATAACCTCGCAAATATTGATACCATTCTCAGTGCTCGTAAACAGGTCAAAGCAGGAGAGGTTGTATCAGGGCCTTTGATTATTTGGCTTGCATACTCAATTCATGGCGATGAAGCCTCAGGTGCGCATGCGGCACTTGCCACTGCTTACTATCTCGCTGCTAGCCAAGATCAATGGATTGAGGACGCCCTCAATCAAGCCATTATCTTAATCACACCGAGCCAAAACCCCGATGGGATGGACCGATTTGCCAATTGGGTCAATAGTAATCGCGGCTATAGCCTTGTTACCGATCCCCAATCAAGAGAGCACCAACAGGACTGGCCCAGCGGTCGCGGTAATCACTTTTTCGCAGATTTGAATCGAGACTGGCTATTCGCTCGCCACCCTGAATCACAAGGACGAGTCGCATTATTTCATCGTTGGCAACCTCATTATGTGGGTGATTTCCATGAAATGGGCACCAACAGTAGCTATTTTTTTCAACCCGGAGTGCCAGAGCGCAATCATCCACTAACCCCCAAACGTAATCACCAACTCACCCAAGAGCTTGCCAAATTTCATCAGCAAGCCCTAGATAACCAGGGACAAAGTTACTTTAGTGAGCAGTTGTTTGATGACTTCTTTTATGGAAAAGGCTCCACGTACCCTGATATTAATGGCGCCGTAGGCATTTTATTTGAACAGGCTAGCGCTCGGGGACACGCTCAAGCTTCAACAGAAGGTGGAATTAGCTTAGTTCAAGCCATCAACAATCAATTCACCACATCACTGTCGAGCGTTAAAGGTGCGCTTGCACTCAAAAAACAGCTCATCGATTATCAACATGAGTTCTTCAACCAACAAAAAAAGCAGAAGCAACCAGCGGCACCAAAAGGCTTACTCGTCAGCGCGAACCAAGATCCAGCGCGATTAGAACAATTGGTTCAATTGCTACGTCAACACCAAGTAAATAGCTTTGTTCTCAACAAAAGCGTCAAGGCATCAGGGCGGATTTGGCAACCACAGGACAGCATATTTATCCCTCTAAACCAAGCACAACAAAGCTTGATCCAAGCGCTTTTTGATAACCGAAAACAATTTGAAGACACAAGCTTTTACGATATCTCAAGCTGGGATTTACGCCTTGCCTTCAATTTAACGGTTAGCGACGAAACCGAAGTCAGTCAAAGCAAGTTACGAGCCTACTCAACTTTGCATTTCTTCGACGCAAGACAAGCAGAAATACCCGCAACAGCACTAGCGGTTATCATTGACTGGCGACAAACAACGGCACCGGCCATGCTAAGCGAACTATTACAACAAGACATTCTTGTGAAATTCGCAGCCTCTCCCTTTACATTAAACAATGGCAAAACAGCTCAGCAATTTGTAGCTGGCAGCCTACAAATTCCTTTGCGTCAGGCTAAGAAAAACCGTCAATCCATCGTTCAAACACTCACGAGTCTCGCGAGACAGCATCGAGTGGCATTATATAGCGCCACCAGCAGTGCAAGCGTTCAAGGCATTGATTTAGGCAGCCCAGACTTCAAGACGATTCAGCCAGTACGCCCTCTTTTAATCAGTGGCGAAGGGACTGTCGCCAGCGAAGTGGGAGAAATATGGCGCTATGTTGATCATCAACTACAAATACCGATCAGTCTTAGCAATAGCCAACGACTGCGGCAGCTATCGCTCGCCCCATATACACACATCATTTTTGCGGGGGGCGACTACAACCACCTCAACGAAGTGGTTGCGCGCAAACTGGGGCAATTTGTCACCAAAGGCGGCGTTATTATTGCGCAAAAAGGTGCATTGAGCTGGTTGAATAAGCGACACTTATTGCAAACCGATGTACGAACTCCTCGATATTTTGAAAAGCTCGTAAGTGGCGTTGGATTAACCTATGCCGAAAAAAAGCGTATCGAAGGACAGAAACAAATAGGCGGCGCCATTCTCAAACTCGCCCTTGATGAAGGACATCCATTAAGTTTTGGCACTGGCGAACAACACCTTTCAGTGCTTAAAGATGAAGCCATCGGCCTTAGTCACGCGAATATTGAGCCATTCGTGACTGCCGCAAGTTATGCTGATGACATCCTTGAAAGCGGCTATTTAACTTCTGAGTATCAGCGTGAATTGTCGGGTACACCCGCATTCATCTGGGAAACTAAGGGAAAGGGGGCCATTATTGGCTTTACCGATAATTTACTGTTTCGAAGTTTTTGGCTTGCAACTGAAAAAGTATACGCAAACGCCCTGTTTTTCTCCGGAATGGCGACGCCAACATATAACCGTCGACACGATTAACGGCTTGTTCGCTAAGCATGGTGCTCAACAAATCGAGTCAAGGTCAATCAAGGTCACTCTAGACTTATATGTGGTGCTTCCGCCCGTGCAAGGCACCAGATTTGTACATCTATGGATTGGGCAGCTAAGAGCTTATGAATCTCGCTCACGGTTGTCCCTGTCGTAACGACATCATCAATCAAGGCAACACGCTGCAATGGCAAAGATAACTGAACAGAAAAGGCTTGCCGCAAATTCAACCGCCGTTGGCGGCCTGACATCCCAGCTTGAGCTGGTGTATCTTTTTCCCGTTTAATGACACCCTCAACCAACGGGATGCCGATCTGCTTGGATAAGCTTTTCGCAATCACCACGGCTTGATTAAATCCCCTTTGATGCAATCGGTTCGAGTGAAGCGGCACTGCCAAAAGTGCTTGCGGCATTTGAATTGTGCCTCTCGATACCAAAGACTTTATTCGGCAGGCCAACGCTTCAATGAGAGGCGGCAATACTGCAAATTGTCTCTGATATTTAATGGCTGCGATCCATGGGCCAAGTCCTTGGTGGTAACTACAGGCTGCAATGACTTTTAGCGGTTCTCGCTTCATACACTGGCCACAATAGCATTGAACAATTGTCATAGGTTTACCGCACCCTAGACATACAGGCGTTGAGTATAAACATGTGGGCAAACAGTAGTTGCATATGCCTGTACGGCACCCCGTCACCAATTGATGGCAGAGCAGGCAACGGTTAGGTAAAATAGCGGAGAGTGCGCGATCCAGCGCTTTTTTTAGTCGAGTTTTCATGAGCATCATCCATGATCTTTGCAGGAGTATTATGAAGCAGCCCTATCTTCACATTGAGCAAAAAGGTCAAGGCCAGCCAATCGTTGTTCTCCATGGCTGGGGGGTGAACAACCAAATTTTTGCTCCCTTACAACAAGCATTAGCAAATTATAGTGCACACTATGTCGATCTGCCGGGCTTTGGCGATAGCCAACCTAGCGACATCACAAAAATTGAATCCACAACAGAACAAACCGGCGATTTTTGCCTCGCCGTCGTCGATGATTGGGTCGACTCGATTATGAATCACGTTCCCCAAGGCGCTATCTGGATCGGCTGGTCACTGGGTGGGCTCGTTGCAACGCGAGCTGCACAAAAATACCCACAACAGGTTTCTGCACTTGCCACGATCGCATCTTCCCCTTTCTTTGTTGCCGAGCCCGAAAAATCCTGGCCCGGTATTGCTCCCAAAATTCTTGAACAATTTGTCCATCAACTGCAACAACATCCCAAAAGAACAATTGAAAGATTCTTGGCAATTCAAGCCATGGGAAGTGATAGCGCAAAACAAGATATCAAGGTCATTAAACAGCTAGTTTTAGAGAAACCATTACCAAAACCAGAAGTATTAGGCCTTGGTTTGCAGTTATTGCAACATGTTAATTTAAAAGGGTTAACATCAGAAATAAAACAACCTTGGCTCAGGTTGTGGGGCCGAAAAGACACCTTAGTGCCATTGCAATTAAGCAGTCAGTTGTACCAAGCCGACCATATCCAAGACATCGTATTTGAAAATGCATCTCATGCGCCATTTATTTCCCACGCAGAAGAGTTCAATACAGCACTATGTCATTGGCTAAATATGGTAGTTAACAAGCACTAAATCACTTTATTTTAAGTGCGTTTTTGACTATTATTTAGACAAGAATGCGTGGAGATATATATGTTAGTTGTCACCAATTACCCCCAAGTACCAATTGCAACATCCAATGTTGCAACTGATGCTGCGCGGGTCGACAACCAGCAGCGTCCCCCCATCATTCCGCCTAAAGAGGCCACGAAAGGTCACGAAGAGCGTAGCTTTAACCCACAAAATGAACGGATCACTGAGCAAGAGCTCAGTAAGAACCTTGAACGAGTCAATCAAAAACAACAACAGCAAGGCTCAGAACAGCAGCAACAGCACGAACAAAAAAGTAAGTCTCAAGCCGATCAGTTGCTCGCGCAGCTCCGTAAAAAACTGCCTGCTAAGCCAGCTTTGCAGCGCCAGGATATTCGCATATTCCAGCAATATACCGCGCAATCAGAGGGGACTTCACAGCAAAAAACAGAAATGCAGTCCGTAGAGCTCACCCACGAGTCGTTTCATTTTTATCAAGATTTTGGTAAACGCATTGGTGCCTTTTATCAGCAACAAGCACAAGTTGCAGAAGAGCCGATGATATCTGACTGGAGCTAGGACATTCTGGATGAATACAAAAAAACGGCTTTGGGAATCCAAAGCCGTTATTTATTGTAGCGTTTTTACTTTTTTAACTTCGCAAAAGCATCCGCAAACGCATTACCCATCGCCGCATTTGCCGGTGCTTTGGGTTGCTTTTTCTGCGCCGTTTTTTGCGAGTGAGGTTTATGGTTCGTTTTAGGCTGATGACTCTTCGATTGTCCACTTTTTGGCTGAACCGTCGGCTTTTCGTCTAATCGCATACTCAAGCCGATTCGACGGCGCTCAACATCAAGTTGCATCACCTTCACTGTGACCACATCCCCCGCTTTGACAATCGTATGCGGATCGCTCACAAATTTATCAGTAAGAGAAGATATATGCACTAAGCCATCCTGATGCACACCGATATCTACAAATGCACCAAAATTCGTCACATTGGTGACGACGCCTTCCAAAATCATTTCAAGCTTCAAGTCGCTCAGTTGTTCTACGCCTTCTTTGAAGCTCGCTGTCTTAAACTCCCCGCGAGGATCTCGCCCAGGTTTTTCAAGCTCATTTAAAATATCAATTACTGTTGGCAGGCCAAACCGGTCATCAATAAAGTCTGCTGCTTGCAGCTGTTTTAAGCTTTCTGCGTTACCAATTAGGCTTTTAATATCTAATTGTTTAGTTTTTGCTATCTTTTCTACCAATGAATAAGCTTCGGGATGAACTGCAGATGCATCGAGGGGGTTCGAAGCGTTCATCACTCGCATAAAGCCCGCAGCCTGTTCATACGCTTTAGGTCCCAGCCTTGCGACTTTAAGTAGTTGCTTACGGTCAGTAAATTGCCCATGCTCATCCCGGTATGACACGATGTTGCGAGCGAGTGTTTTATTCAGACCTGCCACTTGTGCGAGCAAAGGTGCAGAAGCCATATTGACGTCCACTCCTACAGCGTTCACACAGTCTTCAACGACCGCCTCTAAAGTTTGGCTCAATTGGCTCTGACTCACATCATGCTGATATTGCCCTACCCCTATTGATTTGGGTTCAATCTTCACGAGCTCAGCTAAAGGGTCTTGCAAACGACGGGCGATTGAAACCGCACCTCGAATTGATACATCTAAATCAGGGAACTCCTCCGACGCCAATTCTGAGGCAGAGTACACAGAAGCCCCAGCTTCACTGACCATCACTTTCGTCAACTGTGGCGCAACTTCTTTTGAATTCGCAATCAGCTCTGCTGCTAACTTATCGGTTTCTCTTGACGCGGTTCCATTACCAACGGCAATCAGTTCGACTTTATGCATTTTTACCAGATTCGACAAAGTTCGCAGAGACTTGTCCCATTGATTTTGCGGAGCATGGGGGAATATGGTGCTATGGGCGACCAACTTACCGGTATGATTGACGATGGCAATTTTCACACCGGTTCTCAGTCCAGGGTCTAAACCTAATGTGGTTTTCGCCCCAGCAGGGGCAGCCATCATGAGGTCACCAAGGTTGCGCGCGAAAACTTGGATAGCTTCCGCATCAGCGGTTTCGCGCATTTTACCCAGCAATTCAGTTTCCATCTGCATGCCAATTTTAACGCGCCACGTGGCATTCACGACCGTTTTCAACCAAGCATCCACGGGCTTATTGGATAGTTTCAAATTGAAGTGTTCGGCAATAATCACCTCGCAGTAGCTACTTTGTTTAGCACTACCAACCAATGGGCTATTCGAATGATTCTCGCCGGCTTCATGTCCATCGGCATTTATTCTTAAACTAAGACACCCTTCATTCCGACCACGCAACATCGCCAATGCTCGATGAGACGGTACTCTAGAGAGCTTCTCATCATGCTCAAAATAATCACGATATTTAGCGCCTTCCTTTTCTTTTCCTTTTTGGATACGGCTTTCAAGCACTGCATTTTGAGATAGATGCCGACGTACTTTTTGCAATAATTCTGCGTCTTCGGCAAAACGCTCCATTAATATAAAGCGCGCACCTTCTAATACAGCCTTAACATCATCAAATTTAGCTTCTGCATTAATAAACTTTGCTGCGGTATGCTCACAATCTAAATGTCGATTCGCCAGCAATTGGTCAACAAGCGGCTCAATTCCGGCTGCTACTGCCATTTGCCCTTTCGTTTTTCGCTTTGGTTTGAAGGGTAAATAGAGATCTTCTAGGCGGGTTTTCGTTTCAGCACCTTGCAATGCACGCTCAAGCTCTGGCGTTAACTTCGACTGAGCCTTGATACTAGCAACGATAACTTGACGGCGATCTTCTAGGTCACGTAAGTATCCTAAGCGGCTGTTTAGTGTACGTAATTGTGTATCATCCAAACCACCGGTCACTTCTTTACGGTAACGGGCAATAAACGGAACGGTTGCACCATCATCAAGGAGTGCAAGGGTCGCCGAGACTTGCTGTTCTTTAACGTTTAATTCTTGAGCGATTTTCTGAGCAATATTGTGCATAAACGAATGTAGAGCCTAGGTAAAATTTGGGAAACATCAATGAGCCGCAACGATACCACAGCAGTGATGAAAACTAGAAATAGAAGTACAATATTTCCGAGTTTTTGCACGCGCTGCAAAGTATTTCCTCACCCCGACACCCAACATCCAAAATTTAGATGAACGCAGCAGAATATCCCCATGATTAACAGTCAGAATAAGATAAGGTAACATGCAATACGATCTTAAAATTCACGATACCAGCAGCCACTTTATATACGATTAGTTGCACAAAAAAACGAGAAATAGCACTCTGTGAAAACAAACTTAATTACCCCTGAAGGGTTTGAAAAGCTCAACCAAGAACTCAATCATTTATGGCGAGAATATCGACCTGAAATCACTAAGAAAGTTGCTTGGGCGGCAAGCTTGGGCGATCGATCTGAAAATGCAGACTATAAAGAAAACAAACGCCTTTTACGCCAGATCGATAGCCGGGTTCGTTTCTTACGTAAGCGAATAGAAGCCCTCAAAGTAATTGAGTATGCCCCTGAGCAAGATGGCAAAGTCTTTTTTGGCGCTTGGGTTGAGATTGAAAATGATGAGGGTGAGCAGTTAAGTTTCCGTATTGTGGGGCCGGATGAAATATATGGCCGCAAAGACTATATTTCCATCGACTCCCCAATGGCTCGTGCGTTACTCAAAAAAGAACGCGATGATGAAGCCGTTGTGAAAACACCCACTGGCGAACAGATTTGGTATATCAACAGCATCAAATACAAGCAGCCGTAAACATAAACAGTCTTAAATCATCTCAAGCCCAGCTCACCAACACAGTATTAACCTCCTCGATAAGCAAAACACTTTGCTTTTGGGGAGCTTGCATACCGCAATTGCACAAAATCAAGCATTCAGGTCTATACTTATTTTTCCTCCTTAAGTCGTAGAACCCAAGCTGTTCTTGGAGAATTGAACCTTCCGCTTATCTAATTTTAATCATAAGAAGGAATTTTAATATGCGAGCTCTACTGCTATGTACCGGATTAACTCTGCTTTTGGGCGCTTGTGGCTCGAGTGACAGTGATGACGATGATACTCCGGTAATTCCACCTGCTCCCGCGGTCATTACTGGCGTATTTTTAGATAGTCCGGTAATGAATATTGGCTACAGTACTGCCACTCAGTCAGGGAATACAAATGCAATGGGCGAATTTAGCTATGTTGCAGGAGAGGAAGTCACATTTGCGATTGGTGATTTGGTTTTCCCAAGCACCATGGCAATGCCCACCGTCACACCGCTGAATATTGCTAGCTCAGAGGACGTAACTGATAGCTCGGTTATCAATATGATCCGGTTGCTACAAACCCTTGACCAAGACGGCAATCCCGATAACGGCATCACCATTACCCAAACCGCGATAGATTCGGCCAGTGTAGTGGATTTCTCTCAAAGTGTTGACGACTTTGCAAGTAGTAGCGCGGTAACAATGACTATTACCAATGGCGGCCAAGACGATGCCGTTATGGGGCTGGTATCTGAGCAAGAAGCTATCGCTCACTTTAACGATCAGCTACTCGATAATGATGTTACCGTCGGTATTACTGGCACTTGGCTGGCCAGCGATGATGAAAATGACCTGTTACTCTTTATGTTCTTCAATGACGGCACCTATGTTCATATGGAGGTTGACGAGTCAGATACTGAGGAAACTTCTGGCGCTGAGTGGGGAACCTATCAACGTGATGCCAGCAGCAACCTAATCACTGTCACGCAAACATTCGATGAAAATGGTGATACCGGTTTGACCGACTTTGTTGGCGATGGCGCACCATTCTTGTACGCCACGCTAATTGATGACGTTCTGACTGCGACCATTGATGAAAACGGCAACGACAGCATTGATGCCACAGTGACGTTCAATCGCCAGCCCAACGATGGCATTGTCGGCACTTGGAAAGCATTAAACGATGATAATGACATTCTACTGCTTCACTTTATGGCCAATGGTCAGTATGTACACTTTGAAGTCGATGATAGTGATCCCCAAGAAGAATCGGGTATGGAGTGGGGTAACTATTCATTAGATACTCAAACAGGTCGCGCCACTGCAACTCAGGTCTTTGACTCGAATAGCGATACTGGCTTAACTGGCTTTACCGCTAATGCAGACGCAATGCTATTTATGATGGCTGATGGCAATGTCCTAACACTGACCGTTGATGAAGACGGCGATGGTATGAACGATGAAACTTTAATGTTTGAACGACGCTAACCTCAACTTTAAGTACAATCCCCTTGGAGCCGCAGAACGCGGCTCCACTCATTGATAGACGATAGTAAACACCGAACCACAATCAATTTAGTTACAATTTTAGAACGCCCCTTCTCGCAAAAGATAAACGAATAAAATCAAACAATTAATCGCAGCAAGACTCAGGATCACTAGCAAAACTTCTGAATGTCTTTACTCGATGCTAGTCAGCCCCGATCGAATCAAGCTAATATGGCTAAGATTCATTTTCAATATCAGCCAGTTGCTGATACTGGGTACGCCAAATCCGATACAAGGAATACCTCAATGGGACAAGAAACCTCAAAAATTCTGGTTGTCGACGACGATATGCGCTTGCGAGCTTTGTTAGAACGCTACTTAATGGAGCAAGGTTTTCAAGTCCGTAGTGCCGCAAACGCAGAACAAATGGATCGTTTGCTCGAGCGAGAAAATTTTCATTTAATGGTTTTAGATCTCATGCTTCCCGGCGAAGATGGTTTGTCGATTTGTCGCAGGATCCGTCAAGCTGGTAGTCCACTCCCCATTGTGATGCTGACCGCTAAAGGAGATGAAGTTGACCGCATTATTGGTCTAGAGCTGGGTGCAGACGACTATCTCCCCAAGCCTTTCAACCCAAGAGAGTTATTGGCACGAATTAAAGCCGTCATGCGCCGTCAAGTGCAAGAAGCTCCTGGCGCGCCAGCCCAACAAGAAGAAGTGATTGAGTTTGGCGATTTCTCTTTGAACCTGGCCACCCGAGAAATGTACCAAGGCGAGGAATCTATTTCATTGACGAGTGGCGAATTTGCCGTTTTGAAAGTGCTAGTCAGCCACCCTCGAGAGCCGTTATCCCGAGACAAATTGATGAACCTTGCGCGGGGTAGAGACTACTCGGCGCTCGAACGCTCTATCGATGTTCAAGTTTCACGCCTACGTCGCCTAATAGAGAAAGATGCAGCCAACCCAAGATACATTCAAACCGTATGGGGATTAGGCTATGTTTTCGTACCCGATGGTTCGTCTGCGAAATAGTAGAAAATGGGTAATCAAGCCGTCACAAAGCGCTGGCACAAATACATTCCGCGCAGCGCTTTTAGCCAAACCGTCATCTTAATTGGCGTACTGCTGCTGATTAATCAGTTGGTGTCGTATATGTCGGTGATGGTTTACGTCATTAAACCCAACTATCAACAAATCAACCAGCTGATAGCCCGCCAAGTCAACCTACTGTTTGTCGATGGCATCAATATCGATCGAGAAAACCTGACTATTGTGGATGCGCTGAATGCCAAAGTGAAAGACGATGGCATGAAAGTCTACAATCAAAAGCAAGCCCGAGAAGATGGCATTGAAGAAGCGACGTATTATGGATTTTTATCCGCGCAGATGTCCGATTATTTAGGTGGCAAAGCCGATGTGCGGATTTCCCAAGGCAGCGAGATAAAAATTTGGATACGCCCACCTCAAGCCCCGTCGGTTTGGATTAAAGTGCCACTGATTGGTCAAGAAGTGTCTGGTATTTCTCCCCTCACGCTCTACTTGATGGTCATCGGAGCACTCAGCGTCGCCGGTGGTTGGTGGTTTGCACGGCAACAAAACCGCCCATTAAAGCGCCTCCAGAAAGCTGCGATCTCAGTGTCACGTGGAGACTTCCCCGAGCCTTTACCCCTCAACGGCTCAACCGAAGTCGTCGAAGTCACCAACGCCTTTAATAATATGTCTCACAGCATGCAGCAGCTCGAGCAAGACCGCGCCTTGTTAATGGCCGGGATCTCACACGACTTGCGCACACCGCTGACACGCATTCGCCTTGCGACTGAAATGATGTCAGAAGATGAGGACTATTTAAAAGAAGGCATTGTGAGTGATATCGAAGACATGGACGCAATTATTAATCAGTTCATTGCTTATATTCGCCAAGATCAAGAAGCAATCCGAGAGCAAGGGCAAGTCAACCAAATCATCCAAGAGGTTGTAACTGCGGAGCACAATCGCGAAGGTAAGCTTGAAACGCAACTCCAAGATTGCCCCGAAATTCCAATGCAAAGCATCGCGATTAAACGCATTTTGAGCAACCTCGTTGAAAACTCATTCCGATACGGCAAAGGTTGGGTCAAAATTAGTTCTCAATTCAATGGCAAAGCCGTTGGCTTTTGCGTTGAGGATGACGGCCCCGGCATTCCTGACGATCAAATTCCCAAACTATTTCAGCCCTTTACACAAGGCGACACCGCCCGAGGAAGCGTGGGTTCAGGGCTTGGGCTAGCAATCGTCAAGCGTATTGTTGATCGTCACCAAGGCCGAGTGATTTTATCTAATCGCCCCGAAGGCGGGCTCAAATCTCAAGTCTGGCTGCCCTTAGAATAGGGTTTCCACGAATCAACGTCATAGAGATGCGCGAAAACATTCTCAAAGCAGCGCGGCTCGACTATACAACGACGGAGCGAACTTGCGATAGTTCACACTCGAGCATCATTCCCCATGTGCAGCAGATTCGGTCATATTTTGGTAACAAGATCGGCATAAGCTGCCGACTAAGCGAATCACCACCAAAGTAGACCATCCATGAAAATATCCACTTTATCAGTGACAGCATCTGCTGCACTGTTACTGCTGGCTGCAGCGCTCGCAAGCGTTGTCATATGGAGCAATCACAAAACACAGGACGTGCAGCAAACCAACAGCCATATCGAACACATTAAGCAGCAGTTCTTAATTCAAGTGCGGCGCAGCATTGACGACTACCTCGCTACAGGCAACGCCAGTATGCTCGACCAGGCGAAAAGCCAGCTTCAAGATATCGACCTACAACTCCAGCAACTCAACAACCAGTATGCGAAGGATCTACAAGCCAAAATCCCACTGTTGATCGCGAATGTCGATGGTAAATATCGCGCAGCAGGCAAATTGGCAGCTAGCCCACGGGACTTATTAGCCAATGCAGAGAAAGAGATTCTCGACAACAACCGTCGTCTTGCTGCTTATGCCCAACAAGCATACGCAATCAACCCAGATTTATCCGACCAATATCGACAATTAACGAATGCACTCCCCGAATTGATTTATCAACTTTCGCAGCTGACCCAATCGTATTTAATCAAGAGTGAGCAAAGAATAAAGCCATTAATTGACTCGCATATCCAAGATTTACAAGCATGGCGCAGCAAACTACTCGCTTTACCATTAATCGGCTTGTATGCCGAAGAAGAGGATGACTTTCCACTCGGTTCTGACGAGCCAAACCAAATCGAAATCGGGGAAGACTACAAAGCCGAATTAGAAAGCCTCACCGGAAGATATAAAAAAGAATTCGCCAATACGCAGCAAGTTTTTCAGGGCAAAACTGCCATGCAGCAAGCGCTGAGCCAAGATGTAGGCACCATAGAGTCTTTGTTGATTGAAATGGCGGCATGGCAAACCCAAACAAGCGAACAATTAGAGTTCAAATTGCAAGCAGTGCTATACCTCGTCGTCTCTCTGCTGGCCTTATTTTCTTTAATCTCTTGGATTGCTCAACGCCGTTTAATTGTGGCACCGCTCAAACACCTGCACCAAGCTTTTGGCCAACTGACTCAATCAAATACACGCAGTAAGCTCGCCATTCACTCTCGATGTGAAACGGGGCAAATCGCAGCTCACTTTAATCAGCTCCTTGACAATATTGAGCATGAAGAGCACAGCCAAAAGCAAAAGCTAGCACATACGTCTCAATCTCTGGCACGATTAATCGACCGCATTCAAACCCTGTCACTGGGTGCAAGTACAACGGAAGATGTGGTCGTGCAAACCACAGCGCAGACCGAACAAATTAAACTGCTCACCGCAGAAGTGCATACGCTTTCTGATCAAATCGAATCCAGAGCCGATATCACCAGTAGCCAAATGCAAAAAAGTCAGCAGGAAGCTGCGCAGTTATTGGGCGCAACAGAGCAAACACAGGCCACGGTAACCGAATGCCAGTCTTCACTCGCAAAACTCGATGCTTCGGTGGCACAGGTTTCTACAATCATCGACGTCATAGGCAATATTGCAGAGCAAACCAACCTACTTGCACTCAATGCCGCAATTGAAGCAGCGCGAGCAGGCGAACAAGGCCGGGGTTTTGCTGTTGTCGCCGATGAAGTACGAAACCTATCCCTTCGAACTCAAAGCTCGTTACAGGAAATTAGTCAGATTTTGAACCAACTCACGTCTGCGAATTCTGATTTGCTAGAAAACATGACCGCCATTGATGATGCAACCCAGAACCAACAACAACAAACACAAGCCATGCTGGATTTATCCAAGCAAGTCCAAATCGATGCCAATCAAATGGCCACGGTCGCAAAGCAAGGTGCAGGACGAACCTTGCAACAAACCCAGCTGCTCACCGATCTAACCCAAGCCATGGACCACCTTGTTAGCCAAGCACAATCAGCCAAAAAGCAAGGCGAAGACATCGCCAGCCATGTCGCCAAAAATGTACAAGAAATTGAAATGAACTTAGGTATCGCCGCGATTTAACACTGCATTTTCTACCGGTTAAAACCACCAAACATTGGCGTGGTGCTCGCCACTGCGTCAATGCATATACGCCTTATCATTTGTGGTCAGTCAAGGTTATCTTTTGATATGATTAACAAAATTTTATGGGTGGTCATGCATGCAAATCATACAGCTGCTTCAAGCGCAAGGGGACGACTGGCAACAAGCACAAGCCTTGTACTGCGACATTTTTCCGCCGTGGGAGCGGGAAGCTGTTGCAGATATAGAACAAGCCATAAAACAGGGTAAGACCCGTTGCGTCATTGTTCGTCAAAACAATACCGTCATTGGCGTGTCCCTCACGGAGCTATACCCTCAACATGCTTTTGCGTTGCTCGGTTACTTGTTCGTTGACCCGAAATACCAAGGCCAAGGTTTAGGTCAACGCTTATGCCGTGAGCTATTTGAGTTCATTCAACAGCACCACAGTATTGAATACCTCCTTGTTGAGGCAGAGGCAGGCCCAGAAGCCTTTTATGAAAAACTTGGCTTTCAAACGTTCGCAATCGACTACCGCTCGCCCCATTATGACGATGACCAAGAAACAAGCATGGCACTGATGTACCAAAGCCAACTCAACACCAAAGCCCCCAGTTGGTCGCGATTGTGTGCAATCGTCGAGCATATTTATACCCACAGTTACTACTTAAACCAAGATGACCCAAGGCGCCATCGACAAGTGCAACGCATTCTTTCTAAGGAAAACCAATGACTCTGGATCAAGATACATCACAGCAATCCATTCTTACCGAATTCTTTGCCTTCATTCGTTCAGAAGATTTCGAAGCTTGCTTCCATTGGGCCAGTAAAGAGTTACAACAAATGGGCTCTGCGGCATACGCACTCACCCAACAGCTAGAAGATAGTCCACACCTAAAGCCAAATGACTTTGCTGAACTCAACGCCATCGAAACCATGCTGTTTTTTTGCGCCAGCTATAGCTACGCACGCCAAGAAGTCGAAGAAAGTAATTGGTACCTGCATGCCGAAACCCTAGTCCGCTCGAGCGTGACGGCACTGCAATCTTTACCTGAATCACCACTCAATCTTGCGTTACAAAAGTATGCAGCAATACAAATTGATATTTGCTATATCGACCGAGGCATCTACACCAGCCAAGAGTGGCTAATGGCCGATGCCACCCAAAATATTAAGTCGCATCTTCAGCAAATCGAACAACTACAGTCTCAGTTTAATGGATTAGAGCAACAACTGTTTCAAAGCCACCTCGCTCCTGAGTTTTCCGCCTACGAGCATTTCAGTCAAGGTGTGGCTGTGATTGCGCAGCTCTGCGCAATTCGTTGGGGCGATCCAGAACAATTGCGTCATCAAATGCAAACACTGCGACCTCAATTTTCCGCTGCCGTTGCCGCGTTGACCGATGACGACCGCTACATCATGTCCACCGATTTGGAAGCACTATGGCCACCGCTTACATTTTTGAGTGAACATCGGGAACAAAATAGTGGAGCGCTGATCGTTGAGCGAGGCAGTATCCGCATTTCTTATTTCGCCAATGTGAACCATGTAGTGAGCCGTGAGCTAAGGCAATCGCTATGTGATGTCGTTTCCCAGGCGCCGCAAAGCCATCCGCTCTACCTCTCCCAGTGGGGAGGCAGTGGCCCACAACGCAATTTGCTCAATGATATTTGGGCGGGTATCGCCAAGGACTTTGAAGACATCTACTCTTGGCAACTTCCCAGTCTCACCCTACCATTTCGTAATCAAGGGGATGAAAACAGGCAGCTCGAATTTGAAGTCGAACTGATTTACTACCCAATGGGTGTTTTTTCATTAAACCTCAAGGCCGCCCTCGATGGCACAAGTGCCAGTGGGGTGCGTCATGCCATGTCATTAGGTACCTCGTTTGCAATGGACCAGCAAATGCGCTGCCACGGCCAATCATTTGGCTTGCTTGAAGAGTTCGTCAATGACCGGTTTAGCAAACTTGGACAATCTCTATCTGAATGCTTTGCACAAAATGAGCATCCGGTACCAGATATTCTAACGTTTAATGAGCGCGAGAATCGCTATGTGGCAACCATTTTGGATCGCGTTGTTGAGCGTATAGAGAATGAAACTCGACCGATTACAGCACGATCGCTAAAGTCCCATGTTGCCTATCCTGCCTTTGTACTGCAGCAAAGGGAGCTGAGAAGCGCCGTTGATGACTGGTGTTTACGTACCGTGACCCCCGAAGAGCTCAACCTCAATGCCGATTGCTACAACCATGATGAGTTTGTTTTTACCAATCACCATGAATGCGTACTTGGCTTATTGCAGCAGCCCAACTGGGTCATAGAACAATCTGCAGAGATGATGGAAGTCGCCGCGGCGATTAACAACCTATTCCACCTCACCAATAAGCTACTCGATAAACAGCTGACGACTACCCTCGAGCAAAAAGGCGAGCAGCAAAAACAATCCGTGGCCAGTTTAGAGGCCAGAATTAAAAGGCTCACAAAAGAAGGACAATGCCTGAAACAATTTACCCAAGATGCCCATTGGCTGCTCGAACTCATCAATGCTGGCAGCATGATGACCTTCCCCGATCACACCCGAATGATCCACAAAGTCTTTCAGCAAATGGACTTTGATAAACTCCACATTCGCACTCAGAAAACTCTCAATAAGATCCAGGCACGCCAAGACGAAATTATTACTGAGACCGCCAAACTGCATGCTCGGATTAAATCACGCAATACCAAGCGCCTTACCAGTGTGCTTTCAGGCTCGATGGCACTGATTTCAGTAGGTGCTCTTAAAGATATCTTCGATATCCTCAATGGCAGTAAACTCGGTATTCAGGTCTCCGGAGGCTTGCAAGTCAGTATTGTGACCTTATTTGGCATCATGCTCGTCATTCTGCTCATCAACCAAAAAGAGGATCCGAACAAATAACGGTTCTGATAAGAAATGGCTGACGCAGTTGCTCGTGCATCAGCCACATTGACCTTTCATGGAGAGGAGTTCGTTAACTCAGTAAGGCCGCAACTTGAGCTGCATCCGGCTTACTGCCCTTATGAACCACCTGCTCATCAATCACAATCGCGGGCGTGCTCATGACGCCATAAGCCATAATTTGCGCCATATCAGTGACTTTCTCCAGTTCAATGCTCACCTCTAAATCTGCAGCAACCTGATGAATAATCTCCGCGGTTTGTTCACATTTTTTACAGCCCGATCCTAATACCTTTACTGATTTCATATTGAATATTCCTGTTTCTCTTATTAATCGTTTTATGAATGAATAACCGAACTCTATTGTATTCGCCTTACCACACTTAGACGGGGTTCTCACCTTTTTTCATATGGCAATGACACTAAACCAGCAATGGACCAAGCGCATTGAAAATCCACCCGACAAAGGTAAATGCCAGTAATAGCATGACAAAAATAATGCCTAATAGGCGCAACTGCATCACTTGTTTTAGCAAAATGAATTCTGGAAAACTCGCGGCCACGGTGCTCATACAAAATGCGAGTGTCGTCCCAACAGGCAGGCCATTAACGATTAAGCTTTCCATCACAGGAATAACCCCTGTTGCATTCGAATATAGCGGGATCCCCAATAACACAGCAGCAGGCACACTCCACCACTGTCCAGCGCCAAGGTTCGCTTCAATCCAACCTTCTGGTACAAAGCCATGAAGCGCGGCGCCAGCACCGACACCAATGATGACCCACTTCCAGACCCGACTAAAGATATCCGTAAGCTCTGATTTGGCAAAATCATGGCGCTCGGCCAGCGATAAGCGAGCAGCTTGTTCGTTCTGTAACTCCGTTTTTCCTTGCTCTGCTGCTGGCTTTGCCTGTGCCTGTTGCAAAGCTTTTGCAGCAAATGATTGCAACCAACGCTCAGCTCGAATGGTATCTAAAAACCAGCCACCCAACATGCCGATACTCATACCAACCACCACATACAGCAACGTAAACTCAATCCCAAGCAAGCTCAGTAAAAGCAAAATCGCCACTTCATTGATTAATGGTGAAGTGAGCAGAAAGCTCATCGTTATGCCAATGGGAATGCCCGCCGAGGTAAAGCCGAGAAATACAGGAATGCTAGAACAGGAGCAAAATGGGGTAATCGCACCAAAGCCAGCCCCCATGAAGTAGCCGAGCCCACGATGCTTGCCCGCCAAATAATCTCGCACCCGCTCAACATTCAGCGAAGCCCGTAGCCAAGCAATCAGATAAATCATGACCACCAGCAAGACGTAGATTTTACTTACGTCCTCAACAAAAAAGTGCAGCGCAGGTCCCCATGCGCTCTCGGGAGAGATCCCAAACACGCCGTAAACTAACCAAGAGGCAAAATCAGTAAATATCTGGAACATGAGAGCAACCTGAGAATCAACTTAGCTCAAACAATATGTGAAATTTCACATATGTTATAAGACACAGATCTCAATTTGTGTGGATGAACAATTATTTATAGAACAACTCAAGGCTCAACGTTCCACGGGTGCAAAATGCGATGATGGCGTTTATGCCAAGCACATTCTGCTATATCGCCATCAAATCAGAAAAGTTATTAGCGAGAAGCTGACGAATAGCTACAGAAATAAAACTATGGTTGCTTGATTTAAGTTCAGCGACAGCAACGCTTGCTTGGGGTGACTTCGGTACCTAGCTCATTGCCATTGCTGCTTTGACGTAAATATCAAAACGATTTTTCTTTTGCTTAATCACCGTACTGGGTTTCACGCCATCAAGGTCTTCAGCATAGTCTGGGCGTTTGACGACAACTCGCTTAGTTGCCAATTGCAAGGCAGGAGCAAGCAGGCCGTCAGCATCAAGATCGGCGCCGACTAAAGATTGAAACACGCGCATCTCTTTTTTCACTAAGGCCGACTTCTCGCGATGGGGATACATCGGATCAAGATAAACCACATCAAACTGGTTTTGCAGCTGTGCGAGTGCCTGTAAACTTGAACCATGTACCAGCTGCATGCGCTGCTGCATCCACTCGCCAATTTCGACATCTTCATACGCACGGCGTAAGCCATCTTCAAGCAAGGCTGCGACCACAGGATGACGCTCAATCATCGTCACTTCGCAACCTAGACTAGCGAGAACAAATGCATCACGACCTAAACCGGCGGTACCGTCAACCACACTAGGATTCGCACCTGATTTCAATCCAACCGCTTTGGCAATCGCCTGACCTCGACCACCACCAAACTTGCGGCGATGGGCAACCGCCCCGGCGACGAAGTCCACGCAAATCCCACTCAATTTGGGCTCATCTCGTTTGAACAACGTGAGGCGATTGTCGTCAAACACTAGCTCAAATGCTGCGTTGGCATCAAACAACAGATTCCAGCGCTGGCAAATCGCCTCTAGGGTTGGAAAGTGACGATTAAAAGACACTGGGAAGGTCGGCTGATTGTGTGTTGGATTCAAAGGCGTGGGCTCAATACATGGTCATCTTTGGAATCTTGATATTATGCCAAAACCTGTTGCAGGAAGATATGCTATGCATTTGTAACTTACAGCATTGAGTTGACATCATTGCCCTAAAGTCGTCCCTTAAAACTTCTATCGCACCGCGGACGAATTCCATTCAAAGTTCAATTAGGGGTTAAGGGTGAAGATGGTTATAATCAGCGCCAATTCATTTCGGATCCGCAACAATTGGCTTCCATGCCATACTGCCATTCCATCGACACATATTTAGGAACGTCAATGCTCAGTTATCGCCACGGTTACCACGCTGGAAATTATGCAGATGTACTGAAGCACACAATGTTGCTGCAAGTGCTCAAGCTCATGCACAAGAAAGATAAACCGATGGCCTATATCGATACCCATGCAGGTGCGGGTGGTTATGCGTTGACCGATGAGTTTGCCCAAAAAACGGGGGAATACCTTGACGGTATTGCTAAGCTTTGGCAGCAAGATGATTTGCCTGAAGCGCTCGTCAATTATGTCGCCGATGTACGCCACTTTAATCAAGGCAAAGAAGAGCTTAGCTTTTACCCTGGCTCACCGGCATTTGTTGATATGAATATGCGTCAGAAAGATCGCATGGTTCTGCATGAGTTACACCCTAGAGATTTTGACTTGCTCAACGAGCAATTTCAGGGCGACCGCTCTGTCAAAGTTTTAAAAACCGACGGTTTAAAAGGGTTAATGGCGGCCGTACCGCCAATCGAGCGTCGAGGTGTTGTGCTGATCGACCCAAGTTATGAAATTAAAACTGACTATGTTGAAGTTGCCAACGCGATCATTAAAGCCCACAAGAAATTTGCAACGGGTACATTTATGCTGTGGTACCCAGTCGTGGATCGGGCTCAAACAGAATCGATGCTTAATCGGCTCAAGCAAAGTGGTATTCGTCGCCAATTGCGAATAGAACAAAGCGTAAAACCCGATAGCCATGCTTTTGGCATGACAGCAGCTGGGCTCTGGGTCATTAACCCGCCATGGCAACTAGACGAAGCAGCAAAAGAAACCGTTGATTGTCTGCACAAACGACTCAATGAAGGTGGTGGCTGTGTGACTGTTCAGTGGGAAGTTGAAGAGTAACGACATACTGGGGGCTTACATAGAGCGAAGCGTTGCATGCGCCACTCTGCTTCACCGACGAGGGTTTCCCCCCCTTTTATAAAGTAATGGTTTGCTTTATTCTAAAACTATCGTCACTAAGTACATGAATGGACACCTTGATGTCAGCAAGTACCGACAAAATACTGCACCTCTTAAAAACCCAGCAACCAATGACGGCAAAAGAAATTGGTGCCCGCTTATCCATGACATCGATGGGCGCCAGACAGCATCTGCAACAATTACATTGCTCGGGGCACGTCAGCTACGTGGATGAAGCAAAAGGTCGTGGCCGTCCCAGCCGATTGTGGAGGCTCGCCGAAAAGTCTAATGAGCACTTTCCCAATCGCCATGCTGATTTAACCGTGCAGCTCATTGAAAATATCACGCAAGTGTTTGGCCAAGCAGGGCTGTCTCAGGTTGTGGAGCAACGTCAGCAACAAATCTCTGAGCACTACTTGCAACAACTGGCGAGTCACACCAATCTTGAAGAAAAGCTGAAACGATTAACAGAGCTCAGAAGCAATGAGGGTTATATGGCGAGTTGGCTTCAACATGATGATAGCTATTTGCTCATTGAAAACCATTGCCCTATTTGCGCTGCGGCAAGCCAATGCCAAGGGTTTTGTGAGGGCGAACTGTTGATGTTTCAACAGATATTTTCACCCGCGAAGGTCCAGCGCGAACAACACCTTCTGTCTGGTGGCATCCGATGCAGCTACAGAATTACGCCGTGCAGCTGAACCAGTACTAAACAAGGTTAGCTACGTGCAGCTTTGCGATAACGCTCTAACAGGATTTGGACTCGCTCGACGTAGGCTTGGGTTTCTGGATACGGTGGAACACCACGATATTGAGTCACCGTTGTCGGCCCAGCATTATATGCGGCACACGCCAAAGTAATATCACCATCGAACCGATCAAGCATTTGCGCTAAATATCGGCTGCCCCCTTGAATGTTTTGCTCAGGCTTAAATGCATTCAGTACTCCCATATCATTGGCAGTATCAGGCATGAGTTGCATTAACCCCATCGCTCCGGAGCGCGATATAGCTTTAGCATCAAAAGCAGACTCTGCGTGAATCACTGCACGGATCAACGCGGGCTCCAATCGGTGTTGCTTTGCCGCTAGCTCTATAATATTTTGATGCGCTTTGGTAAACAATTTAATCGATTTCCAATTAATGTTCGATTCTGGTTTACACGCAAAACAATCATACAAATGAACCTGAAAATTGCCCTGCGCTGGCCTCGTATCGCTAAACACCATGACACCATTCGCTTGTTCATATTGATAAACCTGAACTTTTTCATGCTTTTTTGAATGGCTCAGCCCTTTCTCGGCAAAGCTTGCAACAATATGAGGCTTGGTCGATGCAGCTTGTTTCGCATCTTTAGGTTGAGCAGATAAGTTTAAAGAGAACGCACACAGTCCTGCCACAATTACAGTGAGATAAGTCGATTTGATGGTGGCACATAAATCGTCACGGGAGTGGCCACTCGTTGCAGGCAAAAAAGAAGATGATTGTGCTTGGGTCATTACAATCCTGTGTACTCGTCCAATTTCAATACATCAATAATAGCAAAGAGTTGCTTCATCTCATGATTTATCTGACTAAATTCATGTTCAAAACTTGCACCTTTTAACACAGATCCCAATTCAAAGCGGTTTATTTTGCTATCCAGCAAAATGAATAGTTTTTGTTGATAAAAAGCACATTGAAAGCTTTCACCAAATAGCGCAGCCAACGCTTGCAGCCGCTCCATAAAGGCCAGCGTTAACAGATAACGCGCTTCAACTTGATCCGTGGAGAATACATCAAAACGTTTTTCAAATTTGGCATCTTCAAGCTTTACTCGCTGCAAACCTTCATAACGGTCAGAAAAAAAGTTCATGACGCCACCGCGGTTTTTAATCAAAACCGTATGGCCATGAAAAGGTTTTTTGCAACTCAGTTCAATCGCCAGCCCTTTGAAAACAGGTTGATCAACCGTACGATTATGACGCTTAACTCGACGAACTAACGCAATTTCATTCAGTACAATTTCAACACCTCGGTAAGTGCCTTGCACATAGTCTTCATGTTTGGCTCTATCATAACGAGGTAAAATTTTTGCTTGTTTAAAGGTGCTCAAACTGAGGCGGTGATTGTCGCTGAATATGAAGTCATCACCGAAGTAACGAAATATACGGGGAAACACCTGCACTTTGATATCACTTTGGTAGCGGCGAATCGGAGATGCGCTCCACCAAAATAGCCCAAGCATAACTAGTCCACACGGCCACAAAACTTCAACTGTAGGTTGTGCCATGATGTATGGCGCAAAAAGTAACAACACCGCACAAACCACCAAGGTGATCATCAGTGATAGATATAAACGCTTTCGGAATGACTTAAGGGTCGCGACCCGTTGATTTTCAAATTTGCGACTCACCGGCTCGACCTGCTCAGCATAGTGCCGTCTTAATGCAGGCAATTCATCTGAAGAACCGGCCAATCCTTGAGATTGACGATGATGTTTAATGGCCGCACCCAGTATAAAACGCGGCCACGTGAGCTGAGACTGAGCCACTATTTTAGGAAATCTGCAGCGTCAATCGGTGTTTGGGCTGTTTCGGCGGCTTTATAAAACGGCATGGTTACAATCGATGCAATATTGGCAATCAGTGACCCAGGGAAGATTTCCACTGCATTGTTGAGTTCGGTGACCGCAGCATTATAAAACCTTCTTGCCGCAGAAATATGAGCTTCAACCTCGTTATAGGTTTGCATGGCTTGCAGCATGGTATGGTCTGATTTGAGCTCAGGGTAATTTTCAACATTTAGCATCAGCTGTGACATTTTTTCATTCAATTGTTCAGCAGCAGCCAAGTGCCCTTCTACCGCCTGACGATCACTGAGGCTATATTGCTTGACCACTTGAGTGCGTAGCTCTGTAATTTCCGTCAGCAAGACTTTTTCATGCTCCATAAACTTCTGAGCAATTTTCAGAATATTTGGCACAAGGTTGGCTCGCTTGGTCAACTGCACGTCTATGCCAGATAATGCTTCACGACATGCGTTACGCTTTTTCACTAAGCTGACATACCATAAATAAGCAATGATCAACGCCAAACCCAAAATCAATAGCAAGCCTTCCATAACACATCCCTATTCTTACTTTTACGACACTAGCTTTATTATTATGCTCACTAGCTAACCATAAAGCGCTAGGAATTTCATCTATTTAGCCAAATAATGAACTGCAATGCCCCTGATGGTTTTAGGTGTTTTTTTACACTGCTTTTGAGTTATCTATTCATTTTTAGCCATATTTTGAAGATCTAGCTATGGAATTCGCTTGTTACTTCTCACTTAACGCGTTAGCTCGCCAAAAGTTCTTACTTTAAATCTTAAAAACTTTAATTAATTATTTTTCAATCACCTAAGTCAGCGGTTAACCACGGCTCATGAATAGCCCCAATGTTAAATGGCCAAATTCCCCCTTCGCAAAGACACTTTATATAGGGAAAAACAAACCTAAGACGACTTTAGTCACGCAGAGCAATATATTTTTGTGCGACCAGTCACAATGTGTTCAGTTTGCATACAGGAAGCCTTTGCTAAAGTGAGCTTATTCCTTTCCGAAGGAATGGTTCGAAGTTTGACACCTTACCAATTGCTAACCTTTTTATTGGGACCCTATGGGTCCTATTTTTTTTGCCTGATTGAAACCAAATATAACCTCGCACGAACGTCGCAACAGCATCACGACGTCGCACTAGAACCCATTGTACACACAAAAAAGCCACCAGCGCTTAGGCGACTGATGGCTTAATCCGTTGACATACACGCTATCACATTAGCTTTGCTCAGCCTTCTTGGCTCGCTCTTCGCGTTCACGCTTACTAAAGATGCGTTCAACCACCACAAAGAATAGAGGAATAAAGAAGATCCCAAGGAAGGTGGAGCTAATCATGCCGCCCAATACGCCAGTACCAATCGCATTTTGCGCACCAGAACCAACACCACTACTAATCGCTAGCGGCGTCACTCCTAAACCAAATGCAAGTGATGTCATCAGGATCGGTCTGAGTCGAACGCGAACTGCGTGAAGCGTAGCGGAAATCAAGGTATCACCCTTCTCGTAATACTCCTTAGCAAACTCAACGATCAAAATCGCATTCTTGGTTGCCAGTCCCACCGTTGTCAGTAGGCCAACTTGGAAGAATACGTCATTAGGTAGACCGCGACCATTCATCGCCAGTAACGCACCAATCACCCCGAGCGGAACCACGAGCACCACAGCAAACGGGACAGACCAACTTTCATATAACGCTGCTAAAACAAGGAAAACCACCAAGATAGACAAGGCATATAACGCTGGCGCTTGATTGCCAGACAGGCGTTCTTCATACGACAGGCCGTTCCACTCGATCCCAAATCCCGGCGGTAATTGCTTAGCGATATCTTCAATAATATCCATCGCAGCACCCGTACTAAAGCCCGGAGCGGCTGCGCCCTGAATATTCACCGATGACAAACCATTGAAGCGCTCAAGTCGCGGCGAACCGAATTCCCATGAACCCGTCGCAAAAGAAGAGAATGGCACCATGTCACCCATGGCATTTCGAACATACCAAGAGTCCAAGTCCTCTGGTTGCATTCGATACTCTGCTTCACCCTGAACGTAAACCCGTTTTACTCGACCACGATCTACGAAATCATTCACATAAGAACCACCCCACGCAGTACCCAGCACGCTATTTACACTATCAATATCCACACTCAATGCGCGCAATTTGGCATGATCAATATGCAATTGATACATCGGAGAGTCTTCTTGACCATTGGGACGAACACCAACCAGATTCGGGTTTTGCATCGCCATCCCAAGCAACTGATTCCGTGCATTCACCAAGGCTTCATGACCTTGGCCATTCTTGTCTTGAAGATAGAAGTCAAAACCATTGGCCGTACCAAGCTCAATCACCGCCGGCGGTACAAACGCAAACACAAATGCTTCTTTAATTTGTGAAAATGCCCCCATAGCTCGACCCGATAAGGCTTGGACATCTGTTCCCGGTGCGGTTCGCTCAGCCCAATCTTTCAGCTTTACAAACGACATGCCCATATTTTGACCGTTACCCGCGAAACTAAAGCCTGCGACACTAAAGACCGACTCTACGACCTCAGATTCCTCCTGAAGGTAGTAATCATTGACCTTAGACAAAACATCAAGGGTACTCTCTTGCGTCGAGTTCGTTGGCAGCATCGCCATTGAAAACAAAATGCCTTGATCTTCATCGGGTAAAAATGCTGTTGGCATGCGCATGAAGATCCAAGCGGTTGCGATACCAATCACAAGATAAATGCCCATAAAGCGCAAGGTACGTTTGATAATGTGGGCAACACTTCTTTCGTAACGCGCGGTCATACGGTCAAACATGCGATTAAACCAACCAAAGAAGCCGGTATTAATATGGGTATGGCCTTTTTTAATCGGCTTCAGCATGGTCGCACATAAAGCTGGCGTTAAGATAATAGCAACCATAACCGACAGCGCCATCGCAGAAACAATGGTGATTGAGAATTGGCGATAAATCACGCCGGTCGACCCAGACATAAACGCCATCGGAACAAATACAGCGGAC
Organism: Shewanella gelidii; assembly: GCF_014647855.1. Taxonomy (GTDB): domain Bacteria; phylum Pseudomonadota; class Gammaproteobacteria; order Enterobacterales; family Shewanellaceae; genus Shewanella; species Shewanella gelidii. The sequence continues at coordinate 68,464 of NZ_BMPZ01000004.1, read as the reverse complement.
AATGTCAGACCAATACCAACCAAGGCTCCGGTAATTTGGTCCATAGATTTGCGCGTGGCTTCAAGCGGGCTGAGCCCCTCTTCCGACATAACCCGCTCAACGTTTTCCACCACAACAATGGCATCATCAACCAATAAGCCAATCGCCAACACCATGGCAAACATGGTGAGCGTGTTAATGGAAAAGCCTGAGAATGAAAGAATGGCAAAGGTGCCAAGCAAGACCACAGGAACCGCGATTGTCGGGATTAATGTCGCTCTGAAATTTTGCAAAAACAGATACATAATCACGAATACCAGCACAACGGCTTCGATCAACGTATGCACAACGCCTTCAATTGATTTCTCAACAAACGGCGTGGTGTCATAAGGATACGCAACTTGTAACCCTTCAGGGAAAAACGGCTTCATTTCATCAATGCGATCTCGCACGGCTTTAGCCGTATTTAACGCATTCGCACCGGTCGCTAGGCTAATCGCCAAACCGGCTGCAGGTTGGCCGTTGTACAAAGAGGTGACAGCATAGCTTTCTGCGCCAAGCTCTACGCGTGCGACATCTTTTAGATAAACATTTGCTCCTGAGGCATCTGATTTCAGAATAATATCTTCAAATTCTGGTACAGATTGCAGGCGACTTTGCGCAGAGACAGTCGCATTCAGTTCTTGCCCGGGTAATGACGGCGCACCACCCAATTGACCAGCAGAAACCTGCGCATTTTGCTCTCGCAAAGCCCCCACTACATCTTGGCTCGTCAGGTTAAATTGAGTCAGTCGCATCGGATCAAGCCAGATGCGCATGGCATACTGAGCGCCAAATAATTGAATATCACCGACACCCGGCAAGCGGCTCATTGGCTCCTGCACATTTGAGCCAACATAATCCGAAATATCATCTTTATTTAGCGAGCCATCTTCAGACACAAACGCTAATACCATTAAAAATCCGGCACTAGACTTCGTCACGCTCACACCCTGTGCTTGTACCTCTTGAGGCAGCAATGGCATAGCAAGTTGCAACTTATTCTGCACTTGCACTTGCGCAATATCAGCATCAGCTTCCGCGTTAAAGGTTAATGTGATTTGAGCATTACCAAAACTATCACTACTTGATGTGATATAGCGAAGGTGGTCAATACCTGTCATCCGCTGTTCAATCACCTGCGTCACGGCGTCTTCCATCGTTTTCGCAGATGCACCTGGGTAGTTCGCACTAATCACGACCGTTGGCGGCGCGATACTCGGGTATTGAGATACAGGAAGGTTGCCGATAGCCAACACACCCGCAAGCATCACCATAATGGCGATCACCCAAGCGAAAATGGGGCGATCAATAAAATAACGAGCCATAGTTTATCCCTTATGCTTGAGGTTTCGTGGACACAAATGGCTTAGCCACTACCGGCGCACCGGGACGGATCTTTTGCAGGCCTTCAACAATGACACGCTCACCAGTACTTAACCCTTGAATAACACGCCACTTATTGTCGATCACCTCAGCGGTAGTAATGATTCGAGATTCCACTTTGTCTTCACCATTGACCAGCATCACGACGGCTTGACCTTTAGTGTTACGAGTCACTGCACGCTGCGGTACTAAAATCGCTTTGGGATCCGTACCTGTGTCGAGGAGGGCTCGAACAAACATGCCAGGAAGAAGCACACCATCTGGATTAGGAAACTCAGCTCGAATGGTTACAGAACCTGTATTTTCATCTACACGCACTTCGGCAAACTTGAGCTGGCCAATATGGGCATAAGTTGAGCCATCTTCTAACAGCAATGTCACATCGCCATTGGTACTTTTGGTCAGCTCGCCATCTCTTAGCTTGGCCTTCAATCGCAAAAGCTGAGCGCTGGATTGAACAATATCGACATTGATTGGGTCAAGCTGCTGGATAGTCGCCAACGTTTGGCTTTGACTCGCAGTCACCAATGCACCCGCGGTGACATTAGACTTACCCACGCGACCCGATATTGGCGCAAGCACTTCCGTGTATTTCAGGTTAATTTCTGCAGTATTTATCGCAGCTTTGGCAACAATGACACTTGCCTGCGCCTCTTTATATGCGGCGACAGCATCATCATAATCCTGCTCGCTGATTGCATTTTTCTTCACCAGCGCTTTAAAGCGCTCTGCACGACCTTTTGCCGTTGCCGCAGCAGCTTCGGCTCGACCAAGATCGGCCTTGGCACTAACTAAGGCAGCCTCATAGGTCGATGGGTCAATTTGATATAATGATTCCCCTTTCACCACATCTTTACCTTCAATAAAGCTACGTTCGGTGACAATCCCACTGACTTGAGGGCGAACCTCTGCCTCTAAATACGCACTACTACGCCCTGGTAGTTCGACCTGAATTGCCTGAGACTTGGTTGCAACCGTTAAGACGCTCACCTCAGCTGGAGGCATTTGTTGCTGTTGCGCTTGTTTTTGTTCCTGCTCACAGGCCGCAAGCCCCATGATGACCATCACCACAGAAACAAGCTTAATAAGATGCTGCATGAACACTCCTTTTTGGCGCCAAAACTTAATACTTCAGGCTACTTTTTATAAAAACGACAAAAAGCGCTAAGGCAAAAGCCCCAGCACCATAAAAATTCGTCCCAATAAACTGCAAATTTAAGCTTATTGGGCTTGGCTATTTATCTCACACACATATTCCCCAAACAAGACAACAATTGGGGTTAATTTGTAAGCATTTACTATCGGTGTGAACGGCTAAAGTAAAATAGTTAACCTGATGTAAAACATGGCTCTAACCACACAAAACCGACACGCAAACGTTACCATTCGTTCACAATCCGATCGCACCGTTCACAGGTGATTATCGCCAACACTGCAGGCCAAAATTCGACTAATATCTGCATAACTACGGCCTGATTGTTGCTGCCACGTATTAAAAATACTCTGCACTTGTCTTAATCCTGATTGAGAACTTAATCCCGCATCAACCAACTGATGCGCTTTCAAATACCCCTGAATATCATTGGTCAGCAGAAAAGTATCTTTACCAATAGCACGCAAAAAATAGCCTGCGGTATTGCCGCCCAAACGCGCGCCACGCTTCTTTAGCTGAAGCCAAAGCTGGGTAATTTCCTCTTCAGGCCACAGGGCGATATATCGACAAAAGGAGCCGTGTTCGAGCGCAATTTCATGCACCATCAGCGCATTGTCATAGATAGCTTGAGTCTTCTTTTGATGGCGAATAAGGGTTGGGTCGCTAGCTCGCTGCTGTAATTGCTCAGGTGAAAGCATCAGCACTTTCGCGGGTTCAAAATCAAAGAAAGCTTGTTCGTATTGCGGCCATTTTAATTCGACAACTCGCCACACAAAGCCACTTTGAAAGACTTGTTTACTTAAGGCTGACAATAATTCGGCATCAGAAAATTGCATCAGCTCATCAACACTGAAGCTGAACGGCATAAGTGCTTCAAGCCCCTCTGGGCCACCCTTGCGCTCACATGCTCTGGTATAAATGCTATCGAAAGATTCTAATTGGGAAATCGACATGATCACTCCCTTTTCAATGCGGACTCATCCATTGAATACAGTGCCACGCCCTTTGGACAAATCGAGAGGACTACGACAATGCCTGCTTCACCTAGCTTACATCAAACTCACACCGAGCCAAAGCAAGAACTTATATTGGAATACAAATTCGACAAGTGGCAAACCTACGACTAGATTTATAACAATAAACACGGGATATGACACTTTGGTTACCTAAGATAACCAATATGCGAATGCATCACTGGAGCTTACAATGGACGCGGGCCAGCTATATCGAATGCTTATCTTTGCTACAGTCGTTGAAGAAGGATCACTGACAGCGGCTGCCGAAAGTTTATCAATCAGTCGCTCTATGGTCAGTCAACACCTAAAAAAACTAGAACAACGATTAGCATGCAAATTACTGCAACGTACGACGCGCAAAATGGCGCTTACCGCTGAAGGGCAAGACTTTTACCATCATTGTGCAGAGCTCTTACAACTGGCAAAACAAGCAGAAACCCTCACCAAACCACAAGATGCGGAACTCAGAGGCAGTATTCGCGTGAGTGCGCCAGTCGCTATTGGCGAACACTTCCTCATTCCTTTGATTAAACAATTCAATGTAGAGTTCCCCAATATTCGTTTAAGCATCACATTGGAAGACCGTAAGCTCAATATCCGTGAACAACACATTGATTTAGCCATACAAGCTGGAAAAATGGATGAAGATGATCCATCGACCATCAGTCTCGGCACCTATGAAGAATATCTTGTCGCTTCAGCAGGCTATATTGAAGCCCATGGCGCTCCTTTACACCCTGACTCTTTAAAACACCACCAATGGTTGATGCTGGCCAACAATCATTTGCCACAAAATTGTGACATCCAAAATACGTATGGTGAAGTATTTAAAGTTCGAGTGACGCCCTTTGTAAGCTGCAACCATTATCCCAGCCTGCTTGATCTCACGACACAGGGCCTCGGCATTGCTATTTTGCCAAACTATATGGTGCAAGCTGCACTGTCTGATCACGAGTTAACACGACTATTGCCCGACTGCCATCTCAAGCAAGGAAGCGTCTATGCCATCCATCCTTTTGAAGAGAGCATTCCTCCCCGAGTCCGTGTGTTTATCGACTACTTAAGCAAATCATTAAGCTTTTTTAAAAATGTGCCTACACCTGAAAAAAGCGACTAAAGTTAATGGTACGAGCCATTGCTTTTGCGTTAGCGAAGCATCCGTACAATCGCACAAATGAGTTGAGCCACGGCACCAAGCATTAGCTCAACACCCTGATCATCAATAACAACAAAAAAATGAATGATAGATTTTGACAACATTAAGCAATCGTTACGTTCTTTTATCATCCAGAAAGATAAAAGCGTGCGGCTGGAGTATCGCCAATGGAGCTGTATTACTATCCATTATCCCGTTATTCACAAAAAGTACTAATTGCCTTTTACGAAAAGCAACTTAACTTCTTCCCTCGGGAAGTCGATATTCAAGACCCTCTTGCTCGCAAGCAGTTTGAGGAAATTTGTCGCACCTGCCACCTCCCGATGCTAAAAACCAAAGATAATCAATGCTTACCCGAGTCGAGTATCATTATCGAGTACATTGACCAGACATTTGATTCTGGCACCCACCTCATCGCTGGCACTGCAGAGCAACAGCTCAATATTCGTTTATTTGATCGTTTAGTCGATTATGACCTCAGTGGGCGACTCTTTGAAATCGAAAAGATAAGGCGCCAACCCGCTCAAGAAATCAACCAAATTTTGCTGAAACAGCTCCAAAACCAAACCATGATATTTCTAGAGCACCTCGACAATCAGTTGGCAAACAATCATTGGCTATGTGGTGAACAATTTTCTTTAGCCGATTGCGCGCTGATCCCTTGTTTACCTGTCGCGCGAAAAGAGTTTGCTCTATTTGAGTTAGATCACTTAAACCGCTACTGGCAGCAAGCAGAACTCAGAGGCTCATGGGGGTTGGTAAAAGAAGAAGTGTCGATTGCTGAATCAGAGCTAACCACAGGGCTTAGAAACATTCCCTAAGCTCTGCCCGATAACTTGTCAAATGAACTACGCGGCTACTTCCACCACGGGCAAGTTACGCTCTTTTTTGAGTTGTAAAAACGCTTTCCATTTCTGAACTTCTGCGGGTAATTCCGGGTGTGCGCGGTCAAAGCCCGCAACATCTAACAAGTCCGTAATTGCGACTTGCTTACGCTTACACACAAAAACACCACGAACATGAACAATACAATGTAAACCTTGCTCACTGATAAAGCGTTGCTCTATATAAAAGTACTTTTCATCCCAACCGACCAATTTACTCTCAATTTCAAACTGGCTTAACGGCTTGATGTCTTTAATAAAAGTAAATTCTGTTGCATTCACTATTGGGAACCACTTCAGCTTCAAGAAGCGCTTCAGCAAGCCCATTTCAGCTAACATATAGGTCCTCGCCAAATCCATAAAGGCCGGATAGCGCGAGTTCGTTAAATGGAAATTGATATCACAGTCACTGGGCAGTGCGCGGTAGGAAATTTTACTAACACCAAGAAAATCAATCGCTTCATTTACTTGGCGAACACGCCAGAATAATAGCCAAAATAAACGGAAATACAGGTTCATGAATCTATCGCTTTATCTCAAAGGACGCATAGGCTACCAGAGGTCGTACCAGACAACAAGTCAGTCAAAGTCACCTCTCACGAGCAACCATTGATGACGATTTGATACTCAGGGGCGGCATTGGGGTCATTCTGACTACACGCACTGGGGTTAACCGCGCCATAGGCTTGCCGATACATAAAATAACATTGACTCGATTTAATGTTGCCATCCCCAAATCCAAAGTAAACCTTGTCTACTCCTTCAAATTGAAAGCCAAGTTGGTCATCGCTGTAATTTAAGCGCTTAGCGACATCGGTATTGTCTAAGAAACCACATTTCAAGCGCGTCTCAAAGATGCCATCACCATCGACATCAACATCCGTTAGATCCCCTCGACCAGACACCGCCTGTGCACGATAGTTAGGCAGTTGCGAAAGTATATACATGTGTTGATTTGCCGACTTCACAGCAGCACTGAATTGAGTCAAAACTGCAGTTTTCGCATCTTGACTAAACTGAACGAAGCGACTTAATGCAACAACCGCGATAATGGCCAAAACCACAATCACGGCAACTAGCTCTATCAGGGTAAAACCATGTTGTTTATGTTTACTCACGACGACAACCTAAATGAATCGCTGAACTGACTTGCAATCCATTGCACCCACTTCCAGTATAACGAAAGCATGTATTTTCGGCGGCGATGCATATCCTGTTTTGTTAGCTTTGTCACCTTCCATAAAAAGGGCTTCTTATCGCCAAAGAAGCCCTACTTGTTCAAATCACCGCCAAGGCAATTTTACTATTCAACTAATTTTTTAAACGTTTACGCTGCAATTCCCGAGTGGCGCAGTAACGCATCAATATTAGGTTCGCGACCCATAAAGCGAATAAACAACGCCATTGGCTCTTCACTTCCCCCCATTTCTAGAATGTGGTGTAGAAATGAACGACCGGTCTCCGGATTAAAAATTCCTTCGGCTTCAAAACGAGAAAAGGCATCCGCAGATAAGACTTCAGCCCATTTATAGCTGTAGTAACCTGCGGCATATCCTCCTGCAAAAATATGCGCAAAACTATGTTGAAAACGATTAAACTCCGCCGCTTTAACCACTGCGGTTTTGCGTCGAACGTCATCCAAAGTCTCTTGAATTCGTGGCCCTTGACTCGGGTCAAACTCATGATGTAATCGGAAATCAAACAGCGAGAATTCAAGCTGGCGCAACATCATCATCCCAGACTGAAAGTTTTTAGCTGCCAGCATTTTATCTAGCATTGCTTTCGGTAGGGGTTCACCTGTTTCATAATGGCCTGAAATTTTTGCAAGCGCTTCTTCCTGCCAACACCAGTTTTCTAGAAACTGACTCGGCAACTCAACAGCATCCCAAGGTACACCACTGATACCGGACACACCCGCCACATCAATTTTGGTCAACATATGGTGAATACCATGGCCAAACTCATGGAATAAGGTCACCACTTCATCATGGGTAAATAGAGCCGGCTTCCCGTCAACAGGACCGTTAAAGTTACAAGTTAAGTAAGCCACAGGCAGTTGGAGCCCTACTGGCGTTTGACGCCTTGCGCGGCAATCATCCATCCATGCGCCGCCACGTTTCCCTTGGCGGGCATATAAATCAAAGAAAAAGCTACCACGGTGTACACCTTGGTCATCTTCAATGTTAAAAAAGCGAACATCTTTGTGCCAAGTATCTACATCTTTTTGCTCGGTGATCACTAGACCGAAAAGACGAGCAACCGTATCAAATAACCCAGACAGCACTCGTTCTTCAGGGAAGTAAGGACGAAGTTCTTCCTGCGACACTTGATATTTATGCTGTTTGAGCTTTTCGGCATAATAGCTCAAATCCCAGGCATCAAGCGCTGCGACGCCATGCTCTTGGTTTGCGAACGCTTTTAGTTCAGCAAGCTCATTCTCTGCTTGTGGTTTTGAACGCTGTGCCAATTCATCCAGAAAACTTAAAACCTGATCGGTGTTTTGTGCCATTTTGGTTGCTAGTGACTTTTCAGCAAAACTATCGAAACCAAGTAATTTAGCCAACTCATGGCGCAACGCTAAGATTTCATCCATCAAAGGACCGTTATCAAATTCGCCTGCGTTGGGTCCTTGATCAGATGCTCGGGTCACAAAGGCTCGATAGCACTCTTCCCGTAAATTGCGATTATCGCTGTACATCATCACTGGAAGATAAGATGGAAAATCTAGGGTAAATAGCCAGCCCTGTTGCTCTGTTGCTTCCGCCATTGCTTTAGCTGCAGCAATTGCAGACTCAGGCAGTCCCGCTAATTCAGCCTCATCAGTAATTAACTTGGTCCAAGCTTGAGTTGCATCGAGGAGTTGATTCGAAAAACCGCTGGTCAACTCAGACATGCGCTTAACAATCTCGCCGTACCGAGCCTTTTGTTCATCATCTAGGCCGATTCCCGACAGTTCAAAGTCGCGTAGACTATGCTCGATGACGGTCTTCTGAGCCTGGGTTAAGCTGGCAAACTCTGCTGAATGACGAATCGCTTTATATGCCTGGTACAGACCTTGATGCTGACCCACATAGGTGCCATATTCCGACAATAAAGGTAAGCAAGCATCATGGGCTTCACGCCACTCATCAGTGCTTAAGACTGAGTTCATATGTGAAACCGGCGACCAGATTTTTCCAAGTTCGTCATCTGTTTGCTCTAGAGGTGCGACAAGGGTTTCCCATGAGAAAGCTTCTGTGGATGCTAAAACTTCATCAATTTTTGCACGACATGCAGCGATTGCCTGCTCCACTGCAGGGACAATATGTTCGGGCTTAATTTCTGAAAATGGTGGCAGAGTCTGACTTTGAAGCAAAGGGTTCGTCATGAGGTATCCTCAAGCAAATAAATAAACAGATTTTATATAGATATGGGCTCGCAATTGAAATATCAAGCGATTGTCTTGCATGATGCCGGCACAGACAGCGCTTTGTTGTCTAGGCGCGAAAATCAGATCGAAATTTGATCGACTTCAAGCATATTCATCAAAGATTGGTTATTGCAAACCTTTGTTACCACGCGATGCTCAAATTCGAATTATGATATGGATATTGATTCTCCTTAAAACACTTTGCTATGCCGTCTGCTCACGCCATCTTCTTCATCTTTACGTTCATCTTGGCTACGTTTTCAAACTTTGCTTTTGCTCAACATGAAACGGCCTATACGCAACATCGGCACGATCTGCAAAGCACGCAAGTTGAATACGCCATTGAGTTAGGGTGGGAGTCAAAATTTGTTTCTGAAGGAAGAGACAATCTAAAGAGTGGTGGTGTCTATTGGAGCGGCTTCGCTGCTCAGTGTCAAAACCTAAATGGCTATGCCCGAGTTGGACGCGGCGATCGCGAGCATTTTGTTCGCTGGGAGCTGGGGCTAGAATATACCAACTCTATCACTGATACCCTTGAAGCCACGATCGGTTATCAACGTTTAGAGTTCTATGGTGATGAACGCACAAATGACAATGAGCTTTTCAGCACACTAACTTATAACGGGTTCGGCTGGGTCACTCCATCAATCAATTACACTTATGCTACCGAGGCCGGCGGATATTTTATTGAGCTGGCATTATACGGCGCTTGGCAAGCCAGTCATACTTGGCGTCTAAGCCCCTACGCACTCATTGGTCTTGACTACCAACTGGCGACAGAGCAACACAACGGCCTGAATCATATTCAGTTTGGCCTAGAGTCTGAATATGCTCTATCTCATCATTTAAATCTAACAGGACATATTAGCCATAGCATTGCATTAGATGATATTGAAAAAGAGGTGGGGTATTCGAGCCATGAGCTGAATGAAACATTCGCAGGAATCTATCTTAACTGGACATTTTAACGATTTGACCTAGGCTTTATTTGGGCTCATGGATCGGCCCACGTAAGCCGTATATAAGTCAACCATAGGAGAAACAAGGAATGTTATCCGCCACCCCCGTCCAATCTTTGTTCCTTTCACCACTCGCTCTATTCTTGGTGATATTGTTTTGCCTCTCAACAGTCACAAGCGCCAAGGCAAATACCACAAACAATAAACGTACCTTGCCAATGAACGTCATATTAGATAACCAAGGCAATCCCATTCGCTTCCCACCTCAAACACAGCCAGCATTAGACTATTCGTCCAAAGAGGCTGCAATCGAAACGCCACCTAAGCGCATCAAATCTAGGCAGTCGAAAAGTAAGCAATCATCCGTGCACAAAAAATCTAGCAAGCCATCGAAAAAGCATCTGGCTCAGATTGCAACCGCCGACCATCCCCGCTGCCGCTGGCTCAATCAGCGTCTAAAGCAGCTAAGAAAAAGTGAGCGTCAAGCCGGAAATTCCAAATACGGATATCATGCGCAAGAACGCACTCAGCGTTTAAAAGAGTGGGATTGCTTGAATTGCAAAGGACAAGGCCCATCCATAAAAGACTTAAGGCACTGCCATATTTACCGCTAGTCGCTGGTAATAAGCCACAGTACACCGATTTAAACCCAAAGAATTTTCATCCGCTTTGATGGATACTGTTTGTAATGAATGGTTACTGCAGTCCTGGTTTCGCTGAGTAGCATGTCTTATTGAATTTTTTTATCCAGTGCACCGGTCTTAGCTAATTAGACCGAGGGCATCCCCCATAATATTCCCTTTAAATTGCGCCGATAGTGATATGCTGAATTCACAAGCGCAAGCACAGCAGGAATTCAAACCCCAGCAAACCACCACCGATTGAATTACAGGAATAATGCCCCATATCACTATGATGAAGGCTTAAATGAATTGGAGAATAAGCATGGCTCAACATTTTGACTATATATGTCTTGGCGCAGGTAGCGGTGGCATAGCTTCGGCAAACCGCGCGGCAATGCGTGGCGCAAAAGTGCTATTGATAGAAGCGAAACATGTCGGTGGCACTTGTGTAAACGTTGGCTGTGTCCCCAAAAAAGTAATGTGGTACGGTGCTCATGTTGCCGAAGCACTCAACTTGTATGCGAAGGATTATGGGTTTGATGTCACCGTCAACAAATTCGACTGGAACACGTTAGTTGAAAATAGAGAGGCTTACATTGGTCGGATCCATGAAGCCTATGGTCGAGGTTTCACCAACAATCAGGTCAATTTACTGAATGGTTATGGCCGCTTTGTAAACAGCAACACCATCGAAGTCGATGGAGAGCAATACACAGCAGATCATATCTTGATCGCCACCGGCGGCGCACCGACGATTCCAGATATTCCGGGTGCAGAGTATGGCATTGACTCCGATGGTTTCTTTGAATTAAAACAGCAGCCAAAACGCGTTGCCGTGGTTGGTGCAGGTTATATCGCAGTGGAAGTTGCCGGCGTTTTACATGCACTCGGCAGTGAAACTCACCTGCTCGTCCGCAAACATGCGCCACTAAGAAACTTTGATCCCCTATTAACTGAAGCATTAGTTGAAGCCATGGCCACTGATGGACCGACACTGCATACCCAAAGCATCCCGAAATCGGTCATCAAAAATAGTGACGGCAGCCTGACACTCAACCTCGAGAATGGCAACCAACTGACCGTTGACAGCCTGATTTGGGCGATCGGCCGCTCCCCTTCAACAAATAATATCGGCCTAGAAAACACGCAAGTGGAGCTGGACGCCAAAGGCTATGTTATTACTGATGAGCAACAAAATACGTCGGACAAAGGAATTTATTGTGTAGGTGATATTATGTCAGGCGGCGTCGAATTGACCCCTGTTGCCGTCAAGGCAGGACGTTTGCTTTCGGAACGACTATTTAACGGCATGCATGACGCGAAAATGGATTACAGCTTGATCCCAACGGTCGTGTTCAGCCATCCACCCATTGGCACAATGGGACTGACAGAGCCAGAAGCTGAGGCGCAATATGGTGCCGACAGTATCAAGGTTTACCAATCTGGCTTTACCTCCATGTATACCGCAGTCACCAGCCATCGCCAAGCTTGTAAGATGAAGCTCATTTGCGCAGGAGAAAATGAAACCGTTGTCGGCATTCATGGAATTGGTTTTGGAATGGATGAGATCCTACAGGGCTTTGGTGTTGCCATGAAGATGGGAGCGACCAAAGCAGATTTTGATGCCGTTGTGGCCATCCACCCAACCGGTGCCGAAGAGTTCGTGACCATGAGATAGTGCAAAACGCGACACAGGAAACAACAAAAAGCCGCAGATGAATCTGCGGCTTTTTTAATTTGTGGCAGTTAGTTAAGCACTTCGCTTAGCGAGCTCAAGCTGACAACTCCCGTGGGTAATCACATCAAAAGCATTGGCGAGTTTATCTTCAGCGATAAACCCTCGCTTTTTCTTTAACAAACGCCCATGCTCGTCATAAATCAATGTGGTTGGCGATGCTTGATAGCCACCGATGCTTCTCAAGAATTGTCGCGACGCCAAGAAAGAAGGAAGCTCTTTATGGTAATGCTTCAACTCTTTCTTCAACTGCCGTTTATTTCCACGAGTCCCCACTAAAACGATATTCACAACATCATGGCATTGTTCAAAAGCTTGGGTTAGCACTTCGCCTTGCTTCTTACACCATGGGCAATCGGGTTGATAAATCATCGCCACCGTTGCTAAACCATTATCTACAGATGTAGCTTCTGTGGCGCGGATGGTTTTCAATGAAAACGGCACCGCTTGTGTTGTGAATGATGCAGCACCCATCACAATCAAAAGTGCTGCTATCACGCTGTTTAAGAAGTTGGCTCGCATCATCAAAGGCTCAACAAATTACAGCTTGATTTCTATGCCAGCATACATTTCACGTCCATGAAGTCCGCCATAAATGTAGGCCACATCGTATCCGCCATCCGCATCATAGAATAGTGGTGTCTCACCACCATCAATCTGAGTTTCTTCAAAGATGTTTGATACGCCAGCATAGATTTTCGTGTGCTCTGTCATTTGGTATTGCACTTTTATATCTGACATCGAGAATGCTTCACCGACTAGTGTTTTGGCCGTACTCGGGTCATTGAGCTTGTTGTAACCTTCATAGCCGTATTCCGTCAGATCTTTTTCACCAAACCAAACCGTCGACCAGAACACCTTGAAATTGTCTTTTTCATACTGCAATTCAATACTCGCACGCTCTTCAACTGGTGCAATGGCGTAAGAAGATTTAAAGGCGTCATCGTAGTTAAACTTTTCTAAACCGACATTGACTGTCAATTCATCAGTTACGTTGTAGCCAGCGGTGATATCAAAAGTGGTCACCGACGCACTTTCATCTAGTTGAGTCAGAATTGGCACGCCTGCCTCTGTTTCTTCAAGACTAGCGAGGTTATCCACTTTAGAGTGGGCAATCGACGCGGTCACCGCTAATGCTTCGGTATCATAGGTCAGCGAGTAGCTCGCAGATAGTGACTCTTCTAGTGAATCAATATCAATTTGGTAACCAAGCTCTGCGTCCAATATGCCATGGTCGGTTTCAAAGAAAGAAAGTGGCGCACGGTAACCTTGACCAGCCGAGAATCGAGAAGTCAGCTCATTGGTATGGAAGTAACGCATATCAAAACGTGGGGCAAAAAATGTTTCATCAATTTCAGTGCCCGGCTTACCTTCATCAACAAAGTCAGCGGTCACTTTGTCGAGGCGCATTGCAATCGCGACTTCAACATTGTCCGTTGGTGTCCACGTATCTTGCAGGAATATACCCGTTGTATCGTAATCAAACGCATCACTTTGGTAAGCAGCAACAGCTTCTAATGCATCGGTTGAAGAACGCATTTCTTCACGGCGTGCATCTGCACCAAAGGTAATGAAGTGTTCATCAGAAAGCTCCATATCGAACTTTGCACGGACATAGAGCATCTTGTCATCAGCTTGGTAGTCAATACCTTCATAGAAAGAGTCTTGGACATGCTTCGCGTAGCTCACCGCAAACTCGCCAACCGTTGCGTCACTTAGCTCAGTCAAATACTTGATATATGCTTCATCACGGCTGGTTTCAATCCACTCGGTTGTTTCCCATGGCTTACCAATATATTCATTTCGGACATCATCGTTAACAAATAGTTGGTCTGATTCTTCACCATCATAGCCTGCAATTGCGGCACCAATTGAGCTGACCTGCTTACCAATGATTGGACCACCAAAGATTTCAGATTGAACTTTAGAGAGACGAACTTGAACATTACTGGTGTCTGAAAGGTCTTGGCTAATCAAGGTCGTAAAAGACATGTTTTCGATGAATGGCGCTTCACTTACGCCATTGTCATCATGGTCTTCCTGATCTTGTTTATCGTACTGCGTAATAAGGGTTATACCGGTTTTTCCATCTTCAGACACACCTGTTGCCATGCCCTTCATTGCCGTAAAGTCATGGGAACCCATGGCATAGTCAAAGCTGGCTGAGTTTTCATAAGCTTCTTTGGTGATAATATTAACTGTACCGCCAATTGCTTCCGGCGCAATCAATGAAGCACCAGCACCACGCGCAACTTCAATACGGTCGACACCTGTGGTCGCAATCGCATCGACAGCGTAGAAGCCAGAAATAAGTGTGTGAGTTGGTAAGCCATCAACCAGAATGGTTGTATGCTCACCTTTCATACCGTTCAACATCACGCGCTTTACGCCACACATTGAACATTCATTAGAAACGTTAACCCCAGGCTCATTGTTAATCGCTGCGGTCAAACTGAGTGCATTCTTGTTTTCAATAGCCAGCGCATCGAGAACTTCCGTTTTTTGAATGACATCTTTAAGACGGCCATCTTGATCTAGTTTTTGCCTAAAGTTCCTGACTTCAATGACTTCCATTTCTTGATTTTCAGCTTCTTCAGCAATCGCAGTGAGCGGAGTCACAAGCGGCAAGCTAGCGATAACAGCAAGGTATATCGGAGATAGACGTTTCATTTTTAACATGCACCTAGTAAATGTATCAAAAGACGAGACAATACTAATGCAAATGATATTGATTCTCAATATCATTTATTGACCCAGATCAATTTTTATCTTCCCGTCGCCATTTCCCATGTTGAATTTGTGTTATGGATCAAAAAAGGGCTTCAATCATCCTGCCAATGATGAAAGCCCTAATGCCTAGACACAAAAAAGCCGCATCAAATGCGGCTTAAATCTCAATATTCAGTGCAGCGTTAATAGAATGGCGTTGGGTCGACATCTAAACTACTCGGGGAAACGCCACGTTCAATGTTCAATTCCGATTTTTTCATATCGATCATGGCAACATCGGTATAGCGCTTGTGTTTCAGTGAGTAGAAACATTTCACGACAGGGTGCAAAGCATCACGATCTTTAGATTCCCATACAATTCCCACACGTCCATCACTCAGCTCAACAAGTGAACCCGCAGGGTAAACCCCCACACATCGAACAAATTCATAAACGAGTTTTTGATCTAAATGATGGGGTGTCAAACTCAAGAGGATTTTAAATGCTGCCGCAGGACTCATGGCTTCTTTATAACAGCGAGTTGCAGTGAGTGCGTCATAAATATCAGCGATACAACTCATCCGAGCATGCATTGGCAGTTCGTCACCTTTGAGACCATTCGGGTAGCCGGTACCATCGAGCTTTTCGTGATGCATTAAACAGACATCTTGGCTAATCTGTGAGAAACCCTCAGCTTCACGCATAATTTCTTTGGCAAAGGTTTGATGCATTTTCATGTGCTCAAACTCTTCTTGTGTAAGTCGACCCGGCTTATTTAAGATCTTATCATCGACCTTCACCTTGCCCACATCATGCATGATGCCACCCGCTGCAAGTTGAGCAAGCATCGACTTGTCTAACCCTATATGTTTCCCGAAGGTCACTAACAAAAATGCGACATTCACCGAGTGTTCCAATAAATAGGCATCTTTCGTTCTCAGAGCCGATACACATTTAAATGCATCTGCATCCTGCAACACGGTTTCAATCATGTTGTCAGCAAAAGCCTCTACTGGTGCAACTTCGACGGCTTTTCCTTCAAAGGTTTCACTGAGTACTTTTCGAATTAAATCTTTGGCTTCACCGAGCAAGGCCTGCGCTTTTTGCTGTTGTACATCGCGGTTTTTTTTCGGTTTTAGAGGAGCTGCAGCTTTTTTCTTTAAACCTGAGCCTTCGGAAGAGCGTTCGACATCCACCCAAACAAACTTAATGCCGCTTTTGATCAGTTTTGCTAATGCATCTTTGGTGCGAATTTGCCCTGCATTGGCGATATTCACGCGTCCATTATTTTCAATCGCCTGCACAAACATGCCGATCCGCAATTTAGAAACTGGAACCTTGAGTAGATCTTCTGCTGGAGCGGATTCTTCCACTGTTCTTCCTTAGGGCAATCAACCAAATTTTGCTGTTTATGGCGTGCATACAGCTAAAACGTTGGGAATTTTTTCATTCATGTCAGAACATTGTAACTTTGGCAGACACAAATCACCACTAGCTATTTATGCAAAAAATGTAACAGAAAAGACCAATGCAAGCTCTATCACAGTTTGCTAAATTTTATGCTTCTGAATCACGTTGATGGCTAAGCAAAGCAAGTTTCACACACTCAAATGATTGTGAATTCCAACGGCGATAAACACAGTTTAGGCAAGAAATCAGTTCATCGTCGACCATTTCATCTTCATCATCCTGCATAAAGTAAGGGCATGCATTCGCGGCCATCCGAGGGGGATTGGAATGATGTTTAGAAAACTTAAATACCCAGTGTTCACCACGAAGTTCAAACCAAGTCTCAATTGCTGGTGTCGTACGCTTCATCGCGTCCCCTTTATAAACTAATGATTTTTTAGTTGGCTTCGAGTCGCGTTACACCAAAGTTGGCCATTTTGGTAAACAGGAAGGACAAATTGATGATTCTGAAATACGGCCTTAAGTTTGCCACTGAGATGCAGCGTGGATTCTGGCGGTAACGTTTGTCCATCAATATCGACGACCGCGTCAAGATTGGATGCAGCCAGAACCGAGTTAACCGTGAGCATTGTTGGCGCCAAATTCTTGGTCGCAGTACCGTTTAGGGTCACTTGCCCTTTCATTCGCCCATCTTGCCCCGTTAACCGTAAACCAATGCCAGCAAGCGCCCCAATAACACCGTCGCCAGTGCCACCGTGTTCACTCAAACTCACATGACAGTCTTTGGCAAGCTCGTAAGCTTGTTGCTTTGTTTTCACTTGGCGTTTCGCCTCTAGCCCAAATTGGATTAGTTTTGCCTTCGCCAATGGTGAAGCTTCTAGGTCAACAAGACGTACAACCGCAAGTCCTGGATCTGCAGCCAAAGCAGATTCCGCGACCAAGTGTTCAATGGCAATGGAACGGATTAATTCACAGGGTGAACCGCTAGATAACGTAAAACACATGGCACTATTGTGGGAAGTGTATGGAATATCTGGATGAATATAGAGTTGATGACGGGTTATCGGTGACACCAGACCTAATTCGGCATCAACGAGTTTCTGCGCAACTTCCTGAGCAATTTCTCCGGTACCTTTAGTATCAATATCATCAGTATCATCGATACAGATCAGCCAAGTATTCATGGTCATTCTCTTCAATTTCAATGAGTATTTCGAGTTAGAGATTATGCAAATCTCTCACTCACTAAGCTCTCGCTCGCAAACCCTTGGTTCACTCGTCTGTCGTTATTTATCCAAGCACATAAGTCATTTTCAGCTCGAGCCGCTTTCACCCACCACATCATGGGCAACAAGCTTACGGACAACCATCGGCACCAGTAAGGCTCCAGCAACTGCAAATGCTCCCCCTTGAAAAAATGACATGGCAAACTTGGCTGAAGCAATTTGCCATGTCATCCCTGCAAGTAAACTAACGACACCCGCTTTGGTTGCCCAAGCCAAACTGCCCGCTATGGCGAGAACAAGACAGCGCCACCGTAAGCTGAGAGCCCCCGCACCAAGGAGCAACATGACATCCATCGCAATAGCCGGCACCCCAAACTTAATCAAGAGTAATGGCCCACCCTTTCCGACACCGGCTAGCATCGCAAGTGCGCCCGTAACAAGACCGCAGGCGGTAATGGCGCCAATTCGAGGAACGACGGCTAAACAAACTAAATACATGAACGTCATCAACAGCATCGAGTGACCAGATAAACCCAGTTTCATCCGCAGCAGCCCCTTAAAGGCCACCAGCAACGCCGCACAAAAACCAATAAAAAGTGCACCTTTTAGATCCCAACGCCACATATTCATTCCATCTCCTTAGGCGGTTGCCAGCGTGTCGGGTTTGAATGACGGCCAAAATGACGACTGCGTGCAGCTAAAGCGAGCTGCTGTGAAAGCTTAATCACCTGAATCAGTAAGGGGGCGAGCACACAGCGAACAAACTCTGGCCAATGTTTTGGATTACTGAGTTGCTGCGGAGAAATACGCGCACCACGAAGGCGTTGCAAGTCATAGATTTCACGTAATTCTGTCATCATAAAAGGCAGCATATTGAATGACGCGGCCACAACAAATGCCCAGCGGTATGGCAACAACCTTTGCAGTAAGCTCGCCGTTTGATCTGGGTTTGCAGCCACTGCAAACCACCACGCAGGCACTACAGCCAAAAATAAGCGCAACAAGGCCTCTAACGCACTCGGAAAATCCGCAGCCGTATGAAAAATCAAATAAAGCGTGAGCGTAAAAGCAGTTTGCACAAGCCCAAAGATCAACAAAACCTTCAAACTGGCGCCCAAAAAGTATCCATGAAGTATCAACCCAATCGCCAGCAAACTGAACCATGGTAGATAAACAAAGGGGACGACAAACACACTGCAGGTCATCAACACCACAAGCAGCAATTTATAGCCACTGCCAAACTCGAAGCCGTTTCGCCAGCAATTGCCTAAGCTGCTCTGCCGCCGCTTGCTATCGAGACTCATCCGAACTCCACCGTCTGGAGTAAAGGCAATTTGGCCGAACGAGGGCAGGTGATTTGGGGATGCGGCTGTTCAGATGTTGTTGCGTTGCAGTGTGTTGCTGGATTTAAAACTCCATGTTGAATATGCCACAGGTGTTGTACAGGTAAATCAGGCCAAAGCTTATGGCTAGCAATGACAACGGCGCATCCCTTGCCGGCCAGCTCCAAAATAAGCTTCTGAACGATGGCTCGATAGTGTGCATCTAAGCCCGCAAAAGGGTCATCAAGTAATAACAACTGCGGCCGCAAACAAACAACGCAGGCCAATGCAATCAGATGTTGCTGGCCATATGACAAGCGGTGCGGGGACTGCTGAGCCAGATTCTCCAACCCAATACGTTTTAAGATCTCATCAACCCTTGAAGTCGGTAATTGATAACGCAATAAGCTGAATTCTAACTCCTGTCGCACACTCGACTCGAAGAGCTGACGATTCGGAGATTGTAAAAGCAACGCCAGCCTGTCAGCATATTGACCCAGCTTAGGCGCTTGACCCAATACTTTGATAGGCACATCATCGACATCAGTATGCAACCCCGCAAAATACTTTAATAGAGAGCTTTTACCCGTCCCGTTATCTCCGACGAGCAATGCGATTTCGCCAACATCTAGCCACAAAGGGGTTTGTAATTGGAAAAGTCGCTCGTGGCCTTGAAATGCAAAATCAAATGGCAAACTTTCAATCACTAACGATGACGCTTCCCCAGAGCCATCTTGTTCCACGTTAGAATTTTTGGGTTGGCGCTGAAACTCATACCGTTCTTTCTGGTTAGCGAAAACCTTTGATGATGAGAAAGGTAAAGCGGACCAGGAAACCGGAATCGTGCGTTTGATAAAGTGCTGCGCCTCTATCGACCAGAAGTGGCTGACAAGCTCGGAAAAGCGACTCGGCTCATGCTCCACGATAACGATTGCAATGCCGTCCCGTATTAATTCAGACAGCACATGAATGAGCTCAGTAATGCCAGCTTCATCAAGTTGCGCGCCTGGCTCATCCAGTAATATCAGATCGGGCAGATCAACCAGTTGCGCCGCCAACATTAAGCGATATTTTTGCCCTAAAGATAGATGTTCAATGGGCTGTCGCAGTGACACATCAAGTCCCACCTTCAATAGCACTTGCTGTACTCTTGGCGCCATTTGTTCACTAGGAACAGACAAATTCTCAAGGACAAACGCGACTTCCGCGCCCACTTGTTGCCGTACAAACTGTACATTGGGGTCTTGCATCACCAACCCCACGCGCAGTTGACCTTGCCGCTGAATATGGCCAGTCACCACGCGACGGGCGTCGTCTTGGTAAAGCCCTGCCAATAAAGCAAGTAAGCTAGATTTACCGGAGCCGGTCGCACCCATAACGCAGTGGCATTCCCCCGCGTTGATTTGCCAATTCACCCCATGTAGTAAACGGGGGCGACTGGCATAACCTAACTCAACTTGCTCACATTGGATCAATGCCATACTAGAGCTGCCAGTCGATGCCCACAAAGACCTGTCGTCCAGCTTGGGGCAAGGCCTCACTTTGGACATAGTTTTCATCTAGAAGATTGGTCGCACGCACGTACAGTGAAAGGTTGTCATTCACAATCGCTTGGCGAACATTCACATCAACTAACGTGTAGTCATCAAGTGCGATTTGCTCTACTGCTGTCACGCCTGCAGATTGGGTTTGGCGATAATAGATTTGATCCATAATCCGTTCGGCGTTGAGGCTGACGGTTGTTGCTGTGGCAAACGCATAACTTGCTTGCAGGCGAACTTGTTGGCGTGGCCTGTGCTCTAAGCGATCCAATGAACCATCTGCGTCTTTGTCCAAGGTATCCAAATAGCTGTAGCTTAAATTGAGATCTAACCCATCCCAATACTGGCTGCTCAGCATCAAATCGATGCCCTGAAAACGATAATCGCCAAGGTTTTGATAAATACCATCACCATCTTTTGCTATGTAACCATCGGTTTGAGAATGATGCGCCGCAACCAGAAGTTCGGTCTGTAATCCGAGCTGTTGGTTCACACTGACTTCCAAATGGTTGGAGTTCTCCGGCGTCAATTCGGTGTTGCCTGACGATTGTGAATACAAATTACGCATCGATGGGTAACGTACTTTATGGGCAAAACCAAATGCCAGCTTACTGGCATCATTCAGCCATAGGTAGGTCGATGCCTGTGCCGAGTAGTCTTGTTCATGCCCCTGTTTTTTATCAACGTAGTGATAGGCTGCACCTAATGTTGCACCATAGTTTTCTGTAGATTGGAATTGATATTCGGTAGCAAGGGTATATAGCCACAGGTCATCATCACTCGTCTGTTCTTGCGCTGGCTTTTTCTTGGTCGCTGCTTTCTTCTCGATAGCTTCCCAAGTTTGGTTTTCGGCAATCAGAGCGCTAGTAAAAACACTTTCAGCCGATGGCTGCATGATGGCTTGAATATTTGCACCTTGTACTGTGGAACGGCCATCTTGGGATGCATTAATGTCTTGGTAGGTTGCATCTTCATAGCCATATTCCAAGACATCATTTTGGTTGTAGTATCCAAATCCTCGAAGCGTAAACTCAGGGCTAAAACGATGGGCGCCGCCCAGCTGCAAAGTCTTCTCCTGGTAATCATCAACCCGCTCAAATTTTGATTTGGCATCAGTACTACCATCTCGACTTGGTTTCCCCCAATCGCCTTGTTTAAGACTCAGGTTGCCCGTAAGTGTCGATTGCTCACTCAACCAATATGTTCCTTGGCCGTAAAGACTTTGGGTTTCTCGATCCGCATTATCGCGATCTCCTCGCGCTTGAAATTCAGCGGCCTCATAGTCATCGGACAAAGGAAATCCGTCGCTCTGCTGGTGCGAGAAACTGAGCAAGCCTTGCCAATTTTCTTGTGTTGTTGCCACACTTAAATCGGCGTTCAACGTACTATTGTCACCACCTTCAACTTTGCCCGAGACTACGGGCTCATTCAGGGCACTTTTGGTGATGATGTTAATCACACCACCGGCACCACCCGGCCCATAGAGTACAGAGCTTGGGCCGACACTGACTTCAACCACCTCGATCTGGCTCGTGGGGATAACGCTCGGGTCAAACTGCCCATCATTGGTGTTATTTGCGGGTACGCCATTAACTAGATAAATAATATGTCGCGTTTTCAAGCCGCGAATATCGACTCTGGGGGTACCTTCCCCTCCCACTCTCACATAGAGACCGGGAACATTTTTCAACACCTGATCTAAAGAAATTGCCCCGCTGCGGCGAATATCATCAGCGCTAATTCGCCAATGCGTTGTCGCTTGCTCTATAGCGCTTGGCTGTTCACCATGAACCACGATGACTTCACTGATATTCAGAAGTGGATCTTGAGCGTTCGCATTGGCTTGCGCGTTAAAAGTGGCACATATAGCCATTAGCACTGGTGAAACAACAAATCTATTCCGATTATTCATAGGGCTATTTCTTATCGATGTTAAAAGTCCGTATATTGTTTTGTGAAATCTCACATTTAACAAGGCAAAAACTTCACAAACCGCACCCAGATCGACTTATTGGCACCCCGATACCATAGAAAGCAAGACCAAGAAGACAATTTGTCCACAAAGCACCGAAAGCCAGACACAATTACCATGATGGTGGCTAGCTAAAATTAAACTATCAAATCTTCGGGCAGCTCACAGGCTGGCTGCTTAATTCTTGACAGTTTTAGGGTAGGTCATTACTTTGTGGGAAAGATTCTTATTCCCAAATCTTAAGCAATAATCTGGTTACGTCTTCCAACACACCAGTCTGATACCTATTTTTGGAGTTTTATTTGTCTGCTCAACCCTTGGCAATGGCGATACAATCCATTGTCGACAAGCTCAATCAAGTGAAGCATTCCTCAGCACTAGAACCCATTCTGCAAATCTCTGCAGACGTGTGTCCTTTGCCGATGCTCGCTTGGCTGTCTGCGCAGCAAACATTTCCAAGGATTTATTGGCACGGGCGAGACAAAACAGAAGAAGTTGCAGCGATAGGAAGTTGCTATGACTTTAGCTTTGAAGATGACGTCGATGACAATACGCTAGCAGAAACCTATCACCAGCAATGCATGTTGTCGAACAACCATGACATTCGCTATTACGGCGGCGTGGCTTTTGATCGAACCATTCCCTGTTGGCCGGAATTTGGGCGAGCAAGGTTTGTGCTCCCGAGAATAGAATTTAGAAGAAGTGGTGATCAGCACCGACTCATTGTGAACTTGAAAACTGACCCTGAAGTTTTAGCGCAAGAGTGTGATAGTGCTATCGCCGCACTACAGGAGTTAACACCTGCACGGCCACTACCGCCACCGCATAAACTGACTCCTATGGGTCGATGTGACCGCCCAGAATATAACCGCTGGAAAGAGCTCGTTGAGCAAGTCACCAATAAAAAGTTTAATCAAGACACACCGAAGGTTGTGCTGTCTCGTTTAACCCAACTCGAAGTAAACGACGATATCGATCCTTGGATGGTTCTCGCTTGCTGGCAAGCTCGTAACCCGAATAGCTTTCAGTTCGGTTTTCAGTTCAGTCACGAACGCGCTTTTATCTCTTGCTCTCCGGAGCGCTTATATCGTCGTTGTCAGCAAGAGCTCTACACGGAAGCCTTAGCTGGCACCACAACTCGCGGATTCACTCCAGAAGAGGATAGCCAGCTCGCGCAAGCCTTACTGGATGACACAAAAAACAGTCATGAGAATCAACTCGTTAGAAGGCACATTGTCGACACGCTCAACCCGTTGAGTAACTATGTCGGCGCTGAAGAACGCCCTACAGTTTTCAAGCTCAACCATATTCAGCATTTGCACCGTTCAATTCGTGCAGAGTTACGACCTGGGGTGACTGACTTTCATTTGCTTCAATCCTTGCACCCAACGCCTGCTGTCGGTGGCTTGCCCCGTCATTCAGCTATGAGCTTTATTCGTCAACGTGAAGGCTATATGCGTGGCTGGTATGCTGGTGCGTGCGGCTATTTTAATAAATATGAAAGTGAATTTTCTGTGGCGATTCGAAGTGCTCTCATTGAACCCGGCCGGATTAACTTATTTGCTGGGGCTGGCATTGTTGCCGGATCCGATCCAGATACAGAGTGGCAAGAGCTAGAGAACAAACTCGCGACCATCATGTCTATCTTAGTTGAATTATAAAATCACTCGCAATTCTCTTTCCTGAATATCCGTAACGGACCCGCTTAAAAAATACACTTGCATCCAACCAACCAATCTCTATAATGTGCCGCCCTATCTCTGCAATACTAATAATGATAACAGTAGATAGATAAACAACGAGATAAACGGGTTCCCTCACCCCGTTCAGTTCAGACTAAAAAGGCCACAAGATGTTATTACTTTCTGAAGCGCAGATCCGTCGCGCACTCACCCTATTGGTGAGCTTTCATATTCTGATTATTTGCGCCAGCAATTACTTAGTACAGATCCCTTTTCAAATTTTCAGCTTCCATACCACTTGGGGCGCATTTAGCTTCCCATTTGTCTATTTAGCAACTGATTTATCGGTGCGTATATTTGGACAACGACATGCACGGCAAATCATCCTGAAAGCCATGGTCCCCGCATTACTGATTTCTTATTTAATCGGCGTGCTATTTCATCAAGGACAATACCAAGGTGCAGCGTCAATTCTTGCGTTTAACAGTTTTATTTTCAGAATTGCATTTGCTAGTTTTGCCGCATACCTAATGGGGCAGCTAATGGATGTCAGTGTATTCGCCCGCCTTAGACAAGCGAAAACTTGGTGGTTAGCACCGGCGGCTTCGACCATCGTTGGTAACCTCGTCGACACCATTATTTTCTTTAGCGTTGCCTTTTATGCTTCAAGTGACGCCTTCATGGCCGCAAACTGGCCGGAAATTGCTACTGTAGATTATGGTTTTAAATTGTTAGTAAGCCTAGGTTTGTTCTTACCCGCTTATGGCGTACTGCTGCGAATACTGCAAGAAAAAATTCTGCAAACCAAGCCACAAACTTACGCTCAATAATGACGCCAACTGGTCAGACCTGATATAATCCTGTTCAATTTTTGAACCTGTGTCGCTAGCTTTTGCTAGCGACTGATTTATCAAGAGATACCAACATGTATTCAATCACGATTGAGCGCTTCACCGACATTGATCAAGACGCGCTTATTCTAATCAATGATCTTCTTCTATCCATCCCCGAGTTTGCAACCCCGTACACTCAAGCAGAAGTGAGTACTCGCTTAGCAAGCAAATCCTGCTTACTACTCCTGGTCCGTGTTGAAGGTGAAATCGCTGGATTTAAATTGGGTTACGCCTTAAATCAAGACATTTTCTATAGCTGGCTCGGCGGTATTGTTCCAGACTTTCGAGGATTGGGGTTAGCAAACCAGCTCTTAAACGCGCAAGAGAATTGGGTCAAATCCCAGAGATATCGCATGATTGAAGTGAAGACACGCAACTGTTTTCGCTCGATGCTAAAAATGCTAATCCACAATCAGTATCAAATCATCGCAATGGAGCAAGACCAACAAGAATCGCTCCAACACAAACTGCATTTACAGAAGGCAGTATCAGCGATTTAAAGAAAAATAAAGATCACACTTGATTTATTAAATGATAATCATTATCATTTAAGTCGTGTTCCGAACTCGAACAAACTAATAGCCTCTCATCTCATTAGTTTGCTTGCGACTAGGGTTAATGCACGACATTGCTCACACTCTTTAGCCAAGTATCTTCGATGCTTGGCTTTTTTTTGGTTGAAATTACCAGATGATTCATTTCAATCAAAAGATGACATTTATCACAACAAAACGGCAAAACACCCTTGCAAACGCAAATGATAACGATTATCATTCTTGCGTGTTCTGAAATCGACTTAACGAATGAGTTCCCTGTTCATTCTTTAATCTAAAGTAAGGCTAGTACACGACATTGCTCACATTAATATTTTTAGCCAAGTGTCTTTGATACTTGGCTTTTTTTTGTCATCAACTTAACTAGCAGATTGCTGGTTCAACTCAGAAAAGTGTAAGCCTTCATAGAGATTGTCGGATTGTTCTTTCGCATGATGATGCAACCAAATTGTAAATATGGTGCCTTTACCAACCGTTGAACTCACTTCAATTGTGCCACCAAGACGCTTAATAATTCCGTAGCTCAGTGATAGCCCGAGACCTGTACCATCCTGACGAGTGGTATAGAAAGGGTCAAAAATTTTCCCGAGCAGCTCACTTGGAATTCCGTCACCCTCATCTTCAACTTCAATTTTTGCGCCGATAATTTCGTCCTGAACAATCCAGTCTGCGGTGCGCAGCCAAATTTGACCGTTTTCGTCCATTGCATGCGCGGCATTCACCACTAAGTTGATCAGCACTTGTAGCAACTGAGGACGATTGACCTCTACAGGCATGCTTGCGTTGAGGTCAGTATGTAGAATCACTTCTTGTTGCTTAATCGAATGGCGAACGAGAACCAACACCTCTTCAACCACAGGCGTCAATTGATGCATTTCTAGTGGTGCATTGAACTCCCCGGGCCGACTATATTGCAGTAGGCTACGGATAATGGTGCTAATACGATCGACTTGTTGGATGACGGTATCAATTTCTTCTTTCACCACGTCAGCTTGATCACCAAGTTCATAACGCAGCAATTCCATATTGCCTAAAATCACTGCCGTCGGATTATTAATCTCATGGGCTATACCGGCAGTCAGCTCACCTAAAGCGGTCAATTTTTCATTGGTCACAAGCTGTTGGCGGGTTTCATTCAATAGCGCAACGTTCCTTTGCAACTCAAGCGTTCGTTCGCGCAAACTGCTGGTTCGCTCTTCAACTTTCATTTCCAATTGCTCAGCAGCAGACTGAATTTGAACATTTCGTTGTTGTAAAAGGTCCAGCATGCGATCAAACTGTTCAGCCAAATTTGACAGCTCATTCTCCCGATCCAGCCCCAGAGATCCGATGCGCAAGTTGCGGCCAGATTGCACAGCTTTAACCACATGATGGATCCGCTCAATCGGTTGTAACAAACTATAAGCGCCGCGATAAACGAGTAAACCAGAGCCGAGCAATACGACCATTAGCATGGCACCCAGCTCTATGATATTCAGCAGATAATTATGGATAAATGGTGATTCAGAAAATCCGGCATAAATCATACCGATCCGTTTTCCATGTATATCCTCAAGCGGTGCGTAAGCGGAGATAAACCAATCATTAAACACGAATGCGCGATCCACCCAAAACTCCCCTTGCTCTAGCACTTTTAGTCGAACTTCTTCAGAGACAAGGCTCCCCAGTGCTCGCCCTTGTGGCTGGCCGCTATCCGGAAAAAAATTTAAGGGTACATTGGTACTTACACGAATATTGTCAAGAAATACGGTCACCGTGCCAATTGAGTTTTCAGGTAATGTGCCCTCGTCGTAAACCAAATCGCGGATATGATCGACAATCCGCGTATCTCGATTCAATAAAATGCCACCATCCAAATAAAAGTTCACCTTGCCATTGGCATCGGGAACCGGCACTAAACTTCGACTCAGTAAACCTCGGCTCTCAATATCTTTTTCAGGGCGAAGGGCTCGTAGCGTCCTCATTAAGGGGATTTTTGCTTTCACCGCTAAAAGTGGGTCGATAGTTTGCAGTTGTTCCGTTGGCAAGACCATTAAGCCAGTATACGACTGCTGCGCATTCACATAAGGCAACATTGCACTGAGATTTGGATCTTGGCTGACGGATTTCTTGCTAATCAAACGCAGAAAGTCGAGTGACAGTAACTGCCGCTGCTGTTGCAGCAATTGCTGAATCGCGGGGTTAGTTGGACTAGATAAGAGATCTGCAGATAAAAATTCATTGTTGAAGTCCCATGAACGAACCACTGAATTTAATTGCTGCTGTTGCCGAAGTTGAACATAACCAAGGGTATTGTTTGCGACAGTCAAATCAGCTTTGACCTTCATAAACAACTGCTTTCCTGTATAGCTAATATTCCAATAGATGGTGATAAATACAAGACTGATCAGCGTGAGCAAAATCGGCAGCAAAGTCAGGATCAAAATACGATACCTGACTTTGGCTTGCATTTGAGGCCAACTGACCCCCATGACACGCTTTAGCAGCGACATCTCTATTCTTCCTTATCTGCTGTACCTTCTTGCCACTCTTTGTATTTACGATCGAGAGTTTTACGCGATACGCCAAGCTCTCTTGCAGCCGCTGATTTATTGCCTCCCATGGAGTCAACAACTCGGGTCACATGGCTTTTCTCGACTTGTTTTAAGCTCCAATCCAATGGATAGCCTTGCTGGGCAATTGCTTCTTCAGCCACACTCGCCATTTTGCAATACTCGGCAGGAGGCTTACCTAAAAGAATACAACGCTCAATCATATTGCGGAGTTCTCGGATATTTCCAGGCCAATCATGCTGCTGGAGGCTGATCAAGTCTTCGTGGCTCCAAATCACCTCTTTCACCCCGAGTTCAGAGGTCAATTGCCGAGTAAAGTGATGGCTGAGTTCAACGATATCTTCAGGTCGCTCACGCAATGGCGGGATCAATATATCAAGCACATTAAGGCGATAATATAAATCTCTACGGAAATTGCCGAGCTCAACTTCATCTGCAAGTTTACGGTTCGTCGCGGCAATCACACGCACATCTATACTAACTTCTTTTTCACTGCCGACGGGACGAATTACTTTTTGTTCCAGCACTCGAAGCAATGCGGTTTGCATCTTCAGCGGCATTTCGCCAATTTCATCGAGGAAAATTGAACCACCGGAAGCAAAGCTAAATAGGCCTTCACGATTTCCTTTCGCCCCTGTATAGGCGCCCGCAACATGACCAAACAGCTCACTTTCAAGTAACTCTGGCGCAATCGCGCCACAATTCACTGGGACAAAAGGGCCTTGCCTTCCACTTAACTGATGCAGCTGTCGCGCCACCAGCTCTTTACCTGTGCCGGATTCGCCCTCAATCAAAATAACAGCATTTGTCGGTGCAACCCGCTCTATGATGTGCTTGACCTCGGTCATCGCATCACTACGGCCAATGATAGTCGAAGAGTGACTGATGGACATTTCTCGTCGCAGCATCAAGTTTTCACGCTTGAGTAAGCGCCGTTCGATACAGCGATCGACCGCCTTCATCATTTGCTCAAGGTGGAATGGCTTCATAATAAAGTCAGACGCACCCGCCCGTAATGCTTGAATGGCTACTTCCATATCTGCATAACCGGTCATAAAGATAATATCGGAACGACGCTCTTTATCATCTAGCGCTTCATGCCATTCAATGCCCGAACGACCCGGCAAACGAATATCGACCAACAGCAGATCAAAGTGACAACGACTCCGTAGTTTTTCTGCATCCTCAACGCTGGCAGCCGTCTCTACGAGAGCAAATTTTTTAGAGAGCGCCTTTTTCAAGAAGCTACGCATGCCGGGTTCATCATCCACGATGAGAACTGATACGGCGGAGGGAAGGGGCTTTACAACTTTATCCATTTGGCTCATCTTGTCTTCTTGTAGACATTTTGACTCATTATAAGTAATTCTAGCACCGAAAATCAGCCAATAGGTCACTATGGACCAAATGAAATGATGCTGGAGACAATTTGTCTAACGGTTAATTCTGTAAGCTGGGATCTGGTTCACGATTTTAACTGAGTTTAATGATAAACGGCAGCTTAAATTGGCCAACCAAGGCTATATTCACGCTGGCACTCAACTTGCTTTATGCAGCCAAGAAATATGGAAAACGCCAAACAGGGTGTCAATCAACACCCAATGGTAATACTGACCCCCAAGGAGTAACAATGTTGAACTTAAAGCACTTAGTCCATGTCGCCATTGCGGCCAGCCTGATGATTGGCATGCCAACGAACGCCGAAGAAATTGTCAAACTGGCCACCACGACAAGTACTGAGAACTCGGGCCTTTTGAAGCACATACTTCCAACATTTGAACAGGGATCTGGCTATAAGGTACAAGTCATTGCCACAGGAACTGGGAAAGCACTTAAGCTAGCCCGTCAAGGCGATGTTGATATCGTCATGACACACGCACCAGCAGCTGAAGCCAAGTTTGTCGCAGAAGGACATGGTCATACACCACGCGGCATTATGGAGAACGACTTTGTGATCTTGGGTCCGAAAAATGATCCAGCAAAAGCCCGTAGCGCAGCGACCGCCGAAGAAGCATTTGCAAAAATAGCAAAATCTGGCGTGCCTTTTGTTTCCCGCGGAGACAACTCTGGCACCAATATGAAAGAACTCAACATATGGAAGAATGCTAAGGTTGAAACAAGCTTTAAAGGCTATACTCAAGTCGGCCAAGGAATGGGGAAAACCCTGCTCATGGCAAATGAACTGCAGGGATATACACTATCAGATCGCGGTACTTTTATTGCGTACAAAGCGAAAATAGACTTAGGCGTCGATTATGATGGCGGAAAAGCACTTGCGAACCCATACCAAGTTATGTTGATTAGCTCAAAAAAATATCCAGAGCTAAACCATCAAGGAGCAAAAGCACTCAGCGATTGGCTCATTAGCAAAGAGGCGCAAACCATGATCAATAACTTCAAAGTGAAGGGTGAGCAGCTCTTTAAGGCGACTTACCAGTAATGGATGGTAGCTGGTCAGCTCTTATACAACAGGCCTTCGGCCTGTTGTTTTCATTTGATCCTGAAGTATGGTCCATCATTAGCGTCTCTTTTTCCGTCTCACTGGCGGCACTACTTATCACCTTACTGCCTTCAATGTTACTCGGGTTTACCCTTGCATTTAATCAATTCAAAGGCCGCTGGATTATCACCAATATCATTCAAACCATGCAGTCGATACCGACGGTAGTGATTGGTTTATTTGCCTATTTATTGTTAACTCGCAACGGTCCATTTGGTGATTTACGCTGGCTATTTACCCAGCAGGGCATGATTATTGGTCAAATGATGATTTGCGCTCCAGTCCTCGTGGCGCTGAGCCAAGCAGCATTTACCAGTATTGATCGCCGCGCTTGGGAAACAGCGCGTACTTTGGGCGTCTCATGGCCACGTGCGGTTTGGGCACTATGCCGTGAATTAAGAGTACCGCTGCTTTTAGCAGTAATTGCAGCATTCAGTCGAATTTTAACTGAGGTTGGTTGCTCCATGATGGTGGGAGGCAATATTATGGGTGTGACTCGCAATATGCCGACAGCAATTGCTTTAGAGACAAGCAAAGGTGATTTTGCCCAAGCAATTGCACTGGGGTTAGTATTACTCATTCTTGCTTTAATCCTTAATTTTACGCTGGGTATGCTGCGCGGCAAAGCCCAACCTCGGAGCCATTAACTGCATGATTAAACTTGTCGCTACAGATTTAAAAATGCAATTTGAACATCGAACCTTGTTTGAAGCGAAGCACTTGCATTTTTGTCAAGGCGATGTCGTCCATTTGCGAGGAGATAACGGCTCAGGTAAGTCAACTCTGATGAAAATACTCGCCGGTATACAAACGCCAACCCAAGGTAAAATTGAGGCCCAAGGCTTTCAACCCGGCCCTTGGTGGCGTTCAGACTCTTTGCTTGGCAAGGCGCTATATCTGCATCAGCATCCCTATTTATATGATGGCAGTGTTGAATACAATATGACTTACGCACTTCCTGCCCCATTGCGCGAACAACCCGATATTAAGCAACGCATCAGCGAAAGCATTCTGCATGCAGAATTAGGACATCTACTCCAGCAAAACGCGACACTTCTCTCTGGGGGAGAACGACAACGCCTTGCCATTGCGCGTGCTTATATTATGCAGCCCAAGCTGTTGATGTTAGACGAGCCCACCTCCAATATGGATAAGGATTCTCAACAGTTAGTGCTCAACATGATTGCCAAGCTCAAACATCAAGGTACGGGGCTTTTAATTAGCAGTCATCAATCTTGCGAGCTGACTCAGTTATGCCATCAAGAGTGGAAAATAGCCCAGCAACAAATTACGACTTCTGCTAACGTAACCTCAAGTTATCAACCTTTGTCGACCATCGCGTCGAGTCAAAGTGAGCAAACCAAACAGGAACAACAATATGTCAGTGCAAATTGATGCCGTGATACTTGCTGGCGGCATGGCGCGCAGGATGGGCGGCAATGATAAAGGTCTCGTCCTCCTCAATGGGCAACCGATGATCCAGCACGTTATCGATAAGATCGCCCCACAAGTTGGGAACATAACGATCAACGCCAACCGTCATCAGCAACAATATGCTGAACTCGGTTATGACGTGATCAGCGATCAAGACTCTGGCTACTTAGGCCCTTTAGCGGGTATGGTCACGGCACTGACTCAAACCCATGCTGACTTGCTGATGGTGGTTCCTTGTGACTGCCCTATGCTACCAAAGGAGCTAGTCTCAAGAATGCATCAAGAGTTGTTAGCGAATGATGCTGAGTTAGCCGTTGCTAGTGATGGCAAGCGTGAACAACCCGTTGTTCTACTGATGAAGCCTTCCTTGCACCAATCAATGAAAGCATTTTTAGATGATGGCCAGCGTAAAATTGATATGTGGTACGCCCAACACCGCTATGTTGTGACGAGCTTTGAAGACCAACCCAATGCATTTGTTAACGTCAATACGCCTGAACAAAAGCAACAACTTGCTAATACTTTGGCAAAATAAAACTAGAGGTGACACGTGAGCAACTCATTTAAAAACCCACTTTCTATCCCGGTTCTGGGTATTTGTGCATACAGCGGTACAGGCAAAACGACCTTGTTACGTCAGCTCATCCCTTCTCTTGCCGAGCAAGGTATACGTGTTGCCGTTGTTAAACATGCGCACCATGACTTTGACGTTGATGTGCCAGGCAAAGATAGCTACGAGGTGCGTAAAGCTGGCGCAAAACAAGTTTTGGTTGCTTCTCATGTTCGATGGGCACTGATGACCGAAGCACCCTGCGAGGGTGATCCACAGCTGACGCACCTGTTGTCTCAAATTGAAGTCGACAAAGTGGATATGGTGTTGGTCGAAGGCTTTAAAAAGCTAACTTTACCCAAAATTGAGTTACACCGCGCCGCACATGGGCAGCCTTTTATTTACCAAAACGATAACAACATTCTTGCCATTGCTTGTTGCCAAGATACCCTGCTGCCACAAGAAATTCAGCGCCTAGATTTAAATAATGTTCAACAAATATGCGACTTTGTCACCAGCTATGTGAATAACTGGCAAGCCCCTGCACTGAAGCTGCCTCTGACACCCGCGTGTGGTTGTGATGTCGCCGATAGCAAGAGCTTATCTGTGTGCCAAGGTGTGGAAAAAATCCTGAGCTATGTTGAGCCAATCACAGCTGCAGAGCCCGTAGCACTTGATGAACTCAATGCCAGAGTTCTGGCTACCGACGCAGTTTCTCCAGTCAATGTGCCGCAACATACGAATTCAGCAATGGATGGCTATGCATTTGCATTGGCCGATCCAATGCCAGAGCGATTTACGCTGGTTGGCGAGGTCATGGCGGGCTACCAATACGCAGGAAAAATTCAAGCAGGCCAAGCGGTAAAAATTATGACCGGCGCTCCGGTTCCCGAGGGTGCAGACACGGTTCAACCAAGAGAAATGGCTCATGAGGAGCAAGGTTATGTTCGTTTTGACGGACCGATTAGCCTTGGCCAGCATGTCCGCCAAGCCGGTGAAGATATCGCCAAAGGTGCAGTGGCGCTGAACGCCAATCAACGCTTAGGCCCAGCGGAACAGGGGCTTTTAGCTTCACTAGGGTTTGCCGAGCTAGCGGTCATTCGTCGACCTAAAATCGCTATATTCTCAACTGGAGACGAGGTCTGCGAGCCAGGGCAAGCATTAAAACCAAGCTGCATTTATGATTCCAACCGCTTTACCGTGAAATCCATGGCGAAAAAGCTCGGTTGTGACGTCATCGACCTCGGCATTATCGAAGACTCTGAAGCCGCACTCGCAGCGGCATTATTAAAAGGTGCAGCACAAGCAGATGTCATTATCAGCTCTGGCGGGGTATCTGTTGGGGATGCCGATTATATTAAAACGGTACTTGAACAAGTTGGGCAAATTAATTTCTGGCGTATCAATATGCGTCCAGGGCGACCACTTGCTTTTGGACAAATCGATAACAAGTTGTTTTTTGGTCTACCAGGCAACCCTGTTGCAGTTATGGTTTCGTTTTTACAGTTTGTGCAACCGGCCTTACGTAAATTAGCCGGTGAGTCACAGTGGCAAAATCGACTGATCCCTGCGATTAGCGATGTTGCATTACGCAGCCGCAAGGGACGTACTGAATTTACGCGCGGAATATATCAACTTGGGGATGATGGCCGTTTACACGTAAAAACAACCGGCGCACAGGGGTCTGGTATGTTGAGTTCAATGGTTAAAGGCAATTGCCTCATCGTTATTGATGAGCATGACGATGCCATTGAAGTGGGCGCACAAGTCTATATACAACCTTTTGCCGACTTGCTCTAAAGCGAAGTTGCCTCGAATATCGATAACCACATCATTGAGCCGCACTAAGCACTGAAAACCTGATTTCAGTGCTTTGGCTCATTCAGCCAATACACTCACAACTGGTTTATCTGACACTGCATGATAAACTGATCCCAAGTTTATCTTCATTGCTTTCACTTTATGGCTATTTCTCGTAAGCGCTGGAACAATATTATTATTATCTGTGCGATCATGATGATCGCAGTTTTGAACCTACTCGACCAAAAAACAGCGGATGTACCTAATGATGCCTATGCATTATTCGATCAAGAAGCCCCTTTAGCACAATTACAACTCAACAAGGCATGGCTGCATATCACTGCAGATAAACAACAATGTGCCCCCATGGTTTTAAACTGTGAGACTTGGATTCGTGCTTGGCAAAATGTTCAAGTCTCTCCGCTAACGCAACAACCAGAAGCGGCGAAAGCTGAAACTCCCAAAACACTGGTAATCCAAGTCCAAGGCAGACCCCAAGCCATCCAGTGGAATTTGTACGAAAACCAAGGGCTATTAGAGTCACAGTCTGGAAACTGGTACCAAATTCCGCCAAGTCTAAGGGCAGATTTAAAGCCCATTCGGCGTGCGCAGCAGAAGTAACTGCAACATCTTTGGGATCTCCGAACTCAATCATTTAAATACAAGCGAATTGACCCATGCCAGAATTACCCGAAGTGGAAGTGACCCGATTAGGCATTACGCCTCACTTAATCGGACAAACCGTCAAAGCCCTCATTGTGCGAAACCCTTCGCTTCGCTGGCCTATACCGGAGATCTGCCAGCAAATTACCGGGCGAGTCATTCGGGATATTCGTCGACGCGCTAAATATCTACTGTTAGACACAGATGCGGGAACAACCATGATTCACCTTGGCATGTCTGGCAGCTTGCGGGTGCTCCCTGAAACGACGCCGATTGAAAAGCATGATCATGTGGACTTGGTGTTAACAAACGGGCTTGTACTGCGCTATAACGACCCAAGGCGGTTTGGCGCATGGCTGTGGTGTGAGTTGCCAGAAGAAGCTCATCCACTGCTTGAGAAGCTTGGCCCAGAGCCGCTAGAGGATGAGTTCAGCGCTAACTATCTATTTACAGTGCTGCAAGGAAAGAAAAAAGCCATGAAGCTTTGCTTAATGGATAATCACATAGTAGTCGGTGTCGGTAACATTTATGCCAACGAAGCTTTATTTGCAGCGGGAATTCACCCAGAAACTCCCGCTTCTTTGGTAAACCTGCAGCAACTCCAGTCTTTAGTCTGTCATGTCAAACGCATCTTAGCGCAAGCAATTGCGCAAGGTGGAACCACACTCAAGGACTTCACCAATGCTGACGGTAAACCTGGGTATTTTGCACAAGAGCTATCAGTTTATGGTCGAGGCGGGCAACCCTGTAAGACATGTGGGCATTTACTCAAAGAAATCAAACTAGGGCAAAGGGCAAGTGTTTATTGCGATATTTGCCAGCCAATGCCGCAATCGAGCTGAGCCACTCTAAATGAGCGATGCAGATAATTTATTTCAGAAAAAACAACTGCTTTTATGTCGTTGCAAACCTTCGCTGAAAACAAAAACACCTGCCAACGCAGGTGCTTTTAAATTTAGTACTTAGCTAAAATTTATAATGATAGCTTCCAAAAAGCGTGGCATCTGAGTCCGATTCATCTTCTACAAACTCAGAACGTGAGATTGTCCCGCCCACGCTCATCATTCCACGCCATAAAGGCAAACGATAGCTTAACTCGAGCTGCATCAGGTCTTCTTTCGGCGGCTGAGGCGCCCATACGTTGCCGGTATTTACACCATCTTCGTTGAGCTGAGCATAACGCAGCACACTGCTAAACCCTCGACTATTGGCAAACTGTCCTATTACACCTAACACGATAACTTTGGCATCACTATCATAGGTACTTCCTAACGCCCTGCCATAATAGCGAGAGCCACTGCGATAAGTGCCATGCTCATAAAAACAGTTGAAGACATCATCGTTTGTACCGCAAGCCGCTAGCGTATCGGTATATTCTAAAAACAGCTTGTACTGTTGATCATCAAACTCAAGACGACTATCCAGTCCCCATAAGTAACCACAGTCGGCAAGCTCCCACGGGCTGGTGCCTTTGGCATCTTCACAGGTTTTTTCTAAATAAACTCCAACCGGAATATCATACCAAGTTTCGGCATATCGAATATCAAAGCCAGCAAGCTGGTTGCCGTAGCTAGAACAGCCTGCTCCTGTATCATTACGGCAATCTCGCTGCCCTGTAAGTGCCTTTGCAATAATCTTAGCATCACACTCTTGGCCTTCACCACACAACTGAGTCGTCCACGAAAAACCAATTTCCAGCTGCTTAAAAGGACGCATGGTTCCACGGAAATTCCACAATAAAGCTCGCGGTGCATAGCGTTCTTCTTCCATTAAGCTGAAGCCTGCAGTCAATGTCCACGGGCCCACCCACGATAGCCAGGGTGTCTCAAAAGCTTGCGGATTATTGCGGCTCACGGCAACGGATGGCATTGGGCGAGCATTGGTTGACTTGATTAAACCACTATCGAAACCCGGGCCCCACCATTGGCCAATAGTGCCGGCACTAAAAATCCAGTTGCCCCAGATCATCGCCAAATAAGAGTCATCAAACCTTAGTTTTTTATCGTCCTGCGCTTCATAGTGCGCCGAGGTTGATAGCTTGTACGCAAAACGACTGCCCAAAAATTCATATGAAGCTATTGCCTCTGCCTTTTCTCGGTAATCCGAGCCAAAGTGTTGAAATCGAGCCGCATCAGTCGCAGCAGTAAACTTCAGACTTTTATTTCCTTTGTTGGCAATCGCTTGGCGATAATAAAAATTGACTCGAGCGAATGCATCGACTAAACCCGCAGACAATAAAGCTGGCTCGGCTTTCGCTAAATCAGCGCCAATTCCCGCCCACATCAATGGATAGGTGTTTACCGGAACTGTAATCACCCCAGCATCAGCCAAGGCTTGAATGTCTGCTCTTAAATATAAATCTGAAGTATCCACCCAAGGCGCAGCTTCTAGGCTTTTGCCCCCTAAAGTGATACACAAAAGAACGATGCTTAAACGTAAAAAATTCATAGCTTTCCTAGCTCAAAAATTGGGTAGATTCCGTGTTATTTAGGTTGTCGAAGGGCGTTCGCAACAATGGGATGCACAAATTGGCTAATATCACCTTCATGCAGTGCAACCTCTTTAACCAGTGTCGATGAAATAAACGAGTTTGCTTCGGCTGGCGTGAGAAATACACTTTCTAGCTCAGGGCTTAAACGGCGATTCATATTTGCCAGCTGAAATTCATACTCAAAATCTGAAAATGCACGCAACCCGCGAACAAGTACGCTAGCATTTTGATCTTTTGCAAGATTCACGAGCAAACCAGAAAAGCCGATAACATCTACATTGTCGAGGTGCGCGGTGACCTCTTGCGCAAACGCGACGCGCTCATCGAGCGTAAAACGTGGCTTTTTCGATGGATTCGCTGCAATTGCTATGACCACATGATCGAACAGCCGAGCAGCTCGTTCAATTAAATCAGTATGACCATTCGTAATCGGGTCGAATGTTCCAGGGTAAATTGCTTTTATCTGCACTACTAAGTTCCAATCGCTATTTTGCTGATTATCTTTCCACTCAGCCGCTTATCATAACTCAAAATACAAACGGATAAACGACAATCAAAACAACTCCAGCCAATATTTTATATTGTCCTGAATCATTTGATGATGCCGCTCACATTTCAACCGGATATGCCGCGGCTAATTCTCATTGGAATAACTAGAAAAGTCTTGTTTTAACTTCGCTAAAAGCAATGCCTTCGCAGAATCACTTAATTTTAAATCATGCGCTAGGTTGGGCGGTTTTGGCCAATATTGATCGCCATAGGATTCCCCCGCAAAATCGACCGACGTTTCATAACGAGGAATCACATGAAAATGCACCGCCGGATCAACCATCATTAACATCAAATAGTTAATTTTACTATAATTAAACCCCTGCCCGAGTACGCTCTCAATCATTTTGATGACTTGACGCTGCTCGATCATGGCCCCCTCTGAAACATCTGAGTATTGGGTAACATTTTCACGGCAAATTAAAATAAGAGAGCCAAGCGTCGGCTGAGCGGGTCGTTGTAAAACATGCCAATATTTAAAAGACATGATTAAACTATTTGGATACCCAAATTTAGTTAATGTTTCCTGTAACATCACGCACTCCCATTCGATACGAGTTTCAGCAGTCTTTAGATAATACACGTCTCAACTATTTATTGAGACATTACCGTCATCAATGTGTAAATATACATAAATGCGCTCTGCGTCTTAAAAAATTTGATATACAATAAGCAATCTATTAGCCCTTCAGTTTTGATCACCCCGTATAGAAGAGAACGTTATGCAAGTCATCTTTGACACTCTAAACGTATACTACATTCCACAATATGCACCGATAATTAAACAGCTCATGTTACGTCAACATCAAGTGACGTTAGTTTGTTATCGAGGGAAAAATGATCAACACACTTTTGCAGACTTATTTACCCACCTCGGCACGGATTGCATTTGGGTTGAGGATGAAAAGGAAGCGAGAGATGTCTATCTTAGATTAAAACCAGACTGGATTTTTTTTGGTAACAAATTTGACCATTTAGACGCCATCCATAAACATTCTAAAACCGCACAACTCGGTCACGGTGTCGGCCCTAAACCTAGTTACTATCATAAGTCATCCACCCCAATGACGGTGCGTTTCATAGAAGGGGCTTTGCGTTTAAAAAAAATCCAAGAGTTTTATCCACAGGACCATTTTGTCCAAGTTGGATTTTCTAAACTCGATCCAATGTTTTCTGGAACAGAGGTGGGGCTGGATTACGATAAAATTGGCTTATGCCCGAAAAAGAAAACCATACTCTATGCGCCAACATTTAATCCGAGCTCCCTCGAATGCTTTCCTGATGATTGGCCAAAGGACTTTGAAGAGTATAATATTTTAATTAAGCCGCACTCTTTAACACAAGTCAGGCCCCAGTATAAAAATCAAAGAGCGAAACTCGAAAAATGGGCGCGACACCACAACGTTTATGTCGCCTCAGAAAAAGATCTATCTTTACTTCCATTTATGAAACATGCGGATCTATTACTTAGTGAAGCCTCAAGTACGTTATTTGAGTTCGCAGCCCTAGGAAAGCCCGTCATTATCTGTAATTTCTTCAAGCTCAAATGGTCATACCGAGGAATTTTCCATTATCGTTTTGAAAAACGCTTCGGAAAAGACAATGTTCTTTATCAAGAGCTTGGGTTGCACGTACAACACTATCAAGAACTAAAAACAGCAATCCCTCAACAGCTCAATGCACCGAGTGAGTATGCGGAAAACAGAAAGCGCTATACTCAAGATCATGTCGGCCCAACAGATGGCTTGGCTTCAGAACGGATTGTCGATTATTTAGAGCAGCATGGCTAATGTGAATTTGGTTCGTTCCAATTTGATATCAATCCAAATTTGAGCAAGCACGATGGCAAAACATCCTAGGACACGCCACTATTTTATCGCTGTTATTCGCTTACATACGCCACATTATTATATTGGCGCAAAGATAAATCATAGACAGCTTTGTTCTTAAAGTATGAGTTTCCTAAAAACTCCACTTGCTTTCCAAGTAACGTTGAAGCAATACATACATGCAACCTATTTGTAATCACTCGCTCAAAGCGATTCAGCTGCGTTAAAAACTGTTGCGCAGAATAAATATTATCTTCTTTGGTTTGCGTCCCTAGAGAAAACAGCGTCGACATATCTAAATTACCCTTGGGAATCGTGCGCGCAGTCTTTTCTTTGTCTAAACGCAATGCTGAAAGGCATTGATGACCGTGCTGCTGAATCACCGATGTCACTCGCTTTAAGTTGCGGTACGCCTTTAGCTTTTTCCGCATTGAACTTAATTTGGCAGGCTCTTCAATCAAACGTTGCACATCCAACCCTAGAACCATGTCGTGGTGCAAATAGACAGTTACCTGTTCATTCTGTGATTTCACATAATCATAAGACACCTGCTCACGACAAAACAAAGTCACATTTTCAGGCATCTCACGCAGAGTCTCAGCGTTGCCCTCAATCGTACAAGGGAGCAACACTAGATGCTCTACTTTATGCATTAGCTCACGCACTAGCCGATTAGAGTATGTGTAGTGCGATGTAAAAGCGCCACCACCACCAAGTACTACAACCTTACCTGAAAATTCAAATACCTGGCTTAAGTCGCGGCCTTTTTTAAGGCACTGTTTCACCAGCTTTGGCGATACCACTTGATAACGCAGACCCAAACGGTCAAAAAACTGAAACGTCGCCGCATTAATTAAAGAGTCACCCGCATTACCTGGATTAGGAATATAAATAAAATCTTGGATTTGCGCTTGTTGAATAAACGTTTCTAAATCAATCATTTTTTGTCTATCACTATTATTTTGTTGGATATTGCAATTAAGCTTGAGGAAACAATTGTTCCAATTGCTGCATGCCTATAGCGAGCCCATTCATGGAAGGCAATGCTTGCAACCCTTGATTTATTTGTGTCGAGACGTCCTGTTGTTCCACCTGCTCTATCGCCTTTACAATCGCGGCTACATTGCACGCACAAGAGATTACCGCCTTTTGTCGCTCACAAGCTTTTATTCTTGCCGGCTGATCTTTCGAAACCGGAACGGCAATCGTAAGTTGGCGTAAAGCTAGCGCCTGAAGAAGTGTATCCCCACCGCTGAGAATCGCGGACTTAGACGCACTCAAAAGGCTAATAAAGTCTGTATTATCCATTTGCTTAATGCTTGTCACACCATCGAGTTCCGGCATAGGGTTCGGGTAATTGGGACCAAAAAGCATAAGACATTTCACGCCAGTTCTTTGGTAAGTCAGCTGCGCTGCCTGAGAGAATACATCTGCTGCGTAATGCCCGTCGACACAGTGGCCACCCGAGCCACTGTTGAAAATATAGAAGCGGTTTTCTTCTAGAGC
This sequence comes from Shewanella gelidii, assembly GCF_014647855.1. Classification (GTDB taxonomy): domain Bacteria; phylum Pseudomonadota; class Gammaproteobacteria; order Enterobacterales; family Shewanellaceae; genus Shewanella; species Shewanella gelidii. Next base: position 26,942 of record NZ_BMPZ01000004.1, on the reverse strand, counting down.
ATACTGCTCAAGAAGCTCTCGTTTACGCCGTTGACACGGATTAGTAAATACAGGCCCGATCGCTATCGGCTCTGGCTTATCCATCACTTTCAACTTCCAACGCTCCCATCTTGTTATGGGTTGAATTGCGAACTCAGGCTGCGCGACCCAATGTAAATCGGTGTACTTCGCTCGACTGAACTTCATCCCACGACTACGTTTGCGTTTGTGCTGACTAATGAATATCACTTTGGCCCCAAGTTGAGAGGCATGTTGCAACTGCGACTGTCGACCCGAAGCATCAAAAATAACAACATCAGGCTTCAAATCAGTCATCAGCTGATTAACCTCAGCAACTTTTTTAGTCGGAGTATCATTGAGTAAATGGGTAATGTAAGGACATGAGTGCGCATATGGCGCCAGCTCATTTAATACGAAGTGGATTTGCGCATCAGGCCACGCCCTCGCCACTTCATCGGCAAATATCCGTGAGCGCATATACTCACCAATACCCTCTTTGGAGGATACCGGTATAAACATTAACTTTAGCCCACTCCTCATTTAGAAGCTTCCCTTTGCCAATACGAACGATTAGTGAGATAAAAATTCAGCATGCCGCCGCCCATCAAGCGCCATGACTCCAACATAACAGGGGTTCAAGTCTATCACTTTTCGATATTAATTCGTGTATTTTTGAGTTCAGAACCGCTGAAGAGTTCCCAGAAACTATGCATTAAACCTCGGTAATTATTGACTCTGAGGAACATAATTAGGCGACAGCCAATAAACACAGGCTAAATCTATACTTCAGCCCCCCTGCATCACAAAAATTTGTGCCATAATAGCGACCGACAAACTAAGTGAGCTTTACAGATTGGATTGAATATGAAAAAGATTGGGTATACAACTGGCGTTTTTGACTTGTTCCACATTGGCCACTTAAATGTGCTCAAGCGCGCCAAGTTAGAATGCGACTACTTAATTGTTGGGGTTACAAGTGATGAACTTTCCTTGGCAGCGAAAAAGAAAAAACCTGTGATCCCATTCCAGGAACGCTTAGAAATCGTCGAGGCTATTAAGTTTGTCGACGAGGTCGTTCCCCAAGTTAACTATGACAAAATGGAAGCCTGGAATAACTTAAAGTTTGATCGTATGTTTGTTGGTGACGACTGGAAAGGCACGGACAAATGGAACGCAATTGAAAAAGAATTTGCTGAAGTTGGCGTTGAGATTTTGTACTTCCCTTATACCTCCCACACCTCGAGCACAATCTTGAGAGATGTATTGAACAAGCTATAAAGCGGATAAAAATAGGCGCTACGTTTTTTTAACGTACTGCGCCTCAAAAAGCTCTTTGGCCGTAACTATCGCCAGCGATAATATTTTAATTTTTTACGAATTTTAAACCTGCGCAATAAATTAAGAGGTTTAGGTTTCAAGTGACCATTGCCTGAGCGAACAAATCTATCAATGGCGTCAAGCGTCCGCTCACTCGACAAACCATCTCGATAAGGGTGTATCGCATCACAATGAGATTTGATTTGAGCCAATAAATCAGCCTCCACATCAAATGCTTTTTCTAGTTCATGTTCCAGCTCGGACGCCGATTGAAAGTTCAACATCCAAGGTTCAGGGCGACGATTATTAAACGCAACAACAACCTTTTGCTGCAAAGCAAATTCAGCCAATATTGAAGAAGTGTCGGATAGAATGACATCTGCAGCCTGCAACAGGGGAATGATGTCACCAGTTTCAACAAACTTTAACTTATCACAAGCAAGACCCTTATACATGGCAACTTCCTCTTGGGTCGCCTTGGGGTGCAATTTGACGATCCAGTGCCAATCTCGGTTTTCAACCAACTGTTGAATATGTTGAAACAACTGAGTCGTGCTTGTTAGCTTCGGCGAAAATGTCGGTGCATAGAGAATTAAAGGCTTTTCGGTTTGATAAGTTGCGGTATTGGGATGCAAGGTAAACAGAGGGTCTAGCTTCGCCCAACCGGTCTCAACCACCTCGCAAGTTCCATCATTGATAGCAGAAAAACCTTGAGTAATATTCGGCCCTTGAGTGCAGTACAAATCGAAAAAACCGCGAATATTAAACTTACCTTTTTTCCCAGAGTCAAAGCCATGAAAAACCTGTACTTTTATTCCAGGGAAAAAGTCAGGAATAAAATTTCCTGGAGCTAACGTTGCATGCGCGTCAAACGCTTTGACTTGCCCAACCGTTTGCAGCCGCAGATCACTATCCTGTAAAAAAGGCTCTGCCTCACTGCCATTTGGAATAAACCAAGCAACCTCTCCTCCTCGCTTTTTAATTACCTTTTCAAGCGGTCTTAGAACGCTAAAAGAGTATGACAAAGTCACATAAAACAAATAGCGAAATTGGCTATGTTTTGGGTTTGTCGATGAGGTGGGCAGACTTTCAGGCTTTAACACGTTCAATGTTCCTCGATTCATTCAAGCAATATATATCAAACAGTAGGCAAAAAGAGCATGGGCGATAACGCAGGTTTTTCTCGGCACATGCGTGCTTTAGCAATGAGTCAGCATATCGAGCCGATTAAACTGCATAAGCACTTCTTCTACCGTTATTTTTTCCATCAAATGCGCACCTTTAGCACGAGTCCCCCAAGGGACATCTTTGCCAAATTGCTCTTGGATCGCTTCAGGGTAAGCACTCACAACATACTGCAATGATGTGTAGGGGCCGGTTCTTCCCGGGTTTGAGTGCGCATATAACCCAATCACAGGTGTTCCTTGAGTTACTGCCATATGCGCAGGGCCGGTATCAGGTGCAAGAACGACAGAGGCTTGCTTTAATAGTGCCAGCAACTGGGTCAGTGACGTCTTTCCAATCAAGTTTTCTACAGGCGCTTCACAGCAATCTTCAATCTGCCCTGCAAGGGTTTGCTCTAATGCCGTTGGCCCACCACAAAGCAATACGCGGTAACCTCTAGTTGCAGCATGTTCTGCAACACGTGCATACCGCTCTGGCAACCAATTTCGCTCCGCTTTACTGGCAGCGGGACAAATCACCAATACTTTTTCATTTGGGTCAACAATGGTTTCTGCAAACTCGGTATCAGCTCGCGGCACAGGAATGTTCCACTGAGGGCTTAAATCCGTCACACCCAAAGCTTTGGCAAAACCCATAAAGCCATCGAGAACATGGGGGGCGGCAATCGGTTCAACATGATGATTCGTCACCAGCCATTGCCCCTCTTTTGCCCGTTGGCGGTCAAAGCCAATCCGCGTTTTGGCAGGGATCGCTAACGATGCGACCGTTGCTCGCAAAGCAACTTGCATATGCAACAGCACATCAAACTTTTGCCCTTTAAAGCTTTGATACAAATTGACATAGCTGCGCCAACCTTGCGACTTGTCAAAAATCACAAATTCAACATTGGGTATGTGCTTGAGCAACTGATACTCAACTTTACCCAATACCCAAGTAATTTTTAACTGTGGGTATTGACGCTGAATCGCTTGCACCATAGCCACCGCATGGCAAACATCACCAATGGCAGATAAACGCAACAAACACAAAGAGCGAATCGAACTGAAATCCAAAATAGAAACCTAAGCGCTTAATTTAGTGTATTGGGGGCATATTAAGGTAGAATGCTGGCAGCACCAAGTATTAGCGCATAAAACTTAAACCATGCAAATTAAAAAGATAAATCAAGGCTGCATTGCCACAACTAAGGCCTGTCCAGCACCCATTGAACCACAATGGTTCACTCACGCTTATTGGCAGCAACGAGAAGCCATAACCGGCTCATCCCGAGGGCGCTATATCACTTGGTTTTTGCAATATGAACAACAAGATTGGGTTTTACGGCATTACTACCGTGGCGGTCTTATCGAAAAGCTGAGTAAAGACGCATATTTATTTACCGGGTATCATAAAACCCGCGCCGTAGCTGAGCTGCAACTCCTCGAACAGTTATATGACGAAGGTTTCCCCGTTCCGGAGCCCGTTGCAGCGCTCGTGCAACGCAGCGGTATCCATTACCGTGCAGATATTTTAATTAAACGCATTCATGGCGCTCAAGACTTAGTAGCAGCTTTAATGCAGCCACTGAGCCCGGATGAGTGGCAATCCCTTGGGGCTTGTATCGCGCAATTCCACCAGCGCGGTGTTTACCACGCCGACCTGAATGCCAAAAACATTCTGCTCGCTGAGAAACAATTCTACTTAATTGATTTTGACCGCGGCACCATTAAAACGCCTCAAGCCAAATGGCAGCAAAGCAATTTAGACCGTTTACTGCGCTCATTTAATAAAGAAAAAAATAAACAGCCTCAATTACACTTCAGCGCCGAGAATTGGCAAGACCTACTCAAAGGCTATCGAGCTCAAATGGCAAGAAGCTGAAATGAGTGAGGTGTTATTCAAGTCATACTTTCATATAATTGGGCTTGTTTTTCTAAAGCACCAACATTAGCTCGAACTACGGCAAGGCCAGCCAATTTAGCCGCTTGCAATAGCTCCGGACGCTCAAACGTATTGACTAATGCCTGGCCAAGTTCATCACCAGAGTGCTCAACGCTTAAAGCGCCAGCTTCACGCAACAAGTTCGTAATTTCTGCAAAATCCCAATGATTCGGCCCCACATACACAGGCAAACCTAACGCTGCGGGCTCCAGCGGGTTGTGTCCGCCATTATCAATTAAGGTTCCACCCACAAAAGCCTGATCTCCTGCTGCATAAAAAAGCAACAGCTCACCCATTGTATCCCCAAGTAAAACCTGTGTTGTCGAAGTAAGTGTCTCACCACGACTACGACGCGCATAATTTAAGCCAGCATTTTCTACCGCCTTTGCTGCTGCATCAAATTGCTCTGGATGACGCGGTACCATAATCAGTAAAGCATCACTTCGGGACTCTAAAAGCCGTTGATGCGCATCGAGTACAGCAAAAAACTCCCCGGGATGAACACTCCCCGCAATCCAAACAGGAGCAGTTAATTTGCTCCAATCTGCCCTTAGAGATTTGGCTCGCGTAATGACTTCAGCTTGAATTTGGATATCAAACTTTAAACTCCCGCAAACATGAATTTTCTGTGGCTCAACACCTAACGATTGAAAACGTTGAGCTTCTTGGGCGGTTTGCACGGCAACCACATCTAAACACTGCAGCATGGGCGTGACAAGACGCGCACGCTTTTGATAATTGACTGCTGATTTTGCAGACAAACGAGCATTCGTCAACATAATGTTTGTGCCACGGGCTTTAAGCTGATGGATCAAATTTGGCCACAGTTCAGTCTCCATAATCATACACGCGGAGGGCTGCAATTTTTTTAGAAAATGCGATACACAAAGAGGAAAATCGAGTGGTAAATAGCAATGCTGTACCTGGCTACCAAACGCTTTTATAACCTCTGCAGAGCCGGTGGGACTCGTAGTCGTCACGGTCACTCGCAATTGGGGGTTTACCTTCATAATTTGCCGGATCAAGGGAATCGCTGCCAAAGTTTCCCCCATCGAAACCGAATGGACAAGCAAATCGGTTTGCGTTAATTGGCCTAAGCCAAAACGCTCGAGTAAACGACTGCGGTAATCAGCACTTTTGGCCCCGCGAAAAACAAAGTAAAGCAAAATAAGTGGGGAAAGCAGATACAACACGGCGGAATAAACGAATCGATTCATATTTGAAGCTTCACTTGTATGGGCAAAGTGTTGATGGAACACGACACAGAATTAGCGGCCATACTAGCATATTCAACAATTAAGATGACAAATTAGCCTTGCTTATCCACTTGAAGTCAGTTCATTATGAGGTGATGCAAGTAGGGAAGATGTAATATGAAAACTAGCGACAAAATCATTAACGCCAGCCTCCAACTTTTCAATGAACACGGCGAACGCAGCACAACAACCAACCACATCGCCGCCCACCTCGGCATGAGCCCCGGTAATCTTTATTATCATTTTAAAAACAAGGACGACATTATTCGCTCTATTTTTAGTTTGTATGAAAGCTATTTAGATGCAGGATTTCAGCCTTATCAGACCAAAACCGTGAATGTTGAACTTCTAGTCGGCTATTTCGATACCATGTTCGAAATTTTATGGCGCTTTCGCTTTATGTATACCAACTTAACCGACATTCTTAGCCGCGATACCGAGTTACTCCAACGTTATTTAACCATTCAGCAAAATGCACTGCAGCGCTCTAGTCGTATATTATTAAAACTAAAACACGATGGCATGCTGCGAATTGACGACGACAAAGTCCACCCCCTTGCAGATACCATGCGAATGATTGCTTGCTTTTGGATTGGTTACAAACAAACCCACTCAGCCAATATTGAAATCACCAAATCTTCGTTATACGAAGGGCTGTTAAGAGTAATTATGATATTCAAGCTCCATGCAACTTCAGATTCACTCGCAACTTTCGATCGCTTAGAAAGCCACTATCAGACACTCGCAAATGCAGAATTAGCAACGGATTACACCTGTTAAAGCCTTCCATATAGCGCCCCAACATCAAGCTCTCTCCACAAATACGCCGAACACAAATGACTGGTCTGAGTAGCCAGTCATTGACATTCACGCGATAAATTGACTCAATAACAGAAAAACAACAATAGCACTTGTTGGCTAAACCTACGCTGATAGCTCCTTAGGATAAACATGAAAACCCGCGATAAGATCGTCCATGCTAGCCTTGATCTGTTTAATGAACACGGTGAGCGCAGCATCACCACCAACCATATTGCCGCGCATTTAGAGATAAGTCCGGGAAACCTGTATTACCATTTCCGCAACAAAGAAGACATTATTCGCTCCATTTTCACCTTATATGAAGAGCACCTGACCAGCGGTTTTCAGCCCTATGACGACGAACAAGTCAACGTTGAGCTACTGATGCGTTATTTCGATGCCATGTTTCATACACTCTGGCAATTTCGATTTATGTACGCCAACTTGGTCGACATACTGAGCCGTGATGAGCAGCTCAATCAGATGTATACCAAAACCCAACAAAAGTTTTTAACGCGAGCCACTAATATTTTAAGAAAAATTAAACATGATGGTGCGTTAATTATTGAAGATAAAGAAATTATGCCGCTGGCAGACACCATTCGGATGGTCGCTTGTTTTTGGATAAGTAATCGCTTGACCCATTCTGATATCACCACGATTACAAAAACTTCGCTTTACGAAGGCTTATTGCGCGTCTTAATGATTTTTAAAGCGTACGCAACGCCACACTCCCGAGCCACATTTGAACGTTTAGAGCAACATTACCAAGTTCTCGCCGCGCAAGACGACTTCTAAACCAAATATGCAGCACAGCTTGCCCTTGCGACTGTGCTCTTTCCATTAGTTTTATTTATCGACAAATCATTCTTGCCCTAAACGTGCTCATTTCACCCCTTTGCTTACAAAAACAGAGTGGCACACGCTCCAAATAAGAGTAGAATTCTGCCTTTAATGTTGAAATTATTGCATCCCATTTCGAAACCGCGCAGCACAACTGCAAGCCAAGCAATTTAAGCCTCTGCAACAGTGCCTGACCCTAAGAATCGCAATACTCAACAATATTCCCAATAAACTGATGCGCCGCTCAGCAACCATCATTCGTCAACTTGCGGTGCATACATATAAAAATTATAAGGAGAGTTAAGGTGGCATCTACTTCATTCTATGAGCAAATTCGCCAGCAGCTTGCGGATGTAAAAGCAGAAGGGCTTTACAAAAGCGAGCGAGTAATCGTGTCGCCTCAGCAAACTGCAATTGAAGTCAACGGCCAAGAAGTGATTAACTTCTGTGCCAATAATTACCTTGGCCTTGCCAATCATCCCGAGCTAGTCAAAGCTGCGCAGCAAGGCCTCAATGATCACGGCTTTGGCATGGCTTCAGTACGTTTTATTTGCGGCACCCAAAATATCCACAAACAACTTGAAGCAAGTTTAAGTCAATTTCTAGGAATGGAAGATACCATTCTCTACTCTTCATGTTTTGATGCCAACGCAGGCCTATTTGAAACCATACTGGGCGCAGAAGATGCCATTGTCTCTGACGCACTCAACCACGCCTCAATTATTGATGGGGTTCGCTTATGTAAAGCGAAGCGATATCGCTATGCAAACAATGATATGGCAGATCTTGAAACGCAGCTCAAGGCAGCGAAAGCCGCAGGTGCGCGTAATATATTGATTGCTACCGACGGCGTATTCTCCATGGATGGCGTCATCGCAAACTTAAATGGCGTTTGTGATTTAGCTGACGAATATGGCGCTTTAGTAATGGTAGATGACTCTCACGCCGTCGGGTTCGTGGGTCAAAACGGTCGTGGTACCCATGAACACTGTGATGTTATGGAGCGTGTCGATATTATTACAGGCACCCTTGGCAAGGCGCTTGGAGGAGCATCTGGCGGCTTCACATCAGGCAAAAAGGAAGTCATTGATTGGTTACGCCAACGCTCACGCCCTTACCTATTTTCAAACTCTTTAGCACCTTCAATTGTTACGGCTTCAATTCATGTACTCGAAATGCTCAAGTCGGGCCAAGCCTTACGCGAAGCCGTATGGGAAAATAGTCGCTATTTCCGTCAACAAATGTCGGCGGCAGGCTTTACCCTCGGCGGGGCAAACCATGCCATTATTCCCGTGATGATTGGGGATGCAAAGCTTGCCAGTGATTTTGCCAACCGCTTACTTGAAGAAAATATTTACGTTATTGGCTTCTCGTTCCCAGTTGTTCCAAAGGGGCAGGCTCGAATTAGAACACAAATGTCCGCAGCACATACCAAGGCGCAACTCGATAAAGCAATTGAAGCCTTTACTCGTATTGCCAAAGAAATGGCCATCATTTAGGAATCAGACAATGAAAGCATTAAGTAAACTAAAACCTGAAGAAGGGATTTGGAAAATCGATGCGCCGATGCCTGAAGTTGGCCATAACGATTTACTGATCAAAATTAAGAAAACCGCAATTTGCGGGACCGATGTACATATCTACAACTGGGATGAATGGTCGCAAAACACGATTCCTGTTCCAATGGTTGTGGGTCATGAATATGTCGGCGAAGTTGTCGATATGGGACAAGAAGTCCGAGGATTTACCATTGGCGATCGTGTTTCTGGCGAAGGCCATATTACTTGCGGCCATTGTCGTAACTGCCGCGGTGGCAGAACCCACCTTTGCCGCAATACGTCAGGGGTTGGCGTAAACCGTCAAGGTGCATTTGCAGAATACCTCGTCATCCCGGCTTTTAACGCTTTTAAAATGCCTCATGATATACCGGATGACTTAGCGGCAATTTTTGATCCCCTCGGCAATGCGGTACACACCGCTTTGTCTTTTGACGTGGTTGGTGAAGATGTACTGATCACAGGTGCCGGCCCCATTGGTATTATGGCTGCTGCGGTATGTAAGCACGTCGGTGCACGCCATGTCGTCATTACCGATATAAACGAATATCGACTGGACTTGGCCAAAAAACTTGGTGATATTCGCACAGTTAACGTAGCCAATGAAGACCTAAGCCAAGTCATGAATGAACTCGGCATGACCGAAGGCTTTGATGTCGGACTCGAGATGTCTGGTGTCCCCTCGGCTTTTCATTCCATGCTTGAAACCATGAATCATGGTGGAAAAATTGCAATGCTGGGTATTCCAGGGCAAGACATGGCGATTGACTGGAGTAAAGTCATTTTCAAAGGACTCATTATCAAAGGCATTTATGGCCGAGAAATGTTTGAAACCTGGTACAAAATGGCCAGCCTGATCCAATCAGGCCTCGATATGTCAGCCATCATTACGCACCATTATTCAGTTGATGACTTCCAAAAAGGCTTCGACGCAATGCGCTCTGGCCAATCTGGTAAAGTGATCCTCAATTGGGACAAATAAGTAGCAGTATATTGAGTGCTGTCCTCAGAGCTCAAAATTAAAGTTCATAAAAAGCATAGCGCTCATGCACACTAGACTTGGCAGAGCGCTAACAGACAAATACAAGGAACATTTATGTCTGAATTCCAGCACCTCAGCGTGACCCAACTGCAACAAATGCTCAAGGATTCGGATAAAATTCAGATTGCCGATATTCGAGATCCCCATAGCTTTGCTGAAGGACATATAGATACATCAATTCATTTAAGCAATGACAACATGGTGGACTTTCTACGCCAAGCTGATTTAGATGCGCCACTGGTTGTGGTTTGTTATCACGGGATTAGCAGCCAAAATGCAGCGCTATATTTAAATCAGCAGGGCTTTGATGATATATATAGTTTAGATGGCGGCTACCAAGCTTGGCAGCAAGCACTATCATAAATTTGAACAAGTTAGTAACCACGACCAAGATATCCACTTGACGAGCAATTTAAGGATAGAGATTTGATCGAAATAGGTAGGCTTCCAAATCCACGTATTGCCCAAGCTTTCATCGACTACCTCAAAGGGCTCAACATTGAATGTCAGGTCTTGCCGGCTGAACACGGCGTCATTATCGGCATAGACGATGAACAACATGCAGCTCAAGCACAAGCAGAGTTCCAAGCATTTATTCAAAACCCAAATGATGCCAAATATCATCTTGCGTCGTGGAGCCATGGTCAAACCAATAAACAAGACAACAGCCAGCTGGATTATGGCGCCCCCTCATTACAACTCGCGACGCAATTTATCACAGGTGCAGGCCCTCTCACGCTCTTAATGTTCCTCGCTTGTACTGTTGTTTACGTCGGCTTGCACTATGGTTTCACTGAACCCGTTTTCAATGCCTTATCGTTCTTCGGTGCCGTGGGAGAGATTAATCTCGCTGAGTTTTGGCGCGTCTTTACACCAAGTTTGCTGCACTTTACCGCGATGCACATTATCTTCAATCTACTTTGGTGGTGGTACTTAGGCGGAAAAATAGAAAACAGAATTGGGCTGCAGCCCCTTCTGATTCTGCTATGTGTTGGCGGCACACTACCTAATATTGCACAATTCTATGTTGCAGGCCCCAACTTTGGAGGCTTGTCCGGTGTTGTTTATGCGCTCGTAGGATACGTCTGGGTCATGGGGCATAAACGCCCAGAAAAAGGGCTGAACTTACCCAGAGCCTATATTGGCTTTATGTTGCTGTGGCTGGTATTGGGCTTTGTCGAAATACTAGGCTCATCCACTGCGAACGCGGCCCACGTCACAGGCTTATGTGTTGGTTTGCTACAAGGCTGGTTTGACAGTTACCGCTTAAAACCCAATGACGTCAATCATTGACCGACGAGGCATTGCTATGTAATGCCTCGTCATTATTTCTATAAACCAACGCGACTAACTCATCGCCAAAACTTGAGAAACTAACTTATCAATCCCCGATTTAGCTTCCAATATAGATCCAGCCAGCATATACGCCGGCGTACTCACAACCTTTGAATGAACATCCACAACAATTTCATCGACCGCAGCTTCTTGGTGTTCTCCGCCCATTAAATTGAATGCTTGCACCGTATCGACATCATGACCTATGGTTCCTTTTGTCCCCGCTCCGTAAATCTTCGGGATCATAACCGGCGCGATACAAATAAAGCCAACAGGCTTATGCGCGATCTTGAACTCGCCGACAAATTGCACCACCGCAGGCTCAACATCACACTCACTGCCATTTGTCGCAAAATTGCACAGATTTTTCGCCGCACCAAATCCGCCCGGAATTAATAACGCATCAAAGTCGTCAATGTTTAAATCCGTTGTCGGTTTTATCTCTCCTCGAGCAATCCGCGCAGACTCCACCAAAACATTACGATTGGCATTTGCATCTACTTCACCGGTCAAATGGTTTACGACATGCATTTGTGGGATATCTGGTGCAAAACACTGGTAATTCGCGCCTGCACTAGCCACCGCTAACATGGTCAACACAGTTTCATGAATTTCACCACCATCAAAAACACCACAACCACTGATCAGAATCGCAACATTTTTCATAAAAAAACCGCCTCTTATGTCATTTAGATTTAACAAACAGTGATGAAATCACTTGATCTGATTAAAAATCGTGCTAAATTATTCGAGCTAACTTTACCAAGTGTTGGAAATGAAGCCAACTTTCTATAAAGCAAAGGATAAGGAAAATAAAAATCCACAAATCAGGATGATATTCTAAAAAACACTACGGACTTCACAAAATTAATTTTTACCGCCACCTATCAATGACTTATGTGGCATACGTTCGCTGGAAACTTCTGAACAAAATCCCACAAACAAATTCAACTCACAGACTTATCCACAGGCAACTGCTTTTTCGCTTTGTTTTAAAATTCCTTTTTAGATCATGCTATCATTCGCCCATAATCACTCTCATGACGACTGAAACATGCCTAAAATTGACTCAAACCCGTTAATTCTTGTCGACGGTTCTTCTTATTTATACCGAGCTTTTTACGCACCGCCGCACCTCACCAACTCCAAAGGAGAGGCCACGGGTGCAGTGTATGGCGTCATTAACATGTTACGCAGCTTAATGAAGCAATACGCGCCAACACAAATGGCCGTTGTATTTGATGCAAAAGGCAAAACATTTCGCAATGACATGTATCAAGACTATAAAGCTCATCGCCCTCCAATGCCCGACGACCTTCGTACGCAAATAGAGCCATTACATCGCATTATTCGCGCACTCGGCTTGCCACTCATTAGTATTTCTGGCGTCGAAGCTGATGATGTGATTGGCACCATCGCCCACCAAGCAAGTCAAGAAGGTCGCGCCGTACTCATTAGTACTGGTGATAAAGACATGGCGCAACTTGTGAACGAAAATGTCACCCTGATTAATACCATGACCAATACAATCATGGGGCCAAGCGAAGTGTCGGAAAAGTTTGGGGTTGGCCCAGAGCTCATCATTGATTTGCTTGCGTTACAGGGGGATAAAGCAGATAACATTCCCGGCCTACCCGGTGTTGGCGAAAAAACGGCCTTAGCCATGCTTACTGGTGTAGGGGGCATAGATGAAATTTTGGCTTCACCTGAAAAAATGCCAGCGCTTGGCTTTAGGGGCTCGAAAACCATGCCAGCAAAACTCGCAGAGCATGGTGAAATGCTGCGCCTATCATACGAGCTCGCAACCATTAAGCTCGATGTCGAGTTAGAACAAAATTGGCAACAGCTCAACGTAACAGATCCAAATAGAGACGAGTTAATAAAATGCTATGGAGAAATGGAGTTTAAACGTTGGTTAGCAGAAGTTTTGGATGGCAATCATCAGCAAACTAGCACGGCAAATACGTCTGAAGAATCCGAAACATCTAAAACAGAAATCGAAGCCAATTACCACACTATCTATACCGAAACAGAGCTCGAGCAATGGATCGATAAATTAAACAAAGCGCCCCTCATTGCACTCGACACCGAAACCACTAGCCTTAATTATATGGAAGCGCAGCTCGTAGGGCTGTCATTTGCTGTTGCACCTGGTGAAGCAATTTATATTCCGTTAGCCCATGATTATGACGGCGCACCAGTCCAGTTAGATCAAGCACTTGTACTCTCAAAACTCAAACCACTACTTGAAGATCCACAACTGAAAAAAGTTGGACAAAATCTTAAGTACGACATGAGCATTTTAGCCAATGTTGGGATTCGCCTCAAAGGCATCGCATTTGACACCATGCTTGAGTCTTATGTGTTTAACTCTGTTGCATCTCGCCATGATATGGATAGCCTAGCACTAAAATATCTAGGTCATAAGAACATTAGCTTTGAGGAAATCGCAGGAAAGGGCGCGAAACAATTAACGTTTAATCAAATCAACCTCGAAACTGCAGCCCCTTATGCCGCAGAAGACGCAGATATTACCTTGCGCCTACATCTGCACCTGTGGCCAAGACTTGAAAAAGAACCAGAGCTTGCCAAAGTATTCACCGATTTAGAGCTACCATTAATTTCAGTGCTTTCAGGTATCGAGCGTGACGGCGTGCTCATTGATAGCATGATGCTAGGGCAACAAAGTGAAGAGCTCGCTCGGAAAATTGATGAGCTGGAACAAAAAGCCTATGAAATTGCGGGGGAAACCTTCAATCTAAGTTCGCCTAAACAGTTACAAGCTCTGTTTTTTGAGAAGCTAGGCTATCCGGTCATCAAAAAGACGCCCAAAGGTGCGCCTTCAACCGCAGAAGAAGTTCTAGTAGAACTGGCGCTAGATTACCCTCTGCCAAAAATTATTCTTCAGCACCGTAGTTTAAGTAAGTTAAAAAGCACTTATACCGATAAATTGCCACTCATGGTTAATCCCAAAAGCGGTCGTTTACATACAAGCTACCACCAAGCAAATGCGGCGACAGGTCGATTATCCTCTAGTGAGCCAAACCTACAAAATATCCCCATTCGAACCGAAGAAGGCCGCCGAATTCGCCATGCGTTTATCGCACCAGAGGGCAAACAAATCCTTGCAGCGGATTACTCTCAAATAGAACTGCGAATTATGGCGCATTTATCTCAAGATAAAGGTCTTTTGAGCGCTTTTGCAGCAGGGAAAGATATTCACAGAGCGACGGCATCTGAAGTATTTGGCGTAGATTTTAATGAAGTCACAGCAGAGCAACGTCGCCGAGCAAAGGCTGTAAACTTCGGCTTAATCTACGGCATGTCCGCTTTTGGCCTAGCAAAGCAGCTTGATATCCCTCGCAAGGAGGCACAGTCGTACATTGATACGTATTTCGAGCGCTACCCTGGCGTTCTCCAGTATATGGAAGAAACACGAGCTCTTGCTGCCGAACAAGGATATGTCTCGACTTTAAATGGTCGTCGCCTCTACTTGCCAGCGATCAAGGATCGCAATGCCATGCGTCGTCAAGCTGCGGAGCGGGCAGCAATTAACGCGCCGATGCAGGGCACTGCAGCCGATATCATCAAACGCGCAATGATCATGGTTTCTGAGTGGATACATCAAGAAACTCAAGGCGAAATAAAAATGATCATGCAAGTCCATGATGAATTAGTCTTTGAAGTAGAGAGTAGTCAAGCAAGCCACTTAAAGACAAAGGTTTGCGAACTCATGGCGCAAGCTGCAGATCTTGATGTCGCTTTAATTGCAGAGGCGGATGTAGGTGAAACTTGGGATCAAGCTCACTAAACTCATCACTTTGGCAATTCAAAAAAATTGCCTGTTTTAGTCCTCGACTCATAATTTGATTACAATTAAGTCAGAAAACTTCTGTTTTCTGACTTTTTTTAACCCTAAACGCGATTTTTTGATTAAAAAAGATCAAAAACTGGCTAAATCGCCATCAAAAACGAAGATCTACATCACATTAATGTGGTTCTAATTAAAAAACAGTTTTTCATATTATGATAAATGGGGTAATATTCTCTGCGTAGGGTACAGAGGTTAAGATGTTCTATCTTTCAGACCTTTATTTCACTTTATAGTGACAAGCCAAATTATGGCGCCCCAGCAATGTTATATTGCTGGGGCTTTTTTTCGCCCTCAATTTGTCGACATGCAGCTAAAATTGCCTTCTCGCCTTATTCGGCACAACAAAAAGGGGGCTACGCCCCCTATTCTAAATCGCCTGCAACCACATCCTAGTCTTCATTTTCCGGATTAGCTAACGCATCAACCAACCACTGTGGATTGCACCACGCATTCAAGATTCCAAGTACTTTTGGCTTCCCCGTCCCTTTTAATGCAGAAAACGGCTCGACTTTAACTGCCTCACCATAGTCTGCCAACTTTTTACGAACGGCATTCACTGTTTTCATTCGAACATTTTGCGCAAGCTTGTCCGACTTTGTAAGTAAAGCTAAAACAGGGATCTCACTTTCAACAGCCCACTCAATCATTTGCATATCGAGATCTTTCATTGGATGGCGAATATCCATTAATACAACCACCCCTGATAGACACTGTCGCTCTTGCAAATACTCTCCCAACGCTTGCTGCCACTTCTTCTTCATAGCTAGTGGCACTTGAGCAAAACCGTACCCTGGTAAATCAACTAAGCGACGATGTTCATCAAGAGAAAAAACGTTGATGAGCTGAGTACGCCCGGGAGTTTTACTCGTACGCGCCAGCCCTTTTTGCTCAGTCAATGCATTTAATGCACTTGATTTACCTGCATTAGAGCGGCCGGCAAAAGCAATCTCCACGCCGGCATCACCCGGCAGGTATTCATCAAGGTGCGCAATATCGGGTGCACTGATCAAAAACTTAGCTTTTCTAAAATCAATACGAGATTCACTCACGGTCTACTCCAAAAAATATTAAATTCAACACGATAAATATTGAAGAAATGCTTACTTTTCCACGTTTTCGTGTAAAATATTAGCTCGATCACACTATTTACTATTTTACCATGCTTGCAGGTCGCTCCTAGTAAGCTCAGGACAATCATCATAACGAGAAGTTGGAACGCCATGAAAAAGTTAGCTCTAGCGCTGTCTGTAATAGCCTCAATATCCTCGCCTGTTCATGCAGAAGGTAATGTTGAAGCTGGAAAATCTAAAGCTGTTGTTTGCTCAGCCTGTCACGGAATGGACGGCAATAGCATGGTCAACATGTACCCGAAGCTTGCGGGACAACATCCTACCTATCTAGAGAAACAATTGCACGATTTTCGTAGCGCTGTTCAAACCGGTGGCAAAGAAGGTCGTATGGACCCAATTATGGGTGGTATGACAGCCGCGCTCAGCGACCAAGATATCGCAGATATCTCTGCTTATTATGCTAGCCAAGCCTTACAAATTGCAGATGCGCCATATTCTGAAACTGGCAAACAACTCTACATGGGTGGCGATATGTCTCGAGGCATCACGTCTTGCATGGCATGCCATGGCCCTCTAGGTAAAGGCTCAGAATTGGCTGGCTTCCCCAATATTGGCGGCCAACACGCAAATTATATCAAAATTCAGCTCAATAAATTCCGTGATGCTAGCCGAAACAACGATCTAAACGGCATGATGCAAGACGTTGCGACGAAACTGAGTGACGACGACATTGAAGCATTATCGACCTATATTGGTAGCTTGAAGTAGCTAAAAACAATAAAAAAAGAGTGAAGTGTCACTCTTTTTTACACCCTTATGTTAACGCTTACGTCAACTGACAAGCTCAAGCTTGACATGGGTCACAAATTTAGCTTTAATGTGCCCGTACCGAGATAAACCCAACTGTTCGAATAAAAATAATGAGCATCGAACAGATATCGGATACAGAAACTAAAATAAAACCAAAAATAACCAACTAATAATAATAAACCTGACCCTCAACCAATAATAATAAAATGAGTAGAGACTTTCATTTGAAGTCCAGGTCAAATCGATTATGTAGGGTTTTGTTCTTTGAACGGGCGTGAATGCGCAACCACTACGGAACCAGGGAAACTTGCCCAACAGGACATTGGATTGAAGGATTCAACCAATAGCATAGGAAGCTAATCGCTGAGGATGCACTTGCTGGATGCAAGCTTATCATTGGAAGATACTTAAGAAATGACACGGATGGTGTATTTGGCGTCACTGATGACGAAGCCAACCACAAACGGATAAAGTGGTAAAAATAAAGGGCCTGGAAGGCCGAAAACTAAATCTATTGCATGGAAAGCAAACCAAAAAAAATGGAGATTGACCGGGAAAGTCACAGCGCAAGTATGGATACTTGGAATCAGAATGAGATGCATTAAGCATCATTGATAAGGCGGTAGTTAAACTACCGCCTTTTTTCCATTTTTAGGCCTTAAATCAATGTACTAATAGATGACAGCCTCAACCAGCAAGCTTTATACTGGAACTAAGTTGCCGCAATAAAAACTGACCATGCATCGATGCCCTCTTTGTCAGAGCCTAAACGCTCAAATGATAGTTCAAGATAAAAAGCGCAGCTTTTACCATTGCCCACATTGCGAATTTGTATTTGCTAACAGCCTTAATTTTTTACCTCCTGAAGTCAAAAGAACCCGCTACATCAAGGCGCAAACCAATGCAAAGCAAGCCAAGCTTCTGTTATTTGTTCAAGCACTTTCTTTACAGCTCAGTCAACTGAATACAGGTCAGCTCACAGGGTTAAATTTTGGGCGAAGCCTACCCGATGAGAGCTATGATTTATTAGCCAGTAATAATCATCATATTTTTAACTACGACCCTTTTTTGTCAGAGGATCTGGGGACATTGCGGCAATCCTACGATTTTGTATGCAGTTATCATGTGATTGAACATTTCGCTAACCCAAGAAAAGAGTGGCTCACACTAAGTCGATTGATTAAGCCCGAAGGCTGGCTTGCCATTAGCACTAAAATTTTGACGAACTTAAGCGGCTTTGCAAAATGGCATCACAAGAATAACCCAACTCACGTGTCCTTCTATCAACCACAGACATTCCAGTTTTTGGCTGATTTATACGGATTTAAGCTATTATTTGCCACAGATGAACTGATTTTGATGCAAAAAACGTCAAAATCTGATATAAAACGCGACCTAATTTCGACATAGCAAGTAGATTGATGCGCACTCAATTTACAGCGCGTAACCCAATTAACTGAGTATAAGTTTATGTCACACAGTAAAAAATCACGTAAGGGCGGCGACAACGGCCCAAAACTCGCTCCGAGAACCAAAAAAGTTGATCGCAAAGCAGCCACGAAGAAAAAGAATTCAGGTAACCGAAGCGGTAGCCGCCACAATGCTGCCTTGATTAAAGATCAACTGGATCCAAATGCTGAAGCGAAAAAAAATCCTCGCCATGGCAGCAAAAAGCCTGTTGCACTTTCATTACCAGAAACAAACGCGAAACCAAGCAATACAGAAGAAAAGAAAGCTCAAAAGCCGCAGCAAACAGATGAGCAAAAGCTGCTAAGACTTGAAGAAGATCCTCGCCTGAACAAGCTACTTGATATGCTTGAGGAAGGTCGCCAACTCTCCAATGAAGATCAAGTTTGGTTAGATAAGCAACTCAATACAATTGAGCGTTTAATGACAAAACTTGGAATTGCTGACGAAGAAGACAACGCAGATACATCAACTCGCAAAGCGACAGATGATGAGCTATTCGCTCAATTTGAGTCCGGTGCTGATTTACTTAAGGATTATCAAGAGTAATCAGCATTAAGGTTACTCTCAGTACATAACGCTTTGAGTAACCAAACACCAATACGCCAACAGTAAAGGGAAGCATTACTTTTGAACCACCTTCTTTTATTTGCAGCAGCGAGCATCATCTTTTGCTTGACGAGTTATGCAGCATATTTACTGTTCAAGCTCAAAAAACAAAATATGGCTCAAAAACAGGAACAACAGCGGCAGAGCAAACTTCAACAGCAAAAGCGCAATGCGATCTACGCAGATATTCGATATATCGCACAAGCCATGATTGATGACCGTTGTGAGCTATCTGAAGGTGTTATGCGAATAGCGAAATTGTTTGAACAGGCTGCTATGGCTGAGCATGTACAAACGGAATACCCAGGGATCTTTGCCCATTTCGCCGTGATTGAGCACCACCCAATCATGAATGCTAGAAAACAGTTAGATAAACAAGCTCGAATGAAACTTGATTTAAAGCGAATGAAATCGGAATCTAAACTAGAGCAATCAATTTTAGAAGATGCCAAAAAGTTAATAGATTTCAATAACAAAATCCACTGAGTTCATTGAAAAGAATTAGCTAAATCTAAATCTTAAATAAACCTGAAAAATCAGTGCTTTTTCAGCAATTGCACTATACTTTATCAATGCCGTGAGTATGAGCACAAAACACCAACAAAACCGCAGACAAACAGCATTTTTTCGGTGATATTGGTAAAAATCTGTCACCGATGTCGCGATGTTTTAGTCCACTCGATTCGCAACGTCACATGGTTACGGCGAAAATTTATTTTATCCGCGGAGGAATTGTCTTGAGTCAGTCCACACAAATTAGTTGGGATCAGTCGATGATCGAAAAATATAACTATAGTGGTCCCCGTTATACTTCTTATCCGACGGCATTAGAGTTCGACGATTCATTTACTGAAGATCGCCTATTGCAGGCAATTCAAACAAGTAAAAGTGATAAGTTGTCGCTATATATCCATATTCCTTTCTGTGCAAAGCTTTGCTACTACTGTGGCTGTAACAAGGTGATTACTCGCCATCAACACAAAGCCGATCAATACATTGAGTATTTGACCAGTGAGATCGTAAAACGCGCACCACTATTCAAAAATTACCAAGTAACACAAATGCACTGGGGCGGCGGCACACCAACCTTCTTGTCTCCGGAACAAATTTTAACCTTATCCGCTTTAATTAAAGAACATTTTAACTTTGCGGAAGAAGGTGAGTACTCGATTGAAGTCGACCCGAGAGAGATTGAGCTAACCATGCTCGATACATTGAAAGAAGCTGGGTTTAACCGTGTTTCAATTGGTGTGCAAGACTTCAACAAAGAAGTACAAGTTGCGGTCAACCGTGAGCAGGATGAACAGTTCATTTTTGATCTTATGGCACGGGCAAAAGCACTTGGCTTTGTATCAACAAACATTGATCTAATCTATGGTTTGCCCCACCAAACACCTGAGACATTTGCAACAACGATGCAGAGGGTGCTCGACCTCGATCCGGATCGCTTGTCTGTCTTTAACTATGCCCACTTACCTGCACGATTTGCTGCGCAACGTAAGATTAAAGATGAACACCTTCCTTCGCCGAAGCAGAAGCTAGATATGCTACATCAAACGATCGAAACCTTAACTGGAGCAGGTTACCAGTACATTGGTATGGATCACTTTGCAAAACCTGACGATGAGCTTTCTCGCCTACAAAATGAAGGCAAGTTACACCGAAACTTCCAAGGTTATACCACTCAAGAAGAGTGTGACTTACTCGGTTTAGGTGTTTCATCAATTAGCCAAATTGGCGATTGCTATGCTCAGAACCAAAAAGATATTCGCCCTTACTACGAAGCAATCGATGCCCAAGGTCATGCCCTTTGGAAAGGTTGTGGCCTAAATCGTGACGATGAAATTCGCCGCGTTGTCATTAAACAGATTATCTGCCATTTCGAATTAGATATGGCCGATATCGAGTCCAAACTAGGCATTAACTTCGAAGAGTATTTTGCAGAAGACTTAAAGCTACTGCAAACGTTTGTCGATGATGGCCTTGTTGATATCACGGACCGTAAGATGACAATTAGTACGACAGGACGTTTACTGATCCGCAATATTTGTATTTGCTTTGATGTGTATTATCGAGAAAAAGCGCGCCAGCAGCAGTTCTCACGCGTCATTTAATTCCGAAATAAATCATGACGAATCCAAAAGCCGACAATTTTTTTGTCGGCTTTTTCATATTGGCCACACAAAAAGATAGCGCAACTCCCCCCAACCAAGTCAATCGTTACATCAACTCACAGGTTTACAATTGCTGTCTTGCAATTAATCTATATGATATCCAGCAATATCAATATTTCACTTAACGCACACAACTAACCCTCGGAGAAGGTCGATGCTAAACAGATTTTGTATTGCATGCATACTGCTCAGCTTAACAGCCTGTATGAATACAACAGCCCCCCAAGTCAAGTCTGAATCGGCGAATAGACAGCTCAATCAGATCATCGAGCAAGCGTGGGCAATCACCCTAGAAGAATCACCTTCACTTAGCTACGCACTAGGGAACAATCAAGCCGGTAACCAATTACCAGATTTAGCACCTTTAACCCTAAAAAAAGCAGCCGACAAAAAACGCGACTTACTAAGCCGCCTAAAACGACTACCCTTAGCACCGCTCTCCACTCAAGAGCGAATGAACGCCGAGCTACTGCAATACCAACTGCAAAACCAGATCGATAAATATGATTTCCACCGTCACTATGTGCCACTGTCAGCAGAAAGTGGGTTTCATGCTGAGATATCACGCATTGCTAAATCAAAGTTCCACAACCAGCAGGATTATCAGAACTACCTCGATAAACTCGCAGCACTTCCCACCTATTTTGCTCAGCAGACCTATTGGCTAAAGCAAGGCCTCAAGCACCACATTACGCCGCCACAAGTCGTATTAGATGGGTTTGATGCCAGCATAGAAGCATTTATCACTCCAGCAGAGCAAAGCATCTATTTCACTCCATTTCACAATATGCCCACTCACATAACAAATGCGAAGCAACTGAAGCAGCAAGCGATTAACATTATACAAAACGATGTTGTACCGCTTTATCAAGACTTCCTCTTGTTCATGCGAGATCAATACATACCGAATGCCTCGCGCAGTATCGCAGCGAGCGACCTGCCAAAGGGCAAGCAGTTTTATGCCAATCGTGTGGCCCATTATACAACCCTCGCAATGACCGCTGATGAGGTTCACCAATTAGGGCTAAAAGAAGTCGCTCGAATTAAAAAAGAAATGAACAGCATTATTGAGCAATTTGCCTTTAAAGGCAGCTTTGCAGACTTCTTACACGACTTACGAACAGATCCTAAGTTTTACCCCAAAACAGAGCTAGAGCTTTTAAAAGAGGCAAGCTTTATCGCCAAAAAAGCTGATGCAATGTTGCCAAAGTATTTTAGCCGCTTACCCAGAATGCCGTATGGCATTGCGCCTGTGCCTGCGGAAATAGCCCCCAAATATACAACTGGGCGCTACTCTGGCTCAAATAGAGACGATCAAGCAGGTTATTATTGGGTCAATACTTACGCATTAGATAAACGTCCTCTGTACGAGCTTGAAGCTTTAACGCTACATGAGGCTGTACCCGGTCATCACCTACAAATTGCACTAAATAAAGAGCTTGAAGGATTACCCAACTTTCGCCGCTACAGCTATATATCAGCTTTTGGTGAGGGCTGGGGGCTATATTCTGAGTATCTCGGATTAGAAGCTGGTTTTTACAAAGACCCTTATAGCAATTTTGGCAGATTAACTTATGAGATGTGGCGTGCTGCTCGGCTCGTTGTCGATACGGGCATGCATGCAAAGGGTTGGAGTCGTCAACAAGCAATCGACTATATGGCAGGCAATACTGCTTTATCACTGCACAATGTCACGACAGAGATTGACCGCTACATCGCTTGGCCAGGACAGGCACTATCATACAAAATTGGTGAACTCACCATCAAACGATTACGCCAAGACGCCGAAACTCGCCTTGGCGATCAATTTGATATTCGTAAGTTCCACGATGCACTGCTCGGCAATGGTTCTGTTACCTTAAGCATACTGGAACAACAAATAGAGCGTTTTATTCAGTCGCAACTCAAGAGTCCCCAAGATGGTGCGTGATCGCTCATCAGTTAAAATAAAGATGCAGGTAATAATGAGCGTGAAATATTCTTCAGAAACAGAGCTAAACTCACCTAAACTTTCCGAGTTTTGGGCCGTGGTGACGCAAGCGACATTAACCGTCAACTCGCAGATAAAGCTTGCATATGCATATATTGAGCACCCACAAAGTCAACAGGCAATCGTGATTAGCAGCGGGAGAGTGGAATCCTATATTAAATATGCTGAACTCATGTATGACATGTACCAGCAGGGCTATAGTGTCTATTGTGTAGATCATCGAGGTCAGGGGCTATCGAGCCGAATGATACCCAATTCGCATCAAGGCCATGTTGATCAATTTGAAGACTATGTGGACGACTTTGAGGCGTTTATTGATAACGTTGTTCAAAAACAGTCACATCAAAACTTGTTTCTAGTTGCGCACTCAATGGGCAGCACCATTGCAAGCTTATATATGTTAAAGCACCCTCAAACCTTTACTGCAGCCGTCATGTGCGCACCGATGTTTGGCATAAGCCTGCCTGTACCAAGCCCGTTCATACTCACACTCGCGCGGCTTCTCAACCGCTATCAGCCCGGGAAGGCTGCAAACTATATTCTTGGAGGAAGCGATTACGACCCGACACCCTTTATAAAAAATGATTTAACCCATAGTCGAAGTCGCTATCAATACTATCGACAACTCTATGAAACACACCCTCAAGCGCAATTAGGGTCTCCAACAAACCAATGGTTAATTCAGTCGCTTCTCACGTGTAACAAGCTGGCAATTCATCTTAAGGAATTACAAACACCTACGCTTATTTTGCAGGCCGAGTTAGATACCGTGGTTGATAACTGCGCGCACAAACATGCTAGCAATTCATCAACCCAGCTTTATCAAGTGAAAGGGGCAAAACATGAAATATTTATGGAAACAGATCCGGTACGCTCAACGGCCTTAGAACAACTATTTAACTTCCTGCAGCACGCGGTAGATTAGCACCTTTTTGAATGAGGTAAATCAGTTCCGACCCTGATACGGCTTTACAAAAAATGTCTCCCTGAAAATAGGCGTTGGCACTGCGAACATGATCGAATTGACCACTGCTTTTGACACCTTGGATGACCATACTAAGCTCTAGACGCTCTAATAGATCAACCAGAGCCAAAGTGAGCTGCCCACTCTTCCCTTGCTCCCCGACACTCGAGAGTGCCGTACGGCTCAACTTGACACGAGTCACGGTAAGCTGGCTTAGATAGGTCAAAGAACCATTACCCAAACCAAAGTGATCAATTGCTACACCAAATCCATGCTTTCTAAGCGACTTAATATGACGCTTCACAATATTGAGGTTACTTAAGAAGGTATTTTCATCCAGCTCAAATTCAACCCGTTGCGGCGCAACGCCATTGCGTTGCAATATACGCAGGGCGCTGTCGACAAACTCTGGTTGGTTAAATAGTCCCGCGCAAACATCAAGACTCACAAGCGGTAAATAGACACCAGTTTCGTCAGCACGATTTACAATCTCGCACACTTGCTGCAAATGCCAGTGGTGTAGCTTCTCTGATGCCCCTATATCTTCAGCAAGCATGCGGAACTCTTGCTCGTCAATCATTCCAAACTGTGGATGCTTCCAACCAAGAACTGACTCCGCCATACGAATCGTTCCGCGACTATCAACAATAGGTTCAAACGTTAAAGATAAGGACTCTTCTATGACTGACTGCCGCAACTGTTCTCGCAACGACTCTCGTCGTCTTGCAGCAAAATCCATATCATTACTATAAATTACACAACGCTCATCTGCATGATTGCGCGCGCTGTACATTGCAGATTGGGCATAGCGCCGGACTTGTTCCGCTTCAAATAAGTCGTGTTGCTCAATCACGCAAATACCGACCATCGCATTCAAATTGATATCCTGGTTCGCTACATGTAAATCCCGTGCAATTAAATGCCTGATTTCACTTGCTACTGCGAGCGCTTTATGGTCAATCTCGCCGCCCTCGACACTTAACCCCTTCATCAATAGACAGAACTCTCCGCTATCGACTTGCATTAAGTCACCGCCCAATTTAGATAAGCGAGCGGCGAGCTGAGTACCGATCCGTTTCGCGCTTTCTTGGCCCAAAGAAGAACAAATGGACTGATAATTATCTACACCAATATGGAATAGCGCACCAAATTGCTGCGTATTTCCTTGTGCCATTAACGCTTTTAATTGTGCATCAAGCTTTTCATAACTCGGTGCTTGGATATCGATATGAGAGCTTTGCTGGCGATTGACGTCTTCGGTAATATCAGTATGAATGCCAACTATGCGCTTCGGTCGTCCATCTGAATCCCAATCAATTAACATACCGCGGTCAAGAATCCAAATATAGTGACCTTGCTTATGCTTTAAGCGATGCACACTTTCAAAAGTATCTGTTTCCCCGTTAAGGTACTTCTGTAAAGACTGAAGCACCATCACCCGCTCTTCAGGATGTAAGCGACTCTCCCAATCTTGATACTCTCCCTTCAGCTCAGACGGAGCATAACCCAAAATCTCTTTCCAGCGATCGGACATATAGACCTCACCGGTACTAATATCCCAATCCCACACACCATTTCTTGAAGCTTCAACCGCAAACAACCAGCGCTGTTCGCTATCCCTCAGCTTTTTCTGGCTTCGCTTTTGCGTATCATTCGCTTGCACTAGATATTGATGTAAGACATTCACCTCTTCAAATACGCACGGTTTGTAATCCAAAATGGCATCTTTATCTTCACGTTCAGCGAGTAGGATGAGTTGTCGCAACGGCCGTAGCAAGGTTGTATGAAGCAATAAACACACAAAGAGGATCAACAATGTACCGAGAAACCACTGCCATAAGATTCGCTGCTTTAAACCTTGAAATACGGTTGCTAACGCCTGAGATAGGTCTATCTCGACATAAATCAGGTCTATGCGTTCTAATAGGTTTTGTTGGCGAGCTTGATCAATTGGGTAATAAGCCTGCAGAGAGAGTCGTTGCCAATTATGAACGAAAAGCGGTTTCGATGTATGAACGACTCTGGCGTGATCTTGGGTTTGATAGCCATCAATTACCTGGCTCGCGCGACTGTTACGCCATACGACATGGTTTGCATGAAGGATTTTGCTATTAGAGTTTAACATAACAAAGACCATCACATTCAGATCTGTGGTGGCTAACGAAACTTCTTGCTCTAATCTTTGTATATCCTGCATGCTTGAAGCAGCGTCAATAACATACTGCATTCGAAACAATTGTTGTTTAATACTCTCTTCCTGCTGAGACGCAATGTTTAACCGCAATGCGTTTCGCTCGTAGAAGTAGACCCCCACGGAATAGCAGGTAAAAATTAAAAAGATCAATATTGGAATAAAGTAAGTCAATACTGACTTAGATTTCCACAACAATTGGCCGCCCGTAAAACTCAAATAGAAGAATCAAGTTATCGAAATTTAGCACAACATGCAGGGCTTTGTCTTATGCATACGACACAACGATTACATTTAAGCACCATGATAGGGCAATACGACAACCCTAGCACCGAATAACCATTCTTTATGCACGAGTACGACCTATTGTTGCCTTATCTGCACTGCGATATAAAACGTTCCAATCTCTAAGCTCACATCGTTTACAAATGCGCTAAATCGATGACCCGTTAAAAACAACACACACAAAAAAGCCCACTGCAGTGCAGCGGGCTTTCTCATTTCTCTTACGAGAATAATTAGGCGCCTGGAAATGAAA